>NZ_JAIMIG010000009.1:0-32006 GCF_019795975.1 Pantoea sp. DY-17 | reverse complement strand
CACAGATTGTCTGATAAATTGTTAAAGAGCGTTGCGAACAGCGGCTGAACCGTCTGTCGCGAGGTGGCGTATACTACGCTACTCTCCTTCGGAGTCAAACACTTTTTTCAGCGTTTTCATCCGGCGGAAGTTCTTATCGAATCTTCCTCACCAACACCGCACTTCGTAAACCGTTGTGCCGTGTTGATGGATGCGCATTATAGGGAGTTGTTCTCAGCACGCAACCGCTAAATTCAATAAAAACAACCGTTCGCTGCATTCCACAGCAAAACCCCGCCTTATACGCAGTTACACACAGTGTTATCCACACTCTGCCGCACAAATGAATTTAGGCGAGCATCACGCAAACGTTTTCGCTACAATGCCCGGCGACGTCAAGGATGCCCCTTTTGGGGCGTTACATGAGGCAAGCGTTTCCTTCTATATAGAAGAGAGACACTAAGCTTGATGTAACGCTCTTTATTACGCGAAACAAAGCCAAGGGATAAAACCACCATGCAACAACGTCGTCCTGTACGCCGCGCTCTACTCAGTGTCTCTGACAAAGCCGGTATCCTCGAATTTGCTCAGGCACTCTCCAGTCGTGGTGTTGAGCTGCTCTCCACAGGCGGTACAGCACGTCTGCTGGCAGATGCGGGCTTGCCCGTCACCGAAGTTTCTGACTACACCGGTTTCCCGGAAATGATGGATGGACGCGTCAAAACGCTGCACCCGAAAGTGCATGGCGGCATTTTGGGTCGTCGTGGTCAGGATGATGCGATCATGGCTGAACACGCCATCAACCCAATCGACATGGTGGTCGTCAACCTTTATCCCTTCGCACAAACCGTTGCCAAACCTGATTGCTCATTAGCTGACGCGGTTGAGAACATCGATATCGGTGGCCCAACCATGGTTCGCTCAGCGGCGAAGAACCACAAAGACGTGGCGATCGTGGTGAAGAGCAGCGATTACGAAGCGATCATTGCCGAGCTGGATGCCAACGAAAACTCGCTCACGCTAGAAACGCGTTTCGATCTGGCCATCAAAGCTTTCGAACACACTGCCGCCTACGACAGCATGATCGCCAACTACTTCGGTAGCCTGGTGCCGGCTTATCACAGCGACAGCAAAGAACCGGCCGGCCGCTTCCCGCGCACGCTGAACCTCAACTTCATTAAGAAGCAGGATATGCGTTACGGCGAGAACAGCCATCAGGATGCTGCCTTCTATATAGAAGAGAATGTTGCTGAAGCTTCTGTTGCCACCGCGCAGCAAGTTCAGGGCAAAGCGCTCTCATACAACAATATCGCCGATACCGATGCCGCACTTGAATGCGTGAAAGAGTTCGACGAAGCCGCTTGTGTGATCGTCAAACACGCTAATCCATGCGGCGTGGCAGTTGGTGGTTCGATACTTGACGCTTACGAGCGTGCCTACAAAACCGATCCGACTTCCGCTTTCGGTGGCATCATCGCCTTTAACCGCGAGCTGGACGAAGCCACCGCGCAGGCGATCATCAGCCGTCAGTTTGTTGAAGTGATCATCGCGCCATCCGCCAGCGAAGCGGCACTGAAAGTTACCGCTGCCAAGCAGAACGTGCGCGTTCTGGTGTGTGGTCAGTGGCAAGGTCGCGTTGCGGCGCTGGATTTCAAACGCGTAAACGGCGGTGTGCTGGTTCAGGATCGCGATCTGGGCATGGTCGATGCCAGCCAGCTGCGCGTTGTCAGCAAACGTCAGCCAACTGAGCAGGAAATGCGTGATGCGCTGTTCTGCTGGAAAGTGGCGAAGTTCGTTAAATCCAACGCCATCGTCTACGCACGTGACAACATGACCATCGGCATTGGCGCCGGCCAGATGAGCCGCGTTTACTCGGCCAAAATTGCCGGTATCAAAGCCGGTGACGAAGGTCTGGAAGTGAAAGGCTCCGCGATGGCGTCTGATGCCTTCTTCCCGTTCCGCGACGGTATCGACGCCGCTGCGGCTGTCGGTATCAGTTGCGTGATTCAGCCAGGCGGTTCAATCCGTGATGATGAGGTGATTGCCGCCGCTGATGAGCACGGCATCGCGATGATCTTTACCGACATGCGTCATTTCCGCCATTAATTGTTGGGAGCAGTACAGATGAAAATTTTAGTGATTGGTAATGGCGGACGTGAACACGCGCTGGCATGGAAAGCGGCACAATCGCCACTGGCGGAAACAGTATTTGTCGCGCCTGGCAATGCGGGCACCGCGCTCGAGCCGGCTCTGCAAAACGTGGCAATCAGCGCCACCGACGTTCCCGCGCTGCTGGCCTTTGCTCAGCAGGAAAAGATCGATCTGACCATCGTTGGTCCGGAAGCACCGCTGGTGATTGGCGTGGTTGATGCGTTCCGTGCTGCAGGTCTGAAGATCTTTGGCCCAACGCAAGCCGCTGCCCAGCTGGAAGGCTCAAAGGCGTTCACCAAAGATTTCCTGGCACGTCAGCAGATTCCAACCGCCGAATACCAGAACTTTACCGAAGTGGAGCCTGCGCTGGCGTATCTGCGTGAGAAAGGCGCACCGATCGTGATCAAAGCTGACGGTCTGGCGGCCGGTAAAGGCGTGATCGTGGCGATGGAACTGGCGGAAGCCGAAGCCGCTGTGCAGGACATGCTGGCTGGCAATGCGTTCGGCGATGCTGGTCACCGCATCGTGATTGAAGAGTTCCTCGATGGCGAAGAGGCCAGCTTCATCGTGATGGTCGACGGCAACAACGTGCTGCCGATGGCCACCAGCCAGGATCACAAACGTGTCGGCGATGGCGATACCGGTCCAAATACCGGCGGCATGGGCGCGTATTCTCCGGCGCCCGTGGTGACCGATGAGATCCACCAGCGCGTGATGGATCAGATCATCTGGCCAACCGTTAACGGTATGAAAGCAGAAGGCAACATTTATACCGGCTTCCTGTACGCTGGGTTGATGATCGATAAGGCCGGTCATCCTAAAGTGATTGAATTTAACTGCCGCTTCGGCGATCCGGAAACTCAGCCGATCATGCTGCGCCTGCAGTCGGATCTGGTGGCGCTGTGTCTGGCGGCGACCGACGGTAAACTGGATCAGCAAACCTCGCAGTGGGATCCGCGTCCCTCTCTCGGCGTGGTGTTAGCGGCGGGTGGTTATCCGGGCGATTACAACACGGGCGATCAGATTCACGGTCTGCCGCTGGAAGAAGTACCGGATGGCAAAGTGTTCCATGCTGGCACCACCATGAAGGACGATCTGGTGGTCACCAACGGTGGTCGCGTACTGTGCGTGACCGCGCTGGGCGACGATGTTGCCGCTGCGCAGAAGAACGCGTATGCGCTGGCGCAGCATATTTCGTGGGATGGCAGCTTCTGCCGCCGCGATATCGGCTACCGCGCGATTAACCGCAAATAAGTACGCAAAGGGGCACAGCAGGTGCCCCTTCACTTATCCGCATCTCAGAAATCACTCTCTTTTGGCTGCCAGCTGCATTCGTCATCCGGCGTAGCACGCAGCAGTTGCACACCTTCCGGCGCTTCCAGCCACGACACCATCAATGGCGCAGTATGGCTCTGCTGCTGGCGACCTAGCGTATACAGCGTGTCGCGATCAAAGGCCACATTCACCAGCTTGTCATCGCACTCACGCACCTGATTGCCACCCAGCCAATGGCCCTGACGCAGTAATACACGGCCTGCAAGCAACGCATTGCTCTGATCCAGCATGCGCTGCGCATCGAAGCGATATAGTTCAACGCTATCAGCGCTGACCGCTTCACGTCGCCCCGCCAGCTGGCGCTGCATGAAATTGAGATTGCCCTGATGATCGAAGCGTAAGGTGACATCATCCGGCTGTGCACCCGCGACGCGCCGTTCGACACTAATCAGCTTCTGCTGCTGCCAATTGTAGTCAGTGGTTTCCATCGCATCGCCATTAAACGGCGTGAAGACCGTACGCAGGTGAACAACTTGATGGTCGCTATTCTTGCGCCAGATGCGCACGGTGCCGCGGTCGGCCAGATAGCCGCTCGCCGTGAAGGCAGGAAGTTCAGGAGTGGAGCTACAGCCCGTCAGCAGCGCACCAAATAACAGGGCGCAAACGCGCTGAGGAATTGAATTCAGCATGGCAGGTCCCGGCAACAAAAAGGGGCGCTAACGCCCCCTCTTTTAAAGCTAAACCGCAATGCGGAAACTTACTTAACAGCGTCTTTCAGAGCTTTGCCTGAAACGAACGCTGGCACGTTAGCTGCTGCAATTTTGATCTCTTTGCCAGTCTGCGGGTTGCGACCGGTACGCTCAGCGCGGTGGTTCACTTTAAAAGTACCAAAACCAACCAGTTGTACAGCATCACCTTCTTTCAGAGACTCAGTGATCGCAGCCAGGGTAGATTCCAGCGCAGTCTTAGCCTGGGTTTTAGACAGGTCAGCTTTCTCTGCGATCACATCAATCAGTTGAGTCTTGTTCATAAGTTATCCTTAAAGTGTATTTATCGCTTGCTAAGCAACGAGTGCGAGGGAAAAGCCATTCTCAGACCTTGTTCAGCCGGCACGCACCGATAGCCACAATTTTCAGCCCCCCAAATGTAGACCAGACTGGGGGCTGATGTGAAGCCTCCAGGCGCGGTAATTCGGGCCTGAAGTCACGTTTTCTTGCCTTATTGCTGAAAAAGTATACCGATGTTACTGATTCCCGCTTCGCGCAGGTCTGCACGCAGGCCTTTAATCAATTCAAGGTCGCGCTCCTCACACTCTGACAGCAGGCGGAAAATCTCCCACTGCAGATCCCATTCATCGATGACAGCCTGATTTCCGCGCAGCTCTTCGTCGGTCATTTCGCGACCGGCCTGCGTCATTTCCAGAATCGCCACGGTGGTGATCGATGTACGGCTGACTTCAACGGCGTGCTCAAGCGTTTCGCCGCTGAGCTGTGCATGCAGCAGTTCACTCAAGGCCACGCAGGCATCAATCGCCGGATGAACACCGTAAACCTCAAAATCGTCACCATCCGGGATCGCCGCTTCAAATTTCTCCAGCTGACCGTCGAAATTGATTTTGGCATCTTTGACCGTCAGGCTTTCCCAGATGAGATCGAGGATGCGGCGATAGAGTTGCGGATCGGCGAATGCGGTCTGCTGACAAAAAGCCCAATAGTTGGGGAACATGCGCTCGCAAAGGCAGGCCATGAAAGTCATATGCTGCCAGCTTTCAAGCTTCGCCAGACGCAAATGGACGGGATTCTGTAACATCAAACTTACTCTCAATAGTTTAGCTGGCGGCAGTGTACCGCAAAAGCCGGGCACAAACAGCGTTAAGGCGTGTTTTGCCAGCGCAGAAAGGCCGGGCGTCCGGAGGCGACAGCATCCGCCCAACGCGTCGGTTCCGGCAAACGATAGCCTGCGGTACAAACTTCTACCCAATGCAACGCGCTATCCATGCTGACGCGATGGCCGGTCGAGATAAATAGCGGATTACAGCGCGCTTTACTGCGCCATACCCAGCCAATCTGTTCGCCTTTGTCGAGCAGCGGCTGACGGCTGCCTGGCTCGGCGTCCAGCTCAGCAAAACGTCCACACAAACGCTTCTTCGCCACGCCAATGGTGGGCACATCCACCAGCGAACCGAAATGTGCCGCCACGCCAAGCCGACGGGGATGGGAAATACCGTGGCCATCGACAAACAGCAGATCGGGCAACTGGGAGAGCTGCTGCCAGGCTTCCAGCAGCGCCGGCATTTCGCGGAAGGATAAGAAGCCCGGAATATAGGGCATGGTGGTGGCCACGCGCGCAATGCGGTGTTCCACCAGCTTTAAGGATGGATACTCGAGGATGACCAGAGCCGCGCGCGTGATCTCGCCGCCCTGTTCAAACCCCACGTCGGCACCACCAATAAAGCGCGGCGGCAGCACGTCGAAATCATCCTGCCGCACCACATCAGCAGCGCGCTGTAACTGTTCCTGGCGAAGTGCGGCTAAATCCATCATCAGCCCTGATGATACGGACGTGACAGACGGTGCACCGCTTCAACAAATGCACCGGCATGCTCAGGCGGCACATCTGGATGGATGCCGTGGCCCAGGTTAAACACGTGACCTTCGCCCGCGCCAAAACCTTCGAGAATCCCGGCCACTTCCTGCTCGATGCGCGCAGGCGGTGCATACAGCATGGAAGGATCCATGTTGCCCTGCAGCGCCACTTTGTCACCCACGCGACGACGCGCATCGGCGATATCGGTGGTCCAGTCGAGTCCCAGCGCATCACAGCCGGTCGCGGCTATCGCTTCCAGCCATTGGCCGCCACCTTTGGTGAACAGCGTAATAGGAACGCGGCGACCTTCATTCTCGTGCAGCACGCTATCGACGATTTTATGCATGTAATAGAGCGAGAATTCGCGATAGTCGCGGCCGGTCAGCACGCCGCCCCATGTGTCGAACACCATGATCGACTGCGCGCCAGCTCTGATCTGCGCATTGAGATAAAGAATCACGCTGTCGGCCAGCTTATCCAGCAGCTTGTGCAGGGTTTGCGGCTCGGCGTACATCATCTTTTTGATTTTGGTGAACGCTTTGCTACTGCCGCCTTCAACCATGTAGGTTGCCAGCGTCCACGGGCTGCCGGAGAAACCGATCAGCGGCACTTCGCCTTTCAGGTTGTGACGAATGGTACGTACCGCGTTCATCACATAACCGAGTTCTTGCTCTGGATCCGGCACCGGCAGCTTGTCGACATCCGCTCGGCAGGTGATCGGATTGGAGAAGCGCGGGCCTTCGCCGGTCTCAAAGTAGAGCCCAAGTCCCATCGCATCCGGAATGGTGAGGATATCGCTGAAGAGGATTGCCGCATCCAGCGCATAGCGACGCAGCGGTTGCAGCGTGACTTCACACGCCAGCTCAGCATTCTTACACAGCGACATAAAATCACCGGCTTCAGCGCGCGTGGCTTTGTACTCCGGCAAATAGCGCCCGGCTTGTCGCATCATCCATACCGGCGTGACATCTACCGGCTGACGTAACAGGGCGCGCAGATAACGATCGTTCTTCAGTTCACTCATAATGGGCTCTCTCATGCTAAGGCCGGCAGTGTAGCATTTTCACGCCGCGCTGGCGCGACACAGGGCAACGGTATCTTCAATCAGGCGACGCGCCACCGTGCCGGGCGGCGGTAACAGCGGCAGATCGTCGTAGCGATACCAACCGGCATCCAGCAGCTCTTTACCGTCGTGTTGCAGATCGCCGCCGTCATATTCCGCCATATACGCCATCATCAGAGAGTGCGGGAACGGCCACGGCTGTGAGGTAACGTAACGCACGTTTTTCACCCGCACGTTGCTCTCCTCCATCACTTCCCGCGCCACCGCTTGTTCTAAGGTTTCGCCCACTTCGACGAAGCCCGCCAGCACGGTGTAGATATTGTTACGATGACGCGCATGATTGGCGAGCAGGATCTCATCGCCACGGCGGATAGCCACGATGATGCACGGCGCAATTTGCGGGTAATAACGCTCGCGGCAGTGATTGCACAAGCAGGCAAATTCGCGTTTGCTGATGTGCATCTCATGGCCGCAATAGCCGCACCAGCGATGCGAGCGGTAAAACTCCGCCAGCTGCACACCACGTCCGGCGATTTGGAACAGGCCGACATCCTCATCAATCAGTTGGCGCACCGAGCCCATGCTGTCCGGACGCGATTCACGTACCAGCCAGACATTCTCGCCCTGCCACTCGCCGATCAAAATCGCGTTGCTGCCGCTGAGGCCAAAATCGCTGGCTAAGCCATGCGGCAATTCGCCCTGCGGCAACCAAAGTTTTTGCTCATGGCTGACAACCCACCATCCAGCGTCTAAGCTTGAGATCTCACGTTGCATCTTAATCGTTGTCCTTAGCGTCAAATCGCACGCTGAAATCCTAATATTAAGTGTGTAATAAACAACTATAACCTACCTGGAGCCCCATATGCTTAACCAGTTAGAGAACCTGACAGAGCGTGTTGGCGGTGGAAATGAATTGGTCGATTCATGGCTGCGCGCCCGTCGACAGTTGCTCGTCACTTACTACGAGCTTATTGGCATGAAGCCACAAAAAGATGCGTTATCCACGCTGGATGAACAGGCGCTGGATGCATTTTGTCACAACCTGGTGGATTACCTGTCCACCGGCCATTTCAGCGTGTATGAACACATCATAAGTGAGATGCAAGGTGATAGCCCATTAATCGTGGCCGCGCAGATTTACCCGGCACTTGAGGCGAATACCGATCGCATCATGCAGCTCTATGACAGCCATCTGCAGCAAGCGATTAACGATGATAATTGCGTGGATTTTCAAACCGCACTCTCCGAAGTCGGCGAAGTGCTGGAATCGCGCTTTACGCTGGAAGACAAACTGGTGCAGCTCGCCTGGGACAACCAGCTGGCGCGTCCGCCGGTTGCCAACGACAGCATCATCGCCCGCCCGGCTTAAATTCTGAAGATGTAAAAAACTTGTTATTCAAGAAAAGCCCTCTTATGCTAAATGGGCTTTTTTTAATTCCTCTTCCTGAAACATGAAGAGGTAAATTTTGCGATATAAGCGTAGCGTGCGCAGCGAGTTCACGCTCGGACAGCGCGCAGGGACCGGAGCGTACACGTAGTACGTGACGGTCACGAGCACTGCCCGGGCGTGAAATAGCAAGCAAAGTAGCTTATATCGTAAAACACCAACTTGTCGGAGTGCCCTTCGGGGCTGAGACCGTTAATTCGGGATCCGCGGAACCTGATCAGGTTAGTACCTGCGAAGGGAACAAGAGTAGACATTATCAGCACGGTGCATGTTGGCGCCCGGCACCGTACCTGTTACTCCTTCCGAACTCTGGACAAGCAACTTCCAACCTTTTCCGGAAACTTGCTATGTCTGCTAAAACTTCTCGTCGTGAACAACGCGCTCAGGCGCAAGAATTTATCGATTCCCTGCAGGGAACCGCTTTCCCCAACTCCAAACGTATCTGGATCACCGGCAGCCGCGCGGATATTCGTGTGCCGATGCGTGAGATACAGCTCAGTCCGACACACATTGGCGGCAGCAAAGAGAATCCGCGCTATGAGCCGAATGAAGCGGTGCCGGTTTACGACACCGCCGGCGCTTATGGCGATCCTCAAGCCACCATCGATGTGCATCAGGGGCTCGCCAGGCTGCGTGCCAATTGGATCGAAGAGCGCGGCGACAGCGAAACCATCCACCAGCTGAGTTCCAGTTACACACAGCAGCGTCTGGCGGATGAAGGCCTGGACCATCTGCGTTTTGAGCATCTGCCGCAACCGCGCCGTGCCAAAGCATGTCACCGGGTTACTCAACTGCACTATGCGCGTCAGGGCATCATCACGCCGGAGATGGAGTTTATTGCGCTGCGTGAAAACATGGGCCGCGAGCGTATTCGCGGTGAAGTGCTGCTACAGCAGCATCCGGGTCACAGCTTTGGCGCTAACTTGCCGGAAAATATCACCGCGGAATTTGTCCGTCAGGAAGTGGCCAGCGGCCGCGCCATCATTCCCTCTAACATCAACCATCCCGAATCCGAACCGATGATTATCGGCCGAAACTTCCTGGTGAAGGTGAATGCCAACATTGGCAACTCTGCGGTGAGCTCATCAATTGAAGAGGAAGTGGAGAAGCTGGTGTGGTCAACACGCTGGGGCGCAGACACCGTGATGGATCTCTCTACTGGCCGCTACATCCATGAAACGCGTGAGTGGATTTTGCGTAACAGCCCGGTGCCGATTGGTACGGTGCCGATTTATCAGGCTCTGGAGAAAGTGAACGGCATTGCAGAAGATCTCAACTGGGAGATTTTCCGCGACACGCTGCTGGAGCAGGCGGAACAAGGCGTTGACTACTTCACCATTCACGCCGGCGTGCTGCTGCGCTATGTGCCGATGACGGCCAAACGCCTGACCGGCATTGTGTCGCGCGGCGGCTCGATTATGGCGAAATGGTGCCTGTCGCATCACACCGAAAGCTTCCTCTATCTGCACTTCCGCGAGATTTGTGAAATTTGTGCCGCCTACGATGTGGCACTATCACTCGGCGACGGCCTGCGTCCCGGCTCGATTCAGGATGCCAACGATGAGGCGCAATTTGCTGAACTGCATACGCTGGGCGAACTGACCAAAATCGCCTGGGAATACGATGTGCAGGTGATGATTGAAGGTCCGGGCCATGTGCCGATGCAGATGATTCGTCGCAATATGACCGAACAGCTTGAGCACTGTCACGAAGCCCCGTTTTACACGCTTGGCCCGCTCACCACCGATATCGCGCCCGGCTATGACCATTTCACTTCCGGCATCGGCGCGGCCATGATTGGCTGGTTCGGCTGCGCCATGCTGTGTTACGTCACGCCGAAAGAGCACCTCGGTTTGCCGAATAAAGAGGATGTGAAGCAAGGGCTGATCACTTACAAGATCGCCGCGCACGCAGCGGATCTGGCGAAAGGTCATCCGGGCGCGCAGATCCGCGACAATGCAATGTCGAAAGCGCGTTTTGAATTTCGCTGGGAAGATCAGTTCAATCTGGCGCTCGATCCACACACCGCACGCGCCTATCACGATGAAACCCTGCCGCAGGAATCGGGAAAAGTGGCGCACTTCTGCTCAATGTGCGGCCCGAAATTCTGCTCGATGAAAATTACGCAGGAAGTGCGTGAGTTTGCCGCCCGCCAACAGGCTGAAGCCCAACCGATTGAGATGGGTATGGCGCAAATGTCGGACGCCTTCCGCAATCGTGGCGGCGAGATCTATCACGCTGCCGATACCCTTAAAGAGGAAAATGTATGACCAACGCCTTTCCTGCCACAGCCCCAAAACTGGGGCTGTATCCGGTTGTTGATAGCGTGGAATGGATCGCGCGCTTGCTGGAAGCTGGTGTGCGCACCATACAGTTGCGCATCAAAGATTGTGAAGATCATGAGGTGGAAGATGCGGTACGCGAGGCGATTGCACTTGGCAAACATTATCGCGCTCGCCTGTTTATCAATGATTACTGGCGCTTAGCCATTAAATATCACGCTTATGGCGTGCACCTCGGCCAGGAAGATCTCGATGTGGCCGATCTGGCGGCCATTCGTGAGGCGGGTTTGCGTCTGGGTTTATCGACGCATGACGATGCCGAGTTGGATCGGGCTCTGGCGCTGCGCCCTTCTTACATTGCGCTTGGCCACATCTATCCTACGCAAACCAAAGACATGCCTTCTGCGCCGCAGGGCGTGGTGGAATTGAAACGCCACCTGGCGCGTTTGCAGGATGTGCCAACCGTGGCGATTGGCGGTATTTCACTGGCGCGCGTGCCGGAAGTGTTGGCTACCGGCGTGGGCAGCATTGCGGTAGTGAGCGCGATTACCCAGGCCACCGACTGGCGCGCAGCAACGCAGCAGTTGCTGTCACTGGTGGAAAATGGAATCGAACCTGCAGAAACAATGTAAGGCGTGGTAAGTGAGGATGAAACGCTGGAATCTGCCGCGCAGCAGCGTGATGTGAGGGCTGGCGTCATTTCCTGACAAGACTAAAGTGTACCTGCCCGCTGTCGCTTGCAGCGGGCCAGGGCTGGTCTTAACCTCTCCCAGCCCTGCCTTTCTTCACATAGTCAGGGAGGAGGTATGCACGGTTTCCACACTGCAAGCCAGCATGGCACGTTCTACCGCTGCGCCGAGTTGGGCTATCGCCTGCTCTGTGTGCTCATTCATTGGCAAACCATAATTCAGGCGCAAGCAGTTGCGATACTTACCCGAGGCTGAAAACAGCGAGCCCACGGCAACCTGCATGTTCAGCTCACGCAATTCGGTATTGAGCCTGACCGCGTCAAACGCCTCTGGCAATTCAATCCACATCAGGAAACTGCCCTGCGGACGCGACACACAAATCCCGCACGGGAAGTAGTGGCGTACCCAGCAGCTAAAGGTTTCGTAGTTGCGTTGATACACCTGACGCATGCGCCGCAAATGCGGCAGATAATGACCAAGGCGAATAAACTCGGCGACCGCATGCTGCGGCTGTGTGGCCGTCGATCCGGTGCTGATATATTTCATGTGCAGCACGCGATCGCGATAGCGCCCCGGCGCCACCCAACCAACACGCAGCCCCGGCGCCAGCGTCTTGGAGAAGGAACTGCACAGCAACACGCGGCCATCGTGATCCAGCGACTTGATAGTAACCGGACGCGGATACTCCCACGCCAGCTCACCGTACACATCGTCCTCAATAATCGCGGCATCGAAACGCTGCGCCAGCGTCACCAGCGCACGTTTGCGAGATTCCGGCATGATAAAGCCCAGCGGATTATTGCAGTTTGGCACCACCACCACCGCTTTGATCGGCCACTGTTCGAACGCAAGTTCCAGCGCTTCCAGGCTGATGCCGGTGACCGAATCGGTGGGAATCTCAATGGCGCGAATGCCGAAGCCACGCAGGGTTTGCATGGTGCCGTGGAAAGTCGGCGACTCCACCGCAATGATGTCACCGGCCTGGCATATCGCACGAATCGAAATCGACAACGCTTCATGGCAGCCGGTGGTGATCACGATATCGTCTGCCGTGAGCTGACAACCGCTGTCGATCGTCAGGCGCGCAACTTGTTCGCGCAGTGCCGCGACGCCCAGCAAACTGTCATAGTTAAGCTGATCAATATCCTGCTTCTGCGCCATACGGCTCTGAATTTTCCACAGCGGTTTCAACGTGGGCTGGGTCAGATCAGGCATACCGCTGCCAAGTTGCAACACATCGCTATTAGTTCGGCTGCTGAGCAACTCCAGCACCGATTCCCACTGCGTGATTTCCACCGGACGCTGTGCAGGTCGGGTTATTGCCGGCATCGGCGGCGTCGCTTTGCGTGTTGCAACGAAATATCCGGAACGTGGCTGTGGCACAATCAGCTGCTTCTCTTCCAGCAGATGATATGCCTGCTGAACGGTGCTGATACTCACGCCGTGTTCCAGGCTAAGCGTGCGTACCGACGGCAAGCGTTCACCGCTGCGGTACAGCCCTTGCTCTATACGATCCGAAAGCAAACATGCTAAATGTTGGTAGCGCGTCATCGTATGCCTCACCCAGCCATTAATGATAATAAACCAGTACAGATAGCCTTCATTATTACCATTCAGATCCACCACAACGCAATCTGTATGTTAAAGATAAGTGATTTTTGCGTCTGTATCATAATGCGCAAGAATTGGACAATGCATCTCAGGCAACCTACTGAGGGCAAGGATTATGGAATTCGATCAAAACCGCGCGGCTAAACCTTTTGACGTCACTTTACTGGATATCTTCCGCGGCGCTTTGCGTATGGTTAAACACTGGAAAGCACGACGTGAAACTCACCGCATTCTGTCAAAACTGAGTGATAACCAGCTCCGCGACATCGGACTGACCCGCGAAGATGTCTGCCGTAAGTTCTGACAAAATGAAGACGAAAAAAAACCCTGCCGAGGCAGGGTTTTTTATTGGTCAGCTTTAGCAGACGAATTACTCGTCGTCGCTTCCGCCCAGACCGGCGTTCAGCAATTCAGCCAGGCTCGCAGAGGCTTCATCCGCAGTGACCTGCGGTGCAACCGGTGCTTCGCCCGCAGAGCGGCGACGCATACGATCCTGGTGATAAGCATAACCGGTACCGGCTGGGATCAGACGACCCACGATGACGTTCTCTTTCAGGCCGCGCAGTTCATCACGCTTACCTGCAACTGCTGCTTCGGTCAGGACACGCGTGGTCTCCTGGAACGATGCTGCAGAGATGAACGATTCGGTTGCCAGTGACGCTTTGGTGATACCCAGCAGATCGCGCATGAATGTTGCGCCGATTTTGCCATTCGCTTCAAGTTCACGGTTAGAGATCTTGATGCGTGAGTATTCAGCCTGCTCACCTTCCAGGAAGTCGGTGCTTCCCACGCTCGAGATGGTTGCTTTACGCAGCATCTGACGAACGATGACTTCGATGTGTTTATCGTTAATCTTAACGCCTTGCAGACGGTAAACTTCCTGCACTTCGTTAGTGATGTAACGGGTCACAGCATGGACGCCACGCAGACGCAGGATGTCGTGCGGAGACTCTGGGCCGTCAGATACGACGTCACCACGTTCTACGCGCTCACCTTCGAATACGTTAAGCTGACGCCATTTTGGAATCATCTCTTCGTACGGATCGCTACCATCAACCGGCGTAATCACCAGACGACGCTTACCTTTAGTCTCTTTACCGAAGGAGATGATACCGCTGATCTCCGCCAGGATTGCTGGCTCTTTCGGACGACGCGCTTCGAACAAGTCAGCAACGCGCGGCAGACCACCGGTAATATCCTTGGTACCGCCAGATTCCTGCGGAACACGCGACAGCGTGTCACCGGCACTGATCTTAACGCCATCTTCCAGCTGAACAATTGCTTTGCCCGGCAGGAAGTACTGTGCTGGCATGTCGGTACCTGGAATCAGAACGTCATTTCCGTTGGCATCGATAATTTTCAGCGCAGGACGCAGATCTTTACCACCCGCAGTACGTTCTGCAGAATCCAGAACCACCAGCGATGACAGACCGGTTAAGTCGTCAGTCTGACGCGTGATGGTCTGGCCGTCGATCATGTCAGTGAAGCGAATGAAACCGCCCACTTCGGTGATTACCGGCATGGTATGCGGATCCCAGTTTGCTACGGTTTCGCCCGCGGCAACCTGCTCGCCATCACCTTTAGCCATGACCGCACCGTAAGGTACTTTATAGCTCTCTTTGGTACGACCGAACTCGTCGATCATCTTCAGCTCAACGTTACGTGAAACGATAACCAGTTTCCCTGAGGAGTTGGTTACTGACTTCGCGTTGGTCAGCTTGATAGTACCTTTGTTCTTCACCTGGATGCTGGATTCAGCAGCCGCACGAGATGCCGCACCACCGATGTGGAACGTACGCATCGTCAGCTGTGTACCCGGCTCACCGATGGACTGTGCTGCGATAACACCGATGGCCTCACCTTTGTTGATGATGTGACCACGTGCCAGATCGCGACCGTAGCAGTGTGCACACACACCGAAGTCGGTTTCACAGCCAACAACCGAGCGCACTTTGATCGCATCGACTGAATTCAGTTCGATCACATCACACCAGTGCTCATCGATCAGGGTGTTACGCGGGATCAGGATGTCCGCAGTGCCTGGCTTCAGAACGTCTTCAGCCGTTACACGACCCAGTACACGCTCACGCAGCGGCTCTTTAACGTCGCCACCTTCGATGACCGGAGTCATCATGATGCCTTCGAACGTGCCGCAGTCATCTTCGGTAACAACCAGATCCTGCGCTACGTCTACCAGACGACGCGTCAGATAACCGGAGTTAGCGGTTTTCAGTGCGGTATCCGCAAGACCTTTACGCGCACCGTGCGTGGAGATGAAGTACTGGAGTACGTTCAGACCTTCACGGAAGTTCGCGGTGATCGGCGTTTCGATGATTGAGCCATCTGGCTTAGCCATCAGACCACGCATACCGGCCAGCTGACGAATCTGTGCAGCAGAACCACGCGCACCGGAGTCGGCCATCATGTAGATGCTGTTGAACGATACCTGCTGCTCTTCTTCGCCATCACGGTTAATCACGGTTTCAGTTTGCAGGTTATCCATCATCGCTTTGGAAACGCGTTCGTTAGCGGCGGCCCAAATATCGATAACTTTGTTGTAACGTTCGCCAGCAGTTACCAGACCAGACTGGAACTGTTCCTGAATCTCAGCAACTTCCGCTTCCGCTTCGGCTACGATTTCCGCTTTCTTCGCTGGGATGACCATGTCGTCGATACCTACAGAGGCACCTGAACGGGCTGCGTAAGCAAAACCGGTGTACATGGTTTGGTCAGCAAAGATAACGGTCGGCTTCAGGCCAAGAATGCGGTAACAGGTGTTCAGCATCTTAGAAATGGCTTTCTTACCCAGCGCCTGGTTGACGATGGAGTAAGGCAGGCCTTTCGGAACGATCATCCACAGAATCGCACGACCAATGGTGGTGTCGATAATGCTGGTTTTCGCAACGAACTCTTCCTGCTCGTTCTTGGTGTATTCAGTGATACGCACTTTAACGCGTGCATGCAGCTCGGCCAGGCCAGCGCGGTAAACACGCTCAGCTTCTTTCGGGCCAGTCAGCACCATGCCTTCGCCTTTGGCGTTCACTTTGTCGCGGGTCATGTAGTACAGACCCAGAACAACGTCCTGTGAAGGAACGATGATTGGCTCGCCGTTCGCTGGTGACAGAATGTTGTTGGTCGACATCATCAGCGCACGCGCTTCCAGCTGGGCTTCCAGCGTCAGCGGTACGTGAACAGCCATCTGGTCACCATCGAAGTCGGCGTTATATGCCGCACAAACCAGCGGGTGCAGCTGGATCGCTTTACCTTCGATCAGAACCGGTTCAAACGCCTGGATGCCCAAACGGTGCAGAGTTGGTGCACGGTTCAGCAGTACTGGGTGTTCGCGGATCACTTCGTCCAGGATATCCCAAACGACAGCTTCTTCGCGCTCGACCATTTTCTTAGCGGCTTTGATGGTGGTGGCCAGGCCACGCAGTTCCAGCTTGCCGTAGATGAACGGTTTGAACAGCTCAAGAGCCATTTTCTTCGGCAGACCGCACTGATGCAGACGCAGGTATGGACCAACGGTGATAACTGAACGACCAGAGTAGTCAACACGTTTACCCAACAGGTTCTGACGGAAACGACCCTGCTTACCTTTGATCATGTCTGCCAGAGATTTCAGCGGACGCTTGTTCGAGCCAGTGATGGCGCGACCGCGACGGCCGTTATCCAGCAGTGCATCAACCGCTTCCTGCAACATACGTTTTTCGTTACGTACGATGATATCTGGCGCAGCCAGATCCAGCAGGCGTTTCAGACGGTTGTTACGGTTGATCACGCGACGATACAGATCGTTCAGATCCGACGTAGCGAAACGACCACCGTCCAGCGGTACCAGCGGGCGCAGATCTGGCGGCAGAACCGGCAGAACGGTCAGGATCATCCACTCTGGCTTGTTACCAGACTGAACGAACGCTTCCAGCAGCTTGATACGCTTGGTCAGCTTTTTACGTTTGGTCTCGGAGTTGGTCTCGTTCAGCTCTTCACGCAGCTGCTCGCACTCTTGCTCCAGATCCATGTTTTTCAGCAGCGCCTGGATAGCTTCCGCACCCATCTTCGCGTCGAATTCGTCACCGAACTCTTCCAGCGCGTCAAGGTATTGCTCTTCCGTCAGAATCTGACGTTTTTCCAGGTTGGTCATGCCGCCTTCGATAACCACATATGATTCGAAGTACAGCACGCGCTCGATATCACGCAGTGGCATATCCAGCAGCAAGCCGATACGCGAAGGCAGTGATTTCAGGAACCAGATGTGCGCAGTTGGTGAAGCCAACTCAATGTGGCCCATGCGCTCACGACGTACTTTGGTCTGTGTAACTTCAACGCCACACTTCTCACAGATCACGCCGCGATGTTTTAAACGCTTGTACTTACCGCACAGGCATTCGTAGTCTTTTACCGGTCCGAAAATACGGGCACAGAAAAGACCGTCACGCTCAGGCTTGAAGGTACGGTAGTTAATGGTTTCCGGCTTTTTAACTTCACCAAAAGACCATGAACGGATCATGTCTGGCGAGGCCAGAGCAATTTTGATCGCATCAAACTCTTCGGTCTTAGTTTGCGCTTTCAGAAACTTAAGTAAGTCTTTCACGGATTAGCTCCCGTCGGAGTGGAACTCTCAGGGACGCGCACCCGAAGTGCACGTCCCGTAACCAGTACTTGCGAGTACTTACTCGTCTTCCAGCTCGATGTTGATACCCAGCGAGCGAATCTCTTTCAACAGTACGTTGAAGGATTCCGGCATGCCCGGTTCCATCTGATGGTTACCGTCGACGATGTTTTTATACATCTTCGTACGGCCGTTAACGTCATCAGATTTAACGGTAAGCATTTCCTGCAGGGTATACGCGGCACCGTATGCTTCCAGTGCCCACACTTCCATCTCACCGAAGCGCTGTCCACCGAACTGCGCTTTACCACCCAGCGGCTGCTGAGTAACCAAGCTGTAAGAACCGGTAGAACGTGCGTGCATCTTGTCGTCGACCAGGTGGTTCAGTTTCAGCATGTACATGTAACCTACGGTTACCTGACGCTCAAACTGCTCACCGGTACGGCCGTCGAACAGGGTGATCTGACCGGAAGAAGGCAATCCGCCAAGCTGCAGCAGCTCTTTGATTTCGCTCTCTTTCGCACCGTCAAACACCGGAGTCGCGATTGGCATACCCTTTTTCAGGTTCTCTGCCAGACGCAGTACTTCGTCGTCTGTGAAGGTGTTCAGGTCAACTTTCTGACGCACATCAGTGCCCAGATCGTAAGCACGCTGGATGAACTCACGCAGTTTGGAGACTTCTTCCTGCTTCTTCAGCATCGCATTGATTTTTTCACCAATGCCTTTCGCCGCCATTCCGAGGTGAGTTTCCAGGATCTGACCGATGTTCATACGCGATGGAACGCCCAGCGGGTTCAGTACGATGTCGACCGGCGTACCGTTCTCATCGTAAGGCATGTCTTCGATAGGGTTGATCTTAGAGATAACACCCTTGTTACCGTGACGACCTGCCATCTTGTCACCAGGCTGGATCTGACGTTTAACGGCCAGATACACCTTAACGATTTTCAGCACGCCTGGTGCCAGATCATCGCCTTGGGTGATCTTGCGACGCTTAGCTTCAAGTTTCTTCTCAAACTCGTGCTTCAGCTCGTCGTACTGCTCAGCCAGCTGCTCCAGAGAATTCTGCTTCTCTTCGTCAGTCAGGCCCAGCTCCAGCCAGCGCTCACGTGGCAGTTTGTCCAGCTTCTCAGCTTCAACACCACCAGAGATCAGTACGGCCTGGATACGGCCAAACAGGCCAGCTTCGAAGATCTGCAGTTCTTCAGACAGGTCTTTCTTAACCTGCTTCAGCTGCATCTCTTCGATTTCCAGCGCGCGCTTGTCTTTTTCCACGCCATCGCGGGTGAAGACCTGCACGTCGATAACAGTACCGGATACGCCGTTCGGAACGCGAAGTGACGAATCTTTCACGTCAGAGGCTTTTTCACCGAAGATTGCACGCAGCAGTTTCTCTTCTGGCGTCAGCTGGGTTTCACCTTTCGGCGTAACCTTACCAACCAGAATGTCGCCACCGGTCACTTCCGCACCGATATACACGATGCCGGATTCATCCAGTTTAGAAAGCGCAGCTTCACCCACGTTCGGGATATCAGCGGTGATCTCTTCTGGCCCCAGCTTGGTGTCGCGAGACACACATGCCAGTTCCTGGATGTGGATAGTGGTGAAACGGTCTTCCTGAACCACACGCTCGGATACGAGGATGGAGTCTTCGAAGTTATAACCATTCCATGGCATGAACGCCACGCGCATGTTCTGACCCAGAGCCAGTTCACCGAGGTCGGTAGACGGGCCATCTGCCAGCACGTCGCCACGCTCAATCGGCTCACCCAGATTGACACACGGCATCTGGTTGATGCAGGTGTTCTGGTTAGAACGGGTGTACTTTGTCAGGTTGTAGATGTCGATACCCGCTTCGCCCGGATACATCTCTTCTTCGTTAACTTTGATAACGATACGAGAAGCATCAACGTACTGAACGGTACCACCACGTTTCGCGACAGCAGTTACACCGGAGTCAACCGCTACTGCACGTTCCATACCGGTACCAACCAGCGGCTTATCAGCGCGCAGAGTTGGAACCGCCTGACGTTGCATGTTCGCACCCATCAAGGCGCGGTTAGCATCATCGTGCTCCAGGAACGGAATCAGTGACGCACCGACAGAAACCACCTGTTGGGTGGAAACGTCCATGTAGTCAACCTGATCGCGGCTGAACAGGCTTGACTCACCCTTGCTACGGCAGGTGACGAGATCGTCAACAAAGCTGCCATCTTCTGCGAGGTTGGTGTTCGCCTGAGCGATAACGTAGTTACCCTCTTCAATTGCAGAGAGGTAATGAATTTCATCACCCACTTTACCGTCAACAACGCGACGATACGGGGTTTCAAGGAAACCGTATTCGTTAGTCTGCGCGTAAACAGAGAGTGAGTTGATCAGACCGATGTTCGGGCCTTCCGGGGTTTCGATAGGACATACACGACCGTAGTGGGTTGGGTGTACGTCACGTACTTCGAAGCCGGCGCGCTCACGGGTCAGACCGCCTGGGCCCAGAGCAGAGATACGACGTTTGTGCGTAATCTCAGACAACGGGTTGTTCTGATCCATAAACTGGGACAGCTGGCTTGAACCGAAGAACTCTTTCACCGCCGCCGAAATCGGCTTAGCGTTGATCATGTCCTGAGGCATCAGCGTATCGAGGTCGCCCAGAGACAGACGCTCTTTAACTGCACGCTCAACACGTACCAGACCCACACGGAACTGGTTTTCTGCCATTTCGCCAACAGAACGAATACGACGGTTACCGAGGTGATCGATATCATCCACTTCACCGATACCGTTACGGATACCGATAAGCTTTTTCATCACTTCGATGATGTCGTCTTTGCTCAGGATACCTGAACCTTCGATCTCATCACGCAGCAGAGAACGGTTGAACTTCATGCGGCCAACCGCAGAAAGATCGTAACGATCTTCAGAGAAGAACAGGTTCTCGAACAGGTTTTCAGCGGCTTCACGCGTTGGTGGCTCACCAGGACGCATCATGCGGTAGATCTCAACCAGCGCGCTTAAGCGATCGTTGGTTGGGTCAACACGCAGGGTCTCGGAGATATACGCACCGTGATCCAGGTCATTGGTGAACAGCGTTTCAATGCGCTTGTGGCCTGACTGGCTCAGTTTCGCCAGCAGATCCAGTGACAATTCCATGTTCGCAGGAACGATCAGCTCACCGGTGTTCAGATCGACGTAGTCTTTAGCAACCACTTTGCCAGCAATATATTCAACTGGCACTTCGATGTGCTGAATGTTGTCTTTTTCCAGCTGACGGATGTGGCGCGCAGTGATGCGACGACCTTTCTCAACGTAGACCGTGCCGTTTGCTTCGATATCGAAGGAGGCGGTTTCACCACGCAGGCGCTCAGGCACCAGTTCCATCTGCAGTTTGTTATCGCGGATTTCATAAACGACTTTATCAAAGAACAGATCAAGGATTTGTTCTGAGGTGAAGTTTAACGCGCGCAGGATGATACTGGCCGGCAGCTTACGACGACGGTCAATACGGACGAAGAGGTTGTCTTTCGGGTCAAACTCGAAGTCGAGCCATGAACCGCGGTAAGGGATGATACGTGCGTTATACAGCACTTTACCGGAAGAGTGCGTTTTACCCTTATCGCTGTCGAAGAACACGCCAGGACTACGGTGCAGCTGAGAAACGATAACACGCTCAGTACCATTGATAACAAAGGTACCATTGTCCGTCATGAGTGGAATCTCACCCATGTAGACTTCTTGTTCTTTAATGTCTTTTACGGTGCCTTCCGGCGCTTCGCGCTCGTAGATCACCAGACGCAGTTTCACGCGTAGCGGTGCCGAATAGGTTACGCCACGGATCTGACATTCAGTTACGTCAAAGACAGGCTCACCCAAACGGTAGCTGACATACTGCAACTCAGAGTTGCCGCTGTAGCTTGAGATTGGGAATACGGAGCGGAAGGCTGCTTCCAGACCGTACTGGCCTTCTGGATCTTGCTCGATGAACTTCTGGAACGAGTCAAGCTGGATAGAAAGGAGATAAGGTATGTCCAAAACTTGTGGACGTTTACCAAAATCCTTACGAATACGTTTTTTCTCGGTATAGGAGTAAACCATGGGGTTCCTCAGCTAGCTGACATGTCGAACCACGCTGTCCGTCCTGAAAAGGACAGTTCATGCAACACTATTTTTTGTTTTTCATGCGATGCGCAGCACCCCATGCAATACATCTTTCTATCACTCTTAAATCATTTCATCGCCGTTGTTCAGGCAGGGAACCTTCGCAGGAGAGCGATATATTAAGGCGTCGATAGAAAAAGATATTGAAGAGGAATGATGGACAAACAGTGCGAAACGCCATCATTCCCCTGTAGCGCAAAAAGGCTGGTGACCTAAACAGTCACCAGCCATCAGCCTAATGTTACTCAGGCTGCAACCCGAAGGTTGTCTTACTTAACTTCAACTTCAGCGCCAGCTTCTTTCAGAGCAGCTTCAAGTGCGGCTGCGTCATCTTTGCTGATGCCTTCTTTGATAGTACCGGTAGCTTCAACCAGGTCTTTAGCTTCTTTCAAGCCCAGGCCAGTTGCAGTACGTACTGCTTTGATTACTGCGACTTTGTTAGCGCCAACAGCTTTCAGAATTACGTCGAATTCAGTTTTCTCTTCAACAGCTTCAGCTGGGCCAGCAGCAACAGCTACAGCGGCAGCAGCAGAAACGCCGAATTTTTCTTCCATAGCAGAAACCAGCTCAACTACTTCCATTACGGACATAGCGGCAACAGCTTCCAGAATTTGGTCTTTAGTGATAGACATATCGATTGTTCCTAAAAATCAGAAAAAGTTTATACGGTAGCAAGCACGAAGGAAAAGAATTTGGCCTTAAGCCGCTTCTTTTGCATCGCGCACAGCAGCCAGAGTACGGACCAGTTTGCCAGCAGCGGCTTCTTTCATGGTCGACATCAGACGTGCCAGTGCTTCTTCGTAAGTCGGCAGAGTTGCCAGACGGTCAATATTGGCCGCCGTGATCAGCTCACCTTCAAAGGCTGCAGCTTTGACCTCAAATTTTGCATTCGCTTTAGCGAAATCTTTGAACAAACGAGCAGCAGCGCCCGGGTGTTCCAAAGAGTATGCAATCAGGGTCGGACCAACAAACGTGTCTTTCAGGCACTCGAAAGGAGTACCTTCAACGACGCGGCGCAGCAGGGTGTTACGAACAACACGCATGTAAACGCCAGCTTCACGACCTGCTTTACGCAGTTCGGTCATTTTATCAACGGTCACGCCACGGGAATCCGCAACAACCGCTGAAAGCGCGCCTTTGGCTACTTCGCTAACTTCAGCAACAATCGCTTGTTTGCCTTGAAGATTTAATGCCATTAGCTTTTGCTCCTGGATTGACCGGGAATAATTTCCCGGAACTCACTTCACTTATTCACCCGAAGGCGATAAGCGCTATTACACGGTGAGCAGAATCCAGCGAAGAAATAATTCTTTTTGGTTCTGTCACCGTCTACGCAGGGTATTAAGCAAGATATCCGAAAATATTCTGCTCCTGCGGTCTCGGACGGAGGCCAGGATAAGGCCTGGCTCCAACCTAAGCGACTGAACAACCAAGCGTTTAGACTTTGTCACTCACTCGCCTTGAATCTGGGTTCTGAATTGTGCAAACAACCAGAACAACGGGCGTAAGATTCTAGATGAATTTTTCGCCCGTTACAAGCAGCAATTAGTTTGCTGATGCACTCAGACCAGCCTGGTCAACGGCAACGCCGGCGCCCATGGTGGTAGAGATGCTGACTTTCTTGATGTACACGCCTTTCGCCTGTGATGGTTTAGCTTTTTTCAGCGCAACCAGCAGAGATTCCAGGTTTTCTTTCAATTTGTCAGTGTCAAAATCCACTTTACCGATGGTGGTGTGGATGATGCCGTTTTTGTCGTTACGATAACGAACCTGACCTGCTTTAGCATTTTTAACTGCTTCAGCAACGTTCGGCGTTACAGTACCAACTTTCGGGTTTGGCATCAGACCGCGTGGGCCCAGAACCTGGCCCAACTGGCCAACAACGCGCATTGCATCTGGAGATGCGATTACAACGTCAAAGTTCATTTCGCCTTTTTTGATCTGCTCAGCCAGGTCTTCCATACCAACCAGTTCTGCGCCAGCTGCTTTAGCAGCTTCAGCGTTTGCACCTTGGGTGAAGACGGCAACACGTACTGAACGACCAGTACCGTGTGGCAGAACGGTCGCACCGCGCACGTTCTGATCAGATTTACGTGCATCGATGCCGAGGTTAACGGCAACGTCAACGCTTTCTACGAACTTGGCAGTAGCCAGTTCTTTCAGCAGAGCAACAGCTTCGTTAATGTCGTACTGCTTAGTAGCATCAACTTTGTCACGGATTACGCTCATGCGCTTGGTCAGCTTAGCCATTTCTTAATCCTCTACTACCAGGCCCATGGAACGAGCAGTACCTTCGATAGAGCGAGTCATCGCTTCTACGTCAGAACCAGTCATGTCCGCAGCTTTAGTTTCTGCGATTTCACGTACCTGAGCACGGGAAACTTTACCGACTTTGTCTTTGTTCGGCTTACCAGAACCAGACTTGATGCCCGCTGCTTTTTTCAGCAGTACGGCAGCCGGAGGCGTTTTGGTAACGAAGGTGAAAGAACGGTCACTGTATACGGTGATAACAACAGGAGTAGGCAGGCCTTTCTCCAGGGATTCAGTCTTAGCGTTGAACGCTTTGCAGAATTCCATAATGTTAACACCCTGCTGACCCAGTGCTGGACCAACAGGTGGACTTGGGTTAGCCATACCAGCTGCAACTTGCAACTTAACGTAGGCTTGTACTTTCTTGGCCATGATAATTCCTCAATTGGGTTATAACGCCTGAAAAACAGGCTCCCCGTGATAACGATTTATATGCCGTTGCGGGCACATAAAAACAAAAGGCGCGAAATTATATGTAAATTTCGCGCCTTCCGCAAGAGCTAAAAAGTGAACAGAAGGGTTAACCTTTCTCCACCTGAGCGAAGTCGAGTTCCACTGGCGTTGCACGGCCAAAGATGGAAACGGACACTTTCAGGCGGCTCTTCTCGTAGTCCACTTCTTCGACCACTCCGTTGAAGTCGGCAAACGGGCCGTCGCTGACGCGTACCATCTCGCCTGGCTCGAACAGCGTTTTTGGACGCGGCTTATCACCCACCTGCTGCAGGCGGTTCATAATCGCATCTACTTCTTTATCACTGATTGGCGCAGGACGGTCGGAAGTACCACCGATAAAGCCCATTACACGCGGTACACTGCGTACTAAGTGCCAGCTGGCGTCATTCATTACCATCTGAACCAATACGTAGCCAGGGAAGAATTTACGTTCGCTTTTGCGACGCTGGCCGCCACGGATTTCGACGACTTC
Source organism: Pantoea sp. DY-17 (assembly GCF_019795975.1). Taxonomy (NCBI): domain Bacteria; kingdom Pseudomonadati; phylum Pseudomonadota; class Gammaproteobacteria; order Enterobacterales; family Erwiniaceae; genus Pantoea; species Pantoea sp. DY-17. The sequence continues at coordinate 6,924 of NZ_JAIMIG010000009.1, read as the reverse complement.
TTCAGTCGGCACCATGACTTCGCCAAAAAGCTCTTCCATGTTGTGCAGTTTGATATGCTCGTGCAGCGATTTCGCTACGCGGGCTTCAAAACCGGAGAACGCCTGTACGACGTACCAGCGTTTTTTTGGAGCTTCAGACATCTCAGAACCTCAGGCCAGTGATAAACGATACCAGACGGACCAGAATGCCATCCAGCCCCCACAAAATCAGTGACATCACGGCAGTTACCGCGGCAACGATTAACGTGGTGTGCAGTGTTTCCTGGCGAGTCGGCCAAATGACCTTACGCATTTCGGTTTTAGCTTCACGGGCAAATGCCACAGTCGCTTTGCCTTTGATTGTCAGCAAAGCAATGCCGCCCGCTGCAGCAATCAGCACAACCACAGCCAGCGCGCGCAGAGGCAATGTTACATCGCGATAGATATAGTTGCCGACGATTGCTACCAGGAGCAATGCGATCACAACTACCCATTTCATCGCTTCAAGGCCGCGCCCGCTCCCTTGAGCTTCGGTATTCGCACTCATAAACCAACCTGCCACAATAATTCAGAAACTATACTGCCCCGCAGTGCGAGGCATCCAAACCGAATGAGCTTTTGAGCGTAACTCGGTATCCAACGCCGTGAAACAGAGCCTGTCTCAGCAATGATTATGATGCAAAATCACTGATGAGCCAGGTTCTATACAACAGCGTGCAAAAAGGGCATCAAATGATGCCCTTTCCTTGTGCATTGCGTCAAATCTTATCGCAGTTAAGCGATAATTTCAGCAACAACACCCGCACCAACAGTACGGCCGCCTTCACGGATTGCGAAACGCAGACCCTGATCCATAGCGATTGGCTTGATCAAAGTAACGGTCATTTTTACGTTGTCGCCTGGCATTACCATCTCAACGCCTTCTGGCAGTTGAACGTCACCGGTCACGTCAGTAGTACGGAAGTAGAACTGAGGACGGTAGCCTTTGAAGAACGGAGTATGGCGGCCGCCTTCATCTTTAGACAGAACGTAAACTTCTGAAGTGAACTGGGTATGTGGCTTGATTGAACCCGGCTTAGCCAGAACCTGGCCACGCTCAATGTCTTCACGCTTGATACCACGCAGCAGAACACCACAGTTCTCGCCTGCCTGACCCTGGTCCAGCAGTTTGCGGAACATTTCAACGCCAGTACAGGTTGATTTCACAGTGTCTTTAAGGCCAACAACTTCAACTTCGTCGCCCACTTTAACGATACCGCGCTCAACACGACCGGTAACAACGGTACCACGGCCAGAGATTGAGAATACGTCTTCGATTGGCAGCAGGAACGGCTTGTCGATTGCACGAACTGGCTCTGGGATGTAAGTATCCAGGTGCTCAGCCAGCTCAATGATCTTAGCTTCCCACTCAGCATCGCCTTCCAGCGCTTTCAGAGCAGAACCACGTACGATTGGAGTGTCGTCGCCTGGGAAGTCATATGCTGACAGCAGGTCACGTACTTCCATCTCTACCAGTTCCAGCAGCTCTTCATCATCAACCATGTCGCACTTGTTCAGGAACACGATGATGTAAGGAACGCCAACCTGACGACCCAGCAGGATGTGCTCACGGGTCTGTGGCATTGGGCCATCAGTCGCAGCAACAACCAGGATCGCGCCGTCCATCTGCGCAGCACCGGTGATCATGTTTTTCACATAGTCGGCGTGGCCTGGGCAGTCAACGTGCGCATAGTGGCGAGACGGGGTTTCGTATTCAACGTGAGAAGTGTTGATGGTGATACCACGTGCTTTCTCTTCTGGCGCTTTATCGATCTCATCGAATTTGCTTGCCTTACCGCCGTAGGTTTTAGCCAGTACGGTAGTAATTGCTGCAGTCAGGGTGGTTTTACCGTGGTCGACGTGACCGATGGTGCCCACGTTTACGTGCAGTTTGTTACGCTGAAATTGCTCTTTAGCCATCGCTAGTCCCTCTAAGACACGGATATATCGAAGATATCGTCATATCAACCAGGCATTGCCTGACTGTTTGGTTTACAGAGAGAGAATCAGGAGAGAGATAAAGGAAGTGGTGCTGATACCCAGAGTCGAACTGGGGACCTCACCCTTACCAAGGGTGCGCTCTACCAACTGAGCCATATCAGCACATCTGGAGCGGGCAGCGGGAATCGAACCCGCATCATCAGCTTGGAAGGCTGAGGTAATAGCCATTATACGATGCCCGCATCCTGGAACTCGGCTACCTGTTCTTTCTGTAGCTTATGAATAATAAAAGAAGACCTTCTATTATTCGAGCCGGTCAGAGTTGCTGACCAACTTTGATTGCGCTAATGCGCAATCTGAAATTCGAAGGTGAGAGATGAAGAACTCACCCATCAGATAAAGACTTTATCTGACGCCCAACCAGGAGGTTGAGATGGTGGTGGGAGAAGGATTCGAACCTTCGAAGTCTGTGACGGCAGATTTACAGTCTGCTCCCTTTGGCCGCTCGGGAATCCCACCTACTTGATGGTGCCGGCTACCGGAATCGAACTGGTGACCTACTGATTACAAGTCAGTTGCTCTACCAACTGAGCTAAGCCGGCATCAAGTGGAGCGCATTCTAGGAATACCCGAAGAAGGATGCAACAAAAAAATCGTCAAAATTGTTTTATCGCTTACTATTTGTGCAAATCATCTCAAATCAGTCATCAGTCGCAGTAAAATCACCCTAAACCTGTGCGTTTTTACACCACCACATTGATTGATTGCTATGAACCGCCATCATTTTCAATGCACATATTTGAAGCACACTGCCTTTCTGCTGTGCAAATTGTAGAAAATTTTTTGTAAAACTACCCCCCTACACTCGTTTTTTCTGCTGGCCTGCATTTTGCTTATCTATTTAATCGGGTCATTAAATGGAGGATGTCGCATGAATATTGTTCAGCTTACTGCAGAAACATTACCCCTTTATCGTCAGGCTTTGGCTGCCCTGATGGTTGAAGCGGTAAAAAACAATATGACTTCGGCATTTCAACATTCGCAAAAGATGCAACAGTATCAGGATGCCGAGCGCTATTTTCATAGCTTGCGCAACAAAATGGCACGCCATGAGTTGCTCCTATGGATTGCCGTCATCGACTCGGTCGTGGTGGGAAGCGTGCAGCTCAATATTTGTCAGCGTCCAGATGGACAAAATCGCGCGGAAGTTTTACAGCTGCTTGTGCATTCCAATGCTCAGCGAGAAGGGATTGGACGCAGATTAATGCAGACGCTTGAGCACAAGGCAGAAAGCTATCAGCGTGGGCTGCTTTATTTGGATGTCATTGCAGGTTCTGCGGAAGAAATTTTTTATCGGGCACATGGCTACCGCTATTTAGGGGAATTGCCCGACTATGCATTATGCGCGGATGGGCATCCTCATCCCGGCGCGATTTACTATAAACGTCTGCGTACCAGCCCAGCAGAAAATGTAGCGACAAGCTACTGACCGACAAGAAAAATGCGGGCACGCTTGTGAAAGCGTGCTCCTGTTTATCATTTTACTTCTTTTTAAAGTCACACTGGTGTTACCCTCCTGCCCATTGTTCTCGTTAATTACCCCTGTGACGTGCAATTGAGTTTGATACATCTTCGTATGCCTAATGCAGCAAGGTGTTGATGAATCAGAATTTGCACTCAGATGCATGCTTATGAGTAAAAAAACGACACCTCTTACTACGCCTTATTTGCAGTTCAATCGCCAGCAATGGGCAGCACTACGCGATTCAGTACCAATGACATTGGCTGAAGGTGAAATTGAGCGTCTGCGTGGTATCAATGAAGATCTTTCATTAGAAGAAGTGGCCGAGATTTATCTGCCGCTATCGCGTCTGCTTAATTTTTATATCAGTTCTAATCTGCGTCGTCAGGCGGTGCTTGAGCAATTCCTTGGCACTAATGGGCAGAAAATCCCTTATATCATCAGTATTGCCGGCAGCGTTGCGGTAGGAAAAAGCACAACTGCTCGTGTGCTTCAGGCACTTCTTAGCCGCTGGCCAGAACACCGCAAAGTAGAACTGATCACTACTGATGGTTTTTTGCATCCTAATGCCGTGCTTAAAGAACGCGGTTTGATGAAGAAAAAAGGGTTCCCTCAATCTTACGATATGCATCGCCTGGTTAACTTCGTATCTGATTTAAAATCGGGTGCTAGCCAGGTGACAGCGCCGGTTTATTCTCATCTGATTTATGATGTCATTCCGGATGGCGATAAAGTCGTACAACAGCCTGATATTCTTATTCTTGAAGGATTGAATGTGCTGCAAAGCGGTATGGACTATCCTCACGATCCTCATCATGTATTTGTGTCTGATTTCGTGGATTTTTCAATTTACGTCGATGCACCAGAGTCCTTACTCGAGAGCTGGTATGTAAATCGCTTTTTGAAATTTCGTGAGGGCGCATTTAGCGATCCGGACTCTTATTTCCATCATTATTCGCAATTACCCGAAGAGGATGCACTCAATATTGCGCATGGTCTGTGGAAAGAGATTAACTGGCTTAATTTAAAGGAAAATATCCTGCCTACACGTGAACGAGCAAGTCTTATTATGACGAAGTCGGCTGATCATGCGGTGCAAAGTGTACGTTTGAGGAAATAGTCTTTTTTATAAAATGCCCATAAAGACCGTGGGCATTTTAATTTGTTAGCTCAGATGCATTAATTGTCTGGACGAAGAGAAATCTCACCCCCTACCCAGGATTTAATGACTCCATTCTGCTCCAGTAATAAGCCACCCTGCTTATCAATACCTCGCGCAATGCCATGTACCTCACGATCCCCAATAAGAAGCTTCACTGGGCGATTAATGAAGTTATCAAGGGCTTCCCAGCGGGAAACAAATGGCGCCAAACCATCGCGCTCAAAAATAGGTAACGCTTCACGCAGGCTATTAATCAACTTCGCAGCTAACTCGTTGCGATCGATATCAACACCAGCTTCCTGAAGATTAATCCAACCCTGATTAATTTCTGCCGTGCCTTCTGAACGCATCAGCAAATTGACACCAGCACCTATAACAATCTGAGCTGCATCGCCGGTTTTTCCAGTTAACTCAACTAAAATACCAGCAAGCTTACGATCGTTAAGATAGAGATCATTCGGCCATTTAACCCGGACATCCGGAGCACCTAATGACTGAATCACTTCTGCCATGATGATACCAATCACCAGACTCAGGCCCATCGCCGCAGCTGGCCCCTGATCAAGACGCCAATACATCGACATATACAGGTTGGAGCCAAACGGTGAAAACCATTTACGCCCGCGACGTCCGCGCCCCGCTTGCTGATACTCGGCAATGCATGCGTAGCCAGACGGCAATTGATCCATCCGATCCAGCAAATACTGGTTGGTAGAATCGATAACAGGAATAACCGCCAGATTAGGTTGATGCAGGAGAGACAGGATGACTTCTTCATCCAGTAACTGAATTGGCTCTGGTAAGCTGTAGCCTTTACCCGTTACCGTATATACATCCAGACCCCAACTTTTGAGAGTCTGTATATGTTTATTAATGGCAGCACGGCTCATGCCAAGCGCTTCGCCCAACTGCTCACCAGAGTGAAATTCACCATCGGCCACCAATGCCACTAACTTTAACGGCACGCTATTATCTTTCATGAAATTACCTCAACGGCATTACGCTCGCCTCGAGCACCGATAAAGCGCACTTCTGGCTCCAGCCAAACATCAAACTTTTGTCCGACTCTATTTCTAACCTGATGCGCTAAATCGACAATATCCTGTGGAGTGGCATAATCTTCATTTATCAGTACCAAAGCCTGCTGACGGTGAACTGCGGCGCCACCTACACGGAAGCCTTTAAGACCACATTGGTCGATCAACCAGCCAGCTGCTAATTTCACTTCGCCACTGGCCTGTGGATAATGAGGAATGGATGGCCACTGCTTAATTAGCGCATCTGCATGCTCAGCTGTGATCAGCGGATTTTTGAAGAAACTACCGACATTACCTGTGATTTTTGGGTCGGGCAGTTTGCTTTGGCGCATATTGCAAATAGCATTGAATACATCCCAGGCACACACTGTTGCTGGGTTTAACTTAGTCAGCTCGCCATAAGTTAGAACAGGTTTCCACTGTTTTGCCAGACGTAATCCCACTGCAACAATGACATAGTCATCCTTCATTGCATGTTTGAAAATACTATCGCGATAGCTAAACTGGCACTCTTCTCGATACAACCGAATTATATTTTGCGTTGGGAGATGTATAGCTTCAACGTAGTGACAGATATCTTTAAATTCGACACCATATGCACCGATATTTTGAATCGGTGCTGAGCCGGCCATACCAGGAATCAGCGCCAGGTTTTCCAGTCCTGTAATACCCTTCTTTAGCGTGTTTTCAACTAAAGCATGCCAATTTTCGCCGGCACCAACATGCAAGTGCCAGGCTTCGTCATGTTCTTCGATAGCGATGCCTTTAATCGCATTAACCACCACCGAGCCGCTAAAATCTTCAAGAAAGAGTACGTTGCTCCCTTCGCCTAATACAATAAAGGGCAAATTTGATTGCTGACTGTTTTTCCAGGCCAAAGTAATAGCGTCAGGAGTTTCAGCGATGGTCAGCGTTTGTGCATTGATCGTAAGACCAAGAGTGTTGAAAGCTTTCAGGGATGTATTGGGGCTGGACATTTCACGGCCTTTACTGATTAATCTGACCGTAGTTTACCTGATCGGTAGGTTGCGAGTTTGATGTTTTCTTATTTCTGATGGGAAATTGCTAATGTACAGACGCAAAAAAGCCCCGGACTTTCGTCCGGGGCTTCTTCACTTATTTGATGCCTGGCAGTTCCCTACTCTCGCATGGGGAGGCCCCACACTACCATCGGCGCTACGGCGTTTCACTTCTGAGTTCGGCATGGGGTCAGGTGGGACCACCGCGCTAAAGCCGCCAGGCAA
>NZ_JAIMIG010000008.1:0-130588 GCF_019795975.1 Pantoea sp. DY-17 | reverse complement strand
TCTTTCCGGTCTGGCCTTTCGCGGCGAGGGCCGAGTAGCAACGACGAAGAGAGGGCATAAAGGGGCGGAGGCAAAAAGTTTTTGTGGCCCTTCCGCAAAAAGTTTTTGACGGAGTGCATTTCACCCCTTTCTGAACGAACCGGCGGTGCTACGAAAAGCCCTCTGCGAAAGACCAGAACGGAATGCCGTGAAAGCCGTCAGGGACCGCCCCGGCGGTCCGCCCTGAAGCCCCGGAGGCCTTATCCGGGGCGGTGAACGCACCGGCGCAAGCCGGTTGCAGCCGTTGACTTTCGCCATCAGACCGAAACCGCCTGCGGCCGAAACCCGCAGGGGTTCGGTGGCGCTTAGCGGCTTGCCGCTTAGCGACGTAGGGCTTGACGACCCGGCTTGCCGGGGAGCCGAAGGGGGCCGAGTGAAGTCGTTCTATTTGCTCAAAAAAGGACAATAAATAAGGAAATAAACTCAGATGGCCTTACAAGCTCAGCTAATTAATAAAACTCTTAAAAGAAGGAGGGAAAGGAAAAGGAAAAGGAAAGGGAAAGACTTAAAGATAATCATTCAAACTCTTAAAGCCTCGACCGTACACGATCCAGTATTATTAATTATCATGAATACGAAACTGGCTATTAATAGCACATCCGAAAATTAAGTCAGATAGAGTCCTGACAGGCTGCATATGCGAGCAAAATTACATTTATAAATCACAATAAAAACATTCAAAATCATAGACATAAAAACGATTACTGAATCCTTCTTTACTTCAGAATATCGGAAAATATTTCCTCACCATCAATACAGGTTACCAGTGTATCTCCGGATAAAAGCTCGTGCTTTACAGGGCGTCCTTCCTCATGCATCTTCATAAAATCATCGATACTAAATGTCATGCCATTAAATTCAATATATGGCTTTTCTTTCTTCGCCATAGATAATTTCGCTTTTTGCATTGCGCATCTCCTGATTAATTTCAGGTGCGCATCCTGCCGGACAGAATTATTAAAATCAAGCAGCTTATTTATTTCTGATTTGCCGGTATGCGGGCGGGCGCCGAAGGCGCCATCTCAGCTGCCGGCCGCCGCAGGCGGCAATAGGTTTAAGGTGCATTCAGACGGGTATGCTGCCAGATGAAAAAATGACCTTCATCTGACAGCCGCCATGCTACCCGCGCATGGCCTCCTGTGCCTGATGAATAGCCTCCTTAGCGTCCTTACCTTCGCCCGTTTCGCCAGCCTTCCCGGCCAGCTCCAGCAGTACCGCCAGGCTCGCGGCCGGCAGGGTGACGTGCCGCGCTGCCTGTCGGTCGCGGCGGACCTGGCACGCCAGCTCTCGCACGGTTTCCCGGCCTATCCCGTAGCGCCGGTGATCATCAAGCTCGCCGATCTCGCCCAGCACCGCGTGCGCCTCCTCCTCCGTCAGTGCCATTGAATCCGTAGAATCCTGAACGTCCTCCTCCGTCCATACCAGGATGGTGAACGGAGTGCCCGGCTCAAAGGTCTCCAGCAGCCAGGCGCAGATTTCATTTACGTTACCGTGCATCGTGTTATCTCCTTGTGGGCGGCTCTGCCGCCCCTGTTAGTGTTCAGTCAAGCGCGCGAAAAATGGCGGCGGCTTCGGGATGAGTTTCTGCCCAGACCATCAGCTGGCGGTGGCGGCGGCAAAACAGCGCACACAGCTCCTCCTCGTCGTGGCGGTCATACATCCAGCTGCGGTGGTTGAGAACCAGGGCGGTGATGATTATCCCCGCCGCGTCAGCGGAGACCTCTGCCACAGACCAGTTTTCGGGATTCTCAAACCGCCAGGTGCCATCCGGCGGGATCATGTATCCACCGCCCTGCTCCAGGTGAACAAAAGTCCACTCACCGCCGTTGTAGTTCGTCAGATAGCGCGCGGCGTACAGATAGACGTTGTTTTCGGCGCGCATAAAATCATCGCCAAACAGAGAAGGCAGAAAGCGCAGCTTTACGAAGCCGTCCAGAAAACGCGCCGCCTGGGGCGCGTGCAGTGCTGTGTTCATCAGAAACCTCCGCAGGTAAAGGGGATACAGTTCCGGCCTGTGCCGTGCCTGAATGACAGCCCGACGGACAGCGGCGTGATCAAGAGCGACGACGAGGCCGCAGCGCAAGCGAACGGAGGCGTGATTACGCACGGCGGCGACGCGAAGCATGAGCGGAGACGCGACGGGAGTAAGCGCGCAGGAGTGAGTGCGAACGGGGGAGGAGGAGAGCCTGCGGCTCTTGAACACGCCGCCGTCGGGCTAAAGTGAAGGCACGGCACTGGCCGCAGACCGCACGGACGTTTATTCCCGCACGCCGCCGGCGTGCATAAACGGCGGAGCTCGCGACATCCTTTTTGTCTTGTCCACATCCGGGGTGCATATCCGTCCCGGAACCCTGTGGATACATTTGTGCAGGCCAGGCAATGGGGGGAATATCCGGGGGCGGTTGCTTTTTAACCGCCCCGCAGAATCCCGTCACCTGCGCAGACAGCCCCGCAGCTGCTCCGCGCGGCGGCCTGCATCCCTCAGGGAATCGCAGATATCGTCAATTGCCAGCAGCGTCAGTCGCACCGCGGGGGCGTCGCTGTCCCGCGGCCAGCGCTGGCGCATCGCGTGGATCCGCAGGAACAGCTCGGTCAGGGTCTCGTCTATATCGGCCACGTCGTCAGCCAGACGATCGGCCGCGTGTTGTTCTGTCAGATTAAGCATTTATCGGTCTCCGTTATGCCGCGCGCGCGGCGCGATGTGCGTAAAGGCGGCGCAGGCCGGCGGCGTGGTACTCCTCCTGGAGCTCGATGCCAATCCAGCGGCGGCCGCACTCCTGTGCGGCAACGCAGGTTGAACCGCTGCCCGCAAACGGGTCCAGTACGATCGCGCCGGGCTGGGTGAAGGTTTCAATCAGCGGCCGCAGCACGCTGACCGGTTTTTCAGTCGGATGATGGCGGTTGCCGGTGTACTGCCAGGGCATGACGTCAGGAAGCGGCTTTGCCGGCAGCCGCGGGCGGCCTTTGGCCAGAAGGTACGCGCTCTCGTGCTGGTAGCCGACGAACGCCGACTTAGAGGCGTAGGGTTTGGTAAAGACCAGGTGGCCGACGACGCGAAAACCCGCGGCTTTCCACGCCTGCATAAAAATGTCCACGCGGTTCCAGCCGTAGAAGCTCACCGCCAGGCTGTCATCTTTAAGCACCCGGTACATTTGCTGGCTTGCCGGCAGCACCCACTCGCTGTTTACATCGTTCGCAATCGAGCGGCCTGAACGATCCTTAAAGCCGACCAGGTATGGCGGATCGGTGAGGATGAAATCAATGCTCTTGTCCGGAAAGCCGCCCATAACCTGTACGCTGTCGCCGTGCATGAATCGAGACATAGTGATGCTCCTGTGTATGAAGGGGCACCGGTAGTGGTGCCGTGACCTCCACACAGACGGGCGATAAGCAGAGCAAACAAGGGCGGACGCGGAAGCCGCATGCGCCGCCGGAGCGGACTGAATGTCCCGCGCAGGGCGGGGAACGGGTGAGCAGGACGGCGCCAGCTTACCTTGTTTGCGAAGCAGCCCGGCTACCGTGAGGGCACGGCACTTCATACCCGCCGTTTTCCGGCCGCAGGACGGGAAACGGCATGGAGGCGGAGCGCAGCGACGTCTTTCTCCTTTCCGTAAAGAGCGCCGCCCGCAGGCGGCCGCCTTTAGTTACTTCAGCATCCTGCGCGCCAGCACCGTGTCGGCACAGTGGCGCAGGAAATACCAGCTGAGGCTGTTCTCAGCGTCGAGCGTGTTGTCAGCGAGCGCTAAGGTGGCCACCACTTCCTCCGGCGTGAGCTCCGGGGCCACGTCTTCTAAATCGTCAGCTATCCAGAAGTGACCCACGCAGGGCGTGTCGGGAGCAAACTTCTGCAGGTGCTCGATCAGTTTTTCAATGGTCAGGGATGCATTCATTTTCTGTCCGGCGGGTCTGCGCCCGCCGCCTCCTGTTCAGCCGCCGTAGCTGGCCACGTTGTCAATGATCCATGCCGGGCCCGTCACCTCACTGAACCCGAACTCGTCTTCCTCATCGCCCCACTCCAGCGAGTCGCAGCACTCCCCGGTCTGACAGCCCGCTTCATAAACAGCCCATCCGCAGTAGCTGCTGCCGGACTCGGCATACCAGTGCTCAACGGTGACGCCGTAACGCTCGCTCAGCGCTGCCAGCACGTCCGGCGAGGGAGGCGACCAGGGCGTATCAAAATCAGCGTCAAAGGTGATGAGTTCCGCGTGCGACACGTCAAGATTGTGTGCGTGTGGCCACTTTGTGCCGCAGCGATCAACTACGTCGGTAAACCCGTCCGTCACGCCGTGGAGCAGGCGTCCGTTGTATCCGTTTATCTCCGCATCAAGACGCGGCGGGATCAGCTGCAGCATGTCGAACGGAAGCGCCTGCAGCGGCAGCGCGTCTTCGCGGCACTGGCTGTCCCACGACTCGCTGAGGCCGTTATTACCCCGCATCCAGTGCCAGTCACCCTGCTTTATCTGCCACAGCCCGGCGATCACCGTCTGCTGCTCAGCAGAGAGCGATGACCACGTCATGCGCTGCAAATCGCTGGCCAGCCACAGTTCGTGCAGCGTGTTGCAGATTTCTGGCGTCAGCTCAGCGCCGTCACGCAGCTGCGCCACCCACTGCGTAAAAGCGCGGTTCTGCGGAGTATCGCTTCCCGTCCCCTTCACCAGAGCGGGATACGGGACATAGTCCGTCGCTTCCACCGGGCGCAGCAGCCCGGCACAGCCCGCCAGAAAGAGCTGGATCCCTTCTGCAGCTGCCCGCGCGTAAAGCGGAACGCCCTCCCCGCCTTCAATCAGCGCCAGCGCATTTTTTACGTGATATTCCGGGCCTGAAACCCGCAGCCTGTTGGCACACCAGTTTGGCATGTTGACTCCTCCATTAAGGGTTGCACGGCACCATCTGCACCGTGCCGCCACGGAAGCCGGGCGCAAAGCGGAGCAGGCAACGGGCGAGGGAGGAAGCCGCACGCGCCGCCGGAGCGGACTGAATGTCCCGCGTACGGCGGGGAACGGGTGACGACAGACCCCTTGCCGGCGCAGCGGCCCGGCTAAGGTGAAGGCACGGTGCAGGCCCGATGGCACAGAGGGAGCTTGCATGGCGTTTTTAGGATCGGGCGCCGGCCTTTGCAGCGCTGTGGCGTCACGCATGTGAGAGAAGAGAGTGAATCGCGGATGATTAATAACTTCTAAAAAAGTGCAGTTTCTGCACTTTTTATAGATAATAAAACGATATAGATGGGCAAGGAGAAGGAATATGACGGGCTGGCAACTGAAGCTCTGGCGCCGAAGCCTGCTCTGGAGCCGTGACAGGGCTGCCGAAGAGCTTGGGGTGAGCCTCCGCACGTACAAAGACTACGAGAACGCAGAACGTGTAAAGCGATCGGTGGCGATGGCCACTGTTACGCTGTCGCTTATCAACGTTATGCCAGCGCTGAAATCCGATCAGCTCAGCAAAGACCTCCTGCTGCAGATGCTTCAGAAAATGACGGCCGAGGTCTCAGGAAAAGAAACTGGAAGCGATTCTGGCAGGTGAGCGGCTAAACGATGCTGTTTGTATTAGACCGATAAGGCGGACTGACGCCTGGCTAATGTTCACTAAGAGTTGTGAATAGCTGAAGCTCGCACTTGAGCCGCAACGGCTGTTGCTAGCTATACGGTCTATTAATCAACGGATAAGCATGAATTTAATTTCTCCCACACACACTCTCGAGTCGAAAGAAATTATTTAGCCCGCTTCCGAACTTCAGATAGAACAATATTTAACCATTTAGTTCGTAAATCTGATAAAACACTCAAACTAGCACCCATCTAATACAATGAATAATATGAGCTTTTCAGCAAGTTACGAATGAATGGCTTTAGTGCAGCAGGTAACTCTCACGAGTGATGAAAAGGGCAAGATGTTCCATACAATTTGTGGCATGCTTATTTGGTCAAAACGAAGTGGGTGAGACAGGCACAAAAAAACCGCCCGAAGGCGGTTTGATTGAATCCAGAGGAATGTTATCAGGCATTTCTCTGGAAAGGCAAAAATTGTTATCAGGCAATTTTTGCCGCTGCTGATTTGCAGTAGCAAACACAAGCAGAAGCTTTCGAATCCAGTATCACGTTTTGGCGTATGGTTTGCAACTTGTGCAGGTGAGTAAATTTCACTCAGCCGGCTTAAGCAAGGAAGCAAATGTGAACACTCTGGATCGAAACACCGTTTTTTACGCACAACTTAGTAGCAATCGGGAAAGGCAATGAAAGTTAGAGCGATGTTGTGGCATGCTCTCTCGTGTTGCTAAGAGCAAGGTGGATTATCAGCCATTTCGGCACCTTGCCAGTCCTATCCACCGACCAAGCACAAGCAGAAGCTTTCTTTCTCTTGCGCGGCGCGCCGAACGCCACTGGTCAAACCGTAAGGCTCCACGCATGAGACGCAACGCACTTGTTGTGTCACTGCTGATGGCATTGCTGAACGCCTATAGCGGCGGTGAGGGTATTAATATCAATACCACCATTAACGCTCCGGTGAACGTAATTCACAGTAAGTGACAGTAAGCCGCCCTTGGGCGGCTTTTTTTATTTGCCAAGGGTCTGTTTGCGGAATTCAGCAAATACGTCAGGTGTTTTATGTGCCGTCAGAGCTTCCTGAACGTCGTTGAAGTAGTTTTTTAATATATTTGTCATCGCCTGGAGAGAGCCAGCTTTAAAGTTGACCTGCTCACCATCCTTAACCAATTCATTTGAAAAAGTGGCCATCAGCTCTAATAGCTCAGGAATAGGCTTATTATCATTCGAGACGAAACGCGCATCGTTGTGCGCACAAGCATTACGCAACTTAGTTACTTTTTTAACAGCAGAGTAATGATCTGAAGTTTTCATGCCTATTATCTTTCTGGCATACAGATCACAACGCTCAAAACCACTACCTTTGAGATCAGACAACCTTACGGGAGCGTTGTGAATTCTTGCAAAGCCATTGCATAACTTCTCGAAATCGTGCTCAAGCATGCCATATAACGTCAAGAAGACAGAGCGACGTGTAACGCTGGGATAGTACGATGTGAACATATCATCTAAATCAACAGAGCCGCTATCAAGCCCCATATAATACTCAACAATGTGATAAGCATTATCTTCAGCCGAAATTTCATGCTCTTCCACTTCAGGCCCTTCAATACGATATTGGCTTATATTTGCTTCGATAGAGGCATCAGTTTGCGCATTTAGAGAGGCAATAATTTCAAAGGTCAGGCTTACGTCATAATGTGAAAATTGCATTGGAAGGTTCAGTAGAGCCTTAAATTTGAACATTTCTTATTTCCTATATAAATTGAGCTTTTTCTGGAGCCCGGTGATTTGCTCCATAATAATTATTGGAACTTGATGTAAACAACTTCTGCTTTTAGCACATAGTGGACTTAGTACATCCTTCCCTTGTTAACACCGTTTGCACGCGCCGAACAAAATTTTCCTTCGTTCAGGAAAGCCTCCCATATGCCGAACCGTGGAACCGGACGCGTTGCCGAACTATAATTTGTTCCGCAATCCATGCATTAAAAGGTAAATGATGAGTACGGGAATACTTTCACTAGGTGTGCTGGTCGCCACGCTACTCGCCGGCTTTGATGCGAATGCACAGAGCCTTGAGTGGTATAAGGCGAACGATAAGGAACGAAACGCGAAAGTTGAAGAGTGTAAAAAAGCCTCCGATCCGCGCGGCACCGAAGACTGTCGCAACGCTATTGATGCCAGCTTCCGTAGCGGCTCATATACCAAAAGTCCAAATAAGAGTTGGTGAAAATGATACAAGCCGCCGCCAGGCGGTTTTTTATGTGCCCTTTTCGCCGTTCGGTTAAACGACTTAAGCACTAAACAGCTTCCACTCGCCTGACTTGAGCGCTATGAACGAGCAGCGGGCATGTGATTTTTGGAGGCGGCACAGCCTGCAGTTTCGCGGTCAACGAAGCATCGACCGCAATTAATACCTGCAAATTTCCGACTGGCCGCCCATCTGCAGAAATGCAAGCAATGCGAAGAACCGGAGAGCGGTTCTGCTGCAGATGCTTCAGAAATGACGTCCGACGTCACGGGAAAATAAAACTGGTCGCCATTCAGGCAGATGACCTGCTAAACGGCGATCATTCAGCTTAGGGACTTGCCAGACAAATCCGCCTAATTAATACTGTACATAAATACAGTATTTAATTGAGGAGGATTTTTATGCGTGACGTACAGGCAGCAATTGCCCTATCCCCGGCTCATCTGCAGAGGGCAGCTCTATGAAACAGGCAGCCTGTTCTGCGGATCTCACTCTGCTCTGGCCACCCATTTTTACGCCCAGATTACGCGTGCCGCTCTTCGCGGAGCCCTGCGCGGCCGGCTTCCCCTCCCCTGCACAGGATTACGTCGAAAAAGAGCTCGATCTCAACGAGCTCTGCATTCGCCGGCGCGCGTCGACGTTCTTCGTGCGTGCCAGCGGCAACAGCATGCAGGATCTCGGCCTGTTTGATGGCGACGTCATGGTGGTTGACCGGGCAGAAGAGGCCGCGCACCACGACATCGTCATCGCGGAGGTAGACGGCGAATTCACGGTCAAGCGCCTGCAGCTGCAGCCGTGTCTTGCGCTGCTGCCCATGAATCCGGCTTACCCCGTCATCTATCCGGAAGAGCTGCAGCTGCTTGGCGTGGTCACATGGTTTTTTAACAGTACGCGCGCGCGCCGGAGGTAACCATGCCTATGTTTGGATTAGCCGACGCGAACAAGTTTTATGCCCGTTGCGAGACCTTGTTCCGCCCTGACCTGCGCGGCAAACCCGTGGTGGTGTTAAGCAATAACGATGGCTGTGTTATCGCGAGATCCGTCGAAGCCATCGCTCTGAATATAAAAATGGGTATGCCCTGGTTTCAGCTTAAAGCACAGGAATACCCTGAAAAAGTTCACGTATTTTCAAGCAATTACGCGTTGTACCACTCAATGTCGCAGCGCCTTATGACAGCACTGGAAGAAATGACGCCCCGGGTTGAACAGTATTCCATTGATGAAATGTTCCTCGATTTAACCGGCATCGATGGCTGCGAGGACTTTGAACATTTCGGGCGGCGCCTGCGCGCGCACGTAATGGCCACAACCGGCCTGACCGTGGGCGTCGGCATGGGGCCGACCAAAACTCTGGCGAAATCTGCGCAGTGGGCAAGCAAGGAATGGAAGCAGTTCCGCGGCGTGCTGGCGCTGACGCCCGGCAATCCTAAACGAACCGAAACCCTTCTCCTGAATCAGCCCGTAGAGGAACTCTGGGGCGTGGGGCGCCGCATCGGCAAGCGCCTTAACCTGATGGGTATTGAAAATGCCCTGCAGCTGGCGCGAGCGCACCCTGCCCTCATCCGCAAAAATTTCAGCGTTGTGCTTGAGCGAACCGTGCGCGAACTCAACGGCGAATCATGCATACCACTCGAGGAGATGCCGCCGGCGAAGCAGCAGATCGTCTCCAGTCGCTCTTTCGGTGAACGCATCACCACAAAGGTGGCCATGCAGGAGGCGCTTTGCCAGTACGCCACGCGCGCAGCGGAGAAGCTCAGGAAAGAGCGTCAGTTCTGCCGGCACGTTGGCGTGTTTATCCGGACCTCGCCGCACGCGAAAGATGAGGTGTTCTACGGCAACAGCGCCGGCGAGAAGCTCCCGCGCCCGACGCAGGATACGCGTGACGTCATCGAGGTGACCATGCGATCGCTGGACCGCATCTGGCTGGAAGGTCGCCGTTATATGACGGCAGGCATCATGCTTGATGACTTCACGCCGCATGGCGTCAGCCAGCTGAACCTGTTCGATGAAGATCAGCCGAGAAAAAACAGTGCGCAACTGATGAAGGTGCTGGACGGTATTAACCAGTCCGGGCTGGGAAACCTGTGGTTTGCGCGTCAGGGAGTGAACAACGAGTGGAAAATGAAACGTAAGCTGCTTTCCCCTGCCTGGACCACAAACTGGAAAGATATCCCTGTGGCATTTGTCAGATAATTTCTTTCGAACAAATCCGGATAAGAGGCCGATCGTTATCAGCGCTGCCCGTGATGAGCAGCGCATCAGCAGTCTCGATTACTTTGGCCGGACCATCGTACTTTTTTCACAGTAGACCACTCTGTTAGCCAGCACATCTTTACTCACGAAGGCCATCGCGCCGATCGTCACGTTATTACCGATGATTATTCTCCCTGATTCATCCTCAGCGTTTTTCTGCCCAATCGCCATATTCTGACGCAGCTTGATGTTACGGAAGATGACTTTTTAAGCTCTGACGAGAATCCCGCGCAGTGATTTACTTTCGCCCGGGACCTATAGAAGCCTTATGACTAATGTCAGTTCCGTAGAATTTCATAAGGTTGTGACGGCTGTGCCCTCTCTTTTTTTGCATGCATGGAGGCAGAAGGCAGCATATGAGTGTTGTTTTTGTACAACTCCTCTTACGCGCTCGCCGCAAGTCATGACCGAGCTTGCTCGCGAATGACTGAGGAAGCGAAATTTCATCCAATCTAATATGGTCTGCTTACGCTCGATATTTTCCAGTGAGTGGTTATACACGTTTTTCACAGGACTAAATTTTAAAGGATTTTTAGGTATTTTCTGTATTTTAAGCTTTTTAGCCTGCTGTGAAGCCTTGCTATCACTGTCTTCATTGATGACAGTTATGGGACATGGCGCATGTATTGATGGGAAGGAAGACAACTAATAATGGGATCCGATGCATCTTCATATGGGAAGTGCATCAACAAGCTATGGGAAATGCATCAAGTTAAAAATCAAGCTATCCACATGTTGATAAGTGCGATGTTAAACGTTGCAAATTTCTCTCCTGATGCGAATATGGGTAATAATTTTTTACCCACAAAGGCTTTGGATGAGCAGAATCTCACTAAAAAGTTACAAGAAAAAGGTAAGCATCAAGCAGTCAAATGAGCTAACCGAAGCTGCCTACTATCTTCCACTTCAGGCAAAGCGCGTACTCTGGCTTTGTCTGATGCAAGCTTATTTTAGTGAGGCATCTGAAGATCTTGAGTCTGATGTGTTGCCGCTCTTTAGCGTGAGCGTCTCCGACTACGTTAAGTATTTCAACGTTGCAACCGCTGTTGCTAGCCGCGATGTTAAAGCTGGCGTAAAGGCCCTAGGTGAGTCGACAGTGACATTCTATCCAAGGGAAGGAGAGTTCGAGCAGGTTACCCGTCCCTGGCTCTCTGAGGCAGGGATGAAGCGCGGCAGAGGCTCATGGCAGATAGAGTTTAACTACAAGGTAATGCCCTTCTTGGTAGGATTGTCATCTCAGTTCACCACCTATTCCCTTTATGACTGTGGCCAGCTCAACAGCGTTAAGGTTATTCGACTTTATGAAAGCCTGTGCCAGTTCCGCAGTACCGGAACATGGATAACTGATCACGAATGGCTATGCGAACGCTTTATGCTGGCTGATTCACAGCGATCAAACAAAGCAGAGATGAAGAGAACTTTTCTTGAACCTGCTATCAAGAAGATTAACGAGAAAACCCCTTTAAAAGTCAGTTACAGTACTCAGGACGATGGCCGCCTGCTGTTTAGTGTTATGGATAAACCTCTGTCTGCCAGTTGAGAGTCCGCAAGGCTTGGAAAGTTGACTTTCTTCCCACACATATCCCCGAAGTTGATGTTTTTCCCATATCATCAACTGACTAACTTGATGTCTTTCCCATAATGCCCTTAAGGCTTGACGGTAAACTTGACCTGTTTCCCATATACTCTGATACCGATCGTATCTGGCTAATTATTGGGAGTTCAAAGTTGACCTGTTTCCCACACCAGACAGCCAGACATAACTCCTTTACGTATGGAAAAGTTTCAAAGTTGATGTATTTCCCACAGTCAGTTATATGCTACTTAATATATAGGCCTCACCCTGACAAACTTGATGTATTTCCCACAGGAATTTTCGTGATGAAAACGGGTGTGCCAGTTAGGTCTTTTAAACTTGATGTATTTCCCATCACATAAAATTCAGCCCTCCTAAACTTGATGTATTTCCCATGTAATCTGCGATGTTCCCTGACTTGAAAGAGGTCTGTAATCGGTCATGGAGTGGTGGCGAATTTCGCATTTGCTCAGGTACATAGCTTTTCACTCGAGCGCAGCGCGCATAGTCTCACCGGCTGCATACCGGCAATAACCTTACAACGTCTTTCCGAACACAAATAAGAAAGGAATGTATAATCAGAAGACTTTGGCAGGCAATGATGTGGTCGTCCTTTCACCGCACAGTTGCCGGACCTCAATACAGTGAAAACCGTTAGTGCGAACCGCCTTATCCAGCTGGTCAGATATCATGCTCACGCTGCAAACAGCCTCATTAAGACATTCTTCTGGTCCCTACCCTCGCCAGTAAACGATGGTTTTCAGAGGCCGGTATCATTAAGGTCAATACCTTTTTTAAGTCGTTATCCCGTTCTGCGTGATTAATAGGCTCTTCAGGTTGCTGTAACCGCTGCTTATCGTGTGCCTGCGTCGTGGTTGAAGGCGTCATCTTTAAACCGGATGCAGTAACGCCGCTACTCTCGTTGTGCGTAATTGCCCACTCCCATTACGCCTTGCCTTGGGGCCAGCATTTGCAGTCCCACAAACTTCTGCAACGAAACACCCCTGGCCGGGAAAAGGGCCTGCTCATTCACGTCTAAACTCGGGAGTAAACGTTCTTTCACTCATCAGGTCACTCCCGTATGAATGAAATAATAACTCCTTAGCGTGTCCAAATTTGTCAGACCACTACAACAGTAAGTCACTCGGGTGGCTGCCCCCCCTCTGAAAGGAACGTCAGTACTGTCGACAAACAGATGCCTTTATTCGGACCTTTCTGCTCCAAATAGATGAGATGTTCAGTGCAAATAGGGCGAGCGAGCAACTCTAGCTTCCTGCGCAGGATACGCATGATGTGACTGGCATAGCCATGAGACTCCTCAACCGTATCTGGCTGTACAGGCACCGTTATAGGACTGCGGGAATCGTGCATGGCGACTTCATGCCAAATGGCGTCAGCCTGCTGAGTTGGTTTGACGAAGCGCGTCATGGAAAAATAGTACGTGGCTGATGAAAGTTCTGTACGGCTCAACAATTCCGGTATCGTAAATCTAAGGTTTACGCAACGGCGATCAATAACGAAGGGTAGATGATACTTAAGCTACTAATTTCCAATGGATGGCTATTCCTGTCCTTACGGTCTAATTGATACCGTCTTCACGACATGCATCATGCGGCACGGATTACAGTTTATTCGGAGTCGGCGAAGGTCTTATTATGCTTAATTCCGCGCTAATCAAGCAGTTTAGCTCGTCTGCTTTCATCGAATCACTCAATAGAATGGCGGGCTCAGCCAATGAATAAAGATAAAGTGCCGGCACCTGTATGAATAGCAACACTCAGGGTTGCTTAGGAAAAAGTATCACCAGACAGGGCGAATAAACGGGTTACGTTCAGCGAGTTAATCATGTCTGCAACGTCATGTTCACTTACAAGAAAATCGTGTTCATGTACGAAACTAATTATCTATAGTTCCAATACTCTGTTTGAAAATTCTGGTTCTATAAGCGAGTGAAATTTTACAGCGTTAACGGCATAACGTCACGATGACGTTTAAAAGCTAACGACGTTATTCTTTGGGCAGGTCAATACTTCTGAGCCTCCTTGTCAGCATGCCGGCGCCTAAAATGCGGCTTTACATTGCAGGCTTCTCTGCTGGGAGCATTAGTCCATCTAAGGAGACTGTCATACAGATATGAGTTTTTTCAATGACTCAGTAGTCACAGTTTTTTCCTGACCAACATTTCTGGCCTCTGACCCATCTGGGACCATGGTCCCAGACAATTATCTACCGGATGTAACGCGACTTGATATAAGAGTCCTTCATGCTTGCAAAGCCGACTTTCAGATAATTTCTTCAGTCCGGTTGGGACCATGGTCCCAGTTAGTAATTCAAACTAGATTTATGACTTCCTGCTGAAGCAATGAAGTTCTGACATCTTATTTTTAAGGATTGTAGCCAGTTTTGCGAGGGGAGAGCGCTTTGATATATGAATCCATATTACAGGTTGGGACCGTGGTCCCAACCACCTAAAACAGTGTCACATAAATTTTTATGGTAGGAAAACTGGAAGATCCGATGAAAAAAATAAAAAAGGTTCCAGAACAGCGATATCCGGGACCACGGCCCCGGAAAAGAAGTTAAAGTTTGGTATGACTTTTTTCCATTAGCTCCTCGAGCTGTTCAACAAGTCCCTGAGGAACCTTTGTGATGTCAAGGTTGTAAACCACACGGTTGCCCTTATACTGCGCAGTCATTCCGGGTCCAAAATCCCGCTTGATGACGTGTTGTCTGGAAGGCTCGGATTTAGGTTTCACGGCATTCATTAACTCTTCCAGGATCTCATCCGCTTCTAATAACATTCCGTCTTTTCGACGTGCTGCTAACTCGGCGACTTTGTTTGTCAGCAATGCCTGATGTTCTGTAAAAGCACGGCTTAACTGCTCTCCGGCGCGCGCAGAGAGTTCGCCCGGATGGGAGAAAAGAGCAATAACTTCGGAAGGTAATTTTGAGGTGTTGATGCAACGGGTGATCACCTTTCGGGAGATATTTTCAGCATCAGCCAGCGCTGAAATATTATTACCAAATTCATTCTGCAACCGAGTGGCATAACGTCTGCCGCGTTCATATGCGCTGGTTGGCCGGTAATCATTACCCAATTTGCAGAGCGCATCCATCTGCTCATCATTCAGATCTCCAACAAGAACACGGTAATCAGAAGATGTCAGTATTGCGGTCATCCGGCGGCGACTGCCGTCAGCAATCTCTATGTAGTCATCTACCCGACGTCCAAACGCAGGCGTCTGCTGCCCCACCGTCAGAAATGAGGGGATAAGGTCATCCAAAGCGTCCTCTGTCAGGAACGCTTGGACCCGCTCGTTACCCGCCCAGACAAGTGTTGTGCTTTCAACGGAATCAGCTGGCACCGTTTCAAGCACGAATTTTACGTCACGGCCGCACACTGGCAGGACAACACTATTGCCTTTTGTGAGCGTGCCAACTCGTGCAATAAGAGAGTCAACCATCGGTGCAGCAGGTGCTGACGTCGGTGTTTCAGATGCAGAACGTGAAGTTTTCGGAATAAGAGGCGCGCGTTTCATCAGCGTAGCTCCCAGCGAGGTTTAATAAGACGGTCAAAAATTTCATTGCAGACAGGTTCCCAGATGGCCAGAGCATTACGCCAGGCGCCTGTTGAGGAACGTTGATCGATAGCCTGTTCAAAGACCGTTCGCATACGTATCTGTCCTTTTCCGACCTCGTCCGTTTCGCGAACAACATTTTTGAGAACCATTCCACCCCAGGCATCACGGATCTGTTCTTCCATCCAGGGCGACTGCGAACCGTTACTGTTGCTGTATTTGGTAAGCAATATACGCACGTCCGGTTCAAAGCCCTGCAGGTCGACATTTTTAAGCAGGTCACGCAGCATATCGAAGAACTGCAAAGCTGATGTGTAATCAAAGAGCTCCGCCGGCGTAGGCACAATGAGAACATCTGCGGCACAGACAACGTTAATCGTACCAATACCCAGGTTTGGAGCGCTGTCGATTACGATGACATCGTAGTCATGCGCGACCGATTCTATCGCAAGCCTCAGCATCATATGAGGTTCAGTCGGCAGCTTTCCCTGATCATAACGGCCCATCAGCTCCGTTTCGATACGGTGTAACGCCAGGCAGGAAGGAATAATATCCAGACCCGGCCAGCAGGTTGGCTTGATGGCATAGAAGGCATCGTCCCGCTCGCCCAGGTAGAACGGGAGTAGGGTATCATCCGCATGAATGTGCAGATCGGGTACCCATCCGTGATACATCGACGCGGTACCCTGAGGATCGTTGCCCTCAATGATCAATACGCGAAGCCCTTTTAGGGCCAGATCCTGAGCCAGATGCACCGAGACGGATGTTTTGTACACGCCGCCTTTGTGAGCAGCCACGCCGATAACTGGCGGCATGCTTTCATCGGGCCTGCGCAGGCGGGTACCGAAAACATCCCGCATATGATTAATCTGTTCAATCGTATAACCAACGCGTTGCTCAACCCGTCCGCGCATCTCCAGGTCCGGATAAGGCAGACGTCCGGCTTTTTCAGCATCCCGTATGGCCTGTGGTGAAACGCCGATAAGGTCAGCGGCTTCGCCTACACGCCATCTGCGCGTTATTTTACGCGCCTCTGGGCTGTCATCATTGAACTGCGCAACGGCAATGGCGCGGGTCATCTCGTGTCCGGCAGCAATGCATTGATCTAATGTGTTCTTCAGGCCCAAAATAAATCCTCTCCATATCATCTTTGCATTTATTTATTAAATCTTGAATTTTGATGCAAAGCAACACCAAATAAGCAAACCATCATTTTTTATGCAAAGTTGTGTATGCGCATGGCGCGAAGCCGTTTCTGATGAAGCGTTTGTATATGAGGCAAAGGGGGGAGGGGATGACATAGATAAATACGGGGCTGGCTATCACCAAACATCCCCGCAGCCTGTACATACACCGGGGATGGCGGCTGCGGATTTTGACACGACCTGATCAGGTCACAATACGGTACGGTATATAAACTCTTGGTCATTCAGAAAGGGCTGGTTAGTCATATTTATGAAGGTAATTACGTGAGGGAATGCCGCGTAGTATTGTCCTACCAGAAATGGTTCAACGTGCCAATGACAGCGGAGTCACTGGTACCGCGCTGGGCCTGCCGTCGCTTCCCCAGGCCTGAGAAGAAAGAAACAGACGAGAATAAACAACGACGCGGCCTTTGAGGTCTTCCTGAAACATCCCGACAACGCCCGTGACTTTTTATCGAGCTGCAGCTGTCGGCGGAGCTTCGCGCCGTCTGCGACCTTAGCACGCTGAAAATTGAGTCGGGCAGCTTCGTGGAGGAAAGCCTGCGGGCTTACTACAGCTACGTTCTTTACAGCCTGAGAACCGCCGACGGCGACGGCTACTTCACGTGCTCATCGAGGACCAGTCGACGCTGGCCGGTCGCCTCTACGGCGCACCGTTCCCTTTGGTCGACGTCACGGTTGTCCCGGACGAGGAGATCATGAACCACCGCAGCATGGTGGCGCTTACCCTGCTGCAATAGCATAAACGCCGGCGCGACCGGGCTGTTGGACGATGATATAACAAAAATTCGCCACTGATTTACCCTTGGAAAACGTAACCTGACATCTCCGTGAATGAGTCAGTTTTTGCCCGCCTGCTTTTTTTCCGCCTTTGCCGCCGCTTTATCGAGTTTCTGCCGGGTCGGTGCATGATAAAGATCCACGCAGTAGTGCCTGATAAAAAAATCCGCGCCGGTTCCACCATTAAGCCTGTGATCGGTATCAAAACGCAGCCCGTCCTTGCGCCGGGTGTGGCCTAGGATGCCTTTATTTCCCAGCTCCTTATGCCACTCATCCATGGCAAACTTCGCCCCGCTGGAAAGCATGGAATAGAATATCATCCCGCCACGGCAGTTATTCTCGCCGCCTTTGGCATAACTCCCCAGCAGCTGGCCATTAAGGCCCTGATATCCGTATTCAAAACCTTTCCAGAGCTTGGCTTCAGCGACCCACTGATAAAGCTCTCCGCTAGCACTCCTGACTTCAATATAATAGTCGCAGTGTCCGCCATTCTGAGGATCATGATGTACCGACGGGTACAGCTGCTTGAGCTGTGAAATAATATGATCAGTCAGCGCATCCTCACTCTTTTCCATATGGTGCTGCCGGCCCGATTCGGTGATCGTAATGACGTTGTTCAGATCCTTGTCAATCTGGGTAACAAATGCCTCATATGTCAGCGGAGTCTGTCTCGCCATGTGTTCCATTAGGTGCGGGAATGCGGCAAGAATATTCAGCATGCTGTAACCTGCATCCAGCGCTATTTTTTCCAGCGGAGCCTCAGACATCACTCTGTTCCCCCTGCGCCGCTGATTGTCCGATGTCTGCCTTGAACAGGTTCACAAAATAGGGAAACGTCCTGCGCTGCAGCTCGGTGAGCGCGATTTCATTACCCTCCACGTCGACAAAATCGTCCCGGGTCAGGGCAACCATATACCTCGCGTGTTCCAGCTCCTGAACGACCTTCGTCAGCGTGTCGTCATAAAGCCGGTAACGTACCTGCAGGACATCAAAAGGGTGAAAAGCTAGCGTAAAGGCCGCGCGAATGAGCACCTCATCTCCTTCCCGATTCCGTCTGAGCGCAACACGCAGTCCGCCAATTGTGAGTTCATTCTGGGCGGGATGCTGCTCAAGATAGACCGTGATCTGCTGGCAGGCAGCATACAGCGGTGAGGCCGTATCCCTCATCAATTCGCTCAGCAACTCTTTAACCCGGGTAACATGATTCATGTTTCAGCTTGCTTCTGGCTGTGATGTCGGGATGTGTGATAACACCTTATCAATCGCAAAGCGGAAATCTTCAAGCCTTTTTACTTTATTCACTGAAAAATCGGAGAGTGGCTGGGCAGTATCGAGCATCCTGGGATGACCCATCAGCCCGACTTCGACGTCAACCGTACTGACAGAGCCATCCACTTTAAACTTCCACTTCTTCTCAACCATGAATTTAGCGTGCACGAAGCCACCGCTTTCACCGGCATGGTGATAGCTATCCTTTTTGAGGCATTCCTGCTTACCCTTGAGAGGAATGCGGACCGGATTGCCGTCGGTGGTCACATGCCCCAGCCGGGTAATGTACCCGTCCGCTGCGTTATATAGGGGTTCAATGGCGTGAAAGACGTCGGTTGCCGATCCGCAGTCAATTCCATGAGTCATGAGAAACGTTCTCAGCACAAAAAGCTGATCCTGACTGGAAGCGACAGACAGTACATTTTTATCCACGGACAGGATGAGAGTGGACGTTTCCGGCTGCCAGTAAATGACGTGAAACAGCTGAGTTCTCACCGTCCGCTTCATCATATACACAGTGTCGGCACGCTGGAGTTTTTTTCCCTCGCTGGACAGATGATCAGCAGGAACCGGCTCCTCAATTTCTCTGTCAGTGACCGTGCTGGCGACCAGACGATGATAGCGGATGCGGGCAATCTCAACGTCATCGGACAGTACAGGGTAAAGCATTCCTTTTTTCAAACGGCCGAGCTGGACAGGATCTTCCACCGGGAATGGAAAGTCTTCACTGATGATTTTTTCTGGCGTATTACTGAAGGTCGTCAGAAATGAGGTCAACTTCAGCTGCGTGGCTTCATCACGGATGAAGAAAACCTCAACCTGACGCGTATCAAGCTGCAAGGCTAGCAGGCCCAGTTCATTGAGCCTGTCCTGCAGCGGCTGATTCCCGGAAACGGCCGCAAGAATGTCCTGTTTAAAGACTTCTTTTGAGCGCGACGTCAGCGGCAGCACTTCATTTACCTGGCTCTTTGCAAAGTTAAAACTGAAGCGATTTAAAAGCGTGTCAATGCGGTGTGGATAGGATGTAGACATACGAGTCCTTGCGTAAGGCTTCTGAAAAAACCACCATTTCTGGCTCCCATAATACCCTTTCGTGATACCGCTGTCCCGGGAGGCCGCGCTGACAGGGCTGAAGAGATGTTTAAAAAGGCCGGGATGCGGTGAGATCCGGCTATACACCGGAGCACCCGCAAAGCCCTGACGAAAGTCATACGGAAAACGTCAGCTTCTTCAGCTTCCACCAATTAGATGCTGGCAACGGTTTTTGGGATCCCAGTTCCGTTTCAGGGGCGTTTTGAAATCTGAAAAGATGCTGGAAGCTTTTGTGTAAGCTGTTACCGGGTAGTCGGACGGAATTTCTCTCGCCCCCAAGGCGGGATCCAGGAAATAGCGTTTACCCGGTTCCGGAATGAATGAAACCCAGCGTGATTCGGTAAATCCGTCTTTATTGTACGTCATTTTACCGTCAACCAGCGCCCACTGGCCTGCGGAGTAGAGCTGTTGCAGCGCCATCAACTGGCCGGGCCTGACTTTAGCAGACATCAGTGTTCCCCCGGAGGGAAGAATATTCGAACCCAGCTCGTAGCGCTCCTTTCTGTCGTAGCAGGTTCCCGTCTTCTCATACACGGAAAGGTAGAAAGTACCGACAAAACCTTCAGGGTCCTGAGCAAAAACAGTTGCCGCATCCTGACCGGTATAGTTGGTGTAGTCACGGGGCAGGAGGGCAGAACAGCCGGCAAGCAGTACCGCAGGGACAAATACAAGGAAGGCGCTACAGGGGCGCATAAAAGGCATAGCATACTGCTCCATATATCATAAATATGAACAGGTATCGGCTTCGTTTTACTAAAGATTAATGATTTCTGGCGGAAAAGTACTTTCCATAAAAGGCTGAAGATAAGCCCGCTTTGTTTACTTTCAGCATCTTACTTAGTTCCTCATTGGTGTAAACGTTACCAGCAATGCAATAATCCTTTCTGAAAACCATCATCATTTCTGATAAGAGGCCGATAATTTACGACAGATACGTGGGATGTACTGTCTGAGATCGGCCAAACCCGGCGTGCAAAAGATTCACCACTCCATCTGCAAAACATCCAGGAGGATGAGCATTCAGTGAAGCTTTATGAGAACGTGGTCATTGGTAATTTCCTGTACGGGCTTGGCGTTTCTGTGGGGACCCGGCTGGGTGGAGACGTGCTTCCAGCCTCGGTGAACCTTCTGCAGCAGACGCCGGAAGACAAGGCGCTGGGTGACGTACTCCTGTCCTTCCCCGGCACGCTGCGGCTGATTGAGTTCAAATCTGCGGCTAACCGGTCAGATAAAGAGGAGGCCCGCTTCCGAAAACTCTCACATGCACTAAAGTGCCGTGAGGGACTAAGAGAAGTGTCTCACCGGGTCCACTGGTACGTTGAGACCACCCCTGACATTAAGTCGGGCGTAAAAACCTACTTTTCGAGCTATCTCAGCGCACTCTCTCAGCCTGCTCGTCAGGCGGAGCCACTGAACCTTGAGCGCTTTATTGCACAGACGACGCACAGCATCTTTTCCGCTCAGACGGACGCAGAAGATCCGGTGGCCGTCAGTAACTACCTGAAACTGATCCGGTGGTGCCAGGGCGTTGATGAAGAGAGCAGCGCGGGGGCGCTTATCGTCGTGTGTGATGGCCGCGGCAATCTGCACTATGCCGAGCTGAAAAACATAATGGAGCTGTCGATGACGCATGAGAAATGGCTCGAATACAGACTCAATATGGAACACGGCAAAGTGCTGGAGAGGGAAATATCAATGGATTACGACAGAGGAATGGATCTGAGCCTGTGAAAAACACAAACATAAACACAATCAGCGACCACGACATACGCCTGTTTTTTGACGCCGCAGACAGGATCCTCCAGGCCGCACAGCAGCAGGGAAAAACGGCAGACAGAGCAACGTCAGCGCTGCTTCAGGTCACCGCCGCCCATGAACGACAGATGAGGGCGGTCAGGGATGATGTCATCGGAGCCGTCACGTCCATGGCAGGCTCAACGGCACAGGAGTCAGCACGGCTTCTGGCGGAGCATTTCCGCGAGGCCGATCGGGCCGCAGATGCGGCGGCTGAACGCTATGAGCGGGCCAGCCGCTCGCTTGGCTGGCGAAACTGGGTCTGGTTTCTGACTGCGCAGTTGGCGTTTTGTGCAGTGACCCTTGGGATTATCTGGACGCTTATCCCCCCGCTTGATGAGATACAGGCGCGACGGACAGCGCTGGCACAGGCGAAAGAGGTGGCCGATCGCATCCCGCTGTACTGGCACGATTGCACGGTGGACGGGAAAATAACACGGTGTTTCCGGACCGATGAAAAGGCCGGTGTATTGACGCTTGATGATGGCAGCATCTGGCGTGTTCCGTGGCGTAAGCGGTAGCTGCTGCGAATTTTCAGGAATAAGCACGCCGGCAATCATGGCCCTCTCTGTCCGCTAAAGCCGCCACGCCTGACAGAACTTTTCAGCGCGATTCTCTGCACTCCACTGCCAGCTTCGCCTTACAATCCGAGTCTTCACCTTAGCCGGGTATCCCGGTGCGAATGGCACCGGGATACCCTGAACGTTCAGGCTTTTTAGCGATGACAGGCAGCATTACCGCACGTTCAGCACAAATCCATCCTCAATAAGACTGCTGCCGCGGGTACAGGCGATGATGCCGTCACGGCGCATCTCCTGCAGCGCCAGCCGGACGTCTGCCGGCGGCCACTCATCCGGGAGCCAGCAAATCGAGCAGACCTGGTTACGTTCGCGGGTTGCCAGCACTTCGCGGCAGCGCCCAAGAATGGCCTGTTTAAGCTGTGAAATTGTCATGCGTTCGTTTCCTGTGTAGATCTCAGGCCAGCGCCGCCCATTGCTGCACCGTGCCGGATACCTATTCTGCGGAAAGTGTGTTTTCTGAAGGTAAAGGTTTTTTTGATTTTTTCTGGGCAGATAAAAGGCCTTCGCAGAGCAGAGCCGGAACAGGTTCAGGGGCGCGGAACGCCCGGCAGCAGCAGCCGCCCCGCTTCCTCCGGATCCATCGAGAACCGCACGCCGAGCTGGCGTGTCACGTCCAGCGCAAACACCCGCGTATACCACTCGGTGGACTTGGCGTCCTTATGCCCCATCAGCGTCTGGATGACCTTCTGCGGCACCTGGTGCTGCACCAGGTGCATCGCAAACGAGTCCCTGAACGTCTTCGGCGTCACCGGCCGGATGGAGAAGGTGACGCCGTCACGCGCCGCCGCCGCCGCCGCCTGCGAAATCCAGCTGCGCGCCGTGTCCTCGCTCTTAATGTCCCACAGCCGGCTGCCCGCCGGCAGCTGTACCGTTGCAAACCACTCCCGCAGCCGCTGCACGAAGCCCGGATCGGTGAGCGGCACCGCGCGCGGCGGGTTCTCGCGGATGGCGGCCTCCGTCTCGCGCTCCGCCTGCTGCTCCTCCTTCGTCGGCCGGCCGCGCCGGCGGCTGCGGTTGCGGGCGGCCTCTTCCAGCCCGCGCTGCTTCAGCGTGCGCAGCACCACGAACGGCGAGGCGAGCGGGGCGCCGGTGAGCGGATCGTCCAGCACGAAGTCCTCCCGGGTCAGCGGCAGAATTTCATTTAAACGCCCGCCGGTGTTCCACAGCGCGTCGATGAACAGGCGTTTGCGGAGATCGGTCACCTTTGCCAGCAGCACGGCCACCTCGGGCGCCAGCAGGTAGCGGGGCATGTCGGTGCCGTACGCGGCGGCCAGGTTGCGCAGCGCCACGGCGCTTTCATAGTCAAAGTAGCGCGCGGCGCCGGTTCCGGTCACATTATGACCAGTGACGTCGCTACGTGAATTCTGCGTCAGTTCGCGGGGTAAAGAGCCCAAACTTTTAATCTCCGTTGTCTGGCGGTGTGGAACGTATTTTCCCCTGTCTGTCCAGCGAAAACCACGGGAATAAATCGATCCCCGGCGGATCCGTTCTGGATCGGTTTTCCGGCTTTTCTCCCGTATACGGAGAATAACCTGGACGGCGCGGATTAAACAGCGCGGCGATGGCGAGCGGTTCGGAAGCAGATCGCTGCATAACCCGCTGACGGATAAGGGAAAGAGCCGTGTACGGTGGGGAAGGGAGGAGACCAGGCACTCTTGGTTGAATGCCTGGTTGCAAGAGGAGTTAGTACAACAGGCAATTGCTGATAAAGGATCTCGCTCAGTCATAGCGAACAGCTACGGACTTTTTCAAGGGAAATATGAACGTCTAAATTATGTTTACATGTCACCAATATCGATTCCACTACATCATGGTACAATTATGATGACTAAGATAAACGCCATTAAGGAGAATACATGAACTGGGCAGATAATAAAGACTATAAGGCATGCTGGATTAAAGAGGGGAAGAGTGTTGGGGCTGGAGGACAGGGAGAGGGTTTTAAAGTGAAAAATAAGAATAGCGGTGAATTAGCATTTCTTAAGGTCATCAAATCCAGTAAAGATAAAGAGCGCCGTGCAAGATTCTTTCTTGAAGCTTCAGCCTTTCATGCTATTAAATCAGAAGGTGTGCCGAGATTAATTGAAAGCAACGCTCATCAACACGAAGATTTATCATTCACACCTTATATTGTTACCGAATTCCTTGCTGGAAAAACATTATCTAATTGGCGTGATATTCAGTCCTGTGTGGAACCTGATGTGGCTGTGGCTTCAACGATGAAATTGGCTGAAATAGTCATGAAGTGTCATTCCGTAAGGGTAATTCACAGGGACATCAAACCAGATAATATTATTCTTCTGGATGATAGACCCGAATGTCCTTATTTGATAGACTTTGGACTTAATTATCATGATTATACTGATAGGGATTTAATGACCTCAGTCGGACAAGAGGTAGGAAACCGCTTTTTGAGATTACCGGAACTATCCGCTGGAAGCCTCGATAAGCAGGACCCACGTTCTGATCTTGCTTTTACGGCAGGCATCCTTTTTTATCTGATAACCGGAAGCCATCCGGACGTATTATTAGATGGCCGTAACCGCATGCCTCACCAGCGTGAAGAGCTGACCGATCAGTTCAGGAAGATGAATGCTAGCCATAAAAAGAATATGATGGCATTTTTTGACAATTGCTTTGCCTATCAGCCTGAAAAAAGATACCCGAATATGGAATTCTTTATCAATAAGCTGGACCAAATTTTACTACCTGAAAAAGTCTCCACGTCGGTTAAAGATGATTTCAATAAAATCCAGTCATTGTTAACTCTACCTGCCGAAAAACAGAAGGCTGAATCGTTAAAAGCGATGAAAGAAGCCTCAAATCAGGTAGCCCTGGTTTTTAATAAAATTTGCTCCAGCCTTAATGGAAATATTGTTGCTCAGCAAATCAACTATGAAGAAAGCTCAGAACGCTGCCTGACAAGCTACGCATGGACCAAAACCGCTACAGATGAGGCCTACGTGCTGACAACCGTTAAAACAGTAGTTAACGGGAGTCAGGTCATTATAAGTTTTGGAGCCAAGGAAATCCACCGGACGTCTGTCACCCCCCTCATCTGGAACAGCAGTTTAAAAAGTGATATCGAAACCGATATTATGCCTCGTCTTCTGGCAGCATTGAATGACCCCCAACTTCATATTCCGGAACAGGAATATTTTAAGGAAAATCAGCCGTATCTAAAACTGGCTGATGCAAGACTTGAGGCAGAAAAAAAAGGTAAATGGATAATTGCTTTTGTCTATGACGATAAGATTGGTGACCGCAAGAATTTTAACTGGGCACTAAGATACTTTCTGTGGCATCAGGAAACTCGCGCCTTGATTAATGATAACTTCATAACTGCTCTCGTACCTCTTTCGGACATTTCAATTTATTCGCATAAAATGTCAGGAAGTGGAATGTTAAATGGAAGATGCGTTTTATTGAATGCGCAGCTGGATATTGAATCTCATGATGGCATGAACGGGAATCCGGAAGACAGTGAACTCATCATCCGTAATTTCATCAGTCTTCATAAAATAAGGACGAGACCTGAAAATTCAGCTAAATAGCCGTTCGGAACAGCAGGCCACGTTGAGATAACTCCGTCAGGATTGTGCACTCTGATCAAAAGCCAACAATTAAAGATCACTAATCGAAATAAGCGATGTTAAAGATATCACCAATTACCTTAAACCAACCGGGATGAAAAAGTCAAATCACAGAGCTGTCTGGCATGCGCGTCACGTCAGCAATGTGTGGTCATTATCTTGCCGAGAGCAGATAAAGATCAAATAGAGCTTTCTACCATATTCTTTAATGTATAGGATAATAAATAGAGAAGTTAAATGAGCAAAGGAAAATATATATGGCGAAGTTGTGTTGGAGACCCGTATATCAGTAATGAAATCAGAAAAATGGCAGTACTGAAGACCGGTGCATCAACTGCTAAAACAGAAAAAACTGTGCTGCTCAGTGAGCTGGTAGCACCGATGCACAGGATGAGACTTCATTGATATTTTGATGAACATACATAACGCCTTTAGCGAACAGATAGATAAAATAGATGGATGAGACCGAACAGTTAAAAAATTGTAAGCATTTAGCATAAGCACACATATACAGGCTGACAACAGAGTCTATCCGCTTTGCCGAATATTAATATGATCCGCTATGGCATGAAACAAACCATTACTGTTAAAATAAACTCATGTAGCTTCGTTAAAGTGACAAACCGATACATAATCTCTACAGGAAGATGTCTAGTGGCACAAATGATGTACTATGCACTTTATGCTGGACGCCAGGTGACCATATAAAAAAGATAGGGCGCGCTGAGACGCTTAGCAGCCTCTGATGTATCGGGAACTTTGCGCATTTTATATAGCCATGATTGTTGGGCGCTTCTATTCATTAATAAAATGGACTTTCATTTCTGGCGCCTGTGATGGTAAACCGCACAGGTGAAATAATTACTCCAATTAAGGAATGGGATTATTTAAGAAGTAATTAATGAGGATAGAAACCCATGGATATCCTCCATAAATTATTTGAAGATAACTGTGCTGTCGACTCCGATGTAAGCAATATAATAATTGTTATTGTTTGTACTAATTATGCCTTATCGAAGGCTGAAATGAGAAAAGTTGCAGAAATATCTCAGGGTGAATTGGCCTGCATGACTTATCCGAAACTTGCAACCGGTTATTGAAGCACATTATTTTTCTAAGAATGTGATAAATATATCATCATCTGACAAAGTTATTGGTGTGCTAACGCAGATAGCTTTTTGCAAAAGCTGTTCTGTATGCTGTGAAATACAAAAAATCAAACACAATCTGTTTATTATAATGATATTTACACATTATAATAAACAGAACAATCGTGACTTTCAAATAAGGAAAACGCTTATGGTCAATTTTACCAGTACACCCGATCTTGTAGATCATTTTTTCCATCATGCTTTCATTGCTGATGCCGGATTACACAGCTTTGGTGGTAAAGAAAAGTTTTTTGGGGAGATACAGACAGTTTTCTGTTTTGAAGACAGTACTCAAATAGCAGCAAATCTTGACTCAACGGGGCAGGGAAAGGTCTTGGTGGTCGATGGTGGGGGGTCACTCAGGATGGCATTAACGGGGGATGAAGTGTTGGGGAGAGGAGTTTCAAATGGATGGGAAGGAGTAATTTTAAATGGCTGCGTTCGTGACTTGCCAAACGTGAGAAAGCTCTGCGTGGGGGTCAAAGCCCTCGCAGCGCATCCAGGAAAACGTATTCGTCGCGGGGAGGGAGTCTCTGGTATACCTGTTAACTTTAAAAATGTTACTTTTACACCCGGCGATTATGTTTTTTGTGACGAAACGGGTATTGTAGTTTTGCCCCGTGACATTGCCCTGAATTCAATATCTGAGTTGCAGATTTAGATTAAAATTGATGGGATTGACTGGCGACGTTTCTGATAAAAAAGAGGTAACAACTGTTACCTCAATATGATATTCAGCTTTTTGCGGATGAATCTTTACTCACCACTCGCGCTATAACATAATTATCATTCGCTTTTTTCTTAGTGACTTTCATACCCAACTCTTCGTGCAATTTCGTCACATCTAATGACCCATTCCAGCGTGAAATAACCAAAGTAGCTACACCATTACCGATCACATTTATCAGGGCTCCACCTTCAGAAATAAACCGGTAAACACCAAGAACAAGCACCAAGCCAGCTGCAGGCACGCTGTTCATAGAACCCAGCGTTGCCGCAAGCGTGATGAAAGCACCCCCACTGACGCTCGCTGCTCCTTTGGACGTGAGTAACAGAATAACTAACAGTGAAATCTGATGCTGCACGGACAGGTTAATGTCCAGAGCCTGCGCGATGAAAACTACCAGCACGGTCATATTGATGCAACTTCCGTCCAGATTAAAGCAATATCCGGAGGGTACTACCAGGCCAACTACCGGCTTATCACAACCAAGTTTTTCAAGCTTTGTCATCAGGCGTGGTAAAGCGGATTCTGAGGATGAGGTTCCCAGAACTAATGCCAGCTCTTCACGTATGTAGCACAAAAAGCGCCACAGACTGAATCCGCATAGTTTTGCCACCACATTGAGGATGACAAAAACAAAAATGAAGCCGGTAGTGTAATAACATACAAGCAGTGCACCATATGAGGACAGGGAAGATACACCATATTTCCCGATCGTGAAGGACATCGCTCCCATCGCGCCTAATGGTGCAACGTACATCACTATTTTCAACATACGGAAGAAAGTTTTGGCAATCAGATCAATTGTATTAAGCAGAGGTTTCCCAATATCCCCCAGAAGCTGAAGGCCGAAGGCAAAAAGAATTGAGATAAACAGTACCTGAAGGATATTCCCTTCTGCAAATGCGCCAAATACGGTGTCAGGTATGATGTGTGTCAAAAAACCTGTCACTGATTGTTCGTGAGCCGCTTTGGTATAAGTTGCAATAGCTCCGCCATCAAGCGATGCAGGATCTATATGCATCCCTTTTCCGGGGCTCATCAGATTTACACCAATTAAACCGATGATCAGGGCAAGGGTTGTGAGAACCTCAAAATAAACGAGTGACTTCCAGCCTACCTGGCCAACGCTTTTGAGGCTTTTCATGCTGGCGATACCACTGACAATGGTACAGAAAATAATAGGTGCTATCAGTAAGCGAATGAGTTTAATAAATGTATCGCCAAGCGGTTTTAAATCCACTCCCACTGATGGATAAAAGTGCCCTATACCTATACCAATGATGATGGCAATAATGACCTGTACATATAGATGTTTATACCATCTTTTGTTGTTTTTCGAGGTAGCGATGTTCTGAGACATAATATTTCCTCGGATGAGATACTACATTTGTAGGGACAGTTAAAGGCGCGTCATTGCACGCCATTTTTATTCAGGCAACGCGATTTTTTATTACGCCAGCGAAAAAACCAGCAAGATTGTAATTAATCCCTTTGATAAGATTTTGCACACCTGTCTGACTCGCCCAGGCAATATGAGGCGTGATTAACAGGTTTTTATGCCGAACATGAAGAAGCTTATTTTCCGGGGAAGGCGGTTCTCTAGTCAGTACATCCAGCGCTGCGCCCGCTATTTCTCCTCTGCTGAGGGCGTCAGCCAGGTCGTCCTCATTGATTAATCCCCCTCTGGCCGTATTTATCAGCAAAGCACTGGGCTTCATTCGTGCCAGCACGTCCTGATTAATGATCTGATGAGTTTCCGGAGTCAGGGGGCAATGCAATGTCAGGATATCGCTCTGCGATATCACGTCGTCAAAGAGCGTGTAGCCCTCCCGTACGCTGCTTTGCCCGGGCCGTTCAGCAAACAGCACATTCATGCCAAGCGCTCTGGCCAGACGGGCAACGGCACACCCAATATCTCCGCGTCCGATAATGCCCAGCGTTGCCTCCTGAATATCACCGATCGGCGATTTATGCAGGCAGAAATGCGAGGACAGCGTCCACTCAGTATGTGACGAGCAGCTGTACTCAAGAAGGTGACGCCTCAGGGCAAAAACAGAAGCCATCACGCTCTCAGAGACGCTGCGGGTCGAATAACCCGGCACGTTACTGACCGCTATCCCTCGCGCCCGGCAATACTCCGTGTCAATACAGTCATAGCCTGTGGCCGCAACGCAGATAAAGCGCAGGGAGGGCAATTTTTCCAGGGAGACTTTACGTAACGGAACTTTATTGGTGATAACAATTTCTGCGTTATCCAGAACGGACACGATATCCTCTTCGCGCGTGCTTTCCCGGTAAATCCAGTTATCGCAGCTCTGAGGTTTTTTTAACAGAACGGGCAACGTCCCCGCATCCAGCGTCACAATTTTCATATCGCCCCCGGTGACTGGTCCTGATAGCGTGAGATCTCAATGAGATTGAGGTCGGGATCCCGAAGGTAAAACGACGTAATGGGACCGCACGCCCCGGTGCGGGTTACCGGTCCCTCGACAAGCGTCACGTCAGACTGCTCCAGATGCGCCTGTATTTT
The DNA here is from genome assembly GCF_019795975.1 of Pantoea sp. DY-17. Lineage (NCBI taxonomy): Bacteria > Pseudomonadati > Pseudomonadota > Gammaproteobacteria > Enterobacterales > Erwiniaceae > Pantoea > Pantoea sp. DY-17. The sequence goes on along the minus strand of NZ_JAIMIG010000008.1, from coordinate 100,623 downwards.
TTCAACCGGATAAGCACTTATCAGGCAGATATCCAGTGAACCCGGCACGGGGAGATGCGCTTTGGGATCTATTTCTTTGCCGTATTCATGGACATTGATTTTTTGCTGGCCGAAGGTAAACGCTATTCTGTTGTCACCAAACTGGATCAGTTTCATGCCCAGCACGCGAGTATAAAAATCTGTGCAGGCTTTGATATTCCGGGTGGTAATGACAATGTGATCAATATGGTCAATCATGTTTAGCTCTCTGTTTTTCTGAAGCAATCAAAATTTTGTTCAAGCGATGCCGGTATCTGATGTAACTCAGAGCGCTGGCCGGCTTTTACAACTGCGCCATGCACCTTGTGCCCAATGAGTGGCTCAAGGTCACGCGATATATCGAGAAGAGCAGGCAGATCCACATTGGTCTGATAGCCCATCAGTTCAAGCATATGCACCATATCTTCCGAACAGACGTTGCCGCTGGCGCCCGGCGCGTAGGGGCATCCGCCGAGGCCCCCTGCTGATGAATCAAAGCGATCAATGCCTTCAGAGAGCGCTGCAACGGTGTTTGCCAGCGCGAGTCCGCGGGTATCATGAAAGTGCAGGGTGATCTCTAAGTGCGGGAAATGCTGTTTTACCATCCGGCTCAGCGTGGATACCTGGACTGGAAACGCCATTCCTGTGGTATCACATAACGTCACGCCGCGAACGCCCAGATTAGCGAAGCGATCAACAAAATTCAGGATCGTATTCTGCGGTACGTCGCCCTCGAACGGGCAACCAAAAGCTGCTGATAGAGAAACGTTAATTGCAACGGGCGTGTTATTCAGCTCGTGGATCACCTGGGTCAGTTGCGAAAAAGACGCCTCCCGGCTCATGCGCAGATTCGTGTTGTTATGGCTTTCGCTCGCGGACATGACCAGATTGGCTTCATCAATCCGGCAGGCCATGGCCCGTTCCGCGCCGCGCAGGTTGGGCACCAGTACGCTGTATTCGACGCCTTTTTCCCGGCGGATCCCGTGCATCACGGCTTCAGCATCTTTCAGCGCCGGTATGGCTTTCGGAGAGGTGAATGACGTTACCTCTACCTTAGCGAAACCGCATGCACTCAGGCGGTCGATCAACGCAATTTTGTCCTGTGTTTCTACAAAGACGGCCTCATTCTGTAACCCGTCCCGCGGGCAGACTTCCTGCATGTAAATGCGTCCGGCCGGGAGTTGTTGCTGTAGAGTCATACCGCCCCCTTTTCTTTCAGTATCTGGCGTTGTTTCGCATCAATGCCCAGTTCAGACAATACCTCTTCCGTGTGCTGGCCCAGCACTGGCGCTGCATGCCTGACGCTTCCTGGAGTGGACAGCAGTTTAGGAACGATGCCCGGCAGGATAACCGGCGTGCCGTCAGGCAACTGCGCTGGTAACAGCATGTCGCGCGCTTTATAGTGAGGATCGTTGGCAATGTCCGCTGCGTCGTAGATTTTTCCGGCCGGAATACCGGCCTCATTTAATGAGGCCAGCACTTCAGGAAGGCCACGCTGACTGGTCCATTTTCCAATCGCTGCATCCAGCATTTCGACCTGCTTCACGCGCCCGTCATTGTGTGCCAGCGCCGGATCGGCGGCCAGGTCCGGGCGTTCAATAATCTGCATCAGACGCTGAAAAATAGAATCGCCATTTCCAGCCACAAGCGCATACTTGCCGTCTTTACAGCGGTAAGCATTGGTTGGCGCAATGCCGGGCAGGCTGCTGCCCGCAGGCTGACGGATATGATCGAATACAGCGTATTCAGGTATCAGGCTTTCCATCATGTTGAAGACGGATTCATACAGCGCCACGTCTACCTGCTGCCCTTGGCCGGTCGTTTCCCGGCTCCGAAGTGCGAGTAAAACGCCGATGACACCGTGCAGGGCGGAAAGAGAGTCTCCGATGGACACGCCGACGCGCACCGGCGTTCTGCCGGGTTCACCCGAAAGATGACGTAAACCTCCCATCGCTTCACCAATCACGCCGAAGCCTGGCCGATCCCGATAAGGGCCAGTCTGCCCGTAACCGGAAACACTTAAGACGATAAGTCCGGGGTTGTTCGCATGCAGGGTTTCCCAGCAGAGTCCCCATTTCTCCAGGGTTCCGGGACGGAAGTTCTCAATCAGTACATCAGCAGTACTGAGCAGTGACATGGCAATCTGCTGACCTTCTGTCTGCCGCAAATCCAGCGTGACAGAGCGTTTATTGCGCGACTGTGCTGCCCACCAGACAGACGTTCCGTCATGCAGCATGCGCCACTTACGTAAAGGATCGCCTTTGCCTGGCGGCTCTATCTTTATGACATCAGCGCCAAATTCTGCCAGCATCCGTCCAGCCATCGGCCCGGCAATAAGTTGGCCCATTTCAATAACGCGCAGCCCTTCGAGTGGTAAAGCCATGCTTCCTCCGTTCACTATTTCGTAACATAAGAAAGCATTGCTCTGCATAAGGAATAAGAGAATTCACATTTTTTCAAAAGTACTTTCCATTATGGAAAGTGGGGAGAAGGGGTAGATTGATTGATGATTTTAATTAATTGATTTTGAATAATTTTAATTAACTACTTCATCTTGTACTTGTAAAAATGGCAAGTTAATTGCTATTCAGGGAATGATGAATCTGAGACACTCATCAAATACTCCATGAGCTTGATGGCTTCGGGAGGAAGGATTTTTTTAGCATTAATACCAAGACGCAACGTCCTCAGCGCCCAGTCGTCTTTCAGCGTAATGGCTTTCAGAGATGAACCAAGAAGGGCCGGCGTAATGGCTTTCAGAGGTAAAATACCTATACCCAGGCCTGCCTGGATCATGCGGCACACGGCATCAAAACTGGTTACCTGAATGTTGACCTTCAGTACGCGGCCTGCGCTTACGGCCGTATCGGTTATTCGCCGGAGCAGCGAACTCCCCTGGTTCAGGGCTACATAATCCCAGGCGAGGGTTTCTTCGAACCATATGGCTTCATGCGCTGCCAGAGGATGGGCTGCAGGCACAAGCAGTACAAGTCTGTCCTGTCGCCATGGGAACGTTTTTAACACTGTCGCATCAACGTTATCTGCAAAAATACCGATATCAACGCGGCCTGACTCGACTGAGTCAATAACGGCATCGCTGAGCGCCTCTTCAAGATAAATCCTGATTCCCGGGTTCAGTGCGAAGAAAGTGGCAAGATCTTCAGGAAGGAACTGGATTACGGCTGAGACATTCGCAGCAATCCGGACATGGCCAACAGCACCGCGGGCATAGTCGTTCAGTTCACTTGCCATGGAATTAACACTGTCGAGAATTGAGCGTGCATGCCTGAGAAGACCGGCTCCTGCTGTAGTGAGCTCAATACCCCGGGGTTGTCTGGTAAAGAGCTGACAGTTAAGATTCCGCTCAAGCTCACTGATCCGTTTGCTGACTGCTGAGAGCGTAATGCTGGATAATTCAGCCGTTCTGGTCAGACTTTTGCAGTCAGCGGCCGTAACAAACAGGCGCAACGTATTGAGGTCGAAATGACTAATGTTCACGAAGAGACCCATCAAATTAATTATGAACGAACAGCATATCTTTGGCACGGGGAGCAAAAATGGGCTTTTAACAGTCCTGTCGAGGTTGTTCAGTCGTCTTACCAGGCAGGCCTGTCGTTAGCAGACGGTCTTATACCACCTCTGACAGGTCTTCTTCTGCCTTCAAGGCCGTATGATTTCAGGAATGCCTGTCACTAATAGATAGTTCTCTTTTTTAGCCATCTTAAACGAATCTGTGGTGTCTGTTAAACCCGCGCTGATCCAGTGCCTAAGCAAGCGCCCGAACCATCGGGCACTATTATCCTGATATTAACCTACTGCATTTTTTATTGAACTGTCATATTCCAACGTTCTCGCAACGTTTTATCTTCATACTGTTCGCGAAAAATGCCTTTCTTTCTTAATAGTGGCACAACTTCATTAACAAAATCTTCCAGGCCACTCGGTAGAATATCTGGCATCAGATTAAAGCCATCCGCACCACCCGATAAGAACCACTCTTCCATAAAGTCAGCAATGGCTTCCGGAGTGCCTACAATACGCTTGTGACCGCTACCCGCCAGGGCGGATACCGCTTCCCGCACGGTGTAAGGGCGTTCACGCAATAAACGCACAGAGGCTTCTCGGAAGCCCATCGAACCTTTAAACAGTTGTGGGTCAGGGTAGTCCGAAATGGCTTCCTGAGGCAAAAGATCATCGGGATCAACCAGGGATAAATCAAAGCCCAGTTTTTCACTCAGGCGATGGATTTCATAATCACCGGGCTCTTTAGACTTTTGAGCAAGTTCGCGCGCTTCGGCTTCAGCCTGTGTACTGCCAATCACCGTGACCAGACCGGGTAAAATCGCAATCTCTTCAGGCTTTCTGCCGTGCGCTACCGCCACATTTTTCACGTACTGATAATGTTCCTGCGCAGCTGAAAGCACCATCTCCGCAGCGAATACCCCATTGGCGGTTCTACCCGCCAGCGAGCGACCCTGATCCGATCCTCCCGCTTGAATGAACAGGGGGTAACCCTGTGCAGATCCCGGTAAAGCAAGACGGCCATGCACCTGAAAGTCTTGATTGTTAATGTTGACATCATGCCCGTAATAAGCGGCACGCCAGAGCTGTGCTACCACATCAACAAAGGCTTCTGCCCGGCGATAGCGCGTTTCACGATCGGGATTCACCTCTGCGCCAAAGTTAGGCCCGGTGGCCGCACTGTAGGTTGTGACAGCATTCCATGCCGCGCGCCCTCCGCTGATATGATCGAGGGTCAGAAAACGATCTGCAAGTTCAACCGGATCGTTATAAGTGGTAGAGAGCGTACCCACCAAACCGAGATGCGTTGTCGCTTCTGCGACCGTGGTGAGAATCGCGGTGGGCTCCAGTGCTCTTGCTCCACGGCTGCTGCGTGGGTCGTTAGTCAGAGAGGGGTGATCCGCCAGAAAGAAAGCGTCTAAGGTACCCCGCTCTGCGATACGTCCGAGTTCCGCATAATAATCTGCCGACATCACCGTGTCGGCGGGAAGTCCGGAATAAGCACGTGCCGAGCCCGAATGACCGAAGTCCAGAACGTTAACGTTAATTATCAGTTTACGTGCGGTGCTGTTTTTCATGCTGGCTCCGGGTTTTTAGCGGAAAATGCGGGGGCGTTGTCCTGTAGATTAGGTTCAGCATGTCGCGTAATGCCGAGCACCTCACGCAGTGAACTTGCCGATGCACTATAGCGGGTCAAGGCTCTGAGACGTGGAATGGTCAGCATATGATCAACCAAATCCGGCAGTGCATCGCTGATGGCGTAGATGACCAGGGCTGTGACATCCGGATGCTGGTCCAGAAGATTTAGGTTGTCCTGCTTCAGCGCGTTTAACGGGAGGCGAACATGTAACTGAATCGGTTCACCGTTCTGACGTGCTGCGTCAAGCTGTGGGGTAGCCCAGTGAGTGAAGATTTCAAGATCGGAGAAATCCACGATCACCGCGTCGGCCTCTGCCACACACTGTCGTTGTTCTTCCCGGTAGGGCGACGTGGGTACACGCCAGAATAGTAACGGCTCTCCCTGTAGCGTGGTCGGGCTGTTGAGGGGACCAGAGGTCGGGAAAACCCCTTGATGGTGGGCATAACGCACCACCGCCTGCGCCGAGGTCGCGGGATCAGCGGACAAGGTTTCACGTGGCCAGGTGCGCCAGAGTTTGCGTATGGCTAACATGCCATCGGCAACCGCATGGGCATCCAGCGGGGCAGTTGTCCACGATGATTGTGCATTGAATCCCAGCGCCTGCGCCGGATCCTGTGCGCTAATCGCCACGCCTGTGCGCCCTTGGCTAATGTGGTCAAAGGACGCAACGCGGCGCGCAATATTAAAAGGATGATCGCGTTGAAATGACGCGGCCATGACGAACCCTGTCTGCGTTAACTTGCGTGAGAGCCAGCCAGCAACAATGCCCGGGTTAGGCGATACGCCCTTCAGCGTGGTACTACGCTCACCACCGATATACAGATAGGCAGGGTTGATCTGCTTTAAATAACGCGTAACGAGGTGGTTGCCTTCCACAATGGCACGAAGCAGGTCCTCTCCCGGCAGTTCAACGCCGAGGCGGAGATTATTTGACATACAGACCTCAGAGAGATGAGTTAACGATGTTCTGCCGGAAGGGGCAGCCCATAATGTTCACGTAATGTGTTGCCACTGTATTCACGGCGGAATAAACCGCGTTCCTGCAGAATGGGTACCACCTGCTTCACAAAGGTCGTCAGACCGGATGGCAACAGTGCCGGCATGATATTGAAACCGTCGGCAGCACCTTGCTCAAAGTAGTGTTGTAAGGCATCAGCGGCTTGTGTCGGCGTCCCAACTAGCGTCCAGTGACCCCGGCCGCCTCCCAGACGTTTAATCAGCTGCCGTACGGTCAGATTTTCACGTCGGGCCAGTTCGACAACCAGCGTTCTGCGGCTGCGTGCGCCTTCAACCAGCGCCTCTGGCGGCAGATTGTCAGGAATATGGCGGTCCAGATGCAGATCGTCCACCGGGATCTGCAGCACACTCGCAAGCTTGTTCAACGCGTATTCAGGAATAATTAACGCGTTTAGCTCGGCTTCAAGTTCGCGCGCTTCGGCAAGCGTGTCGGCAATAACCGGCACGACACCCGGCATAATGATCAGATGATCCGGATTTCGGCCATTGTTGGCTGCCCTTGTTTTCAGCTCCGTGTAAAAGACTTGTGCCTCTTCATACGTCGTCTGGGCCGTAAAGACCGCTTCCGCCCACTTCGCAGCAAAAGCTTTCCCTCCTTCGCTGGAACCCGCCTGCACCAGCACCGGGTAAAGCTGTGGACTACGGGAGATATTCAGCGGGCCTTCAACGGAAAAATGTTCGCCGTGATGCTTAACTTCTTTGATTTTGCTGGCAATGGCATGGATACCCGCTGCTTTATCTGCAATGACTGCATCCGGCTGCCAGGATTGCCAGAGTTGCGTCACAACCTGCACAAATTCATCTGCACGATCGTAGCGCTCCGCATGCCCCGGGTGGAACGGGAGACCAAAACTGCGCGCCGCCTCTTTAATTGAGGTGGTCACAATATTCCACCCTGCGCGGCCGGCAGAGATATGATCCAGTGAACTCAGGCGGCGTGCCAGTTCATAGGGCGCGTTATAGGTGGTGGAAGCCGTGGCAATCAGTCCAATCTTGTCCGTACTGGCAGCGATAGCAGACAAAAGGATCGTGGGGTCAAGACGTGCCGTTGGGCGTCGTCCTGGTTCTCCCATCATTGCCGGGCTGTCGGCCAAAAACAGCGAATCAAATTTGGCCTCTTCGGCCAGTTTTGCCAGGTGCTGATAGGCCTTCACATTGACATTGACATGGGGATCGGACTCCGGCATCCGCCATGCGGCTTCATGATGACCGGTATCAAAAATAAATAAATTGAGATGGAGCTGACGTGTACTCATCACTGTGTTTCCTCAGCAGGGGGCGCTAAACCCCGAGCCCCGCGTCTTCACTGGCCAGATTTTTGGTCTTATCTTTTTTATCAAAGGGTGATGTGCCTTTCAGGCGATACTCGCCCAGCTGGCGATGGCGATAAATCAAAGGATTGTGTGAGGCAAGCGTACGAACATTGCGCCAGTGGCGATCCAGATGGCGGCGTTGATCGATGGCAGAAGCACCGCCCACCTCGAAGATCTCATTCGTGACGCGTAGGGCAACATCAAACACCACCGTTTGCGCGCGATAGGTATCAAGACCCGCATCTCTTTCCAGTTGATCAATCTCCTGCTGCGTCAGTAACGTGTCACCACGATGTTGCGCATAGCGGGCGTCTGCCAGCTCATCAAGTTGACCGGCAACCTGGAGCACCAGCGCCTTAAGAGAATATGCGGCGGCATCGGCACGGCCGATGACAGACTGCACGAGGGGGTCGTCGGCAGGGACCTGTGCGCTTGCCTGGTTATAAGTGCGGTGGCGTGTGGCCACAAATTCACTGATTTCATCCGTTGCACGACGCACAATGCCCGCAGTCGTCGCGAGGTGAGATAACTGCACATGCGCATAGTGACCTCCCGTACCGCGAGCGGGGGGCATAATATTTTCTTTATCGACCAGGGTATTCGTAAAGATCGCGGTACCGCTGCCGCTGGACTTTTGACCAAATCCCACCCAGTCATCGATGACTTCTACGCCCGGTGCATTAACAGGCACCAGCACGGTAACAACTTCATCCTGATCGTTAGTGGCGGTAACGGAGAGGTAGTCTGCATAAATGGAACCGGTAGAGTAATATTTTCCGCCGTTCACATAGAACTTACCGTCTGACTCCGTGACACGCGTGGAGGGTTTACCATGCTGACCGGTACGCTCAGCACTTCCCGCTGCAATCACGACGCCAGAGGCAATTTTCTTCAACCAGCCGCTGCTCCATGGGGTATCACGCTGTTTTAGATGCCCTTCAATAAAGCGGAACTGTACGCGTAGTGCGTGAGACAGGTTAGAATCAGCGGCGGCCAGCTCGATTAATAGCAAATGAAGCTGACGTAAGCTGGCACCCAATCCACCGTATTCACGAGGCACGCGTACGGCGGTAAAACCGGATTCACGAAGCCATTTCACTTCTTCAAGAGGACGACGTCCATCTATTTCACGTTGTATGGCATTTTCTGCGATGCGTTTAAATACGGGGCGAAATACATCCAGAAGTTCTTTATCGGTCGGAGGATTTGAACGCGCCGAAAGAGATAATGCACACATGTTACACTCCAGATAGTTGTGGTCTGCTATCAAACGCTCTTAATATCCCTGATATTCAACAAGGCGAATAATTCAGAAAGGGTGAGTCATTATTAGCAACATTGAGTTTGTCAAAAATAAATTATCCCTTTCTGAAGGTGAATGAAATGGCTTCCAGTTGATGCAATGTCAATGCGGGTTTCTGTGAAGGAAATAAGGACGTTCGGGTTATAATGAGCAGGATAAAAAGGGAAATTACCGTCAAAAAAAGCATCGCCCCCCTGATTTTAGCAGTATTCTCCGTTCGCATATTCATTTTCTGAAAAAGCTTTTCTGTAAATCAGCTAATGATAATGCTTATGCAAAAAAGTCGTTTATCTCTGTTGCGCGCCGTTTTTAGCCTGTGCGGGCTATGCATTATAAAACTCACAGGAAGGATCATGACTAATAAAATATTAAAACGAAAACCGCTGGCATTAATTTTAGCGGGAATCACGGCTTCACTCTTCTCGTCATGGGTGCAGAGTGCCACACCTCCGGATACATTAGTGGTAGCGAAAAATATAGAAGACGTCATCACCCTTGACCCTGCTGAGGCCTATGAAAATAGCACCAGCGAAATTCTTAATAATGCTTATTCACGTCTGGTACGACGCGATCCGAAAAATCCTGCCACCATTGAAGGTGACGTTGCGTCCACCTGGAAAGTCTCCGATGATGGGAAAACCTTTACGTTCACTATTCGGCCTAATGAGCATTTTCCTTCTGGCCGCGCCATTACTGCAGATGATGCCGTATATTCGCTGCGCCGCGTGATTTTACTCAATAAAACACCTTCCTTCCTGTTGAAAACCTTTGGTTGGGACAGTAAAAACATCCTGCAGAACGTCTATTCTGACGGGAATAATGTGGTCGTGCATATCGCAGACAGTATTGCTTCCGATCTGGTATTACAAATTCTTGCTTCGGCACCGGGATCGGTTTTGGATGCAAAATTGCTGGAGGAACATACCAAGAACAATGACTATGGCAATGGCTGGTTGCGCACCGCATGGGCGGGCAGTGGCCCCTTTAGTATTCAAACCTGGCAACCTAAACAAGCTATTGTGCTTGAACGCAATCCCACCTATTTTGGTGATAAAGCCCATCTGGCGCGCATTATATTCCGACACGTCGCCGACAGCAGCACGCAGGCGCTGCTGCTGGAAAAAGGTGATGTTGACGTGGCGAATAATCTGCAGCCCGACCAGTTAACAAAATTGCTGCAAAATAAGCATTTCACTACCGTTGACACGTTGCGGTTCACCCAAATTTATATGCCTTTGAACCAGACAGATGTACCTTTGCAAAATGTAAAAGTGCGCAAGGCATTAAAATGGCTCATCGATTATCAGGGCATTGAGAAAAATCTACTTCAGGGGCAATGGGTCGAGCATCAGTCTTTCATCAGTATTGGCCAACCGGGCGCCCTGACTGAAAATCCTTTCCATCTGGATGTTGCTCGGGCGAGAAAATTGCTGGACGAAGCCGGGTATAAAAATGGCTTTGATTTGCGTATGGACGTTGAGAATGCAGCTCCTTATCCAGATATCGCGCAATCGATTCAGTCCACGTTTGCACAAGCGGGAATACGGCTTAAGCTGGTCACTTCAGACCGCCGTCAGATCGTTACCGAATACCGTGAACGTAAACATCAGACTATTTTGTGGCATGCATCGGGCTCCTATAACGATCCTTACGTATCCGCATCAGATTTTGCCTATAACGTTGATAACAGCGCCAACTCCACGAATCGTAATCGTGCCTGGCGTAGCAACTGGATTAATAACAATATCAACCAGCTTACGGATAAGGCCTTACATGAACGCGATAAAGCCAAACGTATTGCGGAATATCAGCAGTTACAACGCGAGATGTGGAAGGTTGCCCCGTTCATACATTTATTCCAACAGAAAGAGCGCCTGGCAATTAATACGAAAGTCAAAAATCTGATTACCGGTCCTAGCGACTCAACGCTGTACGATGAAGCGATTAAACAATAGATAAAATCCCCGGAGGAAACTCCGGGGATTTTATCTAATTCACGCGGCTAAAGTGGCCTTTGTTTAAGTGCATTTCTTCATCACACAAAAACTCGATTACGGCTGGATTATGGCTCACCAGCAGATAGCTAATATGATGGCTTTGTTTAATATCTTTCAGCAGATTGAGTATTTCAGCTTGTACTGAAACATCTAACGCGGAAGTCGGCTCATCAAGAACAACCAGTTTGGGTTTTAAAATTAACGCGCGAGCAATTGAGACACGTTGTCTCTGGCCCCCAGAAAGCTGATGCGGATAACGGTGCAAAAAACTGTGATTCAGACCGACTTCCTGCAGGGTCGAGATGATATCTGCGTCATCATGCTTGATGTCATTGATCACCAAAGGTTCAGCCAGAATTTTTCGAATAGTGTGCCGTGGATGCAGTGCGCCAAAGGGATCCTGAAACACCATCTGAACACGCTGTGAAAACGCACTTAGTTTTTGCCCTGGCTTACGCGCCGTACCCTCAATCTCGATGGTGCCACTGTCAGGTGTGAGCAGCCCCATGACAATTTTCAGCAGTGTTGATTTACCAGAACCCGATTCACCACTGATGCCCAGGCTTTTTCCCTGAGGAAGGGCAAAATTAATATCCTGCAAAATTGTTTTGTCGCCATAGCGCAATGAGACATTTTCAATCGACAGCACGTTATGACTCGTCATGCAAAGGTTCCTTCTCTTAAGGTCGGCAATCGATCCGGCATCTGGCCTGCTCGGGGAATGCATTTCAGGAGTCCTTGCGTGTAAGGGTGCTGAGCTTCATCTACGCGTTTTGCCGCCAGCGTTTCCACGATGTTGCCGAGGTACATCACAATGATTTGGTCACAGAACTGGGTAGCAAGATCGAGATCGTGAGTAATAAAAATCATGCCCATATCATGCTGTTTAAATTGCTGGTCGAGCTCCTCAATCACGCGCAAAGCGGTTGAGCCATCCAAGGATGAAGTGGGCTCATCGGCAATTAACAGCTTGGGTGATGCAGCCATCATCATCGCAATCATTACACGTTGCCCCATCCCCCCGGAGATATGATGCGGCCAGGATTTAAAAATTTTCTCCGGGTCTTTAATATGCAGTTTTTCCAGTGATTCCAGGGCTTTCTGCCTGGCGAGTTGACGTGGAGTACCAAAATGATAACGATAAACCTCCGCGATCTGTTCGCCTATCTGCATGACCGGATTCAGTGAATAGTGCGGATCCTGCATAATCATCGCAATCTGTCTTCCGCGCATCGCCTGACGCGCACGGCGGCTTAAGGCCGTCACATTCTGATCGGCAAACTGGAACTTCTGTGAGGTGACCTGTGCCTGATCAGGCAAAATACCTGCAATCGCACGAGCGAGCTGCGTTTTCCCCGATCCTGATTCCCCTACAATAGCGATCTTTTGCTGGTAGTTAAGTGTCAGGCTGACCTCATTGACTACGCGTCGATTCTGATAAGCAATCGACAGTTTTTCCAGTTCAAGCAGTGGGCTGGTCATGTTGTGACAGCTCCTTTTTCGGGTCGAAGGTATCGCGCAGGCCATCGCCTAAAAGGGTGAATGCAGCGCTCATCAACAGGATCGAAAGACCGGGAAACAGCGATATCCACCACGCGGTAGAAATGTATTGACGGCCTTCCGAAATCATCGCGCCCCATTCAGGTGTGGGCGGTTGAATCCCCAATCCAAGAAACCCCAGACCGGCAGCAATAATAATGATTCCCGACAGATCGAGTGCCAGGCGAATAAAAGCAGAAGAGGCGCAGAGTGGCAGAATGTAATGCACAATAATACGCATGTCAGAAGCGCCAGAGAGACGTGCGGCTTTGATGAAGTCCATTTCCATGATGGTTAACACCTCGGCACGCGCCTGGCGAGCATAGGGCGGCCAGGCACTAATGACGATCGCAAACACGGCATTAAACAGGCCTGCTCCTAACACCGCGGACAGTGCCAACGCTAACACCAGTCGTGGGAACGCAAAAAAAATGTCCGTAATGCGCATAAACAGGGTATCAATCACGCCGCCGTAATAACCCGCCAGTATCCCAACCAATAATCCCACCGGCGCAATCGCCAGTGCGGAAAACAAAACGATGATCAGCGTGGCGCGTCCGCCGTATAACACCCGGCTAAGCATGTCGCGTCCGAGCTGGTCTGTTCCGAACCAGTGTTCAGCGGAAGGCGGTTCAACACGGTGGCTCAAGGATTGCAGTATCGGATTGGCATGACTGATCCAACCTGCACAGGCCACGGCTAAAACGGTCACCAGTAAAATCAACGTACCGGAGAGTAACAGGCTATTGCTCGTCAAAATCTTGTACGCGTTTTTCACGCGCTGGCGAACGCTAATCAGCCTTGGCAGAGCGGGATCGCTTATGGCCACAGGCTCAGTACGATCAATGTCAGATTCATAGGTCATTTTTTAGCTATCCTGGCGTCGAGGAGTGGATAGAGCGCATCTACCAGTTTGTTCACGACTAAATAAAAGATGCCAATAAAGGTCACCGCTCCCATGACGGCAGGGAGGTCGGCGCTGAAAATGGATTGTGTGATATAGAGGCCCAGGCCTGGCCAGGTAAAAATGGTTTCCGTTAAGACGGCTCCTTCGATCAGGTGTACGTAGCACAGTGCAGTCGACGTCACTAAAGGCACGGCAATATTGGGCAGACAATGACGCAGAATAACCACGTGCTCTGGCATACCCTTCATGCGAGCGGTAGTGACATATTCCGAGGTGAGGGCCTCAATCATGTAACCCCGCGTCAGACGGCAAAGATAGGCAGCACTTGCCAGCCCCAATACCAGTGAAGGCAAAATGAGGTGCGCAACAGCATCTTTAAAGGCGGAGATATCGCCTTCACTCAGGGTGTCATAGAGCAGAAAACCTGTTTTCAAAGGAATGCTGTATTGATAGGCAATATCTATGCGACCCGGACCGGGTGCCCATCCCAGCTCTACGTAAAAAATGAGCAGGAAGATGAGACCCAGCCAGAATCCTGGCACCGCGTGCGAGAAAATGCTTAATACCCGGATCAACCGATCCGGGATTTTATTACGATAGACTGCGGCCACAATGCCGGAAGGTATACCTAACACAAGGCCAATCAGCATGGCCGTTGTGCCGAGCTCAACCGTAGCAGGAACCGCGAGCAGAACGTCGTGCAAGACCGGTTTACCGGTAGTGATGGACGTGCCCAGATCGCCATGTACCACTTTTTCCAGGTAGTGGAAAAATTGTGTCGGAATGGGATCATTTAACCCCAGTTTTGCTTTCTCCTGAGCGTAAACATCGGCGCTGGCATGCTCACCCACAATCGCTAATACCGGGTCGATGGGTAATAGTTTTCCGATCAGGAAGGTGAAGCACAGCAGTCCGGCTACTGTGCTCAGGAAGATTGCCACATTGTTGCCAAGTCGTTTAATTACAGGCATCAGCTTACTCGTCTCACTTAGCGTTTAACCACGTAGTTGTAAATCGTGGCATCGTAATTAGGGCCAGTGATCAGGTTATGTACATGGGTATTAGTCGCTAACCGCTCTTTTTGCTGGAAGAGGAAGATATACGGTGACACTTTCCACATTTCACGCTGCAGTTGTTGATAATCCGCAATACGTTTTGTTTCGTCCTTTTCGTGCAGGGCAGTGTCAGTCAACTTGTTAATATCGGGGTTAATCCAACTGCTGCGCCAGGCGCGGTTACGATTGGTCGAGGCCTCACTGTTGTCGATGTTATAGGCGTAATCTGCCGCGGAGGCATTAGGGTCGTTATAATCCACTGACGCATGCCACAGAATAGTCTGATGTTTACGTTCACGGTATTCAGTGACGACCTGACGGCGATCAGAGGTGACTAGCTGCAATTTAATGCCTGCCTGGGCAAACGTGGACTGAATCGACTGCGCTATATCCGGATAAGGCGAGGCATTTTCCACGTCCATTTTGAGTGCAAAGCCATTTTTATAGCCCGCTTCATCAAGCAGGGCTTTCGCTTTGCTGACGTCTAAATGATACGGGTTCTCTGTGATGACGCCACGTTGCCCAATACCATAAAAGGACTGATGGACGACCCATTGGCCTTTCAGCAGATTTTTTTCAATTCCCTGATAGTCAATGAGCCACTTCAATGCCTCACGGACTTTCTCATTTTTTAATGCATCCACTTTCTGATTCAGAGGCATATAAATTTGGGTCAGTTTAAGTGTGTCAACGGTAGTAAAGTTCTTATCTTTCGTTAAATCACTTAACTGATCGGGCTGGAGATTGTAGGCTAAATCAACATCCCCTTTCTTTAATAAGAGAGCCTGGGTACTGCTGTCAGGTACATGGCGGAAAATAACACGCTCAATTTTAGCTTTATCGCCATAATAATGATTATTTTTTTCCAGTACGATAGCCTGTTTGGGTTGCCAGGTTTGAATACTGAAAGGACCACTGCCGGCCCAGGCCGTGCGCAGCCAACCGTTACCAAAATCATTATCTTTGGTATGTTGTTCTAACAGTTTTTCATCAACGATGGACGTGACGGATGTAGCCAGAATCTGCAGCACCAGTTGTTGAGCTATCGCATCCTGGATGTGTAATACCACTTTTCCGTCAACCGCTTCGACATTCTTCTGGATATTATCTTTATTCCACCCGAAATTACGCAGCAGGAAAGCGGGTGTTTTGTTTAACAGAATGACACGCTGTAAAGAGTAAACCACATCGTCAGCACTAATTTTACGTCCTGAGGGGAATTCCTCATTCGGATTAAGTGTAAAGGTGTAAGTTTTACCATCATCGGAAACCGCCCAGCTTTGTGCCACATCACCAACGATTTTAGTGGCATCCGTTTTGTCGCGATGAACTAAACGAGAATAGCTGTTATTAATGATTTCACCTGTGGTGTTTTCATAGGCTTCGGCAGGATCAAGAGTGATAACGTCCTCAAGATTTTTTGCAACGACTAATGCATTTTCTGGTGTAGCAGCATGAGCTAAACCGGCCATAGCGCCGTAACTCATAACCAAAATAGCTAAAGCTTGTTTTTTTTTTGTCAAAAAAGTCATTTTGTAATTCCTGCGATGTAATGAACTCACGACACGTTATTGGGGTTGTTCGATGTGGCTAAAGTATTTTTAAGCATTTACTAATGCATATGATGTATTCAGCATAAGTTAATGCGAAAAATGCAGTAAGAAGGCTTTTTTAATAACTTTTCCTCTTCGTTTTATATAAAAGATAATAAAAAAGCATTTTTTTCAGAAAGTTTTCGTTTTTCGCTCAGCACTTTCTGAAAGGGAAAGGCGGCTTGATTATCTCTCCAGTGGTTTGAAGTTTGGGTTCCACCAAAATGCGGGAAACAAACAGGAGGATATGATGACTATATTAGTGACAGGTGTGACGGCAGGGATTGGATTGGCAATAGCACGACGTTTCATCGCCGCAGGACATAATGTTATTGGCACAGGTCGCCGCCAGGCGCGTTTAGATGAAATTCGCGCTGAATTAGGTGAGCGTTTCTACCCCATTCAGCATGATGTTGCTGATCGATCATCTTATCCTGATATTCTCAATGCGATTCCTGAAGCATTCTCATCGATCAGTGTATTGGTCAACAATGCTGGTCTGGCATTAGGCATTGAAAAAGCGCAGCAGGCCAACGCTGAAGACTGGGTCAGTATGATTGATACCAATATCACCGGGTTGAGTCTGCTCACGCACACGTTTTTGCCGGGTATGGTCGAACGTAACCGTGGACATATCATCAACATTGGTTCAGTAGCCGGAAAATATCCTTACCCAGGCGGCAATGTCTATGGTGCCTCAAAAGCTTTTGTTAAACAGTTCAGCCAGAATTTGCGTGCTGACTTAATTGGCACCGATGTCCGAGTGACCAATGTTGAACCCGGTTTAATTGGCGGCACTGAATTTACCACCATACGTTTAAAAGGTGATGAGCAAGAAGCCAAAAAACGCTATGAAAATGTTAAGGCACTGAGTGCTGAGGACATTGCAGAAACGGTCTACTGGATCGCCACGCTTCCCGAGCATATTAACGTTAATGCCATAGAGATTATGCCTGTCAGACAGTCCTTTTCTGCGCTGAATATTTACAGAAAACCAGCATAAGGATGGCATAAACATGTTACCCCATCGTCAATCTCATTCCCAAACGGCTAACCGCAATGTGATCAGAGATGATAAACATGCCGTGGCCGTGGCAACTGCGCTGTCGGAACAGTACGCCCTGGAAGCTCGCCAACGTGATGAGCAACGCATTCCACCTGACGTAGAAATGTCCCTGTTTGCTAAATCTGGCTTATTGGGCTGTACATTGCCAGCTGAATACGGCGGTGCGGATATCGCGGTTTCGACGCTGGTCGATATTGTTCGTCTGATTTCTATTGCCGATCCCTCTATTGGTCAGATTCCTGTCACCCATTTTGGTGCGATTAATACGCTCAAGACGTTGGGGGCAGAGCCGCAAAAACGACGCTATTTCGAGCGTGTAATGGCGGGTGAGCGTTTTGGCAGTGCGACCTCTGAGCGTGATACCCGACATGCGCGGGATATAAAAACGACCCTCCAGGCGAAGGGGGATTCTTATCTGCTGAATGGCACAAAATACTATTGTACCGGTGCGCAGTTTTCGGACTGGCTACAGGTTTTGGCTCTGGACGAAGAGGGGCATCTGGCCCGGGTATTTGTGCAAACCCATAGTGAAGGAGTTACGTTGCACAATGACTGGACTGGTTTTGGCCAACGCGTTACCGGGAGTGGTAGTGTCTCCTTTGATCAGGTTGTACTTGAGGCGTCGCAAATCCTTCCAGCACATACGCTCTATGATGATCAGCTGTCATTGCAGGGCGCCTTTGTCCAGATTTTACATGCTGCTATTGATGCAGGCATTGCAGAAGCTGCCCTCAAAGATACGCAATCTTTCATTAAATCACGCTCCCGTCCATGGATAGACAGTGGCAAAGAAACTGCGGGTGAAGATCCCTACATCGTTTCTGCTATCGGACTGCTTTCTGTCAGATATAAAGCTGCACGTGCTTTATTAAGCCGGGCAGCAGAAAAGCTGGATGCGCTCACCACCCAACGCGTCACGTCAAAAATGGCGGCCGACATATCCGTTGCTGTGGCCGAAGCACGAATTTTGACCACGCAAATCGCATTGGATGCGTCACAAAAATTGTTTGAACTGGCTGGCACTAGCTCTGCTTTAGGCCATCTGGGCTTTGACAGGCACTGGCGTAATGCACGTACCCATACGCTGCACGATCCTATTCGCTGGAAATACAAAATCGTTGGCAATTATTGGCTGAATAATGAATACCCGCAGCGCCACTCTTTTATCTAACTGGAGCCAGAGATGATTGACCTTTCACGTAATAAGATGCCATCTCAGATGCTACCTGCCTATGTTATTCGTTCTGAGCAGGATGCGTTGGCAGTGATCCAAGAGGTGGTCGGGCAGATTGCCGCCTCATCATCTGAACGCGATGTGACACGCACGCTGCCGGCCAGTGAACTTAACATCCTTTCTCAGAGTGGAATCCTGGGCATCACGGTACCTAAAGCATTTGGTGGTGCAGATGTCAGCACACGCACGCTGGTAGAGATTGTAATGACGCTCAGTGAAGCAGACCCCTCTATCGCACAAATTCCGCAGACGCATTTCTATTCAGTTGAATGTTTTAGGCTATTAGGTAATCAGCAGCAGCAGCAGACGTTTTTCGCTAAAGTGCTAAGAGGAGAGCGGTTTGGTAATGCGGTGGCTGAAACTCAGGGTAAAACCGCCTCTGCCGCACACCGAAATACGCTGTTAACGCATACGGCTGCGGGATATCGCATCAATGGCGCTAAGGCGTATTGTACCGGAGCTTTACTGTGTGATTGGCTGGCCATCTTCGTCAAAGATGACGAGGGCTTTCAGCATATGGCTTATGTGCCTAAAGATAGCCCCGGATTAACACTGCATGACGACTGGACCGCCATGGGGCAACGCACCACTGCCAGCGGAAGCGCGACGCTGGACAATGTGCCGGTGGTCAGCACACATATCCTTCCTTTTCAGTCGCTCTTCGATTCGCCCACAAGACTGGGGCCCTATTCTCAGATCTACCATGCCGCTATCCAGATAGGTATTGCGCGTGCTGCCTTGAGAGATTGTCGTCACTTTGTGCTCACGCGTTCACGTCCCTGGATCGACAGTGATGTCGACAGCGCCGCCAAAGACACGTTATTACTGGCAGACTATGGTGCGCTTATGACGGAGTTACATGCAGTAGAGACAATGATCATGGATGCGGCAGATAAGGTAGATGACATCAAACAGCACCCTGCACCTCAGGCTCTGGCCGAAGCGTCAATTGCCGTTGCGGAAGTGAAAACGCTTTCAACAGAATTGTGTTTGAATGCCAGTACCAAGCTTATAGAACATGCAGGTGCACAGGCAGCACTTGCCCAATATAATCTTGATCGTCACTGGCGGAATGCCCGTACGCATACTTTGCATGATCCGGTTCGCTGGAAGTACGCAGCCATTGGCAATTACTATCTGAACGGTATTTTGCCGCCACGTCGTGGTTACATTTGATTGGATACAGATAACTGCGGGCAAACTGAGCGCTATTTATGCAGGGTCAGCTTTTACAACATCCAAATCATAATGGTTGCATTATTTATCGTTTTATCCTTATTTCATGAATTTTTGTCAGGAGCGTCAAGCTTGGTCAATGTCAGCAGCCTGGATCTTATCACACTGAGAATTTTTGTACTGGCCGCATATACGCGTAGCCTCACGCAGACATCTGAACATGTCTTTATGACGCTTTCTGCCGTGAGTAAACGAATTAATGAGCTGGAAAAGCTGATTGGTCAGCGTCTGTTCGAGCGGCGTCCACAGGGATTGCAGCTTACGGCTGCCGGCGAATCGATTTTGATACAAGCAAAATCCGTAGTTGCCAGCGTAGATGTCCTGACTCAGCAAATCAACACCTATGTTATTGGTATTAAAGAAAATATCCGTATCTGGGCAAACACATCTTCAATAATCCAATTTCTGCCTAAAGATCTTTTTGCGTTCCAGAGTCTTCATCCAGATGTGAACATACTTCTGGAGGAGCGGTTAAGCGTGGAGATTATTAAAGCCCTTAATCATGGCGAAATTGATGTGGGTATTTTTTCTGGCAATATTGATGCACGCGGACTGGAAAAAAAAACCTACCGTATCGATCAGTTAGTTATTGTGGCACCACCGTCGTTCATGCCTGATTTAGGTAATGAATGTCAGTTCTCTCAGATTGTTGATCACTGTTTTGTCGGACTGAATAATGGAAGTGCAATTCTTAATATAATTAAAGATGCCGCGATTTCTCAAGGTAAAAGCTTGAATATCCCTTTCCATGCGGCTTCATTCGATGCAGCATTGAGCCTTATTGAAGCAGGCTTAGGAGTTTCTGTTCTGCCACGCTCTGCTGTGATAAAAATCGCTAAGGAGAAGGCGTTGCGCATCATTAAATTGCAAGACAATTGGTCTTTTCGGCAGCTATGGATTGCCTGGAAAAATGGTAATGCATTAAATGCCGGAGCATCAGCGCTAATTAAACATCTCACGTTGAGTCGTTAAATATTTATCTATCCGGATAAAATTCACAGATCACGTTTTATCTTGCTTCAAAATTATACTCAATTGACAATTGATCGTTGTTTATAATAAAAGTAAAAAATAAGGATTCATAATTATTTTCTATATTAAGTAAGTCCAATCTAAGCTCAAAATGGTCTGGGTTCGGATGGACAGACAGTTATCATTCTCCAACAATTGAATGTGTATGACATAACAGATTATGGTATCCTAAAGACATTACTAATTTTTAGACTAACTTATTGATACGGTAAGGTGGATCTATCTGTGGCTCTGCAACGCAAGGCTACTCGTGCTGCATAAGTTTTTCTTGTGTTCACACAGCGGATGATTCGAGAACAGAAAGTTTATAATTGCAATGTTATAACACGGTAAAAAAGACTGATAAACAGTTTAAAACCTGAACTTTGGCTGTATTTTCAAAGAGGATAATAATGAACTCACTAAATGGTTTAAAAATTGTGATTACTGCAGGACCTACTGTGGAAAGAATCGATCCGGTCAGGTATATCACTAATGATAGCTCGGGGAAAATGGGGTATGCGCTGGCAGAGGCAGCGCAAAAAGCAGGGGGCAGGGTTTTATTGATTTCCGGACCGGTTTCACTGCCAACACCTGAGGGAGTTATAAGAATTGACGTATTAAGTGCCGATGACATGCTTGCAGCCTGCCAAGCCAATATGCCATGCGATATTTTTATAAGTGCAGCGGCAGTAGCTGATTTTAAAGTGTTATCGCCAAGCACTTTTAAAATAAAGAAAAAATATGATAACGATAATAATATAGTATTACATTTATCAAAAAACCCAGACATTATCAAAACAATATCTGAATCAAAAAAAACCAATTTCACAGTTGGGTTTGCAGCCGAGACGCATGATATTAAAGAAAACGCAAAAAGCAAAATAATACGAAAAAAAATCAACCTTATCCTTGCCAATGACGTTTCAGACGAAAGCATTGGCTTTAATAACGACGAAAATGAGCTTCTAGCTATTGATGATCAATTCAATGAATATCCTTTTCCCCGGGCAACAAAATCAAAGCTTGCAGCCGAGGTTATTGACCTCATCATTAAACTTCACTAATTTATAAAGAATTGCATCTAAATGAGAAATTTTAGTTTTTTCATTCAACAGTTCATTAAGAGTTTTTTATCACCTTAGAGGTCACGTTTTGCTTCGTTGTGGGGCTAAGGCAAACAACCGGTTCCTCAGCGGTGATATCAAGCTAATAAACGTTATAGGGTGCGGACGTGGGAATTTATGAGATATCCATTTCCGCGGCCACCAAATTCACCACAAAAGAAATTTGCGAAGCTACATAGCCCTGTATGTGTTCAAAACCTACGCTGCGGCAGGAATATAGGATGTCATAACACAATGTGAGTCCTGCTGCTACCGGCAAAAGTACAAATGCTTCTTAACCTAATGACTTTAACTCAACAGAGGCGCGTTGCGCTAAAGAATGCGCGGAGGGTACAATCACTTTTATTTTCTCATCTGGCATCCGGTAGAAATCAATTTATTTGGATGTTGTTATACATGGCTTTATATACGGCATCAAGATGGCCTCCTTTAAGCTCATCAAGCAGGTCTGAAGGGTTAATCTTTGGATGATGTATCCATATTTTAAGAGAGGCACGTCGAAATACCCTTAAGTGAGGAATCACCATTGGCAAGAATGCAGCTGCGCTCTTCAATCACAACCTCAACTTATCTATCATGCCGCTGGCAACCTCCTGATCTGCTTATTAGGCGTGGTGAGCACTTGCATTGGTTTGATCAGCCTCATGTAAAAAAGGCCTTTCCTGCAGAGGTGAGTGCTGCACCATGAAATAAACCTATAAATAAAGGGAGGGTCCTATCTGTCACCTCCCTTGAGAACTGGCTACCACTCAGCGAGTGGCACCAGAAGGTCAAAGCAGATTCTCTATCACCCTCAGGCTGATTAAACACCCGGGGAGTATGCTTTTCAGAAGCACCCATTTGTCATATTCTTTCCTGTACAGGCGATGTCACTACCCAGAATATGATTAATTTTTTGAGCATAACATATAAATAAAGTATTATTATTTTTTTGTGACACTTGCGGATATAATCATTCCTGCCGTTGAAAATACCGCCGTCAAATATACAATCGCGGACCACCCGCCGTGTTGCCAGAACCATCCGCCCGCCGAACCTGTCACACTCGATCCCATATAATAAAAAAGAAGATACAGCGACGATGCATGCCCTTTTAAAGTTCCGGAAAGTGGCCCCACTGCACCACTCGCAACCGAGTGCGAAATAAAGAAACCCGTTGTAACCATAATTATGCCTGCAACAATCCCCGCTAATGAAGACGAAAGTGTGCAAAGGGAGCCTGCTAACATCAGAAAAAAACCAGCAATCAATAATGGCTTCTTGCCCAGTTTATCTGCAAGAGTACCTGCAACAGAGGATGAAACGATGCCAAAAGCAAATGCACAAAAAACTGAGCTTATTTGAGTTTGATTGAAGTTAAAGGGAACCTCTGACAAGCGAAAGGTCGCATAATTAAACAACGTGACAAATATGCTGGTAAGAAAAAATCCGATAACGTAGAGTCTAATCAGGCCCGGATTACTTAAATGTTGCCCCCAGGCTTTAAGATGAAAACGGACATTAAAACCAGGATTTTTCACGAAGTTTTTTGAAAAGGGTAGCAACACGTAGAACCCAACCGCAGAGACTAAGCAAAGTAATCCCTGGATTTCCATCGCACCGCGCCATGATGTCAGCTCAGTCAGCAACCCCATACCAACACGCCCCATCATGGCGCCGAAGGCTGTACCTCCGACGTATAAGCCCATGGTTTTACCAAGATGCGTCGGTTCAATTTCTTCAGCCAGCCAAGCCATAGCAACAGCGGGGACCCCGCCAAGCACAACCCCCTCAATTGCACGCGCAATTAATAACTGATGCCATTCCGGCACAATCGCAGCTACGATGTTACACACTGAGGCCAGCATCATTGAAGTAAACATCAGCCCTTTCCGGCCCAGTGCCTGAGAGAACGCGCCTGAAAGTAATATGGAGACAGCCAAGAGACCTGTGGTAAAAGACAGTGCCAGAGAGCTTTGGGCCGGAGATATGGAAAATGCACCTGAAAATGCCGGCAATAAAGGTTGAACGCAGTAGATTAGCGAAAAACTCGCAAACCCCAGCAAGAAGAGGGAGATGCCAGCACGAAGATATTCTTTTGTGCCACGCTTTATGGCTACTGATTGCATATCTTCTCTGCGTTCTGGTCGATTTACAGTAATAGAACGTTTAGAAGTTACGATACTTTTACCCATGTAAGTTTCCATTTTTAAAAATTCGCTAAAACTTACGGCAACAGCTAATATCTGTCCAATATATGAATGTCATTCTTGTGATATATAAATAGTATGGAGCTCAGGCATATACGCTATTTTCTTATGGTGGCTGAAGAAAGAAACTTTACGCGCGCAGCTGCCCGGTTAGGTATTGGTCAACCACCATTAAGTATGCAAATCAGAGATCTTGAAAAAGAACTGAAGGTTTCCCTCTTTGTACGCGGCAGGCAGGGCGCTGAACTGTCCGAAGCAGGTAAGGCATTTTATACTGCCGTAAAGCCCATGGAAAAACTGGCAGAGGAGGCCATAAAATCCGCACGGCGTGCAGGCTTGGGTGAAACCGGCAGGCTTCATCTGGGATTTACCGGGACTGCGGGAGTAAATCCTGTTGTCTCCGCCACGATAAACACGTTTAAGCATCGCTTTCCGGATGTAAACCTTACCGTGACGGAAGCCAACTCTTCAGATTTGATCGCCGAACTTGAAGCTAAAAGACTAGATGTGGCTTTGTTACGTCCAGCAAAACAGATTCCGCAAAACATTACGCTTTCTCATTTGCTGGAGGAGAAACTGGTGCTGGTGCTGTCGGATAATCATCCACTTGCTGGCAAAAGAGGTAAGCTTGACCTGAACTTGTTGAGATCTGAACCCTTTATTCTTACCCCACGGAACACTGGTACCAGTCTTAGAGAGGCATCGTTACAGGCCTGTCACAGTTCAGGCTTCGACCCAATCGAAGGTCAGAAGGCTCCGCATATAGTTTCAATACTGACAGTTGTGGCAGCGGCTCTGGGCGTTGCACTCGTACCTCAGTCGATGATGCAGTTCAGGCTTGCCGGTGTCTGTTTCAAACAGCTCAGGCCACCGGTGCCAGCCATTGGTTTAGCCGCAGCCTGGAATAACCAGAATAAAAGCCGTGTTGTGGAAAACTTTCTGTCCATTGCAGTGCTTAAGTCTCGCAACAACGGGGCCCGATAATGAACGTTAAGAAAACTGGCAGCGGGCTTGACAAAAGATCCTGTGATAATTAACGGCTTACCTGATACTTTAAGTTTGCTTGATAACCTCTATAAACATATCTACAGCAGGATTGTTTCTTGCGCTGGACCAGGCAACGGCGGTTGTGATGACTTTGATATTTTTGTCGAGAGGTAAAGTCACTATGTTTGCGGGGGACAGACGTTCCAGCTTCGAGGGAACGAGCGCGATGCCCTGGCCGCAGCTCACGAATGCTATCTGAGATGCAACAGATCGAACTTCATGAATTATCCGGGGCGAAAACCCCCGGTTATGACAAGCAGCTGTGATGCTGTCGTAAAAAACCGGGCTAACATGTCGGGCAAACATAACCCACTTTTCATTGCTTAATGCGTCAAGCGCAACGCTGTTTTTTCCGGCAAGAAAGTGGTCATGGGGAAGGGCAACAACCAGATTATCGCTGGCCAACGGCAGGGACGCGATATCATTACCAAGTGCGCCGGTAAGACGCGCAAAGGCCAGGTCAATGTCCCCGCTTTGCAGTAAGGGTATAGCCTCAGCGCTGTCTATCTCTTTAACCGAAATGGTCAGTTCTGGCACCGCTTTCTTCATTTTTTCCAGGTAGGCCGGCAGCACGTCAAGCATGGCCGTACTGATAGCCCCCACGGTAATAATGCCGGTCTGACCGGCAATCGCTTCGCGAATAGCCAGATCGAGTCGCTCAACCTGCCCGGCGAACTTTTTCACTGCAGGCAGGATTGCCTGGCCAGCGGGCGTTAACTGCACTCCTTTCCGGGACCGGTCAAACAGCTGGATTTTTAGCGAGCTTTCAAGCACCTGAATTTGCTGCGTCAGTGGTGGCTGTGTCATGCCGAGCCGTTTAGCCGCGCGGCCAAAATGCTTCTCTTCTGCCACGGCCAGAAACAGCCACATGTGTCTTAATATGCGAAAATTAATCATATTCCCTCGATATGTTTTTAATATTAAAACCATTTTCTTTAAGTATTTTACCTATCAGGATAGTTGTTCAATAGTGTGGTTAAATCAACCACCACCATGGATAACGCCATGTCATCTCATTCTCTGCTCGACAGGCTTGCCAGCCTTGATACCAATACGGTTTCCGATGCTCTCGATTTTCTGGAGCTTCCGGGGGCGACCTATGGCCTGCGCCCGCTATGGAACTGTCCAAAAATCGCTGGACGCGCCAGCACGATTCAGCTTGGCCCCAAAACCGATGCAAGACCTACCGTTCACCTCATCACGCCAGTCATCGATGCAATTACCACTGACGATCGTGTGCTGGTCATTGCCGGCGGTAAAGAGGGGATTTCCTGCTGGGGAGACATCATTGCAAATGCGGCAAAGGGTAAAAACGTACGTGGTTCAGTACTGGACGGCATGAGCCGGGACATTGAAGGCAGTGAGGAAATTGGCTATCCGGTTTATGGCCGCGGCATCACTATGATCAGCGCCCGTAATCGCGTCATACAGCTTGATTCCGGCAATCCGGTCACCATGGCGGGTGTTACGGTAAAAGAAAATGACTATGTGATCGCTGACCGCTGCGGAACGGTCTTTATTCCCGCTGAATTCATTGAAGACGTCATTAAGCAGGCTGAAAAAATCGCGCATCGTCAGAACGGCATGGTAGCCGCCGTTCGCGCAGGCCGTTCAGTAGCGGAAGTCATGCATGACAGTCAGTTTGAAGCGATTAACCAGGGTGAAAAGGCATGAGCGAAACAGAAAAGCAGCTCCTCGAGCTGTTCAAAGGACTTAATACCGCAGGCGTTTCTGACGCGCTGGATAAACTCGGACTGAGCGGACAGTGTTTTGATGTCATGCCACTTGATAACTACAGGCAAGCTGTCGTGGGTTTTGCCTATACCGTACGGTATGAGCCAGCCAGCAATCCTCCCGGAACCGTGGGCGATTTTATCGATGATGTGCCCGCCGGATATATGGTTGTCATTGATAACAACGGACGCACAGACTGTACGGTATGGGGCGACATCATGACGCAGGTTGCCGGCAGCAAAGGTATCGCGGGCACCGTTATTGATGGCGTATGCCGTGACGTGCATAAAGCGTTAGGTGACGGATATCCGATCTTCTCTAAAGGCCGCTTCATGCGCACAGGCAAAGACCGCGTGCAGGTCAATGCCATTAATCAGCCCGTATCGATCGGCACGGCGCGCGTGGAACCGAACGATATCGTTGTGGCGGATGCGAGCGGCGTGGTGATTGTCCCGCGCGACAGGGCGGAAGAGGTGGCAGGCGTAGCGCATGAAATTGAAAAAATAGAATCAGCTATCCGTCATGCACTTGTTGAAGATAAATCGCTGCGCCAGGCGCGCGAAGAGCTGGGGTACCACCTGCTGCAGAGGAAAGCATAATGTCACTTTATACAGAAGAACAGGCTCAACGCGCGCTGCAGCTTGGTAGCTCAACGCTGTTTGAAGCCTCTGGTCTGAATTGTGCCGTAGACCCGGCAATAAAAACGGTCTGGCGTGGCATGGGTATCGCGGCGCCTGCTTATCCGCTTGCCTGTTCTCCCGGAGATAATCTGGCACTGCATCTGGCGCTGGAAAAAGTGCCAGAGGGGAGCGTGCTGGTTGTGACAACGGATAACTTCATCGCAGGCTACTGGGGGGAAGTACTGACGGTCGCTGCGCAGGCGGCCGGCGTCAAAGGCCTGATTATTGATGGTGGTGTGCGGGATATCGCAGCCGTACTGAAACGCGGCTTTCCGCTTTACTCGCGCGGAGTTGCGGTACGCGGCACGATTAAAGCGAGCTACAAATCGGTTGGCGAACCTGTCAGCTTTACCGGTATTTCCGTAGAGGCCGGCGATTTGGTCGTTGCCGATGATGACGGTATTGTCGTTATCCCGGCGCAGGAGGTGGCGCGCGTGCTTGAGGCTTCTGAACAACGGGAGGTGAAAGAGCGGGCCATGATGCAAAAACTGGAAGCAGGCAGCACTACGGTTGATCTGATGGGCCTGGCCCACTGGAGAACTCAATGACAGCATATCAGCAGCTTAACCGATATCTGGAGCGCGGCAAGCCGTCCGCCACCTATCGCATAATGGACAAGGTGGCAGAACTGAAGGCGCAGGGCCAAAACATCATTTCACTGAGCGCCGGGGAGCCTGATTTCCCGACGCCAAAGCATATTTGTGCGGCGGCGATGATGGCTATTCAGAATGGCCATACCCGCTATACGCAGGTAGCCGGTCTCAGGGCATTACGTGAGGCCGTAGTGAATAAATTCCGGCTGGATAACGGACTTGACGTCAGCTGGCAGGAAACCCTTATCAGTAATGGCGGAAAACAGGTCATTTATAACGCACTGGCCGCTACGCTGAATGACAATGATGAAGTCATTATTCCGGCGCCTTACTGGGTGAGTTATCCGGAAATGGTTCAGCTGTGCGGCGGAACACCCGTTACGGTGGCCTGCGGGCAGGAAAGCGGCTTTAAGATTACGCCTGACTTGCTGGAGGCCGCAATAACCCTGCGTACGCGCTGGATTATTCTGAACTCGCCCTCCAATCCAACCGGTGCGGTGTACAGCAGAGACGAACTGGCGGCGCTGGGGAATGTTTTGCTCAGACATCCTCAAATTCTCATCCTGTCGGATGATATTTACGAGCATCTCATTTTTGATGACATCGAGTTTGCTACGATGGCGGCGGTTGTTCCTGCGCTCAGAGATCGCGCTCTGACGATGAACGGTGTATCAAAAGCCTGGGCCATGACCGGCTGGCGTATCGGGTTTTGCGCGGGGCCGCGCTGGCTTATCAGCGCCATGGAGAAGCTGCAGGGGCAACAAACATCCGGCGCCAGCTCCATTTCACAGCATGCCGCGCTGGCTGCGCTGACCGGTCCGCGTGATTTCCTGACCACTTCACGGCAGGCATTCTCAGCACGCCGTGATTTGATGGTACGCATGCTGAACAGCGCACCAGGCCTGTACTGTAGTACACCACAGGGCGCATTTTACGCCTTTGCTGACTGTCGTGCGCTGATTGGCAAAACGTCAGCGGCGGGTCAGTATCTGGCAACGGATGAAGATGTAGCAACCGCACTGCTGGAAGAAAAAGGTGTATCCGTCGTGCATGGTAGTGCATTTGGCTTGGGGCCTTATATTCGCATCGCCTACGCCATTGATAACGATCCTCTGGAAAAAGCCTGTCAGTTAATCATTGAATTCTGCGAAATGGTTAAGTAACCAAAAAGGAAGAGGCGTAAGCCTCTTCCTGTGTCGCGAACTCACAACATAAAGCGAGTCATAGTTCATCCGGAGCTACACCCGGCGCTGGAGCCCTCCTCAATTACTTTATGATGACGCTGCTGCATTGAGCAATACCTCTCGCCAAGCATGTTGATCAAAGAGCACCTGAATATCGATACGACGTGGGTTTTGCAGATGTTTTTTAAATGGGGATCGCAGGTTTGCTATATGCATGCGGTGCCTCTTCACTGGTCATATTAGTAAGTAAGCCCTTTAAGGAAAGCCCGGTACACCATATTTAGCGGATGCCTGCACATCATATGCTACACCGGCAGCCCTCCCAATTTTGTTTGAATATATAACACTAAGTGCTTATATAAATGTAAAAAAAATAACACTTATAATCAACCAGAGAACGGATATGAATATAATTTTGTGCGAAATATCGACTGTCACACTATTTTTTGCGATTTTTCAGTCTATAAAAAGTGAAAAAAGTAACAATTTTCAAGCAAATTACGACACCTTTCTTATACGGAGACAGCCATGCGTATTGCCATACTTGCTTTAGAGGGGAGCGTACTGTCCGCTATTGCAGGCCTCACAGACCTATTTTGGATAACCAATAAGGCGATTGCCGCCTCCCCAGAACATGCATCCAGGCTTCATCCGCAAACCTTTGAAACGCTTATCGTCAGCGCGGATGGCGCTCCGGTCTGGGATGCTGAAGGCAGACTCATTCATATTGACAGTTCCTTTAAAACGGCGGGACAGCCTGACGTACTCATTGCGCCGGGAATGTTGCTTGGGCACGACCTGCAGCCGTTGAATATGGCCAGTATCCGGCTTGCAGCGGACTGGTTCAGGAATATGTATGAGAAAGGCGTACTGGTCGCCGGAGCGGGCACTGGCAGTGTTATCCTCGGCGAAGCGGGATTGCTGAAGGGACGATCATATTCAACAACCTGGTGGGTCAGCCATATGCTCCAGGAACGTTATCCTGATGCCGTCTTAGCAAAAGGTAAAAAGTTTGAGGAAGACAGAGGGGTGATCACTACGGGAGGGTGCTTTTCGTGGATTTCCCTTGCCCTGCATATCATTGAAAAAGCAGCGGGGGCGGAGGTGGCCAGCCTCACGTCAGAGATGTCGCTGAAGGATAATGATTTGCTGCGGCAGAATCTGGACACGGTCTCCAGCCCTGTAGATAAAGGTATGTCCTTT
The DNA here is from genome assembly GCF_019795975.1 of Pantoea sp. DY-17. NCBI lineage: Bacteria > Pseudomonadati > Pseudomonadota > Gammaproteobacteria > Enterobacterales > Erwiniaceae > Pantoea > Pantoea sp. DY-17. The sequence goes on along the minus strand of NZ_JAIMIG010000008.1, from coordinate 70,417 downwards.
CTGGTTCGCGCACAGGAATTCATCCGGTTTAAGAATCCCTCCACAAATGCCGCACAACTGGCTGCCGCTCTTGGTACTACGGAACGCACGCTGCAGCGCAGGCTTAAGGCGCTGTCGCAGGAGAGTCCTAAGGAATTTATTACAAGGATACGTATTGAGATGTCGTGCCCCATGCTTATCAGCACCAGCGTCAGTGTTCATCAGGTGGCTCTCAACTGCGGTTATTCTGAAGATACGGCCTTCCGTAAAGCGTTTAACCTGGCCATGGATATGTCACCTGCACAGTACCGTCAGTGGATGCGAGCCAAGAACTCTGGAGGTTTAAATTAGCATTGAATTACGAATGTCCATTATTTCCCCTGAAATCCTACATCAAAAAAAATGAATAATTAACAATAATAACAATCAGCTTTATTGAAATAATTGTTGAGGTTTTTTTGCCGATGGATCGGCTGTTAAATCCTTTTAATTGTAACTTTTACCAGGTGAAAAAAATAATGAACATTACGCAAAGGCTGACCCTGGCTTTTTTTTTACTCTCCGCTTCGCTCGTTGTGACCGGTATTATTTCAGTGCAACTGCTTTCCGGATTCCAGGATCGTTTTGAATACGTCCAGGATAATGCTATTCCTTCTATAAAGGACCTGGGGGAGCTCATGGATCGCAGCAACCGGCTTTCCCTGACGCTTTACCGGCATCAGAGTCAGACTGACAACGCGCGCATGCCGGCCGTTGAGAAGGACATTACGCAAAGGATCGCGGATATCCGCACGCTGGCGGACTATTACCTGAAAAACGATGTATCCAGCGATGAAGACAAAAAGATGACCGAAAAGGGGCTGGCCACAATCCGGCTCGTTGAGTCAAGGCTGCCGGCCTTCCTCAGTGCGTCCCGCGCGCATCAGGATGACGTTACGCTTAGCATGCTAGAGAACGGAAGCGGCATCGGCGGTGCCATCGCCGAGCTGAAAGAAGGGTATCGTCAACAGCTGGTGCTCAATATCTCGCTTTCAGAAGGGCTGCGCCGTATCAACCACGAGATTTTTAAGTGGACCCTCTGGGGAATGTCTAGCGGGGTGACGCTTGCTGTCGTGCTGCTTGGCACGCTGACCGTTTTCACCCTGCTGCGTATTCGCCGGAGCCTGCAACATATCAGTGAAATCATGCTGCACGCGGGTGACCGACTGGACCTGAGCGTGACGGCTGACGACAGCCGCAGAGATGAAGTCGGGGTCATGGCAAAGGCATTCAACCAGCTCCTGCTTCGTGTCAGTACCGCGCTGGACGCCGTCAGTACATCTTCCCATGCGGTAAGTTCGGCTTCAGCACAGATTGCAGCCGGCAATGAAGATTTATCCTCCCGTACCGAGCAGCAGGCAGCCTCGCTTGAGCAGACGGCGGCCAGCATGGCGGAACTGAGCGAAACGGTCCGTCAGACGGCCGAAAATACGCGTCAGGCGAGCCTGCTGTCCGGTAATGCTGCTCAACTTTCAGACTCCAGTGCGGCATCACTGGGAAGTATGCTGAATACCATGGCGGAAATCAGGAGCAGTTCGAAAAAGGTCACGGAAATTGTCACCCTGATTGAGGGCATCGCTTTTCAGACCAACATCCTTGCACTGAACGCAGCCGTAGAAGCTGCGAGGGCTGGAGAACAGGGCAAGGGCTTCGCCGTTGTCGCGGGGGAGGTACGTAGCCTTTCCCAGCGGTCTACGCAGGCCGCACGCGAGATAAAACACCTCATCGATACATCCTATAACCTTGTGGAATCCGGCGCCATTCAGGCCGAGGCGGTTGAGGAGAATATGTCGGAACTTAAGACAGCGTTCCGTCAGGTCAACGATCTGGTCAGTGACATTGCGGCCGCGGCAGAAGAGCAGAATACCGGCATTACTCAGGTGCACCTCGCCATCAGTCAGATGGACGATGTTACCCAGCAGAATGCGGCGCTGGTAGAGGAAGCGTCCGCGGCCTCCGCCTCGCTTCAGGATCAGGCGCAGACGCTTTCTGGTCTGGTCAGGCAGTTTTCTCTTCCCGGCATCGCAGGTGTGGAGTCAGCATCGCCAGAAAGTGTTATTCCTGTTGAACCCACTCGTCTGCACGTACCGATCCGATCGTCTTACAGCAAGCCTGACAGCGCGAACTGGCAGCGTTTCTGATGGGTGCTTTATTTCATGGGGAAATCATGGATATTAATGAATTCATTAAACACGGTAAGCATCATCGCGAGCTGATGACGCAGTTTGAGCAGGTAAATATCCTGCTTCACCAGCTGACCGATGGGAATTATCAGTCTCTGGATGTTTACATGAATAACTGCAATCATCTCCGGGAACAGATTAACTCAGCTATGAGCTTACTTCGGAACAGGGAATTTGAAGAGTATCTGATTCAGCATGACGCCCCACTTTATTACAACCTGCAGAGCGTCATGCTCGCCGTGCAGATGCTGAAAAATTTACTGGAGAACCTGGCCGGAACGATGAAGCGCTCAGTGCTCGAATGCGCCTGACATAGATGAACGACAGCCTGACTCTGGAGGAATGCATTCCGGAGTCAGTGCTGTAAAACAGTGGTTGTACGCAGACGGACTGCCTGATTAGGGCGCCAGAGCCAGGGATGCTGTATGCTTTGAATAACCCAACTTTCTGCCAGTAAACTGCCATTAACGGCAGATAATTTCTTTGAAAGCGGGATAGCGTAAACATACCAATAAAAAACAGGACTTAGACCCGATGGGCGGAGCATCGACAGGCATTTCCATGGAGGTTCTGGCGGCGCTGAGTTCAACATTAATGCTGGCCTGCGTTAAAGGTCTAGCGGGGGGCTGCTCCGGTAGGTGAAGTGATTTTTTTCCGTTTTGTTGGGGCGTTGTTGCCCATGCTGTTCTGGCTCAGCCGGAGTGGAGGTGTGCTTGAGGGAATACGTACACGAAATATTCCGGGCCATTTTCTGCGCGGCCTTGCCGGAACCGGCGGTATGTATCTCAGCTACCTGTCTCTTTTATACATTTCTCTTGCTGACGCGACCGTCATCAACTACTCAGCACCGCTTTTTACCGTCATTCTTGCCGCAGTCATACTCCGTGAAATGGTCAGTTTTCAGCGCTGGATAGCTGTCATCGCCGGCTTTGCGGGTATACTGATTATGCTCTCCGGTTACCTATCGCGGACGCAGGCATCGTTATCATTCGGCGCGGGGCCGGGGCTACTTCTTCCGCTCGGTGCGGCCCTGTGCACAGCTGGCGCGTCCGTTCAGATCCGCTATCTGAACCAGCGGGAAAAACCTGGCGCTATCGCGTTCTGGTTTGCGGTTATGACGGCGTCGACTTCACTCACCACCTTAGCGGGTGGCTGGAAACTGCCCGAGGGGTACCAGTGGCTGTTGCTGACGGAGTGTGGCTTGTTTGGTGGCATCACCCAGATCCTGCTAACACTGAGTCTCCGTTATGCTGATGCTTCACTCCTGGCGCCTTTTGACTACACCACACTTATATGGTCAGTGCTGATCGGATACATTGCGACCGGCACCTTACCCGATACCGTAACGTTTGCAGGCACAGGCCTGGTGGTGGCCGGCGGATGTTATGTCTTCATCTCAGAACACCGCAGGCGGTGCAAACCGTCTGCAGCGGTGGAAGCCTCACAAGAATGAAGGTCAGGGGCAGTTAATATGCTCAAACTGGACTGGCATATGGATTTTTTCATTTCTGTAACCTGCGGTGGTGATCATTAGGGTATGGCATATTTTGCAAAACACCTTCGAAAGCTTCCCCAAAATTTTAAGCTATTAAAATCCTATTGATGCTAACTTTAATTGTCCGCCCCCCCTTTGACGGCAAAGTGGTGAGCAGGACGATCGGAACGCGGCCGGACGCAAAGCTGGTGAATACCATGCTGGATGATGCGATCGATACGCTCACAGAAATGAAAAGCCGTTGATACACAGCGACAGAGGCAGTCATTATCGATGGCCGGGCTGCCTTGATCGTATCAACTTGTCGGGACTTATAAGGTCCATGTCGCGCAAAGTTTGCTCATCGGATAACGCAGCATGCGAAGGTTTCTTCGGGCGGATCAAAAATGAAATGTACTACGGCAGAAACTGGGCGGGTGCAACGCTGGAAAATTTTATGTGCTTCCCGGTCAGGTACATACGCTGGTATAACGAGAAGCGTATTAAAATCTCATTAGGTGCATTGAGCCGGTGAAGTACTGGCAGCATCTGAGGATTTCAACATAATCAGTCCAACAAAATATCCGCATCTTCGAGGCGGACATCTGAATTTAGCCGCTACAGCCAAAATGCACACAATGTTATTTATGTTAAATATCATATAGTTAATGTAATATCGTTATCTGGCATCTATTCTTTCCTCCCTGCTTTTGCAATCAAATAAATAATATTCAGGCCACATAGCCCCTTCCCTGCTTCCGGAAAAGCGCATAGCCATCAGCGCGTCGCATGAAGTCACAACTTTCTGACGCTGATCCAGCACCAGAAGTTCCAATTACTAATGCAGGTTACAGAGCTAAAATTGCTATTGGTAAGCCTGATTTTTGAGCAGGATTATCTATAGCAATTGGACACACATCCACTCTCTTTATGCCGTTTTCGTGCTGTATGTTTACTAAGCCTCGATTACCACGATTTAGTTGCTCTCTTTGTCAATCCTTTTAAATAGAAGCCATATAAATCATATCGTTGAAACTACGTTCCACAGAACCTAAGATGCGGATGCCCTTAAAAAGGTAAGTGGCTTACGGGCAAGCACGTAAGCCAATCAATTCCCTATATCCCAGTAATGGTGAATGTATGGCTCAAATAATTTTTGAAAGAAACAGAGGTGTACCGTGGCTACAAGAAAGAGAACGAATGGAGATTCCATCCATGAGCAGTTAAACCAGTTAGAAATGCAGGGGCGTGTTCCAAGTAACATTCGTGAGAAAGGCACTAAACAAATGCGCTGGCAATGGGACGAATATCCTTCAGGTGTTCATTATGGCGCACCGATGCCCCCAGAACCGTTAGGTCGCTACAACGACCCTACGGGCCGCACAGGTATCTGCTACGCCGCAGATAACGCCGCCGCTGCAATAGCTGAATCGTTGGGAAGAATCTACCAACGTGACCCGGAGAATTTTACTCTTGGTTTGAGTGATTTACACAAGGCTCAGATGTATACGCTAGAGACGACTCGTGATACGAGAACCATCAACATGACGAAGTTGCAGGGTATGTTGCATATTACTGCTGATCAGACGATGGGTGATCGACAGGACATTACACAAGCCGTTACCGATTGGGCTGCGAACACTCCAGGGTTACAGTATGACGGAGTTTCGTATAGTTCCAGACATTACGGTGTGGGGATGTGTACTGCCTTCTGGAAACGTGAGGGGGAGACAGGCCCCTTAGCTGATGTCATGAATAGTTCCGTTTATTCACATGTTGATTCGAACCCAGATAATTTCCCTCAAAACTGGCAGGAAGAAAACATTGATGGATTTGAGATTGTGGTGGAAACACTACAGTTTGATGTGACTGCAGATGATTCGTAAATAAAAGGCCCTAAGGGGCCTTTTTTCAATGGGAGGCCTGACGACCGAAGAGAGCGGCTTGTTTTCGGATCTCTTTCATGTGCTCACCTGCCGTGCCGTATTTTTTTAGCGCATCAATGACATTTAAATTTTTTTCATCATCGAAAAAATACATTGCAGTCAGGAACGAGGTTTTGGTGACTGGGCTAAAATCTCCAAGCAACAATAATACTTCTTCCAGCCCTTCAACCATGCGGTTTCCATCAAACTGGAATGCCGGGAATTTGCTCTCGCCTCCTACCTGCACTGCCAGTAATTTGTTTGCTTTCAGTCGATTGTTAATTGTCTGTCTTCTTACACCGAGGATGTCAGCTGCTGTACTTGCCCGGCATGTTCCGCCAAGTCTTTTCAGACGCTCTGCAAATTTGACCGCGCTTTCATTTAGATGATCCATTTTGCGTTTTTCACGCGGCGACATTTCAGAAGACCGGTCTAGTTGGGTTTCAAAAAAAAGTTTAGCCAGCTCGTTATCTGTCATGTTGCGAGCGGTGGTTAGCTGTTTTTTTTCAGCTAGTTTTGCCACTAACTCAACTGCCAGATTTGATAACCGGTCAACCACGACCATTTGCTCTGCTGGCAATGGTTTGCGGGATTCTTTTTGAATAGTGCTAGTCATATTCACCTCTCTTTGACACTTAGATTAGTCACATTAGAGTAAAGTGTCAAATAAAAGCGACTTAAAAATATACAGCCTGAACCGGCGTGTTGCCGCAACAGGGTGTACTCCCACTCTATAGGCTTTTTCCCGTGGATTTCATTTAACTGAGTTACCCTAATGCGATACCACTGAGGCGATAATTTAAAAGCCCTAGTCACAGGTATTACATCAATCCTTTACGGGCTCTTGTAGTAGAAAAATGCGCTGAAGGCAGCCTAATGTCCGATCGCCAATCGGGCCCAAGCTGGATTCTGGCTGATTCATGGAGAAAGCCTACTTCAGCCATATGCTGATCCAAAGCCTGAAGACTGCAGCCGGCGACGGCTACATTCACGTGCTCATCGGGCACCTGTCGACGCCCGACCGCCGCATTGCGTTCCGCCTGATGCGCTACGCCGTGGCCGCCATGCAGCGCCACCTCGACGCTGGCCATAAAAAGCTGCCGCTGGTCATCCTCTTGCTGTTCTACACCGGACGGCGCTGGCCGAAAGCCTCTACGGCGCACCGTTCCCGCTGGTCGACGTCACGGTTATCCCGGACGAGGAGATCATGAACCACCGCAGCATGGCGGCGCTTACCCTGCTGCAAAAGCACATTCACCAGCGCGACCGTGACGACCTGCTGGACCGGCTGGCCGCCACCCTGATGGCCGGTCACCTGACGGGACAGCAGCTGGTTTCGCTGATAAACTACCTCGTACAGGCGGGCGAAGCCGACGATGCCGAAGCCTTCGTACGCAACCTGGCGCAGAGAGTGCCGGAGCATGAGGACGAACTGATGACGATTGCACAGCAGCTTGAGCAGAAGGGCCTGGAGAAAGGGCGCATGGAAGGGCGTCAGGAAGGGCGGCAGGAAGGTAAAATGGAGGTTGCCCGCAACCTGCTGGCAAAAGGCATTCCGCTGGAGTCGGTAAGGGAACTGACCGGGCTGTCAGACGACGATCTCGCAAAAATTCGCCACTGATTTGTCCGGGGTAAACGAAACCATGTCCAATGAACTGACGAAATTAATTGACGGCGGCGCCCAGGCTCTGTCGCCCTGGCTGCCGGCAGGGTTACGCACGTTGCTGAATGACGGCGCTCATCTGATGAACTCATGGATGGACATGAATCAGGTTACAGAGCTGACCGGCGTGATCGTGATTGCAGGGCTGTTTATTACCGGGCTCTCGATGATCGGCATTATGCTGGGATCGCCAGCCTCATCGCATCAGAAGTAAACCGGGCCCCTGCCAGGGGGCTTATGTCCATACCTGCCCCGGACGTCATCGCCTTTCATTCTCCCTTCGGTTCCTTTTGATAAACCGGATCGGTCCCGCGCGGGAACTGCAGTGCCAGATTACGGTAATACTGCAGCCGCTCCCTGAAGTATTCACGCAATTCCTCTGGCTGCTGCCTTTCAGCTTCGGCCGGGATAACGGGAAGGTTAAGGCGCTCTTTGTACGCCACGCCTGAGGCGGCAAGATCCACGTTGACCTTTGCGCGTTCTTCCGTGCTTCGTGCGGCTAAATTGTGTTTCATGTTAAATCCTCCTGACGTCAGTATACCCCGCTATCCTTACAGCAGGAGGTGTCTATGTGTGGACGATTTGCGCAGTACAGCAGCCGTGATGAATATTTTGACGCACTCGGACTGAAACCAGACGAAATCACGTTTGATCCGGAGCCCATTGGCCGCTTCAACGTGGCGCCAGGCACAAAGGTGCTGCTCCTCAGCGAGCGTGAGGATGCGCTGCACCTCGATCCCGTGTTCTGGGGTTACGGCCCGGAGTGGTGGGATAAGCAGCCGCTCATTAACGCACGCGGCGAAACGGCAGCGAGCGGCCGCATGTTTAAGCCGCTGTGGAACCACGGGCGCGCCATTGTGCCGGCTGACGGCTGGTTTGAATGGCAAAAAGAGGGCGGGAAAAAGCAGCCGTTCTTCATCTACCACAGAAAAAAACATCCCCTGTTTTTTGCCGCCATCGGTAAGCAGCCTTACGGACAGGACCACGGTAAGGAAGGGTTTGTCATTGTGACCTCATCGAGCAACCAGGGCATGGTCGACATCCACGATCGCAGGCCGTTAGTGATCGCTGCTGACGCCGTCCGTGAATGGCTGAGTGCTGACACCACACCACGACGGGCAGAAGAAATCGCACGTGATGCGGCCATTCCGGAGAAGGACTTCACCTGGCACCCCATAAGCGCGAAGGTGGGCAACATCCATAATCAGGGTAGTGAGCTTATTGAACCCGTTCAGTAAGAAATACTTCATCCTCGTAAACAAGTAATGAGCAGGCGTACCGAAGCACTAAACCTCTGGCGTAAAACAAAAGCGGGTTGAAATGATTGTCTCCGCGGCATTTACTCAGTATTTCCGCTAATAAGAATGGTGTTTAAAGAATCGTCCGGAAGTGATTTATTTGATCAGTGGAATATCACTGAGTCGCGTCGTGTATCTGGGCGAGAGCATTTCTCTTTTCATCTGCCAGCTGCTGTCACGCGCTCCCTGCCCTGCAAACCAGACCTTTCCCCTCCCGGAACGATTTATCTTATCGAGAGCTGACATCAGCGCATCGGCGTTTGCACGCGGCTGCTGTTCGCTGAACATGTCATACTGCGCCACACCCGACTGATAAAAATCGGCCAGACTGACGCCGGCTTTTGCGTACCGGTAGCCTTCCCGCCAGATAGTGCTGAGTCCACTGAGCGCTAACTCAATAATATCGCGCGTGTCATTCGTGGGATAATCGCTGATGCGTGAGGCTGTGTTGGAATACTGTGGCTCACTTCCGTGACGTCCGGTTGCGATCGACACGCTAATGTGTCGGCAGTGTGACTGCTGCTCCCTGAGCTTCTCTGCTGCGCGGGTGGCATAAAGTACGACAGCCTGCTGCATATCCTCCAGATGAGTAACGCGCTGGCCAAACGACCGGGAGTTGACGATCTGCTGTTTAGGTAGCGGTGCATCCTCAAGGGCGAGGCACGACTCACCGTTGAGCTCCCGCACGGTGCGCTCAACGATAACGTCAAAGTTTTTACGTATCATACTGACGTTGCTGTCCGCCAGCTGCAGGCCCGTGTTGATGCCCAGCTGATTCAGCCGGACGCTGATGCGCCGTCCGATACCCCAGATGTGGCTGACGTCGATCAGCTGCAGCAGCTTCCGCTGCCGGCTCCGGTCGGAGAGGTCTACCACGCCGTTTGTCTGCGTCCACTTCTTCGCTGCGTAGTTGGCAAGTTTGGCCAGCGTTTTAGTCGGCCCAAACCCAACGCCGATAATCAGCCCGGTTTCCTGCCGGATGCGCGCGCGCATCTGCTGCCCGAACGTTTCCAGCGGAATGAGGCTGCCAATGCCGGTGACGTCAAGGAAGCTTTCGTCAATGGAGTAGACTTCCTGCCCGGCTGCCATCTCCCCCAGTATGGCCATCATCCGCGCCGACATGTCGCCGTACAGCTCATAGTTGGAGCTGAACACATGCACGCGATTCTCACGAAAGAAGCGTTCGTTCTGGAACAGCGGAGCGGCCATTTTAATACCCATGCGCTTCGCCTCTGCCGAACGCGCGATAACGCAGCCGTCGTTGTTGGATACCACCACGACAGGCCGGCCCCGAAGGTCGGGCCTGAATATGGTTTCACAGGAAGCGTAAAAGTTGTTGGCATCGGCCAGGGCAAACATGGTCACTCTCCCGCCGGTCCGCTAAACCCCAGGCCGGCCACATCGGTGAGGGAATAGGCCACAACGCCCCAGACGGGCAGCGGTTGGCTCACATCGATAAGCGTGACGGTCTCATCCGCATCCAGCGCCTGCAGGGCGGGAACGGGATTGAGAAGCAGACGCCGTAGCGACAGCTCACCGTCGACCTCCGCCACGATAAGCTGGCCATGCGATGGCATCAGCGCACGATCGATGGCCAGCACTGAACCTTTCACGATGCCGGCGTCAGGAAAATCACTGTCGCTGCGCATCAGATAGGTCGAATAGGGTGACAGATGAACGAGGTCACCAAGATTCAGACGCGTCTCAACGTAATTCTGTGCGGGGCTCTGAAAGGCCATCGTTATGCTCCCTTCTTACTCATTAATGTCTGCAAAATCCCGGGCATACGTCCGGTTTTGTGAGCCAATGGCAGGAGAAAAAACCGTATTGTACTGTCCGCAGTAATTAACCATAACCGCGTGATTTACGTTCGCCAGTTCAGACCGGGCTTATAGTTACAAAATCAGGCGATCACTCAGGTGTTTGGCCATGAATGATGCAAACCAGTATTTTAACGGGTCGTGATAGCAGGACGTAACAATGTGACAGACCTCAGCCTGTCAGAGGTCTTTTCTTTTGCAGTGCGAGCGAATTAACGAACGATCGGAAAGGGGCGAAATAAACAGCCCGGCAGCGCCGGGGCAGGATTTACCAGCTTTTAACCGGACTCTTTGTGAAAGAGCCGCCATGGACGGTGGCATCTATGGCATTACGGCAGTCTTCAGTGCCGCGCGGATCGGAGGATTTTCTGCACTCCTCAAATTTAGCTGCCCGCTCATTATCGTGCTCTTTGTACCAGTCAATGCTCTTCGCGCTCGCATCGCAACCGGCAAGCAGCATGGTGGCCAGTAAACTCATTGACAGCAGTCCAGTTTTCATCACGTCTCCCTGTTAAGAATAGCTACAGCAATTACAGACGGGCAGCATACGCTTTTTTAAAATTCATTACCTGAACCCTGTTTCCGCCGGATCCGCTTTCTACATGATTAGTTACTTTCCCGGAAGCGTAGCACGCGCCGCCGGCGGGGAACAGCGCCGTTCAGCAGCCGCGTCCGCCCGGCGCGCCCCGTATGTAGTGCCTAGAGCAGCTGAAACAGCCACTACATGTAGTTATTCGCGCAAAAATCTGCCGCCGGGGAGACAAGATCCGGTTCTGCCGGTAAACCGCAATGAGCGTGAGAGGAAGCCGAAAAAAATAAAAGCACTGTCATAACGCTTTCACTGAAATCAATATGATGTCATATTGATTTCAGTGGAGTCACAATGAAACCAAAATGACAGAGGTAAGATAATGCCGTCGATTAACATACGCAACCTGCCTGACGATCTGCACGAGCGCATTTCCCGCACGGCCTCAAGATCGGAACGATCTCTGGAAGGTGAAGTGCGTTACGCACTCGCCAATGCCTACCCGAACAGCACCGGTCTTACACTGAAGCAGGAATGGATGCAGGCCACAGCCGAACGCCTGCGTCAGCTTCACTTTCAGCTTAAAACCGACAACTTCTGGCGTCATCACCGTAGTCCGGGCACGCTGACAGAGCTGGCCCGGCAGATCGGCGAAGATTCACCCGCCCGTCTTCTGGCCTGGATGGACGGGCATGAACCGATCACGTTCGAGGGTGCGAAGCGCATTGAGGCATTTACCGGCTGCAGCGCCGACTGGCTTATGGACGGCACCAGTGACATGTTTCCGGTCGAAGATATTGGACATTACACCGGCTTTTTCCTGCCGGAAACGCCCGGCAACTACGAGTTTCACCTTATCCGCTACGGTAAAGGCGACGGTCTTGTCCCGCTGCACGTCATCCGTTACAACAGCGTTAACGACTCGTTTGCTTCCGGGCAGATGATGGGCCGCTTTTATCTCGGCATGGGTATGGGTAGCACCGGCACGGGTAACCTTAAGCGCTTCCTGATCTTCCTTAAAAAGCACAGCTGGAAGCTGAAACTGCGCTCCTATACATACGATCCGGCAAACGAAGAAGCAGGTTCGCATCATCCGACTCACATTCTGGACAGCGACAGACTGAACGAAAATAACTGGCTGGATCGCCTGTTTAAAGGGCAAATCACAGACAGCTGGGCCGATGAGTTTAGCTGGGTGCTTGATGAGGTTAAAAACGCGCCAGTCGGTTCGCCTGAGGAAGACGTTTAGGCCCATAGTCAGCACGTAGCGCCATGAATTCAGCAGGGTGACGGGAAACATGGCATGGTCGACATCCATGATCGCAGGCCGTTAGTGATCGCTGCTGACGCCGTCCGTGAATGGCTGAGTGCTGACACCACACCACAATTAACGACTTACCAGATGAATCATTACGCCTGAAAGTTCAAGTTATCGTCAAACAAGGCATCTTATGACATCCGGCGTCATCAGTGAACCCCGCCGTCGCCGTCACGATGCGGCCCCATGACTTCCCGGGCAGGATAGATTTCCAGCGTCTCTGTCGCGCTCTGCATAAGCGTTTTCATCTCCGGCGACCACGCATCCGTTCTGGCCAGCTCTTCACGGATGAATGCGGCAATCCGCCGCCGCGTGGTTTCCAGACCATCGTTGGCCACCGCCATAACGACAGCACCGATTAGGGTGTAAACCTTCACTATGTCCGCATGCTGCTGTTGAGTCACCTGCATGACACTTACCTCTCAGATGGAGCCGGACGGGCGAGCAGCGCGCAGCCTGTCCACTGTATGCCGCGTCAGCGGCATGGAGGCGCCAGAAATCGTTAAGGACCACTCTAATGCCATTGGGCGCCGTGAGCCCGGCAGAGCCGGTTACAGGCTCAATGGTGGCGAAAGCCCAACCCCTCCCTGTCAGACGCCGTTTAAGCAGTGGCCTTTCAGTCGCGTATTAGTCTGATGGTCGAAGACGAAAGATACAGACCGCGGGCCTCAGTATTACAGCAATTCTTGTGGTAGTTACATCATCCATCTATAAAGCGATTCTGTTCCGGCCCTCTGGGCCGGGGCGGCGGCGCTTTTCAGGGTGGGTTTCGCTCGGTGCTGAGTGGAGTCTGTTCTTAATGGTTTCACTCATGTGATCACTGAGTTCGGTGTAGATGCAACTGCTGCCTTTTGCCCGCAATTTTGCGGGAGCTACCTTTAGACGCGAAGCGGCTGTACCGAACCGGCGCGAACGCCAGTTCGCTGCGAGGGCGGGCATTTAATTGTCCACAGGGCGCAGCCGTATAGGTTTTATTTTTAAAGGTAAGTAATAACGGATCTTTAAAAGAAAGGAGATCGTGTTTTTAAAGGGATCATCGAGGTTTGTAAAAATCCCGTTCAGTGGTTAAAACCCTCTCCGGCCTGAAGATAAAATACATAGCCTCTCGTGGTTAATGTGGATAACTCAGATACGGTGATTGCGGACGTGAGGTCGGCGTGCTTTTGTGCGCCGGATCGCATTCCGGCTGTCTGGCTAAACGGCGGATGTGGATGATATTTGTGCGAAAGGCGTTTTGCAGGCGTGGGGAGGCCTCCGGCGCAAACCGGATAGCTGAATCCTGGGCAGGAGAAGTGAAAAGCCGGCTTCAGGTGCCGGGAAGCAGGCAGGGGTAATCCGGCGCTCATGCGCCAGCGTTTAAAGGGGAATGCCGCGACGGCCGTCAGGTCGTGACCAGCAGGTCATCTCCGAGCCGGGCGTAATGGCCGCGCGACAGCTTCATACGCTCGGTGACGCGATGCTCTATCTCCGCTCGTACCGCATCGAGGCTGCCAAAGAAGCGACCGTTGCGGATTTCTTTCTGCAGCTGCAGGCGCACCAGCTGCTCGATGTCCTTGCGCGTACGCGGCGCGTCTTTGCGCGCTCGGTGACGCTTCATGCCGTGTTCACGGCGCGACTTCTGGTACTCACGGAAGCGTTCGCGGACGAACGACCAGGCGGCGCTGATGAGCTCGCCGGCGTCTGCGCGCGGCAGGCCCTTCCTCTCGCGTTGGCGATTTTCCCACTCGATGCGGCTGCGGCGTGCGGCCGCAACGGCCTCTTCCGACACGTCCAGCACCTGCCACATCAGCGGCGTAAAGGTGATGTCCGTCGGGATATTGCAGCCAATCTCTTTGTCGTACTCGGTGTTGTAGGTGAGGAGCTTCAGCTGCGCCAGAAACTGAACGGCACCGGTAAAGCGGGTGATGGAGAGGCGTTTTTTCTCCGTGGCCAGCCCGCAGCGGATGCTCATGGTTGTGAGCGAGGCGCCTACGCGGTTAGCCAGCGGATTAAAGTAGTGGCAGAGCGCCTGCAGCGACGCTTCCAGCGCGCGCATGCGGAGCTCCGGCGGACGACGACGCCGTTCGCCGCGGGCGATCGACATTGCAACCAGCGTCTGGAACTCGACGCGCTGGGTAAAGCCAGCCGCCTTCTCTCGGATTTTTTCGCAGAACGGCAGGGTCTTCTTTCCTTTCTCAGGAATAAATTCCGGATTCGGATTTTTTACCTGCCGGTAAAATGAAGTGTTTTCAGATACCTGTTCAGTCACGCCTTCCTGCGCTTATGTTGCACAGAAGGAGTACGCACCGAGGGTATTGCAGTTTTTCGGGCATGAATCTATACTCCCCGCATAGAGCAACAGCTTCTATGCAGAATAAGTGGGCCCCGTTAGTCTTCTACCTAGTCGCCAAACTGAGGAAGATTATCGGGGTTTCGTTTTTTCTGGCCTTCAGTAATCTGTTAGTACCAGTCTCTTGCCACCTTGCGGCGTGGCCCTCCAGAATTCTTTACGGTTTGCAATCTATCACTTCAACAGACATACGACAAGAAAGTAATACCATTACTTATTACTAGCTTCAAATGCCTGTTCTAAAAGACGTTCAATATACTCAGCCTGTGTCATGCCTTGTTTGTCACACTCGACCAAAAGCCGGTCTTTTATTGGATTGCGCACAAAAATCTTAACTTCTTTATGGGTCAGTTTTTTTCTGGCCACCGCTGCCTGCTGCTTTTCAGAAGCACTTAACGGATTACCTTTGCGATATGGGCGCTTAGATCCTGCTGAGGAAGTGACTTCGTTAGCTGACTGCGACATCTCTGCCTCCTCCACTAAATTCAGAGCGAATTTTGCAGAGAATACTACATAACACATAAATCAGCGACTTAACTTTAAGCTGGAGTGTGATCAGCGTTGGCGCGCGGACCACTCTCACTTTTGTCAGGCGTAATTCAGTAAGCTGATCGCCAGTCCGTACCACCATCCCAGCGAGACTGCCAGTGCGTCAGGTACATTTGAGCCAGCGAGGGCACCCCGCGTACGACCAGCGCGTTCTCGGAATTCGACTCCGCTGCGCTCCGGGTATAGTTAAACGAGCCGAGCTCCACGTTCTGGCCATCGGTGATGATCACTTTGTCATGCATGATTTTGTACTGGCCGTTAGTGCGCAGCGGGATGCCGGCGTTGACCACCACGTTCATTGCCGCCTGGCTCGCTTTGCTGCGGTTGCCTTTGTCGTCCACCACTACCCTGACGTCCACACCGCGACGTTTTGCCGCGACCAGGGACTTAACGATCGTGGGCGAGGTGAAGCTGTAGCCCATCAGGCGGATACTCTCGTGCGCCTCGTCCAGCGTGCGGAGGACCAGCTGCTCCGCGCTGCCCTCAGGCGAAAATCCGACGTCAATGGAAGGCGTCGCAGCTGATGCGTGCGCGACAAAGCTCAGCGAGGTCGCCATAGCGATCGCTGCAAACGTTAATTTCATGTTTTGTTCCTGCAGTAAGCCAGCAGTGGCCGGCAATAAGTCGGATGATTCATGTTGCAGAGGCAAAAAAAGAGGGCCTTAAAGGCCCCTAAAGGGATCAGCATTACAAACGTTTATTTAAGCAGTGGCAGACCGTGGAGCAGTCTCACGCTTGTTATCGGACTAAGGCTAAAAAGCTTTAGCCCTTTCGCTGTAAATAACCATACGTGACAATCGGTTAGCTAAACGTTTTTGTATTTTCAGCCGCCAGCGCCACGTAGTTCTGCGCGGCTTTTTCAATTGCCTCGCGCCCCACGCCCATCAGGCGAGGTTCGCGCAGCCGGACCTTATAGCCCCGTCCCCGCGCAGGCAGGCTTTCCAGCACCATGTGCCAGAGTATTGCCGACCGCACCGCGACTGAGGGCGCCCGCTTCCAGCTGTATTTGCACTCGAGGGAGAATTCACAGACTGCGGCAAGCGCCGGGTCTGTCAGGACCAGCCCACGGGTATCCTGCGCGGCCGGCGCCGCGTCCAGGACCTGCAGAATGTGCTGAACCCGGTCGCCCCGCACGTAGCTGCGGCGACGGCGATAAGGCATAGTGGCCAGCAGCCGGGCTTCGGATGGCGGGCTGACCTCCATAAAGCGGTTGATGCGCACCGCTTCCTGCGTGAACTTGTCGGCGTCATCAATGTAAAGCGAGCTCCCGCGGATGACCTGCCCCTTAAACAGGGTGACGTTCTCGCCCTCCTGCAGCGCCTGCACCTCCTCCACGTCGACCTTTTTCTTTTCGCTCACCTGCAGGCGCGGGTCATCGCTCAGACCGCTGCCGAGGATGCTGCCCTGCTGCACCAGCGCGCTCATGTGCGCACGGTATTCGGTGCCGGCCATCAGCTGCAGGATTTCCAGCGTGTCCTTCGGGTCCATAATTTTACCGGTAATGCGCGTGCCCATGTTGGCGACCAGCGTCCACACCGCATCTCCCGCCGCCGTCTTCAGGCGCTGCACCTCCTGCCCGGCCAGCAGGAGGCAGTAGCCCAGCGAACGTATCTGCGTGGCCAGCTCACCGAGCTTCTCACTGTAGCCGGCGCCCACTTCGTCGATGATCCAGAGCAGCGGAAAGCGGTCCTTAAATTTGCGCACCTTCATGTTGTCTTCCGGACGCCCTTCCAGCTTTTCGCCAAGGTCCTGGCTTAATATCATGGCCAGCTGAGACTGGTAGAGGCGGCCCAGCGTGCTGCTTTCCGTGGCGGACAGCTCCAGCGCCGGCACCAGTACAATCAGGATACGGTCGTTGTGCACCACGTCTCTCAGGTCGATGTCGCCCGCGTCGCGCGCAAAGACGTGACCATAGGTGTCGTTGAACAGGGTCAGCATGCGCGTGTACTGCTGCATCAGGTAGCCGTGCTGGCGGTTCGCCTCCGGGTCCCACTCGGACGGCGTGGCCACCTTGTCCATGTCAAAGCCGGCCAGCGTGCTGAGGTAGTTCTCCAGCGCCACGCGGATTTCCTCGTGCCACTGCTCCTCTACCGCCTGCACGTAGAGCCCGGCAATTTTGCGCAGTGGCAGGTGCGCCTGAATGGTGCGCTGCGACATCACCGTGCCCTCGCGCCGGCACTTATAGACCAGCGCGGTCACCAGCGCCTGGTTCATGGAGCGGGCCTTTTCCTGCCAGTCGCCGCCGCTGCCGCCAGTTTTGGGCAGCATGGAATCCATCAGGTTGATGGTGTAGGTCTCCTGCGCGATGCCGAACACGTTGGTGGTGTTCGTTTGCGGGCGGCCCTTCACGTCTTCCAGCAGCTCCTGCGCGCGGGAGCGACCGCCGGTGATGAAGTTCATCATGCGCAGGTCGTCCTCACGGCCGAAGCGGCGGGCCATCGACATCATGGCCAGCGCCACGTCGTTCTGCGCCTTGTGGTCAGAGAAAATGACGCCCTTACCCCAGCACAGCGCGTTAAACACCCAGCCCAGCAGCGTCTCCGTTTTACCGGCACCGGTGGTGCCGAACATCAGCACGTGACGCGTCAGGTCGTCCATGGAAAGCCACAGCTCCCGCCCGGCGTCCCTGCCGCGCAGGTAGCCTGCGTACAGGATACCGGCCGCGCGGCTGGTGTGAATGCGCACGGTGGCCACCGGCAGAAAGCCCAGCACCTTTGCCGGCACCTTTCGCTCGGTCGACGGGTCGTCCCGGTTGATGTCGGTCGGCATGCGCATCGGCATCTTCCAGCGGCCGGCGGGCGCCACGACCAGCGCCCAGAACATCAGCACCGGCAGGCTCAGCACCAGCGTGGCGGGCCAGACGATGCCGGCGACCACGGCGGCCAGCATCCCCCAGGCCAGCGTGCCGGTCTCACACATCACGTCGATGAGCCACGAGCGGCCAGCGTGTCGGTTGACGCGCGCGCTCTCGAGCGCAGCGTTATTGTCCGCCATGATCGCCTCCGTTTAAAAAGTCCGCGAGCGCCGCCGGCGAGCTCAGTACGCTCTGCGGCACGTAGCGGCCGTCGTCTGAAATCGTCCAGGGGGTGCCCGGCAGCCGGTAGGCCCGGAAGGCCACCTCGTTGACGCCTATCGCCCCGCGCGCCGTTTCCGCCTGGTTCTCACTGGTGACCGCCGGTGCGACCGGTGCGGCGCCCGGCACACCGATACCGGCATCGGCGGCAAAGAGCTGCTTCCACGCGGCAGGACGGTCAGCCTCGGGCAGTGCCATTACCGGCGTCAGCATCTTCAGCGACGCCTCGCCACCCTCGATGGTGACCGGAAAAATCACCACGTTGACGGTGCCGGCAGCGGTTTCAAAGTGGCGCTCCATGCGCTGGCAGTTCGGGCATGCCGGGTCGGCGAACACGTAAATCGTGCGCGCGTGGCCGGATGACAGCGGTACGGTGAATAGTCCCCGTGCCGCCGCTTTACTGAGTTTGTCCGGCAGCTCAGCGCGCTCATTCTGTGGCAGCTTCCAGTCGTCAGCAGGCGCGATAACTGGCGGCTGCTGGGGTTGCGTTGGTCGCTGTTGAGGAACTGGAGTGTCAGTGCGCCATCCATTTGGGGCCATGCCTGGCGCGTCGGGTGCAGTGATTGCGGCCGGAGCGCCCACTGTAGAGAGTAAACCGGCCCTTTCCGGCACCGGGGCCGTCTGCGGCACATGCGCAAACCACGTCAGAATCCCCAGAGCGACAGCCACAGCGCATCCTCCGGCGGCCCGCCACAAGCGGCGTCTTCTTGCTGCAGTGGTCAGTAGGCCGGTCAGGCAGCTGAGCAGCTGAGCGGCATCCTCTCCCTGATAAAGCGGCGTCAGCGCGTCGTGAGCATTCTGAGCGTAAAGGCCATCGCTGTGCAGCACGAGCCATGGCATATTTCTGAACGAACACGTAAAAATCGGCGAAGGGTTCCAGACTGTAGACCCCACGCCTCCGGTGGTGTCGGCCTGCGTTTGCGCGTAGCGCTTAACTGCCAGAAGTCTGCAGGTCAGCGTGGCCTCAAAGAGGCCCTCTCTGCGTGAAATTGTCATCATCAGATCCTTGTCTCAGCGCGCGCCGGCGCCGTCAGAAAATTCGTCTTCGCCCTGTCCGGGCAGATAAAGTGCGTCAGGGAACGGTATTTCTCGCTGCGGTTTCGCGCGTTTCGGCCGCGCGTCGCGCGGGTACACGAGCCCCAGCGACTCGAGCTCGAGCTGCAGGCCGGTCACTGCCTCATCCGTCATCAGCGGCGGGCGCGGCAGATTCATGCGGGCGGCCATCCGCTCAGCGCGCGCCTGCGCCACGATGCCCGCTCCCTCCACGAACACCTTGGCGGTGTCGGCGGTTTGAAGTCCGTACCACAGCGTGCGGTCACAGCCCTTCAGCCAGCGAAAGCGCGCCGGCGGCAGGCGGAGGTCGCGTCCGTAGAGTCCGGCCAGCGCAGAGCGCACCGTCCCGTGCATGTTCAGCCACTCGCTGACGCCCGGGCTGGCCAGCACGCGGGCCACGTGCTTTTCTGCAACCTGCCAGTCGGGCACGCTGTGAAATTCCGGCGCGCGAAACAGCCGGCGGGTCATGCAGGAGCGGTTCAGGTCATCCAGCAGCGTGGTGGCCGCCTTCCTGTCACCGGTGAACACCTGCAGGCCAAAGACGGCCAGCAGCGCACGCTCATGCGGCTGCCACTGGTCAGGTGACGTTATGGCCGGCCCGTTCTGTGCATCGAACAAGACTGTGGCCGCGTCACGATCGAGTACACGACGCTTGATCAGCCCGTGCTGCTCCGCAAACTCTTCGGGCTTCAGCGCCCAGGCGTTTTCCGGCGTGGTGTCGTTCATGAGCCCGTCACCGCGATGCCCGGACAGTACGGGAATGACGCTAGGTGCGAAGATAGCCATCACGCGCGGCAGCGAATGGATATCGATCGCGCGCCGGCTGCGAAAGCCCAGCGCAGGATGACGCGCCAGCGCCCAGCTGGTCACCGCGACTAACGGGACCATGGGCACGAAAAGAATGCCGGCGGTGTGGTTCATCACGTCGCGCCATTCGGTCAGCTCCACCGACTCCGCGCCGTTGCCGGTGGAGGCCAGCAGGTTGATGCGTTCGGCGACGTAGCGGTGAATCTGCGGAAAGTCGGCGAAGCGCCACAGCCAGTAAAGGAACCAGCAGCTCCAGCGCACAAAGTCAGCAAAGAAAAGCCAGCAAAGCAGCAGCGTCAGGCCAAGGGTGATCATCACCATGGCCGGCTCGTTACTGCCGGTGGCGTTCGGATTAGAGGTGTACATGTGAGAGTTTCCGGGATCGGAGACGGACGCAAGGGCCCGCCAGACTACAGATAAGAAAACACCGGCGCGGGGCCGGTGTCAGAGGAAAAGCGTCAGAATATAGGGGTGAATCACACGACCTGCGGGACCACCACGTTGTGCTCGAATTCCACAAAGCGGCTTTGACGGCCAACATACTCAGGCCATGGTTCCTGCGGGAACGATTCTGAATAGCTCTTGTGGCTCATCGCGCCGATCGTATCAAACAGCTCTTTGGCCACCGTTGGATGCGCGTTAATACTCAGTACCGGCACTTCAGGATTCTTTGTATTAAGGCGAAGGGTACTACCTTCAAGTTCGCGATCCGTCCAGTCATCCATGGTGAGGCCAAGGACATCAACAATGCCTTTCTTAACCATGTTGATGTACAGAATATTGCCATGCCGAGTATCGACGCCCAGATATTTACCACGTCCCGCGTCCAAAACCTGATGCTGCTTCTGTGGGCTGAAACGCTCCTCACTGGTGAGCAGTGTGGCAATTTGTTTAAGCTGGCGCTTCCGGGATACTTTGCCGTAACGGCGAACAATTAAAGGCACTATTGCCAATAACCACACAACTATAGCTACCGAATAAAATTGTGAATCCGCACCCGTGGTTTTACCTGTGGCTGTTCCGTATGCGATAAAAGCCATCGCAATACCAATAAACATCAAACAAGGCAGGGCCAAAAAATAATAGGCAAACTTTATGACAACCCAAAAACTTTCAACCCTAGAATCATGACGTTGTACTGATTTCATGGCATCCTCCTGCCGCATTTCCTCTGATTAAATTATACGCATGACTGTAAATAAAGCCAGGTGAAATTACTTGATTGCATCCTCTTTAGGCGAGCCACTATTAGGTGCTTTTTGTAGACCTGGAACCCTGCGGGATCCGCCGCCTGTCGCAGCAAACATGCCTTTGACGTCATCAACCAGTCCACCCATGATGCCAGCCATACCTGCGCCACCCAGGAACGTAATCACATAGTCTGCGAGCGTTGCCTGCAATCCGAAGACTCGCGTGACGCCGAAGGTGGCAATGCGTGCATAAATCAACAGCCAGAGGATCATTTTAACCAAGCCGATTATTGAGTCAGCATTTGCATTAGCTAATGCTGCACCGAAAAGCATGTTCAGCAGCGTCCCTCCAGCCATTACAGCGACGGAAGCAAAGAAAAAACCCAGCACCATAAGTGAGGGACGCAACATCATGTCAATAAGGAAGATATATCCATAAGCACTGCGGCTTCCCTTGTCCTCTTCTGCTCCTAAATGAGTTGCCGACCACATAGGCCCAGCCGCACAACCGACCATGACGCTTACCAGCCAGTTAAATACCCCCACCATCCAGTAAAGAAAGGGCACCGCCGGCAGAAATACCGCCAGCGAAAATCCAACTGCGAACAGCAGTAACATCACGAAATAAAACGGCGGTGAGAGCTCCGTCAGAACATCTTTAACTACTGCTCCCGGATTGACGAAAAGCAGACCGCCAATTTTTCCCAATACTGAATTATCCGCAGTAGATGCAGCAGCGAGTGTGAGTGTATAAGCCGCCAGAGCAGTTTCGGTGGCACCTAAAGTGTAGTCACCGATGGTTTGCATTTTAATTAAAGGGTTAACTTGTTCAGAGAAACTAGCCTCAGTCCCTACTTTCCATGTGGCAATCGAGTTAGTGATTTTCTGCATCGGATTTTTGTAAAAGCTCACGAATACCGCATCAGGGTCTGTCGCGTTCAGAGCAGCTCCATCATCCTTTGCAGTCTGCGACCCCAGAGGCGCCGTATAAGTGCTGTTCTGCACCTGCGATCGATACGCCGTAAATACCTGGTGATAAAGGTCACCTGTGCCCGTTTCGCCGTGCAGACTGGCGCCTGACGTCACTGGCGCAGCGTTGGCTACCTCGTTCGTTTTGCTGTTGGCCGTCGCAAAGGTGTTGTACCACGCGCCCAGCGATATCCAGCCGTAGGTTTTAAGCTGCGTCGTCAGCTGACTCTGCAGCGAGTCTTTGTAGTTCAGCTGGTTCAGCGCGTTGTTGACCGTGGTTTCATACGCGGCCGCCGCGTTCTGGATGGTGGTCTCCGGATCGCTCAGGGTGCCGGTATCCTGGTCGCGCCGGCTGAGATAGGCATCGACGTAAGCCTGCGCGGCGGTATCGAGCGTGGACTGCATGGTGTCCAGCGCCCCCCGCGATGCCGTCGTGACGCTCGCCGTGTTCACGGCCGATCCAAACAGGCTATCTATAACACCCGTTGACGGCTCGGGGATGCGGGCGCTGCCGCAGAGCGCACTGCCGTTACCCGTGGTGTAGTCGCCGTTTCCGCCTTTCGTTTCCATCAGCGCCGTTCGCGCCTGCCCGTCCTGATAGAGCGAGGACAACTCGCGGTTGGTCGCGTACTTGCACAGGTTCATTTCGAACACCGCGCGCGCCGCCGAGCGCGTTGAGGGCGCCGTGGGCTGCACGACCAGCGACATCCCGCTGCTAATCATGTCAGCCGCCTTGTCGGTGAACAGGTTCGCGCTGCCGATGCCCATGGTGGAGGCTGCCCACAGCATCACCAGCTGCGACAGCGACCAGCCTGACGCGGTCGGCACGAGCGTGATAAAGCCGGCAAAGCTCATCACGGGATGCAGCATGGTCCGGCCGGCGCTGAATACCTTGCCGTCCTGCCCGCCCTTAAATACCGTCTTCAGCGTCACGATGAGGAACCACACCAGCGCGACAGAGCAGAGCACGCCGTTCAGCAGCGCAAACAGCGAGCCGATAAGCGTGACCTGCCCGGGCTGAAACGGTGTAAGCACCACGTCGCCAAATATCATCACCAGCGCCTGCCGGGACAGGTCACCGGTCTTGCTGGCGGCATCGCTGATGGTCTGGTAGTCCACGCCGTCGGCGAACGCCGGGCAGGACGCGGCGCACAGCAGAGCCGCCGCCTGAATTTTTGTCAGTAGCTTCATGGTTTACCTGTGGGTCAGGGGATGACCTGAGTGAAAAGTATTGAGGTTGGCAGTATGGGAACGGCAGGCAGGCTGAATACGCTTAACGTTACTCCACGAACCGCCACACGTGCATCGGCACGCGATCGAAAAGCCTGCCGGCGGCGAGCTCCGCCCTGCGGTGGTCCCAGGCACAGGTCATCGCATACTCGTCCGCCGGGTCGCCGCTGTATTTCAGCATCTCGTAAACCTTCTCCAGCGTGTCGGGCGACTGGTGACGCCGGAACTTCAGCAGCCATTCATCACGGGTCATGAGCTCTCTCCGTCCGATACGCGCCTCAGGGCGCTGACAAACCGGCTGACCGCAGCCGGCTCAAACAGCAGCTGCCCTTCGGACATGACCGGCACCGGCAGCGTGATACCGCGCAGGCGCTTACGCCGGCTGACGGCCTGCCAGAGCGCCAGCGGCGCAATGCCCGCCTCTCTTGCAAACGCATCAAGCGGTATCAGCGGTTCACCGGAGGGGGCGGGATGATCCGCAGGCTCCCGGGCGTGCCAGCGCGCCGCAAACGCCGTGGCCTCAGCCTGATCGAACATCAGTGCCGCACCGCGCACCTGCCTGCGGGCAGGCAGCAGCATGCCGTCCAGCTCGCCCGTATTGCGCACAGCGTGAAGCAGCTCTCCCGGCCGCACCCGGAGCAGGCCGGCAAACACATCGAGCCGTATATACATAAAAGTCCTCCTTCAGCTCAGTCAGCCGCTCACAACGCGAAATGAAGCACAAGCGTCAGCAGCAGGGTAAAAATCAGCAGGTAACACAGGGGTTCTGTGAATTCCGGATTCAGCCTGAAAGGGGAAGACAGCGTATTCTCACTGGCGGAGTCAAGCTGGCTGATAGCCTCATCAATGACGACGGTAACCGCGGGTTCGGTTTCCGTTCCCTGCAGGCTCTGGCGTGCATTGTGCAGATGCCTGAGCACCTCTGACCTGCATTGTTCCGCTACACTGCTCTGTCCTTCCCTGCAGGCACGGCGGGCGCTGTGCACCAGGTTCATGATCGTCTCATGCCGCTCACCCAGCTCCGCATCGTCCAGCAGGTTGATAACGCGGATAAGAAGCTGCTCACGTGTTTTATTTCGCATCCGTTGTCTCCTTAAAGCAGGCCGCAGCTCAGCACCTGCCGGCACCAGCGCGTCTCCTGCAGAAAGTCCTGAAAACTGCCCTTCTCTGACGCCGACACCCGCTTTTCCGTCAGCTGCCACAGGCGGAAGCTGGTGACCAGCGCCTGCACGAACCCGGTCGCCGCCAGGAGCATCAGCACGAGCATCACGCAGCCCACGCGCAGCCAGCCGGTCCCGCCGATGCTGCTGCCTGCAGCAATCAGCATCAGCAGGAACCCCACCACCGGCAGGCCGGTGAGCCACATCAGTCCCCACCATATCCAGCGGCTGACGCGCAGGTTACGCGCAAGGCGGGCGGGCGAAAGCCCGCTGTCGGCCACCGCCTGCGACCAGCCAGCGGGGCGGTAATCTCCGGCGCCGCGCCCTGCCGTGACCTCGCGAAGGCGCTGCCACAGGCGCGAAACGTTGCGCCCGGCGTGGCGGCTCCAGCTGGACACCTCCCACGCCGGCAGGACAACGTTCAGCGCTATCCAGCCCACGCGCTTCGGCGTGATGCGGGACTTCTTTGCGCTCCCTTGCGGAGCGGCTGAATCAGATTCATTCACAGGGGATCTCCTTCTGCGGTCAGGGCTGGCTCAGCGAGCGAAAACGTGACGTGGTGAAGCGCCGCCAGCGCCTGCAGCGCGTTAAAGAGGAAGCCGTACACGGACGTCAGCGCCTCACTTTCCATGCAGCGGATGTCGGGCGTCAGGAAGATAATCTGTCCCGGACGCTGGCGCAGCGCGCTGAGGCTGAATCCCGGCGCGCCCGTGAACGTCTCCGCCACGTGCGGGTGGTGGAAGATGGCCATGCGACCGCGGATAGCCAGAACAGACTCGCCGGCGCCTTCATGCGTCAGCAGCGCGCGCGCCGCCTGCAGCGCCGGATGATGCGGATACTGACGGCTCCAGCGGGCGATAGCCGTCCACAGGTCGTCAGCCCACAGCTGACCAGCCAGCGCACCGAGCCCGGATGAGCGCCCGATGAAGTGGGCCGTGTCGTCCGCGAACGCCAGCACGCAGGCCATCAGGCTGCGCGTCAGGTCGCTGTGCCCGTCTGCCGGAAACAGCGCGGCGGCCAGCGCCTCGCTCCCGACCGTGGCGGGCACGTGGCGCAGCGCGCTCAGCACGTCCCATACGTCGCCCTCCTGCGTCTGTCCCGGCGCCAGGCGCCACGCCTGCCACAGCGCTTTCCAGCGCGGCGCCTGCCAGAAGGCCTCCCACAGCGCGCCGCAGGGGTCCAGCACCAGAACCGGGCCGGCGGCCGCGTCCAGCAGGGAAGAAAGCGCGCCGGCGTCCGGCGCGAAGGTACCGCTTGTCGTCATGGAATGCTCCGTAAGGGATTACTTAGCGCTCACGCCGGCGCTCATCTGCGAGGACAGCGCCTGCAGCTGCGGGGCGTATTCATTTTTGGCGGCCAGCGCCAGCTGCTGGCCGCTGATGATGTTGGCCTGACGCAGCTCGTTTTTGATACCGAGCGCCAGCCAGTTGGCCAGACTCTGCTGGCGCGCCATCTCGCGTGCCAGGTTATCGCCGTCCATGCCCTGCAGGTCGGTGACCCACGCAGTGTTGGCGTAGCGGCGGCCTACCTCGAACGCCTCAAACTCGCGCTCGCTCATGGTGCCGGTCTGCTTTGCCTGCGCTGACGCGGTCTGCTGGAAGTAGCTTTCCGCCGACGGCGCCTGCCGCGCCTCGGTGAGCGCCGCCTGCGTGGCGTCCTGCGGCTGGCTCGCCGCCACCATGTCCAGCTGCGGCTGCATCGCCGCGCTCTGCATCGCCTTGTACTGCGTGAGCAGGCCCTGATACTCCTGACCGGTGGCGGTCTGGATTTCACCCTTTCCCGGCGTGCGCCCGGCGTCGAGCTTCGCCGAGTTGTTCACGTAGGCCATCGCCGCATCGGTCTGCGCCTGGGTGAAGGTGAGTTCGGGGGCTTTACCCGCCGGACCCGCCCCGTCGTAAAGCGAACGCGCCTCGGTGTCGCCGCCCGGCAGCGGCGAGACGCCCGGGCACAGCCCGGTACCGCCGTACAGCTTCGCCTCCTCCGCCGTACAGTAGCCCGCGTGAATCAGCGCGCTGCGGTAGCCGCCCTGCCGGGGCGAGGTGGGCAGGCTTGCCAGCGTCTCCCGCACGACCGCACTCGACACGCCGCTGCCGCCGGCAAGCTTTGACGCCGCCGCGCGGGTTGCCTGACTTACCTGCGCGGCCGTGCCGGAGGCCGACTCGCTGCAGATGCTGTCCGGCACCGTGTAGGCCGCCCGGGCCTTCTCCAGCCGGTCAGCCTGACGGTTAAAGTTCTCCGCCTCACGCTGGGTGCGCGCCGCTTCCGTAATGGCCGTGGTGGTTTTGTCCGAGGACTGCACCACCGCCGTGCCGGTCTCCTTCTCCGCCGACAGGATTTCAGCCAGCGTGGCCTGCATGGTCTGCAGCGCGGGCATCACCTGCGTCTGAATAGGGATGCTGCTCATTTCCTCGGTCGGGTACGCCAGCGCTTTCGGCGCCAGCGCCGCCAGCACGCAGGCGGCAAGCAGCCGGCGCCCCGCGGGGCGCCATGGTGTGGATTTATGCATGTCAGAACTCCTGAGGGGTCAGAGGTCGTAGCCCTGTTTATCGATAAGCTCGGTGGCGAGCGTGCGGATGACGTTGTCGCCGCGCACCTCGCCCGCGGTGCGCTGACGGTGCTCGATGACCTTCTCGGCCGAGCCGTTCGGGAAGAAGCGCCCGAGGATGCGGCGGGTCGTGCCGGCGCCGACGTCTTTATCAAGCATGCGGCGCAGCGACATATCCACCGGCGTGGTGCTGTGGCCCCACAGCTCCTCCGGGCCCACCGCGTTTTTCATGATGTGGGCAATGGTGCTGCCTCCCTTAATGCGGAAGATGCCAAGGAACGGCACGCCGCTGCCGTCGGCCGCCGGGCCGCTGCCCATGCGCTCAAAGCGGTCAAGCGTGGCGTCCGGCACCTTAAAGCGCTCTTTCAGCAGCGCGCGGTCTTCCGGATCGACCCCGACCATGTAGACGGAGTTGGCTGACTGGCGCAGCGCGTCGGGCATGTCGCGGAAGTACTGCGAGGACAGCACGGTGCGCACGCCAAACTTGCGCTGCTCGCGATCGGCGGTTTCGAGCATCGGGAAGATAAAGGGGACGCCCTTGGCGTTGTGCAGCTCGTCGTACTGCCGGGTTTTAACCTCCTGGTCGAGCTGATCCACGCGCACGCGGTGCATCGGGTGCCAGCGTTTATGGAGAGCGGGAAAGAGCTCGTCCTGATACTGCGGCAGCACGAAGTCGCCGCCCGCGATGTGGCCGGCAAACAGGTACATCATGCCGGTCTGCAGATAGCCCGCCTTTGACTTGTCGCCGGCGACGTACTGAATGTCGACCGTAATGACGCGCGCCTTCGGGCTTATCATGAAGCGTGTGCGCCCGGCGAACATGCGGTACTGGCCGCAGGCGTCGCGCAGGCAGCGGGCGATGTACTCAATCAGCGGCTCGCTGCTGCCGTCGCGCTGAATGTTTCCGTACATGCTTCTGAAGTCCTCGCTGAGCAGGCGCGGCGCCATGTCGGCGAGCTCCGGCACCGCCTGAAACTGCGCGCGCTGCGCGGCGGCCGGATGGGCCGCGTCCTGCAGCAGGTCCCGCACCTCGTACCATGTAGCGTTGTCGCGGTATTCCGGGTGCGCCTCCCAGATGCCGGCGTCACTCAGCGCCGCGTCCACCTCCGGCACGAGCCCCGGCTCGTAGCGCCGCGGTTCCTCACGACAGGCCTTAAACGAGTCGCTGACCAGACGACGCAGAATAATCGGCGTATCGCGGCCGTTGGGCGGCACGCCGGTGCCGGGGTCAATACACAGGGCCTGCAGCGCGTTCTCCATAAATTCGGATTCGTAGCTGAGCGGCACCGAAAGCCCCAGCTGGATGTCGAACAGGTTGCGGCAGTGATTCGCGTCGTTACGCAGCACGACGCTGAGCACCTCGTCCTGACGCTCCGGCGGCAGCGCATCCCGCAGTATCGAGACCATGCCCTGCGCGCTGAACCCTTTATCAATGCCGGCAAAGAAGGGTAACTGCTGCTGCGCGGACATCGCCAGGATGATGGGCTGCCGGTTGATGAACACCGATTTACCGCCGCCGGACTCGCCGGCCACGATGCTGGTTTTCTTGGTCTGGTTGGAGGGCGCGAGCGCCACCGGCATCAGCTTGCCGTCCGGCGACACAAACAGCGCGTTGCCGTCCTCGCTCCAGGCCGTCGTCGGACGGGTAAGCGGCATCAGGTTCAGCGCCTCGGACAGCGGCGGATACATCAGGCACGGCCCGCTTGACGCAGACGATCCCGTGAGCGTAGCCACCCACGCCTTAACCGGGTCGCCGAAGGTCTGCGTTACGCCGCATATCCCCCACGACGTCAGCGCCTGCTGCAGCAGCGTCAGGTTGCGCGTCACCGTTTCCGGTGAGTCCCCCCAGGTCGCGGCCGTGATGGTCATCACGCACACCGGCTCGTGCATCTCGCGTTCGGCCAGCATCGAAATGGAATCGAAAATCGGTTTCAGGCCCGGCACCCAGGACGCCATGCTCAGCACGACGTGCTTGCCGCCGAGGCGACGCATGCCGCCGGGCATCAGGTCCTTGCGGATGCGAAACGGCACGCTGCGCGGAATAAGTTCGCGCAGGCGGGCAAAGCTCTGCGGACTCTGCGGCCCGAGGTTCACGGCGAGCGTGCCGTGCCAGACGCCTTTAATTTTGATCAGGTTGTTGCGTATCTCATCAACGCCCGCGCCCATGACCTGAAAGTTCAGCCAGGGGGCCAGCAGCGCGGTGGCGTCCTCCCCCTGACGCACGCCCCGGGGGATAATACGATCGTCCGGCAGCAGCGGCTGCCAGTCAGCGCCCGTGCCCGGGTCCACCTGCGCGCGCAGCACGCGCCCGGCTTCGTGCGCATCGATGCGGCGCATCAGTACGCCCCTGCCGCTGTCGCCGAGCGCCCGCTCAACCTGCGAGAGGAAGGCGTCGTGGCGGATTTTGAGCCCCGCCAGCTCGGTGAGCAGCGGATTCTGCCCAAACGCGGCCGCCGGGCTGCCCTTCACCAGCTCCTTCAGGCGGGCGTTTTCATCGCGCAGTTCGTGCCCGGCCAGCACGCCGCGGCCGCTGTAGCAGACAAGCCAGGTGCGCTCCGCGTTCACCCAGGGCGTGAGCTTCTTCACCTGCTCATCGAGCATGTATTTCAGATCCAGACCGGTGCGCTTCAGTGACTGATACTGCGGCGCCAGCAGCCGACGGATGACAGCCCCGCCGCCATCCGGATCGCACTCGTGTACGGTGCTGATTTTATGACCCGTATGGCGATAGTGGGAGTTTAAGGACTCAGTCATGCGGTCAAGCCGTCCCTGCCACGCGTCGTCATGCCCGGCGGACAGCTTTTCGTCTGCCTCACTGTAGCTGCCGGCAACTTCATAAACCGTCAGATAGTCACCGCGATGAGTGACCATGATGTACGGCGCGCTCAGCTCCGGGTGACGAATGCGATCGTCGTCGGTGAGGCGCACCACGGTCTGCAGATCGCAGTAGTCGGGCAGGTCGCGCGACACGGCAAAGCGGGTCGCGGCGGTGATCACTTCTTCAGTCCAGCGGATGAGGCGGTTCGGCATACAGGTCGCTCCGGGTATAGGTCGCCCATGCCGGGGTATGCACCGCGCTATCGGCGGTGCGGCCCAGCGGCAGCAGCAGGGTCAGGTCGTTAAAAACGTCAGCGGGCAGAATGAGCACGCAGCCCTCAAGCCGCTGCTGCATCTGCGCGCGCTTTACAGGCGGAAGTCGCGCGAAGGCCGCGGCGAACTCGGGCGCGCGGGAGGTGCCCCACATGCCCTCCACCTCGCGTGCGTGGCGGGCCAGCCAGTTCCAGACGCGCCTGCCCTGTTTACGCACGGCTTTACTCTCGCTGTGCTGCCCGATAAGCGCGCGGCGCTGCAGATTGATGACATCGGCGGCGGGTGCGTCAGGCAGCCAGGCAAGGTGCCCGTGCGCGGCAGTGGGGCTGTCGAGGTTAAAGGTCAGCCAGCACAGCGTGCAGACCGGCTGCGCGTCCGGCCCCTGCCACAGGCGCTGCGCGCGCGTACCGCAGCAGCGGCATGGCGCGCCGGGAGACAGCGCCACAGGTCGCGGGGATTCGTCTTCACCGCTGACGTCCGGTACAAGCGGCAGCAGAGAACCTGCCACCGGAGCCGGCGTACGATTCAAAACCATAGTGAAGTCCTGTTCGAACAATAGGAGAACTGTCCGGGTAATCCGGCAGTGATGCGGAGAATTGCCGCCCCGTGAGGGGCGGCCGGGAAGTTAACTGATGCTGACCGGCGTCATGCCCATCTGGTTCATGCCGCGCTTGATGATTTCCGCGATACCCATAGCCAGCAGCCCGCCAACAATGGCAAGCGCTATCATCCAGGGTTTAATCTGCGGGTTATTCTTCATGGCTTTAATGGAAAGAATGCCGCCGGCAACTGAAAAGAACCCGATAACCTGGATGATGATGATACCGCTGGTCTGCCACGACTTGGCGCCATCAGCCAGGCGGGTACCTATTCCGGCTAAATCATCGTCGGCCATGGCTATCGGCGAGATAAGGGCAAGCCAGGCGCAGAGGGCGCGCAAAGTCATGCGGCGCAGGGTTTCAGACAGCATCAGGACGCGTGCGTATGCCGCGCAGTAAAAGCGAGTAATCATGGTGTTTTCCTTAATAAATAAGAGTGGCCGGATGGCCGGTTGAATCGTCCATGAGGACGGAAGTCTTTGAATCTGCCTCAGCGCATACCGAGGGTTTTCTGTAAGGCATCGAGCAGGTAGGGGCTACAGATGAGCAGCACCCCAAGGATAAATCTCACGGTACCTTTGTTGACGTCGTCGCCCGCCGTCAGGCCCGAGTGGCCATCTTTACGGGAACGGCGCCACAGCATCACGCCCGCCAGTGCGAACCAGACGCCGACCATGCGAAGCAGGCTCAGCAGAGCGTTGGCCGCGACCGCGCCCTGCCCGAACGTCCCCTGGTCCACATAGCTGATGGCGTCAAACGAAACCTGCCAGCCCACCTGTCGCGCCCCCGCGCCGATAAGCTGGTCCAGCCCCACCAGGCAGCCCGACAGCAGCAGACAGGCCACCATGGCCCCGCCGCTCGCCGACTGACCGGGCGCCTTGCGGGCAAGCCACGACTGACGGATCAGAAAGCCGCCGGCACCGAGCACGCCGAACAGTGACCCCAGCGTCAGGGCCAGGGTGATGAACGAGCTCTGCAGCCCGGAGGCCAGGTTAGA
The DNA here is from genome assembly GCF_019795975.1 of Pantoea sp. DY-17. NCBI lineage: Bacteria > Pseudomonadati > Pseudomonadota > Gammaproteobacteria > Enterobacterales > Erwiniaceae > Pantoea > Pantoea sp. DY-17. The sequence goes on along the minus strand of NZ_JAIMIG010000008.1, from coordinate 38,598 downwards.
CAGCATGGTGATGCCGTCAAGCGATCCTCCCATGACGCCTCCCTAGCGCAGCACGCCGGCGCTTGTTATGACGCTGCCTTCAGACGCGTTAACGTCGCGCACGGTGACGCCGCCAAGGGTATCCCCCGCCTGCACCGCCCACGTTTTGCCCTGCCAGCTGACCCACGCCATCCCCTCCTGCAGGCTTTCCAGCCGCATGCCGGTGAGCGCCGATCGCGTCGCGCGCTTGCCGGCGGCGTGTCCGCCCGCCTCAGAATAAGGCCGCGCGGCCAGCACGGTCAGCTGATTACCCAGCCGGGCGTTTTCCTGCGCGATGCCGGCAAGCTGCTGCTGCAGGGTGGCCAGCGCCTTAGTCTGCGCGCGCACCGTGTCCGACAGGCGGGTGATCGCCTCGCGGTTGGCCGCCTCAAACTCGCGCCCCTCGCGGATGAGCTTCACCACGTCGTCCGGCACGCTGCCGGCCGGTTCCGCCACGCTGAGCGCGGCGGCAGGGACGCTGAGTCCGCCCGTCTGCAGCGGCGCCGGCGCGGACGCGGCAGAAGCGGGCTGCACCGCCTCAAGGCCGGCGTCCTGCCCGAACGCGCGCTGGCTGGCATCCTGTGAAAAGCCTGATGGCAGGAACACATACCAGGCGATGCCACCCAGCACCAGCCCTATACCCGCCAGCCAGGGCAGGGAGTAGCCCAGCACCAGCGGGCGCGTCAGAAAGCTCTGCTGCTGCGGGGCGGGCGGTGAAGCGGCGGGGGGGACCGGCGCGATGACCGCCGGCTGCGGATCGAATTCATTCACGGGGCATACCTCTCTGTTCGGCGGCGCGGATGCGCGCCTGGGTTTCTTCGCGCAGGTCCGCGGCGCTCGGGGTCGGGTTGCTGTTCAGAGCTGCGGGCGTTGCAGGGCTGTCCGCTGACGCCGCCGCACCCTGCGGAGGAAGCGCGTCCGTGCTGTACACCGCACTCATAAACTGGATGGCCACCACCAGACCGTTATTCACCGTTACGGTGCGGTCGGGCAGGCGCGCAGCATCGTTTGTCAGCACCTGCCCCGCTCGCTGGGCCATGCCGCCAAGAATTACGCCTCCTACAGCAGTAGGATCGGGCAGGCCGGGTCGGGAGGTAACGGTGTTGAAGCCGTTACTCAGCATCTGCGTGTTTGACTGTGCGTAAAGCTGGCCAGCCTCCCCTGTACCGCCGAATAATGAAGGCAGTACGACGCGGCGCAGATAGTGATGGTCGACGTCAGAGGCGATGTTGGCCACGAGCGTCTTATCGTCGAGCGCGTAGGCGTCCACTTTGTAAGCCTGCCCGTTCAGGGTCATGGTGGTGAAGTGGACGATGACGCCGTTACCGGACAGCTTCGCCCCTTCGGGAGCCTTGAGTACGGCGCCCGCATACTGGCCTGTTTCAATGCATCCCAGCACCGGGGTGGCCCCGTTGTCAGAATCCACTCCGGTACAGATTTTCCCCGGCCCGCGCCAGTAAGGCGCCACAACGACAGAGGCCGGTGGCGTGTTTGCTGCAACCTGACGGCTGCGCGCGGCGGCCTGCTGCACATAGCTTCCCGGCTGCGAGTCACGCCATGTGGCCCAGCCGCCGTCCTTTCCGCCCAGCAGCTGCGCGGCGGGGAGGTCGGTCCGGGGCTCCGCCTGCATTTTTGCCAGCAGCGCGGTCAGCGACTTCTGCCGTGCCTCGCTGAGCGCCTTCTCCTGCTCCTGCGTGCGCCCGTTACCCTGCGGACGGGGCAGCTCGCGCGGCGTCACGGCCGGCGTGACCTTTGGCGTTTCTTTCGGCGTCACCACGTCCTGCTGCAGCGGGATGCTGGCGATAAAGCTGCCGTTCGAGGCGGCGGCGGTCTGCGCGCCCCGGGCGTTGTTTTCGCGCAGCAGCTCGCGATAGGCCGCCTGCTCCTGTGCGCTCACCTGCGTGCTGCCGCCTACCCGCGTCAGATTCACGCGCGAGGGTTCAGGCGGCGGTGCGGCAAAGTAGCTGTACAGCGCGTAGCCGCCGCCCGCCACCACCACGATGCCGCCAAGGATCAGGCCCATCATCAGGCGGATGTTGCCGCTGCCGGTGTTCTGTTGATCGCTCATGATTACTCCAGGGCAATGCTGAGGGCTTCGGTGCGCCCGTCAACCGAAAAGGCCACGCGCGGCGTCACCGGCAGCTTCCACAGGTGGGTGCCGTCGGCCGACGAAAGCGTGGTGTCGAACTCATCGCGGATGTCCGCGCGCGAGCGAATGTAGAGGTCGTCGCCCTGCTGCCACACCGCCGTGTCCGGCACGCTGCCGGTGGTCTTCAGGCGCTTCGCGCCCGATGGCGGCACGCCGTCCAGAAACGCCTGCAGCACGTCGTCGTGCAGCCCGATACGCGAGGGGCCCGGCGCGTCAGGCGCCGCGCCCGGCCCGCGGCGGGGAATGCGCAGGTCAAGACGCGCGTCCACCGTCCAGGTCTTTTTCGCCGTGTCGGCCTCGCCGCTCATCACGCTTATCTGCAGCGGCACCGGCAGTCCCTCAAGTCCCACGGTCACCAGCGTGTTCACGAAGTCGCGCTTTGCGGTGATGACCATAAAGGACATGCCCGGGATCCACTTCACGTCGATGTCCGGGGAGCCGCTCACCGGGTCGCCGAGAATTTTCCAGGGCGCGCCGGTGCTGTCGATAAAGCTCACGGTCGCCGGCCAGTTCACCGCGGTGCGCACCAGCGGCAGGCTCGCGCCGGGCTGCAGGCTCACCGTCTGCGCGGTGATGCGCGGTACCGCCGTAATACCCGGCGTGGCCAGCGCCCGGTTCTGCTCGGTCTGCTGCGCACGCAGCTGGCGGATTTCATCGGGCGTCAGCGGGGCAATGGTCGCCTGCGCCTGGTCATACGTGACCGAGGTGGGCGGTGGCAGGGGCTGCCCGGGCAGCGGACCGGCCGCTGCCGGCGCGGCGGGCGTTCCCGTACCGCCACCGGTCTGGCCTGTCGCGGCAGCACCGCCGGCGGACGCGGTCGTGCGCCAGCTGCCGTCGGTGCCGGCCGCCGGGGCGGTCCCCGTTGCCGTGGCGGCGCTCGCGCTGCCGCACAGCGCCAGCCACAGGGCCAGCGTGCGAAAATTGCTCATAGCATTATCCTGCGTTGTTGGTGATGGTCTGCGTGACCTCAAGGCCGCGCGGTTTGAGGCGCGGATCGGCTTGCTGGATGCGCAGCGTGAAGATGTAGCGCAGCGGCGGCGTACTGGTGTTCTGGCCCTGCAGGCGCAGCGTTACGGGATACTGGAACTCCCACGTGTAGCGCCCGCCCACCACGCCGCGACGGGTGATGACGCCCGGCTCGACGGTGTTGGTCAGGTTCATGCGCTTATCCTTCACCAGTGACAGGGTGTTGGAGTCGGTGCTCAGCGCCCTGTTGTAGCCGGTGAAGCCCTCCTCCGAGAAGTCAGCGGCCGCGGCGGTCATCTGGTCGCGGTAGTGCACGAAGTCGAGCGTAAACGCCTTGCTGATGGTGTCCGCACCAAACTGCCGCACGTCGCTCTCACTCCAGACCGGCTTATCCGTCGGGTAAAGCGGCGTGATGCGCCCCGCTTCGGTAGCAAAGTACTCGCGCGGGAGAAACACGATGTAAACGGCAAGGGCGCCGATGACGATGGCCTGAATGACGTTGACGCTGAGGCTCCAGCCCAGCCTCTTCAGGCAGGTGCGCGCAAACTCTGCGCCGAGCGTGCGCTCGTGCTGCGCGTGCAGGGCGTGCTCATAGGCGTCCGGGTCGGTCAGGACGACAGCCGCCTCCTGAGACGGCGCGACATGTTGGGGGTTCTGCATTCTGTACTCCTTACATTCCGTAGGACTGCCACGGATCGATGCTGGTCGGCAGGTTGCTGTTGATTTTGTCCGTCAACGCCCCGCAGACCTTCTCTGACGCCTGGTTCATGATGTCCTGCAGGCTCGGCAGGTTCGGCAGGCTGATGGAAATGTTGCGGATGCCGGAGAGGCAGTTCTGCAGCTGATCGGACGTCTGGCTTTCGCGGGCGGCCCACGCGTCGTTAGCCTTTTTGGCGGCGTTGTAGCCCGCCTCGCTGCCGGTCTGCGCGGCGCTGCCGGCGCGACAGGTCGCGGCGCCGGCGGCAAAGGCGGTGCAGCAGAAAAAGACCGCCACGATGGCGGTCGCTGAATGTTTTTTCATGTGAGAACTCCGGAAGGATCGATTACTGAGCCGGCCGCGGCGGCGTGACCGGTGCTGCCTGTGGTGCTGCTGCCGGCTGCTCCTTTACCCAGCCGGACTCCGCTTTGAAACGCTCGTCATACCCGAGGCGGGCGTGCAGCGCGGCAGGAACGTCGGCGGGCGCATCCAGCTTCGCGATGCGCGGCTCTGCGTCACCGTTGAGGCGCACCACCACGTGCTCACGCGGCACGGGCTGACCGTTTGAGCGGTTGATGCCGTTGCCGCTGCCGATGGGCTGCGCCCCTTCCGGCGTCAGCAGGTTGACCACCATCGGCGGCGCTTCAGCGCTGCCCGGCAGGCTTACCAGCACGTGCTGATAGGTGCCGCCCTGACGTACCACACCCTGCAGGTAGTCCCCGTCGCCCTGCACCAGGTGCAGGTCGAGCCGGCCGTCATCGCCCCACGCGGACATCACCGGGATGCCGGCGCGATCGTTGTGCGCCGGGCGCGGCGCCGAGAGCGCATCGCCCGCCTGCGCGCTGCCCTGCCCGTCCGGCTTCAGCCAGTACAGGCCGTCGGCCGGCTTTGGCGGCGCGTCGACGTCCAGCCCGAGACGGCTCACCAGCGTGTGCTGGATTTGGGTGTAGCGGTTCACGTCCACGGCCGCGAGCGGCACCATGTCCTCTGCACCGGTCTGCACGCGCGTCCCGCCCGCAGGCGCCAGCGCCCACTGGTTGCGGTGGGTGTTCACGCTTTCATAGTGCGTAACCACCCCATGGTCATCCCTCTTCGGCACCTTCACCGTGACCGGCTGTTCGCCCTGCCACTGCAGCGTGACAATTCGCCCGGGCTTCAGGTTGGTTTCTCGCAGCAGGCCGGCAAGCTCCTTGCCCCAGAACGTCTGCTGCCCCTCTTTAGTGCGCAGGGTGATAAAGGTGCTTTCGCTCTGGCCAGCTTCAAAACGGAACGGCGCCTGCCCGCAGGCGGTGACCTTGCCGGTCACCGGCTCGCGTGCCTTTTCCGCCGGCGTATGAACCGCCGGTGAAATCTTCGGCGCGGCGGGCTCAGGCGCCGGTGCAGAAGCGGGCTGCTGTGACGCTGTCACGGGTTCAGCACTTTGCGCTGGCGCCTGTGCAGCCGCAGCCGGCGTTACGGGCGGCGTCTCAGTGGTCCGCGGTGCCTGCGGGTCTCCGCGTACCGCATCAGCTGGGGCGGCCGGCGTGACGGGCTGACCCGCGGCGCGGCGCGCGGCGTCCAGATCCGCCTGCTGGCTGGCATTTTTCATGCTCACGTCAAGCTTATTGGCCACGATGACGCCGATCGCAAACGCCTTAAATTCGTCGCTGCCGGTCAGCTCAATGCGCCCCTGATAGTGATTGGCAGCGGTCAGCAGCGCGGCGAGCACTTTCTCCTGATGCGCGCTGGCGCCCTCCGCCATGACCAGCCGATTACCGCGGTCAATGAAGGCCGCCTCGCCGTCCAGCTTGTACAGCACGCTTTTGCCGTCCGGGTGCTTCTCGTGTGTGACGCGGCTCAGCAGCTTATCGGCATCGATGCGTGCCGATTTCGATCCGGAAGAGGCTGGCGTATCTTCATCCTGCGCCGCCACGCGCGGGGCGCCGACCAAAATGGCATTTTCTGCGCCAAATGCGGAGGTCAGCGGGTTGACCGGCGGCACGGCTGGCTGCGGAACAGCCTCCGCCATGGGTGCTGCTGTTTCATGCGCAGGCTCCGGCGCGCGGGCAGCGGGTTCAGGTCGGGTGTCCGCTGCTGTCTGCCAGGAGACGTCCGGTACAGCAGAAGCAGCGGGAGCTGAGACCGATGGGGCCTGTGGTGCCTGCTGAGCTGCCGTGGCGGGCACCGCAGACGGTTGGGATGCCGTTGCAGCTGGCGCCGCATTAGCCGGCGGAGCCGTCACACTGGCGTCTGTCACCGGTGTCGCTGGTTCAGGCACGGCGGCCACGGACGGTGTGGCAATGGGAGCCGGCGCTGCCGCCGGCTCCGGAGAGGGCGCGTCAGAAGATGTGACCGGTACTGAAAGCGGTGCCGGTGTGGCCGCAGCGGCCGGTAGCGGCTGTGCGCCCAGGTTCGCAAAGGCACCTTCTGCAGCTGACAGTGCCGCCGGCGTGACGTTGCCGGTCTCTGACAGCCGCACGACCTCATTGCGCAGCACCGCCAGGTTATCCTCAAACTGTGCGCGCGTGACCTCACCGCGAACGAGCAGACCAATCTGCGCCTCAATAAGTGAAGGGACGCTGGCAACGTCGAGCGAGGCGGATCCGGGATTGCGGGAGAGGTAGTCTCCGCGGGGAGCCGGTGCGTCCGGCGAGGGCATACCCGCAAGTCCACCCTGCGTGACGCGGTCAAACGCGCCCTGCACTTCTTTCAGGTGGCCGCTGGCATAGACGCCCAGCGCCTTTGCATCATCAAGCTGCGCCTGCAGTCGCGCCACGTTTTCCATCAGCGCCGGCGCCGCCGTTTCACCGCGGGCCAGAGACACAAATTCGTCGCGCAGGGCCGTCTGAATACGATCAAGCGCCGTGGCGTTCGGGTCAGCGGCAGACGCCGGCGGCAACTGCGCCGCGAGCACCGCCGCGCCAGCCGAATACTGCGCGGCGCGCTCAGGGCTCTCCAGTGACGCCATGCGATCAAAGACCGCGCGCGTTTCCTCCTGACGCCCGGGCGTAAAGCTTCCCGGGTCGGCGCGGGTAAACTCGCCGTAAAGCATCCGCACCTCACGATCAAACTGCGCACGCGTCACGTCCCCGCGCGCCAGCAGCGCGTACTGCTGACCCACCCTGTCCGGCACGGTATTAATATCAAGCGTGCCGCCGGTCGGGTGCAGTGAACTCCAGGTATCGCGCTGCCCCAGCAGGCTGCGCAGGCGGCTGAACCCGCCCGTCTCCATGACGTTTGCCCCTGCCATTCCGCCCTGCGTCACCCGGTCGAAGACCTGCTGCATCTCCTTCACGTGCTCACGGGTGTACACGCCGGTTATCGCCGCGCTCTCCATGCGTGAACGCAGCGTGCTGATGTCCTGCAGCAGCGCCGCCGGAGAGACCTGCCCGCTGGCCAGCGCGGCCAGCCTGTCGCGCAGTTCGGCGCCGGTGCCGTAGAGCCCGGTGAAGCCATCATAGGTACCCGGTGATACCGTCGCCGGCGTCACCGGTGCTTCAGGTGCTGGCTGTGCTGCCGCGACGCTTTCAGCAGCCGGCGGAGTGACAGGTTGCGCTTCGGCTGTCGATGTCACGCCGGCCGCCGGCAACGGGACATCAGGTTCGCTGGCGTTAACGGCAGGTACCTCTGCAGGCACAGGGGTCGCTGCCGGGATAACCGGCTCGTTCACAGTGGCTGCAGGCGGAGTGCTGTCCGCCACCGGCGCGTCTGTCTGCTGCGCCTTCAGAATGCGATACACGCTGGTCTGCCCGATGCCAAGCTGCTCCGCAATCTTCGCGGGCGTGAGCCCTTCATCACGCAGCTTCAGGATTTCACCCGTTTTCTCTTTTGCCGCCCCGGGGCGACGGACAGGTGTGGATTCGGCTGCAGCGTCCGGGGAAGCGGCGGGAAGAGTGTCCGGCGCAGGCTGTGCGTCGTCAGATGTGGCCATGGGGGCATCCTTATAGTTGAGCTGCTCAAGAGCCTGAGCAATGTCGGGAAGTAGCGTTTCGCGCAGACGCTCGGCGCCGCGAAACTGGTGCAGGTCGTTAAAGTCGGTAAGTCCGCGCTCGATCTCGGCGGCCGTCAGGTCCGGCAGCAGGACTACGCCACCGGTGGCCGCCGCAGCGCGGTTAGCCGACAGCACGCCTTTGTTCTTCTCTTTGGCGTGGTCAACGTCGGCCATAAACAGGTGCGGGCTGTCGGGGTAGCGGGCCTTGAGCACCCCGGCCACCGTCTCCATGTTGCCCGCGTCGATTGTCATCACCACCGGACGACCGGTGACCATGTGCAGGCTGCGCGCGGTTGCATAACCCTCGGCGTAAAGGATGGGTTCGCCGTTTAGCAGTTCCCCGCCCTCCACGCGGAAGTGACCGACCTTAGGCGCGTCCTTGTACAGATATTTTTCCCCATCGGGCGGAATGTACTGCAGCGTGCGGAACGTGCCATCTGCGTCGCGGAACGGCACAACCAGCGCGCCGTTGCGGGTCTGGCGCACGTCGTCCGCCACCGTAACCCCCTTGCGCACCAGGTAGCCATGCGCCGGGTCGGCAGCCGGCAGCCGGTCATAAAGCGCCTTTGCCTTTGCGGTCTGCTGCGCGTACAGCGCGGCCTGCTCGCGGGCAAAGTCATCCTGCGACTGGCGCATCACGGCGCGAATGTGCACGCGCGCCAGCGGGTCGGCTTCTCCCGTCCCGCCACTGGCCTTCCAGCGCGTAATGTCCTTGTCGTTCTCTGCGCGGTGATAGTTGATGAACCAGCCGCCGGGCTTCACGCCATCGAGAAATCCGCGATAGACTCCGTCTTTATTGCCCTTTTTCCCGTCCGCCACCGACACCCTGTGACGCCGGCCATCCATCACCGGCAGGCCGTCGAGCACCAGACCGCCGCTGGTCAGTGCGTCCAGAAACTCAGACTGCGGGTCTCCACCGCCGCTGCTGCGTATGCTGCGGTCCGGCAGCCACTTCTGAATCAGGCTCAGGTCAGCCCCCGGGCGGGCGTACCACAGCTGCGCCTCCTTATCCCACGTGATCGCGTTGCCTCCGTCCGGATGTTTACCGGCGTCGGCGCGCGCGGCGTCGCGCTGGTCCGGTAAAACGGCAAGCCACACCGGATAATCCGCTGTCTTCATAAAGCCTCCTGTGCTGCTGTGTCAGGACGGCTACTCGCCGTCGGTAAACCGGCGGTACCACCACGGGCGGCCGCTCAGGGATTTGCCGCGCGCCCAGCGAGCCAGGCGCGTAAGCAGTTCGGTGACGCCCCAGCCAAACATCCTCAGCACGCGGAACACGGCGATGATGCCGCTCACGACGTAAATCGTGTTCATGGCGGGAAAGCGGAACCAGAAGAGGTAGAGCAGAAACAGCCAGGCGGGGATGCCGACGAAGCTGAGGGCGCTGCCGGCCCGCCGCCAGAATCCCGGCGGATAGTTCTCTTTATTCAGCGTACTCACGCGGTCCCCTCCTCAAACTCGCGGCGCTGGCGCGGCGACATCACCACGGCCAGCTCGGATTCGGCAATGCGGCCCCCGCGGTACAGGCGCCAGGCCTGATCCACGATGCGGCGCTTCTCCAGCCGGATGATGTTGTTGATATGCTGACCCCACTGTGACCACGGCACTTCGGCGAGCTTTTCGCGCAGGCTGTAGTCGAAAAGGACGAACTCACGGACCGCGATGCGCTTCCCGTCGGTCGTGCGCAGCAGCGTCTGCACCACCACGTACTGCAGCACGCCCAGAAGCGACCACGCCATGGCGTCGCGGCTCTCGTGCGGAAATTCGTTAATGAGGCGCGGGAAGGCCTCGCCCGGCGAGTCGATGTGCGTGGTCGAGAGCATCAGGTGACCGAGCTGGCCGGCGCGGATGCCGGCGTCAATAGTCTCGCGGTCGCGCATCTCCCCCACCCCGATGACCGACGGCGCGCGCCGGAGGTCTGCGCGGATGCCCGTAGCAAAGTCAGGAATATCTTTCCCCACCTGCGACTGCAGCGGCGGCAGCACGTCGCCCGGACGGCCGAGGATGAACTCAATCGGGTCCTCTTTGGTGGTGACCTTGCGATCAGGGTCCGTGTCCAGACAGTGGCGATAGGTCGAGGCGAGCGAGGTGCTTTTACCTGAGCCGGTGATGCCGCCCCACAGCCCCATCCCCTTCGCCGGCAGGAGGTTTGCCATCAGCTCCGGCTCCAGTCCCAGACTTTCCAGCGGCGGGATGTCGGAAGGAATGACGCGCAATGTCCAGCCAATAGTGCTGTCCTGACGCCCCGCCGTGCCCTGCAGGAGGTTCACGCGAAAACGGATGCGCTCGCCGCGGTTCAGCCCCCAGCGGCCGGTCATGTCGCCGTCGAGCTGCATCGCCCGATCAACCGACACGCCGCCGCGCACCTGCGGGCGGAGCTCCGGGGAAAACACCTCGTCCATCAGTTTGGCCATGGTGTCGTCCGCCACCACAAACGGGCTTGCCCTGAGCAGGCGGCCGTAACGGCCGACCACAAAGTGGTTGTCGCCCTGCAGGTGAATGTCGCTCACGTTGTTGCGCGCGCACCACACCATAAAGCCGCGCAGCGTATCGGCGCTGAGGCCGCCGCTGAAGTCATAGAGTTCCAGATCTGAGGCTGCCATTAACGCTTCTCCGTATTGATGACCGGCTTCCACTTCGCCTTATCGGTGACAAAGCCCGCGCGGGATTCGAGGCGTCGCTCGCGATCGCCGGTGGTGAGTTTGTTGCTGTCGCCGGTGACCGTCTGCTGACGCTCGGTGACTACCGGCGCGGTGATGAGGTTCTGGCGGCGCAAGAGCACGTACTGCAGCATGCCGTTGTAGTCGCGCGTCAGGCGGTTAACGTTGGCCTCCAGCGTCTCGTCGGCGCTCTGGCGCCCTTCCGCCCAGCCTTCGTTGACCGCCGCCTGCCAGATGTCGCGCTGCACGCCGTTTTCCGGGATAAGCCCGCCTTCCGGCTCGTCCGGCGGCACGGTGCTGAGCCCGGCCATCAGCCAGCCGCGCCACGTCGGCGAGTTACTGACAAAGCGCTCGGGCTGAATGATTTCGTACACGTGGCTCGCGGTGCGTATCTGGTCGGGCGTGACGTGCGCCACGTCCACCGCCTCGGTGATAACCGGCGGCAGCCAGCCGCGGCTGCTGATGAGCGGGCGGAAGTCATAGGTGGCATCAAGCTGCTTAGCCCGCGCCTCCAGGTCGCGGCGCAGTTCCCACGCACGCTGCGCCTTGCCGCCGCGAAAGCCGGTGGTGCGCCCGCCCTCGGTCAGCATCTGCCGGCGGTTGTCGGAGACGTCAGCGGTGTCGCGCTTTTGCGGTGACAGGTAGGCCTCCGGCCCCGGCGGCGGCGCGCCGTCAGGCCCGGGCGCAGGTGCCGCTTTCGTAAAGTGAAATCCCGCGCAGCCCGCCAGCAGCGCGGGCAGCAGCAGGACGCAGAGTCGGGCTTTCATCGGCGGCCTCCCTTATGGTTACGTCCCGGCTCAGCCGGCAGCGAGGGCATAAACTGCAGCACAATCTGCCCGGGGTACGTCACGAACGTGGCGCGCCAGGCGGTCTGCATCTCAATCATGCGCAGGACGTTTGCATAGGTGACGTCCTGCACCTCAATGTCCACGGGCAGCGGCAGGCGCACGCCTGTGTAGCTGAACTTCAGGCCGCGGGCGCGGGCCAGCGCGCTCAGCAGCTCCACGGCGTCGCCGTTCCAGCTGAAAGTGACGCGATCGCTGTCGGCACGAATGATCGCTACGGGCAGCGCTGTGCTGCCGCTCATGTCACCTTCAAGCCACAGCTGCTGCAGCTGCAGTGCCGTACGCGGCGGCTGTGTGGTTACGTGGGCCGCTGCAGCAGGCGCGGGCGGCGTAACGCTTGCGCTGTTAATGGCCTGACAGCCGGACAGCAGCACGGCCGCAGCGCAGGCTGCGGGAAGAATTGTTTTCATGAAGTCTCCGGAAGGCTCGGCTTGATCGTTAACGAAACAGGGGGTCGCATGCCGCGCAGAAGGCGCAGCAGGTTAAGTCAGTCTGCAAAAGTGTGTATCTGACCGCCGGGCGGCGGACAGGCGGAATCCTGCGCCGGACATAACGTCCAGCGCACAAAAAAATCGGGTGGCCGTCAGGCCGTCAGAATGGTTTTATCAGTAGCCGTCGCGAGTCATTGGCACTGACAGGCCCGGGCGGTGGAAGGCGCCGGCCGGCGCAGGCTGCGCGCGCCTGAATGCGCAGCAGCTCCGTGGACGCGTTCCTTAGCGCCTCCTCCCGCGTTATAGCAAAAACGGTGAGGTGCTCGAGATCCGCAAACCGTACCGCGACGCTGCCGTTGTCGTCCTCACAGATTTCAGCAGGATAAGGCACGAACAGCGCCGCGAATTTCTGCGCCTGACGCCGGCGCACATCAAGCTTGCTGACCAGCTGAGTTGCACGCAGGTGCGTATACCGCCTGAGCATGTTGAGACTCTTGTGGCCTGAAATCGCGGCAACCTCCATGACGTTCAGCGTACCGAGCTCAAACAGGCGGCTGACTGCCTCGTGCCGCAGGTCATGAAAGTGCAGGTCCTGAATACCGAGCGAAGTGATGACGGTTCGCCAGGCACTCTTGAATCCGTTGGAGGTATAGCTGAATACCGGGCCAGAGACGGGACCGGCAAAGTCACGCAGCGCCTGACGCGCCTTATGTGAGAGCGGAACGTCGCGCGCAGTACCGTTCTTGGTCAGCGGCAGGTGGGCGATGCCGAGGTGCAGGTCCACGTGCTCCCAGCGCAGCGACAGAATTTCCCCCTGACGCATGGCCGTCTCGATAGCCAGCGTAAAAATCGCTGCCAGCTCGGCGTTACGCAGCCGCAGCGCACGACCTATCCGTCGCTCCTCAGTCGACGTCAGGCGGCGTGTACGTCCCGATGAGGCCAGTGGCTTGCGCACGTGCTCGACCGGGTTATGGGTACAGGTGCCCCACTCAATGCGGGCAATGTTATACAGGGCCGACAGCAGGGCCATCTCAAGCCTCACCGTGTTGGCGCTGACAGGACGGCCCGTTCGCTCGCTGACGGTGGCCAGACGTCCGTCGCGGTAGCCCGCGATATCCACGGAACTGATCTCATCCATATATTTGTCAGCAATCGGCGCTCGCTTCAGGACGTTGATGCGGTAAAACTCCTGCAGATGGCCCCGTTTGTGAACGGAGACCGAGGTGCAGTATTTGTCCAGCGCCCTGCCGAGGGTCATTTTTCTTATGCGATGTCTGGCTTTCATAGCTCTCCCCTGAAAAGGCGGGGACGATACCACAGAACGTTCTGACATCACTGCCAATCCGGTGTGTGGAAAAAACAAGGACCTACAGGTCTCGAGCGAACAACCTGGAGCATCCCGGAAGCTGTGGAAAATTATGGTGATGCCTGTCAGGCCTATCTTACCAGTTCAGGAATGGCAACACAGGGCTGGGTTGTTACGGGCTCGGATGCATGCACCGAGGATGGACAGTACTGCACTAATGACAACGTCCGATGCTATGCAGTACGCATTCAATGAGGCTGTTAGTAATCAAGGATTATTTTTATACAGCTGCAGTATCCGTTGGGCGCCTGTCCGGGCTGAATAACCGGGCAGTTATCATCGGTTCTCGGCGTGTAACCTACATAGTCATCTGAGCGCCCTTTATCAAAGGACGTCCTGCGACAATAGTATCCGGTGCGGCCCTGTGTGGATTTTGCCCACACACCGGATTGGCAGGAAAGTATGGCACCAGTCGCATCATGGCTTATCGCCCCGACCGTACCGCAGGAAGCGCCCGGATTATTGACCTGATCCTGGCTCAGCACCCCGCCCGCCGAGACGTCACCGTCCGATCGCAGGCTGCCGGCCCGCATCTGCCCGCCGGTGTAAATATTCTTGTTGTTAACGGACCTTACCCAGTCGTTATCCGACATATAAAAACCGCCGCCGTAAGTTTCATTCAGCCAGCCCTTGCCACCCCGGGTGATAATCCAGCCATTGTTGCTGCGGATGTCGTTGTTGGCCGTGATGCCGTTGTTAGCCGTGACGTTGTTACCGGCCGCCACGTTGCCGTTTCCGGTCACGTTACCGCTCGCCGTCACGCTGCCGCCGGCGGTGACGTTCGTGCCGGCAGATACCTGGCCGGTAAAGGCCCCCGTCGCCGCGTTAACCGTTCCGCCGCTGTTGATGTTGTTGCCGTTCATGTCGATAGCGGTGTGCATGCGGTTCAGGTCCGGCCGGCCGGTCACCTGATAGCGGTAAAGCCTGTCGCTTTCGTCCGCGTCGGTGCCGAGCGCGTCGGCGGACAGGAAAGCCGCAAGGCGCCCCTGCTGACCGGTCAGCCCGTAGTCACCGAGCTTCGCCTGCCAGCCGCCGTCGGCGCCCACCGCGTTATTTGCCGGCCAGACGTAGCCGCCCATGCCGTCGGTGTCCGTCGCTATCTGACGCAGGCCCTTATAGGGGATCTCGCTGCCGCCGGTGGTCAGCACGAAGGCGACCAGCTGGCCCGCCTGACCCGGGTCTCTGGCCACCGCGAGCTGGTAAGTCTGTCCGCTGTCGTTGGTCAGTGAAAAGCCCGCCGGGAGGTAGCCCTGCGTGCGCAGCGTGGCGCCGGTGATCACGACAGGGCCGCCGGCAACCTGCGTCAGCAGCGTGTTGCGGTTGTCGCGCACGTAGCGTTTGCCCGCCTGCGCCACGAAGCTCAGATGCGAGGCCGTTCCGGTCCAGACCTTTTCCTGCTGCATGCCGGCGTAGCGGTCCATGGCGCCGGGCGTGATGATGAGCACGATGGCCATCACGATGCCGAGCTGAAGCAGCATGTTGCCGCGGTGTACCGCGCGCGGCTTCCGTTTCAGAAATTTCATCAGAGCACTCCCGACAGTTGTTGGGGAAAGAAAAGGCACACGCCGCACAGGTAACCAAACAGCGCGGGCGCAAAAGGTTTTGAAGTCTGGCGCGTCAGCGCCGCGCACAGGCAGCACAGCAGCAGCCCGCCGGCGGCGGCGTAGCACGCGCTGCGCCACGGCAGCCAGGCGCACAGGCCGGCCATCAGATAAACGTCACCGAGCCCCATGCGCTCCTCGCGCTGGCGAAAGCTGGCCAGCCAGCGAACGGCGCCGGACAGCGCGAACGCGGCGATACTGGCGGGCAGCGCCTCGCTGAGCGGCAGCACCGCATCCGGCAGCGCCGCAGAGGCCAGACCGCCCAGCCAGAACGTCATCGTGTAGCGCAGCGGCAGCCACTGACAGCGAAGGTCGGTGAGCGTCAGCGGTACCGCAAGCACCAGCAGGAGTAAGCTACGCAGGACGGCGCTCACCGGCACCGCAGGTGGCAGCGCCAGCAGCCAGCCGGCGGTGAGCAGGTAAATCAGGGCAACCGGCGTCAGAAGCGGCCAGGTCAGAGGCGGACCGTCATGCGTGCGCAGAAATCGGCTGGCCTGATGCGCCTGCAGCGCAAACAGCCCCGCGCAGCAGGCAAGCCATGCGCCGGCCGCCGGACCATCGGTAAATAAAGTCATGAAATTTTCCGTGTGAAAGGTCAGCGTCGGGCCATGTAGTCGGCGTACACCTTGCGGGCGTAAAGCATCCGGCGGGCAGTATTGTCGTCGGCGAAGCCGGCGTTATAGCTGCCAAGGCACTCCCACGTGACGCCGCAGACCTGCAGGTGCCGTGCGAGTATCCAGGCGCCGACCATCACGTTCAGGCAGGGTTTTGTCAGCAGGTCCTGCTCGCTCTGCAGCACGCCCATAGTGCGCAGCTGCGGCACGTGCGTGGAGTTGATCTGCATCAGGCCGAAGTCCCGGCTGGTAACCTGACCTTTTTTGTTGCGGTTATAGCCGATAGCCCCGGCGTTGAAGCCGCTTTCCACCTTACTGATGGAGCGCAGCAGCTGCGGATCGACGTGGTAACGTGCGCCCGCCTCGTTGTAGCAGTAAGCCTGCGCCGGCAACGCGGCGCACAGCAGTAATCCGGCCACCGTCAGCAGGTATGTAAGCCTGTTCATCATGAGTCACCGTGAGTCGGTCAGAAAAGGCGCCGGGTTTCCCCGGCCCTTCATCAGGTGTTGCTGGTGAAGACCAGCGTGTTGGTGCCGGCTGAGCCGCTGTCCGCCGTGCACTGTGACGCCGCCACTGACGCACTGACCGCCCCGCTGGTCGAGCTGCCGTTGATGCTGGTTGAGGCGACGTTGTTGGCGCCACTCATTTTCTGCACCAGCTGCGCGCAGGCCTCCTGCGGCACCTGCGTGTAGGTCAGGGAGAAAGCGGTATTCTGACCGCCGCTGGTGCTCACCGGCTGCACCGTAACGCTGCCGCCCCAGCGGTTATTCAGCGAGGCGCTGCCAGATGACTTGGTGCCGATCACCGCCATGCTGCCCGGCGCGCCGCCAAACTGTACCAGCGCGCCGGTCATGGCCGCCGCTGAGCTGAACTGGTAGGTGCCGCCGGTTTTCAGCATGCCGCGGGTATTGGTCATGAGCTCCCCGGCGTTGGACATCTCTTCGGTGTAGTCCGATCGGCTGAACAGACCGTTTCCGGAGGAGAGCACCCAGACGAGCACGAGGAGCGCAGCGATGCCCACGATGACGGCTTCCTGCAGGTTAAGGGCGCCGCGGTGAACGGCAGAGCGTTTTAAGGGTTGTGACATGGTTGAAACCTCATTAGGAAAGAAAGTTAGCGGTTGCCAATCAGCGAGCCCAGGTCCTGGGTTGCGATAAACGTGAGCAGCAGATAGCCGGCGGTCACGAGCATCCCCAGCAGCTGCAGAAGCCGGGAAATACGTTTGATGCGGTTGATGGATTTGGTGAGCCACATGCGCGCGAAGTTTTCGATGTTGTCCTCGCCGCCCGGACCGGAGGTCAGCAGCAGAAGCCTGTCGATAGCCTCCCGCGAGGGAAACGCATAGCCGCTGTCGGCCAGCGCCTGCCCGAGGTGCTTACCGCGTGCCACCTGACGCCGGGTGGCAGTCAGACGCTCATACAGCCAGGGCGTGGCGTTGCGGCTCAGCATGTCGAGCGCCTCCTCCGTGCGGACGTTGGCGCGCAGCAGCGCGCTGAGGTTCAGCAGAAAGGAAACGCCCTGCATCTCCCGGTAAAGGCTCCACGGCAGCAGATAGTCCAGCACCTGACGCCGCACCGGACCGGTGAGGCGCGGCAGTGACCAGACGACCCAGCCGGTAAAGGCAGCCAGGACGGCGGCCAGCACGTAACGGTTACCGATAAAGAAGTGCGTAATGGCACCCAGCCACCACAGGGGACCCGTCCAGCGGTCGGGCGGCGCGAGCTGTTCAAGACGCGGCAGGAAGCGGTCGTAAACCATCTGCATCATGTAGAACGTGCCGCCCAGCAGCATCAGCGGATAGGTCAGGTTCACCACCGCCGTGGCCTTCATTTCGCCGATGCCCTTCACCACCTCGATGGCGCGCAGCAGCGCCCCGCGAAGGTCTTTAGCCACGCGCCCCGCCCGCAGGATTGTCGCCTCCTGCGGCGGTATCCAGCCGGCCAGCCCGGCGTCCAGTCCCCGGCCGCGCGTCAGCGCGTGGCGAACGTCCCCCAGGCAAAGCGATACGGCATCGTTTTTACGGCGCCGCGTGCGCTGCATGCCGGCAATCGCGTCCTCTGTTTTCTGGTTGTTCTCCAGCAGAAACGCCAGATCTTCGTACAGCATCATGCGGTCTGCCGTGCTGAAGGTTTTCTGTCCAAGCCAGCGCCCCAGCCCTTCCGAGCGCGCGCTGCCTCTGGCAAGCGAGCCCTTGAGGCGGCCACGCAGCAGGCGAATAAAGTCAGCCATGGCCTCCTCCGCTGCCTGAGAGGACCAGCGCCTCCGGCGGAAGCAGGTTCAGGGTGTCCTCATCGAGCGGACTGAGCTTATCCGCATCAATGGGGTCAACCTCGCCTGCCGCTATATAGCGCATCAGGTGCATGCCGCGGGTGATGCCGCCCATGTGATGCACCCAGTAGCTGCGGGCCGCGAGCTTGCCGAGCTCGCGATAAAGCTGCATAAAGCGGGCGTCAGGGCGGATGACCTCGGCAATCACCTTACGTCCGGTGATGCCGTGCCAGCAGCCCTTAGCGCTGCAGCCCGCATGGTTGCGAAATGCGACGGTCGCGGTATTGCAGTATGTTTCAACCAGCTCGCGGTCGTCTTCGCTGAGCGTTTCCCTGACGTCTGCCCAGCCTTGTTTACAGGCCGGGCAGAGCGTCTGCACCAGGCGCTGCGCGATGAGGCCAATCACCACCTGCGGATCCATGACCATGCCGGCCGGTATGTCGAGGGTATCGGTAAGGCGGTCAATGATGCCCGGTGCGTCGTTCGCGTGAAGCGTGGACATCACCAGGCTGCCGCTTTTTCCTTCGCTGATGCAGGCGCGGGCGGACCAGCCGTCGCGGATTTCACCCACGACCTCCGCGTCGGGGTCAAGCCGCTTAAATGCCGAAAGACGACGCTGCCAGGCACGCGTGACCGATTCAGAATCGTTGCGGTCGGCGATGATAGTGGTCTGCACCGCTCCCTTCACCTTGCCCTCCACCGGGTCTTCCACCGTAACGAGACGGCGTTTACCCCGCGTCAGCTCCACGTACATGTGGCAGAAGGTTCGCATGGTTTTGCTCTTGCCCGAACCGGTGGGGCCGGCGGTGATGATGATGCCCTCGGGGCGCTGCAGCATGCGGCGTATCAGCTTCTGCTGCTCGGGAAGGTAGCCCAGCACGTCGAGCGCGGGGATGTCCTCACTTTCGTCCAGTATCACGCGCAGCACCACGTAGAGACCCGACTCGGTGGGCACGGCCGAGTAACGCGCGGCGTACAGTCCGAGCGCCTTCACAAATTCGTTGCGCAGGCGCCCGTCCTGTTCATCTGTTTCGCTGAAAGCCTGCGGCGCCACGTCGCACATTGACATCACGATAGTGGAAGCAAGGCTCATACCCTCCTCCACGTCCAGCTCGGCCTGCAGTTCGAGGTCGCCGTGGATGCGGAACACCACCGCCGTAATATTCTCGGCGCCGATAAGGATGTGAATGTCTGAGGCGTGCGACTCGCCTGCGCGGCGCATAAAGTCCACCACCTTTTTCTGCTCCGGCGACCACGTGCCCGCAGCGGCGCTGCCGCCGCGTCCGGTCTGCAGCCGGCGCAGCTCGCTCAGGTGCACGGGCAGGATATCGAGCCCCGGCAGGCTGCGACGGGCGCGCGCGATTTCCGACTGCACCGCCGGGCTCGCGCGATGCTCGGTGGACACGTAAAGCCGCCCCTGCTCCGGGTTGCTGTCGTCAAGATGAAGCCAGTTCAGTGTCTGTTCGCTGAATTCCATTCGTCTACCCCGCGAAGGCCAGTGAAACGAGGCCTTTGTCAGGACTGCTGACGGTCACCTCGCTGAACGTGATTTTTGCCACCGTCCAGGCGGTGCCCGGAATGCGGCTGCCAGCCTGAACGCGCACCTGATTGCCGCCCTCGAGCTGAAGCGTGGCGGAGAGCTGCTGGCCGCCGGAGATTTCCACAATCAGCGGCAGCGCGCGGCTCTCCTGTGCGGGTTTAGGTGCAGCGCTGTCCTTCACCGGCGCGGCAGGCTGCGGATTAAATGGCCCGCCCGTACCGGCGTCGTAGCCGTTTTTCTGCAGCTCGTTGAACGCTTTGGCCTGCGCCAGCTGCGCCTCGTACAGCAGGGTTTTGGCCTGAATATCTTCCAGCCGGCCAAGGCTGGTATCGCGCGGGCCGGCATCAGGAGAGGCTGCCGGGCCGGGCGAATCCGGTCCTTCAGTCGCTGCGGGCGCGGCGACGGCCAGCTGACTGACAATCAGCGCGGGCAGCAGCAGGTAACACCACTTAATTCTCTGCATAGAGCATTCCTTCCAGGGTGTAGGTCAGCCGGCTGCTGTGCAGCTCGGCCTTTACTGAACTCAGCCGCAGCCCGTTACCCGGGAAGCGCGAAGCGTCGAACAGCCGGTCCGGCGGGATATCGGTAATAAAGGTGAAGCTGTAACGCTTCCACGGCAGCGGGACATGGTCCTGCCCGACGGTCTGGGTCAGCACGACGGGCTCGCTGAAGCGCAGGTTTGCCCGCAGGCGCTGCGCGTAGCTGGTCATGCGGCGAAGCTGCTCGTCCCCCGGCAGCAGCATTTCGGCCGGCGCAGCGGCAAAGCGGACCGTCTCCTTAAATGACGCGTCGTCGGACGGCCCGGGCATGTTGAACACGGCCTGCGCCCCTGCCCCGTAAAGCTGCGGCAGCCGGGCGGCAAAGTCCCCCACCGTGCCGCCGTCCGGCAGGGCATAGTGCAGCGTAAGCTGCCCGGTGGCCTCGCACGTTGCCCGGCTGAACACCCAGCCGGCAATCGACAG
The DNA here is from genome assembly GCF_019795975.1 of Pantoea sp. DY-17. Taxonomy (NCBI): domain Bacteria; kingdom Pseudomonadati; phylum Pseudomonadota; class Gammaproteobacteria; order Enterobacterales; family Erwiniaceae; genus Pantoea; species Pantoea sp. DY-17. The sequence goes on along the minus strand of NZ_JAIMIG010000008.1, from coordinate 18,511 downwards.
CGGCGCCTGACGCCACTGTTTCACGCACGCGCTGAGCATGCCCGAGAAGTCTGGCTGCCCACCCCACGGTTTATTGAGGCTGGCAGGCTTCAGCGCTGCCGCCTCGCGTGCGCGGGTCAGCTCGGCCTGCACCCAGGCGGCGTGCTCGGCCTTTTCCTTTTCCTCCAGCCAGTGGTTGCCGTACCAGGCACCGGCCGCGATCACCGCAGCCAGAAGCATCAGGCGGGATGGCGTGCGGCTGTCGGTTTTGTGCAGCAGCGCCCGCGCCGGCACGGTGGCCGGGAGCAGGGCACTCAGCGCGTCCCGGCGCGCGTCAGGCAGGTCCAGCAGGGTATCCGGATCGAACACGGTCCAGCCCGCTGAGGGCGCCGGCGCCGTGCTCCGGAACAGTTCGGCAGCGCGGAGTGCGGTGGCCGCATCTCCCGTTACGTCCCCGTAAGGCGAAGGATGACCGCCGGTGACCGCCATAAACCAGTACCTTCCGCCGGGAAGGAGAAAGATGCCCCAGCAGTCGGCGGGCACGCTTCCGAGCAGCGCCGCCGCCAGCGAGGCTGGCCGCTTACCTTTGGGAAGAACGACCGTGTCGTCGGCAAGCGTGCCCAGCCAGGTGGCGGGCTCATCGGCCGTACCGGCGGGCAGCGCCAGCCAGTGGCTCGCGAGCTGGTCACGGGCCTCAATGCGCATGCGCCGGCGCCCGCGTACCGACACCCACTGCCAGTGCAGGCCGGCAATCAGCGCATGTTTCCCGGAGGGGACCACGCTGACTCCGGGCTGCGTCAGTTCAGACGTCATAAAACCTCCTTATCCCAGCACGACGGGCGTTACGAGGATGATGAACATGCGGCGGCTGTCGTCACCGCGCGCCCCGCCGCCCAGACCAAAGAAGCTGTAGCTCCCTGTGCCCTGCCGGTTAGCCGAATCGCTGAGCTGCTCATAGCCGCTCAGCACCAGCGTCTGGCCGGACTGCATGATCACGCGCTGTGTCGTGGTTTTCAGATTGGTTTTGGCCAGCTGCGCGTTCTGCCCGCCGGAGGTGAAGTCCTTGAACGTCGGGTCGTCAGACATGCTGATAGAAAACTCCAGCTGCATCTTCGGCGAGTTCGGCATCAGGAAGGGCAGCGCGGTCATGTTAAAGCCGGTGGTGATGGTCGCCGTGGTGATTGAGGTGCTGGTCCCGACGTTTGGCGTCTGGCTGGTGCTGATGCTCGGCACATAGTCCTGCTGCAGCGCGTTCTGAATAGGGACGGCAGAAAGGTTCGTTGTCAGCGCCGAGGCTGTGGTCAGCACGCTGAGTTTCGCCTGCTCGTCCAGCGCCTTCAGAAACGTCTGCGTCCCCTCACCTTTGCCGTCCAGAATGGCCACTCCGCCGCTTAACGCGTCAGAAGCGGCACCTGTGAACGGGCTCGTCAGCGACAGGCCGACGCTGCCGGTGTTGAGAACCGCGTTCCAGTCGATGCCCAGCTGGTTCTGATGGCGGTTCTCCACGCTGAACACCTTTACCGAAATCATCACCTGGCGGTTAAGCTCGCGGTTACGGTCGTCAATGTAGCGGCCGATGGCGTCGAGCACGCGAGGCGTATCGGTAACCGTCAGCACGCCGGCGGAGAGGTTAAGGCGCCCTGAGCCCGGCGTCAGCATTGATTTCACCGTGGTTTCCACGTCCTTAAAGATGTTGGACTTAATGGTCGCCGTCGTGGTCTGGCTGGTGCTGTTGTCGCCCTTATTACCACCGCTGCTGTTACCGCTTGTGCCGGCAGAAGACGTGGTACCGCTGACGGTCTTTGATTCAAAGCTCGCGTCACTGTCCATAAAGTTAATGGCGAAGTTGCGCGTATCGAGCCAGAAGATGGCGATGTGCCCGTACTCGTAGCGCCACGACAGGCCAAGCCGCGTGGTCACGTTGTCCAGCAGCCCGCTGAGCGATCCGTTCCAGCTGACGCCGCGCAGTCCGCCGTCGCCCTGCTGCACCGTGACCGGCTGACTGCTGGTCTGGCCCATAGCGGCCAGCGGCACCATGCCGCTGGCATCGGGAGCCGGCAATGGGCCGGGCATTTTTTCTGTCCGGCCACCACCACCGCTGCCGGCCATGGCCGCCTGCGCGTCCGGAGTCACGACCACCGGGATGCGGCACTGATCGGTAATAAAAGCGCTGACGTAGGCGAGCGTAACGCTGCCGGGACGATTAATTTTGACCGCGCAGGGCGGCAGCTCGGGACGCTGCCCGGCGAGCCCGTTCAGGGGGATCGGGTTAATCCACTGAGACGTCAGGTCGCGCACGACCTGTCCGCTTTCAAGCGCGCGCTTGTGTGCATCGGCCTGCGCCTCCGTGGCAGCGGCCCGCTTTTCGGTGGCGTCCACGCGGTCAAGCGTGCTGCAGCCGCTGGCCAGCAGGCAGAGCGCCGCCGCCGCGGTCAGCCGGTGAGGTATTTTCATTGCTGTGTCCTGTAAGAAAGGGAAAGTCAGTTAACCCACACCACGCTGCCGTCGGGGATGACGGCGGGGACGGTGAGCTGCATGTCGGCGCCGGAATAGTCGACCAGGCGGCGCGATACCACCCGTCCGGCCAGCGCAGAGTAACGGGTCTGCGTCAGCAGCGCCGCCATCAGCCCGGGCTGAGCCGCGCGCCACACGTAGGTCCTGCCGCTGGCGATGACGTTGCTGAGGCCGGCGACACTTTTCCAGCCGGTAAGCTGCGCGTCGCTGACGCTGAGGTTATTCGCTGTGGGGTTCAGGTAGCGCCAGTCGTTGATGCGGTTCATGTAGCGCACCATCTGCGTGGCCTGCAGGCTCTGCGTCTGGTCCTGCAGCTGCCCCGCCTCCTGCACGGCCCGCTGGTCGGGGGAGAGCCCGCCCAGCAGCAGTCCCGCAAAGAGAACCAGCAGCCAGTACATGATCATTACTGCACCTCCTTATCGTCCACCGACACCACGCACTGTGCGGCACGCACGCCCGCGTAGAGCGGCACCTTCGCGGTCCCGTAGAGGGTGAAGAGCCGGTTCAGCATCTCGCGGAAGCTACCGTCAAAGTGGAGCGGTGCGTCTACCCGGTAGTTGGTTGGCGTCAGCCAGGCCACGGTCCAGTTCTTAATGCCCGGCACGGTACACGTCTCCGCGGCGGCCTGGCTGTAAAGCCAGTCCTTCACGGTGCTGCCCGTCTCAATGCGCCAGTGGCGAACCTGAACCACTGGCGGCGGTATCACCGGCAGAACGGGCGCGCGGGTTGTTGCCGGTGAAACCGGCACGCTTGCCGCCCCGGCAGCTTTTGATGTGGCATCGCCGTGGAACGGGTTACGTCCGGTGGTCGGCAGCGGAACAGCTTTCACCGCCCCGGCCGGAGCCGGTCTGACGGGCACGGCGGCAGCAATCGGGGGCGATATTGGTTTGTCTGCGCTGCGTGCCGTCTGCGCGCGCTGCGCGGGCTCTACGGTGACGGTGCCGGTTTTCGCATTAACGGTCGCCTTCATCCCGCGCCCGGCCAGCAGCTTGTCCACGACGAACGGCCAGCGATCGTTGCCCGTCCACTGCCACAGCTCGGGCGCGTCGGCGGAAACGGCTTTGTCGAACACCACTGCGTGTCCGGGCGGGATAATTTTGCGCAGGGCTGCACGAAGCGTTGGCGCCGCGCCCCCCTGACGCACGAAGCCGTCGGAAGGCCCGGCGCCCGCCGTGGACGGTGGCGCTGTGGTGCCTCTGAAGGCAGGGGACCCGCCCGCCGCGACAGCAGGTTTCGACAGCAGCGGCGCGGGAGCTTTCGTGCCTGACGGTGAAGCCGGGCGCTGCGCGGAAGGCGTGCTCTGGTGAAGCCGGTACTGCATGGCGCTGATGTCGGCCGCGCTGCGCGAGAGGATGCCGTCAACCACGCTGCCCGAGGGCGGCCCGGTGATGACCGCCTGCTGCGCGCAGCCAGTGAGAAACAGGACCGGTATCAGCCCTGCCCGTTCGGTAAATGACATAGAGAGAACTCCGGATAACTCAGGGCTGCACCGTCTCTGCGGCGGCCGGAGCCGGACCGGCAAAAACCGTGCGGGAAGGCAGGCGAAACCTGCCGGTCAGAAGGGGTGTTGCGGCGCCGGGTGCCTCCCGGTGCTCTGGCCAGACTGACAGACGCCAGAGCGGCATGACTTAGACTTGTAGCATCGCATTAATGAGTTATAAGACGATGTCAGTCTGACCGCGTGCGCTGGCCGCAGGTCCGCCACAACGAAAAACGCACTGACCGGTCAGGGTGAGTGCGCTTTGCGTTGCAGGGAAAGAAATGGCCCGGACACGCCGGGCAGACGTCAGGCGGAGAACGTTGCGCCAATAAGCCACACAAGCCAGCCGTCAGGTACGGCGTGCACCGACACAACGGTATCGCCGTCTCTGAGCAGAACCCGCCCGTTAACCCGCGATTTGTCCCCGGGAGTGCGACTTCCGGGAGAGGACGCGCTGTCTGACAGGCAGAAGTTCACCACGCGTGACGGGAGTTTTCGTGTCTGAGGACCCGCCGTCAGCACGGCTGAGTAAGCACCTGAGGCGTTGTCAACGCTCAATGGCAGGCTGTCTCCGGACGCAGTAACTCCCCTGAGATTCGCGACAAAGACGGCAAGCTTGTCATGCTCCAGACGCTGCCGGATGGCATCTGCTGCTGAAGAGGTGATGACTTCAGTGTTATCAGAACTCAGCGACTCGGTAGTACTGTAGCGGACAGGCTGCAGAATGTCCTTTAGCCCGCGATCACCCGCGCTGACGTGCCAGACGCTGACGCTGAATGCACTGCAGTTCTGACATTCGCCAGCGGGATAAGCCTGCGGCGCCACGTTTTTTTCGTGGGGAAGGCAGGATGTCATGACAAGCGGAGAAACGAGCGCCAGCGCCAGACCGACGCAACGGAGAAGTGTCTTATTCATGATTTTATTCCTTCAAAGGCCGCCCTTTTGTGAGAAGGGCCCGGCTGCGAAACGGGCGGTGCTGGCCGGCAGGTACGAAGCGCTCGCCGTAAGGATGCGCGCAGGAACACAGAGCGTTTCATAAATTATTTCCGGCGCCTTCATTTAGCTTGAGATGCCGGTCTCTCAGAGAGCTGCTACCTGTTTCATCCTGAGCTATATCAGACTTCTGTGGGCGAATGCCGTCACAGCGCTGATACCAGAATTCAACCCGTTCAGCCCGCGGGCTCACCAGTCCGAAGCGCACCGCCGTACGGAAATTCACGCTGTGGCGCAGCGCTCTGTCGACCTGCTCTGCGAGCAGCGCCCTGAACTCCTCAGGAGTGGAATTTCCTTTAATCGTCCGGCAGGTAGTGCAGACGGGAACAATCCCCCCCTCAACGAACTCTTTGCTGATAGCTTCAGCGTGCCAGCCCTGTGCGGGCAACACCTCACCACAGTAAGCGCAGCAGCCGTTAAACTGCCGCCGTAGCGCTTCGCGTTTTGATTTGGAAAGATGCATGATTTCACCCCATGAAATGCGCCCGCGTCCCCGGGCATCCGTTTAAATGAAACGATTAAAAGACTATCCGGGCAGACCCACTCGCGAGAGTGGGCCGGCACAGAATGCTCTGTGTCACTGTGCGTTTTGCGAATTGAAACCGTCAGGGATGCCCGTTCACGACCGCACGAAAGTGCAGGGCTAATCTTCTCCAGATACAGGCTGTGTCCGGCGGATCGCGCCGGGGCCTGATGCAGTAAATGCACCGGTCGAACTGGATACATCGAATTTGTACGTAGGGGTATAACGGTTACGCTCCACAATTCCGACTTTGCGCGGTGCCCGCCTATATAGCCGCACAGTCGTTTCTCTGCGGCTTTACTGTTCTCCCGACGTAGTGCAGGCCATGACGTAGCCTCCGGACATCTTCCGCGCATCGGTAAAGGATGCCGGCAAGAGAGGACCATGAGGTCGGGAATATAAAAACGGGCACGTTGTTAAAGAGCAGAAGAGTTTTCAGGCAAAACGATGCCCTGCGCAGGCGCGCATAATTTAATAAAAAAGAAGGCCAGCAATTACTCGTGCTGGCTGAAGAAATTATTTAATAGCTTTTTCGCTGTCTTCAGCGGTAAACCGGCGCCCTGGTGTGGCGAGGTCAGTAAACGATTTAAGATGGTCCTCAAGGCGCACAAGCGCCTCTTTAGTATTACTGCGACCAGAACGGTCTGCGGCCTGGCTCAACATAGCGGTCATCTCGGGTGAGAGGCGCAGCAGGACTTGCATTCCTTTTTCTTTATTGATGTGAGCAGGCATCTGTATTCTTCCGTAACCGAGTGTAGGGATCGTGTTAGCAATGTGCGCATTAAATAAGATTGGTCCTAAAAAGAAAACACCCCCTAAAAAGGGGGTTGTCAGTTATCTTATTGATAATAAATAAAAAGCAGCTTAAAAAAGCTGCTTTGACACTAAAAAATCTTTTAATAGTTTAATGCTTATAAAGTTAAGGCAAATTATTGCCATACATAAAGCTTGAAATACTCATCATCACCCGTAATACCACGACACCCCGAAGTAATTTCATGTTACTTGCTCTGAGACGTTTTTGAGCAGCAACCAATGAGTCTTTAACTGTATCAACTGTGACATGACGATACTCTGCTATTTCCTCAGCTGACCAGGATGAAAACACGAGCATACATACATGTGCTGACTGTATTTCGGTCAATTCAGGAAAGAACTTGTTTAGATGAGAAAAATGACTAAGATCCTCGGCAGCCATAGCAGCCTCCTAGACAGGTTGTTAAGGTTAGCTGGTTGTACAGGCTCCTAACCCTGTGCAATCAGCGACTAAATACTTCCGTTTGGCTTATGTCTCTCTTTTTAAACTCCTCATGGTCGTGGTAAATCTCTGTTAACAGGACGAAAATCTTGCTCGTCCCTGTTTTGAGGCTCTGCCTGCTTCAGTTCTGACTGTACATTCTGTCCCCGCAAGCTTTCTTCAGTAGCGCGTACGTTGGCCATCAGTTTCGGATCGCTGACTTTAAACTCGTGCCCGTCACGCTTAGTAATGTTCCGGACTACGCCAGAATACAGCACGCGGTTCACTGCTTTATCCTCTCCTGTCAGCGTCGTATTATCACCGCTGTGCCACGCAGTAATCTCTGCAGCAAGGTCATTGTTAAAACGGTCAGACTTGGTGTCAGCCGCAGCGTAAACCTCAACCCTGTCACCAAAATCGGTAACTGCGGGCTTACCGTCGCGCAGGTAGCTGACCGTTCCGTCACGCAGCAGACGCGTTTCGTGCTCGCTTGATTTAAATGTTGGAACGTTGTCACCCGGGCCATAATGAATGACGGCGTTAGGTTCAGGCCACCCACTGTTCTGCTTGCGGGCGGCGCGCTTCTCACGATAAGCCCAGCCACGCATCTGGCCGAGTGCTGCAGCATCCCCTTTCACCGCTTCTCGCTCAACCCATGACTTCCAGCTCAGTGGACGGCCTTCTCCTGTTTCTTTGAGAGTCTGACGCTCCTCACGCAGTTGCAGGCGCAGTTCGGCCATCGCCTTCATCTTTTCGAATTCGGCAACGCGGTACATAAGCTTGCGCATCAGTGGATCCCTGACACTATCGCGGACGTGTGCTTTAGCAACCACGCAGTGTGAAGCAATCTGGCGGAAGCGCTCACCCGCACGCAGATCAGGTTTCTCCCAGCTGGTACGATATGCATCATAGCGGGCACGCAGAATATCGCGTGCAACGGCGCGAGCTTCACGACGTTCTCGGCGTGCTTCCTGATCGCGCACGTGTAGCTGCGGCATGTAACAGGTTTGCATATGAAGCATGCCGTCTTCGGGCCTGTCGGGATTGTATACCGGCGGTGCGGGCTGATATTCGCCACAATGTGTGACCATAGTGGTAAGGCTGATGTCCGGATGTACGTCTGAAGCTTTAACGCTGACGCCTTCCGGATTCAGCAAATCGTAAACGGCAAGCCCGCCGTTCTGCTCACGCACTCCCAGCCCGCGGGTGTAGAGAACATTGTGGAGGCGATCCCAGCTGAGTTTATCCTGCGCAATCACGTCAGATAACACCTGCCGCGTTTCGCGTACCGCATAGCCATGAAGACTTTCTTTATCGGAAAAAATCTCGCGCTTAGCAGCACCACGAGGAGCAGAAGGCATGTCGCGGCGGGTACGGTGAAGATCACCGTACTGATCCATATGCCAGCTGCCGTTATCCACGTTAAAACCAAACTCACGCTCCAGCACGCGGCAGCACTTCTGCAGCGTGTCCGCATCGTTCCACATGTTTTGTGCAGCATAGGTCCGCGGATGAACGCGGTTAGCCGACACGTGGCAGTGTACGTTGTCAGTGTCGCGGTGAATGGCAGCCACGTACTGATGTTCTTCCATACCGAGCTGTTTCAGGCTGTAGCGAACGGAACGGAAAATCGCGTCCGGTGACGGGTCTTCTTCGCCCTGCCAGGAAAGAATGAAATGATAGACCGCATCCTTACAGTGGCGGTTTTGTGAAGCGACCAGGTTCATTTCAGTTGCGGCGGATTCCAGTGACCAGCAGTTGGTTTCACACAGCACTTCACCCGAGAGCACGCGCTGAATGCCCTCGGGTGAAATGCTGACAATTTCGCTTGCGGGTGCTGCACGCTTACGTCCGACGTAGTCAACCAGCTGACCAAATCCGGGCGTAGAAATGTAGTCTGCTCCCGGAGCCTGCTCTGCTGAATCAGGTGATACAACCTCAGTACTTTTCTTTTCCTCGCGCGTGCTCACGTAGTTAACCAGCTTCTTAAAGCTGGTCTTCTTATCGCGGCGCTTTGGCGGGATGATCACGTTCATTAGTCTTTCATGTCCTCAACCGGAACCGGCGTCATATCCAGTGCGTTGATGGCGTGCTTAATGCTCGTCAGAACTTCCGAGAACTGGTGGCTTAGCTCGGTTGTCATGTTCGTCTGCATCTGGGTATACAGGTGTTTCTGCAGGCCGCCCAGACGGAGCAGCTCGTTCATCATGCGAATGTCGGTTCGCACGGTAATGCGTCGGTTTAGTGCCGTACGGCGCAGGTACTCAGATGTCGTCAGGCCAGCGGCCAGGGCCTTCTTATTGATGGCCTCAAACTCTGCATCGGTACAGCGGCACTTAACCAGTTTTTCTCTCTGACGCTTTTCGCTTTTCGACATAACTCAACCTTGGCACATTACCCGGGTCTCGGGGCGGAGCCCTGAGCAGGTCGTTTTGGGAATCACTGCCAGCGTGCTGGCGGTGGTCACAAAACATTTCCTGTCCCGTCTTTTAATCAACTGTTCGTATTTTGCCACTTAGCTGGTCAGAAGTAAACCGGCGTCATGTAGGGTGAGGTACTGGAAATTCCCGTGAATCCGGGGCAGAATCACTGTTTTCACATGATTTCCATTGGAGTGGTTATGGCTACGCAGCAATTTTTCACACAGCAGCAGATTGAAGAGGCAAAAACCCGACTGGAAAACCTTCCGGATCTGTCGCCAACACGAATTACCAGAAACGATGCGCTGGAAAATCTTCGCTCCACCATTCTGATGCTGGCAAAAGAAAAGGGTTACACCGTTAAAGATATTAAGTCGGCGCTGGATTCTATGAAATTTGTTTTCAGTGAGCGGTCAATTTCTGAAATTCTCAAAGAAGATGAGAGCGGTAAAAAGCGTCAGGGCGGAAAGCTTCGAAGGAAAAGTGCTTCAGTAAAAAATGCAGGTGAGTCCGTTCAGCAGCTAAACTGATAACAAAAAAAAGGGAGACGTTTTGGCTCCCTTATCGTTGGTCAGGACTTTAATTCTTTCATTTTTTCAGCAAGTGACCAGAGAAAACGATTGGTTTTAATATCACCATCAATGCCGTTAATAGAGCGGGTTTTTGTAAGTCCACCTTTGGCCGTTCTACCGCGCAGACCGCCACGGATAACGTTCTCCTGAGTACGCTGATAAACAGTCCACAGGTCATCAGCGTTGTCTTCACGACGGCGAACCTGTAACAGAGAATCGGCACTGATTGGAACGTGCTGCCCGTCATAACGAAACTCCAGCGCAGTTTCTGCAAAAGCAGCCTGCTCGGCGCGGTCGAGATGGATACGCTTCATTTCATCGCGTGAATGTTCGATTTCGCCGAACCGGTTGAGAATTTCATAGGCACCCTCAATAACCTTACCAACGATGTCGCCCTTGTGCGGCACACGGATTTGCCCGAACACCTCGCCGCAAACCATACCGTTCGCACAGATATGACGGAACTGGCCGGGGATCATCTGATAGCTGCTGCTGCCATCGTGGCTGTTCAGAAGCAAAATTTCTGAAACTTCTGAACCCTTAATCTGATCGTGACGACGAAGGCGCAGAAGGTGCTTTGCGTGGTCGATGCGGTCAGTATCGCGCACGCGCTGCTGGCAGGCGTAAAACGGTTCGAAACCTTCCTGGCGTAAACGCGTAAGCAGAGCGATTGTTGGAATATAGGTGTATCGCTCGCTGCGTGATCCGTGCTTGTCTTCAGAAAAGACGCTCGGTACAACCTGCTTCAGTTCATCGTCCGTCAGCGGACGATCACGACGAATAGCACCCGCACTGCGAAAACCGGCAAACATACGTCCCATCATAATTAAATCCTCACATCAAAATTTTCAGAAGCCGCCCCGTGAATGGCGGCGGATTGTTGGTCAGGCTACGGCACGGCGTATTTCAAGAGAGCGAAGAAATTCGCCCCACTCGCTGCTGCGCATGGCAGGTACGCGAACGCTTTTACGCTTGCGCACGCAGTGCAACACGTGGCGGCTGCGCGCACGGATTTCCGGTGAAATCGCCTTCGTTTCTGGATCGCTGTGGCGATGACGCACATGCACCTTCTTAACGCCGGGCTTTACATAACCTGCAACCGATGTGATGATGCTGAGGTCGGCAGTTTTCATGATTAACTCCATTTTTTCTGTTGACGATCCGGACGGTCATTTGGTCGTGTCGTCCGGGGTGAAGGGGCGGAATTTCCGCCCTTTTTCTTTGCCGCCTGTCAGGACTCGCTGCGGATAACTGTATAACCAATATCGAACTCGTAAACGGCAACCGGCCATCGGTTGCGCAGGTAAATCTTCAGGGCTTCAGGCTCTTCAGTTGGCTCATCGATCACGTCCAGCCCTTCAAACGCATCACCGGTCAGACCCGACGGCCCCAGAAATTCACCGCATGACCAGACGTATTTGCAGACGTCCATAAACTGATTTTTTGTCAGCTCCGGTCCTGTAACTTCAGTACCTTCCAAAACGTTTTTCATCAGTCAGCCCTCATGTTTTGTGATTCGGTTCTGCAGCGCATCGCGTTATCGCAGGACGGCGGCTGAAGCCAGAAAAGACCTCATCTGACGCGGATTTTTCTTTTCCGGTCTGGCCTTTCGCGGCGAGGGCCGAGTAGCAACGACGAAGAGAGGGCATAAAGGGGCGGAGGCAAAAAGTTTTTGTGGCCCTTCCGCAAAAAGTTTTTGACGGAGTGCATTTCACCCCTTTTTGAACGAACCGGCGGTGCTACGAAAAGCCCTCCGCGTAAGGCACGACCGGAAAAACGGGAAAGACGTCAGAAGGGGGAATTGCAGCCCGCAACGCGGGATGACAACAGAGTTCCGGCGGCTTTATGCCGGAACGGTGAAAGCAGACGGCGCAGCCGTCAGCGGCCGTTGACCCTGGACATCAGCCCGAAACCGCTTGCGGCCGAAACCCGAAGGGGTTCGGTGGCGCTTAGCGGCTTGCCGCTTAGCGACGTAGGGCTCGACGACCCGGCTTGCCGGGGAGCCGAAGGGGGCCCACGCTGTTGCTGTTGCTGTTGAATTGAATTTAACGGTGATCGGCGGGCAGAACGGATGAACAGAAAAGGTAAACACACAGCATCATCACACCACAACGCAAAGGCGTGTTCAGCAGGACGAGGATGGCCGGTGCGTCAGCACCGGCTTTTCCCTGTCCCCTGGTTCGGGGTCAATGCTCAGGCGCCAGGCTCCGACTCTTTAAGCTGCCTGATAGCGTCGGCAACGGCGTTTTCAATAATGCTGCTGATCCTCAGGAGCTCATCGTCCTTCAGGCTGCGGTTGATACTGAATTCAACAGAATCTGTTACCAGCAGCGCATAGCCTTCCTGCGAGCTGAACATCGCGTCGGTAATGTCGGTCAGGGTCATCTGTTTACTCTCCCACGGATTCAGAACTGAAATGCATCCGGGCCGTTTCCAGCAGCGATTCAAACGAGGTGGCGCAGCCGTCCGGATAGCAGTGCGCGCACAGGTGCATCAGGTTTGCCAGCAGGTCAGTGATGGCTGTTTCTGCCGGTTCGCCATCGCCGTCAATACCGGTCGCGGCAGCAAAAAAGAGCAGCGTGGACGCTGCCACGCCGGTGCGGCTGGTGTTATCCGCTTCATACGGCAGCACATCGGTGTCAGCCGCTAAAATGCGCAAACCGTCGAGATCAGTCTCAGCGTCACAAGGTGCGACAGCTCGCGATGTAGAAATCATAAAATTTTTCCTGGTCATGTGTTCGGCTCTGCGGAGTCATCCGGAGCGGGTAACGAAAAGGGGCGGGGGCAATCCCCTGCCCCTTTTCGCATCAGGCGCAGATTTTGCGGTTATAGATGACTTTAAAATCGCTGCATTCAGCGCAGTCGCGCAGCGGCACCAGGCGCACCACGTTTTGCGTAACACCGTTTATGGTCAGCACGCGCTCGATACCCGCGAGCCAGTCCTCCGCTGGATTCAGCGGGAACCATAGATTGCTGTTGATGCCGCTCAGCAGCGGATCGCTGCAGACGTGAACCCCGCGACCGTATCCCGTGGTTTCGCTACATGTCACGGTGAGCTCTCCGCGCACGTCCCGGGTGACCGCGCTGCGGGCCAGCTGCGTAACGATATCGTCCCAGCTCCAGTCACTGTCATCGGGCACCGGCAGATCAAAACAGCGCAGCGACTTACTACCCGCGCGCGCCATACGCTGGGCCAGCCCCATGATAGAGGCCTCGTGGCTTGCGGCGTCCGCGCCGGTTATCCAGTTGCCATTATGAAAAAATGCCTCATCGCCGTTATCCAGGCGGATAAAGCAGTATTCGCCCAGCACGCAGGTGATGTCAGCCTGGGTGACTGTCGCCAGGAAAGCCGGGGCGCTGAGGGTAATTTCGCTGCTCATGCTTTGTTCCCCGCCAGGTTGCTAATGGTGGCCACGAACTGGCGCAGATGTGAAACCGGCCTGGCGATTACGCGCGCCAGCTGGCCATAGCGCAGTGCGTTTACAAAAGTCAGCACCTGTGCGACGATTTTCGGGTCAAAAATCATAAAACTCTCCTGAGGGTTTGGTTTTGATAAGGCAGCCAGGTGGGACTGGCCGCCGTGGAAAAAGCAGGGGCAACCCTGCTTTTTTTACGCCTGGTCGCTGTGAATATCAGAAGCGTTATCCTGCCCTAGTTCGCGCGCAAGCCACTGGCTGGCGTTCATCCAGAAAGACTCGCCGTGAGGCCCGAATAGTGACAGAGCGATGTGCCCGGCCTTTGTCCAGGCCGCGATCGAAGCTGCTGGAAGTGATGCGACCTGACCAGCCAGTGCAGTGGCTGCGACTGCTTTAGCCATATCATGCAACTCAAAACTGACAAATTCGCGCCGTTCGCTGAAGCTCAGTGCCTGCCTGTACAGCGCTGTCAGTGAAACCAGCCTTTCATCCAGCGACTTACACACACCGCTCTGCGTGATGTAGCGACGAAGCCAGTAACCCGCTTCAGATTCAAAGTTAAAAGCTCGCCAGATCAGACCGCCCGACGGTTCCCGCACAACCAGACGAAAATGAGTGCCCTGATCATCTTCAATGAAAACGTTGCTGAAGGCGGCAGCGGCGTTTACAGCTTGCTCGCGTGTAAATTCGCCGTTGCCCAGCGCCGCTACGCAGCGCAGTTCAGTGGGGGTGCCCGTCTGGGTTGAGGTCATGATGTGCTCCTTACTGGAAATTAATGATCCGGCTGACGGCCGTGCGGTACCCGAAAAGCCCTTCTCTGACGCGGTTTTCTTCTTTCCGGTCTGGCCTTTCGCGGCGAGGGCCGAGTAGCAACGACGAAGAGAGGGCATAAAGGGGCGGAGGCAAAAAGTTTTTGTGGCCCTTCCGCAAAAAGTTTTTGACGGAGTGCATTTCACCCCTTTTTGAACGAACCGGCGGTGCTACGAAAAGCCCTCTGCGAAAGACCAGAACGGAATGCAGGGAAGCGTCAGAAGGGACGTTTCAGACCGCCCTGCGGGCTGGCCTTAAAGGCCCGGCGGGGTTTGCCGGGACGGTGAAAGCGACGGCGCAGCCGGCAGCGGTCGTTGATCCTGGACATCAGCCCGAAACCGCTCGCGGCCGAAACCCGAAGGGGTTCGGTGGCGCTTAGCGGCTTGCCGCTTAGCGACGTAGGGCTCGACGACCCGGCTTGCCGGGGAGCCGAAGGGGGCCCACGCTGTTGCTGTTGCTGTTGCTGGTAATACGATTTTATCGACGGCGGGAAGAGACAGCGGATCTGTAAGCTTTTGGAGCCTATTCAGAGAAACCTATGCAGAACACACGCAGCCTGACGGGGATGGCCGGTGCGCCAGCACCGGCTCTGCCCGGCCCGGAGGGCTGGGGTTCTGTTCCTGGTGGGCGCGCTGAGGACATAAAAAAACCGCGCCGGTGAGCGCGGTTTATGCGGATGCAGCCGCGTTAAAGTTGAGCGAGCGTCTGCAGGGTTTCCGGGTTTTGCTGCACCATGCGGATCAGCAAAACGGCCTGAGCGTTAGGCTTTGCTCTGCCCTGCTCCCAGTTTTGATAGGTAGTTTCACCCGTGTGCAGGTAGTGCGCAAAAACAGCCTGGGACAGGTTCAGTTTTTCGCGCACGTCGCGCAGTTCCTGCGGCGCAATAGTGACAGGCCCGCGCTTGCCGACCTTATAGGTCTTGAGCGTGATTTTACCGTCCTGGTGATCCTGCAGCTCCTGCATGCCCGTCATCAGCTCACTGAAAATGTCACGTTCAGTCATGTCTCAGCCCCTTTTTAATCACGTTTAGCGCCTCCGCCAGAGCGTCGCGCTGCTGTTTGGTCAGATCGTCGCGTTGATCCTTATCGTAGATGGTAAACAGGATGAACTGGCCTTTTTCGTTCGTCCAGTAATAGATAACCCTGATCCCGCCTCTTGTGCCTTTGTTCCGGCGCTCGTCCCTGAACCGGACTTTACGCAGGCCACCCGTATCCGGGATCACGTCGCCCTTTTCGGGGTCGGACAGCAACATGTTCTGAAACAGCCTGAACTGATCGTCGTTCAGGTAGTCAGCCCGGTATTTCTGAAAGCTGGAAAGCTCAATAAATGTCGCGTGCATGGTTTTTCCCTGTCCCCAACTAAGGGATAGTATGTCCCCAAATTGGGGACACCTCAACAATTATCCCTGATGAAACCTGGTTCAGCTACTGCCGCCAGCTTGTTAGGAATGAGCCAGCGGTTCATCTCCTGCTGGTCAGGATTCATATGCAGGGCGCGCAGGTGTATTTCGCCCGCCACCTCACAGGCGACGTCTCCGGCGTACGGCTGCAGGGTTTCCAGCCCGTTCAGTGACGGAAAGCGCCGCGCCCACGTGGCGATCATGTTCTTCAGGTCGTTTTCCGGTACGTCGTCACACCAGACGGAAAACCAACCGCGCAGCGTTTCCGGCGTGCGGAATGCCAGTTCTGTTTCAGCCTGCCGGATTCGGTTTTCAAGCTGGCGCTCCCGGTAGTCCTCTGCCTGCCTCTCGCGCCGCCCGGCATGGCCTACGATCTTCATGGCGGCGTGTTTTGCGCGCTCCGCGCGGCGAAAAACGGCCTCCGGAAACAGGACCGTTGCCAGCTCGCCAGGCAGCGGCAGCGGGCAAACCTCGCCCGCCGTGCAGAGGAAGATATCCAGCGCACCTTCCCACTCCGGCAGCGGCGCGCGTTTTTCGCGCGGGCGCAGATAAATGCCCCGTATGCGGTTCAGTGTCTGGACGCTGACGCGGCTACTGCCGCTCAGCTGCTTCATAAACGCGGCGGCCCAGGGATGGCGGGCCAGCCGTGTCCCCCGCTGCTGCGCGTGCTCAACCGCCGCGATTGCCTGCAGCGCGGCCTGACGTTCCGGCAGCAGGGTAACCAGTGAGTGTGATTTCGGGATCATGCGGCGTGCCCTCCCATCCGCAGCGCGGCGATCAGCTCACCGGCGCCGGTGAAGCCTGCCCGCGTGTACTCTGCGATTTTTTCAAGCGTTACGCACAGCGCCGCAGGGTCAAAGCGATAGCTGACGCTGAGAGGAACACGCGACCGGGTGCGGACATCTGTCAGCAGCGCGCACCACAGCGGCGAATCTTCCGACGGGCTGACCAGCTCGACGGCAAGCCCGGACAGATCGGCACGGGTCAGCCGCAGGTGAACCGGATGTGCTCCGCCCCACTCGCCGCGCATTTCGCAGTCGGTCTGCCAGCTTTCTGGCACCTGCAGCGCGTTCATCACGGCACCGCTCATGCGCTGGCGAAACGCCTCGCCCCGGTGGAGGTAGTCTTCAAAATCGCAGCCGGTAAAGCTCTGCAGGGTGTTAAGAGTAAATTTTTCTTCTCGGGTCATGATGTTGTGCTCTGCTCGATGTGCTGTTGTCCGGCCCGCTTTGCGGGCCGGTGCGGTATCCGGCAGGGTCGCCCCTGCCAGCCGGGCCGGTTTTATTCCGGCTTGTACGCCATGAGGCGCACCACACGAACCCCGGTTCCCGCAAACATGCCCTCCATCGGCGCGGACCAGCTGCAGTCCCAGCCCGGAAGCAGGTCTTTGCGGTCGCTGCCTGCGGGCAGAATGGCCGCGAGGCGTCCGCCGTTCTTCACCAGTGCCGCCGCCGCGCTGAGGTGCGACACGGCGCGCCCTTCGCTGTACGGTGGATTCATCACCACCACGTCAAACCGCTGATCGGTCACATTTGCCCAATCCAGAAAATCGGCTTCGATCACCTGGTGGCCTTTGGCCTCCAGCACGCGGCAGTGCAGCGGCGAAATCTCCACGCAGGTCGTCTGCGCCTTCGGCATCAGGTCCGCAAGGCCGCCCATGCCCGCGCTCGGCTCCAGGCAGGTTTCACCCTCGCGGATGTCTGCCTCGTCCAGCAGCTGCGCGGCGAGTTCGCCCGTGGTCGGGTAAAACTGGTGTGTTTTCTTTTCCGGAAGCGCGCCGGAAAGCTGAATATCTTCAAGCGCCGTGGTCGGGTCGTAATCGAATTCAAACCAGGTTAAGGCGTTGAGGTTCTTTTTTACGCCGCCCAGGCTCATCAGCACTTTTTCAGCTTCCGCACGCGCGGCCTGATCCTCGTCCGAATAGCCCTTAAAGCTGCGGTTAAAGGGATTTGTCGTCACGGGTGGGAGCGGATCTTCCCGGCGGTTGCGCTGCTGTGGCTCGGTGCGCTCTGTCTGCAGGTTGCTGAGCACGCCCAGCACGGAAAACGGCAGCAAATTTGTGTGCAGCTCATAGGTTTTCGGCTTCGTGCGCGGCTTCTGGCGGTGCTCCGCCGGGATGGCCGCCGGATGCAGGTAGGCCAGAATGTCATTCAGGCGCCAGGCCATGTCCGGATGAATTTCAAGATGAATGGTGCCTTTCAGAAAGGCTTTCACGCGCAGCGCGCCGCCGTCGATCGTTACCCACTCCCCCGAACGGTCGCGCGCGATTTTCAGAATTTTATTGGTCGTATTAAGGCCGGTCGCATCACGCCCCATAAACTTCGCGATCACCTTGCGCAGGTCGTCCACGTAGCCGGTGCGCTCGTAGTTGCACATGCCCCACTGATCGAACATGCATTCGATAATCATGCGCTTGCTGAAGCCTTCCGGGCGGTTGGTCACGTGGCTGCGTGACAGGCTGCGGAAAATACCGTCAACGCGCTCGGAGAAAAATTTCTGTCGTGAGAAAAGCAGTTCGGAAAGCGTCGCGCGCACCGCGTTTTCCTCAAAATCCGGCGCTTTCTTTTCGCGGATCTGATCGTTCCACTCGTTGCGGCGGTCGTTAGGCATGTACTCGTAAACGTCCGTCAGGTTCAGCGCTTTCTGCCAGAAATCGGCATTCAGGGCCGCTACCGCGCCGGGCATGTCAAATACCACGCGAACCGGCGGCATATTCAGGCGTGAATCGCGCACGTTACCGCACAGAAAATACTCCACCGCCTCGCCGTTACCGCCTTCACGAATTGTGGCCGAAATATTCTTTAATTTTGCGTACATGTGTTCATAGCGGCCCAGCAGCCCGTCAATGACGTCAGTTTCAACGGGCGCAAAAAAGGTATCTGAAATCACTTCACCGGCGGCGGCGATCGGTGCGCGTTCTGTGGTCGCATCAGAGGTGACGTTCACGAGGGTGTTTTGCATGGCATGGCTCCTTAAATCCGGCTGAGTAGGTGCAGCTCGCGCTGCGGACCCGAAAAAGACCTTCTCTGACGCGGGTTTTATCTTTCCGGTCTGGCCTTTCGCGGCGAGGGCCGAGTAGCAACGACGAAGAGAGGGCATAAAGGGGCGGAGGCAAAAAGTTTTTGTGGCCCTTCCGCAAAAAGTTTTTGACGGAGTGCATTTCACCCC
>NZ_JAIMIG010000007.1:0-140780 GCF_019795975.1 Pantoea sp. DY-17 | reverse complement strand
TGTAAAACGTCATAATGAATTTCATTATGTGTTCACTCGTGAGGCTTTGATATTTTTTTGCGTCCGGAGACGCGGATATCAATCCTGCGAGTGCCCACACAGATTGTCTGATAAATTGTTAAAGAGCATGCCGCGATTTCTCTAGCGGCGCGGGATGCGTATATTACGCTTTCCGCATTCTCAGTCAAGCATTTATTTTTGCTTTTCTGAAGGTTGCCTTGAAGACCACCTCCTGAACACTTCGCTTCGTAAGCCGTTGTTCCGTGTCAGTGGAGGCGCAGTATAGGGATTTCTTCGGAGCTGACAAGCGCTAATTTCAAATTAATTTCCGAGTGCTGATTTTTTCGTCGAAACGCCACTAAACTGCTAATTTTTCCAGCAACGGGAAGCCATAACGCTGCAAAATCGGTGACAATTTCGTCACTTCATCATCCATACGCGTACAGAACGCTAAATTCTGACCGGATGAAACCGCCTGCGGTGCTTCATGCTCTAATAACCAAACGGTACGACGCGCAATAGCAGCGCCTGAATCCACCAACCTTGTCCCTTCCGGCAGCACCAGTTGCAGCTCATCACGCAGTAAAGGGAAATGGGTGCATCCGAGAACCACGGTATCAGGTGGCTCTTTCATCCTTAGCCAGGGTTGCACAGCGCGACGCACATCAGCTAACTCAACATCTTCGCCATGCAGCTTGGCTTCCGCCAGCTCCACCAGCTCAGCAGAGCCGAGCATTTCAATTTTGCAGTCGCGGGCAAATTGCGCCACTAACTCATGGGTATAAGGACGTTTCACCGTGCCGCGCGTGGCCAGCAATCCCACTACGCCGTTACGCGTCAGGCGCGCAGCAGGTTTAATCGCAGGCACCACACCCACAACCGGGAATTCGAAACGTTCACGCAGAGCCGGCAAAGAGAGGGTGCTGGCCGAGTTACAAGCGATGATCACCAGCGTAAGCGGAAAACGCTGAGTGATAGCTGTCACCACCGCCACCACGCGCTCGACAATAAAGTCTTCGGATTTTTCGCCGTACGGGAAACCTTCATTATCAAAGGCGTAGAGATAGTGAAGATCCGGCAGTAAATGCCGGACCTCATCATAAACGGAGAGCCCACCCACGCCGGAGTCAAACACCAGCACGGTGGGACGCAGATCAGAAGCTGTAGCTGGCGCTGAGGTAATACTCCGTTCCTGGAGTTGGATAGCCATACGCTGTCTCATAATCTTTATCGAACAGGTTGGCAATTCTACCACGAACGGTGAGCTGTGATGTGACCGGATACGAGACCGCGAGATCTACCGTGCTGTAACTCGATAAACGACGCTGCTCGCTGGCATATTCGCTGGTGTTGTTATCGTAGCGCTTACCGAAGTACTGGTAGATGACATCAATATCAAAGTCATACACCGTCATACCCAGCTGATATTTGGCCTGCTCACGCGCACGACGCGCCAGCGTTTCACCATCTGAATCACGACGCGCATCCAGATAACCCAAGGTGATCTGGTGATGAAGGAAGCGGGTATCAAAATCAGCGGTGGCTTCAATACCTTTCAGCGTAACGGCTTTTTCATTGTAATAGCCGCCCTCAAAAGTCACAGGATCAGAAGCATAGGTAATGAGATTGCTGACTTTATTGTGATACGCAGCAACACGCCAATTAACCGGACCGGTTAAACCTTCCAGCGCGGCTTCCCACTGTTTTGATTTCTCAGGATTGAGAGCGGGATTAGAGCTAATACCAAAGCGCTTCAGACCATATAGCTGGCCTAACGTCGGCGCCTGGAAACCCGTGCCGTAAGAGAGTGATGCCTTGTAACCCGGCACAAACTCCCAACCCGCAGCCGTTTGCCAGGTGCCATGACGGCCAAAGTCCTGGTTATCATCGCCACGCGCCGAACCTTCAAGCGTAACATTGCCAAACTGCTGCTGAGCCGTCAGGTAAGCACCGGTGTTGTCTTGCTTGTAACCATCTTTATCACGCGGTGCGCCAGAATAGAGTTGTCCAATCGAACTCAGTTTCTGCTGCTGCCAATCCAGACCGGCGCTGACCATGCCATGCCCCACCGCAAAGGTGTTGCCCCATTGCAGGTTGCGCTGCTCCATGTCATCCAGACTATTGGAATCTGCATAGCGGCCGTCAGACCCAACGTAGTTATAGATTTTGTACTTTTGATAACTGGCGGTCAGCTGCGAGGAGTATTCCTCTTTATTAAAGCGCAGACCGGTATCAAACGAGTGATTATAGATCTGTTGCTCATCCTGACCACCGACATAACCCGCATCGTAATCTGAGTTCGCGGCGTAACCGTAACCCCGGAAGAAGCCAGAAAATGCCTCGTTAAACTTGTGGTCAACGCCAGCCCAGAACGCCTTATTACGCCAGCCATCACGATCGCGATCGATCGGAGACGTTGAGCCCGGCTGAACGTTGTAGCCGTTGGTGGCCTGATAAGAGCCCGCCACCGTTACGCGCGTCTGGTCCGTGACATTTTGATTGATGCCGCCGCTGTATTCCTGATAGCCCTTCGAACCAAAGCCAGCAGTCAGCGAGTTTTGATTATTCGGGTTTTGCGTGATGACATTCACCACGCCGCCAATCGCATCTGCGCCGTAAACGGCAGAGCGCGGGCCGCGAATAAACTCAACGCGCTGGATAATAGAAACAGGGATCTGGTTGAAGTCAGCAACGCCGGTAATGCCAGGCTTAGAGAACGGCACACCGTCAACCAGAATCAGCGTATGACGCGCTTCCGAACCACGTACATACATAGAAGCGCTTTGCCCAATGCCGCCGCTTTGCGCGATATCCACGCCCGGCAAGCGGCGTAACACTTCCAGTAGGTTCTTGGATTGCCACTGATCGATCTCATCACGGGTGACAACAGAAGTCGAAGCCAGCACCGACGAGACAGGCTGCGCGAAGCGGTTAGCGGTAACGATTTGCGTATCATCATTCTGCTGCGCGTAGCCAAATTGCGCCCAGAGAGACAACGCCGTTGCACTGAAGGCAAACAGCGAAGCGTGTGTTTTTTTCATTGTTATAGCATCCAAAAGACGAAGCAGGATGCCGCACGACTACGACCAATAGCTCGCGATGGTCGTATGTATTGCGACGTCACACCGGCAGGTCTTCGGGCTGAGAATCATAAATGGTGAAAAAACTTCCCATCCGGCAGGACAGTGTTTGTAATTGCCATCACCACGACATTCTTTACCGCTGCGCGTCAGCTCCAGATTCACACTGGATTCCCTTTTAACTCAAGGAGGCCGGCAGGCGCAGTCTACGGCCAGGAAGGCCGGAAATCCAGACTTCCAGCCATCTTGTTTTCCGCCGCGCTGGACATCAGCAGTTGAATGCCTACAATCGCCCGGCAAGCCAGCTTATTACCAGGATTAAAGATGACACCCGAACAGCTCCCGATTGAACAATACGACGCGCAACTGGCGGAAAAAGTCAGCCGCTTACAGGCGATGATGATGCCCTTTGCCGCGCCCGACGTGGAGGTGTTCCGTTCGCCGGTCAGCCACTATCGGATGCGTGCCGAATTCCGCATCTGGCACGACGGAGACGATCTCTACCACATCATCTTTGATCAACAGACCAAGCAACGTATCCGCGTCGATCAATTCCCGGCGGCCAGTGAATTGATCAACCAGCTGATGCCAAAACTGATCGCGGCGATCCGTGACAACCGCACGCTGCGTTTCAAACTGTTCCAGATCGATTACCTGTCGACGATGAGCAACCAGATTGTTATCTCGCTGCTCTACCACCGTAAGCTGGAAGAGGAGTGGACCGCCGCCGCCAGCGCCCTGCGCGACAGCCTGCGTGCCGAAGGCTTTGACGTGCAGCTGATCGGCCGCGCCACCAAAACCAAAATCTGCCTCGATCGCGATTACGTGGATGAGCGCCTGCCGGTCGCGGGGAAAGAGATGATTTATCGTCAGGTGGAAAACAGCTTCACCCAGCCAAACGCGGCGATGAATATTCAGATGCTGGAGTGGGCACTGGACGTCACGCAGGATTCGCGCGGCGATCTGCTGGAACTCTATTGCGGTAACGGCAACTTCTCGCTGGCGCTGGCGCGTAACTTCCGCAGCGTGTTGGCCACGGAAATTGCCAAGCCGTCGGTCGCGTCCGCGCAATACAACATTGCCGCTAACCATATTGATAACGTGCAGATTATTCGTATGGCCGCTGAAGAGTTTACCCAGGCGATGACGGGCGTTCGCAGCTTCAATCGTTTAGAAGGCATCGACCTGAAGAGCTATCAATGCGAAACCATTTTTGTTGATCCGCCACGTAGCGGGCTGGATGAGGAAACTGTGAAGATGGTGCAGGCCTATCCGCGCATCCTTTATATCTCCTGCAACCCGCAAACGCTGTGCGACAACCTCGCGGTGCTAGGAGAAACGCATGATGTCACGCGTCTGGCGCTGTTCGATCAGTTCCCGTATACCCATCATATGGAATGCGGCGTGCTGCTGACGCGCAAGGCCTAAACAACAACGGGAACCCCAAGGTTCCCGTTTTTTCACTGCTTGCTCTTCGCGCGGCGAAAACGCATACCAATCCAGAACACCAGCGCCACCATCAGAATGGTCGGGATGAAGTTGGAGCCGATATCCGGATATTCAGCCCGCACCAGCGCGCTATAAACCAAAATACCCAGCAGGAAGAACGCCGCCGCCAGTGAAGGCATGCCGTCTGGCATATTGCGGTTGAGATAACGCTGGTGCAAACACCAGGCCGCGAGGCCAAGAGCAATCAGCGGGAATATCGAAAAGGGAACAAACGTGCTGAACAGCACCGAAAAGGAGCCGTTGATCGCTAAACCGGTGATAAAAGCCAATAAAAGCGTTCCTTTATCGCGTGGGTTTTGCTCAATCATTTCATTATCCTTATCACATTACTCTTCGGGTTTTTCCAGGGTAACCGCCAGACGCTCTTGCTCCCGGCGATACCAGTAATAAGCGCCTTTGGCGATCATGCGCAGCTGCAGCACTAATCGATCCTCAAGCTTACGGCGCTGCTCAATATCAACGTCCAGCGCTTCGGCACCCGCGCTAAACACAATCGTCACCATGGCTTCGGCCTGCGCTTCGGTGAAGCTGCGCGGCATGCGATTTTCTAATTCAAGATAATCGGCCAGTTCGGCGATGAAGTGCTGAATCTCACGCGCGACTGCGGCACGAAAGGCCGCCGAGGTTCCGGAGCGCTCGCGTAGTAAGAGCCGAAAAGCGTTGGGATTGTTCCCGATGAACTCCATAAAAGTTGCCACCGAGGTTTTAATAATGCTGCCACCCTTGGCAATACGCTGGCGCGCCTGACGCATTAACTGGCGCAGCATCAAGCCGCTTTCGTCCACCATGGTCAGCCCCAGCTCATCGACATCGCGGAAGTGACGATAAAATGAGGTCGGCGCAATCCCCGCTTCGCGTGCAACTTCGCGCAAACTCAGGCTGGCAAAACTCCTTTCTGCACTTAACTGACTGAAGGCAGCTTCAATCAGTGAACGTCGTGTACGTTCTTTTTGTAGCGCTCTGACGCCCATTTTCCCGGCCTTTTAGGTGATTTGGCAGGCACTATAACAAACTTTTCAGCGTACAGCGGTGCAAACTTTGTGAACGCCTGTGAACCTCACGCTTTGTCAAACTTCAGCAATTTACGCTGTTAGAATTCAGATGTGCGCGGCGAGATGTTAGAATCTCGTTGTAAAAATGTGATAAAAAAATAGGACGTACTGGTATGCAAAAGTCTTACGATTACGATGCCATTGTGATTGGCTCCGGTCCGGGCGGCGAAGGTGCGGCGATGGGGCTGGTGAAGCAGGGAGCGCGTATTGCAGTGATCGAACGCTACCACAACATCGGCGGCGGTTGTACACACTGGGGAACCATCCCTTCCAAAGCCCTGCGTCACGCTGTTAGCCGTATCATCGAGTTCAATCAAAACCCACTTTACAGCGATCACACTCGCCTCCTGCGCTCCTCATTCGCCGACATTCTCAACCACACCGAGAACGTGATCAGTCAGCAAACCGCGATGCGTCAGGGCTTCTACGAGCGCAACCGCTGTGAACTTTATCAGGGCGATGCCCGATTTGTTGATGCCAACACCATCGAAGTGGAACAACCCGACGGCACCCGCGAGCGATTAACCGCGGCGAAATTCGTGATCGCCTGCGGTTCTCGCCCGTATCATCCTGCGGATGTCGATTTCACCCATCCGCGCGTTTACGATTCCGACTCCATCCTCAACCTGCATCATGAACCTGGCCACGTCATCATTTATGGCGCCGGCGTAATTGGCTGTGAATATGCCTCGATTTTCCGCGGCCTGAACGTCAAGGTTGACCTGATCAACACCCGCGACCGTCTGCTGGCGTTCCTCGATCAGGAGATGTCAGATTCCCTCTCCTATCATTTCTGGAACAGCGGCGTGGTGATTCGTCACAACGAAGAGTTCGAGAAGATTGAAGGCGTTGATGACGGGGTGATAATTCACCTTAAATCGGGCAAAAAAGTGAAAGCCGATTGCCTGCTGTACGCAAACGGTCGAACCGGTAACACCGATTCACTGGCGCTGGAAAACGTCGGACTGGAAGCGGATGGTCGTGGCCTGCTGAAGGTGAACAGCATGTATCAAACTGCGCTGCCGCATATTTACGCGGTTGGCGACGTGATTGGTTATCCAAGCCTGGCTTCTGCTGCTTACGATCAGGGTCGCATTGCCGCGCAGGCGATCATCAAAGGTGAAGCCACCGCGCATCTGATCGAAGATATTCCAACCGGGATTTACACCATTCCGGAGATCAGCTCAGTGGGTAAAACCGAACAGCAGCTGACGGCGATGAAAGTGCCGTATGAAGTGGGTCGTGCGCAGTTTAAACATCTGGCGCGTGCGCAGATTGTTGGCATGCACGTCGGCAGCCTGAAGATTCTGTTCCACCGCGAAACCAAAGAGATTTTAGGGATTCACTGCTTTGGCGAGCGTGCTGCGGAGATCATTCACATCGGCCAGGCCATCATGGAACAGAAGAACGGCGGCAACACGATCGAGTACTTCGTGAATACCACCTTCAACTATCCCACCATGGCCGAAGCCTATCGCGTGGCAGCGTTAAACGGCTTAAACCGCCTGTTTTAACGAGGTATCCAGATAACCCTTCATGTGGGTTTTGATTGCTTCTGCCAACTGCTCATAGCGGCTGCGCAGAGGCGATCCTGGACGATAGACCAACGCGATGGTGCGCTGCGGCACCGGCTTGTAACACGGTAAATAGCAGACGCCATCACGTTCGCGTTCATTCGGCACGGACAGCGCAGGTAACAAGGTAATGCCGCTACCGGCGGCAACCATGTTGCGCAGCGTTTCCAGACTGGTGGCGCGGAAATGCGTATCTTCATCGGCACCGGCTTCGAAGCAGAAGCCCATCGCCTGATCGCGCAGGCAGTGCCCATCTTCCAGCATCAGTAATTTCTCACCGGCCAGATCCGACATCGGCACGCGATCGCGATCGCGCCACGGATGATCGGCATACACCGCCAGCGTCATTGGCTCATCAAACAGCGGCACTTCAATAAAGGCTTCACTCTCTTTCACCAATGCCACGATGGCGCAATCCAGCTTGCCGCTGTCGAGCTGTGCCAGCAGTTGCTGCGTCTGCGCTTCATGCAGGTACATTTCGAGTTTGGGGAAGGTTTTGTGCAGCATCGGAATGATGTGCGGCAGCAGATACGGCCCGGTGGTTGGAATCAAACCAATGTGCAGCGGTCCAGACATCGCTTCGCCTTGCTGGCTCGCCATCTCCTTCAGCACTTTCACTTCGCGCAGCACGGTTCGCGCTTGATCCACCAGCAACAGTCCAGCCTGAGTAAACAACACCTTACGGCTGGTTCGCTCCAGCAGCATCACGCCAAGTTCATCTTCCAGCTTACGAATCTGTCCACTTAAGGTAGGTTGGCTGACATGACATGCGTCAGCTGCACGCCGGAAATGGCGATGCTCCGCAAGTGAAACCAGGTATTCGAGATCACGAATATTCATTGAAATCCTCCAAACCACGATAGCCCGTGGCGATAGATAGAATAGCAATGAACGATTGGCCCTATCAAGGCGTGAGCGGGAATAATGCGCGCATCAAATGATCTGGAGCAGAACCTGCAAACTGCTTAAAACCAATCACTGTGCTGGCCGGGAGTGGCCTGCCCTTGATGATGTGCCTATAACAAAATGTAATTCCGAAGCTAGAGGTTGGCGGGCTACCGAAGAGGTGCCCGCTTTTTTTTGCTTGTCGCTCGCCTGCTGGATATCAACAGAGCGCGATAAATCGCGCCGCTACGCATTCCTGCTCATACCGCAGCGGCGCAATCCAATGCGCATAGCTTTTAACCCAAACGCTTCTGCGCTTCGCTGATGGCGAAGGCGACCTGTTGAGGAGCGACACCACCTTGCGCATTACGCTTATCCAGGCAAGATTGCAGCGACAGAATTGGATACACGTCATCCTCAATCACCGCGCTGAACTGCTTCAGCTGCGCCAGAGTGAGCGCTTCCAGCGCCACGCCTTGCTTGATCGCTTCCACCACGGTTTCACCCACAATGTGGTGGGCTTCGCGGAACGGAACGCCTTTTGCCACCAGATAATCGGCCAGCTCGGTCGAGTTGGCGTAGCCCTGCTCAGCGGCTTCCTGGCAACGCGGACGTTTTACCTGAATGCCGTCCAGCACCAGCACCGACATATGCAGGCAGTCGAGCCAGGTATCCAGCGCATCGAACAGCCCTTCTTTGTCTTCCTGCATATCTTTGTTGTACGCCAGCGGCAGGCCTTTCAGCGTCATCATCATGCCGGTCAGCGCACCTTGCACACGGCCACATTTGCCACGGATCAGCTCCAGCGCATCCGGGTTTTTCTTCTGCGGCATCAACGACGATCCGGAAGTGACTTTATCCGACAGCTCAAGGAAGCCCGCTTCACCGGTGTTGAAGAAGATCAGGTCTTCAGCAAAGCGCGACAGATGCACCATGCCAATCGAGGCGTCTGACAGCAGCTCGAGCACGTGATCGCGATCGGAAACGGTATCGAGGCTGTTACGCGTGGCAGAGGCAAAACCTAACCAGCCGGCCAGCTGCTGACGATCGATCTCGTAGGCGGTACCCGCCAGCGCGCCGCAACCCAGCGGACTGACATCCATACGCTTCAGTGCATCCTGCAGACGGCTCTCGTCACGCGCCAGCATCTCAACGTACGCCAGGCACCAATGCGCGAACGTCACCGGTTGCGCACGCTGCAGGTGCGTGTAACCCGGCATCACCGCGTCCTGATTGGCTTGTGCCGTGGCGACCAGCGCCGATTGCAGCTCACGCGTCGCCTCCAGCAGCACGGCAACCTGCTCTTTGCACCACAGTTTTAGATCGGTCGCGACCTGATCGTTACGGCTACGGCCGGTGTGCAATTTCTTGCCCAGCGCGCCGACTTTGTCGATCAGCTTGCCTTCCACCCAGCTGTGAATATCTTCCGCATCGCTTTGCAGAATCTGCTCAGGATTGGCGCGTACCTCGGCCAGCAGTTCATTCAACGCGCTTTCCAGCTGTTGCTGCTCTTCATTGGTCAGCACGTTGACCGTCACCAGCGCTTTTGACCAGGCAATCGAGCCGGTAATGTCCTGCTCGGCCAGGCGATAGTCAAAACGCAGCGAGTCGTTGAACTGTTTGAACCGTTGGTCTGCTGCCTGCGAAAAACGTCCGCCCCAAAGTGCCATCTGCATTACTCCTGAATCTGTTATAGAAAAGGCGGCCCGAAGCCGCCCTTGCAAAATAGGTCGATTGCCGCGGTATTACTTCTTCTGCTCGTTCAGCGCGCGAATGCGTGAAGAGAGTGAGAACAAGCGGATAAAGCCGCCCGCGTGACGGTGATCGTAAACTTCGTCTTCGCCAAAGGTGGCGAACTCTTCTGAGTACAGGCTGTTAGCAGAGGTTTTCTGAATCGCCGTGGCCTGGCCTTTATACAGCTGCAGTACCACTTCGCCATTCACCTCTTCTGCCAATGATTCAGCAGCGGCCTGGATAGATTTACGCAGCGGCGCGAACCAGCGACCATCGTAAACCACGTAAGACATTTCATGGCCCAGCTGCTCACGCCATTTGAAGCTATCGCGATCCAGCACCAGTTGTTCAACCGCACGCAACGCGTTAACCATGATGGTGCCGCCTGGAGTTTCGTAGCAGCCGCGGGACTTGATGCCTACCAGACGGTTTTCCACGATGTCGATACGGCCGACGCCGTGTTTGGCGCCCAGCACGTTGAGTTTTTCCAGGCACTGGAACGGGCTCAGCGTCTCGCCATTCACCGCCACCACGCGACCTTTCTCCACGGTGACCGTGACATTTTCTGGCTGATCGGGCGCTTCCAGCGGATCAACGGTCCACACCCAGCAATCTTTGTTCGGTGCATTGGCTGGGCTTTCCAGCACGCCGCCTTCGGTAGAGATGTGCCATGCGTTCTCGTCACGGCTGTAGATTTTTTCCAGCGACGCGGTGGTCGGGATATTGCGCTCTTTCAGGTAATCCAGCAGCGCTTCACGTGAACGCAGGTCCCACTCACGCCATGGCGCAACCACTTTCAGTTGTGGAGCCAGCGCGGTGTAGGTGGTTTCGAAACGCACCTGATCATTACCTTTACCGGTTGCGCCGTGGCACAGCGCATCTGCGCCCACTTTCAGCGCCAGCTCAACCTGGGCTTTAGCGATAATCGGACGCGCCATAGACGTACCCAGCAGATAAGTGCCTTCGTACAGGGCGCCAGTCTGCAGAACCGGATACACGTATTCGCTGATGAACGCTTCACGCAGGTCAACCACGTGGCACTCAGACGCACCTGACTGCAGCGCTTTCTTCTCAACGCCTTCCAGATCGGCGGGATCCTGGCCAATGTTCGCCACGAACGCCACCACTTCACAGCCGCCATAGTTCTCTTTCAACCATGGAATGATGGCTGAAGTATCCAGACCGCCGGAGTAGGCCAGAACGATTTTTTTGATGTTTTGCGTGCTCATGTCTTAATCCTTGATTATGCGAGAATCCGGGTGCCAATCGACACGCCGTTGAAAAGGGTTGGCAGTTGTTCAGCATGACGCCAGCTGGCGATATCGACCGGGCGACCGAGCGTGCGGGCGGCATCAAGCGCCGCGTTCACTTTCACGATCATGCCATCGGTGATGATGCCCTGCGCAATCAGCTGCTCCGCTTTCGCGGCGGTCATCTCTTCGATGCGCTGACCTTTGCCGTCGAGAATACCGCTGACATCAGACAACAGCACCAAATCGGCACCGATGGTCGCAGCCAGCGCGGTTGCCGCCTGGTCGGCGTTGACGTTCATCAACTCACCGCCGTCGGTGATGCCAATCGAGCTGATCACCGGCATGTAGCCCGCCGCCAGCAGCGTGTTCACCAGCGCCGGATTGCCCGGCGTCGCGTTGCCAACGTGTCCCAGCTCTTCATCGAACTGCGCCACGTTGACCAGACCGGCATCGCCGAGGCACAAACCCACCGCGCCGATGCCATATTTCTTCGCCCACGCCAGCAGCGTTTTGTTGGCGGTACCGGCTAACGCACCGGTAATAATGTCAATCTGATCGGCTGGCGTCACGCGCAAACCGTTCTTCTTTTTCACCGGCAGCGCGAGCTTCTTCATCAGCTCGTCCACCACGCAACCGCCGCCGTGCACAATGATCAGCGAACGCTGATGTTCATTGCGGTACGCCAGCAGGGCATCAAACAGACGGGCCAGCGCTTCTTCGCTATCCAGCAGCACGCCACCCAGTTTAATGATTAATGGATTCATTGCGTTATCCGTTCGTTAAATCAGAGACAGCGTTTCGGGGAAGCCGAAACGAATGTTTAAACACTGAACCGCCTGCGATGAGGCGCCTTTCAGCAGGTTATCTTCGGCAGCCACCACAATCAGGTGCTCGCCTTGCATGGCGAAGCCGATGTCGCAGAACGGCAAACCGACCACCGCTTTCAGCGCCGGTACGCCTTTGTCATAGACGCGCACCAGCGGTTTGTCGTGGTAAGCGTTATGGAAGGCATCCGCCACATCCTGCTGCGTCACGCCCGCTTTCAGGCGGCAAGTGGTGGTCGATAAAATCCCGCGTGGGAAGCTGCCCAGATGTGGTGTGAAGATCACCGGCGTACCGAGATGCGCCACAATTTCCGGGTGATGACGATGATTAAACAGGCCGTACGGCTGCAAGCTCACTTCACAGAAGCTGGTGCCAACGTTGGCTTTGCGCCCTGCGCCGCTCACGCCGCTGGTGGCGTTAATCACCGGCCACTGTGCATCGTTAAGCAGGCCCGCTGCGATCAGCGGTTTCAGCGAAAGTTGGGCTGCGGTTGGGTAGCAACCCGGCACCGCAACCAGCTCCGCATCTTTAATTTTGTCGTGCTGCCATTCGGCCAGGCCGTAAACCGCCTTGTCCAGCCAATCCTGATGCTGATGGCTGAAACCGTAATATTGCGTATAGAACGCATCGTCGTTTACGCGGAACGCGCCGGAGAGATCGAACACCACGCAACCAGCTTTGAGGAATTCAGGTGCCAGATCGTGGCTGACTTCGTGAGCGGTGGCGAGGAACACCACATCCACTTTGTCGGCCCATTCAGCGGCATCGCTCAGCGGCTGCAGCGGCAAATCGACAATGCCTTTGAGCTGCGGATGCAAATCCGACAATAACTTTCCAGCATCCGGGCTTTGCGCTGAAACCGCCAAAGCGGTTATGTTCATATGCGGATGGCGATTCAGGTAGGTGGCAAGCTCTACGCCAGCGTAACCACTGGCACCAACGATCAGCGTATTCAACATCAGGCTGTATACCTTATTACAGTCACACGTATCGGGTCGCGGCCTTGCCCCGTTGCCCAGAATGCCGTTTGCAGAAGATTTGATGCTTCACATGCAAGCGACGTTATTGTATTTTTATTCACTATTAATGCATGAATATTGATACATCCTAACCCAAGGACCGTCAACAGTGAAGACAAAATTACCACCTTTTATCGAACTCTACCGCCAGTTGATTGCCACGCCATCAATCAGCGCAACCGATAGCGCACTGGATCAGAGTAATGAAACTTTAATCAATTTGCTGGCCGGCTGGTTCCGCGATATTGGCTTCAGTGTCGAAGTGCAGCCGGTGCCTGGCACGCGGCATAAATTCAACATGCTGGCGCGCAGCGGATTGGGCGCAGGCGGCTTGTTATTGGCGGGTCATACCGACACTGTGCCTTACGATGATGGCCGCTGGACGCGCGATCCGTTCACGCTGACCGAACACGACAACAAGCTGTACGGCCTCGGCACCGCCGATATGAAAGGCTTCTTCGCCTTTATTCTGGATGCGCTGCGTGACGTTGACGTGACCAAACTCAGCAAGCCGCTCTACGTCCTCGCCACCGCCGACGAAGAGACCACCATGGCGGGCGCGAAGTATTTCTCTGAATCCACCCAATTGCGTCCGGATTGCGCCATCATCGGCGAGCCCACCTCACTTAAGCCGGTGCGCGCGCATAAAGGTCATCTGTCGAATGTGATTCGTATTCAGGGACAATCAGGCCACTCCAGCGATCCGTCACGCGGCGTCAACGCTATTGAACTGATGCATGAATCCATTACCCAGCTGATGCAGCTGCGTAACACGCTGAAAGAGCGTTACAACCACGATGGTTTTGCCATTCCTTATCCAACCATGAACTTTGGGCATATTCACGGTGGCGACGCCGCCAACCGCATCTGCGCCTGCTGTGAATTGCACATGGATATTCGTCCGCTGCCGGGCTTAACCCTGAGCGATTTGGATGGTCTGCTAAATGACGCGCTGGCGCCGGTAAGTGCGCGCTGGCCGGGACGTCTCACCGTAGGCGAGCTGCATCCGCCGATTCCAGGCTACGAATGTCCGGCCGATCATGAGCTGGTGCAAGTGGTGGAGAAGCTGCTGGGCGTGCCAACCGAAGTGGTGAACTATTGCACTGAAGCGCCTTTTATCCAGCAGTTGTGCCCAACGCTGGTATTAGGCCCGGGATCTATCAATCAAGCCCATCAACCTGATGAGTTTATTGATACCGCATTTATCAAGCCGACTCATGCGCTTATCACCCAAGTCGTACAGCATTTTTGTCATTGATGAACAACAAATGGGGCATTTCACTGTTAAATCAGCAAATTGCCCCGTCATTGTTCGGGATTTGATAATAAGAATAACTTATCTCGCCTCGCTGCAAGCAAATTCTTTGAATTTCCGCCATTTAGCAGCACATTTACGTAGATTTAAGGCAATTGACGCGCAGGAAGATACGTGGCTAGATAAAAGACGATGTTATGCCCGTTGGGCGTAAGAGTATTAAAAAAGACGATAAGGGTGTCAGGGTCCAATGAACGAACAATATTCCGCAATGCGAAGTAATGTCAGTATGCTCGGCAAACTGCTCGGGGATACGATTAAGGATGCACTAGGAGAGAACATCCTCGACCAGGTGGAGACCATCCGTAAACTCTCTAAGTCATCCCGCGCGGGAAATGACACTCATCGTCAGGAACTGCTGACCACGCTGCAAAATCTGTCGAACGACGAGCTGCTGCCGGTGGCGCGCGCGTTTAGCCAGTTCCTTAATCTCACCAACGTCGCTGAACAGTATCAAACCATTTCGCGTAGCGGCGATGGCGCGAACCATCCTGAACTGCTGAAAAAGACTTTCGAACGTCTGAAACAGCAAGGCGATATCAGCGAAGCGGCGATCCGCCAGTCGATTGAAGAGCTGTCGCTGGAGCTGGTGCTGACTGCGCACCCCACCGAAATCACCCGCCGCACGCTGATCCATATGCTGGGCGAAGTGAACAGCTGTTTGCAGCAACTCGATCATAGCGATATCTCTGACTACGAACGCACCCAGGTGATGCGCCGTCTGCGCCAGCTGGTGGCACAAGCGTGGCACACCGACGAAATCCGCAAATACCGTCCAACGCCGATCGATGAAGCCAAGTGGGGCTTTGCCGTGGTGGAAAACAGCCTGTGGCAAGGCGTGCCAGCCTTCCTGCGTGAGCTGAATGAGCAAGTGGAAGAGACCTTTGGCATTAAGCTGCCGGTCGATTTCGTGCCGATTAAATTTACCTCGTGGATGGGCGGCGACCGTGACGGCAACCCGAACGTCACCGCACCGATTACCCGCCACGCGATGCAGCTGAGCCGCTGGAAGGCCGCGGACCTGTTCCTGCGCGATATCGGCGTGCTGATTTCCGAGCTGTCGATGTCCGAATGCAGCGACGAAGTGCGCGAGCTGTGCGGCGATGCGGAAGCGCTGGAGCCGTACCGCATGGTGCTGAAGCGCCTTCGCGGCCAGCTGATGACCACGCAGGCTTATCTTGGCCGTCGTCTTAAAGGCGAGCGCCTGCCGCGTCCGGCCGATTTGCTGGTCTCTAACGATCAGCTGTGGGATCCGCTGTTCGCTATCTATCAATCTCTGCAGCAGTGCGGCATGGGCATCATCGCCAATGGTCAGCTGCTGGACACGCTGCGCCGCGTGAAGTGTTTCGGCGTGCCGCTGGTGCGCATTGATATCCGTCAGGAGAGCACCCGCCATACCCAGGCGATTGCCGAAGTAACGCGCTATCTCGGCCTCGGTGATTACGAAAGCTGGTCAGAAGCGGATAAACAAGCCTTCCTGATTCGCGAACTGAATTCCAAGCGTCCGCTGTTGCCGCATCAGTGGGAACCGGGTGATGAGACGCGCGAAGTGCTGGATACCTGCAAAGTGGTGGCCGAAGCGCCGCAGGGTTCAATTGCTTCCTACGTGATCTCCATGGCGAAAACGCCGTCGGACGTGCTGGCCGTGCATCTGCTGCTGAAAGAAGCCGGCATTCCTTACGCCATGCCGGTTGCGCCGCTGTTCGAAACCCTTGATGACCTGAACAACGCTAACGACGTGATGACACAGTTGCTGAACATCGACTGGTATCGCGGCTTTATCAATGGCAAACAGATGGTGATGATTGGCTATTCCGACTCAGCGAAAGATGCCGGCGTGATGGCCGCCAGCTGGGCGCAATATCAGGCGCAGGACGCACTGATCAAAACCTGTGAAAGCGCGGGCATCACGCTGACGCTGTTCCACGGACGCGGCGGCTCAATCGGTCGTGGCGGCGCGCCAGCCCATGCGGCGCTGTTGTCACAACCGCCGGGCAGCCTGAAAGGTGGCCTGCGCGTGACCGAACAGGGCGAGATGATTCGCTTCAAATACGGTTTGCCCGAAGTCACTATCGCCAGCCTGTCGCTGTATACCGGTGCGATTCTGGAAGCCAACCTGCTGCCACCGCCGGAACCAAAGCGCGAATGGCAGGAGATCATGAATGGTCTGTCGGCGCACTCCTGCGCGATGTATCGCGGCTATGTGCGAGAGAATCCGGACTTCGTGCCCTATTTCCGCTCAGCCACGCCAGAGCAGGAGCTGGGCAAATTGCCGCTGGGTTCACGTCCGGCTAAACGTCGCCCAACCGGCGGTGTGGAATCGCTGCGTGCCATTCCGTGGATCTTCGCCTGGACGCAGAACCGCCTGATGCTGCCAGCCTGGCTGGGCGCGGGTGCCGCGTTGCAGAAAGCGATGGATGAAGGTCATCAGGATGAGCTGGAGAACATGTGCCGCGAGTGGCCGTTCTTCGCCACACGTCTTGGCATGCTGGAGATGGTGTTCTCGAAAGCCGATTTGTGGCTGGCAGAGTACTACGATCAGCGTCTGGTGGATAAATCACTGTGGTCGCTCGGCAAGCAGCTGCGCGATCAGCTGGATGCGGATATCAAAGCGGTGTTGACCATCGCTAACGATGCCCATCTGATGGCTGACCAACCGTGGATTGCTGAGTCCATCGCGCTGCGTAACGTTTATACCGATCCACTGAACGTGTTGCAGGCTGAACTGCTGCATCGTTCACGTGCGCAGGAAGAGCGCGGTGATGAGCCAGATGCGCGTGTAGAACAAGCGCTGATGGTGACGATCGCGGGTGTTGCAGCGGGTATGCGTAATACCGGTTAATCTAGTGACATGATGTGAAAAAGGAGCCAACTGGCTCCTTTTTTATTGTTTTACCGGTGCGCATGAATGCGCACCCTACAAAACCGGCAAGCTGTAGGGTCGCCATTCATGGCGACCACCAAACTTACGCACCTATCGCCGGACGCACGCCCAGCGTGTGGCAAATGGCGTAACTCAACTCGGCGCGGTTCAGCGTATAGAAATGGAAATCCTTCACCCCTTCGCGCGACAGGATTTTCACCATGTCCATCGCGACGCTGGCACCGACCATTTTGCGCGTCTCCGGATCGTTATCCAGACCTTCAAACATTGCACTCATCCAGCCCGGCACCCGCACATTGGTCATGGTAGCGAAGCGTTGTAGCTGTTTGAAGTTAGAGACCGGCAAAATACCCGGCACGATCTCCACGTCGATACCGGTTGCGACACAGCGATCGCGGAAGCGCAGGTAGCTTTCCACATCGAAGAAGAACTGCGTGATGGCGCGGTTAGCACCGGCATCAATTTTGCGTTTCAGGTTAATCAAATCGGCCTGCGCGCTTTTCGCTTCGGGATGCACTTCCGGATAGGCCGCCACCGAGATGTCAAAATCGCCAACGTCTTTCAGCAGCGCCACCAAATCCGAACCGTACATCTCCGGCTTGCCGCTGCCTGGCGGTAAATCACCGCGCAGTGCCACGATATGACGAATGCCGCTATCCCAGTAATCACGCGCGATACCGCGCAACTCATCACGCGTGGCATCGATACAGGTCAGATGCGGTGCGGCTTCCAGACCGGTACGATCTTTGATGCCTTTGATGATGCTATGTGTACGATCGCGCTCGCCCGAGTTGGCACCGTAGGTGACGGAGACGAATTTCGGCTTCAGGCTGCTCAGTCGATCGATTGAGCTCCACAGGGTTTCTTCCATTTCGCTGGTACGTGGCGGGAAAAATTCGAAAGAGACATTAATTTGCCCGTTCAGCTCAGCCAGGCTCTGGTTCAACGCTTCGCGTTGATTGGCGTGAAAGAAACTCATCCTAATTACCTCGTCATCACACATCGATTATTTTGCGGCCTTCGAACATCCATACGTTTAGACGTCCAGATGCACAAAATGAACGATTCCCACGTTAGCGTCAACTGAAAATTAATGAACAGGCGTGACAAATTTTCACTCAAGGTGAAAGCGTTTCATGATGCGCGGTGGGAAGGTGAAGAATGCAGACGGACGATGCCGTCTGCAAAGTGAGGCAGATTACAGCAGCTGTGCGAGGCGGTTGATATCCGATTGCAACGCGCCGGCCGTAACATCGCGGCCTGCGCCCGGTCCGCGAATCACCAGCGGATTATCGCGATACCAGCGGCTTTCGATGGCAAACACGTTATCGCACGGCAGTAACGCAGCCAGCGGATGCTCTGGGCGCACCGCTTCCACGCCGACGCGCGCTTTGCCATTGGCATCGAAACGCGCCACGTAACGCAGCACTAAGCCCATCTCTTGCGCCGCTTCCAGACGCTGCAGCATCTGATCATTCAGCTCGTCGGCGTTTTCGAAGAAGTGATCAATCGACTCACCGTCGCAAATTGCCGGCACCAACGACTCGACACGCACTTGATCCGGCTCGATGTCGTAGCCCGCTTCACGCGCCAGAATCACCAGCTTGCGCATTACATCCTGCCCAGACAAATCCACGCGCGGGTCTGGTTCGGTCAGGCCTTGCTGCCACGCCTGATCAACCAGCTCGCTAAACGGCACCGTGCCATCAAATTGCAGGAACAGCCACGACAGCGTGCCGGAGAAGATGCCGCTGATCGCCAGAATGCTATCGCCGCTTTCGCGTAAATCGCGCACCGTGTGATTGACCGGCAAACCGGCACCGACGGTGGCGTTATACAGCCAGTGACGACCGGTTTTGGCGAAAGCATCGCGCACCTGACGCCAGCTCTGACCGCTCGACGCACCGGCAACCTTGTTGGCGCTGATAACGTGGAAGCCGTGACTGGCGAAATCATGATACTGCTGCGCCAGCTGCTCGCTGGCGGTGACGTCCAGCACCACTAAATCATCGAACGGGTGCGCACGCATCCACAGGAACAGCGACTCTTCATCGCGCTCGACCGCTTCATCATCAAAGAACGCCAATGCGCGGCTGGCTTCCAGACCGTCGTAGCTCAGCAAACTGCGGCTGCTGTCTGCCACGCCCGCCAGCACATACTCAAATCCCGTACGCGCCGACAGCGTTTCCTGCTCGCGGGCAAACAGCTCCAGCCAGCGTGAACCGATGTTGCCTTTGCCGAACAACATCAAACCGATGCGTTTTTCTGCGCGGAACAGCGACTGATGCAGTCCCTGAATCAGGTGCTGCGTCGGGCCGACGCGCAGTACCGCCACGATGCTGATGTGATCTTCCGATTGCCAGACAAACTCCACCGGCTGATCTTTGATCTGCTGCCAGAAGCGGTGGCTGTGCAGCGGATTACGCGTCACGCCCGCGCCCACCAGCGCCACCAGCGCCAAGCCGTCGCGCAGCTGCAGATGGCCCGGCAGTGCGGCGTCCTGCAACAGGTTGAAGGCGCTATTCACCACTTCCGAGGTGTAACACAGCTGCAGCAGGCGACGATCGGGATGCACGCCGATTGCCAGCGGACGCAGCTGCGCGCGCTTCAGCAGCAGATCGATCTCTTTCTGCTGCGTTTTGAAATCGTGATTGTCGGGAATTTGAATCTCCACCAGACACACATCATCGTGGCTGGTGACGATTCGCGCGCCGGTGCCGGAAGCCAGCACGCGCTCAATGCGCGTCGAGCCCTGCTCCGGTTGATAGCTGCAACGTAGCTGCAAGTCGATGTCGCTGTTGGAAACCGGCTGCAAGGTGCGGGTGTGTAGCACCGGCGCAGCCAGACGCGCCAGCTCGCTGGCTTCATCAAGACGCAGCAGCGGTAGCAGGCACGCATCAGAAACTTTACGCGGATCGGCGCTGTAAACGCCCGCCACATCGCTCCAGATGGTCACGCGCCCCACGCCCGCCAGCGCACCAATCTGCGTTGCCGAGTAGTCCGAGCCATTGCGGCCAAGCAGCACGGTTTCACCCGCTTCGCTGCGGCTGATAAATCCGGTCACCACCAAACGCTTATGCGGATGCTGTGTTAACAGCTCCTGCAGCAGCGGCCAGGATTTGCCTTCATCAACCTGCGGCTGCGCGGCACGTTCAGCACGCAAGAAGTCACGCGCATCCAGCCAGGCGGCTTCGATCTCGCGCTGGCTCAAAACCGCAGCCATCAAGCGCGCTGACCAGATTTCGCCATGCCCCACCACTTCGGCATACACCGCGTCGGTGATGGTGCCATCGAGCAGCGCCGCCAGTCTTTCCAGATCGCGTATAAAGGAAGACGTCAGGGTTTCGGCATATTCAGCAGGCAGCAGCGCAGCAATTAATTCGCTGTGAAAACGCCGTAAAGCCTGTTGCACCTGATGGGCAGATAAGCGATCGCTCTGGCTCAATTTCAGCCAGCTGATCAACTGGTTAGTGGTGCTGCCTGCGGCAGAGACCACCATTAAGTCGCCTGGCTGGCTGTAATCCGCCATGATGCTGGCCACGCGCTGATAGCAACGTGCGTCGGCCAGGCTACTGCCACCAAATTTATGCAACTGCTTGATCGGCGTTCCCGCGCCCACTGAACTCGTCATGATTACTCCTCGGCTGCGATCCGGAATGCATTATCCAGATCGGCGATTAAATCTTCGTGATCTTCAATCCCAACAGAAATACGCAGCAGTGTTTCCGAAATTCCCGCTGCCGCGCGCGCTTCTGCAGACATGCCGGCATGCGTCATGGTCGCGGTATGCGAAATCAAACTCTCTACGCCGCCCAGCGATTCGGCCAGCGTGAACAACTGCAGCGCTTTCAGGAAGCGGCGCAGGCGAGCCTCATCGGCATCGATTTCGAAACTCAGCATGGCACCAAAACCACGCTGCTGACGTACCGCAAACTCATGACCGGCATTTTCCGGCAGGGACGGATGATACAGTTTTTTCACCAGCGGTTGTTGCTTCAGGTAATCAACTATCGCCAATGCATTGCGTTGTGCGGCGGCGATGCGCGGTGACAGCGTGCGCAAACCGCGCAGCAGCAGGTAGCTATCAAACGCGGCGCCGGTTACACCAATATTATTCGCCCACCACGCCAGATCGGTGGCCATCGCTGGATCTTTAGAAATCACCGCGCCCGCCACCACATCAGAGTGACCATTGAGGTATTTGGTGCAAGAGTGAACAACCAAGTCGGCACCCAGCGCCAGCGGGTTTTGCAGCGCCGGGCTGAGGAAGGTGTTGTCCACCACGCTAATGGCACCGGCTTCTCGCGCAGCGGCGCAGATGCTGGCGATATCGACCACACGCAACAATGGATTACTTGGGCTTTCGACCAGCACCAGTTTTGGCTTCTCGGCCAGAGCAGCGGCCAACGCCGCTTTGTCGCCCTGATCGACAAACTTCACGCGATAGGCGCCGCGCTTGCTCAGGCTATCGAACAGACGATAGCTGCCGCCGTAACAGTCGTGCGGCGCCACCAGCAGATCGCCCGGTTTCAGGAACACGGTTGTCACCAGATGAATCGCTGACATGCCGGTATTGGTCAATACCGCGCCTGCGCCACCTTCCAGCTCTGCCAGCGCGCGCTGAACCACATCGCGCGTTGGGTTACCACGACGTGAATAGTCATGCGCACGCGGCTCATTGAAGTCGAGGAAGTTATAGGTGCTGGAGAGATGAATCGGTGGGACAACGCAGCCATATTGCTCGTCATCATTCAAACCGCTACGTACTGCGATGGTTGCCTGTTTACGCGTCATGGTGCTTACTGTTCCTGAAGAAAAAGAAGAGCAACAGGATAACATTCCGCACATAGACGTCAATACATCTGGACATCTAAATGTCTTTGCGTATAGATTGAGCAAATCATCAATAACCGCTAAAATTGTCCGTCATCGCCTGGTGTTCAGCGCGCTTTCCTTTGCAGAAGCGGTGCTCAAGCATAAAACCTGCGGTTTAAGGGGTCAGGCATCGAAAAATCGGGCATAATCAACGGATTTCCCCATATTCAACTTTTATTGATTAAGGTAACCCATGGCTGAATGGAACGGCGAATATATCAGCCCTTACGCTGAACATGGCAAGAAGAGCGAGCAGGTTAAGAAAATTACAGTTTCTATCCCGCTGAAAGTGCTGAAGATTTTAACGGACGAGCGCACCCGCCGTCAGGTGAACAACCTGCGTCACGCCACCAACAGCGAACTGCTGTGTGAAGCCTTTTTGCATGCTTTCACCGGGCAGCCTCTGCCGAACGATGTCGATTTGCGTAAAGAACGCAGCGATGAGATTCCGGAAGAAGCGAAACAGATTATGCGTGAAATGGGCATCGATCCCGATAGCTGGGAATACTGAAGCCAGAAATAAAAAAACCCAGCCGAGGCTGGGTTTTTTCTTGCTGCCGAATCGCGAAGATTCGACGGCCAAAAATCTTATTTCTTGCTTGCTGGCACGCTGAAACGCTTGTTGAAGCGATCTACACGGCCACCGGTGTCAGCAATACGCTGCTTACCAGTGTAGAACGGGTGGCATTTGCCGCACACGTCCAGGTTCAGACCAGAAGCCATGGTTGAACGGGTGTTGATTACGTTACCGCAAGAGCAAGTCATGGTTACTGCTTCGTACTTAGGGTGAATACCTTGTTTCATGGGAGAACCTCATAAAAGGCCGTGTCGCTCTCCGTGCCAGGCTCAGCCTGCACAGCACCACACGCGGTTGAACATTAAGTGTATGCTCCGACAAGTGATCTCATCGAAGGCGGCATAGTATACAGAAATTAACCGGTTTTAGCAAATAGCCGCTTCCTAATTAGCCGTGTACACTACTTCTCCTTAATTCAGAACCGGATAGAGATTCAGATGCCCGTTGTTCAGGTTGCACTGCCCGTTCCGCTACCTCGCCTGTTTGATTACTTGCTGCCTGCCGATGCGCCGCAGCCGGTGGCGGGCGCACGCGTGAATGTGCCGTTCGGCAGTCGCAAAATGATCGGCATTGTGATCGGCACGCGTGAGACCAGCGTTCTGCCGCTGACGCAGCTCAAGCAGATAGAGAGCGTGCTCGACGATCAAAGTCTGTTCTCGCCCGCGCTGTGGCGCATTTTGCATTGGGCCGCCAACTATTATCATTCGCCGCTCGGCGAAGTGCTGAGCCATGCGCTGCCGGTGCTGCTGCGTCAGGGCAAACCCGCGCAGGAAGCGCCGCTGTGGCAATGGGTGATTAATGATGCTGGCCGTGAAGTGGCGATGGAGAGCCTGAAGCGCGCGCCGAAACAGCAGCAAGCGCTGGCGATGCTACGTCAGCGACCGCTCTATCGTCATCAGGTCAGCGAACACGATTTTACCGATGCCGCGCTGCAAGCGTTGCGCGCAAAGGGCTTGTGCGAACTGCGTGAACACACGCCGCAGATGCACGACTGGCGTACCAGCTTTGCCGTCAAAGGGGATCGCCTGCGCCTGAATACCGATCAGGCGATGGCGGTGGGCGCGATGCGCAGTGAAGACGATCACTATGCGCCATGGCTGCTGGCCGGCATTACCGGCTCGGGTAAAACCGAAGTGTATCTCAGCGTGCTGGAGAACGTGCTGGCACGCGGCAAACAGGCTTTGGTGCTGGTGCCGGAAATCGGCCTGACGCCGCAAACCATCGCCCGCTTCCGTGAGCGCTTTGATGCGCCGATTGATGTGCTGCACTCGGCACTGAATGACAGCGAACGCCTCGCCGTCTGGCTGCGCGCGCGCAGCGGCGAAACGGCGATTGTTATCGGTACACGCTCGGCGCTGTTCACGCCGCTGGCGCGCCCCGGCGTCATCATCATTGATGAAGAGCACGACAGCTCGTACAAACAGCAGGAAGGCTGGCGCTATCAGGCGCGCGATCTGGCGGTGTTCCGTGCGCATGAGGAAGATATTCCTATTGTGATGGGTTCCGCCACGCCCGCGCTGGAAACCTTGCACAACGTGCGCGTCGGCAAATATCGCCAGCTCAATCTCACCAAACGCGCGGGCAATGCTAAACCGGCGTTACAGCAGCTGATCGATCTTAAAGGTCAGCAGCTGAAAGGCGGATTGGCGCCAGCCTTGCTCGGCAAAATGCGTCAGCACCTGCAGGCCGACAATCAGGTTCTGCTGTTCCTTAACCGCCGCGGCTTCTCTCCGGCGCTGATGTGCCACGATTGCGGCTGGCTGGCCGAGTGCCAGCGCTGCGATAGCTACTACACGCTGCACCAGAACCATCGTCAGCTGCGCTGCCACCATTGTGACAGCCAGCGCCCGCTGCCAAATCAGTGCCCAAGCTGTGGTTCAACGCATTTGATGCCGGTCGGCGTCGGCACCGAACAGCTGGAACAGCAGCTGGGCACGCTGTTCCCCGGCGTGCCGGTATCGCGCATCGATCGCGACACCACCAGCCGTAAAGGCGCGCTGGAGCAGCATCTGGCCGATGTGCATCGCGGCGGCGCGCGTATTCTGGTGGGCACGCAGATGCTGGCGAAAGGCCATCACTTCCCGGATGTCACGTTGGTGTCGCTACTGGATGTTGATGGCGCGCTGTTCTCGGCCGATTTCCGCGCCGCCGAGCGTTTCGCTCAGCTCTACACGCAGGTCGCGGGTCGCGCCGGTCGTGCGGGTAAACAGGGCGAAGTGTTGCTGCAGACCCATCATCCGGAACATCCATTGCTGCAAACATTGCTGCATCGCGGCTATTTCGCCTTTGCCGATCAAACGCTGCTGGAGCGTCAGTCCGTTCAGCTGCCGCCGTGGACCAGCCATGCGCTGTTCCGCGCTGAGGATATGGATAACCAACAGGCGGCGGAATTCCTCACACAGCTGCGCAATTTGCTGGAAGCCAGCCCGCTTAAAGATGAGGCGATGTGGCTGATGGGGCCGGTTCCGGCGTTGGCACCGAAGCGCAGTGGACGCTGGCGCTGGCAGCTGCTGTTGCAGCATCCATCGCGCAAACGTCTGCAACAGCTGTTGAGCGGATCGCTGCCGCTGATCGCCACCTTGCCGGCGTCGCGCAAAGTGAAATGGACGCTGGATATCGATCCCACCGAGAGCTAAGCCGCGCCACAACTGCGAGCCAGATCGAAAAAAGTCGCACAAGTCACAATTTTTATGCAAATTAAGTAACAACCCGACGCGACCTTGGGTTAACAATAGTGCCGACCCGGTTGAAGCCCGGTAATGTCTGAAAATCAATGCGCTGTACCGCGTCAGGAGTTATACGTTGGACCAGAAGCAACCCTCCACCGCCGCCACCATGAAAGATGTGGCCGAGAAAGCAGGCGTTTCAACCGCTACGGTTTCACGTGCGTTGATGAATCCAGAAAAAGTCTCTGCTGCTACCCGGCTCAAGGTCGAAAAAGCCGTGATTGCCGTGGGTTATGCGCCGCACGGTTTGGCGCGCAATGCCAAACGCGGTGAAACGCAAACCATTTTGGTGATTGTGCCGGACATCTGCGATCCCTTCTTCAGTGAGATCATTCGCGGCGTGGAAGTCACCGCTGCGCATGAGGGTTATCTGGTACTGATTGGCGATTGCGCGCATCAGAATAAACAGGAAAAAACCTTTCTGAATTTAATGCTGACGCGACAGATCGACGGCATGGTGCTGTTGGGTTCACAGCTGCCGTTTGAGGCGGGCATTGAAGATCAGCGCAACCTGCCGCCGATGGTGATGGGCAACGAATTTGCGCCGGAGATGGCATTACCCACGGTCCATATCGATAACCTGACCGCCGCCTTTGAAGCGGTGAATCACCTGCTGCAGCTTGGTCATCGCCAAATTGCCTGTATCACCGGGCCAGAACACATTCCGCTGAGCCAGTATCGTTTGCAGGGCTACATTCAGGCGCTGCGTCGCAGCAGCATCGCCATCGACCCAACGATGATTGTGCATGGCGATTTCACCTTTGAAGCCGGCGCGAATGCGCTTAAGCAGTTGATGAGTTTGCCGCAGCCGCCGAAAGCGATTTTCTGCCATAGCGATTTGATGGCGCTGGGCGCGATGAACCAGGCGCGTAAACTCGGTATGCGCATTCCGCAGGATCTGTCGGTGGTGGGCTTTGATGATATCGAACTGGCGCAATACTACGATCCGCCGCTGACCACCGTGGCCCAGCCGCGTTTTGCCATCGGCCGAGAA
The DNA here is from genome assembly GCF_019795975.1 of Pantoea sp. DY-17. NCBI lineage: Bacteria > Pseudomonadati > Pseudomonadota > Gammaproteobacteria > Enterobacterales > Erwiniaceae > Pantoea > Pantoea sp. DY-17. Next base: position 114,478 of record NZ_JAIMIG010000007.1, on the reverse strand, counting down.
GCGATGCTGCTGTTACTTGATGAGCTGCAGGGTAAACGCGTGAATAACGGTTCGCGCCTGCTGGATGCGGAGCTACGCGTGCGCGGCAGTACGGCACCGGCGGCAAAACGGGAAAAATAGTGCGTAGACGCCTGCATTTTCAGCGGATTCTGAAGGCAGACTGTGCTGGTCAAAGTTCCAGCCCTTGCGTAACATGGCGCATTCATTGCCGGGCAATTAACAGCACATTTACATGCCCATTGGCATTTTTTTGAAGGGTAGCAGAACGAAAGTGGCACAGAAAGATTATGTAGGCCGCGGGCGTTCAACAGGGACGCGTCGCAAAAAACCCGCCAGCCGCAGCAAGAAAAGCAAAGGCGGATCAGGCACTTCAAAGCTCATGATGGTACTGGCCGCGGCCGTGCTGGTCACCTTTGCCGGTGGTTTATGGTTTATCTCGCATCATAAGAAAGAAGAGATTGAGGTCATTCCAAACCACAAAGCCAACGGTAACGGCCTGCCGCCGAAGCCGGAAGAGCGCTGGAAGTACATCAAAGAGCTGGAAAATCGCCAAATTACCGTTCCGTCGCCAACTGAGCCTTCGGCTGGTGGCGTGCAATCACAAACTCAGCTGACCGATGAACAGCGCCAGCTGCTGGAGCAGATGCAGGCCGATATGCGCCAGCAGCCGACGCAGTTGAACGAAGTGCCGTGGAACGAACAAACCCCGGCGCAGCGCCAGCAAACGCTGCAGCGTCAGCAGGTGCAGCAACAGCAGGTTCAGCAACAACAACAGCAGCAGTTGCAACGTCAGCAGCAACAGTTACAGCAGCAGCAGCGCCAGCAACAGTTGCAGCAACAACAGGCCGCGCGTCAGCAACAGCAACAGCAACAGCAAGCTGCGCCGATCACGCGTGAGCCAACGCAGCAAACCAAGCCGCAGGAAACGGCCAAGGCGAAAGCGGAAGAGAAAGCCGCTTCACAACGCTGGATGGTGCAGTGTGGTTCGTTCAAAGGTACCGATCAGGCGGAATCCGTGCGCGCCGGTCTGGCATTTGAAGGATTTGAGAGCCGCATTACCACCGGCGGTGGCTGGAATCGCGTGGTGATCGGGCCGTTCAAAGATCGCAGCAGCGCCGACAGCACAGTCAAACGCTTACACAGTTCCGGCCACGGAAGTTGTATTCCCCTCGCTCTCGGGGGTTGAAACCCCTTTTTCCTACCCCATATCTGGTTGCATGATACTCCGCGCCGAGTGCGCGGAGTTCCTTTTCTACTGCAACAAGGGGTCTGCCCGTGACAACAATAGTAAGTGTACGACGCAACGGCCAGGTAGTGATTGGCGGTGATGGCCAGGCTACGCTCGGCAATACCGTAATGAAAGGCAACGTTAAAAAAGTCCGTCGTCTTTACAACGATAAAGTGATCGCCGGCTTTGCTGGCGGTACCGCAGATGCCTTCACCCTGTTTGAACTGTTTGAGCGCAAGCTGGAAATGCACCAGGGCCATCTGGTGAAAGCGGCGGTCGAACTGGCTAAAGATTGGCGTACCGATCGCATGCTGCGCCGCCTTGAAGCGCTGCTGGCGGTGGCCGACGAAAACGCCTCATTAATCATCAGCGGCAACGGCGACGTTATCCAGCCGGAAAATGACCTGATCGCAATTGGTTCTGGTGGGCCTTACGCCCAGGCAGCGGCACGCGCGCTGCTGGAAAACACCGACATTGGTGCACACGATATCGTGGAGAAAGCGCTGAACATCGCTGGCGATATCTGTATCTACACCAACCACAATATTAACTTCGAAGCATTACCGTCTAAGGCTAAGGACTAAACATCATGTCTGAGATGACTCCACGCGAGATTGTCAGCGAGCTTAATCGCTTTATCATCGGCCAGGACGGCGCAAAGAAGGCGGTCGCGATCGCCCTGCGTAATCGCTGGCGCCGCATGCAGCTCGACGAAGAGCTGCGCCATGAAGTGACGCCAAAAAACATTCTGATGATTGGTCCAACCGGTGTCGGTAAAACCGAAATCGCCCGTCGCTTAGCCAAACTGGCGAACGCACCGTTCATCAAAGTGGAAGCCACCAAATTCACCGAAGTCGGTTACGTCGGTAAAGAGGTTGATTCCATCATTCGCGATCTGACCGATTCTGCCATCAAGATGGTGCGCAGCCAGGCAATCGAGAAGAACAAGTACCGCGCGGAAGAGATGGCGGAAGAGCGCATCCTGGATGTGCTGATCCCACCCGCGAAAAATAACTGGGGCCAGGCTGAACAAGCGGCTGAGCCATCGGCAGCGCGTCAATCCTTCCGCAAGAAACTGCGCGAAGGCCAGCTGGATGACAAAGAGATTGAGATCGATCTGGCCGCTTCATCGGCTGGCGTTGAGATCATGGCGCCTCCGGGCATGGAAGAGATGACCAGCCAGCTGCAATCGATGTTCCAGAACCTCGGTGGGCAGAAGCAGAAACCGCGTAAGCTGAAAATCAAAGAAGCCATGAAGCTGCTGATTGAAGAAGAAGCGGCCAAGCTGGTGAACCCGGAAGAGCTGAAGCAGGATGCCATCGATGCGGTTGAGCAGCACGGTATCGTGTTCATCGACGAAATCGACAAAATCTGTAAGCGCGGCGGCCAGAATGCGGGCGGTCCAGACGTGTCACGCGAAGGCGTACAGCGCGACCTGCTGCCGCTGGTTGAAGGTTGCACCGTTTCCACCAAGCACGGCATGGTGAAAACCGACCACATTCTGTTTATCGCTTCCGGCGCGTTCCAGGTCGCCAGCCCGTCAGATCTGATCCCAGAACTACAAGGCCGTCTGCCGATTCGCGTTGAACTGCAGGCGCTGACCGTCAATGACTTCGAGCGCATTCTGACCGAGCCAAACGCCTCGGTTACCGTGCAGTACAAAGCGCTGATGGGCACCGAAGGGGTCAATATCGACTTCACCGACGACGCAGTGCGGCGTATCGCCGAAGCCGCATGGCAGGTGAACGAGACCACCGAGAACATCGGTGCGCGTCGTCTGCATACCGTGCTGGAGCGTCTGATGGAAGATATCTCCTATGACGCCAGCGATCGTAACGGTGAGTCGATCACTATCGATGCCGAGTACGTTGGTAAGCATCTGGATGAGCTGGTGGCCGACGAAGATCTCAGCCGCTTCATTCTGTAAGCTTCACCCGCGAAATCTCTGCCCGGCCACTGTGCCGGGCTTTTTTTACGCAGGATATTGATGCAACGCTTTTTTTGGCGGTTGATGATTTTGCCAACAATCGCCAGATAGCGATATACTTAGCGCTCCTGTGGCAAACAGACGAAAACCCTCATGAAATACGATACATCTGAACTCTGTGACATCTACCACGAAGCTGTGAATGTTGTTGAACCGCTTTTTTCGAACTTTGGTGGGCGCAGCTCATTCGGTGGTCAAATCACCACAGTGAAATGTTTCGAAGATAACGGCTTACTCTACGATTTGCTGGAAGAGAACGGTCGGGGTCGCGTATTGCTGGTGGATGGCGGCGGTTCGGTCCGTCGCGCACTGGTCGATGCCCAGCTGGCGAGTCTGGCGGCGCAAAATGAGTGGGAAGGCATTGTGGTGTACGGCTCGGTGCGTCAGGTTGACGATCTCGAAGAGCTGGAAATCGGCATTCAGGCGATTGCGGCGATTCCGGTGGGTGCAGCGGGTGAAGGCATTGGCGAAAGTGACGTGCGCGTTAACTTCGGCGGCGTGACTTTCTTCTCTGGCGACCATCTGTATGCCGACAATACCGGCATCATTCTGTCTGAAGACGCGCTCGACATCGAGTAAGCCGCAACAAAAACGGGTGCCGCGGCACCCGTTGGTTTAAGCATTGAAGCTTAAACTTCTTCCATTTTTCCCAGCAGTGCCCGCAGACGATCCTGCCAGACATGCTGCTCTTCTTTCAGATGCTGATTTTCACGCACCAGTGCATCCTGGTTGCCTGAAGCCTGGCTGACTTCGTTTTTCAGCGTGTTGTTTTGCTCTTTCAGCTCTTCAATTTCCATCTGCAGCAGAGTGATGGTATCAATCGCCTGCTGTACTTTCGCTTCCAGTTTCTCGAACACTTCAAATGACATCTTTCTGACCTCTCCTAAATCTTGCAAGGCGTTGATGGGGCTAGTGCATGCCTTATTACAGTGCGCTCAGCCACGATGACTCGATTGTATGTAGCCAAACCCAGCAAGTCCAGCGGCACAAGGCCTGCGAGGGCAGTCTGTAACACTTTTCAGTCTATGCCTAAAAAAATGCGCATCTTCGCGCATCTGTGTGCGCGATCACGTCAGCATCGACCAGTAAAGCGCGGTGAATGGGCCTTAAAGAAACGCAAAAGACGCGAAAACGCGCATTTTTATGACACAGTACACAGTTTTCAATTTCGCTATTTCTCGTTTATGCTCGTTAACGATAAATTCACATCAACCCTACATTGATAGCTGGGCGACTCATGGATGAGAACAAAAACTGATAAAATTTAACCTCGCTTCAGGAATGCCATTATGAGTCAGACAACTAACACACTAAAAGGTCAGTGCATCGCTGAATTTCTCGGTACAGGTTTGATTATCTTCTTTGGTGCAGGCTGCGTTGCTGCACTGAAACTGGCCGGTGCGTCATTCGGTCAGTGGGAAATTTGTATTATCTGGGGTTTAGCCGTCTCCATGGCAGTCTATCTGAGCGCAGGCGTTTCCGGCGCGCATCTTAACCCAGCCGTTACCGTCGCGCTGTGCCTGTTTGCTAATTTTGAAGGTCGCAAAGTTGTTCCCTATATTCTGGCGCAGGTTGCCGGCGCGTTCTGCGCTGCCGCGTTGGTTTACGGTCTCTACTACAATCTGTTCTTTGATTACGAAGCGGGCCATCAAATGGTGCGCGGCAGTGTTGAAAGCCTCGATCTGGCCGGTATCTTCTCGACTTACCCGAACCCGCACATCAGCGTAGCTCAGGCGTTCCTGGTTGAGATGGTGATTACAGCGGTGTTGATGGCGGTGATCATGGCGTTGACCGATGACGGCAACGGTGTGCCGCGTGGTCCGCTGGCTCCGCTGTTGATTGGTCTGCTGGTGGCGGTCATCGGTGGCTCAATGGGTCCACTGACCGGCTTCGCACTCAACCCGGCGCGTGACTTTGGTCCAAAACTGTTCGCGTTCTTCGCTGGTTGGGGCAACGTCGCCTTCACCGGTGGCAAAGATATTCCTTACTTCCTGGTTCCGATTTTTGGCCCGCTGGTCGGTGCTTGCCTCGGAGCCTTTGGTTACCGTTCGCTGATTGGCCGCCATCTGCCAGTTAACGTTGCGGAAGCCAGCACAGCAGAAAAACCGGTTGCGCGCGCTCAGCAGCGTAAAGCGTAAGTTTCATCGATACCACATCAGGACAGCACAATGACTACTGATAAAAAATATATAGTTGCACTCGATCAGGGCACAACCAGCTCACGCGCCGTGGTGCTTGATCATGATGCCAACATCGTTGCGGTTTCTCAGCGCGAATTTACCCAGATCTACCCGAAAGCGGGTTGGGTTGAACATGACCCAATGGATATCTGGGCGTCACAAAGCTCGACGCTGGTGGAAGTGCTGGCGCACGCCGACATTAACTCCGATCAAATCGCGGCGATTGGTATCACCAACCAGCGTGAAACCGCCATCGTGTGGGATAAAGAGACCGGCAAACCGGTTTACAACGCCATCGTCTGGCAGGATCCGCGCACCGCAGATTACTGTAACAAACTGAAGAAAGAGGGTCTGGAAGAGTACATCCAGCACACCACCGGTTTGGTGATTAACCCGTACTTCTCCGGCACCAAAGTGAAGTGGATTCTTGACCACGTTGAAGGCGCACGTGAGCGTGCAAAACGCGGCGAACTGCTGTTCGGTACCGTTGATACCTGGCTGATTTGGAAAATGACGCAGGGACGTGTGCACGTCACCGATCACACCAACGCCTCACGTACCATGATGTACAACATCCACAAGCTGGAGTGGGATGAGCGCATGCTGGAGATCCTCGATATCCCGCGTGAAATGCTGCCAGAAGTGAAAGGATCTTCCGAAGTGTACGGCCAGACCAACATTGGTGGTAAAGGCGGTACGCGTATTCCTATCGCCGGAATCGCCGGTGACCAGCAAGCGGCGCTGTATGGCCAGCTGTGCGTACAACCGGGTATGGCGAAAAACACTTACGGCACCGGCTGCTTTATGTTGATGAACACCGGCACCGAAGCCGTGACGTCTACGCACGGCCTGCTGACCACCATCGCTTGCGGCCCACGCGGCGAAGTGAACTATGCGCTGGAAGGTGCGGTGTTTATCGGTGGTGCGTCGATTCAGTGGCTGCGCGATGAGATGAAGCTGATCAGTGATTCAACCGACTCTGAATACTTCGCGTTGAAAGTGAAAGACACTAACGGCGTATATATGGTGCCGGCCTTCACCGGTTTGGGCGCGCCTTATTGGGACCCGTATGCACGCGGCGCGATTTTCGGTCTGACGCGCGGTGCGAACGCTAACCACATCATCCGTGCCACGCTGGAGTCGATTGCGTACCAGACGCGCGATGTACTGGAAGCGATGCAGAACGATGCTGGCACCCGCCTGCAGTCACTGCGCGTGGATGGTGGTGCGGTCGCCAACAACTTCCTGATGCAGTTCCAGTCTGACATTCTCGGCACGCGCGTTGAGCGTCCGGAAGTGCGTGAAGTTACAGCGCTGGGTGCGGCGTATCTGGCTGGCCTGGCCGTTGGCTTCTGGGGCGACCTGGAAGAAGTCCGCGCTAAAGCGGTGATTGAGCGTGAGTTCCGCCCAAGCATCGAAACCACCGAACGTAACGTCCGTTACGCCGGCTGGAAGAAAGCCGTCGCTCGCGCTAAAGCGTGGGAAGACGAAGAGTAACATCCTGCTAACCCGCGGCGCCCTGCCGCGGGTTTTTCCCCTGCCACGCTTCTCCGCTGTGTTAAACTGCCTGCCTGTTTTTTGTCAGGTGCCACCATGAAACGAGAACTCGCGATTGAATTTTCCCGCGTGACTGAAGCCGCCGCTCTGGCGGGCTATCACTGGTTAGGACGCGGCGATAAAAATGCGGCCGACGGCGCAGCCGTTCACGCCATGCGCATTATGCTCAACACTATTGATATCGACGGCCAGATTGTGATTGGCGAAGGCGAAATCGACGAAGCGCCGATGCTGTATATCGGTGAGAAAGTCGGTACCGGCCGTGGCGACGCGGTGGATATCGCGGTCGATCCGATTGAAGGCACACGCATGACGGCCATGGGCCAGGCCAATGCGCTGGCGGTGCTGGCGGTTGGTGATAAGGGCAGCTTCCTGCACGCACCTGATATGTACATGGAAAAGCTGATTGTTGGACCGGGCGCACGTGGCACCATCGACCTCAATCTGCCGCTTGATATCAACCTGAAAAACATCGCGCTGGCATTGGGCAAACCGCTCAGCCAGTTAACGGTATCGATTCTGGCCAAGCCCCGCCACGATGCGGTGATTGCCCAGCTGCAACAGCTCGGCGTGCGCGTGTTCACCTTCCCGGATGGCGATGTCGCGGCCTCGATTCTGACCTGTATGCCGGATAGCGAAGTGGATGTGATGTACGGCATCGGCGGCGCGCCGGAAGGTGTGGTATCTGCGGCCGTGATCCGTGCGATGGACGGCGACATGCAGGCACGCCTGCTGGCGCGTCACCAGGTGAAAGGGGATAGCGAAGAGAATCGTCGTCTGGGCGAGAATGAACTGCAACGCTGCGCCGAGATGGGCATTGAAGCGGGTCAGGTACTGAAACTGGATCAGATGGCGCGCAACGATAACGTTATCTTCGCGGCCACCGGCATCACCACCGGCGATTTGCTAAAAGGCATCACGCGTAACGGCAACATCGCCACCAGCGAAACCCTGCTGGTGCGCGGTAAATCGCGCACCATTCGCCGCATCCAGTCAATCCACTATCTGGATCGCAAAGACGCGGCGCTGCATCAATTTATCCTGTAATCGCCTGCTTACCGCTCTCCGGATGACGTGAGAGCGGCCACCAGCACAGCAGCATCACCAGCGACGTCACGAACATCAGCATGCCAAGGCTGGATTGATCGTGCTGCGGCAACAGCGCAGAAAGCCACGCCACCACGCCGGAACCGAGATTCTGCAAGCCTCCGATTAACGCACCCGCGCTGCCCGCCAGCCACGCATATGGCTCCATCGCGCCCGAGGTTGCCAGCGGAAACAGCATGCCCGCGCCAAAGAAGAACAGCGCAGCCGGCACCAGCAACGTCCAGATGTTCATCACGCTAAACCAGGCCGGAACCCACATCAGCAAGCCCGCTAACAGGCAGCTGTTCACGCCGTACCACATCAGCGTGTGCCAGGATTTCTGCTCACGTCCGGCAAACCAGGCGCCAAAGAACGCCGCCGGAATCGGCAGGATAAACAGGATGCTGACGGTCAATCCATCCAGCCCCAACACGCCGCCCATCAGCACGCCACAGCTGGCTTCAAACACTGCGATGCCCGCCAGCGCGCCAATCAGTAGCAGCAGGTACCGCACAAAGTTGCCGTCGCTCAGCAAAGTGGCATAACGGCGCAGGAACGGCGTGGCGGGCGTATCCGCTGGACGCGTTTCCGGCAGCCAGCGCGCCATCGACGCGGTGACGCCGACGCACAGCAGCAGCAGGAAGGCGAAACAGGCGTGCCAGCCAAACAGATGCGTCAGCAGCGCCCCAATCACCGGAGCCAGCAGCGGGCTGACCAGAATGCCCATATTAAGCAAGCTGTTCGCCTGGCGCAGTGCGATGCCGGCGTAGAGATCGCGCGGCATGGTGCGCGCCATCACGCCCGCCACGCCGGTACCTAAACCTTGTACCGCGCTGCCCAGCACCAGAATCTCCAACGAGGGCGCGAACATGGCGATCAACGCGCCGACGGCAAAGATCGTCATGCCAATCAGGATCACCGGACGTCGGCCAAAACTGTCCGACAGCGGGCCGTAGATCAACTGCGATCCGCCGTAGGTCATCAGATAGGCGGCCATCACCTGCTGGATCGCCCCGCTGCGCACATTAAGCGTTTCGGCCATGTTGGCCATGGCTGGCACATAGATGGTTTGCGCCATCTGCCCAACCGCCACCAGCACGATCAGCATGAATAACAGAAAGCGATTTTGCGTTTTACTTATCAACATGGAACAAAATGTCTGCCTGAGAAACAAAGAATAAGCAGCACAAAACAGGCCGCCTCGGATTTATGGCGGCAAAAATATCAGGATTCAGTGACAAATCGAGAGGCGCGGGCAAAGCTGTATGTCTCAAGCCGTCAAGCTGTTTGTCCAGATTGTAAACCGCCCGCTACAGTTGCTGATCTGTGCGCTGCGTTTGTCGCTGAGAGCCCTTTACAGGGTACCGGGCTGGAAATTTATCGGATGGATAACGATGATAATCATGAGCCTGAATATTCAACACTAAGGAGTGAGCATGGCTGAGTGGATCAATGCTGAAGTGAAAGAGGTAAAAAACTGGACCGACGCACTGTTCAGCCTGCGCGTTGCAGCGCCGATTGATACCTTTACCGCGGGACAATTTGCCAAGCTGGCTCTGGAGATTGACGGTGAGCGCGTGCAGCGTGCCTATTCGTACGTCAACGCGCCGCAGGATCCGCTGCTGGAGTTTTATCTGGTCACGGTACCGGAAGGCAAACTGAGCCCGCGTTTGCAGGCGCTGCAGCCCGGCGAGCAGGTGATGATCACCAAAGAGGCGGCGGGTTTCTTTGTGCTCGACGAAATTCCAGATTGCCAAACGCTGTGGATGCTGGCGACCGGCACGGCGATCGGCCCCTATTTATCGATTCTGCAACAGGGCGAAGATCTGGATCGTTTCGACAATATTGTGCTGGTACACGCCGCGCGCTTCGCCGACGATCTGAGCTTCCTGCCCTTGATGCAGGCGTTGCAGCAGCGCTATCAGGGCAAGTTACACATCCAAACGGTGGTGAGCCGCGAAGAGATCGCCGGTTCGCTGCACGGCCGCGTACCGCAGTTGATTGAAAGCGGAGAACTGGAGCGTGCGGTTGGCTTGCCGCTGACGGCAGAAACCAGCCATGTGATGCTGTGCGGCAATCCACAGATGGTGCGCGATACCCAGCAGCTGCTGAAAGATACGCGTGAGATGCGCAAACATTTCAAACGCAAACCCGGCCACATGACCAGCGAGCATTACTGGTAATCGGCGCGGAGCGAATAATCTGAGATTTTTCCCAGTGTGGGTTTTGACTTTGCCCGGTAAAAACCGTTCTAATCGTGGGCTAAGTGAATGATTTAGGGCCGAAGCAATGAACAACCTGCCAGTCGCGCTGCTGCTTGGCCTCGCACTGACATTTCCCGCCTGGGCGGACGATGCACCCGCGTTGGATCGTAGCGATCATCTGCCTGCAGCGCCCTATCTGCTCGCGGGTGCGCCGACGTTCGATATGACCGTTGCTCAGTTCCGTGAGAAGTACAACGCTGCTAATCCCAATGCATTGCTGCAGGAGTATCGCGCGATTGATAGTCGCGGCGATAAAAGCAATCTGACGCGTGCCGCCAGCAAAATCAGCGAAACGCTGTATGCCTCAACCGCGCTGGAGCAAGGCACCGGCAAAATCAAAACCCTGCAAATCACCTGGCTGCCGGTTCCCGGTCCCGATATGAAAGCCGCGCAGGCTCGCGCCATGGATTACATGACCGCCCTGCTGCGCTTCTTCATTCCCGGCTTGTCGCCTGAAGAGGGGCGTAAAAAACTCGATTCCCTGCTGAGCGCCGGTAAAGGTGCGCGCTATTTTGCCCGCACCGAAGGTGCATTGCGTTTCGTGGTGGCAGACAACGGCGACAAGGGTTTGACCTTCGCCGTTGAACCGATAAAACTGGCGCTCGCGACGCCCTGATCGCACCGGCAAAAATGACGAAAAGCAAAGCCAGCAACACATTTGATCTCTATACTGTCTCGCAGACATCGCTGCCCGATGGCAGCGCTATTTCATGAATCGCGTTATGCGGAGGAAAGAATGCGACATCCACTGGTTATGGGTAACTGGAAACTGAACGGTAGCAAGCAGATCACCAAAGAGCTGATTGAAGGCCTGCGCAAAGAGCTGTCTGGTGTTGATGGTTGTGGCGTCGCGATTGCACCGCCAGCCATCTATCTGGACCTGGCAAAACACGCCATTTCCGGTAGCCACATTGCTCTGGGTGCTCAGAACGTTGACGTTAATCTGTCTGGCGCATTCACTGGCGAAACTTCCGCAGACATGTTGAAAGACGTTGGCGCGAAATACATCATCATCGGCCACTCTGAGCGCCGCACCTACCACAAAGAGAGCGACGAGTTCATCGCGAAGAAATTTGCCGTAGTGAAAGAAGCGGGTCTGGTGCCGGTTCTGTGCATCGGTGAAACTGACGCAGAAAACGAAGCGGGCAAAACGGAAGAAGTGTGCGCACGTCAGATCGACGCCGTGCTGGAAACGCAGGGCGCCGCGGCGTTCGAAGGCGCAGTCATCGCTTATGAGCCGGTTTGGGCTATCGGTACCGGCAAATCTGCTACGCCAGCGCAGGCTCAGGCGGTGCATAAATTCATTCGTGACCATATCGCGAAGAAAGATGCGGCTATCGCTCAGCAAGTGATCATTCAGTACGGCGGTTCGGTCAACGACAAAAACGCCGCTGAGCTGTTCACCCAGCCAGATATCGATGGCGCGCTGGTTGGCGGTGCTTCACTGAAAGCGGATGCTTTTGCGGTAATCGTGAAAGCGGCAGCAGCAGCGAAAAACGCGTAACTTAGCGTTTAGATGCAGATTAAGGCGGCTGATTAGCCGCCTTTTTTATTGGCCGCTATTAATTGCGTCCCTACGAAAAAAGGGTTATTGCGGCAATATGCTGCAGTTATGATCCTGCATCTCTTCCGCCGAACCGCTGTTCAGCTTCAGCCAGTTACGTTCCAGCGCCAGCAGCGCTAAACGGCCATCCGGCAGCTGTGCCAGCGCCAGCCCATATTTCCCCATCTCGCTGCGCGCATGCGGCACTTCATCCGCCAGACGGATAAACGCACTCTGCTGCGCCAGCTCTTGCTTAGAAAGCGCCCGCACCAGATAACCATGCTTGCGCAGCGTTTCACTCTGCCACTGCGCATTCAGTCTCGGTGCCAGCGCATCCAGCTGCTGGCGCACATCCGGACGCAGACAGGAAATATGAATATGCAGCTGATTCTGCGTACGCCCGTATTGCGCATTGATGGCCAGCGACAGCGCGCTATCGGGAATCGGCGCGCCGTGCCTTTGCGCCAGTAATGCGCGCTGTTGCCAGGCTTCGGCAAACAGATTTGGCGTTGCAGGTTCAAGAATGATGGGACTTTCCATGCCGGTGATTTTTTCGACCGGCATCAGCAGATACTGCAACGGCCCGTTGAGATCTTTTAGCGTGACGTAACCCTGCGCGCTATTCACCTGCTGGCATGGCGCTGGGTTGCCCGTCGCCGCCATATTCGGCACGCACTTTTCGCTGATGATCTGCCATAAGGCGTTGGCGTTTTTATGGAAATGGATGGCGCCGGCGATCAGTCCGACAATCAACAGCACCAATAAAGCGGTAAGTAACTTCAGGGTACGACGACTGCCCTGCATAGCCCGATTCCTCTGTTCATCACCTGCCAGCATCCTCGCCTGGCAGGTGATGAAAGTCACGGACTAATCCTCCGCGCCACGCAGGATGGCGTCGAGTTTTTCTGGCTGCAAACGAATCTGCGCTGCACGACGATGCGCCTGCATCCCTTCGGTACGGCTCTGGCGCACCGCAGGAGCAGCGATGGCGGCGATGCCCTGATCGTCAATCCATTGATGCGTGCAGGTTTTCAGATACGCACCGACCCACAATCCGCCGGTGTAACGTGCCGCCGCCATGGTGGGCAGCGTGTGGTTGGTGCCGCAGCATTTATCAGAAAACACCACGCTGGCGTTTTGCCCGATAAACAGCGATCCGTAATTGCGGATGCGCGCCGCCAGCGCATGGGGATCGCGCGCATGGATTTGCAGATGCTCAGTGGCGATCTCATCGGTGTACGCCACCATCGCATCCTCGTCGGCACAGAGAACAATTTCGCCCTGACGCTGCCACGCCTCACCAGCCGTTTTCGCCGTCGGCAAGGATGCCAGCTGCGCCTCAATTTCCCGCAATGTTGCATGCGCCACGCGTTCGCTGGTGGTCGCCAGCCCAACACGCGTGCGCACGTCATGCTCCGCCTGCGCCAGCAGATCCGCTGCCAGCACGCGCGGATCAGCACTGTCATCGGCGACGATAAAGATTTCGCTCGGCCCCGCCAACGCATCAATACCCACTTTGCCAAATACCTGACGCTTCGCCTCATTGACGAAAGCGTTGCCCGGCCCGACGATCTTGTCCACCGCCGGCAGCGATGCGGTGCCGTATGCCATCGCGGCAATGGCCTGCGCACCACCAACTTTGAAAATGCGGTGCGCTCCGGCCAAGTGGCAAATTGCAATCATTGCCGGATGAGCGCCCGGCGGCAGACAGGCGATGATGTTATCGCAGCCCGCCACCACCGCTGGCACGATAGACATCACCGGCGCGGAGAGGATCGGATAGCGTCCGCCCGGCACATAGCAGCCCACGGTTTCAATCGGGATGATGCGATGCCCCAGATGAACGCCCGGCAACGTCTCAATCTCCAGCGGCTGCAAGGTGGCGCGCTGCGCTTCGGCGAAGCGGCGCACCTGGGCAATAGCAAACTCACTGTCCTGGCGGGTTTGATCGGCGAGTTGCGCCAGCGCCTGCTCGATCTCTGCTGCCGAAACTTCCAGCTGCTCCGGCGCGACACCATCAAATTTCTGCGAATAATCACGCAGTGCCGCGTCTCCGCGCTGACGCACGTTGCTAATAATGTCGCTCACGGTGGCGATCAGGCTGGCATCCGCCTGCGCATCTTCGCCCGCGGCTTGCTTGATAAACTGCACGCGTTGTTTGCTCATGCTTCCGTCTCCGCCAGTTGTCCCAATTTGATCTGCGCCAGCATCGCCAGGTGATCGTAAACCACCCATTCATCAACAATTTTGCCGTTCACCACGTGATAGTGGCTCATACCCATCACCAGCAGACGCTGTCCCGTTGGTTTACCCAACTCGCCGTAGCCAAGATGATGCCCTTCCATTACCCAGCGCACCGCCACTTTGGTGCCGCCCTCTTCACATGGATTGGAGCAGATATGCTGCGGCATCCATGCGCCGTCTGGGATCATGCCGATCAGCGCCAGCGTCTGATGGATCACCGATGCCTGACCATATAACTCTTTCATCAGTGGGCCGTGCCACTGCACATTGCTGGCGTAAACCTCTTTCACTTTGCCCAGCATGCGTTTGTTGTAAATCTCGTGCAGCCAGCCCAGCACCTGCGCCTCGGTATCACTGTGCGCCAGCGTGTAATCCGGATCGCTTTCCGGCGGATACTGGCCGAGCAGACGACGGTTTTCGCCAATCTCCGTCAGTCGGAAACCCTTATCAAACTGCTCTTTCGCCATGTTGTACGCGATCTGGTCGGTATCCAGCCCCAATTGACGCATCAGCGACATGTTGTCGCTCACCACCCATTCGCGGTAAATCTTGTTTTCCAGAATCATGCAATCCGCCACGGTACGCGTGGTAAAGGTGCGATTAGTGGGTTTACCGTACTGGCTTGGCTGCGTGTGGCGGCCGCTACCGGTAACCAGATGCGAGGTGTAAAAACCGTCAACGTCGTTGCCGTTCCAGATCACCTGCGTTGCCATGCCGCGACGTTCCGGGAAGGCGACCAAACGTTGCAAGGTATCGAGCACCACTTGTTCACGGGTATAAATGGTGCCCAATGCGTTATATAACACGCAGTTATGGGTGTAATGGCTGTAGATCAGCCCGACATCGCGCTCATCCCAGATCTTGTGGGTACAACGCACAATGTAATCAACGATATCGGTATAGCAGGGATCGAAACCGCGCATTGGCTGCACCCGCGCACGGTTTTCTGGAACCAGATCGACAAAATCCCGTCGCTCAACCTGCAAAACCGGTTCGGCCTGGGTGCGTGCTGAGGTTTTTTCTGCGCTCTTTTCACTGGCGGTGGCTTTATTAGCCGTATCCGTTGTAGACATAAACACTCCTGCTTTTGACGAATTAAGGGTGAGCGCGGTCCTCGCAATCAAGCGCTGCCGATTCACCCGGCTGAATTCAGGGTGCAGAACGCCGTCGGTAATTAAGGGATTAATTACCGTGACGTGATGCGTTATTTAAAAGTGCTGATTAATCAGCTGAGTAGCTGTAACCAGATTGAGAGTTCATCAATACCTAAATATTCCCGCATGATGACGCCATCACGTAATTCCAAATGAGAAATACCGGAAATACACACTGGCTTGCGCGACGGCGGACCAAACTTTCCGTAGCCGTCATGCCAGCTCAACAGTGACCAGCGCAGGCTGATGCGCACCGGTTCGTTGGCATCGCGGCGCACCACCAAATGATGCAGCTGCGTTTCGCTGTCAGCGAATGAGGCGCGATAGCCGGAAAGGAAGCTGCCAATCTCCTGCTCGCCGGTAAAGCTGCTGTGGCCCGGTCCGTGCAAGGTGGCGGCAGGATGATAAACACCTGGCACCACGCCGCTGTTGCCGCCGGCCCACATGCTGAGATAGCGCTCAATCAAACCCGCGATGGTTCCTTCGGCATCATCGCCATCCGGGCCGCCAGCCCAACGCGCTTCCAGCTCTTCGGGCGCGGGCATCTCCAGCCCTTGCTGCTGGCGCATCTGCGTTAGATGCTGGGCAAACTCCGCCACGTTGGTACCAATCTGCGCAAGAATGCCCGCGCGATCCTGCAGCAGCCACTCTTGCTCCACCAGCCCATCACGACAAATACGATCGGCGAAAGTACGTACCCAAACCGTTTTGCCACTCGGCGCGCCAAAGAAGCCTTCGCCCAGATGCTGAATACGTGCCTGCGTGCGCTGCGAGGCGTACCAACAGGTATCGCCTTCACGCGCGGTGAGAATATCTTCGGTCAGCACCTGACGCTGCGGGAAGCAATGTAACGCTTCCAGCGTCAAACGCATGAAATCGCTGAGTTCGGTCAGGCGCTTTTCCGGCGTGTGAAATACCACCGGCGTGGCGTAGAAATCAGCCAGCTGCCCGATATCCTTCTGCTCCCATACCACGTGGGTTAACGTCAGAATAAACTGCTGAATAGAATCAAACTGGGGACTGAAACCCGGCAATCGCATTACTCAACCTCCTCTGAACGAAATAGCAGCTGGCCGTTCTCTTCTACCACGCCGTGACGCGGACGCCGCGCGGAGTGGCGTACTACCAACGTGCCGGGAATAACAATTTGCTCGGGTGCCATCACCGCGCTGTCGATTTGCTGCATTAGCAGGCCAATGGTGCGTTGCACCATCACTTCAACCGGCTGACAGATAGACGTCAGCGCATACGAAGGCCAGCCCGCTGGACCAACATCGTCATAACCCACCACCGACACATCCTGCGGAATGCGCAGACCAAACTCGTAACGCGCCACATCCATAACCGTCAGCGCCATATGATCGTTGACGGCAAACACCGCATCGGGCGGCGTGCCGCTGCTGAACAATTGACGCGCCGCCTGTGCGGTTTGCTCGCTGTCGTTTTGACCCGCTAACACCGTGACGTCGATGTTGCGCGCGCGCAATGCCTCGCGAAAACCGTCCAGCCGTAGCTGATTTACCGAAGCGTTGTCCGCGCCGGTAATGCAGGCAAAGCGTTGATGTTCGCCTGCCAACAGAAATTCGGCGATCTGACGTGCGGCGGCACGGTTATCGGTATTCACGCTTGACGCCATTTCGCTTTCGGCGGTGCGGTTGAACAGCACCACCGGAATGCCCGCGCCGTGGCACTCTTCGGATAAGGCATCGGATAACGCGCCGGATGCCAGCACAATGCCATCCACGCGGTACTGCATGATCTGATCGAAAATGCGGTCAACATTGCTATCCCGATCGCTGACGAACAGCAGCAGATGGTAGTTAAGCGCATCCAGTTCACGCCCCAACGCTTCCAGCACATGGGGATAAAACGGATTATCGAAACAGGAGATCACCACACCAACGATGCGCGAACGTGCGGTGTTCAGCGATCGCGCCAACGCGTTGGGTCGATAACCCAACTCACGGGCAGACTGCAGCACCTTTTCACGCGTGGCCGGTGAAATACTGGCGCCCGGCGTGAAGGTACGCGATACCGCAGACTGTGAAACGCCGGCGTGCTGCGCAACTTGTTGTGAGGTCACTGGACCGAAGGTCTTACGTTTCATGGCGTTATCTTCCTGTTTAGCACACTGATGCACGGGTGACTGCCGGGCATTGTAGCCAATTTCATCAACCGGACTCACCTGCTTCGGTGTGTGTTTTTTACTCTTACACCTTTTTTGCATGCGTATGCAACACTCAATAACTTTTTTTTCACATTGCCAAGCACGCACTTTACAAACATGAAATCATTTCGTAACTTCGGCCGTTGAATACGTATTCAATGCATGCAACATAACCGACCCGGACTCAGGATGAAACCCGCGTTTTTAGTCACTTATCTGTGTTGATAAGAGGTTTAACATGTTTCGAGCACTGTTTAGCCGTCCCGAGCTGTTGACGTTTTTCACCATGAGCGTGCTGTTTTTTATCTGCATTCACGGCTTCGATGCCTTCATGGCGCCTTACATGGTGAGATTAGGCATTGAACCGCAAACCATCGGCATGATCATGGGCGCCTCTGGTTTTGCGTCGCTGTGTATCCGTTTTCCGCTCAGCGTCATCTCTGACGTGATGAAAAATCGCAAAGTGTTTATGCAGTTCGCCCTGCTGCTGCCGGTGATTGCCTGGCCGCTGGCGTGGATGTTCCCCGCTGCGCTGACATTCTGGCTGGCCAAGCTGGCCTGCGGCATCGCTGCCGCGAGTTGGGTGCTCTACAACATCATTTTCATCCGCTATTTTCCTCGTGATGACGCGCCGGCTGCAGTGGCGCTGTTGGCATTGGCCGGGCCGATTGGCGTATTTATTAGCAATGCCATTTGCGGTGCCGTTGCCTTATGGCTGGGCAGTACGCAGGCGTTTTTTGTGCCAGCGATTGCCGGTTGCCTGGCGCTGCTTCTCAGCCTGCGCGTTCGTGAAGAGGAAGATAGCCACAAAGCGCCGCACCTCAAAGCCTGTATCGACAGCGCTAAACGCCAGCTAGCGGACCGCTCAATTTGGTTTATTGGGCTGCTGGCGACGGTGGTGATTTTGGTCCCGTTTGCCACTCGCGACACGCTCACACCCATATACGCTCAGCAGTTAGGTGCCAAGGCGGGCACGCTGGCAGTGCTGAGTAATATCCACTTGTTGTTTTATGGTGTGGCCGTGGCATTGTGCAGTTCCGTGTTTTATCAGCGGCTGGGCTTGGTTAACACCGCGCTGGTGGGCATCGGATTACAAATCATCTCGTCAATTTTCGTCCCCTTGACCAGCAACATGTGGCTGATTTACCTGTGGCAAGGTCTGGCCGGTTTTTCCTTTGGCATGGCGTTTGCCGTGTTTATGTCCTTAAGCGTGGTTAACACTTCGGAACATGAACAAACCACCCGGATGGGGCTGTTTCAAACCATCTATTCGTGCGGCATGTTTTTCGGCCCGGTGCTGATGGGCGTGTTGTTGCAACACGTCAATGTCTACGCGGGTTATTGGGTGATTGGTGGCTTGTGTCTGATCGCTGGCGTGTTAACACCGCTAGCGGCAAAACGGGTGCAGCAGCGTCAGTTGCCGCCAGCGGCACGTAAAGCGAGCGGCATGCTGTCGCAGGATGCGGTGAAATGAGTGCCGCGCGCCTGCAACCGCAGCGCAACAGTGCGGAAGAGGTTGAACGCCGCTTAGCCGCTATCAACGCAGGTCGCGCGCTCAACGCGATTATCAGTATTAATCCCCAGGTGATGAAAGAGGCACAGCGCTGCGATCGCTTATGGCGTAGCGGCGCGCCGGTTGGCGTGCTGCACGGCATTCCGCTGGTGATAAAAGATAATATTGATTGCGTCGGCATGGCTACCACGCTCGGCTGCCGGGCGCTGGCCGAAGCACAGCCACGTGAAGATGCGCGCGTAATTGCACGCCTGAGAACTGCGGGTGCGCTGATTCTCGCCAAAGCGAATCTGTCTGAGTTCGCCTTTGACGTACGTTCGCGCAGTTCGCTCGGCGGCGATGTGCGCAATCCCCTGAATCCACAGCTGACCGCCGGTGGCTCAAGCGGCGGCAGCGCAGCGGCGGTGGTGGCCGGTATGGCGGATGCGGCACTCGGCAGCGATACTGGCGGATCGATCCGCATTCCCGCGGCATGGACCGGTCTGGTGGGACTGCGTCCGGCATTTCGCCGCCGCCAGCTGCGCGGCGTCGCGCCGCTTTCGCTCAGCAAAGACACCGTTGGGCCGATGACATGGTGCGTGGCTGATGCGGCGCTGCTGCATCAGGTAACGCATGGGCTGCCGGTGCGCCCGCTAGCGCAGCGAACCTTGCGGGGTGTGCGGCTGGGCATGGTTAGCGATCTGCCAGGCGATGATGACGCGCAACGTCAGGCATTAGCACAGGCTTTCTCTCGTCTGCGGCGGGCGGGCGCCACACTGATTCCGCTGCGGTTACCGCTATCATCGCGCGTGGCGCAGGAACCTTGTCTCAGCCTGCGCGAATTCCATCCGGCGATGTCCCGCTGGCTAAGCAAAATGGACCATGCGCCTGCTTCTCTTTCGGATCTGCTGGCACGAGGCGAGCATCTCGCCGAGTTCGATGAACTGCTGCAATTACACCTCACGCGCAGCGAGCTGGTGTGTGCCGCATGGCACGAGCAACGCCGTTTTCAACGCCATTTGCGTCAGCAACTGCAACAGCAGATGCAGGATCAGCGGCTGGAGGCGCTGATTTATCCCACCAGCCAGCGCACTCCGATTTCACTGGAGAAGATGCCGCCGGGCTGGGCGCCGGAGCTGGCGGCCATCAGCGGCTTACCCGCCGTAACGTTGCCGTTTGGTCAACTAGCTAACGGTTTGCCGCTGGGGCTGGAACTGCTCTATCCAGCGCCTGATGAAGAAGCATTGCTGGCGCTCGCTTTGGCGATAGAGCGACTGTAAAACCAGAAAATTCATCATGTTAATCCCCGTTCTGCGGGGCTTTCTGCTGCCTGCAATTTGAAAAAACTGCGCACATTCTCACTTTTCATTTTTTCCCCTTTCAGCCTCTTTACGCTCTTTGCATACGTATGCAAACCTGATTAACAGCAATCAATGATGAGGAAAAGAGCATGGCAATCTGGTTAAAACAGGCGGCAGCGAAAGCAGAACGCCAACAGCAGCAACAGCGCGTTCGCAGCGATGTGGAAGCAGTGCTGGCGCAAATTGAAGCGCGCGGCGATGACGCGGTGCGCGAACTCTCGATTAAGTTCGATGGCTTTGCCCGCGATGATTTTCGCTTAACGCCGCAGGAGATCAATGCCTGCCTGCAACAGCTGACCAAACAAGATATTCGCGACATCGAATTCGCTCAGGAGCAGGTGCATAACTTCGCTCAGGCGCAAAAAAATTGCCTGACCGATTTAGCGATTGAAACGCGTCCGGGCGTGATACTTGGCCATCGCAACATTCCCATCAGCAATGTCGGCTGTTACGTGCCGGGCGGCAAATATCCGCTGCTGGCTTCGGCGCATATGTCGATCATTACCGCCAAAGTCGCAGGCTGCGATCGCATCGTGAGCTGCGCCCCGCCGTTTCACGGTAAACCGGCTGCAGCCATTGTTGCGGCGCAGTCGATGGCCGGCGCCGACGAGATCTATGCGCTCGGCGGCATTCAGGCGGTGGGCGCCATGGCGATTGGTACTGAGCGGATTGCGCCGGTCGATATGTTAGTCGGGCCGGGCAACGCGTGGGTGGCCGAAGCCAAACGCCAGCTATTTGGTCGCGTTGGCATCGACCTGTTCGCTGGCCCGACCGAAACGCTGGTGATCGCCGATGACAGCGTTGACGGTGAACTCTGCGCAACCGATCTGCTCGGCCAGGCGGAACATGGCCCCACCTCACCCGCGATTCTGCTGACCTGCTCGCGCCAGCTGGCGCAGGAGACCGAGCGCTATATCCACCAGCTGTTGCTGCAACTGCCTACCGCCGATGTGGCGCAACAAGCCTGGCACGATTATGGCGAAATCATTCTCTGTGCCGATCACGATGAGATGCTGGCAGAAGCCAACCGCATCGCTTCTGAACACGTGCAGGTGATGACCGATCGCGATGACTGGTATCACCAGAACATGCGCAATTACGGCGCGCTGTTTCTCGGGCCGCGTACCAATGTGGCTTATGGCGACAAGGTGATCGGCACCAACCATACGCTGCCCACGCTGGGTGCATCGCGTTATACCGGCGGCTTGTGGGTGGGCAAATTTATGAAAACCTGCACCTGGCAGCGCGTCACCAGCGATGCGGCTTCGGCAGAAATCGGCGCTTACTGCTCGCGTCTGGCGCTGCTGGAGGGCTTTGCCGGTCATGCCGAACAGGCCAACATCCGCGTGCGCCGCTACGGCCAGCAGGAAGTGGCCTACGCCGCACCCGCGCCGGTTACGGTGAAATAAGGAGGCGCGCATGGTTCCGACTACCCCTTCATTTCGCCTGGATGGACAGCGCGCGCTGGTGACCGGCGGCTCGCGCGGTATCGGTTTTGCCGCCGCTATCGCGCTGGCCGACGCCGGAGCGCAGGTGTGGATTGCCGCGCGCGACGCCGATCGCCTGGCGCACGCCGTGCAGCAGGCGGCGAGCGCCGGCCTGACATTGCATCCGCTGCCGCTCGACGTCTGCAACACGCGCGCGGTGCGCCAGACACTGCACGATTTGCCGAGCTTTCATGTGCTGGTCAACAGCGCCGGGCTGGCGCGCCATCAGCCGTTTAGCGAGGTCAGCGAAGCCAACTTTGATGCGGTGATGGACGTCAACCTGCGCGCCACGTTTTTCCTGTCGCAGCAGGTCGCAGCCGGTATGCAGGCCGCCAGACACGGCGGCAGCATTATCCATCTCTCTTCGCAGATGGCGCACGTCGGCGGCCCGCAGCGCAGCGTCTACTGCGCATCAAAAGCGGCGCTGGAAGGGCTGACGCGTGCCATGGCGCTGGAGCTGGGACGCGACGGCATTCGCATCAACACCTTGTGCCCCACCTTTATCGAAACCGAACTGTCGCAGGCCTCGCTGGCAGATGAAGCGTTTCGCCAGCAGACGCTGCGCCGCATTCAGATTGGTCGTCTTGGCACGCTGGAAGATGTGATGGGGCCGGTGGTGTTTCTGGCATCACCGGCCGCAGCGTTGGTCACCGGCAGCGCGCTGAAGGTGGATGGCGGCTGGACGGCTTATTGAGGAACTCATTATGAAAGCGTTATTGCGTCGTGATGTGCTGCTGTTTTTCATTATTAGCTTGCTGTTTTTTATCAGCATTCACGCCTTTGATCCGTTTCTCGCCCCCTACATCATGTCGCTGAATGTCGAGGCGCGCGTGATGGGAATCATCATCGGTGCGACCGGATTGGCCTCGATGCTGCTGCGTTTTCCGACCGGCATTCTGTCGGACCGCTTTCGCCGCCGCAAACGCATTATCCAGATTGGCTTGTTGTTTACGCTTATCGCCTGGCCGGTGGTTTACCTTTGGCCGACACCGGAAACACTGTTTATCGCCAAGCTCGCCGATGGCGTCACCAGCGCGACGTGGGTGGTGTATAACGTGATGTTCGTGGCTTACTTCCCGCCGCTGGAAGCCGCCGCCGCGATCGCCATGCTGAGCGTCACCTCGCCGGTAGGCACTTTTATCGGGATTTCGGTGGCAGGATTTATTGCCCGTCATTTCGGTGCCGAATCGAGCTTTTTGGTGGCGTCCGCTGCCGCGCTGCTGGCTTTTTTGCTGACGTTCTTTATCCGTGAAAAACGCCCGGAAGCGATGCCCACGGCGCAACGTCTCTCTGCGGTTCGCACTCAGCTGCGTGATCCTTCGGTGTGGTATCTCGGCGGACTCTGTGCACTGGTGATGATGGTGCCATTTGCCACGCGCGACACGCTGACGCCGCTACTGGCAGAAGGCTTTGGCATGGCGGCCGCTTCGCTGGCGACGCTAAGCGGCATCCATCTGTTCTTCTATGCGCTGGCCACCGCGCTGTGCGCGCCCTTCTTCTATCGCCTGCTGGGCTTACGCAACACGGCAATTATCGGCGGCGTGCTGCAAGGGGCCGTAGCGATAGCCATGCCTTACGCGCCCAATATCTGGCTGCTGTATGGCTTGCAGGCGCTGGCGGGCTGTGCCTTCGGCATGATCTCCACCGTGCTGAATTCGCTGATCGTCACCCGCACGCCCGCCTGGCAGCAATCCACTCGCGTTGGGCTATATCAAAGCATCTACTCCGCTGGGATTTTCTTTGGCCCGGTGCTGGTCGGCTACATCAAATATTACTTCGCGATGCAACAGGGCTTTATGGTGATTGGCATTATTTCATTGCTGTCGCTGCTGCTGGTGCGCCATGTGATGCGGATGGTGAATGCCCGTCCTGTGGCGGAGGGCTAATCATGTCACTGCCTTTGGTGTTACTGGGCGGTACCTTGTGCGACGGCGCGTTGTGGCAACCGCTTTGCCGCCATCTACCGCCGCAGCCGATGATCATTCCCGAGATGAGCGGTGCTGACAGCGCCGAACAGCTCGCGGCGCAACTGCTGACTGACTTGCCGGCGCGCTTTTTACTGGTGGGATTCTCGCTGGGTGCGCTGGTGGCGATGGAGATGCAGGCGCAAGCCGCGCAACGCATCGCGGGCCTCGCGCTGCTGGCGGTGAATCCGTTGGCGGATGCGCCGGTCAACGCTGCGGGACGTATTGCCTTGCTTGATCGGGCTGCGAAAAACGGTATGCGATCGGTGATTGAGCAACTCTGGCCGCGCTATGTGCATGCATCGCGGCTGGCGGATCGCGAGCTGCTTGGCGCGCTGGTGACGATGGCAGAACGCAGCAGCGTTGAGCGCTTTCGTCAACAGACCGCCATCGCCATACAACGTCGCGATTTACGGCATACCTTACCGGCGCTGCAGGCACCGCTGTTGATCCTCAACGGCGACAGCGACGCCATCTGCACCCCCGAACACCATCACCTGCTTGTCAAAGCGGCTCCCGCCGCACGCCACATCACGCTTGAACAGTGCGGACACTTTCTGCTGCTGGAGCAGCCGCAAGCCTGTGCCCGCGCGCTGCAAACCTGGATTAAGAGGAGTGAATTATGCGTATCAACCCTTTAAAACAACGCCGTGAACCGATTATTAACGGCTGGCTGGCGATCCCCAGCAGCTACAGCGCCGAGATTGCCGGACATCAGGGCTTTGATGCCGTCACCGTTGACCTGCAACATGGCCTGATCGATTTCGCCGCCGCGCTCAGCATGTTGCAGGCGCTATCCTCCACACCCGCGACGCCGCTGGTGCGCGTCTCGCACAACGAGCCGGCGCAGATTATGCGCATGCTGGATGCCGGCGCCTACGGCATTATCTGCCCGATGATCAACGATGCCGCCGAAGCGCAGCAGTTTGTCGATGCCTGCCGCTATGCGCCGCAAGGTTCGCGCTCGTTTGGTCCAGCGCGTGCGCTGCTGTATGGCGGCAAAGATTATCCGCAGCATGCTAACCAGCAAATTCTGACGCTGGCGATGATTGAAACACGCGCGGGGTTGGCCAATCTTGATGCCATTCTCGACGTCGAGGGATTGGACGGCGTGTTTATCGGCCCCAACGATCTGTCTCTTACGCTCACCGGCCAGGCCAGCGCCGAATCGCAGCATCCTGAGATGTTAAATGCCATTGAACGGGTGCTGAGCCGCACCCGCGCCGGCCACAAACTGGCCGGTATTTTTTGTACCAGCGGAGAAGCCGCCGCACAGCGCATCGCACAGGGCTTTCAGTTGGTGACCCCCGCCAATGATGTGATGCAGCTAACGCATGCCGCACGCCACGCTGTCGCCACCGCGCGCGGTGAGGCGTTGCCTGTTCGTTCTGGTTCGGGTTATTGAGGAGAAGAAGATGAAACAGCAAACATTGTCCGCTACAGCAGCACGTGCGCGCCTGATCGCGCCGCAAGATATGGTGTCGTGCAATCTGGCGTTTATCGACTGCAAACTGCCGGGTTCGCATCTCAAGCAGAATTACTCATTTATCGGGCCGGGCGTGACGCAGTCGTCTGAGCAGGTGATCAATATTCCTGAAGCGCACGGTTTTAATATTGGCGCGGCGGCGATGCCAAAAGGCGTGACCAATAATCTGCATCTGCATTTCACTGCCGAAGTCTTCCTGATCCATGAAGGCCGCTGGCGTTTCCGCTGGGGGAATAAAGGCGAAGAGTCGCTGGAGCTCGACGCTCCGGCGATTGTCAGCCTGCCCACCTGGATTTTCCGTGGCTTCACCAATGTGTCGGCTACCGATACCGATGGCTGGGTATTTACCGTGCTGGGCGGCGATAACACCGGCGGCATTATCTGGCATCCCGATGTGATGTCGGCGGCGGCGGAATATGGACTCTATCTCAGCCCCAATAACATGCTGATCGATACCTCAACCGGCGCGGCGATCCCGCCGGTTGCAGAGCGTATGCCGCCGCTGCCCGAGGCGGAGATGGCGCAGCTACAGCATTTTACGCCCGAGCAGATGGCGCAGTTTGCCGTCACCGGTGAGCAGCGCGCCTGGAGCGATCACGCGCTACTGGATGCCATGTTGCCGGGTCACGGTGCGCGTATGGCGCCCGTCATCGGCTATGGCATTAATCAGGATCGTCAGGCCGCTCCGCCCATCAACACGCCACACGGCTTCTCGGTAGAGTGGCTGGCTTTGCCACAAGCGGGTGAAATGGGTACGCATCGCTGCGCACAGGTGCAAGTACTCATGGTGTTTAAGGGCACGCTTACTGTGACCTTCAATCGTGATGGTGAAGAAGTGACGATGACCGCGCCGGAGCGTTCGGTAATTTCCGTGCCGGCAGGCAGCTGGCGTCGCTATCAGGCATCCGATCATGCGTGTGAAGTGGTGATTACCACTGCGGGTGACGGACGGAAAAAACTGGAATGGGATAAAGCGATTGTCGATGCCGCTGCTGCGTTAGGTTGGGGGCTGGATCCAGATGGCTATCTGGTACGTCAGGCATTGTTGCCGCTGGTGGCGCAGCGTGCCGGTCGGCGGTTGGCGACGCAAGAGGCGTAATGGTATGTAAAAAGGTCGCCATAAATGGCGACCTGACGATGTACGTTATGGCTTCATCACCTGGTCGTAGCTGCCACCATCGGCGAAGTGGGTTTTCTGGGCTTGCGTCCAGCCACCAAATTTATTGTCGATAGTGAACAGTTTTACCGGAGCGAATTTATTGGCAAATTTCTCCGCAACGGCTTTATCACGTGGACGATAGAAATTTTCCGCCGCGATAGTCTGACCTTCCGGCGAGTAGAGATACTTGAGGTAATCTTCGGCTACTTTGCGGGTGCCCTGCTCGTCGACCACTTTATCCACTACCGAAACCGTTGGCTCCGCCAGAATCGATTCGCTTGGGGTGACGATCTCAAACTTGTCTTTACCCAGCTTATTTACCGCCAGATAGGCTTCGTTTTCCCACGCTATCAGCACATCGCCAATGCCGCGTTCCACGAAGGTGTTAGTGGCACCACGTGCGCCGGAATCCTGCACTTCTACGTTCTTAAACAGCGATTTCACGTAAGCCAGCGCTTTGGCTTGATCGCCGTTGTTTTGATCCAGCGCCCAGCCCCATGCAGCCAGATAATTCCAGCGCGCGCCGCCTGACGTTTTCGGGTTTGGCGTGATGACGGAAACGCCCGGTTTGATCAGATCTGGCCAATCATGAATGCCTTTCGGGTTGCCTTTGCGCACCAGGAACACGATGGTTGAGGTGTAGGGTGCGGAGTTGTCCGGCAGGCGTTTAATCCAGTCTTTATTGATACGACCACGGTCAGCAATAGCATCGACATCAGATTGCAGCGCCAGCGTAACCACATCAGCTCGGATGCCATTGATCACTGAGGTTGCTTGTTTACCTGAACCGCCGTGCGACTGGCGAATCACCACGTTGTCGCCGGTTTCCTGCTTGTAATGCGCGCTAAACGCTTTGTTGTACTGCTCGTACAGCTCACGGGTTGGATCGTAAGAGACGTTTAACAGCTGAATATCCTTTGCCAGAACACTGGTTGAAGCCAGTAACAGGGTGACACCAATACTCCACTTATTCATTGCTTGCTCTCCCGAGGTCGTTATAGAACAAGACTGACACAAACTTATCCACGGATTAAAGAATTAAAAATAAGCTGTTATAACCCCACGGAATATGAGCAGGCATAAAAAAGGCGCGAATCACGTCGCGCCTTGATGCTGAATAATCAGTAGAGTTTTTTCGCGGTATCCAGCCAGTCGCGTTTGAATGGACGCTTCATATTTTCAATCGCATCGATGATGTCGTGATGCACCATCTTTTCGTTCTGAATACCGACGCAGCGTCCGCCGTAGCCTTGTAGCAGCAGCTCGATGGAGTAGGAGCCCATGCGCGAGGCCAGAATGCGGTCATAGGCACAAGGTGCGCCGCCACGCTGAATGTGACCGAGAACGGTAGCGCGGGTTTCGCGTTTAGTTTCAGCTTCGATGAAGTGCGCCAGATCGTCGATATCGCAGATGTGCTCGGTGATCGCCACGATGGCGTGCTTTTTACCTTTGGCAATGCCGGCTTTGATTTCAGCAACCAGCTCTTCGCGGGTATACGGGATTTCAGGTAGCACGATGAACTCGCAACCACCGGCAATCGCTGCCGCCAGGGTTAAATCGCCGCAGTAACGGCCCATCACTTCCACGATGGAGATACGCTGGTGGGAAGATGAGGTGTCACGCAGGCGGTCAATCGCTTCAACCACGGTTTCCAGCGCAGTGAAATAACCGATGGTGTAATCAGTACCTGCTACGTCGTTATCAATGGTGCCAGGCAGGCCGATGCACGGGAAGCCCATTTCAGTCAGGCGCTTAGCACCCATGTAGGAACCATCACCGCCGATAACCACCAGCGCATCAATACCACGCTTTTTCATGTTATCAATCGCGGTCTGGCGCACTTCATCGTTGCGAAATTCTGGGAAGCGGGCGGAACCGAGGAAGGTGCCGCCGCGGTTGATCATGTCTGACACGCTGTAGCGGTCAAGGTTGATCATGCGATCTTCGTACAATCCCAGATAGCCGTCGTAAATACCAAAAACTTCCAGTCCTTCACTCAGCGCGGAACGTACAACTCCGCGAATGGCTGCGTTCATGCCTGGGGCGTCGCCGCCGCTGGTCAGTACTCCGATTTTTTTGATCATGACAACCTCTGGATTGTTCAAAAACTAAGGATTATTCCTGCCATGTGTCCGGCGTGGACCAGCTCGCGATCGCATGGCTTAATAGTTGCAAAATAGTATATCAAACGCTTGATGCTGAATTGATTCAGGTCAGACAAGTTTTCGCTAATTTTTTACAGAGTTGTTAGCGTTACGTCACTTTTTTTGTGTAATTGCATGATTTTAAGTCGCTAACCTTGAAAAAATCCATGTTGATTGCTCGGCACAACAGAACAGGGATCTTGATGGATGATGACGTCTGAGCCGGGAAACCTCTTGAGTAACGCCTGCTCAATTTGATCGGCCACCTGATGGGCCTGCACCAGCGGCAGCTGATCTTCCATCTCCAGATGCAGCTGGATAAAACGCGTGGGGCCCGATTGTCGCGTGCGTAATGCATGCGCGCCACGTACGCCCGGCCAGTTGGTCACCACGTTGATAATCTCCTGCGTTTCATGCTCGGGCAAAACACGATCCAACAGCGCCTGTACCGCGTCATAACCCATCCGCAACGCGTTATAGAGAATGTAAACGCCGATGCCGAGCGCGAACAACGCATCCGCCCGTACAAAACCATAGCTGCTCAAACCGAGAGCGACCAATATTGCGCCGTTCATCACCACGTCAGATTGATAGTGCAGCATGTCTGCGCGAATCGCCTGGCTGCGCGTGCGTCGCACCACCCAGCGCTGGAAGGCAACCAACGTCAGGGTTGAAAACAGCGCAATCACCGTCACCACAATACCCACCAGCGGCGCATGTAAGGTTTCGGGCGAGGCCAGATGCTGAATGCCGGTGAGAAACAGAAACAGCGCCGAGCCGGAGATAAACATGCTTTGCGCCAGCGCGGCCAGAGATTCGGCTTTACCGTGGCCGAAGGTGTGATCGTCATCGGCCGGCTGCAGTGAATAGCGCACCACCAGCAAATTGGTGAGTGAAGCGGCGATATCCACCAATGAATCTACTAACGCCGCCAACATACTGACTGAACCGGTATGCCACCAGGCGAAAATTTTTACGATTAACAGCAATGTCGCCAGCGTAGTTGCCGCCAGCGCCGCCCGATTAACTAACTTTGCATAGGAAGAATCCATGCTATGCCTCGTCGGATCGCACGCTTCATAGGTGCGGCCTTTAGGTCTCAAGATGGCTAAAGTTTATCATCGGCATAAGTGTGCTGCGTGATTGAATTTTAAGGCAATGATGTTAGAGAGAAATGACAGGCAAAAAAAACCCCCGCATCATGCGGGGGAAGACAGGGATGGTGTCTATGGCAAGGAAAACAGGGATACTATGTTACTGGTTACTGCTGGTACTACTCACTGCTTGCAGCGGTGATGATGGCTGCAATCCTGAGAGCCGACGAACTTCAGCTAATCGTCGCTCATAATTTTTCTGCAATGTCGCTTGCTGTGCAGGCGTTAGCAGGTGATACATCTGATTACGAACCCGAGCCATCTCGACTTGCTGTTCTACCGCTGCGCGGGCTTGTTTCTCTGCCTGCTGTCGGATAGCCGATTCGTTAAATTTGTCTGCAATGACAAGGTCATGCATAGTTTCTATATCTTGAACGCTGATTGTTGGGCGTTCGTGTCGCGCTTGCTGCATCAGGTCTCGCATCTGTTGCCGCTGTTGTTCAGTCAGCTCAATGCCATCGAACATGTAGCTTTGCGGATTTTGCGTCATACTGCCTGTCGTCAATCCGCTGTTCGGATGCATCTCGTCAATCGTCGTCGTGTCTGCTGCTTCGGCGCTGGCGTGACTGAGAACCATCGCTGAGGCAATGACGACGGCGGTTAAGTAGCGCATCGTTAACTCCCAGTTCGTTCCGTTTTGCGATTCAACGAGAGCCAGTGTACGGCGGTGGCTGCAAACATCCGTCAGGGGGTGTAAAAGTACGTAAAGCGTTGGATTGCAAGTCAAGGAACACGGTATTTTGCCTGCGGAGGGCAATAAAAAATGAATAAAATCCTGTTGGTTGATGACGACCGCGAATTAACTTCGCTGCTTAAAGAATTGCTTGAGATGGAAGGTTTTGAAGTCATTGTGGCAAGCGATGGTGAGCAGGCGCTTAACCTGCTAGACAACACCGTGGACTTGCTATTGCTTGATGTGATGATGCCGAAGAAGAACGGTATCGACACTTTGAAAGAACTACGCCAACAGCACCAAACTCCGGTCATTATGCTGACTGCACGTGGCAGCGAACTGGACCGCGTTCTGGGCCTTGAACTGGGCGCAGATGACTATCTGCCTAAACCGTTTAACGATCGTGAACTGGTAGCGCGTATTCGTGCCATTCTGCGCCGTTCAAACTGGAGCGAGCAGCAACAGCAGCACGATAACAGCTCACCAACGCTGGAAGTCGACTGCCTGCGCCTGAATCCGGGTCGTCAGGAAGCCAGCTTCGACAGCGAAACTTTGGATCTCACCGGCACCGAGTTCACCCTGCTCTATTTGCTGGCACAGCATCTGGGTCAGGTAGTATCGCGTGAGCACCTTAGTCAGGAAGTGCTGGGCAAACGTCTGACACCGTTTGACCGCGCTATCGATATGCACATTTCTAACCTGCGTCGTAAATTGCCGGAACGTCGTGATGGTCATCCGTGGTTTAAAACCCTACGCGGACGCGGCTATCTGATGGTTTCGGCATCATGATTGGAAGTTTAACCACTCGCATCTTCGCCATCTTCTGGCTCACGCTAGCGTTGGTGTTGATGCTGGTTCTCATGGTGCCTAAACTCGATTCGCGCCAGATGACCGCGTTACTGGAAAGCGAGCAGCGTCAGGGCACCATGATTGAACAGCACGTTGAAGCGGAGCTGTCTCAGGATCCACCGAACGACTTAATGTGGTGGCGTCGCCTGTTCCGCTCCATCGACAAATGGGCGCCGCCCGGTCAGCGTTTATTATTAGTGACCAGCGAAGGCCGGGTGATTGGCGCTCAGCACAATGAAATGCAGATCATCCGCAACTTTATTGGGCAGTCGGATAACGCCGACCACCCACAAAAGAAAAAGTATGGTCGCGTGGAGATGGTTGGACCTTTCGCGGTCCGCGATGGCGAAGACAACTATCAGCTTTACCTGATTCGTCCTGCCACCAGCTCGCAGCTCGATTTCGTTAATCTGCTGTTTGACCGCCCGCTACTGCTGCTGATTGTCACGATGCTGATCAGCTCGCCGCTGCTGCTGTGGCTGGCCTGGAGCCTGGCGCGCCCCGCGCGCAAACTTAAATATGCGGCGGATGAAGTGGCAAGCGGCAATTTGCGCCAGCATCCGGAACTGGAATCGGGGCCGCAAGAGTTTCTGGCTGCGGGTTCCAGTTTCAACCAAATGGTGAGCGCGCTCGAACGCATGATGACGGCGCAACAGCGTCTGCTATCCGATATCAGCCATGAATTGCGTACGCCGTTAACTCGCTTGCAGCTGGCAACCGCGCTCCTGCGTCGCCGTAACGGTGAAGGCAAAGAGCTGCAGCGCATCGAAACGGAAGCGCAGCGTCTGGATGGCATGATTAACGATCTGCTGGTGCTGTCGCGAACGCAGCACAATAACGCACTGGTTAGCGAAGCGATGAAGGCCAATCAGCTTTGGAATGGCGTGCTGGAAGATGCCAAATTTGAAGCCGAGCAGATGGGCAAACTGATGGAAGTGCCCTATCCGCCTGGCCCGTGGCCGCTGTACGGTAATCCCCATGCGTTGGAGAGTGCGCTGGAAAATATCGTGCGTAATGCGCTGCGCTATTCGAATTCGCACATCAGCGTCAGCTTCTCGGTGGATATTGCGGGCATCACCATTCATGTCGATGATGATGGTCCAGGAGTCAGCCCAGAAGATCGCGAGCAGATTTTCCGTCCGTTCTACCGGACCGATGAGGCGCGCGATCGTGAGTCAGGCGGCACCGGATTAGGCCTGGCGATTGTCGAAACCGCCATCCAGCAGCATCGCGGCTGGGTTAAAGCGGATGACAGCCCGCTCGGCGGTTTACGCCTCACGCTATGGCTGCCGCTGTACTCCGCCCGTCAATAATTTGTTATGCTTCGGCCCTCGTTTCTGGGGGCCTTATGCTAAACATTGTCTTATTTGAACCTGAAATTCCGCCAAATACCGGCAACATCATTCGCTTGTGCGCAAATACCGGTTTCCAGTTACACCTGATTGAACCGCTGGGCTTTGCCTGGGATGACAAGCGCCTGCGCCGCGCCGGGCTGGATTACCACGAATATACCGCCTTAAAAAAACACGCCAATTACGCAGAGTTTCTGGCAACAGAAACGCCACAGCGCATGTTCGCCCTCACCACCAAAGGAACGCCTGCGCACAGCGCGGTGAGCTATCAGAAGGGTGATTATTTGGTGTTTGGTCCGGAGAGTCGCGGTTTACCCGCAGAAATTCTCAGCGCGCTGCCCGCTGAGCAGAAAATCCGCATTCCGATGATGGCGGAGAGCCGCAGCATGAACCTGTCTAATGCAGTATCAGTGGTGGTGTATGAAGCGTGGCGCCAACTCGATTAT
The DNA here is from genome assembly GCF_019795975.1 of Pantoea sp. DY-17. Lineage (NCBI taxonomy): Bacteria > Pseudomonadati > Pseudomonadota > Gammaproteobacteria > Enterobacterales > Erwiniaceae > Pantoea > Pantoea sp. DY-17. The sequence continues at coordinate 81,501 of NZ_JAIMIG010000007.1, read as the reverse complement.
GCTGGCGCACTGATCAAAGGCTAGATGCCGTCGCCGTACTCAAAGCCTGCGCCGTTGAAGTGCTGATCCATATCCATCGACGGTTTATCGCTGGCCGGTTTACCGACAATGCGCGCTGGTACGCCGGCCGCCGTGGTATGCGGCGGTACAGGCTGCAGGACAACTGAACCGGCTCCGATTTTTGCGCCGCGACCCACTTCAATGTTGCCCAGAATCTTGGCACCGGCGCCAATCATCACACCTTCACGGATCTTCGGATGGCGATCGCCGCTGGTTTTACCAGTACCGCCGAGCGTCACCGATTGCAGAATTGAAACATCATTTTCAATGATTGCCGTTTCGCCGATGACAATGCCGGTAGCATGATCAAGCATGATGCCGCGACCAATGCGTGCCGCCGGGTGAATATCCACGGCAAATGAGACGGAGATTTCGTTCTGCAGATAGACAGCCAGCGCGCGGCGGCCCTCTTTCCACAGCCAATGGCCGATGCGATAGGCCTGCAAGGCGTGGAAACCTTTGAGGTAAAGCAGCGGCGTAGAGTATTTATCAACGGCGGGATCGCGCTGGCGTACAGCCTGAATATCGTAGGCCGCAGAGACAATCATCTCCGGGTCTTCACGATAGGCTTCTTCCACGATTTCGCGAATAGCGATAGCGGGCATGATCGGGTTCGCCAGCTTGTTAGCGAGCATGTAGCTGAGCGCGCTGCCGAGGTTTTCGTGTTTGAGCAGTGTCGCATGGTAAAAGCTGGCCAGCATCGGTTCACAGTCGGCCAGGGCTCTGGCTTCGGCTTTGATATGGTTCCAGACCAGTTCTAACTCTTCAGACGACATTGCTGTTTGCTCCCGATAAAAAAAGCGCCTGATGGGGCGCTACAGGTGGTGACGCTGGCGCATCCTGCTTTAGCTTTGGCTGTTTTCGTCCTTCCTTGCACGGCCAAGTAAGGTCAATGCTGCCTCTCGCGCTGATTTTCCGCAATAGAGCACCTGATAAATCTGCTCGGTAATCGGCATTTCTACGCCGACGCGCGCGGCCAATGCTTTGACTTCTTTGGTGTTTCTGTAGCCTTCTACAACTTGTCCGATAATGCGTTGCGCCTCGTCTACGCTCTCGCCTTGCCCCAGCATCATGCCGAAACGACGGTTGCGCGACTGATTATCGGTACAGGTCAGCACCAGATCGCCTAAACCGGCCATGCCCATAAAGGTGGTGGCATCGGCGCCCAGCGCTGCGCCAAGACGGCTCATTTCCGTCAGGCCGCGAGTGATCAAGGCGGTACGCGCGTTGGCACCAAAGCCAATGCCGTCAGAAATCCCCGCACCAATCGCAATCACGTTCTTCACCGCGCCGCCTAACTGCACGCCGATGAAATCCTGATTGTTGTAGACGCGGAAACTTTTGCCGCAGTGCAGCTTCTGCTGCAGGTCTTCAGCGAACTCCGCATCGGTGGATGCCAGTGCGATGGCCGTTGGCATGCCGGCTGCCAGCTCTTTGGCAAAGGTGGGTCCGGAAATCACCGCGAGTGGAATCGCATCGCCGAGGATTTCACGCGCCACATCCTGCAGCAACCGGCCGGTCTCTTTTTCCAGCCCCTTAGTCGCCCAGACAATCCGCGAATCGGCACGCAAATGCGGCTTAAGCTGCGTCAGCACGTCGCCAAATACATGGCTCGGCACGACGACCAGCAGATCGCGACTGGCGTTAACCACGGTTGCCAGATCGGCTTCAGGAACGAGATTATCAGGGAAAGGGACATCGGGCAGGAAAGCAGCATTACAGCGGTCAGCTTGCAGCTGCGCCACGCTTTGAGGATTGTGGCCCCAGAGCAGAACCGGATGGCCGTTGCGGGCCAGCGTGATGGCCAATGCGGTGCCGTACGAGCCGGCACCGATGACGCTAATTGAAGCGTTGAGTGTAGTCATCAGGCATCCTGATGTGGCGCTTCGCCTTCACCTTGCTGCTGCAGATAGTTCATGAACAGCGCATCAAAGTTCACTGGCGCCAGGTTGAGCTGCGGGAAAGTACCACGAGACACAAGGCTGGTTACGCATTCGCGTGCATACGGGAACAGAATGTTTGGGCAGTACGCGCCGAGGCAATGCGCCATCTGCGTGCCTTCGATACCGCTAATGGTGAAAATGCCCGCTTGCTGTACTTCACACAGGAATGCGGTTTCTTCGCCAACGGTTGCCGTTACGGTAACGCGCAGAACGACTTCAAAAACGCCATCAGCTAACTGAGAAGAGGCGGTGTCCAGATCCAGCTTCACTTCCGGTTCCCACTCTTTCTGGAAAACCTGCGGTGCGTTTGGCGCTTCGTAAGAAACATCTTTGGTGTAAACACGTTGAATCTGGAACTGCATTTCGCTGCTGCTTTGCTCTGACATGTGACTAAATCCTGTGAGTTAAAATTGTCTGACCGAAAAGTTATGCCTGGAGTAAAGGATCAAGTCCCTGACGCCCATCCAGCGCGTAAAGATCGTCACAGCCGCCAATGTGCTGCGCATCAATAAAAATCTGTGGCACCGTAGTGCGGCCGCTGCGTTGAATCATCTCTTCACGTTTCGCCGCGTTCCCGTCAATGGGAATCTCCTGGAACGACACGCCTTTCTGATCCAACAACGCCTTTGCACGGTGGCAATAAGGACAAGTGACTTTGGTGTAGATCTCTACATTCGCCATACGGTTACCTCTGAGAAGTTATTTACCGCGCACCAGTGGCAGATTTTCACCACTCCAGCCGCTCACGCCATCTTTCAGTACAGAGACTTTTTCAAAACCCGCTGCGCTCAATTTCGCTGCAGATTCACCCGCACTTTGACCGGTCGCGCAAACTACAATTATGTGCTGTGACTTGTGCTTTTCCAGCTCGCCAAAGCTCTCTTTTTTGATGTCTGCTGCCGCTACGTTGATAGCCCCAGAAATGTGTCCTTTGCGGTAATCGTCACGTGAACGCACGTCTACCACCACCGCGTCCTCTTTGTTTATCAGGTGGGTAGCTTCACCACGGCTGATAGTTTTTACTTTAGAGAACATACCTTTAACGGTGGTCACAATCACGAGAACGAGTAAAGCGACCCATGCCAGACTGAGGATGGGGTGATTGCTTGCAAACTGCATAATTTCTTGCATGAGGGGTAACGACTCCAAACCGGGCTGATAAGCTAAAACAAGGGTTCTGAGTATACCTGCGCCACTTCGCATGTACAGTCGCTAAGGGGACAGAGTTACGATTTGTGCGTCATTTTCCAAAAAAAGTGTTCTAATCCCAAAATTAAGACAAAGTTTATGCCGGTAAGCTCGGTACAGACATTTTTAGTAAAGTAAAACCCGGCCGGGCTAACTGGTAAGCGGCTGTTCATCGTGGAATAATTATCGACTATGAAGGGAAAAGCGACCGTTACACACACAAGGACCCGTTACAACGGCACTGCGCTTCCGTTGTCGTTTCGCTGGTCCGAAATCTCCCTGAGTCTGCTTCTGGCGGGCACATTATTACTTCCTGCCGCCGCTCACAGTGCGGACGACAGTAAAACGCAGTTGAAGTCCATTCAGCAGGACATTGCCGAGAAAGAAAAGAGCGTTAAAGCGCAGAAAGTGCAGCGCAGTAAGTTGTTGGATCAGCTGCAAAGCCAGGAAAAAGTGATTGCACAGGCCAGCCGTCAGCTGCGCGAAACGCGTAACAGCCTCAGCACGCTCGAGGGTGAAATCGCGCAGGTCACCTCTTCTATCTCGCGGCTGGAAAAGCAGCAAGCACAGCAGGAAAAACTGCTGGCACAACAGCTTGATGCCGCCTTCCGTCAGGGACAGCATAATGGTCTGCAGTTGCTGCTCGGAGGCGAAGAAGCCCAGCGCAGTGAGCGTATTCTTGCCTATTTCGGCTATCTCAACGCCGCACGCCAGAAAAACATCGACGACCTCAAACAAACCCAGCAGCAATTAGCGGAACAGCGTCAATCATTGCAGGGCAAACAGGAGCAGCAAAAATCGTTGTTGGCCCAGCAGCAGACGCAGCAAAGCAAGCTGGAAGTCGCCAGCGCGGCGCGTAAGAAAACGCTCACCATACTGGAAAGTTCGCTGGAGAAAGATCAGGCGGACCTGGTTGAAATGCGTGAGAATGAAAGCCGCCTGCAAAGCAAAATCGCCAAGGCAGAGCGTGAAGCACGCGAACGTGCGGAACGTGAAGCGCGCGAGGCGGAAAAAGTGCGTCAGCGTCAGGCGCAGGCGAAAGCCAAAGGATCAAGTTATCAGCCAACGCAGAGTGAGCGCGAGTTGATGGCGCGTACCGGCGGATTAGGCAAGCCCGGCGGGCAAGCGGTTTGGCCGGTTCGGGGACGTATTGAACATCGCTTCGGTGAATCAATGCAGGGCGAATTGCGCTGGAAAGGTCTGGTGGTCGATGCGCCAGAAGGTACCGAAGTGAAAGCCATCGCTGATGGACGCGTATTGATGGCCGACTGGCTGCAAGGCTATGGTCTGGTTGTCGTTCTGGAACACGGTAAAGGTGATATGAGCCTTTATGGCTACAACCAAAGCGCACTGGTGAGCGTGGGTGCTCAGGTGAAGGCAGGACAGCCTATCGCCCTTGTGGGCACCAGCGGCGGCCGCGGCACGCCTTCGCTCTACTTTGAAATCCGACGCCAGGGACAGGCTGTCAATCCACTACCGTGGTTAGGAAGATAAGTTTTGTTTCAACCCTCTAAGCTCTCGGCCGCCCTGTGCGGCCTGTTTCTGTCACTTTCCGCCCATGCGGGAAAACTCTCCATCGTGATCGATGACTTTGGTTATCGGCCAAAAGAAGAGAATAAAGTGCTGCAGATGCCCACCGCGATTTCCGTTGCGGTCCTGCCGAATGCGCCCCATGCGCGTGAGATGGCCACCAAAGCGCATCAGGGTGGTCGCGAAGTGCTGATCCACCTGCCGATGGCGCCGCTCAGCAAACAGCCGCTGGAAAAAGACACGCTGACGCCCGAGATGAGCAGCACGGAAATCGAGCGGATTATTCGAGAAGCCAGCGGCAAAGTGCCTTTTGCGGTTGGCCTGAATAACCATATGGGCAGCAAAATGACCTCCAGCCTGCCCGGCATGCAGAAAGTGATGCAGGTGCTCAATCACTACAACTATTACTTTCTCGATAGCATGACGATTGGCAATAGTCAGTCGATCCCAGCCGCGCAAGGTACCAACGTTAACGTCCTGAAACGCCGCGTGTTCCTTGATGATAGTCAGGATGAGGCTTCAATCCGCGCGCAGTTTACCCGCGCGGTGAAACTTGCGCAGCGCGATGGTTATGCCATTGCGATTGGTCATCCGCATCCGACGACGGTGCGCGTCTTGCAGCAGATGCTGCCGACATTGCCAGCCGATATCACGCTAGTGCGGCCAAGCCAGTTGCTGAATGAGCCGCTGCATCAGGCTGCGACTCCGCCGCCATCCAAAACCCAGCCGCCACGCTTCCGTGCGCCAGGCGTGTGTAAGCCGGGCAAACCGTTGCCGCCCGTGCCGCAGCACTATGCCGTTGAGTTGATCAGTGAAAGCATTGCGCAAAGCCCATTGTTCAAGCATTTAGAGTCTTTGTTCTAAATTAAGTCAAAGTGCAAACCGGCCTTAACGTTAGCCTCTATACGGGGCTGATGTTTTTTTCGTTATAATGGCGAAATTATTTTTTGCTATGGCTGTCGAATAGTCAGATTCTCTAGGGTAAGCCGTATTAATGAAAAAGCGTTGGAAAATAAATCTAATTAACTCCGTGCTGAGTCTGCACGCTAAACTGAGCCAAATCGACAGAAATAAGTCCCCGCTGAGCGCGACCCATGAGTTCGAGCGCATCGTTATTTTTTCGACGACGGCATTAGGTGACCTGCTGTTTAACACACCAGCAATAAAAGCGATTAAGCGCCGTTATCCATCCGCCAAAATCATGCTGGTTTCCAGCGATAAAAACCGCGATCTGGTTGAAGACAGCGAATGGTTTGATCAAGTGGCTATTTGGGACAATAAAATTGTCCGTGCGCCTAATCTGATCAGGAAACTACGCCGCTTCAAACCTGATCTAACGCTGCTACTGCACTCCAGCTTAGGCTACGATATTCTTTGCGCGCGGTTAAGCGGCTCAAAATATCTGGTTAGAGATAATTTCGGTAGCGATAATCCTGTATTTAATCATTGGCTTGATCTCTACTCACCGCGAGCAGAATCACACATTATTCAACGTAAACTGAATCTTATTGGTTCATTAGGCTGTGACACCACTGATATCCGCATGGAATTTCCTATAAAAGTTGATGATGGTCACCAGCAGGAAAGCTCAACCATTGTCGGTTTTCAAATGGGCGCATCAGGTGATAACCGCCGCTGGCCCGTGGAACACTTTGCACAATTGGCAGAGCGTATTTTTAGCCACAGTCCAGAATCCACTTTGGTTCTGACTGGAGCCGGCCAGGATCGCCCGATCGAAAGCGCCTTCTTTGCACTACTGCCAGAAAAGTATCATCATCGGGTCACTTCATATATTGGCAAAACGCGTCTGCCCGAACTGCTTCAGCTTATTAAGCGAATTGATGTATTGATAACGGGCGATACGGGACCATTACATATTGCTGTTACCGCGCAAACGCCGACGGTAAGTCTGTATGTGGGTGCCAATCCTCGCCATACTGGACCTTATCAGGATCTGGATATTCACCAGATAATCCGTATTGAGCCTGAGGAAAATGATGACCCACAATTTCCTATGCGGAAAATCAATGTGGAACAGGTCTATAACGCAGTGTTGAAAACGTTAAATTGATAATATATACCAGGTTTTAATGTGAAGCCTGGTATGGTTTTTTGAAATTTGGAAAAATAAAAAACAATAAGTTGAGTTTAGGTTACGATCTATTTTAAAAAATAGCTTCTGGTGTAGCCTTCTCAAAAATATTCTCATCAAGAGCACTTTCTAATGAAAGGTTATACGCTTTAATCCCCGCTCGTTCTAATTCCCGGCTTGCATGGATAAAGGCGGGTTTAATAACCCCGCTAAAGTTAGATTCAAGTAGGCTTGGAAGCTTATCATTGTCGCTTTCATAAAAGCGCGGCGCTGAAAAATTATTCATATCAACGCCAGCTAATAAAATACGACTGGCACCCAGCCAGACGGATATCTGCAAGGCCCAATAAGCAACCGTGCCAGCATCGAAAACCCCCTGACAAATATCCCAGGAAAAACCAGAGATGAATGGCGTTTCAGAGAGAGAAATCCCCATTTTCCCCTGATAATTGAGGGCATACTCTTCAGGGCGAACGATACCTCTGAATACTTTAAAGCTGAGATCTTCAATAATTGCCAGGCGGCACTTAACGTCCCGTAAATCAGCGCGCTGCAAGATATCATTGAAGCAGTGCACGGTTGTAAACAGAACCAGCTTTTCGTCATTAATAATATCTGTGACAAGATCGAATCTTTTATCGATAAATCCCCGATCGACGATGACATAATATGCAAAGGTAATTCTATCGCGCAGATTATAGGCGCCATTCACGCCCACAAATGTGGTGCTGGCAAGTTTCTCAATGTCTAATGATTTAACCGAAGGGCCAGTAGCCAGGATAGTCACATCTCCCGTAATCGTGGCACGCAATGCGATGAGATCCTCAATCTTAACTTGCTTTCCCCAGTAGCTTAGCCGCTGAATATTATCGGTTTTGGCTCGGCGAATCTTAATATGGGGCCACAAGTTTTCGTTATGTCTCAATGCCCTTGCATGAGTATAACGATAGATTTGTTTAAAAATTGAGGTCATTCAGAGCAGTTCCTTCAATTTTTCCATAACCATCTCGGCCGTAATTGCCTGCATGGTACCATCGCTTGCTTTTAATTCATGCTGATTCTTGCCATACCCGCCAATCAGTCCCGGATCGGTGGGACCAAATAGCGTGATATTCGGACGATCCAGCGCCGCCGTCAGATGACTTAAACCGGTATCTACCGACACCACCGCGCGCGCGCCAGCTAATTCTTGCGCTACCTGCTCCAGCGTTAACTTAGGCAATACCTCAACATGGTCGAAGCCTTCGGCCAGACGCTGTGCGCGTTGATGTTCATGCTCTGCGCCCCACGGCAATTTCACGCGCAATCCTGTTGGCTGAACTAACTCAATCAGCGCACGCCAGTGTGACTCCGGCCAATGTTTGTTATCACGCGTGGTAGCATGCAGAAACACCAGATAAGGCTGCGTGTCATTGGGCAGCGTAGAGCGGAAATGGCCGGCAATCGCGTAGTCGCCCTGCGTTGCAGGCTTTTCATAGCCGAGACTTTTGGCAAACAGCTCGCGCGTACGTTCGACGGCATGCTGTTGCTTGTTGATTTCATGGCGTTTGTCATACCACCAGCTGGCGAAAGGTTCGCGTGCGCTGCGGCTGTCCTGCCCGTGCTTCTCGCCTTTTGCCAGGCGCGTTACCAGCGCGGCGCTTTTGATCAAACCTTGTGCATCCAGCACTACATCATACTGACGCGATTGCAGCTCACGCTTAAATTGCACACGCTCTTCACGCTGCTGACTACCGAACCAGTGCTTGCGCCAGCGGCGAATCGCCACCGGCATTACTTTATCCACCGCCGGATGCCAGGCGGGGATTTGAGCGAAGTTTTCTTCAACCACCCAATCAAACTTGATGCCAGGAATCGCCTGCATCGCATCCGTGAGCGCTGGCAAGGTATGCAGCACGTCTCCCATCGAGGAGGTTTTAACAATCAAAACGTGCATCTTTACTCCTGCACCGGATGCAACAGCGCGCTCAGTTCCTGATGGACGCGCGCTGGCTGAATATCAATCAGGCTCTGGTGATAACCTTGTTCGGCATCACCTTTGCGGACTTTGTGATAGCCGGTGATCAAACGAATAATGCGCGCCTGCTGAGACAACGGCGGAGTGAAGTCCGGGCTGCTTGGGCCATACAGCGCCACCAGCGGACGATTAAGCGCCGCAGCGATATGCATCAGGCCGGAATCGTTACTGACCACCGCCGCACAGTTCGCCAGCAGAATCACGGCTTGCTCAAGTTGCGTTTCACCCGCCAGATTTTTACAGTGCGCACGCGCCGCTTCTGACAGCGTCTGCACAATGGTGTCGCCGGTTTCACGATCTTTCGCCGAACCGAACAGCACCACCTGATAACCTTCGCCAATCAGCTGCTCTGCCAGCGCGGCATAATGATAATGCGGCCAGCGCTTCGCCGGGCCAAACTCTGCGCCCGGACAAAACCCAATCACCGGACGTTCGGCGGACAGCGCAAACTGCGCCGCCGTCATCCGCTTTTCATCGTCATCGACGCGCAATTGCGGCCACAGCAATGGCTGCGGCAACTGCTGCGCGGAAGCAACCGGTTTGTCATAGCCGAGCGCCACATAGCGCTCAACCATCAACGGAAAGGCCGCTTTGTCCAGCACGCGGACATCATTCAATACGCCATAGCGCATCTCGCCGCGCCAGCCGGTGCGACGTTTGATCCCGGCGAAAAACGGCACCAGTGCAGATTTAAAGGAGTTCGGCAGCACATAGGCGCGGTCATAGCCACTGGCCTGCAGGGTTTTCCCCAAACGACGACGCTCGCCCAGCGCCAATGCGCCGTGGCCGAGCGGCATCGCCAGCGCCTGATTCACTTCCGGCATACGCGACAGCAATGGGCGGCACCAGGCCGGCGCCATCACGTCGATCACCGCTTCAGGATGCTCAGCCTTGAGCGTGCGATAGAGACTTTGCGACATCATCATATCGCCGACCCATGATGGGCCAATAACCAGAATTTTCATCGCTGCTGCCGGTTTCCTTATGCGTTACGGTTCAGCCAGGCCATATATTCGCCCACGCCTTGCGCAACGGTTTTGAACGGCTTGTCATAACCGGCTGCACGCAAATTAGTGAGATCGGCTTGGGTAAACGCCTGATAACGGCCTTTCAGCTTGTCCGGGAACGGAATGTATTCAATCTGGCCTTTCTGATGGAAGTTCAGCACCGCATCCGCCACTTCCTGGAAAGATTCAGCACGGCCAGTTCCGCAGTTGTAGATACCGGAAACGCCGTTTTCCCAGCACCACAAATTTACCGCAACCACGTCATCAACATGGATGAAGTCGCGGCGGAAATCGTCGCTGCCTTCGAACAGTTTTGGATTTTCACCGTTGCTAATTTGCGTATTGAGGTGGAACGCGACGCTCGCCATGCCGCCTTTGTGGCCTTCACGCGGGCCGTACACGTTGAAGTAACGGAAGCCGCACACCGGTGAGTCTGCTTCAGGCAGAATCTGGCGCACGTAGTGATCGAACAGCATTTTTGAGTAGCCGTACACATTCAGCGGCTGCTCGTACTGGCGCTCTTCGATGAAGTTCTCATTGCGGCCGCCGTAAGTGGCAGCAGATGAGGCGTAGAGGAACGGGATTTCGCGCTCGAGGCAGAAGTGCAGCAGATCTTTGGAGTACTGATAGTTGTTATCCATCATGTACTTGCCATCCCACTCGGTGGTTGCGGAACACGCACCTTCATGGAACACGGCTTCGATGGGGCCGAGATCTTCGCCAGACATGATGTAGCTGAGGAATTCCTCTTTATCCATGTAATCGGCGATGTCGAGATCCGCCAGATTCACGAACTTGGTGCCATCCTTCAGATTATCCACCACCAAAATGTCGGTCAGACCGCGGTCGTTCAGCGCTTTAACAATGTTGCTGCCAATCATGCCAGCGCCACCGGTTACGATAATCATATGCTTTGCCTTTAAAGAGTTGGGGGGAAACAGGAGGTTTCACCCACGAATGCCTATCATCATAACATTTCAGCCAGACGCAGGCAGCCAGATGACGCCGTATGCGCTGCACAATTCCTGTTCGCAGCGTGAACTATGCTACAAAACCGAGATATTGATGGCTTAAATGTCGTTGATTCGCTTTTCGATCAGTAATATGTGCCAAATATTTGCTATCTGAGGAGCATAATCATGTCCAGTCAGTTTTATTCGCAAATTCGTCAACAACTTGAGACAACACGTCAGGACGGATTGTTCAAACAAGAACGCACCATCACGTCGGCGCAGCAGGCAGAAATCAACGTTGCCAACAGCCCGCCCGTCATCAACTTCTGCGCCAATAACTATTTGGGTTTAGCCAATCATCCGGCATTGATCCAGGCGGCGAAAGACGGCATGGATTCGCACGGTTTTGGCATGGCCTCGGTGCGCTTTATCTGCGGCACGCAGGACATCCACCAGCAGCTGGAACACAAGCTGGCTGAGTTCCTCGGCATGGAAGACGCGATTCTGTTCTCGTCCTGCTTTGATGCCAACGGCGGCCTGTTTGAAACGCTGCTCAGCGCCGAAGACGCGATTATTTCAGATGCCCTTAATCACGCATCGATCATTGATGGCGTGCGTTTGTGTAAAGCGCAGCGCTATCGTTACGCCAATAATGACATGAGTGAGCTGCGTGCGCGTTTACAGGAAGCACGCGACAAAGGCGCGCGCCACATCCTGATTGCCACCGATGGTGTGTTCTCGATGGATGGCGTGATTGCCAATCTGCAGGGCATTTGCGATCTGGCCGATGAGTTCGATGCGCTGGTGATGGTCGATGATTCCCATGCGGTGGGCTTTGTGGGTTCTGCCGGACGCGGCACGCACGAATATTGCGGCGTGATGGATCGCGTCGACATTCTGACCGGCACGCTGGGTAAAGCGCTGGGTGGCGCATCGGGCGGCTACGTGGCGGCGAAAAGAGAAGTGGTTGAGTGGCTGCGTCAGCGCTCGCGTCCGTATCTGTTCTCCAACTCGCTGGCACCCGCGATTGTGGCTGCCTCGCTGCGCGTGCTGGAGCTGCTGAGTGAAGGTGACGGTTTACGCCAGCGTCTGTGGGAAAATGCCCGCTTCTTCCGCGAACAGATGACTGCCGCAGGCTTCACGCTGGCTGGCGCCGATCACGCCATCATCCCCGTGATGCTGGGCGATGCCAAAGTGGCGCAGCAATTTGCCAGCCTGTTGCAGCAGGAAGGAATCTACGTCACAGGTTTCTTCTATCCGGTGGTACCGCAAGGTCAGGCACGTATCCGCACGCAGATCTCTGCCGGACATACGCAGGCGCAGCTGGAGCACGCAGTGGCGGCCTTCACCCGTATTGGTCAACAGCTGGGCGTTATTTCAGGAGCAGGGAAATGAAAGCACTCGCCAAATTGAAAGCTGAAGAAGGCATTTGGATGGTCAAGGACGCGCCAATTCCTGAACCCGGCCATAACGACCTGCTGATTAAGATTCGTAAAACCGCTATCTGCGGTACCGACGTGCACATCTACAACTGGGATGACTGGTCGCGCAAAACCATTCCGGTGCCGATGATCACCGGCCACGAATATGTGGGTGAAGTGGTGGGAATGGGCCAGGAAGTTAAGGGCTTTGCCGTTGGCGATCGTGTTTCCGGTGAAGGCCACATCACCTGCGGCCATTGCCGCAACTGCCGCGCTGGACGCACGCATCTGTGCCGCAACACGGTAGGCGTTGGCGTCAATCGTCAGGGCTGCTTTGCCGAATATCTGGTGATTCCGGCATTTAATGCCTTCAAAATTCCCGACAACATTTCTGACGAACTGGCGGCGATTTTCGATCCCTTTGGCAATGCGGTGCACACTGCGCTGTCGTTCGATCTGGTGGGCGAAGATGTGCTGATCTCCGGTGCCGGGCCGATTGGCATCATGGCGGCGGCGGTGTGCAAGCACGTCGGCGCGCGCCATGTTGTGATCACCGACATTAACGACTATCGCCTCGATCTGGCGCGCAAAATGGGCGTAACGCGCGCCGTCAATGTGGCGCAGGAAAATCTGCGTGATGTGATGGCCGAACTCGGTATGACCGAAGGTTTTGATGTCGGTCTGGAGATGTCTGGTGCGCCACCGGCGTTCCGCACCTTGCTGGAGGTAATGAACCACGGCGGCCGCATCGCGCTACTGGGCATTCCGCCGGGCGAGATGTCCATCGACTGGAATCAGGTGATCTTTAAAGGCTTGTTCATCAAAGGCATCTACGGCCGCGAGATGTTCGAAACCTGGTACAAGATGGCGGCGCTGATTCAGTCCGGCCTCGATCTCACGCCTATCATCACCCATCGCTATCACATTGATGAGTTCCAGCAGGGCTTTGATGAGATGCGCTCGGGAAGATCCGGCAAAGTGGTGTTGAGCTGGGATTAAACACTCATAAAAGGGAGCAATGCTCCCATTTATGATTATTCGGCCAGCGCCAGATAGCGCTGGCAAATGACCTTGGTATCAAAAGCAGCGAACTCATCAGCATGGAGCTGAGGTGGGGACTGATAAATCTCCAGCATCTTTTCTGCCACAGATTCAGGTGTTAAATCCGCCAGTCCGCGCGCCAAATCGCCTTGTAGTAACGAAGCTGGCCCACCCGGACAGCGCGTACTCACCACCGGCGTGCCGCACAGCATCGCTTCAATCAGGACATTACCAAAACCTTCGCTGTCCGAGCTGACTATCAGCATTGTTGCCCGGCTAATCCACGCATAAGGATTGAGCGTAAATCCCTGAAAGATGACGCGATCCGCAATACCTAACTGCTGGGCCAGCGTCTGCAGCGCAGCTTTACGCTGCGGTGATCCCTGGCCTAATAACACCAGCGGCAGCGGTATGTTGCTCAGTGCATAGGCTTGCAACAAGCGATCATGACGTTTGGTTTCGTGAAATCGCCCCACATGCACCAGAAATCCCTGCGGCGGCACATCAGCCGGCTCCGCTGCACGTTGCTTAATATCTTCGATATCGAACGGATTACCAATCACGGCCTCGCGCGCCGGCGTAACCGCAAAAGCAGTCTTTAGGTCTTCCACCACCGCAGCAGAGACGCCAATCACGTTGCGTGCCTGATAAACACGGTGAATTTTGCGTGCTTTTAACCAGCGCGATAGTCCCGCACGATGGCCCAGATAGGAGGCGGAGAATACACCGTGTAGACAAAACCAGGTTTTATGAGGCAAGAGGGTTCGACAACGGCGCACAATACGATCGGTTTTGTGTAAATGAGATACCACTAAATCGTACTTACCGGCGCGCTGTTCTGCCCGCAGAACAGCGTCATCCAGCAATCTGGCGCGACGCGTTAGTTCGGTCAGCTTGCGCCAGGGCTGACGATTAGTATCCTGGATGACCTGATAATCAACGCCGTCAGGCAAAGGGTAATCGCATACTTTGCGCAGCGAGAACAGCGACACCCGATGTCCCAACTCAAGCATACCGGTCACCAACGTCAGCACGACTTTTTCGGCTCCACCGCCCGGTAAACCATCAATCACCATCAGTATGCGCTTTGACAAAATGCTCCACCTGTCTGATTTTAAAACTCTGTTTGACTAAATATTGCCGCGTGAATCTTAACGCAGTCTGCTAGCAAATCCGATTTTTCACGGCGCTATTTTCGCTCTAAGCATCCGCAGCAATTAGTTTTGCGTCACTGAAAAGCACAGCGTAACATTGCGATTTTATTGGCCTCAGGCGGCAAACATGACCCGGCATGCTTTCCTTATTACCATAGACACCGAAGGCGACAACCTTTGGCGCAATCATCGCTCCATCACCACTGAAAATACCGGCTATTTGCCACGCTTTCAGGCTTTATGTGAGCGCTATGGTTTTAAACCTACCTGGCTAACCAACTATGAAATGGCAACGGATCCTGCTTTTGTCGAATTCGGCAAAGATGTGATTGCACGCAAGCAGGGCGAAATTGGCATGCATCTTCACGCCTGGAACAGCCCACCGGAAGCGCCACTCACCGATGATGACTGGCGCTGGCAACCTTTTCTGATTGAATATCCCGATGCAGTACTGCGGGATAAAGTTGCCTATATGACTGATCTGCTGGAGGAGAAGTTCCAGACAAAAATGCTCAGCCATCGTGCCGGACGCTGGGCTTTTGATGAGCGCTATGCGGCGATCTTAACTGAACTGGGCTATAAGGTAGACTGCTCCGTCACACCGCGCGTTAACTGGGCCTTCACCCGTGGTGCGCCGCAGGGGAAAGGCGGCACGAACTACACTCATTTCCCGCATAAACCTTATTTTATCGATCCTGACGACATCTCACGCAGCGGTCACTCCTCGCTGCTCGAAATCCCCATGAGCATTCAATACAAGTATTCACCGCTGATGAATACGGTCAAACAGGGTCTGTACCGCTTACGCGGCAAACAAAAGAGTCCTGCCGTTTATTGGTTACGTCCATCAGGCGGGAATCTGGCTGACATGAAACGCGTGGTTGAAATGTCGCTGGCCGAAGGCCAGGATTACGCCGAGTTTATGCTGCACAGCTCAGAATTTATGCCTGACGGCAGTCCAACGTTCAAAAACCAACAGGATATCGAGCGACTGTACGAAGATTTAGAAGCGTTGTTTAGCTGGTTAGCCCCCCGCTTCGTCGGACAGACACTGTCGGAGTATCACGACAACTTCAAACTGCAACAGGCTTAACGCTGAGTTGCTGCCATGCTTCCCATACTGCTTCTGGCGAGACATCCTGACATTCGCCCGAAGCGGTCTGCATGATCCGGTATTCCCCTGACCACGGATGCCACTGGCTGGCATTGGTATCACCAAAAAACACCACCTGCTTTTTGTGCAGCCCGGCGGCAAGATGCATCTGCCCGCCATCGCTACACAGAATCTGCTCACAGCGATCAAAACCCGCCACCAGTTCGCGCACAGATGCGGTGGGATAGCGCGCCACCCGCGGCGAATTGACCAACTGCATCAGCTCATCGGTGCGTGCTGCATCGCCTTTATCATTGAGATCGAGCGTTCCCTGCGGCGACCAGAATACCAGCACGCGCGCCTGCTCATCTTCCAGCAGCTTATTGATAAAAGCCGCATAGGATTCCACCGGCCAGCGGCGCTTTGGGCTGCGACTACTGATGTGCACGCCATAAACCTTGCCCAATGAGGGGAACAAAGCGCTGATGCGTTTGCCAGCTGCTTCACGTTCGCTGGTGGAGAGATAGAGATTCACAGCGGGTATAGCAGGCGGCGTGCTGGTTAGCGCAGAGAGATAAGAGTAGGTGTGTTCAACCTGATGCTCGCCGTGGAAATCACTTTTCTGGAACGGATGATCAAGCTGTGCGTCATTCTGAGCCGCGCCAATCACATTCCCTGCACCGGCCATTTTCGCCAATCGCAGACTGTATTTACACGGCACAGGATTCGCCAGAATGGTCGCATCAAAGCGCGTTTTACGCAGCGCCAGCATGACCTTTATTCGCTGCCAATAGACACCTAGCGTGGTTTCGTTTTTAGCGCGGTGCTTGGCTTTCTTGTAAACATACAGGCGATCAACATGCGGATTATGGCTCACCACATCCTCAGCAACTTTGTTTACCAACAAGGTCAGTTTTGCCTCGGGAAAGGCCCGTTTTAACCCTTCCAGTAGCGGGGTGGTACACACCATGTCGCCAATGTTATCGCGCCTAATCACGAGAATATTTTTCATGCTGATGCCCAGATTGAGGAGCGTTGTCTCGCTTATCCACTAAGACAAACTCAAAAAAATGCGGAAAACCAGGGAACAAAAGGCTTTTGACCATTAATGTGCAAAAAGTTCTGAATTCCCTACTAATAATTGATGTAATAAATTTGTAAATTATTAGATGAACAATGTCGCAAACTATCCCTTTGCTCTCGGTCATCACGCCCCTGTTCAACGCTGGTGTGATGTTTGAGACGTTTATGAATTCGCTACTGGCTCAAACTCTCACCTCACTGGAAATTATCATTGTCGATGATGGTTCCACTGACGGTTCGGGCGAACGTGCTGATACTTATGCGCAGCAGCATCCCCATGTTCGCGTTATCCATCAGACCAATGGCGGCGTATCGCGCGCGCGTAATGCGGGCTTAGCGGTGGCGCGCGGTAAGTACGTTTCGTTTCCGGATGCTGACGACACCATGGATGCCGCGATGTATCAAACGCTGGTTGAGATGGCGGAGCGCGACAATCTGGATGCCGCACAGTGCAACGCGGAATGGTTTTTCAAAGCCAGCCAGCAAGTAAAACCGCTGATTCCGCTCGATCGCCTCACCAGCACCGAGGTACTGAGCGGCCCTGAGTGGCTTAATAAGGCGCTGCAAACGCATCGCTACATGCATGTGGTTTGGCTGGGCATTTACCGCCGAGAGTTGATCGAACAGCTTAAACTCTACTTTGAACCCGGCCTGCATCATCAGGACATTCCATGGACCACCGAGTTCATGCTCAACGCGCAACGTGTGCGTTACACCGATAAAGTGTTGTACTGCTACTACATGCATGATGCTTCCATCAGCAACCGTAAGCGCACCGGCCAGCGTAATGTGGAATATCAGCGTCACTACCTGAGAATCGCGCAGTTGCTGGAAGAGCTCAATGCACGCTACCGTCATAAGGTAAAAATCTACCCGGCGTTTCACTACCAGATTACGCATGAGGCGCTCAGCGTCTGCCACTGTATCCGACGCGAACCCGAAGAGAGCGCACGTCAGGCGATGATTGCCGATTTGTTCGCTACGCAAACTCACCGGCGCATGCTGCGTAACGCGCGCGGTATAAAGCAATGGTATCAACTGCTGCTATGGCTAAGCCGGATTTACCGCTGGCGCAAGAAATAAGCGCCGCGTCCGGCTTTCACGCCTTTGGGGTTTGCCTTACAATCAGCTGACTGAATTCTGAGATCATTTGAGTATGGCAAGCCCGATTCCAGACCAATTTGCACCGAAAAATATTCTGCTGATCAAGCTGCGTCATCACGGCGACATGCTGCTGACCACGCCCGCGATAAACGCGCTGCGCCAACGCTATCCTCAGGCGAACATCGACGTTCTGCTCTACAAAGAAACCCGTCCAATGCTGGAGGCGCACCCGGCCATTCGCCAGTTGCACATCATCGATCGCAACTGGAAGAAGGAAGGCGGCTGGCAGAAATTCCGGCATGAAATGGCCCTGCTTTCCGCGGTGCGCGCGTGCCATTATGACCTGGTGATTAACCTCGCCGATCAGTGGCGCAGCGCCATCATTACCGGATTCTCTGGCGCGCCGGTGCGTATCGGTTTTGCCTTCCGCAAACGTGATAACGCCTTATGGCGCTGGATGCACAACCATCTGGTCAGCACGGAAGATCATCATCAGCTGCATACGGTTGAACAGAATATGGCCGCGCTCAAGCCGCTGGGCATCGGCGGCGCCGGCGCAAAAGCCTCGATGCATTTCAGCACAGCCGATCAACAAATAGTGCAGGATGTACTGGCTCATCATGCGGTGAAAATGCCGTTTGTTGTGCTGCAACCCACTTCTCGCTGGCTGTTCAAATGCTGGGAAGATGAAAAAGTCGCACAGCTAATTGATGCGCTCGCTGCCGAAGGCCGCACCGTGGTACTGACGGCGGCGCCGGACCAGAAAGAAATGGCAATGATCGCCAATATTCAGTCGCTGTGTCGCAGCCACAATGTGGTGTCGCTGGCGGGAGAATTATCCTTGCCGCAGCTGGCGGCGCTGATTGATGCGGCACAGCTGTTTATCGGCGTAGATTCTGCGCCGATGCACATGGCCGCCGCGCTGGAAACGCCGTGTCTTGCGCTGTTTGGACCCACCAAGCTGCAACACTGGCGTCCGTGGGGCGATCACAATCGCGTGATCTGGGCCGGTGATTATGGCCCGCTCCCCTCGCCAGACGACATCGATACCAACACGCAACAGCGCTATCTTTCTGCCATTCCCGTTGAGGATGTGGTGGCTGCCGCCCGGAGTTTTTTGCATGAGTAAGTTACGCCTGGCGATTGTCCGGCAGAAATACCGCCCAGACGGCGGCGCCGAACGCTTTATCTCGCGCGCGCTGGAAGCGCTGGACGGTGAGCAGCTCGATCTCAATATCATCACTCGCAGCTGGCAGGGCACGCCGAATCCGGCCTGGCATCTGCACATCTGCAATCCAGCGAAATTCGGTCGCATCTCGCGCGAGCGCGGTTTTGCGCGTGCCGCGCGTGCATGTTGGGAACGCGAAAAGTTCGACATTGTGCAGAGCCACGAACGCATCGCCGGTTGCGATATCTTTCGCGCCGGTGATGGCGTGCATCGCGTCTGGCTAGAGCAGCGCGCGCGCATCGTGTCGCCGTGGCAGCGCTTAAGCGCCCGCCTCAGTCCTTATCATCGTTATGTGTTACAGGCAGAAGCCGACATGTTCAACGCGCCATCGTTGAAAGCGGTGATCTGTAATTCAGAGATGGTGAAGCAGGATATTTTGCGTCACTTCTCTCTTGATGCCAGCAAGATCCATGTGATTCACAACGCCATTGATAGCCAACGCTTCCAGCCAGCTAGCGAAGCGCTGCGTCATGCGGCACGTCAGCAGCTCAAACTGCCGCAGGATGCCACGGTGATGATTTACGTGGGTTCGGGTTTTGAGCGTAAAGGCTTAAAAGCGGCGATTGAAGCGGTGGCGAAAAGCGATCGATATCTGGTGGTGGTCGGCCAGGATAAGCAGCTGTCGCGCTATCAGCAGCTGGCAAACCAGCTCAATTGCCTCGATCGCTTACGCTTCGTCGGCGTGCAGCAGGACGTGCAACCGTTCTACCATGCAGCCGATGCGCTGCTGCTGCCCACGCTTTATGATCCCTTCCCAAATGTGGTGCTGGAAGCGATGGCTTGCGGCCTGGCGGTGATCACCAGCACCGGCTGCGGCGGCGCGGAGTTTATCACCGCGGGTCAGGAAGGTTTTGTCTGCGATGCATTAGATATCAACGCGTTAAATGAAGCCGTACTGGCAACACCGGCGCTTTCACACAATTCTGCCATGGGCGAAGCCGCACGTCGCAGAATTGAACCTTATGGTCCGCAGCGGCTGGCGCAAGCGCTGACCTCGCTGTATCAGCAAGTGCTGCAGACCAGCTGACGAAGTGGTATGAGCAGGCGGTTAATTTCTGATAACATGCCGCCTTTCATCTGTTTTTTGACGCGATTCTGTCGTAACGGTAACTATGACGACTCTATACACAGCCTTGCTCTACCTGATTCAGCCACTAATCTGGTTGCGCCTGTGGCTGCGCGGTCGAAAAGCACCGGCCTATCGTAAACGCTGGGCAGAACGCTACGGCTATTGCAGCGGAAAAGTGCTGCCACATGGCATTGTGCTGCACTCGGTTTCCGTCGGCGAAACGCTGGCGGCAGTGCCGCTGGTGCGCGCGCTGCGCCACCGCTATCCAACGCTGCCGATTACCGTCACCACCATGACGCCAACCGGCTCCGAACGTGCGCAGTCCGCGTTTGGCAAGGATGTGCACCACGTTTACCTGCCCTACGATCTGCCTGGTTCGATTAACCGTTTCCTCGATACCGTCGATCCGCGACTGGTGATCATCATGGAAACCGAGCTGTGGCCAAACATTATCCGTATTCTGCATCAGCGCAAGATTCCGCTGGTAATTGCCAACGCGCGCCTATCTGAGCGCTCGGCCAAAGGCTACAAGAAACTCGGCGGCTTTATGCGCGACCTGCTGCAGCGCATCACGCTGATTGCCGCGCAAAACGCCGAAGATGGCGACCGTTTCCTCAGCCTTGGCCTGAAACGTTCGCATCTCACCGTTACCGGCAGCCTCAAGTTTGATATCTCCGTAACGCCAGAGCTGGCGGCAAAAGCGGTCACGCTGCGTCGTCAGTGGGCGTCGCGTCGTCCGGTGTGGATCGCCACCAGCACTCACGAAGGCGAAGAGGCAATTGTGCTCGATGCGCATCGACGTCTACTGCAGCAGTTCCCCGATCTGCTGCTGATTTTGGTGCCGCGCCATCCGGAACGTTTCAAAGATGCCTGCGACCTGACACAAAAACGCGGCTTCAGCTTTATCCTGCGTAGCAGCGGCGAAATTCCATCAAGCTCCACGCAGGTGGTGATTGGCGACACCATGGGCGAGCTGATGATGCTGTACGGCATCGCCGACCTCGCCTTTGTTGGCGGCAGCCTGGTTGAGCGCGGCGGCCACAATCCGCTGGAGCCGGCAGCGCATGCCATTCCGGTGCTGATGGGCCCGCACATCTGGAACTTCAAAGATATCTGCGCCAAGCTGCAGCAGGCCGAAGGGCTGATTACCGTTACTGACGTGGTATCGCTGCAGAAAGAAGTCGCTAACCTGCTGCAGGATGACGATTATCGCCGCTATTACGGCCGTCATGCTGTGGAAGTGCTGCATCAAAATCAGGGCGCATTACAGCGTCTGCTACAGTTACTCGAACCTCACTTACCGCCGCGAGCTCACTAATTCATGTCGCAACGCCAACGTCTCTCCGTAGTGATGATCGCCAAAAACGAAGCTGAACTGCTGCCGGAGGCGCTGGCTTCTGTCAGTTGGGCAGATGAGATTGTGGTGCTCGATTCCGGCAGCAGCGACAACACGATACAGGTCGCTCGCGAACAGGGCGCGCAGGTTTTCCAGGCGGAAGGCTGGCAGGGATTTGGCAAGCAGCGCCAGCGCGCGCAGGCCCATGCGCAAGGCGAGATGATTTTGATGATCGATGCCGACGAGCGCGTTACACCCGAATTGCGTCGCGCTATCGAGCAGGTTCTCGCACAGCCCGCCTCGGACAACGTTTACAGCCTCGGTCGCAGCAACCTGTTTCTCGGCCGCTTTATGCGCCACAGCGGCTGGTATCCCGATCGCGTTATGCGCCTCTATCCGCGCAAGTTCAATTACAACGACAATCTGGTGCATGAATCACTGGAGACGCAGGGTGCGCCGGTAGTGAAGCTGGCGGGCGATCTGCAACATCTCACCTGTCGTGACCTGATGGCGTTTCAGCGTAAGCAGATGAACTATGCCGAAGCCTGGGCAAATGAGCGTTTCCAGCGCGGCAAACGCTGCGGCTTGTTCTCGATCTTTAGCCACACGCTCGGCGCATTCGTTAAAACCCTGCTGC
Source organism: Pantoea sp. DY-17 (assembly GCF_019795975.1). Classification (NCBI taxonomy): domain Bacteria; kingdom Pseudomonadati; phylum Pseudomonadota; class Gammaproteobacteria; order Enterobacterales; family Erwiniaceae; genus Pantoea; species Pantoea sp. DY-17. The sequence goes on along the minus strand of NZ_JAIMIG010000007.1, from coordinate 59,545 downwards.
TGCGTGCGGGTTTTCTCGATGGTAAACAGGGCTGGATTCTGGCGGTGGTTAATGCGCAGTACACTTTCAACAAATACTCGGCGCTCTGGGCGCTGCATCACACCTCAACACAAGGTCGCGTATGAGTACGAAAGCGATTTATCCCGGCACCTTTGATCCCTTCACGTTGGGTCATCTGGATATTGTTACGCGTGCAGCGAAGATGTTTGACCGCATCGTCGTGGCGATTGCCGCCAGCCCGAGTAAAAGGCCGCTGTTTAGTCTCGATGAGCGCGTGGATATGGCGCGTCAGGTGACGGCACATCTGCCGAATGTCGAGGTGATCGGGTTTAGCGACCTGATGGCGAACTTTGCTCAGGCGCAGAATGCCAATGTGCTGGTGCGTGGATTGCGTGCGGTTTCGGATTTCGAATATGAGCTGCAGCTGGCGCAGATGAATCGTCATCTGTTGCCCACGCTGGAGAGCGTATTTCTGATGCCGTCAGAGGGTTTCTCGTTCGTCTCTTCTTCGCTGGTCAAAGAAGTCGCGCGCCATGCCGGTGACGTGCAGGCATTTCTGCCTGCCGTTGTGCATAAGGCGTTACTGGCGCGACTGGCACAGCCTTAACTCAGTGCTGGCAGCGTGGACACCAGAAGGTGCTGCGCTGACCATGTTTGCCGCTGACAATCGGCGTACCGCACGCACGGCAAGGTTCGCCGGCGCGGCCATAAACCTGCAACTGCTGCGCGAAGTAGCCGGGTTTACCGTCCGTTTGCAGGAAATCACGCAGTGTGGTGCCGCCCTGCTCAATCGAGCGTAACAACACCGCTTTGATGGTGTTAACCAGCAGCTCGGCCTCTTCCTGACTCAAACTCATTGCCGAACGATCGGGCAAGATCCCGGCAGTAAACAGCGATTCGCTGGCGTAGATGTTTCCGACGCCTACCACCACTTTGTTATCCATCAGCCACTGTTTAATCACGGTGCGTTTGCCGCGTGACTTTTCAAACAGATAGGCACCATCAAATTCGCTGCTGAGCGGTTCCGGACCGAGATGGGCCAGCACGCTGCTGCCTGCGAGGTCATTGCTCCACAGCCAGGCGCCAAAGCGACGTGGATCGGTGTAGCGCAACACTTTGCCGTTGCTCATCACTAAATCAACATGGTCATGTTTGGCGGCCGGTTGTTCGCCGGGTAGCACGCGCAGACTGCCGGACATGCCGAGGTGAATGATGATCCAGCCATGCGGCAGTTCAAGCAGCAAATACTTAGCGCGACGCTGCACGCTCAATACGGGTTGGTCGCTCAGCGCGTGGATTTCATGCGAGACCGGCCAGCGCAAACGTGGATTGCGCACCACCGCATGCAGAATCGTGGCTCCCACCATGTGGGGTTCGATACCGCGACGACTGGTTTCTACCTCAGGTAATTCAGGCATCTCATCTCCTCAACGAATCGCAGAAACAAAAAACCCGGCCGAAGCCGGGTTTTTCACAGAACACTAAAATTACTTAATTTTAGCTTCTTTGTAGATCACGTGCTGACGTACAACCGGATCGAACTTTTTCAGTTCTAATTTCTCTGGTTTAGTACGTTTGTTCTTCGTGGTGGTATAGAAGTGACCTGTACCAGCAGAGGAAACCAGCTTGATCTTCTCACGAATACCTTTAGCCATGATTCAGTTCCTTAGTACTTCTCACCACGGGCGCGGATTTCGGTCAGAACCGTATCGATGCCCTTTTTATCAATAACACGCATACCTTTAGCAGATACACGCAGAGTAACGAAGCGCTTTTCGCTCTCAACCCAGAAACGGTGAGAGTGCAGGTTCGGCAGGAAACGGCGTTTCGTCGCGTTCATTGCGTGGGAACGGTTGTTACCCGTTACCGGACGCTTTCCAGTTACCTGGCAGACTCGTGACATTTCTATTCTCCAAAAATCAAATCAGCTCGAGCTTTAAAAACTAGGTTTTGGCCGCCTCGTCAGGCCTTAGCCCGCCCAGGCGAGTTCCATGTGAACCCGCTAAGCTGGCCCAAACGCCAAACCCGAGATTCTCAAAGGTGGCGTAGTATACGCCGCTCAGCCCGAGTGCTCAAGTCCCGAACAGATAAAGATCCCTCTGGATCGCGCAAAAATGCCCTATTTCTGTTCAGTTGAATCGATGAATTACAACCAACCGCGCTCGGCGAAAGAGGTAAACTCGCCGTGACCGATCACCAAATGATCAAGTAAACGGATATTGAGCAGCGCGCACGCTTGCCCGACTTTTCCGGTAATATCGCGGTCGGCGCGACTGGGTTCAGCGATTCCCGACGGATGATTGTGCGCCAGAATCACCGCCGCCGCGTTAAGTTTCAGCGCTTCGCGCACGATTTCGCGCGGGTGAACCTCCACGCTGGCAATCGAGCCGGAAAACATCTTCTGCGCCTGCAACACGCGGTGCTGATTATCGAGGAACAGCGCCATAAACACTTCGCGCTCCTGATGCGCCAGCACGCTTTGCAGGTAATGGCGCGTCACCTGCGGATTCTCCATCACGTTTTCCCGCGCCAGCTGGCTGGCAAAAAATCGCCTTCCCAGCTCGGCGATGGCATACAGCTGCGTCATTTTGGCACTACCCACGCCTTTAATCTGCCCGAGTTCCTCTTTGCTGGCCGTCATAATGCGATAGAGCGAACCAAACTCGTTCAACATCTGATGCGCCAACAGCAGCACGCTGGTGCCGCTGATGCCGGTACGCAAAAAAATCGCCAGCAGCTCAGCATCACTCAACACTTCAGCGCCCATTAACATCAGTTTTTCCCGTGGTGCCAGTTCCGTCATGACCATCTCCTCCCTGCAATGCGGCGATTCTGCGCGTCAGCCACCGTCAGCGCCAGCACGCGCTGAACGATTTCAGAGCCAGCTCGCAAAGGCCGCAGGCAGTGAAAAGGCGCACTGTGGATTTTGTGATAAAGTTGCCTGCATCTGCCGCCCCTGACGCGGCAATTTGCTTTGAGGCGAACAACATGACGGGATTAGCTGGAAAGAAAATTCTGCTGGGCGTGAGCGGCGGCATTGCTGCATACAAAGCGCCGGAGCTGGTGCGTCGGCTGCGCGATCGCGGTGCTGATGTGCGCGTAATGATGACCGAAGCGGCCAGGGCCTTTATTACTCCGCTGAGCCTGCAGGCGGTTTCCGGTTATCCGGTATTTGATGATTTGCTCGACCCGGCAGCCGAAGCGGCGATGGGCCATATTGAACTGGCGAAATGGGCCGATTTAATTGTGCTGGCGCCGGCTACCGCCGATCTGATTGCCCGCGTCACTGCCGGCATGGCGAATGATTTGGTCACTACCGCGAGCCTGGCAAGCGCAGCGCCGGTTGCCATCGTCCCGGCCATGAATCAGCAGATGTACCGCGCGCCGATCACGCAAGATAACCTGCAGCGTCTGCAGCAGCGCGGCATGCTGATCTGGGGCCCCGACAGCGGCAGCCAGGCGTGCGGCGATGTGGGTCCCGGCCGCATGCTCGATCCGCTGGCGATTGTGGCGCACGCGCTTGAATGGGCTGCGCCCGTCAACGATCTGCAACATCTCAGCATTATGATCACCGCCGGTCCAACCCGCGAAGCGCTGGATCCGGTGCGTTATATCAGCAATCACAGCTCGGGCAAGATGGGCTTTGCGATTGCTGCGGCTGCGGCCAAACGCGGTGCGAAGGTGACATTAGTTACCGGCCCGGTGGCGCTGCCAACGCCAGTTGGCGTGCAACGCGTGGACGTCGACAGCGCGCTGGAGATGGAAGCGGCGGTGATGGCGCAAATCCAGCAACAACATATTTTCATTGCCAGCGCAGCCGTGGCAGACTACCGGGCGGCTAACATTGCCGCAGAGAAAATCAAAAAGCAGGGTGGCGACGACAGCGTCACGCTGCAGTTGGTGAAGAACCCCGATATTGTCGCGGGCGTCGCGGCGCTGCAGGAAAATCGCCCTTATGTTGTGGGATTTGCTGCCGAAACCCAGAATGTGGAAGAATACGCGCGGCAAAAACGGGTGCGAAAAAACCTGGATCTGATTTGTGCGAACGATGTGGCGCAGGCGGGTCAGGGCTTCAATAGCGACACCAATGCTCTTCACCTTTTTTGGCAGGAAGGAGAAAAAGTCTTACCGCTCAGTGATAAGACGCTCCTTGGCCAACAATTAATAGACGAGATTGTCAGCCGTTATGATGAAAAAAATCGACGTTAAAATTCTTGATGCACGCGTGGGCAACGAATTCCCGCTGCCGACTTATGCAACCTCTGGTTCCGCAGGCCTCGATTTACGCGCCTGCCTGGATGATGCGCTGGAAATCACACCAGGCATGACCACGCTGGTTCCCACCGGTTTGGCGATTCACATTGCCGATCCTGCTCTTGCCGCCGTGATTCTGCCGCGCTCCGGTCTTGGCCATAAACATGGCATCGTGCTGGGTAATCTGGTTGGTTTAATCGACTCCGATTATCAGGGCCAACTGATGGTTTCCGTGTGGAACCGCGGCCAGGACAGCTTCACGCTGCAGCCAGGCGACCGTTTAGCACAGCTGGTCTTCGTGCCGGTCGTGCAGGCCGAATTTAACCTGGTGGAAGATTTTGACACCAGCGACCGCGGCGCAGGCGGCTTCGGTCACTCAGGCCGCCAGTAATACGCGACACTTTTCGCTTAGCCATCTTTTTATTTCTTGTCGCCACAGGCCGCTATGTCTGTGGCAGATGAGGCAGTATTGCCTGTTTTTGGTGAATTTCAGGGGTGTTGAAGGTCATGGCAGAAAAAAAAGTCGCGAAACGGAATCGTCGCGAAGAGATTTTGCAGGCGCTGGCGCAAATGCTGGAGTCGGGCGATGGCAGTCAGCGCATCACCACCGCGAAGCTGGCCGCTAATGTCGGCGTGTCGGAAGCGGCGCTTTATCGCCACTTTCCCAGCAAAACGCGCATGTTTGACAGCCTGATCGAGTTTATTGAAGACAGTCTGATTACCCGCATCAATCTGATCCTGAAAGATGAAAAAGAGACGCTGACGCGCCTGCGTTTAATCGTGCAGCTGATTCTGGGATTTGGTGAGCGTAATCCGGGGCTGACGCGTATTTTGACCGGCCACGCGCTGATGTTTGAACAGGATCGCCTGCAAGGGCGTATTAATCAGCTGTTTGAGCGTATTGAAGTGCAGCTGCGTCAGGTGATGCGCGAGAAGAAAATGCGTGATGGTGAAGGTTTCCAGAACGACGAAACGCTGCTGGCGAGTCAGTTACTGGCGTTTTGTGAAGGGCTGTTGTCGCGCTATGTGCGCTCCGAATTCCGCTTTCGTCCGACCGTGGATTTCGAGAGCCGCTGGCCGCTGATGGCTGCACAGTTGGTTTAAAAGACCAGGTCGGCATAAATGCCGACCTCATTACCGAATAATTAAATCCCGTACTCTTTACGATACGCGCGCACTTTCGCCAGATGGTCAGCCATCTCCGGCTTCTCTTCCAGGTAATCAATCAGCTCAGCCAGGGTAATAATCGCCGTGACTTTGCACTTATAGTCACGTTCCACTTCCTGAATCGCCGAAATATCGCTGCGACCGCGTTCCTGACGATCCAGCGAAATCAACACGCCCGCCAATGTCGCGTTATGCGCACTGATGATATCCATTGATTCACGAATCGCGGTACCGGCGGTGATCACATCATCCACCAGCATCACTTTGCCTTGCAGCGGGCTGCCCACCAGCAAACCGCCTTCGCCGTGATCTTTGGCTTCTTTGCGGTTGAAGCAGTAAGGCACGTCACGTTCATGATGATCGGCCAGCGCCACCGCGGTAGTGGTGGCAATTGGGATGCCTTTGTACGCCGGGCCAAACAGCAGATCGAAATCAACGCCGCCATCAACGAGCGCCTGCGCGTAGAAACGGCCTAACAGCGCCAAATCGCGACCGGTATTAAACAGACCGGCATTGAAGAAATAGGGGCTTTTACGTCCCGATTTCAGGGTGAACTCACCAAACTTCAGCACCCCTTTGTTCAGGGCGAATTCAATAAACTGACGCTGCCAGGCTTTCATTTCTCACTCCTCAAATAAAGAAAAGGCGACTCTATGGTCGCCTGTTACATCAATTAGTTAGCGCCGCTTTCTGCGCCTGAATCAACTGCTCAATGCCGCCTCGCGCCAGCGCCAGCAGCTGCAGTAACTCGTCGTGGCTGAAGGGCTCACCTTCTGCGGTGCCCTGCACTTCAATCATGCGGCCGTCTTCGGTCATCACCACGTTCATGTCAGTTTCTGCGGCGGAATCTTCCACATACTCCAGATCGCACAGCGCTTCACCGCCGACGATGCCCACAGAAATCGCCGCCACCATGCCTTTCAGCGGGCTGGCTTTCAGCTTGCCAGCCGCAACCAGCGCATTCAGTGCATCGGCCAGCGCCACGCAGGCGCCGGTAATAGATGCAGTACGCGTACCGCCATCGGCCTGAATCACGTCGCAATCCAGCGTGATGGTGAATTCACCTAGCGCTTGCAAATCCACTGCTGCGCGCAGTGAACGGGCGATCAGACGTTGAATCTCCAGCGTACGTCCGCCCTGTTTGCCTTTGGCGGCTTCACGCGCCATGCGGCTGTGGGTCGAACGCGGCAGCATGCCGTATTCAGCGGTGATCCAGCCTTGACCTTTGCCTTTGAGGAAACGCGGCACGCTCTCTTCGACGGTTGCGGTGCACAGCACTTTGGTTTCGCCGAATTCAACGAGCACAGAGCCTTCTGCATGTTTGGTGTAGTGACGAGTGAGTGTGACGGGACGTGTTTCAGATGCACTACGGCCTGCTGGACGCATGGTTTCTCTCCGGCTTGCTTAGGTTTGGCTGCGCATTATACGGACTTCAGCTGCGGCTGTCCCGCCCGCGATCGCCACAATCCTGGATGAAATTCTGTGGTGGCTGTGGCTAAATGCGCGTTTCCTCCCTTAAAAAGATAAATGATGATCGCGATACTCCATTTCCTGCTGGCGCTGGTGGTGATTTTTGCCCTTGCGCTGTTGGTCAGCCACGACCGCAAACGCATTCGTCCCCGCTTTATTATTCAGCTGCTGGTTGTCGAAGCCGCGCTGGGCTGGTTCTTCCTGCACTCAGCGGGCGGACAATCGGTGGTCACTGCGGTGGGCGGCTTCTTTGAAACCTTATTAACCTACGCCGCGCAAGGAACCAAATTTGTCTTCGGCAATATGGCGGATCAGGGATTAGCCTTTATTTTCCTCGGCGTGCTCTGTCCGATTGTGTTTATTTCCGCACTGATCGGCATTTTGCAGCACTGGCGCATTCTGCCGCTGCTGATTCGCGCCGTAGGCACTCTGTTGTCAAAAGTGAATGGCATGGGCAAGCTGGAGTCGTTTAACGCCGTCAGCACCTTGATTCTCGGCCAGTCGGAAAACTTCATTGCCTATAAAGGCATTCTCGCTGATATTTCCGCGCCACGCATGTACACCATGGCGGCGACGGCGATGTCGACGGTTTCGCTGTCGATTGTTGGCGCGTATATGTCGATGATTGATGCCAAATATGTGGTTGCGGCGCTGCTGCTTAATATGTTCAGCACCTTTATTATCCTGTCGATCATCAATCCAACCCGCCCGGAAAACGAAGAGCAGATTGCGCTGGATAAGCTGCATGAAGATCAGAGCTTCTTTGAGATGCTGGGCGAATACATTCTCGCCGGCTTTAAAGTGGCGATGATCATCATGGCGATGCTGATTGGCTTTATTGCGCTGATTGCAGCAATCAATGCGCTGTTTTCTGCGGTATTTGGCTACAGCTTCCAGCAGCTGCTTGGCTACGTTTTCTATCCGTTTGCATGGCTGGTTGGCATTCCCTCCGCCGATGCTTTGCAGGCGGCGAGTATTATGGCCACCAAACTGGTAGCGAATGAATTTGTTGCGATGATCGAGCTGAAGAAAGTGGCGGCTGAAATGACGCCACGCGGACTGGGGATTCTGTCAGTGTTCCTGGTTTCGTTCGCTAACTTCGCCTCAATCGGCATCGTTGCCGGTGCGATTAAAGGCCTGAACGAGAAACAGGGCAATGTGGTTTCCCGTTTTGGCTGGAAGCTGGTGTATGGCTCCACGCTGGTGAGCTTGCTCTCGGCCGCGTTCGCCGGGCTGTTTATCTGATAACGCATGGCGGCTGCATGGCCGCCATTTTTTAAAACGCCACGCACACCAGTGAATCAACCCGCATCACCGATTCCTGCTCGAAGCGCTGTTTATACACATCACGAAGTTTGTTGATGTTGTCAGAACTCGCCACATCCGGAGTGTGAATCAGCATCAACGCTTTGCTGTTTTCCCGCGCCAGCTTACCGTTATCGCCCAGCCACTGACCTTTGGCGTCATATACCGATAAACCGTCTTTGAAACGCGGCGTCACATCGTTATCGACAAACTGCTGCCATTCGCTGCTGCTGACGATGCCACCTTTCGGTTTATTCATGCCAAACCACAATGTAGTTTGCATCATCACGTCACCAGAACCGCATACCGCAACTGGCGCGGTGTTGGGCGGGATCTGATGCATTTTCGTCGACGGGGCCTGACAGCCAGCGAGCAGTAAGGTTAATAAAGCAGGAAGAGCCAGAGAGCGGAACATCACTTCATCCTTTTAAGCGAACCAGCGCTAAGCATAAGTGTCTGTCGGTAAAAGAGGTAATTTTTTGTTATTCACGCTTAAGTGCGCTTATGCCTGTTAGCGTCGAGGCTGCCTCGCTATACTTCACCCAACATTTCTGAAAAAGAGAAGACGATTATGATCCGCAGTATGACCGCTTACGCCCGCCGCGAAGCCAAAGGCCACTGGGGCAGCGCCGCCTGGGAAATCCGTTCGGTTAACCAGCGCTATCTGGAAACCTATATCCGTCTGCCGGAGCAATTTCGTGGCCTGGAGCCGGTCATCCGCGAGCGCATCCGCAATCGCCTGACGCGCGGTAAAATCGAATGCAACCTGCGTTATGATGCCGATGCCAGCGCGCAAGGCGAACTGCAGCTGAATGAATCACTGGCCAAACAGCTGGTGCAGGCCGCCAACTGGGTGAAGATGCAGAGTGATGAAGGCGCAATTAATCCGCTGGATATTCTGCGCTGGCCGGGCGTGATGTCTGCGCAAGAGCAGGATCTCGATGCCATCAACGCCGAACTGCTGGTGGCGCTGGATGGCGCGTTAGATGACTTTATCGAAGCGCGTGAAAGCGAAGGCACCGCGCTGAAAGCGATGATTGAACAGCGTCTGGAAGGCGTATCGCACGAAGTCAGCAAAGTGCGCGCGCAGATGCCAGAAGTGATTAAATGGCAGCGCGAACGTCTGGTCACCAAGCTGGAAGAAGCCGAAGTGCAGCTGGAAAACAATCGCCTGGAGCAAGAGCTGGTGATGATGGCGCAGCGCACCGATGTGTCGGAAGAGCTGGATCGCCTGGATGCTCACGTTAAAGAAACCTACAACATCCTGAAAAAGAAAGAAGCCGTTGGCCGCCGCCTCGACTTTATGATGCAGGAGTTGAACCGCGAGTCGAACACGCTGGCTTCAAAATCAATTAATGCCGAGATCACGACATCAGCGATTGAGCTGAAAGTGTTGATTGAACAGATGCGTGAGCAGATTCAGAATATTGAGTGATCACGCCCTCCATTAATAACGTCAAGTCCGTCATCCTACGGGCTTGACGGTTAATGTGGGTTAACGATTTATTGAGCGTGCCATGCGCGTGTAAGTATGTCGGATACCGCGAATGGCAATGCTGTAAGCCATGATATTTTCAGGCAATGCCATCCCGATGTAACCGGTGTCACCAATATGATGAAGATCTGCGCCCGCCATCTTACTCATTAACGCGATTTGACGAATGGTATTCACATCTGCCCCCTCTTGCGATGTCCCGATCGCGGTCATCGCCAAAGCGCCATGCGAATGAATACATTCAATGAGTGAGGCAACTTTCTGCTGACTCATACCCGGTAGTGTGCCGGGTGCAGGCACCAACACCACATCAACCCCTTGCTGCACGAACTCAGCAATATCTTGCTCGGTGAGGATGTCGCTGCCACTCTCCTGAACAATGCCAGCACCATGCATCTTACCGGTGATAATGAGTGCGCTGTTACCAACCGCATCGCGGATCATTTTCGCCGCTTTAGCCAGCGCACGATTGCTTACACCGTTATTAGGATTGCCCGTGAGAACCAAAATTTTGGCTCCCATTTGCACCAAACGGCAGGCGTTCTCCGCTGTTGCTGCGCGCCCTGGCACCATTTGTAATTCATCAAGATGCGTGGCATTAAAATCAGGATCTACCGCTTCAAGATTGACCCCAATAATACGCCCGGTCAGCCGGCATAATTCATGTAAAGTTTGTTCCGGCGCAATGTTTGCGGGCATGCCATGAATAACAGGGTTTTCACTGTCGAACATGTTGATCAATACAATATCAGCCCCCTGAGAGGCCGCCAATTCGGCGTTAGTAATATTATGCAGCAAGGGTGAAGTCATGCCGATAGTTTCGCTGACTACCACCCGTCCTTCGCTGGCACGCACAGCATATATCAACGCATCTTTATCCATCGGCAGCAGCTCGGAAGCTGAGCAATCCAGCAAACGTTTATGTGTCATAGAATTTATTCTCTTTGGTAAGCATCAGGTTAAGATCGGGAAATTATGCATAAAATAACAGTTAGGGATCCAAAAGATATCCGCCCTGATCAACTCTTTGTAAATATCCCCTGTACCAGGTAGCGAAAGCTATACATGAAAAAAATGTTCATCATCAGGCAACGCCTTATTTCATTTTAAATAAGACATTTTCATTTCCGTGTATAAGAAATGTCTCTAATTTTGAAATTTCCTCCTTAATATCTCTAGCACAAAACTTATTAATGCCCTAAGGATGAAAAGAAAAAGACCCTGTTTTTCTGAATATTACTCGTGATCGTAATATTTTACTTTTCCTATTAATTTTTTCGAGAAACCTGTCGCCCTTCAATTCGTGCACATGCAATGGATCGTTTAAGGAAAGCGAATTTTATGCTCATCACTATCGCGGTTCTTTTCCTTTGCGCCTTCAAACACCCATATAGGAACAGGTAAATATTATGAGATTTAACAAGATGTCAGTCGCACTCGGCTTGGGATTGATGATGACCGCCAGCCTGGCTAACGCTGTAAATAGCCAGGGTGCAGGTACTGTCACCATTAAGGGCTCAATTATTGATGCACCTTGTTCAATCAACCCAGGCTCGCAGGATCAAACCATTGATCTGGGTCAGGTATCGAAAAAGCAGTTGGCAGCGGGTGGTAAATCAACACCGGTACCCTTCAACATCAAACTGGAGAATTGCGATTTCACCGCAGGTAAAGATGTGAGTGTGACCTTTACCGGCCAGGCCTCTGCTGCCGTACCGACCCTGATTGGCATGACCGGTACCGCTAGCGGTGCCAGCATTGGCCTGACAGATGGCTCAGGCCAGCTAATTAAATTGGGTCAGCCATCAACCATGACTCTGCAGAATGGTAGCAACACTTTGTCGTTCTCTGCATATTTGCAGGGTGATGGTGCCTCTGCAACCATCACACCGGGGGTATTTCAAAGCACCGTCGACTTTAGCCTGGATTATCAGTAATCGTTTTCCACGCTAATTAGAGACATGCGTAATCTGCGCATCTCTTGTTTATTTCAACAGGGTGTTAGTAGTATGTCAGTCCATACCAGGAACTCATTTCCTTTTCAAAATAACTGGCGCTTACGCCCGTTAGTAATTGCTTTATCATTGGCTTTTTTTAGCAGTGCATTAGCAGAGGAAGTTGAGTTTAATCTGGACAACATGGATATTTCCGACCGGGAAAACATTGATATGAGTCAATTTTCCCGGGCAGGATATATGATGCCTGGTCAATATGACATGGCAATCAAAATTAATGACAATGAATCACCCACCGAGGAGGTTACTTTTTTACCGTCTGAACATGATGAAAACGAAACTGTCGCCTGCTTAACACCAAAAATGATGGCAGGCTTCGGTTTAAAGAAGTCATGGTTAGATAAAGTTACCTACTGGAATAATGAAAAATGTGCCCGGCTTGATATCATGCCGGGTATCATTTTGCGTCCTGATCTCGCGTCATCAACGCTCTACATGAGTGTTCCTCAGGCATATATTGAATATCAAACGGCTAACTGGGATCCCCCTTCACGCTGGGACGAAGGGATTGCTGGATTTATTGCGGATTATAACACCAATTTTAATTACTCCTCCCCGGCACAAGGCAGTGAATCACGCGAATTAAGCGGTAATGGCGTGGTAGGTGTCAACGCCGGTCCCTGGCGTATGCGTGCGTTCTGGAATGGTACTCATTACACTGCCAATAACACTAAAACCTCTACTTTTAACTGGAATCAATATCAGGCATTTAGGGCAATCAAACCTTGGGGCGCAAAATTAATTATTGGTCAAAATGACCTCGCCAGTGATGTGTTTGAAAATGCACGCTATGTTGGCGCCAGCCTTATTAGTGATGATAGCCAGTTACCCCCCAATTTGCGTGGATACGCACCGGAGGTCCGTGGCGTGGCGAAGACCAATGCAAAAGTCACCATTAGTCACGCTGGACGTGTGTTATATGAAAGCCAGGTGGCTCCCGGTCCTTTTATTATTCAGGACTTGAGCGACTCTATTACTGGCACGCTGGATGTCAAAGTTGAAGAGCAAGATGGCAGCGTTCAGACCTTTCAAGTCGAAACCGCATCTGTTCCCTATCTTAGTCGTCCTGGACAGGTTCGCTTTAAGGCGGCGGTAGGGCAAACGACAGACGATAGATTTCATCTGCAGAATGAAAGGTTAATGGCAGGGGAATTCTCATGGGGTATTAGTAACGGTTGGTCGCTGCTCGGGGGTGGATTATCCTCTGGAAAATATCATGCCGCGTCGTTGGGTGCAGGGCGTGACCTCTTATCGTTTGGGGCCCTGGCACTCACCGCAACCCAATCTTATGCAAAGCTGCCTAATAACCAAACGCGCTCTGGCGGCTCCTATAGCCTGAGTTATTCTAAACGCTTCGAAAACTATGACACGCAGGTTACCTTCGCAGGTTATCGCTTTACGGAGAAGAGCTATCTTAGTCTAAATCAATATCTTGAGGCGAGCCGTAAGCATTTGGTTATTCGTAATAATGCAGCGAATAAGCAGACCTATACCGTTTCACTTAATAAACAATTCCGTACACTCGGCGTCAGCGCATTTTTAAATTATAACTATCAGACTTACTGGAATCGTCAGGCGACCAGCCGCTGGAATATGTCGTTTGCGCGTTATTTCGATGTGGGAAATTTTAAAAACGTCAGTTTCAATCTCTCCGCCTATCGCGCACAAAATTCAGGTATACAAGATGGCGGAGTGTTCTTAAGCCTGAACGTGCCTTTCGGGACCTCATCGGGCTTGAATATCAATGCACAAAATTCAGATGCCGGCCAAATCAATAGCCTGAGTTGGTATAACCGCATGGATGAACGCAACAGTTATCGCTTAGGCGCCAATGTCGATCGCCAACAACGAAGCGCTTATAGTGGCTACTACACCCATACCGGCGATAACACGCTAACGAACTATAGTGCCAGTTATAAACCCGGTCAGTATCGCTCCGCAGCCCTGTCCATGCAGGGAGGATTAACGGCCACAGCACATGGAGCAGCATTACATCGCACCATAATACCTGGAGGCACGCGTCTGATGCTGGATACTGAAGGTATTAGCGATGTGCCCATTAAGTCTTCCGGTGCGGCCACTCATAGCAACAAATTCGGAAAAGCGGTACTGGCGGATGTCAGTAGCTATATACGTAATCAGGCACATCTGGATATCAACCAACTCAACGATGACATTGAAGCGGAGTCGCCCGTTTTGCAATTAACCTTAACCGAAGGCGCCATTGGCTATCGTCGCTTTCGATTAATTAAAGGTCAAAAGCTAATGGCGGTTATTCGCCTAAGTGATGGCAGTTATCCGCCGTTTGGCGCGAGCGTATTAAGTAAAGGGCGTGAGACCGGCATTGTTGATGAGATGGGCAGCGTCTGGCTTAGTGGTGTAAACCCTGAAATGCTGATGGATGTCCGCTGGAACGGCAATATTCAATGCCAAATTACCTTCCCAAAAGTATTACCCATTGATGAGAGTGGAGAAACAAACCTGCTGCTTCCGTGTACAGAAAAAGAATAATTTTTGCGCATTAAAGTTTGTTGAGTATCTGTCGCTCTATTACCCCAGACATATAGAGTGAGTATTAATTTTATGAACCTGAAGGCTTCTCTCGCTACCGTGGCGATGCTGTTTGGCGCTATGATTTTTTCACAAAGCACGCTGGCTGCTGTTGCATTGGATCGCACCCGCGTCATTTATGACGGCGCTGAACGCTCAATCAGTTTGAATATCAGCAATGAAAATAAAGCGCGTCCGTATCTGGCGCAAAGCTGGCTGGAAGATGAGCAAGGAAAAAAAATAAAGTCGCCGCTTATGGCGCTCCCTCCAGTTCAGCGTATTGAGCCGGGTCATAAAAGCGCGATTAAAATCCAATCTTTACCTGCCGCAAAATCATTGCCTCAGGATCGTGAATCTTTGTTTTACTTTAATTTGCGCGAGATTCCGCCACGCAGTGAAAAACAAAACGTATTACAAATTGCGTTACAGACCCGCATCAAACTCTTTTATCGCCCAGAAAAATTAATGATCGATCCACGGGCTTCGATCAAACCCGTACAAAATCAACTCACGTTGAAAAAAAACGGTGATCAATACACGGTGATAAATCCTACCGGATATTATGTCACGCTGATTACTGCAGCCAGTCATGTTGATGGTAAAGAAGAAAGTGATTTTAATCCGATCATGATTCCGCCACAGAGCAGTGCCGCTATTAACGTAAAAGCCAGTAAGTTAGGTTCGCATCCGGTATTAAGCTATATCGACGATTTCGGCGGTCGGCCAAAATTGACATTCAGTTGCAAAGCCAATGTGTGCCGTGTCACTGATAGCCGCGAATAAGCATGAACAGCATGAAGTGGCTGGTCATCTTCTTCGCACTGCTGCACTGCGAAATGCTCTTCTCAGCGCCGATCGCGCCGCATGAAGAAATTATCCCCGGCACGAATAGATATCCAATTAATGTGTCGGGGATTATCGTCAGCTCCCAATGTACTTTGAATGGTGATCGAGAAAGTCGTGTTAACTTCGGCGATATCATCATTCAGCTAATTGATGGTATCCGATTCAGTAAATCGGTGCCATTCACCGTCACGTGTCCGGGAGCTTTCAACGGGGAGCAGGAAGTTTTTATCTCAGCTACAGCGGCGGTGTTTGATAAAAATGTCATTTCTACCACCAACAGCAATGTGGGCATCAAATTAATATTAAACGGTAAAGAAATCGAAATAAATAAAGCACACAACATTGATTGGCGAATATCAAACACATTGATTGCCGTGCCGGTTAAAAACAAGGTCAAAGTCACAGCGGGTAACTTTACTGCAACCGCCACCATGGTATTGAATGTTCGTTGAGGAGACACGGAATGCAGATTATAAAAATAATGTTCTGTCCACTGATCATTGCATTTGCGTTGCATAGCACGTTGTCTAATGCCAATGCAGGCGTCAACTTTTCAGGAAAGCTGATTAACGTCCCGTGTAAAATTGACAATAATAAAGATATCGATGTCAACTTTGGCGACAGTGTGGATATTAATGAAATAGATGGTCTGAAATACACTGAATTGTTGACGCTGTCGATTAGGTGCGATGAAAACTATTCCGAAAATCTTTACTTCCGTGTATCGGGTAGCGCAGCAACATTTGATAAAGCAGCAATACGCACTAACATTACCAACGTTGGGATAAAATTCATCAATGGTAAAGATGGCACACCACTCGAAATAAACAAAAAATACAATTACGTGCAGACAGGGGATTTTTCTCTAAAGGTGGTTCCTGTTAAAAAATCTGGTTCAATACCCTTACCAGGTAAGTTAACAATAAGTGCTCAACTGATTGTCGAGCCTCAGTGAATGAAAACTGCAATACTCATACTATCACTGTTTATTTATTGTTGTAATTCACACGCTGTGAAAATAAATTTTTCAGCCACACTGATCAGTATTAATTGCGTAATAAACAATGACAAACCGGCAGACGTTGATTTTGGTGATGCAGTAGGAGTAAATCATATTGATGGTGTGAGATATCAACAGCGTGTTCCTATCAGCATCGTATGTCGGACCCCGCCGGGAAAACAGCTGGAACTGGCATTTTTGGGCATAACCAGCAATTTTGATGCCAGCGCATTATTCACAGGGATTGATGATTTAGGTATCAGGATAATGCAGAATAATCAACCCATTATAATCAATCAGCGCTTTACGCTTGATGATGTTACGCAGCCAATATTTTATGCCGTTCCGATAAAGCGAGCTGGCAGCGCTTTGAAAAGCGGACGTTTTAAAGCGCTAGCAACGCTTGTTATTAAATACGAGTAATGATTATGCGCATCCCTGTAATGTTAATAATAACTCTGCTATCAACATGTTCTATAAACGCCTTTGCAGCTGCTGACTTTTCTTTTACGGGCGGATTGGTGCAGGAACCCTGCATACTTGACCCCAACAGCAGTGATATTGTTATTGATTTTGGCAGCGTCATTAATAAATTTCTTTATCGCTACCAGCGTACCGCGGGTATTCCCATAACGCTTAATTTACAGGGTTGCGATACCTCAACAACCAATAAACTCTCAATCACCTTTAAGGCAACAGAAGATGCACAGCAAGCGGGCATGATGGCACTTGATCCATCCAGTACCGCAAAAGGTATCGCCATTGGCATTGAAGAAAAAGGTATTTTTATTACGATAAACAAAAGCGTCGAGAGGATTTTCCATTCTGGTGACAACAAAATTGTCTTTGACTTATTCCTGTCTGCTAATCGTGAAAGCATTAAAAATAACGAATTACAACCCGGGACAATAAATGCCAGCGCAACTGTAGAACTGGAGTATCACTAATGAGCATTTTTAAACTCATCTTTTATTTTATTTGCATAATTACTCCTGCATTAGCACAAGCCACGATCATCAGCCATAATACTTTTCTTTCCTGGATTGGGCAATATACTACCTTTCGTGTGTATGTTTATCACTGGGATGAAGATAGCCCTTTGAAAAATCCGTGTTATAAGCAGCCGGGCTGTAAGATCGCATCTTTTCCGGAAAATAATGGGGTTCCCGCTGACATTCATGCGCCAAATGTCTTATCTGCAGAAAACTATGCAACCATTGGTGAACTGGGAAAAGCGTATAAAGCTAAATACCCTTTATCGACAGAACATACCTTCCAAATAGACGGCAGGTCAGCTCTATACAATTGTTTTCGATTGGCAGCATTTCAAAATGATTGGCGTGATGCAACCTTCCTGCCTGATAATATCTGTATCCAGTATCATAAATATCCCGTCAGCTGTTCACTTTTGGGTGATACTAATCTCTATCACGGCTATGTTTCTGATAAAAGCATAAACGGTAATACTGCTCAAACGCAGTTAACACTCTCCTGTAGCTCAGCGGCAACGGCACAAATTTACGCGGTAGGGTTTAACACCAATATTGTCTCACTCCGTTCGGATAACAGTTTGCAGACTGAATTAAAAGTCAACGATCAAGATGCTTCTGAAGGCATTGAGCTTAAAGTAAATTCAGCCGACTCGCTGGCAACATTTACGCTTAGCTCAACGCTGCGTACTCATGGAGCAGTCGCACCTGGCGCATTTAATGGTGCCGGCACGCTCATCATTTCCGCTTATTGATTTGAAGAAAAACATGTTTTTTATCCCTAATTTTCGCAAGCCCCCATTTACTACATTACTTGTGTCATTGGTCGTGGCGAGCGACTTACTATTGATGCTGCAAGTTTACGTTGCCAATATGGGCGGTTCAGGTTTTCGCCTGCCGCAAAATCTTATTACGCTCATTTTTATGGGCATTTGTATTTTTATTGTGGCAATAAAATGCCTCTTTTCGCCCCCCTCGACGGACGGGGTGCGAGTGGCAAAGGTGACACCGATATGGCTGCTAGCGTTTCTGCTCCTTAGCCAGCCCATACTCTATACGTTTTACGGCAATCATGATGTGACCTTACTCCCCCAGCTAACTGCCTATGCTCTGGCAGTGCTGTTTTACCTGGCCATGCTACAAATCCCCCTTTCGCCAAACGTTAAAAGGCTCTGGCTGATATGCATCATTACTGCGGCCGTGGCGCAAGCGATGCTGGCGCTATGCCAACTCTTCATGACGGGGGCAAATAACTGGATGGAATTTCCGGCAAATGGCACCCGCGTCTATGGCATTTTCCAGCAGGTAAATTTACTGGGTAGTTTTCTGGCTACTGGCTGGACGTTAGCGCTGTATTTTAGCTTTAAGGTGCGTCATGGCGGGCTTCGTTTACTATTGGCAGCGATCATGGCTGTATTGCTGGTGATTTTAATGATCATCCAGTCTCGCGTTGCCTGGCTTGGTGCGTCGGCCAGTAGCGCTTTGCTTATCTGGACATTCCGCCGGCATCGCCATTGGCGGCAACACCTCTTGATTGGCTTACCGATTGCATTAGCAATTGTGATAGCTTGCCAGACCCTGCTCGCGTATGCCCCCATGGCGGGATTACACAAAGTGGATAAAACCCATTCAACGGCAGGTCGTGTGCAGATGATCACGCACAGCCTGCATATGATCGCCGAACGTCCTTTACGTGGTTGGGGTGCCGGTCATTTTGAGCACGATTATCTGCTGCACGTACGTGAGGAAACGGCGCATCCGTTGAATTCTCGTCCCCCAACGCACCCGCATAATGAAATCCTGTTTCAGTGGGTGGAAAATGGCGTTATTGCGCTGGCGGGAGTGGCACTAATAATTTGGGCATGGTTCAAGCCCGTCGTAACCGGCAGCCCTCATGCAAGGCGACGCGCCTTTACGTTTTGGACGATGACCTTACCTATCGTGACCCATCTGCTTTTTGAGTATCCACTCTACCAGTCCGCGCCGCATGGTCTGGTATTACTACTGCTGATCCGTCTGATGCAATCTGAGTCAGATCTGCAAAGCCTGACTCTGCGCCCGTTGGCGCATTACGCTGCGGCTGGGTTTGTCACCCTTTTTGCTCTCGCTTTGATGGTTTTTGCGGCAACAGGTTTGCACACCAATGCCATCCTGACGCAAATTGAGCGCAACAGGTTTGCTGATTTTTCCCATGCTGAGCAACTTATTAATCCTTACGCCCAATGGGAGCGCTATCAGTTTGATGCAAACCTTCATCGTCTAATGACGTTCAACAGCACAAACGATGTCGTGCAATTAATCCCATTCAAAGTGTGGGCAAGGGAATACCTGACAAAGCACCATGATGCCAACGTTACCTACTCACTGCTTAAAATTGCCATGTTGCAGGGAGACATGGAATGGCAACAGAGACTGCATCAGCGCGGTCATCAGCTTTTTCCTGAAGACAAACGCTTTAATCTTCCTGAGCAAAGTAAATAAAGCGTAAAGATTAGTGTGTCCTTATTAACAGACAGTTCTTAATCTACTACGTGATGGCTATTTTGACTTCTTTAGGATGAGTTTACCCTGCTGTTTTTAAAGGGAATGAATAAAAGGTGATAGAATGAGGCCGTTCTAACCATGAATGTGCTCAATCCTGAGGATTGCAGAGATTGGGTAACATTGACGGCACTTTTTGCTAAAGTGCTGGTCGTAATCAATACAGTTGTACCGCTCCAGGAACTCAGGGACCCTTTTTCTTCGTGCGATACATTTTTTCCCCGACATGAAGGCGTTATGACGAAATCCAGGCAGTTCCATTCCAAACTTATGCATCCCCGTTATTGGTTTACCTGGTTTGGGCTAGGTGTGCTGTGGCTGCTGGTGCAACTTCCTTACCCCATTCTGATCCGGCTTGGTGCTGGCGCTGGCAAATTGTCGCGTCACTTCCTGAAGCGCCGCGAACGCATTACCCGTCGCAATATCGAGCTGTGCTTCCCCAATATTAAGGAAGAGAAAATCGAGGCGATGATTGCCGGCAACTTCGAATCGCTAGGAATGGCGCTGGCAGAAACCGGTATTGCCTGGTTCTGGTCTGATGCACGCGTGCGTCGTTACTTCGAAGTGCATGGTCTGGAAAACCTGCAGCACGCACAAAGCCACCAGCGTGGTGTGATGGTCATCGGTGTGCACTTTATGTCGCTGGAACTGGGCGGCCGCATTACCGGTTTATGCCAGCCAATGATGGCGATGTATCGTCCGCACAATAATCAGGCGATGGAGTGGGCACAAACCAAGGGTCGCATGCGTTCGAATAAAGCGATGATCGATCGTCGCGATTTGCGCGGCATGGTGCAGGCGCTAAAAAAAGGCGAAGCGGTCTGGTTCGCACCGGATCAGGATTACGGCCCCAAAGGCAGCGTGTTTGCTCCGCTGTTTGCGGTGAAACAAGCGGCGACCACCAACGGCACCTATGTTTTGTCTCGTCTGGCAAAACCGGCGATGCTGACCATCGTATTGATTCGTAACCAGGATAAGAGCGGTTATCAGCTGATTATTCAGCCTGAACTGGAAAATTATCCGTATGAAGATGAAGCCGCTGCCGCTGCTTACATGAATCGCGTGATTGAAAATGAAATTCTGCGCGCGCCCGACCAATATCTGTGGCTGCACCGTCGCTTTAAAACCCGTCCGCCGGGTGAAGCGTCTCTCTATATCTAATCTCTTGATGCAGCAGGTTTTCACCTGCTGCTCATTTTCTCTGCTCACATTTAACAACCATTCTTAACGAAAAACAGGTTTGTCAAAATCTGCCCCGCCTCTTGTAATGGTCGCCTTCACCTCTCTTTGACCAGAACCATGACACAGCACTTTCACTGCAAATTTCTCGCGCTGGCCGTTGCCACTGCGCTGCTGGCCAGTTGTGCCAATCCACACGGCTTACACCCCAAAAACACGCTGCTTGATGCTAACGCTCTGCAAGCCAGTCAATCCCTGAAAAACACGCATTTCAGCGCCGCGAATTGGTCAAAAAGCGCATGGTGGCAAGGTTTTAACGATGCTCAACTCAATCGACTGATTAATGATGCGATGGCATCCAGCCCGGATTTGCAGGTAGTCAACGCGCAAGCGGATAAAGCCAATGCACAAGTGATTGCCGCCGATGCCGAACGCTATCCGGATGTCGATCTCAACGCGGGCATTACGCGCTCGCGTGTGGCAAAAGTGGATGATCCGCTGCTGGAGGGGAAAAGCTATAGCACGCTGCGCACCGCTAACGTTGGCTTGAGCTACACCTTCGATTTATGGGGCGGCAAAAAAGATGCCGCTGAAGCCGCATTGGGGCAAGCACGTGCCAGCGAGTTGGATCGTCAGGCCAGTCAGTTAACGCTGGCCGCGAACGTGACGCGAGCGTGGAACAACCTTAATCTCGCCTGGAATAATGCCGAACTGGCGCAGCAGAATGCCGAGCGTGCGGCGGGTATCGCCAAAATTCAGCAGCAATATGTCAGCGCTGGCCTCACTTCCGATTACCAATATAAGCAGGCGCTGTCGCAGCAGAAAACCGCGCAAGCCGAATTGACGCAAGCTCAACAGCAAGTCACCGATGCCGGTATTCAGCTTTCGACGCTGATAGGTAAAGGCCCGGATTACTGGCACCAGCTAAAACCGGCGCAGATGAATGTGCCGGTCGCCGCCATGCTGCCAAACGCCATTCCGGCCGAACTGCTGGGTCGTCGTCCGGATGTGGTGGCCGCGCGCTGGCGCGTTGAAGCGGCATCAAAACAGATCGCCGCCAGCAAAACCGAGTTCTATCCCAACATCAATTTGGTGGCCGAAGCCGGCACCAAATCACTGCTCGGCGATGCCTTCTTTGGTGCGCCAAGCCGCTTCTTTAATGTGGGACCGAGTTTGTCATTGCCGATCTTTGACGCGGGCAAACGTCGCGCCGATTTAGCAGAGAGCGACGCCGATTACGATCTGGCGGTAGCGCAGTACAACAAATTGCTGATTAGTTCACTGGGCAATATCAGCGACACCATTACTCAGTTGCAGTCGATTCAGGATCAGCTGGCGCAACAGGAAAGCGCCAACCAGCTGATTCACAGCGCGTGGGATGATTTGCATAGTGAATACGCAGCGGGCCTGCGTCCTTATCTTGATGTGCTGACAATTCAAAATCAGCTGATCGAATCCGACCAAAAAATGGTGGCGCTGAAGGCGCAGCAAATTAACCTTGCGGTGGTTTTGATTGAGGATTTGGGCGGCGGATTCCAGAGCGGCAGCTCTAAGGTTTGAAACGGTCGCCATGAATGGCGCCCCTACAGCAGGAATGTGCCGATTTTGTCGGCTGGCATTCTAGCGTGCATTGATGAATCATAGTCCGCACTGTGTAATCACCTGCGGACTATTATGATGGAAAAGAATATTGAGGCTGGTTGGTTGCGGCCTCTGATTGCCGACCGACTCACACCTTACCTCGAAATTGATGCAGCGCGCCTGCAACGCAACCTGCAACAGATGCAGCAAAAAGCCGATGCCGCTGGCGTCACGCTACGTCCTCATATCAAAACCCATAAAAGCGTCTGGATTGCTGAGCAGCAGCGAAAGCTCGGCGCGCGCGGCATTACCGTATCTAAACCGAGTGAAGGCATCGCTTTTATTCTCGGTGGCGAACGCGATCTGCTGCTGGCTTACCCCGTAGTGCATGCCGAAACGCTGAAAGAATTTTTGGCGGTGGCCGCACAACATCAGGCGCGCATTACCTGCATTGCGGATTGCACGAATGGCGTGGCGGCAATAGCGGCTGCACATCAGCGCCAGCCCGATTGCCAGCTGGCGTTAGCCATCAAAGTGGATGTGGGATTACATCGCATCGGTGTTGATCCGCACGGCGATGCCGCCGTTACGCTGGCGCAGAAGATACAGGGTGCGGGCCTCACGTTTGCCGGGCTGGTTTCTCATGCCGGTCACGCTTATGGCGCAGGCAACGCCGCAGCGATTGCCGACGTTGCCCTGCAGGAAATCACATTGATGCGTGATCTGCAGCAGCGCCTGATTGCCGCTGGTTTTGCGCACTGCCCGATTTCAGTCGGTTCAACGCCAACGGCATTGGCGGCACCCGTCGCGCAAGGCAGCGATGAAATCCGCCCCGGCAATTATGCGCTGCTCGATCTTACCGCATGGCGTTTAGGTCTTTGCACGCCAGAGGCGTTGGCGCTGAGCGTGGTGACGCGCGTGGTAGCGGTCAATCCGCACTTCGCCATTATTGATGCCGGTTCCAAAATGCTTAGCTCTGACAAAGGGCCGCACGGCACCAATGCCAGCGGATTTGGCATCGCCGTCGATGAGCAAGGCAATGATTATGAAGTGTTGAAGCTGTCGGAGGAGCATGGTTTCCTGCAATATGCTGAACAGGCACCCGCCGTTGGCGCGCTGCTACGCATCTTCCCTAATCACAGCTGCGCGGTAGTTGCGCAGTCCGATCGCTTCGTGCTGCGCCATGCTGATGGTACGGGTGAAGAACAGGCTATTCAGGGACGCGGCAAGTTTATCTGATTACAGCGTTTTCACGGAAACCGCTGCTGACCCACACTTCCATGACCGGGCCGTTTGCAGCCCGGTATCAGCGTGCTTTAATGGCTGTATCACATCAGGAGGTCCCATGCTGCCATCTCAGACCGTCACACTAACGGTTCCACGCAACTGGTTAGATTTGTATGAAACCATCTGGAAACCGGAATGCTTTGCCAAATGGGCTAGCGGACTCAGCGCCAGTACGCTGACGCAGGAAGGGAACAGCTGGAAAGCCAAAGGTCCCGAGGGAACGGTAAAGATTCGCTTTACCCCACACAATCCCTTTGGCGTGATGGATCACTGGATTGATACCGGAACGGGTAAAGAGATTTATATGCCGATGCGGGTGATTGCTAATGAGCAAGGCGCGGAAGTCGTGATGGTGGTTTACCGTCAAGCATTCATGTCTGACGAGAAGTTTGCCGAGGATGTTGCATGGGTAAAACGCGACCTGGAACAGCTTCTTCATCTGTTAACTCATTAGAATCAATGGATTATGCAGAGATCGCTTCTTTAACGCATGCTGGAATCAATCAATAAAAATCGCTTACTTTTTTGCTCAGTAGCGTTTAACTGTTTTGCTCAAACCTTCACGTATTTATCTGTTAAACACCAGTCTGGCTTAAGCATCCTCAACAGGAAAATTCCTGGTGAGGATGTGCAGAAAAATGCTGAGTGCCTCTGATTTATCAAAGTTTTTTCTTTTTTTCTTTATCACTGATCCATTCAACCCTATGGAATGAAGAAAAGCACTAATAAATAGTAAATCACTCGCCTTATATATTCTGATGCAAATTCTGAAACCATTTATTCCTGCGGTCTATTTATAGGAGTTTTCTGATGGTGTTAAATTAATTAAAACACGGTATAACTCATTTCACACACAGCAGTAACCATAATAACAACAGCAGGGAAATAACATGGATCGCTCAACCTATCCTTTGTTATCAGAAAAAGAATTTGTTGAGATTGCCAGCCGGATGCTGGCCGGGGAATATATAAACTCAAAGGGATTTTATAATGATCTTACGGATTTCCTCCGCACAGGAGGAGATACCATTAAGACAACAACATCATTAAGCGCCAGGGTCATCTTAATAAATTCAGAACATCATTTAATTGAACGCATTTTTACGTGGCAAAACCTGAAAGGTATATCAGGGCTGCGTCAGGATGCGCTGCATTGATGTAAGCTGTGCTTTGGCCTGTGGCCAGAGTAACCCCTTAATTGCACTGGTACATGTACCATAATGAGCAGAATATGGCGATAAGAGAAAAAAATCTGACCAACGCTAAATGGTCAATTTTGTCATCGATTAAAATCGTCGGCATTGGTGTTTTACAACTTTCACTTCTGGCACAAATACTCCAGGCAAACGAGTTAAATTTACTCGCCATTGCTATTGTAATGTTATTGATTATTGACACACTGGCCGATCGCGGATTTGGCAATGCCATTATCAGAACTAAAAACCTGAACAATAGCGATCTCTCAATATTATATTGGGGGAATGTATTAAGCGGACTCGCTATTTTTGCCGCGCTGTTTATTGGTAGCGATATTTCTAGTCGAATGATGAATCAACCCGAAATGGCAATAATGCTGGAAATGATTTCGGTCATCTTCATTATTATTCCGCAGGGACAATATTATCGCGCCATATTACAGCGGGAAAACCAATTTTCGCGCATCGCTTTTGCGGAAACATCTTCTGTACTGGTGGGATTAAGCGTCACACTCTTTACCGTGTGGCTGACGCCTTCAGTGCTATGCGCCATCTGGGGCTACCTCGCCATGGCATCCATCAGAATGCTGATCTACTGCTACTACGGTCGCTCCTGGTTCCAGCCAGAGTACCGTTTTAGCCTGAAAAGTTTCGCTAACGTGCGAGCAAGAAACGGATAATAAAAACAAGTCTGTATGGTGGGCTCTGGGCATCTGAAAAGATGCGTTCGCGTGCTGGTCGCCAGCACGCTTTTTTCTTTTTAGGCTTCCAGTAACTCTTCCAGTGACTGAAAACTGAGTTCACTTAACTTGCCGTTACGCTGCAAGCGCAGCCAACTCACTATCATACGTAACTCATCAATCACCATGTAGAGATCGGCCATATCATTCTTGCTTTTGACCTGCAGCCGCGCCAGTGCATTGAGTTTGTGTGCGTTCACTGTTTTATGACTGATACCTAAGCGAATGCCGATATGCTCTATGCTGTAACCCCACGCCATCATCAGTAATACCCTTAATTGCCTGTCTGGCAAAAGAATATCCGCACCTTCAACTAACTGAATTTGGGCATTAGTGTTGATGCTGGTGAGAAGACGGCTGGAAAGTATCTGACGAGAGGATTTTAAGTCCAACACCGTCAGCGAAGGCAGGTAACGACTGAGCGCATGCATCAGCGGTAACAAACGCCGCGTCAGCACCATGATTTGCATCGCGGGAAACTGCTGCTGTAAGGCGTAAAGCACTTTTAAGGTGCCAGTTAGTGGCATATTTTCATGAAAGATACACACCAGCAAACGCGGTTTCATCTTTTCGCACTTCGCCATGACCGTGCTGAGAGACCATAGCTCATGCAGCTGACACGCAACAGGTAACGAGGACAAAAGACTCTCAAGCCCCAGCGCCGCCAGTTTGTCAGAGGAGAAAAAGAGGATGTCTTCGTTACGAGTTTTCATGCCTGTCCAATAGTTGCTACACGTGATGCCTGAGAGCGGAAAGCCTGCTTCAATTGCCAGTAATCACGTACGACACAAACTGGCTAGAACTTAAGAAGAGAAGATCTGCCCCTCTTCGCATCATTTATACTTATGCGAAAAGGCCAATAACTGCAGATTTATCCCGCCTGCTAAGCCTGTTAGCATGCACGCCATCAAAATGCCTAATCCGATGACGCTTTATTTAGAAAATCTCAGTGGTCTACACTCTGGGAAATCTTTAGCCTTGCCGCCAATTTACTGGAGTGCTCTATGTTATTAACCGTTCTCTATATTATTGGTATTACAGCCGAAGCCATGACCGGCGCGCTGGCGGCAGGACGTCGTAAAATGGACCTGTTTGGCGTGATCATCATCGCCTCGGTCACCGCCATTGGCGGCGGTTCGGTGCGTGACATTTTGCTGGGCCACTATCCGCTCAGTTGGGTTAAAAACCCGGAGTACATCATGATCGTGGCTGCGGCTGCGGTTGTGACCACTTTTGTTGCACCGCTAATGACGCACCTGCGCAAAGTTTTTCTGGTGCTGGATGCGCTGGGTTTAGTGGTGTTCTCGATTATTGGCGCCCAGGTTGCACTGGATAGCGGGCACGCCTCCATCATTGCTGCCATCGCCGCCGTGATCACTGGCGTGTTTGGCGGAGTGCTGCGCGATATGTTCTGCAACCGCATTCCGCTGGTGTTCCAGAAAGAGCTGTATGCCGGTATCGCTTTTGCCTCGGGCTGGATGTATATCCTGTTGTTGAAAACGCCGCTGGCGCATGAAGCGGTGGTGATCATCACGCTACTGTTCGGCTTCTTCGCCCGCTTGCTGGCGCTGCGTTTCCGCCTCGGTTTGCCGATCTTCAACTATCCCCATCCTGAACATTGAATCAGTTGCAGGAATCTCCTGCTGCTGCAGAAAGTGAATCAACTGCTGCAGGTGCGCATCCTGCAGCATCATCACAATCCGTTGTGCTAACACGCTACCGATACCGGGCAGCTGCTGCCAGCTTTCCGCCGTTCGCGCCAGCAACTGCGACCACTGCGCATCCGGTAAAGCCTGTAACGCTGCATGCGGCAACGGCAAGCCAAGCGCACTCACCCAGCGTCGCAGCGGCTGCTGACGCGTCAGGTTAAAGCGGTGCCAGATAAGTTGCGCGCGAGCCGGCGTGATGCCATTAGCCTGCGCAATCTGATCCGGCGTCAGTGTCAGCCAGGAAAAGAGATGGCTGATAGTGCCGCTATCCAGCAGGCGCTGCCAGCTGCTGCGCTGAACGCCCGCAATATCGAGTACCGACTTCTGGCTGAGCCAGCTAAGGCGAGATAAAAACTGCGCCCGGCAGTCGGCGCTAAAGTGCAGACAGGTTAAGCCGTGGAATTCGCCCTCCTGTGGCGACGCTGGATAATCGCGCTGCGCCACACGCCAAATCACGCGCTCCAGTCGCGGAATGCCTAATCCCGCCAGCGTGAGCGTCACCTCATCACCCGCGATCACATCCAGTTCCCGCCAACGTCGCAGGGAACCAATGTTTACCCGGCGTACCGTTTTGTCCTCCAGTTGCACCGGTATCAGATTTAGCACCACGGCGATCTTGCCCGTGCGGCCCACATTGAAATCCACTGACAGCACTTCGCTGCTGACTTCTGCTGGTTGATACTTCCATGCCGCTGACCAACTGCCCTGGCCGGGCTGCCAATCGCGCCCTGCGCTGACGGGTGATTGATGAATTACTACACCATCGGTGACAAACGGCAGCGATTCGCGGAACCAACGATCGCGCCATACCGCGACCTCTTCTTCATTACTCACCTGACGGCTCCAGCTCAGCGCCAGCCCAAATCCCCATTGTGTGAGCTGCGCCAGACGATCGGGCATCGAATTGGGTCCATCCGGCCACGCCCAGATAAATACGCTAAGCTGCTCAAGTAGCGGGCTGTTGTCGTGGCGCATCATCGCTCCCGCCACCTGCGCGCGCGCGTTCTTGCCGCCGTCACGCGCCTGTTGATGATCGGTCATTTGCAGAAACAGCTCACCTTGCAGCACCACTTCCTCACGCAAGGTATCCAGCCGCTGCGGGATGGAGGGAATATGTGCGGATTTGGCCAGCCACTCTTCGCCACGTAAACCATCACCGCGACTGATCAATGAGGCCAACTTACCCTGTCGATATACCAAAGTAACGGCGACGCCATCGACTTTCGGCTGCAGCCATAGCACAGATTTGTCCTGCATCCAGTACGCCACTGCCAGCTTATCGCGCAGTTTGCGCACGCCGGTATGCGCCACCGGATGATGCGTACTGCCGTCGGTGGTGAGTTGTGCATCGTAGGTGGCGTGCGCCGGAGTGAAACAGCGCTGCCACTGCTGTAATCGCTGTTGCAGGCTGTCGTAATCGGCATCGGTCACCAGATTTGTGCCCTGCCGGTAATACGCGTCATCCCACTGTCGTAGCTGGGTTTGCAGCTGTGTGATTTCCTGCCCCGCGCGCACCGGCGACCAATTCGGGCAGAGCGCTTCGGCCCAGCAACCTATACTGAATAAGCAACACAATAGACTCAGGCATCCTTTCATCTTCGCTCTCCTTTTTCGCTATTGGAGCGCGCAGCGCAGGCCTTTACCAGCCATGAAGATTGCGCGCTGGATGCAGATTCCAGAGATTAAATTGCTGTTGCAGTCTGCTACATCAGCCTCTGGCGCGGCTTCACAGAAAAAAGAATTGCCTCAGCCAAGCGGCAAACGCTGCGTGACCACCCCAAGCCGTGTATACTGTGCAGGAAATCGACTCCGCTCTTTACTCAATTCAAGATAACCATGGCTCAAGGCACGCTTTATATAGTTTCCGCCCCCAGCGGCGCGGGTAAATCCAGCCTGATTCAGGCGCTGTTAAAGACACAACCGCTGTACGATACGCAGGTGTCTATTTCTCATACCACCCGTGGCGTGCGTCCCGGTGAAGCTCATGGTGAGCACTACTTTTTCGTCTCTAAGTCCGAGTTCGAGACCATGATTGCAACAGACGACTTCCTCGAACATGCGGAAGTGTTTGGCAATTATTACGGTACGTCACGCGCTGCGATTGAGCAGGTGCTGGCGACCGGCGTGGACGTCTTCCTGGATATCGACTGGCAAGGTGCGCAGCAAATTCGCCAGAAAATGCCTGCTGCACGCAGCATCTTTGTGCTGCCGCCTTCTACCGAAGAGTTGGATCGTCGCCTGCGTGGCCGCGGTCAGGACAGCGAAGAGGTGATTGCCCGTCGTATGCAACAGGCAGTGGCGGAAATGAGCCACTACGCCGAATATGACTATTTAATTGTTAATGATGATTTCGATCTGGCGCTGTCAGATCTGAAAACCATTATTCGCGCAGAACGTCTGCGTATGGGTCGCCAAAAATCGCGACATGATGCTTTAATCAGCAAACTATTGGCAGTCTGAATTCACTTTCAGTATTATGCCCAGTCATTTCTTCATCATCTGTGGAGTAGCACACCTATGGCACGCGTAACCGTTCAGGACGCAGTAGAGAAAGTTGGTAACCGTTTTGACCTGGTGTTGGTCGCTGCACGTCGTGCACGTCAGATGCAGGTAGGCGGTAAAGATGCGCTGGTTCCGGAAGAGAACGATAAGCCAACCGTTATCGCCCTGCGCGAAATCGAAGAAGGTTTGATCACTACCCAGATTCTGGATGTCCGTGATCGTCAGGAACAGCATGAGCAGGAAGCCGCTGAGTTACAAGCCGTTACCGCTATCGCTGAAGGTCGTCGTTAACAGCACTTCGCAGGTCGCCCTTGTATCTGTTTGAAAGCCTCAATCAACTGATTGAAAAATACTTGCCTGAGGAGCAAATTAAGCGCCTCAAGCAAGCTTATCTAGTCGCGCGTGATGCCCACGAGGGTCAAACACGCTCCAGCGGCGAGCCTTACATCACCCATCCTGTTGCTGTCGCCTGCATTCTGGCCGAGATGAAACTCGACCATGAAACGCTAATGGCGGCGCTGCTGCATGATGTGATCGAAGATACGCCCGCCACTTACCAGGATATGGAACAGCTGTTCGGTAAAAGCGTTGCCGAACTGGTGGAAGGTGTATCCAAGCTCGATAAGCTGAAGTTCCGCGACAAGAAAGAAGCGCAGGCTGAAAACTTCCGCAAAATGATCATGGCGATGGTGCAGGATATCCGCGTCATCTTGATCAAACTGGCTGACCGCACGCACAACATGCGCACGCTCGGCGCGTTACGTCCGGATAAAAAACGCCGTATCGCGCTGGAAACGCTGGAGATTTACAGTCCTCTGGCGCACCGCCTTGGTATTCATCACCTGAAAACAGAACTGGAAGAGCTCGGCTTTGAAGCGCTCTACCCGAACCGTTTCCGCGTGATTAAAGAGGTGGTGAAAGCGGCGCGCGGTAACCGTAAAGAGATGATTCAGAAGATCCTTGCTGAAATCGACGGTCGCTTACAGGAAGCAGGTATTCCCTGCCGCGTAAGTGGACGCGAAAAACATCTCTACTCGATCTACCGCAAAATGCACCTGAAAGAGCAGCGTTTTCACTCGATCATGGATATCTACGCTTTCCGCGTCATCGTGAAAGATCTGGATACCTGTTATCGCGTGCTCGGACAGATGCACAGCTTGTACAAACCGCGTCCCGGACGCGTAAAAGATTACATCGCCATTCCCAAGGCCAACGGCTATCAATCGCTGCATACTTCAATGATCGGCCCGCACGGCGTGCCGGTTGAAGTGCAGATCCGTACTGAAGATATGGATCAGATGGCAGAAATGGGTGTGGCAGCACACTGGGCGTATAAAGAGAGCGGCGAAGTCAGCGGCACCACCGCGCAGATTCGTGCTCAACGCTGGCTACAAAGCCTGCTGGAGCTGCAGCAAAGCGCCGGTAGCTCATTTGAATTTATCGAAAGCGTGAAATCCGATCTCTTCCCGGATGAGATCTATGTGTTCACGCCGGAAGGCCGCATCGTCGAATTGCCGGCTGGCGCCACGCCGGTCGATTTCGCCTATGCGGTGCATACCGATATCGGTCATGCCTGCGTCGGCGCACGCGTTGATCGCCAGCCTTACCCGCTGTCACAATCGCTGACCAGCGGTCAAACCATTGAAATCATCACCGCGCCGGGTGCTCGCCCGAACGCTGCCTGGCTCAATTTCGTCGTCAGCTCGAAAGCGCGCGCCAAAATCCGTCAGCTGCTGAAAAACCTCAAACGTGAAGACTCCGTCAACCTGGGTCGTCGTCTGTTGAGCCACGCGCTCGGCGGCAGCAAGAAGCTGGCAGAGATTCCGGTTGAGAACATTCAGCACGAACTTGAGCGCATGAAGCTGACCGCCATCGATGATTTGCTGGCAGAAATCGGCCTGGGCAACGCCATGAGCGTGGTGGTGGCAAAGAACTTGCTGCAGTCAGGCAGTGAAGAGCCGCAGAGCAACAGCAAACGCAAAAAGCTGCCGATCAAAGGCGCGGATGGCGTGCTGATTACCTTTGCCAAATGCTGCCGTCCAATTCCTGGTGACCCGATTGTGGCGCACGTTAGTCCCGGAAAAGGTTTGGTGGTGCATCACGAATCCTGCCGTAACATCCGTGGCTACCAAAAAGAGCCTGAAAAGTTCATGCCGGTTGAGTGGGATAAAGTGACCGACCAGGAATTTGTCGCTGAGATTAAAGTCGACATGTTCAATCATCAGGGCGCACTGGCGAATCTGACCGCGGCAATCAACACCGCCAGTTCCAATATTCAGAGCCTGAATACCGAAGAGCGTGATGGTCGCGTGTATAGCGCCTTTATCCGCCTCACCGCGAACGATCGCGTCCATCTGGCGAATATTATGCGCAAAATTCGCGTAATGCCGGACGTGATCAAAGTTCACCGCAACCGTAACTAGCCCATGAACGCTCAACGTTTTGCCCGAATTCAGGAGATGCTGGCCCTGCGCCAGCACGATCTCACCGTCTGCATGGAACAGGTGCATAAACCGCATAACGTCTCGGCGGTGATCCGTACCGCCGATGCGGTGGGCATTCATGAAGTGCACGCCGTCTGGCCAAGCGTGCGTATGCGCACCATGGTTTCCGCTTCGGCCGGCAGCAACAGTTGGGTGAAGGTTAAAACGCATCAGCATATTGCAGATGCAGTGCGTCATCTGAAGGATGAAGGCATGCAGGTGCTGGCGACCAATCTGTCCGCCAAAGCGGTAGATTTTCGCGACATCGATTACACCAAACCGACCTGCATTCTGATGGGTCAGGAAAAAACCGGTATTACCGCTGAAGCGCTGGCGCTGGCCGATCAGGACATCATTGTGCCGATGGTGGGCATGGTGCAGTCGCTCAATGTTTCAGTGGCTTCCGCGCTGATTTTGTATGAAGCGCAACGTCAGCGACAGAATGCCGGCATGTATCAGCGCACCTATAGCCTGCTGGATGAAGATGAGCAGCAGCGTTTGCTATTCGAAGGCGGTTATCCGGTGCTGGCACGCGTCGCCAAGCAGAAGGGCCTGCCGTATCCGCACATCAATGGTCAGGGCGAAGTAGAAGCCGACGCCGAGTGGTGGGCCACCATGCAATCAACAGGTAGAAAATGAAAGGCCGTCTGCTGGATGCCATCCCGCTCAGTACCCTGACCGGCGTCGGCGCCAGTCAGGCGGGCAAGCTGGCCAAACTTAGCCTGTTCACCATTCAGGATCTACTGCTGCATCTGCCACTGCGTTACGAAGATCGCACCCAACTGTATAAAATCAATGACCTGCTGCCCGGCGTTTATGCCACGGTGGAAGGTGAAGTGCTGAGCAGCGAAATCACTTTCGGTCGCCGCCGCATGTTGGTGTGCCAGATCAGCGATGGCAGCGGCATGCTTACCATGCGTTTCTTCAATTTCAATGCCGGGATGAAAAACAGCCTGGCGCCGGGCCGTCGCGTTACCGCCTACGGCGAGATTAAGCGCGGTCAGCGCGGTGCTGAAATCATTCATCCCGAGTTTCGCGTGCAGGGCGAACAAGGCGAAGTTGAGCTGCAGGAAACCCTGACGCCGGTTTATCCCACTACCGAAGGCATTCGCCAGGCGACACTGCGCAATCTCACCGATCAGGCGTTGACGTTGCTGGAGAGCTGCCCAATTGCCGAGCTGCTACCATCCGAGCTGAGCGGCGGGCTGATTAGCCTGCCGGATGCACTACGCACGCTGCATCGTCCACCGCCGGATCTGCGTTTAAGTGAGCTGGAGACTGGCCGCCATCCAGCACAGAAACGCTTAATTCTGGAAGAGCTACTGGCGCATAACCTCAGCATGCTAGCAGTACGCGCCGGTGCGCAGCGCCATCATGCATTGCCGATGACGGCGCGCCACGAGCTGGTTGATCAGCTTCTGGCGGCGCTGCCCTTCTCGCCAACCGGTGCGCAACAGCGTGTGGTGGCAGAAATCGAAAAAGATTTGGCCAACGATTTTCCGATGATGCGTTTGGTGCAGGGCGATGTCGGCTCCGGTAAAACGCTGGTGGCCGCACTGGCGGCACTGAACGTCATCGCACACGGCAAACAGGTAGCGCTGATGGCACCGACCGAGCTGCTGGCCGAGCAGCATGCCAACAACTTCCGCCAGTGGTTTGCACCGCTGGGAATTGAAGTGGGCTGGCTGGCGGGCAAGCAGAAAGGCAAAGCGCGCGAAGCGCAGCAGGAAGCCATTGCCAGCGGTCAGGTCGCGATGGTGGTCGGCACCCACGCGCTGTTCCAGGAGCAGGTGAAATTCAACGGGATGGCGCTGGTGATCATTGATGAGCAGCATCGCTTTGGTGTGCACCAGCGCTTAGCGCTGTGGGAAAAAGGCGAGGAGCAAGGTTTCCATCCGCATCAGCTGATCATGACCGCTACGCCGATTCCGCGCACGCTGGCGATGACGGCTTACGCCGATCTCGATACCTCCACCATCGACGAATTACCGCCAGGACGTACGCCGGTGACCACGGTGGCGATTCCCGATAGCCGCCGCAGTGAGATCATCACGCGCGTGCAAAGCGCCTGTCACGAAGGACGTCAGGCTTATTGGGTGTGTACGCTGATTGAAGAGTCGGAAGTGCTGGAAGCGCAGGCGGCAGAAGCAACGTGGGAAGAGCTGAAAGTGGCGCTGCCCGATTTGCAGGTTGGCCTGGTACACGGCCGCATGAAGCCTGCCGAAAAGCAGGCGGTGATGGCGGCGTTTAAGGCCAATGAAATCCAGCTGCTGATCGCCACCACGGTGATCGAAGTGGGCGTGGATGTGCCGAATGCCAGCCTGATGATTATCGAAAACCCGGAACGTCTCGGTTTGGCTCAGTTACATCAGCTGCGCGGCCGCGTTGGGCGTGGTGCTGTCGCTTCACACTGCGTGTTGTTGTACAAAGCGCCGCTCAGCAAAACCGCGCAGAAGCGGTTGCAGGTGCTGCGCGATAGCAACGACGGCTTCGTGATTGCCCAGCACGATCTGGAGATTCGCGGTCCGGGTGAAATGCTCGGCACACGTCAAACCGGCAACGCCGAGTTTAAAGTAGCGGATTTACTGCGCGATCAGGGCATGATTCCCGAAGTTCAGCGCGTGGCGCGTCATATCCACCAGCACTATCCAGAGCAGGCGCAGGCACTGATTGAGCGCTGGCTGCCGGAAACCGAGCGCTACAGTAACGCTTAATCCGCCGTCTTGCTTTTATCGATGGCAATAAAATCCCCGACAAATTTCTGCAGCAGACGCGCCAACTCGGCGCGCTCTTCATCCGGCCAGCTGGCAAACAGGTTCTGATAAATTTGCGCGCGCGCCGCATCGATTTTGTCAGTCATCGCTTTACCTGCCGCAGTGATCACCGCTTCATTCACCCGTTTGTCTTTGGCATTTTTCTGGCGCTGCGCCAGCCCTAACTCCTCCAGCTTCGCCACCTGACGACTGACGGTGGTGTAATCGCGTCCGGCCCGCTCCGCCAGCTCCACCACGCCAATTGGCCCGAAGCGACCGATTTGAATCAGTAGCGGAAACAGCGCGCGGTCGAGCTGAATATTTGACTCTTTTATCAATAATTCATCACGTTGTGGACGATTGAAAGTTCCTACAATCATCAGCAGCGCGTTGTGCAGATCATCAAATGCAGCACCATTATGTGTATTTTGCACACTTTTCATTGACGTTATCCTGAGGTATGCCTAATGTGTGCATATTACACATAGTTCCCACTTAACTGAAGGTTAAAGCATGAAAGCAGCGATAGTTTCCGCGGCAGGTGAACTGCCCGTTTACGGTGATTTTCCTGAACCGCAGGCTGATGAAAGCCATGTGGTGGTAACAGTGAAAGCCGCCGCCGTTAGCCAGCTGGCAAAAGCACGCGCCGCCGGAACACATTACAGCGCGGCCGCGCACTATCCCTTTATTACCGGCATTGATGGTACCGGCACGCTGAGTAATGGCGATCCGGTTTACTTCCTTGCCTTTGCTGCACCTTGGGGCAGCATGGCGGAGAGAACCTTAGTGCCCGCCGACAGCATCGTTTCGTTGCCGGCAAAATTGGATCCGGTGCTGGCCGCTGCGCTGGCGAATCCGGGCATGTCATCCTGGGCGGCATTAACCCGACGCGCCCAGCTGCGTGCCGGTGAAACCGTATTGATCAATGGCGCAACCGGCACGTCGGGCGGTTTAGCGGTGCGTATCGCACAGCATCTGGGTGCAGGAAAAATTATCGCCACCGGTCGTAATCGCGCCGCGCTGGATCAACTGCGCGCGCAGGGCGCCGACCTCACTTTCACGCTGGATGAATTGCCGGACACGTTACCGACGTTGATGAAAGAAGGTGTTGATGTGGTACTCGATTATCTGTGGGGCCAGAGCGCACTCGATATCATGCACGCCGCCGTAGCGGGCGGAGAGAAAACGGTACGCTTTGTGCAAATCGGTTCCTTAAGCGGACAGGAAATTACCCTGCACAGCAAACTGCTGCGCTCGTCCGGGCTGACATTAATGGGCAGCGGCCTCGGCAGCGTGTCGGATAATGAGTTGATCGCCTGCATCGGCGAAATGCTGACGGCCGCCGCCGAGAGCGATTTTTCGATCGCCTTCCAGATGCGCTCGCTGAGCGACGTCGCGCTGGCGTGGCAGGAAGATGACAGCCGTTGCCGTACGGTGTTTACGCTTTAGATCAACGGAAGTAAAAAGGGGCATTGCAAACGATTGCTTTCACAACGCAACCGTTTAAAATCGCCCCTTTGTTGTAATTGAGAACGTCCACCATGTCCGTCAACACCGCTGAAACTCGCCAGCCTGCCAGCGCTGCAAGCCCGAAAAGTGAACTGATTTACCGCCTCGAAGACCGTCCACCGTTACCGCAAACCTTGTTTGCTGCCTGTCAGCATTTGCTGGCGATGTTTGTCGCGGTGATTACGCCTGCGCTGCTGATTTGCCAGGCGCTGGGTTTACCGGCACAGGACACGCAACACATCATCAGCATGTCGCTGTTTGCCTCGGGCGTGGCATCCATTCTGCAAATCAAAACCTGGGGACCCGTGGGCTCTGGCCTGTTGTCGATTCAGGGCACCAGCTTTAACTTCGTGACGCCGCTGATCATGGGCGGCATGGCGCTGAAAAATGGTGGCGTTGATGTGCCGACCATGATGGCGGCGCTGTTTGGCACGCTGATGGTGGCGTCTTGTACCGAAATGGTGCTGTCACGCGTGTTGCACCTGGCGCGCCGCATCATTACGCCGCTGGTTTCCGGCATTGTGGTGATGATTATTGGCCTGTCGCTGATTCAGGTCGGTTTGACCTCCATCGGCGGCGGCTTTGCGGCGATGAGCGATCACACGTTTGGCGCTCCGAAAAACTTGTTGCTGGCGGCTTCGGTATTGGTGGTGATTATCCTGCTTAATCGTCAGCGTAATGCTTATCTGCGCGTGGCTTCGCTGGTGATCGCGATGGCGGTAGGTTATGCGCTGGCCTGGGCGCTGGATATGCTGCCCGCCACCAGCACGCCAGCCGATCAGCCGCTGATTGCCGTGCCATCGCCGCTCTACTACGGCCTGGGCTTTGACTGGAATCTGCTGATCCCGCTGATGTTGGTGTTTATGGTGACCTCGCTGGAAACCATCGGCGACATCACCGCGACTTCTGATGTTTCCGAGCAGCCGGTAAGTGGCCCGCTGTATATGAAGCGTCTGAAAGGCGGCGTGTTGGCCAACGGTCTTAACTCCTTTGTCTCAGCGCTGTTCAACACCTTCCCGAATTCCTGTTTTGGCCAGAACAACGGCGTGATTCAGCTTACCGGCGTTGCCAGCCGCTATGTAGGCTTTGTCGTGGCGCTGATGCTGATCGTGCTTGGCCTGTTCCCAGCCGTGAGTGGTTTTGTGCAGCATATTCCAGAACCGGTGCTGGGCGGTGCCACCATTGTGATGTTTGGTACCATCGCCGCATCTGGCGTGCGCATCGTTTCGCGTGAACCGCTGAATCGTCGTGCCATCATGATTATCGCGCTGTCGCTGGCGGTAGGTTTGGGCGTTTCTCAGCAGCCGCTGATTCTGCAATTTGCCCCGGACTGGCTGAAAACCCTGCTTTCATCTGGCATTGCGGCCGGTGGTATTACCGCCATCGTGCTGAACCTGATCTTCCCGCAAGAAAAGTAATCCTGCAGGCAGGCTTCGGCCTGCCTGATATTTATCCGCATTTACATCCAGGCTGTTGAGCTGTAACGGTAATTCAGGCATAACAACCACTCACCGGATAAATATCGGGATGGATGAGTGCGATGAAATTTTTAGGCAAGTTTTTCCTTACCTTACTGCTGCTAATTCTGCTGGCGCTGGTAGTGCTGTATGTGTTGCTACAAACACAATGGGGCGCAGGTTGGTTTAGCCGCTGGGTAAGCGATAAAACCGCCTGGCATCTCTCTCTCAGCAAGATTGAGCACGACTTCTCCTCCCCTTCGCATATCATTCTCGATGACTTCAGCTTTGGTCATGATGGTCAGCCCGCCGTGTTGGTGGCGAAACGCGTTGATCTTGGCCTTGCGCTGGTTCAGTTCAGCGATCCACTGCACTTCAACAGCATCGAAGTGCGCGACGGTGAAATCAATCTCGCCAATCAAGCGCCCGATACCACGCTGCCGATTCAGG
Source organism: Pantoea sp. DY-17 (assembly GCF_019795975.1). Lineage (NCBI taxonomy): Bacteria > Pseudomonadati > Pseudomonadota > Gammaproteobacteria > Enterobacterales > Erwiniaceae > Pantoea > Pantoea sp. DY-17. The sequence goes on along the minus strand of NZ_JAIMIG010000007.1, from coordinate 21,067 downwards.
CCAATCGCCTGCAGCTGAATAATGTGCGTATTGAGAATCCGCACAGTGCATTGCCGATGACCGCTCAGCGCGTGAATGGCGGTCTTCTGCCGTGGAAACCGCTGCCTAACGACGTGCTGGGCAGCGATGCGCAGTTTCAGATCAGCGCCGGCACCCTGACGCTGGATGGCGTACCGGGTAACAACGTGCTGCTGCAGGGCAGTATCAAGCAACGTCGTCTGGTGCTGAGCAATATCGGCGCCGATCTGGCGCGCGGTTCGATGACCGGCAACGCCGAGCGCGATGCGCAGGGCAACTGGAAGATTGACCAACTGCGCCTCAACGATATCCGCCTGCAAACCCATCAAAGCCTGAGCGACTTCCTCAATCCGCTGCGCGCTGTGCCTTCTGTTAGCATCAACCGTCTGGATATGACCGATGCGCGCCTGCAAGGACCTGACTGGGCGGTGACCGATCTCGATTTAACCCTGAAAAATGTCACCCTGCGCGGCGATGATTGGGAAAGCGATGGCGGTTCTCTCTCCATGAATGCCGGGAATTTTATTAACGGTGGCTTTGAGCTCAACGATCCTATCGTCAATGCCGAATTCTCGGCGCAGGGCATCGCGCTGACGCAGTTCAGTTCGCGCTGGGTGAATGGCGTGGTGCGCGCCAGCGGCAACTGGACGCGCAGCGACAAACGTCTGACGCTGGATGAACTGGCGATCGCCGGGCTGGAATATACTTTGCCGCAAAACTGGCGTGAACGCTGGCAGCAAACCTTACCGGACTGGCTGGATAGCGTGCTAATAACCCGCGCTACTGCCAACCGTAACCTGATTATTGATATCAATCCGGCGTTCCCGTTCCAGATGACGTCACTGGATGGCAACGCGAATAATCTGCTACTGGCGCGTCAACATCAGTGGGGAATCTGGTCCGGTAAAGCCAGCTTCAACGCGGCCGAAGCCACCTTCAATCGTACCGATCTGCGTCATCCGTCCATTGCGCTGAATGCCAACGATCAACAGATTCAGGTAACGGAATTGAGCGCCTTTAACGGCAGCGGTTTACTGGAAGGATCAGCAACGGTTGGGCAGGACGCGCAACGTCCGTTGACGCTGAATCTGAAAGGCCAGGCTGTGCCGGCAAACGTGCTGGGCAATTGGGGTTGGCCAACGCTGCAGTTGAGCGGTAACAGTAATTTACAGCTGCAGCTGAAAGGTTCGCTGAACGCCAGCGCGCCGCTGCGCCCCAGCGTGGATGGCACCTTGTCGGTAACCACCGATGCCCAAGCTGTACAGCAAACGATGCGGGGCGGGCAAGTGCAATAATTCTGTAGCGGCGCGATTCATTGCGCTCTTTTGACTTTAAAAAGCGATGCGCAATAAATTGCGCCGCTACAGTATGTAAAAAAATTGCAGGACTAATCGATACGGGCGCCGGAGCCGCCCTCTTCCAGTGCTCCGTCAGAATCGGCGGGCAGCACGATATACACACCTTCGAATACCGCGCCCAGCTCATCATCCCCAAACAGCTCCACTTCCATCTGCACGCGCGCTTTGCGGCCACGCGCCAGACGATCAAGATCGCCGCTGAGCGAGCCGAGATCGGCAATCGCGCCCGGACGGCCGCTGATCGGTTTGCTGTAGCGAATATGCGCATCCGCCAGAATAATGGTGCCACCGAGATGGCGCTCGCGCAGCAGCAGCCAAATTAAACCCCAACCGGTGAGCGTGGCGAGCGAGAACAAGCTGCCCGCAAAAAGGGTGTGATGGGGATTCTGGTTGCCCGCTTCGGGCATGGTGGTAACGAATTTCTGCCCGGTATATTGCAGAATGCGCACGCCCATTTTTTCACTCAGCGGAATGTGGTCGTACCAGGCTTGTTGCAGCTGTCCGCACCAGTCGGCGCGATGCAGAATATCGTCGAGCGTCACAACCGGTTTTATCATCAGGAAGTGGCGCACTGGCGTAGTTTGCGGCGCGGTGATTTCGCCTTGGTTGACGTAGCCGAGCTTGGCAAAAAATTCGACGGCGTCTTCACGCGCGCTACAAGTGACGCGTTTTGCCCCTTCCTGACGCGCGACCGATTCCAGCGTCATTGCCACCAGCGTGCCAAGACCTTTGCCCTGCACAGAAGGATGCACGGCGAGGAAGCGAATCGCGGCTTCGTTCTCGGCATTGATGTACAGACGGCCGATTGCCACCGGTTTGCCTTGCTCATCCACCACCATTTGATGATGCGCCAGCGCATCCCAGGCATCACGCTCAGAACCCTGCGGCTGACGCAGCGGCTTTCGTAACATTTCCCAGCGGAACTGGTAATACATATCCAGCTCTTCCGCCGTTTGCGGTACGCGAAGATGATACATAAAGTGATTCTCTCGTTCGAAGCTTGCGTGGCTAAGTCCTTGCCGCTCGGCTGAAACCCTCACACCTGTAACCAGAAGGTCACCGGACCATCGTTTACCAATGAAACCTGCATATTGGCGGCGAAGCGCCCGTTTGCGGTGGCCACGCCCTGTGCTCGGCAGCAATCGCTAAAGTATTCATAGAGGCGCTCGGCTTCCGCCGGTTCTGCGCCGCCAGAGAAAGAGGGACGCATACCTTTATTGGTATCTGCGGCGAGGGTGAATTGCGACACCACCAGCACGCTGCCACCTGCCTGCTGCACATTGAGATTCATTTTGTCGTTCTCATCCGCAAAGATGCGGTAGCCCAGCACGCGCTCGGTTAATCGCTGCGCTTTTTGTTCATCGTCGCCCTTTTCCACACCCAATAACACCAGCAAGCCGGCGCCAATTTCGCCCACTGTCGCGTCGTCAACGCTGACACTGGCGCGGCTGACGCGCTGAATCAAAGCAATCATGTTTCCTCACGTTCTTTTTCGCGTTCCTGCTGTTTTAGCTGGCGATAGTCATCCAGCGTGACGGTGATTTCCGCGCCTAACAACACAATACACCACGACCAGTAAACCCAAAGGAACAGAATGGGGATGACCGCCAGAACGCCGTAAATTAACTGATACGAAGGGAACATCGTAACATAGAGCGCAAAGCCTTTTTTACCCAGCTCGAACAGCAACCCGGCAACGATGGCGCCGATCAGTGCATCACGCGTCGGCACGCGCCGCGTCGGCACAATGCTATACAGCAGCCAGAAAGCGAGGATCGAGAGGCACAGCGGGAATATGCGCAGCAGATGATCGATCAAGCTGGTGACGCCCGTGACGTTCACCCAGCGCAGCGACAGCAGATAGGAGCTGAGCGCTAAACTTGCGCCGGCCAGCAGCGGGCCCAGCGTTAAGATCATCCAGTAAACAGCAAAGGAGTAGACCATTGGACGCGGTTTATCGCTGCGCCAGATGGCGTTCAATGCGCTGTCCACCGAATGCATCAGCAGCAGCGCGGTGACGATCAACCCCACAATGCCGACCGCCGTCATCTTATTGACGTTGGCGACAAACTGGTCAAGATAACGCTGAATCACGTCGCCCGTTGCCGGAATGAAGTTGGTAAAGATGAAGTTCTTCAACTGCACGCTGATGTCCGAGAACATCGGAAAAGCAGCAAACAGAGCGAACACCACGGCAATCAGCGGCACCAATGCCAGCAATGAGACGTAGGCGAGATTACCCGCCTGCGTCGTCATGTTGTCATCGTCAACGCGTCGCCACAGCAGTTTTACCCACAAATAAAAGGCATGCGCCGAGTGGCGCAGATGTCGATGGTTCAGCACTCAGAGACGACCCGCAAACCAGTCCGGCACAGTTTTCTCATCAACCACCAGCACGCTCTCAATGCCGAGTGCGCGCGCAGCGTCGATATTGGCCTGATTATCATCGAAAAATACCGCCTGATCGGCCTGATAACCTTCGTGCTGCAGCACATAGTTGTAGATGCGCGCTTCCGGCTTACGCATGCCGATATCCTGCGACATATAAAGATGATCGGCCGCCTGTTGAACATCGGGATATTGGGTTGGCCAGAACTCGAAGTGCAGCTGATTGGTATTGGACAGGATCACCACGCGCTCGCCGTTGGCACGCAGCTTGTTCATGATCGCCAGCGTTTCCGGACGCACGCCGACAAAGACCGCCTGCCAGCCAGCGGTGAATTGCGGATAGCTCAACGCGATATCCAGCTGGTCGCAAATGCGCGCAGCGAATTCTGGATCGCTGATTTCGCCACGTTCGTGTTTCTCAAAAGCCTCATCCATGCGGAAACGACTTTGTAGCGTGGATAACGGCACGCGCCCTAAGTCGCTCCAGACGCCGAGCACACGATTGAAATCGATATCAACAATCACATTGCCTAAATCAAAGATGTACAGCATGACGCCTCTCCTTTTCGTTCCCTGGATCATTCACTTTAGCGGCAAAAGTGGGAGCTGAACAGGGACGAGGGGCGGGAAATCAGTAATCTGGAAGCGGAGGCAAACTTCATTAAGCGAGCGTTGCAGCGGGTTGCAGACATAAAAAAGCCCCGCGGGTGCGGGGCTCAATATCAGACTGTTTCGCTTACTCTTTGCTGCCGCGAGAAGAACGTTTACGATCGTTCTCGGTCAGATGACGTTTACGAATACGGACTGACAGCGGAGTCACTTCTACCAGTTCGTCATCATCGATGAACTCGATAGCCTGTTCCAGCGTCATTTTCTGCGGTGGAACCAGAGTGGTGGCTTCGTCAGTACCTGACGCGCGCATGTTGGTCAGTTTCTTACCGGTCAGACAGTTTACTGTCAGATCGTTAGAACGGCTGTGAATACCGATGATCTGGCCTTCATACACTTCCGCACCGTGACCGAGGAACAGCTTGCCGCGGTCCTGCAGACCGAACAGGGCGAACGCGACCGCTTTACCCTGACCGTTCGAGATCAGCACGCCGTTCTGACGCTGGCCCACTTCGCCCGGACGAACATCGTCGTAGTGGCTGAAGGTGGAGTACAGCAGACCGGTACCTGAAGTCATGGTCATGAATTCGTTACGGAAGCCGATCAGACCACGGCTTGGGATCATGTAGTCGAGACGTACACGGCCTTTACCATCTGGATCCATGTTTTTCAGATCGCCTTTACGCTCACCCATCGCTTGCATCACAGAACCCTGATGGGTTTCTTCGATGTCGAGGGTCACGTTTTCGAATGGCTCCTGCTTACGGCCTTCGTGCTCGCGGAAGATAACTTTCGGACGGGATACCGCCAGCTCGAAACCTTCACGACGCATGTTTTCGATCAGAACCGACAAGTGCAGCTCACCACGACCGGAAACGCGGAACGCATCCGAATCTTCGGTTTCTTCAACGCGCAATGCCACGTTGTGTACCAGCTCTTTGTTCAAACGCTCCAGGATCTGGCGCGAGGTCACGAACTTACCTTCTTTACCGCAGAACGGTGAGGTGTTCACGTTGAAGAACATGGTAACGGTTGGCTCATCCACGCTCAGGGCTGGCAGCGCTTCCACATTCTGCGTGTCGCAGATGGTGTCAGAGATGTTCAGCTCGCCCAGACCGGTGATCGCGATGATGTCGCCCGCTTCTGCCAGGGTACTTTCGATACGTTCCAGACCCAAGTGGCCCAGCACTTTACCGACTTTACCGTTACGGGTTTTGCCTTCGCTATCAATGATAGTGACCTGCTGGTTCGGCTTCACGGTACCGCGCTTGATGCGGCCGATGCCGATCACGCCCAGATAGTTGTTGTAGTCCAGCTGCGAGATCTGCATCTGCAGTGGCGCTTCAACTTCAACCTGAGGTGGAGAAACGTGGTCAACGATCGCCTGATACAGCGGGGTCATGTCGTCAGCCATGTCGGTGTGTTCCAGACCCGCGATACCGTTCAGCGCCGAAGCGAAGATGATCGGGAAGTCCAGTTGCTCGTCAGTCGCATCCAGGTTAACGAACAGGTCAAATACCTGATCAACAACCCAATCAGGACGCGCGCCCGGACGGTCAACTTTGTTGATAACCACAATCGGCTTCAAACCATGAGCAAATGCTTTCTTGGTTACGAAGCGGGTTTGCGGCATAGGGCCATCCATCGCATCTACAACCAGCAGCACCGAATCCACCATGGACATGACGCGCTCCACTTCACCACCGAAGTCGGCGTGTCCTGGGGTATCAACGATGTTGATACGGTAGTCATTCCATTTGATGGCGGTGTTTTTTGCGAGGATGGTAATCCCACGCTCTTTCTCCAAATCGTTGGAGTCCATTACGCGCTCAGTCGCTTCGGTACGAGCATCAAAAGTACCGGACTGTTGGAGCAGCTTGTCAACCAGGGTGGTCTTACCATGGTCAACGTGCGCGATGATGGCGATGTTACGCAAATTTTCGATCACAGCTTTGCCTCAGGCATTATAGAAATAACGCGGTATTGTACACGGATTAAGCGGAATACTGAACATGATCACAGATTTCGCCGAAAGTTTCTTATAGCGCTGGTTTTTAGCACCGTTTACGGTGCATTAATCTGCACTGCGATAGTAATTTGCACCAAATTGGTGCTTAACTTCACCTGTGGCGCACCATAACGATGCATGCAATCCATCCTGGTGCAGCCTTCGACTCACGAAAGGGCGCATTGTAGCGCCATTTTCGCCATTGTCATAAAGTTGGCACAGAATTCGCTTTATATATTTTAAGCGAAAACGACAGTTATAAAACGGTTGAAAGAGCTTGCCGAGATCTTTGGTTAGGAGTGGTCAGCAGTCGTGACACATTCCCGGCAACGAAGTTCTCTCACCATGACGATAATGACCATTTCCAGGAGAGTTGAGTATGTCCGCTGAACACGTTCTCTCGATGATGAACGAGCATGAAGTTAAGTTTGTTGACCTGCGTTTTACCGATACCAAAGGTAAAGAACAGCACGTTACTATCCCTGCTCACCAGGTTAACGCTGACTTCTTCGAAGAAGGCAAAATGTTCGATGGCTCCTCCATCGGTGGCTGGAAAGGCATTAACGAATCAGACATGGTGCTGATGCCGGATGCAACCACTGCAGTCATGGATCCGTTCTTCGAAGACTCGACCCTGATCATCCGTTGCGACATCCTTGAACCAGGCACACTGCAGGGCTACGACCGTGATCCACGCTCCATTGCTAAGCGTGCAGAAGAGTTCCTGCGTTCTTCAGGCATCGCGGATACCGTGCTGTTTGGACCAGAGCCAGAGTTCTTCCTGTTCGATGACATCCGTTTCGGTTCTTCTACTTCAGGTTCACACGTGGCTATCGACGATATCGAAGCAGCCTGGAACACCGGTAAAGAGTACGAAGGCGGTAACAAAGGTCACCGTCCAGGTCTGAAAGGCGGTTACTTCCCAGTGCCACCGGTTGACTCAGCACAGGACATCCGTTCTGCCATGTGTCTGACCATGGAGCAGATGGGTCTGGTGGTTGAAGCACATCACCACGAAGTAGCCACAGCTGGTCAGAACGAAGTGGCAACCCGTTTCAACACCATGACCAAAAAAGCTGACGAAATTCAGATCTACAAATACGTGGTGCACAACGTTGCTCACGCGTACGGCAAAACGGCAACCTTTATGCCTAAGCCAATGTTCGGCGATAACGGTTCTGGTATGCACTGCCACATGTCTCTGTCAAAAGGCGGCGTGAACCTGTTCTCTGGCGACAAGTACGGCGGCCTGTCTGAAACTGCTCTGTTCTATATTGGCGGTATCATCAAGCACGCTAAAGCGATCAACGCCCTGGCGAACCCAACCACCAACTCCTACAAGCGTCTGGTCCCAGGCTACGAAGCGCCAGTTATGCTGGCTTACTCTGCCCGTAACCGTTCTGCTTCTATCCGTATCCCAGTGGTTGCCAGCCCGAAAGCACGTCGTATCGAAGCACGCTTCCCGGATCCAGCGGCTAACCCATACCTGGCATTCACCGCGCTGCTGATGGCCGGTCTTGATGGTGTTATCAACAAGATCCACCCTGGCGATGCGATGGACAAAAACCTGTATGACCTGCCACCGGAAGAAGAAGCTGAGATTCCAAAAGTTGCAGGTTCTCTGGAAGAAGCGCTGAACGCACTGAACGAAGACCGCGAGTTCCTGACCCGTGGCGGCGTGTTCACTGATGACGCTATCGATGCGTACATCGAACTGCGTAAGCCAGAAGTTGACCGCGTGCGTATGACTCCGCACCCAGTTGAGTTCGAACTGTACTACAGCGTTTAATTTAAAAATTTCAGCTCCCTGTTCACGCACTCTTTTTGCTGCGTGAACAGCCTGAAAGATTTTTAATTGCCGTGGAAACTTTAGCCCATCTCCGGATGGGCTTTTTTCTCCGCGCATTCATGGTTCGAAGCACAGATTTCCGTCCTGAAAGGCTATAATGCACCAAATTAGTGCAGAGGAACGCTGTATGGCAACTGGCACGCTGCCCGACGCGGGGCAGATTCTCAACTCCCTGATCAACAGTATTTTGCTGGTCGATAACGATTTAGTTATCCATTACGCCAATCCGGCGGCTCAGCAATTACTGGCGCAAAGCTCACGTAAATTGTTCGGCACGCCATTACCGGAATTAACCGGCTATTTTTCGCTGAATATTGAGGTGATGAGCGAGAGTCTCGGAGCTGGCCAGGGCTTTACCGATAGCGAAGTCACTCTGGTGGTTGATGGCCGCGCGCACATTATGTCGCTCACGGCACAGCGCTTACCGGATGGCTTTATTCTGCTGGAAATGGCGCCGATGGATAATCAACGTCGTCTTAGCCAGGAACAAATTCAGCATGCTCAGCAGGTCGCTGCCCGCGATTTAGTGCGCGGTCTGGCGCATGAGATTAAAAACCCGCTGGGAGGATTACGTGGCGCCGCGCAGCTACTGACTCGCGCGTTACCCGATCCTTCCCTGCATGAATATACGCGCATCATCATTGAGCAAGCCGACCGCCTGCGTAATCTGGTTGATCGTCTGCTTGGCCCGCAACAGCCGGGCTTGCACGTAACGCAAAGTATTCATCAGGTTGCCGAACGCGTGGTGAATCTGGTGTCGATGGAGCTGCCGGATAACGTTTCGCTGGTGCGCGATTACGACCCAAGCCTGCCGGAACTGCCGCACGATCCCGACCAGATTGAACAAGTGCTGTTGAATGTGGTGCGAAACGCGCTGCAGGCATTGGGCGATGAAGGCGGCACCATTGTGATTCGTACGCGTACCGCCTTCCAGCTCACGCTGCACGGCACGCGTTACCGCTTAGTCGCGCGTATTGATATTGAAGATGACGGCCCAGGCATTCCGGCCCAGCTACAAGATACCCTGTTCTATCCGATGGTTAGCGGACGCGAAGGCGGCACCGGTTTAGGTCTGTCCATCGCCCGTAGCCTGATCGATCAGCATTCAGGAAAAATAGAATTTAACAGTTGGCCAGGTCACACCGAATTCTCGGTTTACCTGCCTATTCGCCAGTGAGGTTTCTATGCAACGAGGGATAGTCTGGATCGTCGATGACGATAGCTCCATCCGCTGGGTGCTTGAAAGGGCACTCACTGGAGCCGGTTTGAGCTGTGCAACCTTTGACAGCGCTAACGAGGTATTGGACGCGCTCGCAAGCAAAACCCCAGACGTATTATTGTCAGACATTCGTATGCCTGGCATGGATGGACTTGCGCTGCTGAAACAGATTAAGCAGCGCCATCCGATGCTACCGGTGATCATTATGACCGCACACTCCGATCTGGATGCGGCCGTCAGCGCTTATCAGCAAGGTGCGTTTGATTACCTGCCAAAGCCGTTTGATATTGATGAAGCGGTCGCGCTGGTTGAACGTGCGATTAGCCATTATCAGGAGCAGCAGCAGCCGCGTAATCAGCCCGTCAGCGGCCCAACCACCGACATTATCGGCGAAGCGCCGGCAATGCAGGATGTGTTCCGCATCATTGGTCGTCTTTCACGCTCCTCAATTAGCGTGCTGATCAACGGTGAATCCGGTACCGGTAAAGAGTTGGTGGCACATGCGCTGCATCGCCACAGTCCACGTGCGAAATCTCCTTTTATCGCGCTGAACATGGCGGCGATTCCCAAAGATTTGATTGAATCAGAGCTATTTGGTCACGAGAAAGGCGCGTTCACCGGTGCCAACCAGATTCGTCAGGGACGTTTTGAGCAGGCCGATGGCGGTACGCTGTTCCTCGATGAAATTGGTGATATGCCGCTTGATGTGCAGACCCGCTTATTACGCGTATTGGCCGATGGCCAGTTTTATCGCGTTGGCGGCTATGCGCCGGTAAAAGTGGATGTGCGTATCATCGCGGCAACCCACCAGAATCTTGAGCTGCGCGTGCAGGAAGGCAAATTTCGTGAAGACTTGTTCCATCGTCTTAACGTGATCCGCGTTCATCTGCCGCCGCTGCGTGAACGACGTGAAGATATTCCGCGCCTGGCGCGTTACTTCCTGCAGGTTGCTGCACGTGAGTTAGGGGTGGAAGCGAAGATTCTGCATCCCGAAACCGAAACCGCGCTGACGCGTCTGCATTGGTCCGGTAACGTGCGCCAGTTGGAAAACACCTGTCGCTGGTTGACGGTGATGGCAGCTGGCCAGGAAGTGTTGATTCAGGATCTGCCGCCTGAACTGTTTGAATCCAGCACGCCAGACAATCCGGTGCAATCGTTGCCGGACAGCTGGGCTACGCTGCTGGCGCAGTGGGCAGATCGCGCCTTGCGTTCCGGTCATCAAAACCTGTTGTCGGAAGCACAGCCGGAGATGGAGCGCACGCTGCTCACCACCGCGCTGCGTCATACACAAGGGCACAAACAGGAAGCGGCGCGCTTGCTCGGCTGGGGACGAAATACCCTGACGCGTAAGTTGAAAGAGCTGGGGATGGAATAACGCGCACGTTTTGCGTTTTGAAACCGGGGAGCGAATAGGCTCCCCGTTTTTTTATATCACTCGCGAGAATTGCTGCATGCGCACTTTTTGGCGCATATACACATCGAAGCACATACAGATGTTACGTATCAGCAACCGACCGATGCCGGTAACGTGCAGGCTACGACCGCGCTGCTCGACCAATCCATCCGCCACCAGCGGCGCTAACAGCGCTAAATCCTCGGCAAAATAGTGTTCAAACTCAACCGGGTATTGCGCCTCGACCGCGGCAAAATCCAGTGCGAAATTACAGATTAAGGCTTTAATCACATCGCGGCGCAAACAATCATCGTTACTCAACGTAAGCCCGCGCCACAGCGCATTGCCGCGCTGCTCGACATCTGCGTAATAGGCTTTCAACTCTTTGTGATTTTGCGCATAGCTGTCGCCCAGCATGCTGATGGCCGACACGCCCAAACCGAGCAAATCGGTTTCGCCCTGTGTGGTGTAACCCTGAAAATTACGATGCAGTTCGCCAGCGCGTTGTGCCACCGCCAGCTCATCATCCGGACGCGCGAAGTGATCCATACCGATAAACTGATAGCCTTCGCCGGTTAAGGTGGCGATGGTTTCCTGCAGGATCTGCAGTTTCTGTGCTGCACCCGGCAGCTCCTCATCTTTAATTTTGCGCTGCGCAGCGAACAGTGAAGGCATGTGCGCATAATTGAAGACGCTGAGGCGATCGGGATTGAGTGCAATAACGCGCTGTAAGGTAAAGGCGAAGCTTTCCGGCGTTTGCAGCGGTAAGCCATAAATCAGATCAAGGCTGACCGAACGGAAGCCTTGCTCACGCGCACGCTGCACCAGAGCGAAAATGGTTTCTTCATCCTGCACGCGATTCACGCGCTCCTGCACCGCTTTATTAAAGTCCTGCACGCCCATGCTCAGGCGATTAAAACCTTCCGCGCGCAGATGATCGATCATCTCCAGTTCGATTTCACGTGGATCAACCTCGATCGACATTTCGACGTCATCGGCAATCGTAAAATGCTCGCGTAGCAGCGCCACCAGCCGGCTCACCTGCTGCTGGTTGAGGAATGTCGGCGTGCCACCACCCCAGTGCAATTGAGTGACGCAGCGGCCCGCAAAGAAGGGCGCACGTTGACGGATTTCCTGCTCCAGCACATCAAGGTAGCGATCGGCTTTATGCAGCTGGCGCGTCACGATTTTATTGCAGCCACAAAAATAACAAAGCCGATGGCAAAACGGGATGTGCACATACAGCGATAACGGACGATCGGGATAGCGCTGCACGGCTTGCTGAAAATCTGCCTCACCAAATTTCTCACTGAATTCGAGCGCGGTGGGATAAGAGGTATAACGTGGGCCAGCGTAATTGTATTTTTCGATGAGGCGCTGATCCCAATCAATCTGCTGCGATGACATGCTCACTCCTTACGGTGACGTCGTCTGAGAGAGGGTCGCGTAGCTGAAGAGTGGACGAAGCGATGGGCTGAACGCCGACGTAAACGCGACTTAAGACGCGACAGGCGGCGTAGTTTAAACAATAACCAGAGCAGATAACATGTCAGCAGCAGCGCGAAAATTGATCCAGGCCAAAACATAGGTGAATACCTGTTTAGCGCGGCATGCGCGAAAACGCATGCCGATCAAAATTTGCCTTAATTACCTTTTAGCAGGCGCATCATATCTTCTTCAGCCTGCTCATCTTCCGCTTCGTCATCCAGCACGATGCCCAGCGTTTCCATCAGCTCATCGATGCGGTCTAAGGTTTGATCCAGCCAGGCCTGATCTTCGCCACTCAAGGTTTCACCGTTTTCCAGGCGATCCAGCAGCGTATCCAGACGTTCGTCATTTTCCAGCTTCGCCAGCTCTTCTTGCGGCGTCAGGCGAACTTTTTCTGCTTTTGGCTTTGATTTCGCTTCAGGCTTTTTCGCCGGCTGGGTTTTACCATCAGCAACTAATGCGATCGGCTTTTTGCTGCCCAGGCGTGGATCCTGAGCTTTTTTACCCTGACCTTTGCCAGCGGCTTGCGTTTCAGGATTGGCGCGGCTGCCAGATTTATGGCCGCTATGTTTTTTATCGCGTTTGCGATCGCGCGCTTCCTGATTAAGGTCTTCACGCGATTTGCGTTTGGCTTTCGCAGCAGGTTTGCCACGCGGGGCTGATGCAGGTTGCTTCATGGTGTCCGGTCTCGGCGGTGCTTTGTGAGTTCAGTATAGAATTGCGGCGAAATCTAGCAGAAAGTAAGCAAAGAAAAAAGGCGATAGCCTATGCTATCGCCTTTTATCGCACCTTCATATGAAGGAAACACTGAATAAATCCTTTACGGCTCACAACGTCCCGGTTGCTCCATCGCCACATCGCTCCTGCGATTAATCCCTGTCCTTGTTCGATTCCTGCCTGAATCGCTTCCCGCCATGCTCTTGGTCATCCCCGACACTCCTGAGCTCATCATCCTGATGGGTGCTGCCGTGCACTGACAACAAATGTAGACTAATAGGTAAAATGAACAAGTGAGACTTGTCTCTATTTTAGAGTGGCATTTCCTAAATTCATTTCAAATCATTGAAATATAACATCTAAATTGATTGTTAATATTCAATGAAGCGGTAATCGCTGGCAGTAAAAATCATAGATCTCTTACAAAATGGCGCATTTGGACGCTATCGGGCACTTTTGCGCCATTACAGGTATAATCAGCCCAATTGCCCGATTCATTTTGCTGGAGTTTCACTTTGTCTGCTTTGAACTATCACATGACCCATTTCATGCTCAGCGCCCCCGATATTCGCCACTTACCGGCGGATGTGGGTATTGAAGTTGCTTTTGCCGGGCGCTCGAATGCAGGCAAATCCAGCGCGCTGAACACCATCACTAACCAAAAAGGTCTGGCCCGTACCAGTAAAACGCCAGGTCGTACTCAGCTGATTAACCTGTTTGAAGTGGTTGAAGGTAAATGTCTGGTCGATTTACCCGGTTATGGCTATGCCCAGGTTCCGGAAGAGATGAAGCGCAAATGGCAGCGCTCGCTGGCGGAATATTTGCAAAAACGTCAGGCGCTGAAGGGTCTGGTGGTATTGATGGATATTCGCCATCCGCTGAAAGACCTCGATCAGAACATGATTGAATGGGCCGTGCAGAGCCAGATTCCCGTGCTGGTCTTACTGACCAAAGCCGACAAACTGGCATCCGGCGCACGTAAAGCACAGCTGACGATGGTGCGCGAAGCGTCGCTGGCCTTTAACGGTGATGTGCAGGTGGAAATGTTCTCGTCGCTGAAGAAGATGGGCGTTGATATTGTGCGTAAGAAGCTGGACAGCTGGTTTAGCGAACTGGAGCCAGCGCAAGAAGGCGACGGCGAAGAAACAGCAGAGTGATTTTGTTGCGGCTTTTGAGAAAAAGCCCAATAAAAAACGCCCCAGTCATAAATGACTGGGGCGGCTAAATATTCAGCCAAATCCGATTACGTGAAGTAAAAGGTCTGAAAGATAGAACATCTTACCTCTGTACCCTACGCGACAAACTCTACCTGATTTTCAGCGCCCTACAAAGGGTTTTTTGTTGTTAAGTTTCAGGATTCGACATCTTTTTTACTAAGCTCATCACACTTTCACGCGTTCGATGTAGTTTAATTACTAAAAAAATGCTTAGACGATAGGCAGTTACAAAACGCGCATTTAATAGACCGCTTTGTGAGGTTGCTGAACCGATTAAGTAAACTTTTTTCTTATGATGATGCCAGCGGCACGCAAATACCGCTGAATCAGCATGATCAGTGTGCCTCATCCCAGTTATCGCCGGTGCCTACTTCCACCTGCAGCGGCACATCCAGCTTCATGCTGTTCTCCATCAGATCACGGATGGTCTTAATGGCGCTATCCACTGCATCGCTGCGGATCTCAAACACCAGTTCATCGTGTACCTGCATAATCATGCGCACGGCATCGTCTTTTTGCTCCAACAGCCAGCCATCCACCGCAATCATCGCGCGTTTGATGATGTCTGCTGCCGTGCCTTGCATTGGGGCATTAATCGCCGCTCGCTCCGCCGCTTTACGACGAATCGCATTGCTGGAGGTGATATCAGGCAGCCACAAACGACGACCATCGAGCGTTTCTACATAGCCTTTCTCTGCTGCCTTCGCGCGCGTCTCTTCCATATAACGCAGCACGCCCGGATAGCGTTCAAAGTAGAGATCCATGTATTTCTTCGCCTCACCCGCACCGATATTGAGCTGGCGGGAAAGACCAAACGCGCTCATTCCGTAGATCAGACCAAAGTTGATCGCCTTGGCACTGCGACGCTGCTCACCTGAAACTTTGCTTAACGCCACACCAAACACTTCTGATGCGGTGGCACGGTGGATATCTTCGCCCTGGGCAAACGCATCCAGCAGGCCTTTGTCTTGCGACAGATGCGCCATGATACGCAGTTCAATCTGTGAGTAGTCCGCGGCGACAATACGATTGCCCGATCCGGCGACAAACGCCTGGCGGATTCGGCGCCCTTCTTCGTTGCGCACCGGGATATTCTGCAGGTTAGGATCGGTAGACGAGAGTCGTCCCGTCGCCGTTACCGCCTGATGATAGGATGTATGTACGCGGCCGGTAAGCGGATTGATCATCAGTGGCAGCTTATCGGTGTAAGTCGATTTCAACTTTGATAAACCACGATGTTCCAGAATTACTTTAGGCAGTGGATAATCGAGAGCCAGTTCAGCCAGCACTTCTTCGCTGGTCGACGGCGCGCCGCCCGGCGTTTTCTTGGTCGGTTTAATACCCTGCTTTTCAAACAAAATGGTTTGCAGCTGTTTAGGTGAAGAGAGGTTAAACGGTTCGCCTGCCAGCTCGTGCGCTTTCAGCTCCAGCTCGGCCACACGCGTGGTCAGCTCCTGCGAGTGTTTGGCCAGGATATTCTGGTCAATCAGCACGCCGTTGCGCTCAATCCGCGATATCACCTTCAACAACGGCATTTCGATCTCTTCAAATACCTGTTTCGGCCCCGCTTCCGGCTCCAGTTTCTCCCACATTTTCAGATGCAATTGCAGCGTGACATCGGCATCTTCCGCCGCGTAGTGGCCCGCTTGTTCGATAGCAATCTGATTAAATGTGAGCTGATTTTTGCCTTTACCCGCGATCTCTTCGAAAGTCACCGTTTTATGGTTTAGCCAGCGCGCGGCCAGACTGTCCATATCGTGTTTTCCGCCCACGCTATTCAGGCAATAAGATTCCAGCATGGTGTCAAATTTGATGCCGTTCAGTTCAATGTCGTAATTCTTCAGCACGCCGCGATCGTATTTGAGATTCTGCCCAACCTTCGCCGCGTTGCCATCTTCCAGCAGCGGTTTTAGCTGCTTCAGCACTTCGCTGCGATCCAGCTGATCTGGCGCATCCAGATAATCATGGGCAACCGGCAGATAAGCTGCTTCGCCCGGCGCGACGGCAAAACCAATGCCGACAATATTGGCGCTTAAGGTATCCAGCGAGTCGGTCTCAAGATCGAAAGCGAAGAGCTCGGCGCTTTTCAGCTTTTTGAGCCATGCGGCAAATGTCGCTTCATCGAGGATAGTGACGTAGCCATCCGCAGAGAGCACGCTGGTCGCTTGGGCAGCGGGCGCAGCAGGTTCGCTGAGCTGCGGTTTCTTAGCCTGCGCGTTGCTCTTCTTACCTTGTTGCAGCCATGAACCATCCTGCAAATCGGTGATCCAGCGCTTAAATTCATAACGGCTAAACAAGGTTTGCAGCGCTTCGACATTAGGTTCATTGACGACAAGCTGATCGCAGGTCAGATCCAACTCAACGTCGGTTTTGATGGTTGCCAGCTGATAAGACAGGAACGCGACGTCGCGATTTTGCTCCAGCTTCGCCGCCATGGTTTTCGCACCGCGGAACGAGAGATCGGCCACTTTATCGAGATTGTCATAGATTGACTGCATACCGCCCAAGCCTTGCAGCAACGCCTGCGCGGTTTTCTCACCGACTCCCGGCACGCCTGGAATGTTATCGGAGCTGTCGCCCATCATGGCGAGGAAATCGATAATCAGTGCTGGCGGCACGCCATATTTCTGCTCGACCTCTTCCGGACCGAGCACGGTATTCGTCATGGTGTTGATCAAGGTAATCGCAGGCGTCACTAACTGCGCCATATCTTTATCGCCGGTGCTGATCAACACCGGACGGCCGAGTTTTTCCGCCTCTAGCGCCAGCGTACCGATAACGTCATCCGCCTCAACGCCAGATACCGCCAACAGCGGCAGGCCCATCGCCTTCACCATTTCATGCAGCGGCTCAATCTGCGCACGCAGATCGTCTGGCATCGGCGGACGGTGCGATTTGTAGTGTTCAAAAAGCTCATCGCGGAAGGTTTTGCCTTTCGCATCGAAGACCACAGCCACATGGCTTGGCTGATACTGCATCAACAGGCTTTTCAACATGTTGAGCACACCATACATGGCGCCAGTTGGCTCGCCTGCACTGTTCGTTAGCGGCGGAAAGGCATGATATGCACGGTACAGATAAGATGAGCCGTCGACCAGAATCAGGGGATTTTCTGCAATTTGCGCCATAGGTTCGTATTTTCTTCGTTGCGATAATGAGGGCTATAAGGATGCCACAACCAGAGGAGAATGTTGAATGCACTCGGGGAAGTCAGGATCTTTTTCGTCGTTACGCGGCACGGATCGCAAGGATCAAACTGTGGATAAGTTTGTGCGTAAAAATCATAACGTATTGTTATTTACGTTAATTGCAATTACTTTAATATTAAAAATTCATTTATATCAGCAAGTTAAATACTTATTGTGATCTTGCTCGCCCTAATGAAAAGACGATCGTCCATGTGGATATTAAGCGAAGGGTTAGTAAATACATCGCATAAATAAGAGAATAAAGGCAATAAAAAACGCCGGCAGTGCCGGCGTTCTAAAAACTAAATTACTTCTTTTCTACCAGGAACTTCACTACATTGGCGTAATCAGCAACGAAGTTGTCCATTGAGCTGGTATCCAGGCCGCCGTTGTTAACCATATATTTGCCGTTAACGAAGATCGCTGGCACACCTTGCAGATTGACGTCTGCTGCTGCTTTCTGCTGCTGCGCAACCAGCGCTTTTACTGCGAAGCTATTCCACGCTGCATCGTAATCTTCTGAAGAGATACCCGCCGCTTTAATAAAAGTCTCTTTCAGGCTTGCTGCATCGGTAACGGTTTGGGTTTTCTGAATACCGTCGAAAATCGGTGCAGTAACTTTGCTTTCTACGCCTAGCGCCATGGCAACAGCCCATGCCTGAGTGACAACCGGACCGAATTGACCACCAAGGAAATCAACGTGGTATTTGGTCACTTTCGTGTCCGCCGGCAGGTTCTTTTTCACTGCCTCGCTCACGTGATAAACGCGTTCGAACTGGTAGCAATGTGGGCAGAAGAAGGAGAAGAACTCCAGAACCTGCGGCTCACCCGCCACTGGCTTTGGCAAAGTAACGAACTGCTTACCATCGTTGAACTGTGCCGCCGAGGCGCCAAATGCCAGCATTAAACCTACCAGCGCAAACATGATCTTTTTCATCGTGAAACAATCTCCTGAGTACTTCATTAATATTGCGGGCTAAGCTGCAACGGCGGTTCGTGTAACAGCCTTTCCTGCTCGATAAATAATGCAATCTGCCGGCGCCAAAAATCCTCATCTGTCATCCAGGGGAAGGCGCGCGGAAAAGCGGGATCCTGCCAGCGGCGTACTACCCAGGCCAAATAATAAACCATGCGCATAGCGCGTAAAGGTTCAATCAGTGACAATTCATGTAAATCAAAATCACCGAATTCATTATAGGCTTCCAGCAGAATGTCCCATTGAATCAACTGTTCCTGACGATCGCCATTAACCAGCATCCACAAATCCTGCACTGCTGGCCCGTTACGGGCATCATCTAGATCGACAAACATCGGGCCTTCACGCCACAGAATATTGCCGGGATGGCAATCGCCGTGCAACCTTAACGGCTGCCAATGGCTATGCCAGCGCTGCTGCAGCGTCGCGCTGAGCTTATCAACGGCAGCAAGCAGTAAGTCTTTGACTGAAGCCGGTACTAATGCGCTTTGTTCCAGCTCCCGACGCGGTTGAAAAATATACTCTTCAAGGCCGAAAGTGGGTCGCTGCTGAAACAGACTTAGCTTTGCGGTTTGATGGATGCGCCCCAAAAAGCGGCCAACCCATTCCATCTGATCCTCGTTATCGGTTTCATACTGCCGTCCGCCTAAACTGGGGAAGACCGCGTACATGAAGCCAGCATGATGATTCAACGTGCTGCCCTGCAGAACGAGCGGCGCGGCAACCGGCACTTCATCCTCTAATAAATCCTGAGTGAACTGATGCTCTTCAAGGATCTGTTGTGCGCTCCAGCGCTGCGGACGATAAAACTTAGCCACATAGCGGCGTTTATCATCGTCGCTGAACTGATAGACGCGGTTTTCATAGCTATTGAGGGCGGTTAAGCCTGATTCGACACGCAGACCCGCATCCCAAAGTGCATCAAGGATGACATCGGGATTCAACGTCTGGAAATTAAAGGCGGCTTCGCTCATCTTTTTGCCTGTGTGTTACCTTTGCGATTAATGCGCAAGGATAACATTACTCATCATCCTTAATCACACCGCGTGCACGTAATAGCGCGGTTTTGAAGTCCACTTCATAATCCTTTTTCAGGCCGGGAATGGCACTCTGGCTATCTGTGTCACGCATTTTGAGATGGTAAATCAATACATCATCGGTTAATTCACTTAATGGGCCACTGAAACCAGATTCCTGCGCCAGTTTTTGCAAAAATGCCAGCAAGTTGAGATCGGCATCCTTCTGCCATGCGGGTTGCAGAAGCTCGAGCAGTTCATTGAGTCGGTGATATTTCATCATTGATTCCTTTATGCAGATGGTACGCTGCCGCTCAGTAAGTATCGTCCAGAATGAAGCAAGGAGACGGAGATGACAGCATTTACCGGCGTGATCCTCGCGGGTGGCCAAGGCAGTCGTATGGGAGGCCAGGATAAAGGGTTATTGATGTTACAGGGTGAACCCCTTTATCAGCACGTTTTGCGGCGATTCCGGCCGCAGGTCAATATTGTGTTGATAAGCGCTAACCGTAACATTGATCGCTATCAGGCAAGCGGTTGTCAGGTGGTTATCGATACATTGCCCGATTATCCCGGACCGCTGGCCGGCATGCTCAGTGGTTTACGCAGCAGTAAAAACGAATGGGTCGCTTTCTGCGCTTGTGATACGCCATGGATCCCCAATGACTTTGTCGCGCGTCTGTGGCAACAGCGTAATGATGCGCCCGCTGTGTGGGTGAAATCCTCCCAGCGTGATCATCCAGCTTTAGCGCTGGTCAATTGTGCATTGGCTGACGATCTTGAAACCTGGCTACTGCGCGGCGAGCGACGTTTAATGCAGTTCTTACATGAGCATGGCGGGCATGCTATTGCGTTTTCAGACCCAGAATCTGCGTTCCGCAATATCAATACGCCAGACGATCTCATGAATGAGGAAAAGTATTTATGAGTGTGCGCTTACTGGCGATTTCCGCATGGAGCGGGACAGGAAAAACCACTTTGCTTGAGCAAGTCATTCCACTTCTCAAAACTCAGGGGATTCGATCAGGCTTAATTAAGCACACACATCATCAGATGGATATCGATACGCCGGGGAAAGACAGTTATTTGCTGCGTAAAGCTGGGGCGGATCAGGTGATCGTCGCCAGTAATCAGCGCTGGGCATTGATGGTTGAATCACCTAATAAGCCTTTAAGCCTAATGCAATTAGCATCACAGATGGATAGCTCAACGTTGGATTTGGTGCTGGTCGAGGGCTTCAAAGATGAGCAGGTCCCTAAAATTGCACTTTGGCGGCGTGCCGTTAAAGGTGAGATTAAGGATTTGCTGGATCAGTATGTGATTGCCGTCGCTACTGATGAGGATATGAAACTGAATTTGCCCATGTTGGATATTAATCAGCCAAAGCAGGTTGCCGATTTTATTGTTCAGTGGCTTAAAAAGCGTTGAAATAGCCAGTTTTTGGCTAACATTCAGACGTAAAAAAGCCCCGGACTTTCGTCCGGGGCTTCTTCACTATTTGATGCCTGGCAGTTCCCTACTCTCGCATGGGGAGGCCCCACACTACCATCGGCGCTACGGCGTTTCACTTCTGAGTTCGGCATGGGGTCAGGTGGGACCACCGCGCTAAAGCCGCCAGGCAAA
>NZ_JAIMIG010000006.1:0-231340 GCF_019795975.1 Pantoea sp. DY-17 | reverse complement strand
TACGCTACTCTCCTTCGGAGTCAAACACTTTTTTCAGCGTTTTCATCCGGCGGGATGAATTTCTTCACTCCCTGCCGAGCCGTCTGCGTTGCCGCTTTGCCGTCTCAGTGGTGGCGCATTATAGGGATCCGAATTTTTTGCACAACCCCTTTTTTCGATCTTTTTAATCGACTGGCGAGTTTTCACTCTTTTCGCTGCGATCGCGAGCGATCCGCTCAAAAATCATCTTGTTTATCCGCCTTTTAAGCCGCAGGCTTGGGTAAAAACGTAAAAGGAGAAGATCATGTCCACAGCCCTACGACCTTATAAGAACCATTTCCCGCAACAAGGCGATCGCGTGATGATCGATAGCAGCAGCGTGGTGGTGGGTGAAGTACAACTCGACGATGACGTTAGCATCTGGCCGCTGGTTGCGATTCGTGGTGACGTCAATAAAGTGGTGATAGGCAAAAGAAGCAATATTCAGGATGGCAGCGTACTGCACGTCACTCACAAGTCCAGCAGCAATCCGGAAGGTTATCCGCTGATTGTTGGCGAAGATGTCACGGTAGGGCATAAAGCGATGCTGCACGGCTGCACTATCGGCAATCGCGTACTGGTTGGTATGGGATCCATTCTGCTGGACGGCGTGATCGTTGAAGATGATGTGATGATTGGCGCTGGCAGTTTGGTGCCGCCAGGTAAACGACTGGAGAGTGGCTACCTGTATTTAGGCAGCCCGGTTAAGCAGGTCCGCCCACTCAGTGAAGCGGAAATCGCCGGGCTGCTTTACTCATCTAACAACTATGTTGGTTGGAAGAATGAATATCTCGCTCAGGAAAGCCAATCACATTCCTGATCGCCAGCCTTACCTCTGCTGCATCGACTGCTTTAGTTTGGCTATCACTGGCGTGATCTCTGGCATCACGCCATGCCATAAATGAAAAGCGTGAGCGGCTTGCCCTACTAACATGCCAACACCATCCGCCAGCTGCTGCGCGCCCTGCTGCTGGCACCACAATAAGAATGGCGTCAAACCTTGTTGATAAAACATGTCATAACACCGCGTTTGCGCATTAATTAGCGATGTGGCTAACGCCGGAACTTTGCCATCAACACCGCTCGAGGTCGCATTAATGATCAGATCAAATTGCTGATCCGTTAATTGCTCAAAGCTGGCCGCTTTGATATCCCCGCTATGCTGGAAAATCTCTGCCAGCTGCTCGGCGCGTGCCACGGTGCGATTCACTACCACCAGCGAACATCCGAATGAGAGCAGCGGCAGGATTACGCCACGCGCAGCACCACCGGCGCCCACCAGCAGAATTCGATCGCCTGGATGGATCATCTGCAGTCGTTCCAGATCGCTGAGCAAGCCGATGCCATCGGTGTTATCGCCGAAGATCTTGCCCTGCGCATCTTTCTTTAACGTATTAACCGCACCGGACAATGCCGCACGCTCGCTAAGCACATCGGCAAATTCCCACGCCTGCTGTTTAAAAGGCAGCGTGACATTGGCACCTTTGCCGCCATGCGTAAAAAAATCGGCTATCGACTGAGGAAAACCCTCAAGTGGCGCGCACTCCTTGCCATATTGATGCTCAATGCCGGTTTGCTCAGCGAACAAGCTATGAATGAAAGGGGATTTGCTATGCGCAATCGGGTGACCAAATACGGCAAAATTTTCCATGCGTTAGCCCTGACGAATAAGTTCACCGCTAATAACGTCGCGGATTTCAGAAGGATTCAGTCGCCCACCCGTTTCAGCATGTAAGACCGGGAACTGCGGACCAAATTGCTTAGCAACCTCTTCCGCATTACGACAAGGCGGTTCGCCGGAAAGATTGGCGCTGGTCGAAACCAGAGGTTTACCAAAACTGCGACACAAAGCCTGTACGTCCGGATGATCGCTAACGCGAATGGCCAGTGAGTCAAAACGCCCCGTTAACCAACGCGGCGTATGTGGCGAAGCTGGCACTACATAGGTTACCGGGCCAGGCCAACTGGCAAACATACGCTCGCGCTGCAGCACAGAGAGTTCACGGTCGGCGATATAAGGTTCCAGCTGCGCGTAATCGGCTGCAATCAAAATGAGTCCCTTCTCGACTGGACGCTGCTTTAGCGCCAAAAGCGCCATTACGGCATCCTCGCTGTCGGGATCGCAGCCCAATCCAAATACGGCTTCGGTTGGATAGGCGATAACTTCCTGTTGCTGTAGCCTCTCAATGCAAAAATCGAGACTACCCGCTGAATACTGGCTTGGCTTCATGATGATGATGCGTCCTGGACAATGGGCTTACCGCAGCGTTTGCTGGCGCAGAAGCGCTTCATGCCTTGTGCGGTTTTCTTCTCTATTAATAAAGGGAACTGGCAATGCGGGCAAACGCCTTCAACCGGCGCTGCGTTAAGGACAAACTGGCAATCTGGATAGCGATCGCAAGAGTAGAAGGTTTTGCCATAGCGCGAGCGCCGCTGTACCAGTTTACCGCTCTGACATTGCGGACAGGCGATAGCTGTTTCATCAGGCTTGTCGATAGTTTCGGTGTAATCACATTCCGGGTAGTGACTGCAACCCACGAACATGCCAAATCGCCCCTGACGCAGAACTTTGTCTGCGCCACACTGGGGGCATGCATGGCCTTCCAGCACTTTAACGACGTGTCCATCTCCCTGACTTTTCAGCGGGCGAATGTAATCGCAGGTTGGATAATTTACACACCCCAGAAAAGGGCCGTGTTTGCCGGAACGTATGACTAATTCTGCCCCGCAAGCGGGGCAGGGATCGTGTTTAGGCACGGAAAATAGTGCTGATTTACTCATATTACCGGTTGCATCAATCGCAAATTATTAATGCAGCATACCTTCATTGACGTCGAATAACAGTTCTTCCATTTGCTGATAGGCGTTTTCACATCCTGGGATGTTAAAAAGCACCATCAACACCACCCATTTGAGATCTTCAAGATCGAATTCGAGGGTATCAAGGGCCATTACACGTTCGATGACCATCTCGCGCGTTTCCATATTCAGCACCTGGACCTGTTCCAGGAACAAAATAAAACCGCGACATTCTGCATCTAAACGCTGGTTTTCCTCTTCGGTATAGATTCGCATTGAGAGCGGATCGTTTGCCATGAGTACTGGCGCAACCAAGCCTTCCTGATAATCCGCTAACCGCTCAAGCCAATTCAACGCATTGTAGATATCTTCACGATGAAAACCGGCATCGGTTAAATCATCGGTCAATTTATCCTGATCAACGCGCATTTCAGCTTCGTTGTGGATATACGTCTCAAACAAGTACATAAGTACGTCGAACATGGCATGCCCTCCTCAATCGGACATAGCCGCCGGGTACAGCTGCGATCCATCCTGCTAACTCCAGCTCCAGCAGGTGAGCTGCGATAACTGGCACAGGTTGGCCGGCACGTTCAGCGACGACGTCAACAGGTGTAACCTCATCACCTACGTTAGCCAACACAGTTGCAAATGGCAATGGCACATCGTCACTGTGTTGTGAATATATTGTTTCTGAACTGCTATCAGGCAACCATTGCAGCGTTGAATGTAAATCTTCAAGGATATTGTTAGGATGCGCCACCAGCAGCGCGCCTTGCTGGATAAGCCAGTGCGTACCTTCACTACCCGGATTGCCTAGCGCGCCGGGTAATGCATAAACGTTACGATTTTGTTCCAAAGCGTAGCGTGCCGTCACCAGCGAACCGCTTTTTAACGTGGCTTCAACTACCAGTACGCCAAGACTTAAACCACTGATGATGCGATTACGCCGCGGAAAGTTAACCGCATGCGGTGCCGTATCAAGGGGGAATTCCGAGATCAGTGCGCCACCGCCAGCGATGATCTCACGTGCTAACGCTTGATGACTTTTAGGGTAGATATGCTGCAGGCCGCTGCCTAATACTGCAACGGTTTTGCCCTGCACTTCTAACGCGGCCCGATGCGCCACGCCATCGATTCCGCGCGCAAGGCCGCTGGTGATGGTCAATCCACTTAGCGCTAATTGCTGCGTAAACCAGCTTCCCCATTGCTTACCATAATGCGTGCAGTGACGGCTGCCCACGACACCGAGTTGGGGCGTCTGCAAGATGTCCACATTTCCCGCGACATACAGCAATGAGGGACGTCGACTGATTTCCGCTAACGACGAGGGATAATGTTCGTCGATACAGGTAACTAAATGATGCTGCTCATCCTCCAGCCATAGATGCGTTCGTGCTAACTGGCGTGGACAAAGCTCTTTAAACTGTTGTCGCTGGGTTTCGTTTAATCCCTGATCCAGTAACAGATCGTCATCAACCTGAGCATCATCCTGCAATGCCTCCGCTAAATGTCTGACAACTCCAGAGCTTAAGCCTTTTACATTTGCCAGCCTGAGCATCCATTCAATTCTCTCCATGCTGCACTCCCTGTCAGCCGCGCTATCATGCGGTGCAATGCTGTCAATCAGACATCAAAAAGTCTACAATATGAGGCAGTAATCTTTTCTTCAACGCATACAGATCTGGATATTTATGTCAGTTTTGCAGGTATTACATTTCCCTGATGATCGCCTTCGCAAAATCGCTGCGCCGGTGGCAACCGTAAACGCAGACGTGCAGCGTATTGTCGACGACATGTTTGAAACCATGTACGCCGAAGAAGGTATTGGCTTAGCGGCGACCCAAGTCGATATTCATCAGCGCATCATTGTTATTGATGTTTCTGAAAACCGTGACGAGCGTTTGGTGCTGATTAATCCGGAACTGCTGGAAAAAAGCGGTGAAACCGGTATTGAAGAAGGCTGCCTTTCCATTCCTGAGCAACGTGCTTTTGTGCTGCGCGCAGAGTGGGTCAAAGTGCGTGCGCAGGATCGTGACGGCAAAAGCTTTGAGCTGGAAACCGACGGTCTGCTGGCGATTTGCATCCAGCATGAAATCGATCATCTCGATGGCAAACTTTTCATTGATTATCTGTCGCCACTGAAACGTCAGCGTATCAAACAGAAACTGGAAAAATTGGCCCGCCTAAACGCACGCGAAGATTAAGTGCTCATTGAAGGTTAAACTGTGTCTGCACCGCTCAAAATTATCTTTGCCGGTACACCTGACTTTGCAGCGCGTCATTTAGACGCGCTACTTGCTTCTGAGCATCAGGTTGTTGGCGTCTTTACCCAGCCCGATCGTCCAGCCGGACGCGGCAATAAGCTTACGTCAAGCCCGGTCAAAGTCCTGGCACAGGCGCACGATATTCCCGTATTTCAGCCGAAATCTCTGAAGCCTGAAGAGAACCAGCATCTGGTTGCCGATCTGCAGGCCGATATCATGGTGGTGGTCGCTTATGGCTTGATCCTGCCAAAAGCCGTGCTGGCGATGCCGCGCCTGGGTTGTATCAATGTGCATGGTTCGCTGCTGCCACGCTGGCGAGGTGCTGCACCCATCCAACGCTCTCTCTGGGCCGGCGATAGCGAAACCGGTGTCACCATTATGCAGATGGATGTTGGCCTCGATACCGGCGACATGCTGCATAAACTCTCCTGCCCAATTACGGCTGAAGACACCAGCGCGACGCTGTATGAGAAGCTGGCGCAACTCGGCCCGCAAGGCATGCTGCTAACGCTGGATCTGCTGGCAAGCGGTAATGCCAGGCCAGAAGTTCAGGATGAAGCGCTTGTCTCTTATGCCGAGAAACTGAGCAAAGAAGAAGCACGTCTCGATTGGTCACTTTCCGCAGCGCAGTTGGAACGTTGTATTCGTGCCTTCAATCCATGGCCAATGAGCTATTTCATGATTGAAGAGCAACCGGTAAAAGTCTGGCAGGCAACGGTTTTGCCGCATCAGAACAAGCAACCCGGTGAAATCGTCCTTGCAGATAAACAAGGCATTCAGATCGCAACGGCCGATGGTGTGCTGAATCTGGTATCGCTGCAACCTGCCGGTAAAAAAGCCATGTCCGCTCAGGACCTGCTCAATTCGCGCCGCGAATGGTTCGTACCTGGAACCGTTCTGGCCTGATCCTCCAAGCCCGGTTTGACCGGGCTTTTTGTTTGATGAAATAACATGAAAAAAGCTACCAACTTGCGCAGCCTGGCCGCGCAACTCATTGAACGCGTTGTGGACAAAGGCGAATCGCTGAGTGCCATTTTGCCGGGCGCGCAAAAAAACCTATCCGATAAAGATGGCGCGCTGCTGCAAGAACTCTGTTTTGGCGTGATGCGCACGCTGCCGCAGCTAGAAGCCTTAATCGGCAAACTGATGGAGCGCACCTTAACCGGTAAGCAGCGAGTTTTGCATTATCTGTTGATGGTTGGCCTCTATCAGCTGCTATATACCCGCGTGCCGGCCCATGCGGCACTGGCAGAAACCGTGGCGGGTGCTGAAGTGCTGAAGCGCACGGCTTTAAAAGGCCTGTTAAATGGCGTGTTGCGCCAGTTCCTGCGCCAGCAAGAAGCGCTGTTAGCCGAAGTCGATCAGGGCTCGCAACGTTACTGGCATCCAGGCTGGTTGCTGAAACGTCTGCAAGCGGCATGGCCAGAACAGTGGCAACAGATTGTTGAAGCTAACAATCAGCGACCGCCGATGTGGCTGCGCGTCAATCGCCAGTATCACAGTCGCGATGCCTGGCTGGCGCTATTGCAGGCAGAAGAGAAAGTTGCTTTTCCTGGCGATGCACAAGATGCATTGCGACTGGAATCACCCGCTCCAGTCAGCCAGCTGCCGGGTTTCGATCAAGGTTGGGTGACGGTGCAGGATCTTTCTGCACAACGTTGCGCACTGTTGCTTGAGCCAAAAAATGGGGAAACTATTCTCGATCTCTGTGCTGCTCCAGGTGGTAAAACCACGCATATCCTCGAAATCGCCCCGCAGGCCAAAGTCTTAGCCGTCGATGTTGACCCGCAACGCCTGCTCCGTGTGCATGAGAACTTACAGCGCATGGGCATGCAGGCCGAAGTGCGTCAGGGCGATGGTCGTACACCGGCAGAATGGTGTGGTGATATGCAGTTTGATCGTATCCTGCTCGATGCACCCTGCTCTGCCACGGGCGTTATTCGCCGCCATCCAGACATCAAGTGGCTACGTCGCGATCGTGATATTCCTGAGCTGGCGAATCTACAGCGCGAAATACTTGAGGCCGTCTGGCCGTGTCTAAAATCTGGCGGCACGATGATATATGCCACCTGCTCAATATTGCCGGAAGAGAATCACAATCAAATCAGCGCCTTTTTGGCAGCGCATAGCGACGCCGTGGCCGAAACGTTACCACAGGGCCAGGCTAATGGCTGGCAGGTTTTCCCGGCCATCGATGGCGGCGACGGCTTCTTCTACGCTAAGCTGATGAAAAAATAGTGCTGCGCACACTGACAAGAGCATCTAAGCCATGAAAATCATTATCCTCGGCGCCGGCCAGGTCGGCGGAACCCTGGCAGAAAATCTGGTCGGAGAAAATAACGATATTACCGTCGTCGATAGCGATGCGACGCGTTTACGCGTATTGCAGGACAAATTTGATCTGCGCGTCGTGCATGGTCACGGATCACATCCGCGTATTTTGCGTGAAGCCGGTGCTGAAGATGCGGATATGTTGGTGGCGGTAACCAACTCCGATGAAACCAACATGGTGGCTTGTCAGATTGCGTATTCCCTTTTCAATACGCCCAATCGTATCGCGCGTATTCGCGCCGCTGAATACTTACGCGATGCTGAGAAGCTGTTTGTACCTGATGCCGTACCAATTGATCATCTGATCTCTCCTGAGCAGTTGGTGATCGACAATATCTACCGCCTGATTCAGTATCCTGGCGCACTTCAGGTAGTGAATTTTGCCGAAGGCAAAGTGAGCCTCGCAGTGGTTAAAGCCTATTATGGCGGACCGCTGGTCGGGAATCCTTTGTCGATCATGCGTGAACATATGCCGCATATTGATACGCGAGTCGCGGCGATTTTTCGTCAGGATCGCCCCATTCGTCCCCAGGGTTCTACGATTGTGGAAGCCGGCGATGAAGTGTTCTTTATTGCCGCGAGCCAACACATCCGCGCGGTGATGAGTGAAATGCAGCGTCTGGAAAAACCGTATAAGCGCATCATGTTAGTTGGCGGCGGCAATATCGGCTTTGGATTGGCGCAGCGCCTGGAAAAACAGTACAGCGTGAAGTTGATTGAACGTAATCAACAGCGCGCGGCAGAACTAGCAGAACGCTTGCACGATACTATCGTGTTTTACGGTGATGCCTCGGATCAGGAATTGCTGGCCGAAGAGCATGTCGATCAAGTGGATCTCTTCATCGCGGTCACTAACGACGATGAAGCCAATATTATGTCGGCCATGCTGGCTAAGAAAATGGGCGCGAAAAAAGTAATGGTGCTGATCCAGCGACGCGCCTACGTCGATCTTGTTCAAGGCAGCGTGATCGATATTGCGATCTCGCCGCAACAAGCCACGATCTCGGCGCTGCTAAGTCACGTACGTAAAGCCGATATAGTGGGCGTGTCCTCACTGCGTCGCGGTATTGCAGAAGCAATCGAAGCGATCGCACACGGCGATGAAACCACCTCACGCGTGGTTGGGCGTTTAATAGAAGATATTAAGTTGCCGCCGGGAACCATTATCGGTGCTGTGGTGCGCGGTGATGAGGTGATCATCGCCAATGATAACGTGCGCGTCGAACAGGGCGATCACGTAATTATGTTCCTGACGGATAAGAAGTTTGTGCCCGATGTTGAGCGCCTGTTCCAGCCAAGTCCATTCTTCCTGTAAAAGCTGCGGGCGAAAGCCCGCCGTGAAAATTTCGCTTAATCCATTGTTCTAATGGCAATTGCACAAAGGTTTGTTAGACTTTAGCCATTGGTCAAGGCAAGGAGATAACAATGAGTTTATTCAAAGAGTTTCGTGATTTTGCAATGCGCGGGAACGTGGTTGATCTGGCGGTAGGTGTCATCATCGGTGCCGCTTTTGGTAAGATTGTTTCTTCACTGGTCGCCAATATCATCATGCCGCCACTTGGCTTGCTGATTGGTGGCGTCGATTTCAAACAGTTTAAATGGATATTAAAACCGGCAGAAGGTGATATTCCTGCTGTGGTAATGGAGTACGGTAACTTTATTCAGACCGTGTTCGATTTCGTTATTGTTGCCTTCGCGATATTCCTGGCAATTAAAGTAATGAACAAGCTGTATCAGAAAAAAGAAGTTGAGAAAGCGGCACCTAAGCCGACGAATGAAGAGTTACTGCTCACTGAAATCCGTGACCTGTTAAAACAACAAAATCACGATAAATTATAATAAAAAAGCCGCCCAAGTAAGGCGGCTTTTTTATCTTTAAAGAAGAAGGCCTGTGATAAACTTTTATGCTTATCACAGGCCTCCCAGTTACGTCCTTTGCCATGTTTGTCTTTACGTTGATAGCTGCCCCTTCCTTTCTGATTCTTCTCAATGCGCTGCCTAAACAGTGGATCATGTAATAATGCTTCCAGTGCATTATCGTTGATTTTACCTTTTTGGTGCTGATAGCGAGTCATCTCGTCCTCCGGTTATTAACGGCGCAACTATATTCCTTCCAGCGCAAAATTCAATCCTTACTACAACAAATTTCAGGCTGCGGCTCCTCACCTCTCTCCAGAGCTTCAAGTATTGAACAGCAAGCGCTGCTATGTATGTCGCCGCAGCAGGTTTCAGCTAAACGATGCAATGAACGTTGAATCGTCTGTAGTTCGGCAATCATGCCATTCACTTCATCCAATCTTTTCGCCACTATGGCTTTGGATTCCTGGCAAGTATGATGTTCAGGATCGATGCGGATCGACAATAAACCACGGATTGACTCTAGGCTAAAGCCAAGTTGGCGACCATAACGAATAAAACGCAGCCGCTGTAAATCATCGTCGCTATAAAGACGAAAACCGCCCTCAGTGCGTACCTCATGATTCATCATCTGCTGTTTTTCATAAAAGCGGATGGTGTCTGGCGTCACATCCGCCATTTTTGCCAGCTGGCCAATCCGATACATGCTATTTCTCCCGCTGCAAATGATGATGGATGTTATCGCTATACTCGCCGCGCAAAAATTCGGTACTGATTCCGGCTTGCTGGAGTTTTATTTCTAGCAAAGCTAAGCGTTTCGACAGTTCTCGCGCCTTGCCATCGTCAGGATCCAGTTCGCGTAGCAGATCGTTTACCGCCAATGCTTCTCGACGCATTTCAAGTTCCGGAGGTAAGTAACCAGAATTTTTCAACAGCCGATATGCCGTGCGCAGTTCAACTGGCACTCCGCAGTCATCATCTAGCTGTAAAGGTGCACCTTCGCCGGGCAAATTACTCAGCTCGCCCTTTTCCTGAGCTTCACGTATGTGTTGCTCTACAAGTTGATCAATTAGCCACATAAGGGAGTTCCTGATAGGTGTATCAGCCATCAGCATAGCGAAAGGGAAGTAAATGGAAAGGAATTACGGACAATAAAAAACCCGCCGAAGCGGGTTTTTTACGATACTGCAAATTACTCTGCAGTAGCTTCTGCTTGAGCTTCTGGACGATCAACCAGCTCGATGTAAGCCATCGGAGCGTTGTCACCAGCACGGAAGCCACACTTCAAAATGCGAGTGTAACCACCGGCACGGCTCGCGAAACGCGGGCCCAGCTCGTTAAACAGTTTTGCCACGATCTCGTTATCACGAGTGCGGGCGAATGCCAGACGACGATTAGCTACGCTGTCGGTCTTGGCAAGAGTAATCAGCGGCTCAACTACGCGGCGCAGCTCTTTGGCTTTCGGCAGAGTCGTCTTAATGATCTCATGACGAACCAGAGAACCAGCCATGTTGCGGAACATAGCCTGACGATGGCTGCTGTTGCGGTTCAGTTGACGACCACTCTTACGATGGCGCATGACCTTATCCTTCTCAGTGAAACCTTAACCTGTGATCGGGTTATTCATCAGCAATGCTTGCTGGTGGCCAGTTTTCCAGGCGCATGCCCAGAGACAAACCACGTGAAGCAAGCACATCTTTAATCTCGGTAAGAGATTTTTTACCCAGGTTAGGCGTTTTAAGCAGCTCAACCTCGGTACGCTGTACCAGATCACCGATGTAGTGGATAGCTTCTGCCTTGAGGCAGTTAGCAGAGCGGACAGTCAATTCCAGATCGTCAACAGGGCGCAGCAGGATCGGATCGAATTCTGGTTTCTCTTCTTTTACTTCCGGCTGACGTACATCACGTAAGTCAACGAAAGCTTCCAGTTGTTCTGCCAGGATGGTTGCCGCACGACGAATCGCCTCTTCAGGATCGATTGTGCCGTTGGTTTCCATTTCGATGACCAGCTTGTCCAGGTCGGTACGCTGTTCTACACGCGCTGCTTCAACATTGTAGGCAATACGGTCTACAGGGCTGTAGCAAGCGTCAACCAACAGACGGCCGATTGGGCGCTCATCTTCTTCCGAATGAATTCGGGCAGAAGCCGGCACATAACCACGACCACGCTGAACTTTGATACGCATGCTAATAGATGCGTTTTCATCGGTCAGGTGGCAGATCACATGCTGCGGCTTGACGATTTCAACATCACCGTCGTGGGTGATGTCGGCTGCAGTCACAGGGCCAATGCCAGATTTATTCAAAGTAAGGATGACTTCATCTTTACCTTGAACTCTTACCGCCAACCCTTTCAGGTTAAGCAGGATTTCCAGGATATCTTCCTGTACGCCCTCTTTGGTGGAGTACTCATGAAGCACACCATCAATCTCAACCTCGGTCACCGCGCAACCCGGCATGGAAGAAAGCAGAATACGGCGCAGTGCGTTGCCAAGAGTATGGCCAAAGCCACGCTCTAACGGCTCAAGGGTCACCTTGGCGTGCGTCGAACTCACTTGCTCGATATCTACCAGGCGCGGTTTTAGAAACTCTGTCACAGAACCCTGCATTGTGTCCTCTCTTTGGTACTAAGCTTTACTTAGAGTAAAGCTCGACGATCAGGTGTTCGTTAATGTCCGCAGACAGATCAGTACGTTCAGGAATACGCTTGAACACACCTTCCATCTTAGTAGCATCAACTTCCAGCCAGGTTGGCTTTTCACGCTGCTCAGCCAGCTCCAGAGCGGCCTTCACGCGAGATTGCTGTTTGGCTTTCTCACGGATGCTTACGACATCATTCGGAGATACCTGATAAGAAGCGATGTTAACAACGCGACCGTTCACCAGGATAGATTTATGGCTAACCAGCTGACGTGCTTCTGCACGAGTGGCGCCAAAGCCCATACGGTAAACAACGTTATCCAGACGACCTTCCAGCAGGGCCAGCAGGTTTTCACCTGTGTTGCCTTTCAGACGTGCTGCTTCTTTATAGTAGTTGCGGAACTGACGCTCCAGCACGCCGTACATACGACGAACTTTCTGCTTTTCACGCAACTGGCCGCCGTAGTCAGACAGACGCGGTTTACGCGCACCATGCTGACCAGGTGGTTGTTCAATTTTGCACTTGGTATCGATCGCGCGAACGCCAGACTTAAGGAATAAGTCGGTACCCTCACGACGGCTCAGCTTGAGCTTAGGACCCAAATATCTTGCCATTTTCTTTCTCCAACTAACCTAAAAACGGGCGATTAAACGCGACGTTTTTTCGGCGGACGACAACCGTTGTGAGGGATTGGAGTCACATCAGTAATATTAGTGATGCGGAAACCAGCAGCGTTCAGAGCACGAATTGTTGATTCGCGTCCTGGACCCGGACCCTTAACCATAACTTCCAGATTCTTAATACCGTAATCTTTCACTGCTTCTGCACAGCGCTCTGCAGCTACCTGAGCAGCAAACGGAGTAGATTTACGTGAACCGCGGAAACCGGAACCACCGGCGGTTGCCCAACCCAGTGCGTTACCCTGACGATCAGTAATTGTAACGATGGTGTTGTTAAAAGATGCATGGACATGAGCCACGCCATCTGAGACTTGTTTTCTTACACGCTTGCGTGCACGAACTGGTGCCTTTGCCATTATTTACTCACCCCGATTATTTCTTGATCGGTTTACGCGGACCCTTACGGGTACGTGCATTGGTCTTAGTACGCTGACCGCGAACTGGCAGACCACGACGATGGCGTAAACCACGATAGCAACCAAGGTCCATCAGACGCTTGATGCTCAGGGTGATTTCACGGCGCAGATCACCTTCAACAACGAATTTACCAACTGCTTCACGCAGCTGTTCAATTTGTTCTTCAGACAGCTCTCTGATCTTAACATTTTCAGCAATACCCGTTGAAGCGCAGATGGCTTTAGAACGAGTTTTACCGATACCGAAAATCGAAGTTAATGCGATAACGGTATGTTTTTGATCAGGAATGTTAATGCCTGCTATACGGGCCACTATGCACTCCTATAATTAAACAAATGCGTCCCATGCTGAAAAGCCCGTTTTCAGGATACTCAAATGGTAACGCATCGACATACAAAAGATTGGCTGGCTAATCTAGCCAGCTCAACCCGACTTTGCAAGAAAAATATGTGACAATATCAGCCTTGGCGCTGTTTATGCTTTGGCTCGGCGCTGCAGATCACACGTACGACACCGTCGCGGCGAATGATTTTGCAGTTACGACATAATTTCTTGACGGAAGCACGAACTTTCATTTTTACTCTCCGTAACTTCTCAAGCACCCGAATTAACGGCCGTAGCCCTTCAGGTTAGCTTTCTTCAATGCAGACTCGTACTGACTCGACATCATCAGAGTTTGCACTTGAGCCATAAAGTCCATGATGACGACCACTACGATGAGCAGCGATGTGCCGCCAAAGTAGAATGGAACTTTCATAGCATCACGCATGAACTCCGGGATCAGGCAGATAAAAGTAATATACAGTGCGCCGATTAAGGTCAGACGTGTCATTACTTTATCGATGTACTTCGCCGTTTGCTCTCCCGGACGAATTCCCGGTACGAATGCACCAGACTTCTTCAGGTTATCTGCTGTTTCACGTGGGTTGAAGACCAACGCCGTGTAGAAGAAACAGAAGAAGATGATTGCAGTCGCATAGAGTAGCACATAAAGCGGCTGTCCTGGTTGCAAATACAGCGAAATTGTTGTCAGCCAGTTCCAACCGGTACCGCCCCCGAACCATGATGCTATGGTCGCCGGGAACAGAATAATGCTGGAAGCAAAAATAGCTGGGATTACGCCCGCCATATTCACTTTCAACGGTAAATGTGTGCTCTGTGCAGCATATACACGACGACCTTGCTGACGTTTAGCGTAGTTGACCACAATGCGGCGCTGGCCACGCTCGACGAAAATAACAAAGAACGTCACTGCAAATACTAGAACTGCAACCAACAGCAACAGAAGGAAGTGCAGGTCACCTTGCCGCGCTTGCTCGATGGTATGGCCAATGGCCGGCGGGAGTCCCGCAACAATACCTGCGAAGATAATGATCGAGATACCGTTACCGATACCTCGCTCAGTAATCTGTTCGCCCAGCCACATCAGGAACATTGTCCCAGTAACCAGACTTACAACAGCGGTAAAGTAGAATGCAAAGCCTGGATTCATTACCAGCCCCTGCATTCCAGGCATATTCGGTAAACCGGTAGCAATACCGATCGACTGGAATACAGCCAGAACCAGTGTGCCGTAGCGAGTGTACTGGCTAATCTTGCGACGACCAGCTTCACCCTCTTTCTTAATCTCAGCTAACGCTGGATGAACCACCGTCAGCAGCTGGATAATAATAGAAGCCGAAATATACGGCATGATACCCAGAGCGAAGATTGAGGCACGACTGAGAGCACCACCAGAGAACATGTTGAACATTTCAATGATGGTGCCACGCTGTTGCTCAAGCAGTTTGGCAAGTACAGTGGCATCGATACCGGGGATTGGAATAAAAGAGCCAATTCGGAAGACAATGAGTGCACCGATTACAAACAACAGTCTGCGCTTCAGTTCACCAAAGCCACCTTTGGCACTTTGAAAATCTAATCCCGGTTGCTTTGCCATCTGCTACTTATTCCTCGATTTTACCGCCAGCAGCTTCGATTGCAGCACGAGCACCTTTGGTGACACGCAGACCGCGAACCGTTACCGGTGCAGAAACTTCACCAGAAAGAATCACTTTCGCGAATTCAATCTGAACACCGATAATATTGGCCGCTTTCAGCGTATTCAGGTCAACAATACCGCCTTCAACTTTCGCCAGATCAGACAGACGAACTTCTGTCGTGATCATTGCTTTGCGAGAGGTGAAACCGAATTTCGGCAGACGACGGTACAGAGGCATCTGGCCACCCTCGAAACCGCGACGTACGCCACCGCCAGAACGAGAGTTCTGACCTTTGTGACCACGACCACCAGTTTTACCGAGGCCAGAACCGATACCACGACCCAGACGCTTAGAAGCGTGTTTAGACCCTTCGGCCGGAGACAGAGTGTTTAAACGCATCTCTTACTCCTCCACTTTCAGCATGTAGGAAATCGCGTTAATCATACCGCGTACAGCAGGCGTATCTTCACGCTCAACGGTATGATTGATGCGACGCAGACCCAAGCCAACCAGAGTCGCTTTGTGCTTAGGCAGGCGGCCGATTGAACTGCGGGTTTGTGTAATTTTAATTGTCTTAGCCATCGTGATTACCCCAGAATTTCTTCAACGGATTTACCACGCTTGGCAGCGACCATTTCCGGAGAATTCATATTGCCCAGGCCATCAATAGTTGCACGAACCACGTTAATCGGGTTGGTAGAACCATACGCTTTAGCCAGAACGTTATGTACTCCAGCAACTTCTAAAACGGCGCGCATTGCACCGCCGGCGATGATACCGGTACCTTCAGAAGCTGGCTGCATGAACACACGAGAACCTGTGTGAGCACCTTTAACAGGGTGCTGCAGGGTGCCGTGAGTCAGCGCGACGTTAATCATATTGCGACGGGCTTTCTCCATCGCTTTCTGGATCGCTGCTGGAACTTCACGCGCTTTACCGTAACCAAAACCAACGCGGCCGTTACCATCACCCACTACAGTCAGTGCGGTGAAGGAGAAAATACGACCACCTTTTACAGTTTTAGATACACGGTTTACCGCGATCAGTTTTTCCTGCAGTTCGCCAGCTTGTTTCTCGATGTTTGACATCTTAGACCTCTACCTTAGAACTGAAGGCCAGCTTCACGGGCAGCATCTGCCAGTGCCTGGACACGACCATGATATTGGAACCCGGAACGGTCGAAAGAGACATTAGTAATGCCTTTCTCAACAGCGCGCTCAGCCAGAGCTTTACCTACAGCTGCAGCGGCGTCTTTGTTACCGGTATACTTCAGTTGTTCGGCAATAGCTTTTTCTACAGTAGAAGCAGCAACCAGAACTTCGGAACCGTTCGGGGCGATCACCTGTGCGTAGATATGACGCGGGGTACGATGTACCACCAGGCGAGTAGCACCCAGCTCTTTGAGCTTGCGACGTGCACGGGTCGCACGACGGATACGAGCAGATTTCTTATCCATAGTGTTACCTTACTTCTTCTTAGCCTCTTTGGTACGCACGACTTCGTCGGCGTAACGAACACCCTTGCCTTTATAAGGCTCAGGACGACGGTAGGCGCGCAGATCAGCTGCAACCTGACCAATCAGCTGTTTATCAGCGCCTTTCAGCACGATCTCAGTCTGAGTTGGACATTCAGCAGTGATGCCGGCCGGCAGTGCATGGTCAACAGGGTGAGAGAAGCCAAGGGCCAAGCTCACAGAGTTGCCTTTAACAGCTGCACGATAACCAACACCAACCAGTTGCAGCTTCTTGGTGAAGCCTTCGGTAACACCGATAACCATGCCGTTCAGCAGCGCACGAGCAGTACCTGCTTGTGCCCAACCATCCGCATAACCTTCGCGTGGAGCGAAAGTCAGGGCGTTGTCTGCATGCTTAACTTCTACAGCACTGTTGATAGTACGAGTCAGCTCGCCGTTTTTGCCTTTGATCGAAACTTCCTGACCGCTGAGTTTTACCTCTACGCCCGCAGGAACAACGACAGGTGCTTTTGCAACACGAGACATTTTATTCCTCCGATTACGCTACGTAGCAGATAATTTCGCCACCAAGACCAGCTTGGCGCGCTGCACGATCAGTCATGACACCTTTAGAGGTAGAGATTACAGCGATGCCCAAACCAGCCATTACTTTTGGCAGCTCATCTTTTTTCTTATAGATGCGCAGACCTGGACGACTAACACGCTGAATGCTCTCTACCACAGCCTTGCCCTGGAAATACTTTAAAGTAACTTCCAGTTCAGACTTGATATCGCCTTCGATTTTAAAATCTTCAATATAGCCTTCTTCCTTCAGCACGTTGGCAATTGCCACTTTCAGCTTGGAGGAAGGCATAGAGACCGCAACTTTGTTCGCGGCCTGACCGTTACGGATACGGGTCAGCATATCCGCGATCGGATCTTGCATGCTCATCTGTGTTACTCCCGTGATTCAAATGGTGACAATTACCAGCTAGCCTTTTTAAGACCCGGGATTTCACCGCGCATTGCGGCTTCACGGACCTTGATACGGCTCAACCCAAACTTCCGCAAGAAACCGTGCGGACGACCTGTCTGACGGCAGCGGTTACGCTGACGGGAAGGGCTGGAATCACGCGGCAGACTCTGCAGCTTGAGAACGGCATCCCAACGATCTTCGTCGGATGCGTTCACATCAGAAATGATCGCTTTCAGTTCAACGCGCTTGGCGAAGAACTTGTCTGCTAATTTCACACGCTTAACTTCACGTGCTTTCATCGATTGCTTAGCCATTAAGTAACCCTACCTTACTTGCGGAATGGGAATTCAAAGGCAGCCAGCAGAGCACGGCCTTCATCATCAGATTTCGCAGTAGTGGTAATGGTAATATCCAAACCACGAACGCGATCGACTTTGTCATAATCGATTTCTGGGAAGATGATCTGCTCACGAACGCCCATGCTGTAGTTACCACGACCGTCGAACGACTTAGCAGATAAACCGCGGAAGTCACGAATACGTGGTACAGCAATAGTGATCAGACGCTCAAAGAACTCCCACATACGCTCACCGCGCAGAGTTACTTTACAGCCGATCGGATAGCCCTGACGGATTTTGAAGCCTGCAACTGATTTGCGTGCTTTGGTGATCAGCGGTTTTTGACCGGAGATTGCTGCCAGGTCAGCTGCTGCGTTATCCAGCAGTTTCTTGTCAGCGATCGCTTCACCAACACCCATGTTCAGGGTGATCTTCTCGACCCGAGGGACTTGCATGACAGAATTGTAGCCGAACTCTGTCATGAGTTTCTGGACTACTTCGTCTTTGTAGTAATCATGCAGTTTCGCCATCGTACTACTCCAAATTACTTGATAGTTTCGCTATTAGACTTGAAGAAACGGACTTTTTTGCCGTCTTCGAATCTAAAGCCTACACGGTCAGCCTTGCCGGTTGCCGCATTGAAGAGTGCAACGTTGGAAGCTTGAATAGCAGCTTCTTTTTCAACGATGCCACCTGGCTGGTTCAGGGCCGGAACCGGCTTCTGATGTTTCTTAACCAGGTTGATACCTTCAACGATGACTTTACCAGAAGTCAGGACGTTCTTTACTTTACCGCGTTTACCTTTGTCTTTGCCGGTAAGCACGATAACTTCGTCGTTACGACGGATTTTCGCTGCCATTGCTCGCTCCTTAGAGTACTTCTGGTGCCAGAGAGATAATTTTCATGAACTTTTCAGTACGAAGTTCACGAGTTACCGGCCCAAAAATACGCGTACCGATAGGTTGCTCGCTGTTATTGTTTAAAATAACGCATGCATTACCATCGAAGCGAATGACAGAACCGTCCGGGCGACGAACACCCTTCCTGGTGCGCACCACTACCGCTTTCAGGACATCACCTTTTTTCACCTTGCCACGAGGAATTGCTTCCTTGATGGTCACTTTGATGATATCGCCGACGCCTGCGTAGCGACGGTGCGAGCCACCCAGAACCTTGATACACATTACGCGACGTGCACCGGAGTTGTCGGCGACGTTCAGCATAGTCTGTTCTTGGATCATTTTAGTGCTCCGCTAATGTCAACTACTACTTCGGGACCCAAACCTCAGGTCGTTAAAAAGCCCCATAATTGAGGGCGCGGCATTATAACACCGGTTCTCGCACATGGGTAGAAAAAACGAACGGCTCAGACGAGCCGTTCGTTTTATTTTTTAGAGGAAACGGATTCTATTACAGAACCGCTTTCTCTACAACGCGAACCAGCGTCCAAGACTTAGTCTTGGACAGCGGACGGGTCTCGCGGATTTCAACCACGTCACCAATACCGCATTCATTGTTCTCGTCATGGATGTGCAGCTTAGTCGTACGCTTGATGAATTTACCGTAGATCGGGTGTTTCACGACACGTTCGATAGCAACAACTGCAGATTTCTGCATTTTGTCACTAATAACACGACCCTGCAGAGTACGGATTTTATCGGTCATTACGCCGCCTTCTCAGTCAGTAAAGTCTTAACACGTGCAACATTACGGCGAACTTCTTTCAGCAGATGGGTTTGCTGAAGTTGGCCGGATGCTGCTTGCATGCGCAGGTTAAACTGCTCACGCAGCAGGTTAAGTAGCTCAGTGTTCAGCTCTTCAACGCTTTTTTCACGCAGCTCATTTGCTTTCATTACATCACCGTCTTAGTAACAAAGGTGGTTTTGATAGGCAGTTTTGCTGCTGCCAGCTTGAAGGCTTCACGGGCCAATTCTTCCGAAACTCCGTCCATTTCATACAGGACTTTACCCGGTTGAATGAGGGCAACCCAATACTCCACGTTACCCTTACCTTTACCCATACGCACTTCCAGCGGCTTCTCGGTAATTGGTTTGTCCGGGAATACACGGATCCAAATTTTACCTTGACGCTTAACTGCACGGGTCATAGCACGACGTGCTGCTTCGATCTGACGAGCAGTCAGACGACCACGGCCAACAGCTTTCAGACCGAAAGTACCGAAGCTGACATCCGTACCTTGCGCCAGACCACGGTTGCGGCCTTTGTGCACTTTACGGAATTTCGTACGCTTTGGTTGTAACATCAGCGACTCTCCTTACTTACGGCCTTTACGCTGCTGCTTTTTAGGTTGAGCAGCCGGTTCCGGTTGTTCAACAGCAGCCATACCACCCAGGATCTCGCCTTTGAAGATCCATACCTTAACGCCGATTACACCATAAGTGGTGTGCGCTTCAGAGGTGTTGTAGTCAATGTCTGCACGCAGTGTGTGCAACGGTACGCGACCTTCACGGTACCATTCGGTACGTGCGATCTCGGCACCGCCCAAACGGCCGCTGACTTCGACTTTAATACCCTTCGCGCCCAGACGCATTGCGTTCTGTACAGCACGCTTCATAGCACGACGGAACATCACACGACGCTCCAGCTGTGAAGTGATGCTATCAGCAACCAATTTAGCGTCCAGTTCCGGCTTACGGACTTCGGCGATGTTGATCTGTGCAGGAACGCCAGCGATTTTCGCGACGACCGTACGCAGTTTTTCTACGTCTTCACCTTTTTTACCGATAACGATACCCGGGCGAGCAGTGTGAATAGTCACACGGATGCTCTTAGCCGGACGCTCGATAACGATACGAGATACAGACGCTTTAGACAGTTCCTTGGTCAGGAACTGACGGACTTTAAAATCGCTGTCCAGGTTGTCAGCGAATTCTTTGGTGTTCGCAAACCAGGTAGAGTTCCATGGTTTTACAATACCCAGGCGAATACCATTAGGATGTACTTTCTGACCCATTGCTAGTCTCCAGAGTCTCAGCGATCGGACACAACCACAGTAATGTGGCTGGTGCGCTTCAGGATGCGATCTGCACGACCTTTCGCACGCGGCATAATGCGCTTCATGCTTGGGCCTTCGTCTACGAAGATTTTCGCGACTTTC
Source organism: Pantoea sp. DY-17 (assembly GCF_019795975.1). Lineage (NCBI taxonomy): Bacteria > Pseudomonadati > Pseudomonadota > Gammaproteobacteria > Enterobacterales > Erwiniaceae > Pantoea > Pantoea sp. DY-17. The sequence continues at coordinate 210,463 of NZ_JAIMIG010000006.1, read as the reverse complement.
AGATCGTCGATATCAGCGCCATCGTTGTGTTCGGCGTTCGCAATGGCAGATTCCAGGACTTTCTTAACCAACACAGCAGCTTTCTTGTTGGTGTAGGTCAGAATATCCAGAGCCTGCGACACTTTCTTACCGCGAATCAGGTCTGCCACCAGGCGAACCTTCTGAGCAGAAGAACGAGCATGGCGATGTTGAGCAATAGTTTCCATCTCTTCCTCCTACTTATTTCTTCTTGGCTTTCTTATCTGCAGCATGGCCGCGATAAGTACGTGTCGGTGCAAATTCACCCAGTTTGTGGCCGACCATTTCGTCGGAAACAAAGACAGGAACGTGCTGACGACCATTATGGACAGCGATGGTCAAACCGATCATGTTAGGGAAGATCGTTGAACGACGGGACCAAGTGCGCAGGGGCTTCTTGTCACCGCTTTCCACCGCTTTCTCTACCTTCTTCAGCAAGTGCAGGTCAATAAAAGGACCTTTCTTGAGAGAACGTGGCATGGCTTATCCTCTAAAATTATTTGCTACGGCGACGTACGATAAATTTATCAGTACGCTTGTTGCTACGGGTCTTCTTACCTTTGGTCTGAACGCCCCACGGAGTTACCGGGTGCTTACCAAAGTTACGACCTTCACCACCACCGTGCGGGTGATCGACTGGGTTCATCGCAGTACCGCGAACGGTAGGACGAACACCACGCCAACGGGTTGCACCAGCTTTACCCAGTACGCGCAGCATGTGCTCAGAGTTGCCGACTTCGCCAAGAGTTGCACGACATTCGGATTCAACTTTGCGCATTTCGCCTGAACGCAGACGCAGGGTAACGTAGGAACCTTCACGCGCAACGATCTGCACGTAAGTACCAGCTGAGCGAGCAATCTGACCGCCTTTGCCTGGTTTCATTTCTACGTTATGAACGGTAGAACCCACCGGGATGTTACGCATCGGCAGGGTGTTACCTGCTTTAATCGCAGCATCAACGCCAGATTGAATCTGATCGCCGGCTTTCAGGCCTTTAGGGGCCAGGATGTAACGGCGCTCGCCATCTTTGTACAGAACCAGTGCGATGTTCGCAGAACGGTTCGGATCGTACTCAAGACGCTCAACAACTGCTGGGATACCATCTTTGTTGCGTTTGAAGTCAACAATACGGTAAGCCTGCTTGTGACCACCACCGATATGACGGGTAGTGATACGACCATTGTTGTTACGACCACCGGATTTGCTGTTTTTTTCTACCAGCGGAGCAAATGGTTTGCCCTTGTGCAGCTCTGGGTTCACCACTTTAACTACGTGGCGACGACCCGGAGATGTCGGTTTACATTTAACAACTGCCATTGTCTTTCTCCTCCGACTTACTCAGCGCCGCCGACGAAGTCCAGATTCTGGCCTTCCTTCAGGGTGACGTAAGCTTTTTTCCAGTCGCTACGACGACCGATACGCTGTCCGTGACGCTTAACTTTCCCTTTAACTACCAAGGTGTTTACGTCTTTAACTTCCACTTCGAACAGCTTCTCAACAGCAGCAACGATCTCTGCTTTGGTCGCGTCTTTAGCAACTTTGAGAACGATGGTATTGGTTTTTTCCATCGCAGTAGATGCTTTTTCTGATACGTGCGGTGCACGCACTACTTTCAGCAGACGTTCTTCACGGATCATGCCAGCATCTCCTCAACTTGCTTAACTGCTTCCGCAGTCATAACGACTTTGTCGAAGGCGATCAGGCTAACTGGGTCGATGCCCGCTGCATCACGCACGTCAACCTTGTACAGGTTACGCGCAGCCAGGAACAGATTCTCATCCAGTTCACCGGTGATGATCAGCACATCTTGCAGCGCCATGTCTTTCAGTTTCTGTACCAGCAGCTTAGTTTTAGGCGCTTCTACAGAGAACGTCTCGACAACGATCAGACGGTCCTGACGTACCAGCTCGGACAGAATGCTTTTCAGCGCGCCGCGGTACATCTTTTTGTTAACTTTTTGACTGTGGTCCTGTGGACGTGCAGCGAAGGTTACGCCACCTGAACGCCAGATCGGGCTCTTTACAGAACCTGAACGCGCACGGCCGGTACCTTTCTGGCGCCAAGGCTTTTTGCCTGAACCAGTAACTTCAGCACGAGTCTTCTGCGCGCGAGTACCCTGACGAGCACCAGCGGCATAAGCAACAACAACCTGGTGAACCAGCGCTTCGTTGAAATCACGACCGAAGGTAGTTTCGGAAACAGTCAGCGCGCTCTGCGCGTCTTTCAGTACTAATTCCATTGCTATCCCCTTACGCCTTCACAGCTGGTTTAACAATCAGATCGCACCCAGTTGCACCCGGGACGCCACCTTTGACCAGCAGCAGGTTGCGCTCAGCGTCAACACGTACTACTTCCAGGCTCTGAACGGTTACGCGCTCATTACCCAGCTGACCAGCCATTTTCTTGCCTTTGAACACTTTGCCCGGAGTCTGGTTCTGACCGATAGAACCCGGAACGCGGTGTGACAAGGAGTTACCGTGTGTAGCATCCTGGGTACGGAAGTTCCAGCGCTTAACGGTACCTGCGAAACCTTTACCTTTAGAGGTACCGGTAACGTCTACTTTTTTAACGTCAGCGAAAATTTCAACACTGATGCTCTGGCCAACAGAGAAATCTTCACCTTCGGTGCGGAATTCCCACAGACCACGGCCAGCGTCAACGCCAGCTTTAGCAAAATGACCTGCTTCAGGCTTGCTCACACGGCTTGCTTTTTTAGCACCGGTGGTAACCTGAATAGCTTGGTAACCATCGTTGTCCAGGCCTTTGACCTGAGTAACGCGGTTTGCTTCAACTTCGATAACGGTTACTGGGATTGAAACGCCATCTTCAGTGAAGATGCGGGTCATACCCACTTTTTTACCGACTAAACCAATCATTGTATCAACCTCTCAATCGCTCGATGACCTGATTAACCCAGGCTGATCTGCACGTCAACACCGGCAGCCAGGTCCAGACGCATGAGAGCATCAACGGTTTTTTCAGTTGGCTCAACGATGTCTACCAGACGCTTGTGAGTGCGGATTTCGTACTGATCACGCGCGTCTTTGTTAACGTGCGGAGAGATCAGAACGGTAAAACGCTCTTTGCGGGTTGGCAGCGGGATCGGACCACGTACCTGCGCACCAGTGCGCTTGGCAGTCTCAACGATTTCCGCGGTTGATTGATCGATCAGGCGATGATCAAACGCTTTAAGACGGATACGGATTCTTTGGTTCGACATGAGACCAAGGCTCCAAACATTTTATAAACGAAAAGAATTACTACCCGCATCCATTACGATTGATGGAGGAGTGTAATCGTTCAGCATATAACTCCCCAATTGGGAGTATTGTTAGGCGATACATAAACAGCTATCCCCTGCGATTCTGCTCGAATCGCGCCACACCAATATCGGCAGGCCCGCGCATTATACGTAAATCAGTTCAGGAAGCAACCCGTGTTGTGTTTTTAACCACATCAATCTGGTTACAGACCGAAAAAATACCCGCAGCAATCGTTTTGACTGAGCGGGCTTGCGTGACGATGGGCATATGGCTAATGTTCGTTCTGATCTTTTAATTGAGACTGAAGATAATTTTGCAGGCCGAGTTTGTTCACCAGATCGAGTTCCGTTTCCAGCCAGTCTATGTGCCCTTCCTCTTCCGTAAGAATCTCAATCATCATGTCTCTGCTGACGTAGTCATGAACCTTGTCGGCATAGGCTATCGCCTCACGCAAATCCTTTGCGCCTTCCAGTTCTAATGCCAGGTCAGATTGCAGCATTTCCGGCACGTCTTCACCGATGCGTAATCGACCTAGATCTTGCAGGTTAGGAATTCCTTCAAGAAAAAGAATACGTTCGATGTATTTGTCCGCATGTTTCATTTCATCGATTGACTCATGATACTCAACGTCATTGAGCCGGGTCAGACCCCAATTTTTGAACATACGCGCATGAAGGAAGTACTGATTAATCGCAACCAGTTCATTCCCCAGCAATTTGTTGAGATGAAATATGATTTTACTGTCGCCCTTCATTTTTGCTTCCTCCGCTTCCAACTAAATAGAGCGTAGATGCGGATGAAAGGAAGTCAAAAAAACGCGACAGTTATTGTGGGTATTAGGAAGTGCAGAATTACTTTATTAAGCTATCTCTTTGTAGAGCGGCACGTTTTGCAGTTCATCTTCCATAATTTCACGCGCAAACCGCACGCACTTGCCACATTGCTTTCCAATGGGAACCAACTGGCGCAATTGTTGAATCGATTTGGGTTGATAGCGGCGAACCACTTCGCGCAGAGTTTTATCACTCACGGCATTACACAAGCAGACGTACATTTACTGCGGACTCCCGTACAATTTATGATCAAATTGTAAATGAGAATGGTTTTTATTTCAAACGCAGCTTTTATGTGGGATTAATCGAAACGGCAAAATTCAGACATAAAAAAAGAGCACCGAAGTGCTCTTTTTCATGCTGCGATGACTGCCGAAACAGCCATCGACATTAACGCAATTAAGCGATAATTTCAGCAACAACACCCGCACCAACAGTACGGCCGCCTTCACGGATTGCAAAACGCAGACCCTGATCCATAGCGATTGGCTTGATCAAAGTAACGGTCATTTTTACGTTGTCGCCTGGCATTACCATCTCAACGCCTTCTGGCAGTTGAACGTCACCGGTCACGTCAGTAGTACGGAAGTAGAACTGAGGACGGTAGCCTTTGAAGAACGGAGTATGACGGCCGCCTTCATCTTTAGACAGAACGTAAACTTCTGAAGTGAACTGGGTATGTGGCTTGATTGAACCCGGCTTAGCCAGAACCTGGCCACGCTCGATGTCTTCACGCTTGATACCACGCAGCAGAACACCACAGTTCTCGCCTGCCTGACCCTGGTCCAGCAGTTTGCGGAACATTTCAACGCCAGTACAGGTTGATTTCACAGTGTCTTTAAGGCCAACAACTTCAACTTCGTCGCCCACTTTAACGATACCGCGCTCAACACGACCGGTAACAACGGTACCACGGCCAGAGATTGAGAATACGTCTTCGATTGGCAGCAGGAACGGCTTGTCGATTGCACGAACTGGCTCTGGGATGTAAGTATCCAGGTGCTCAGCCAGCTCAATGATCTTAGCTTCCCACTCAGCATCGCCTTCCAGCGCTTTCAGAGCAGAACCACGTACGATTGGAGTGTCGTCGCCTGGGAAGTCATAAGCTGACAGCAGGTCACGTACTTCCATCTCTACCAGTTCCAGCAGCTCTTCATCATCAACCATGTCGCACTTGTTCAGGAACACGATGATGTAAGGAACGCCAACCTGACGACCCAGCAGGATGTGCTCACGGGTCTGTGGCATTGGGCCATCAGTCGCAGCAACAACCAGGATCGCGCCGTCCATCTGCGCAGCACCGGTGATCATGTTTTTCACATAGTCGGCGTGGCCTGGGCAGTCAACGTGCGCATAGTGGCGAGACGGGGTTTCGTATTCAACGTGAGAAGTGTTGATGGTGATACCACGTGCTTTCTCTTCTGGCGCTTTATCGATCTCATCGAATTTGCTTGCCTTACCGCCGTAGGTTTTAGCCAGTACGGTAGTAATTGCTGCAGTCAGGGTGGTTTTACCGTGGTCGACGTGACCGATGGTGCCCACGTTTACATGCAGTTTGTTACGCTGAAATTGCTCTTTCGCCATGGCGATAATTCCTTACGTTGTGCCTTCATGAGTCATGAAGGCATCAGTTCACAATTTTTAAACCGTAGCTTATTTGCTACGAGCTTCAATAACGGCCTGAGCGACGTTGTTCGGCGCATCATCGTACTTCAGGAACTCCATGGAGTAAGAAGCACGGCCTTTGGTCAGAGAACGCAGCTGGGTTGCATATCCGAACATTTCAGACAGCGGAACTTCAGCATGGATCTGAACGCCAGTAGCGTTAGATTCCTGTCCTTTGAGCATACCACGACGACGGCTAAGGTCACCGATAACGTCACCGGTGTTCTCTTCCGGAGTCTCTACTTCAACCTTCATGATTGGCTCAAGCAGAACAGGTTGTGCTTTCTTAAAGCCATCTTTAAAGGCTAAAGAAGCAGCCAGTTTAAACGCCAGCTCAGAGGAGTCGACATCATGGTATGAACCGAAGTGCAGACGAACACCCAGATCAACTACCGGATAACCAGCCAGTGGACCTGATTTCAGCTGCTCCTGGAGACCTTTATCAACCGCAGGGATGTATTCAGTTGGAATCACACCGCCCTTGATATCGTTGACAAATTCGTAACCTTTCGGATTAACGCCCGGCTCCAGTGGGTACATGTCGATAACAACATGACCATACTGACCACGACCACCAGACTGCTTGGCGTGTTTACCTTCGATATCGGTAACTTTCGCGCGAATCGCTTCACGGTAAGCAACCTGAGGTTTACCGACGTTCGCTTCAACGTTGAATTCACGCTTCATGCGGTCAACGATGATGTCGAGGTGCAGCTCACCCATACCCGCGATGATGGTCTGGTTGGTTTCTTCATCAGTCCATACGCGGAATGATGGATCTTCTTTCGCCAGACGACCCAGAGCCAGACCCATTTTTTCCTGGTCAGCTTTGGTTTTCGGCTCAACGGCGATAGAGATTACCGGCTCAGGGAATTCCATACGCTCAAGAATGATGACGTTGTCTGGGTCACACAGGGTGTCACCAGTGGTTACGTCTTTCAGACCGATCGCAGCGGCGATATCGCCCGCACGAACTTCCTTGATCTCTTCGCGTTTGTTCGCGTGCATCTGAACGATACGGCCCAGACGCTCACGGTTTGACTTAACCGGGTTGAACACGGTGTCACCGGTGTTAACAACACCAGAGTAAACGCGGAAGAAGGTCAGGTTACCAACAAACGGGTCGGTAGCGATTTTGAACGCCAGTGCAGCAAACGGCTCTTTGTCATCGGAATGACGCTCAGCCGGCGTGTCTTTACCGTCGTCCAGCATACCGTTAATCGCGGTAACGTCAGTCGGTGCTGGCAGGTATTCAACTACCGCATCCAGCATCGCCTGAACACCTTTGTTCTTAAATGCAGAACCACAGGTCACCAGGATGATTTCGTTTTTCAGAACGCGCTTACGCAGAGAAGTTTTAATCTCTTCTTCGGTCAGTTCTTCACCGCCGAAGAATTTCTCCATCAGCTCATCAGAACCTTCAGCAGCGGCTTCAACCAGCTTCGCACGCCACTCTTCAGCCAGTTCCTGCATATCAGCTGGAATATCTTCGTAAACGAAGGTAACGCCCTGATCGGCATCGTTCCAGTTGATCGCTTTCATTTTCACCAGGTCAACAACACCGGTGAAACCTTCTTCTGCGCCGATAGCCAGCTGAAGTGGAACTGGGTTTGCACCCAAGCGCACTTTCATCTGGTCAACAACTTTCAGGAAGTTAGCACCCATGCGGTCCATTTTGTTAACGAACGCGATGCGTGGAACTTTATATTTGTTAGCCTGACGCCATACGGTTTCAGACTGTGGCTGAACACCACCTACTGCACAGTAAACCATTACTGCGCCATCAAGCACACGCATAGAACGCTCAACTTCGATGGTGAAGTCAACGTGTCCCGGGGTGTCGATGATGTTTACATGGTGTGGTTCAAACTGCTTAGCCATACCAGACCAGAAACAGGTAGTCGCAGCAGACGTGATGGTAATACCACGTTCCTGCTCCTGCTCCATCCAGTCCATGGTTGCTGCGCCGTCATGAACTTCACCGATTTTGTGGTTTACACCGGTGTAGAACAGAACACGTTCGGTAGTTGTAGTCTTACCGGCGTCGATGTGCGCACTGATACCAATGTTACGGTAGCGCTCAATGGGTGTTTTACGAGCCATTTGATTCCTCTGATTCTTAGACGTTCTAAGTTAAAAAAGCCCAGCAGGTGAGTCACTGGGACGCCCGCTGGGTTTATAACAACTACGTTGCTGTTACCAGCGGTAGTGTGCGAACGCCTTGTTGGCTTCAGCCATGCGGTGAACGTCTTCACGTTTCTTAACTGCAGTACCTTTGTTCTCTGCAGCATCAGAAAGTTCGTTCGCCAGGCGGAGAGCCATAGATTTATCACCGCGTTTACGAGCAGCTTCTACGATCCAACGCATTGCCAGGGCATTACGACGAACCGGACGGACTTCAACTGGAACCTGGTAGGTAGAACCACCAACGCGACGTGACTTAACTTCGACAGTCGGACGTACGTTTTCGAGAGCAACCTCGAACGCTTCCAGGCCATCTTTACCAGCGCGTTGAGCCAGGGTATCAAGCGCGGTATAGACGATAGATTCAGCAGTAGATTTTTTACCATCTACCATCAGGATATTTACAAATTTAGCCAGCAGCTCTGATCCGAACTTAGGATCCGGCAGAATTTTACGCTGACCAATGACGCGACGACGTGGCATGGAAATACTCCGTTGTTAATTCAGGATTGTCCAAAACTCTACGAGTTTAGTTTGACATTTAAGTTAAAACGTTTGGCCTTACTTAACGGAGAACCATTAAGCCTTTGGCTTCTTCACGCCGTACTTGGAGCGTGACTGCTTACGGTCTTTAACACCTGAGCAGTCCAGCGCGCCACGAACGGTGTGGTAACGCACACCTGGCAAGTCTTTAACACGACCGCCACGGATCAGGATCACTGAGTGTTCCTGCAGGTTATGACCTTCACCGCCGATGTAGGAGGTAACTTCAAAACCGTTGGTCAAACGCACACGGCAAACTTTACGCAGTGCTGAGTTTGGTTTTTTAGGGGTAGTGGTGTACACACGAGTACATACACCACGTTTCTGCGGGCAAGCTTCCAGCGCAGGCACGTTGCTCTTTGCAACTTTGCGTACGCGTGGTTTGCGAACCAGCTGGTTAACTGTTGCCATTAAATAGCTCCTGGGATTTAGCTTTTTGCTTCGTAAACACGTAATAAATCGCCTCGTATTACTACGAGGAGGCAGAATTTTAGGGCTGTGTCAAAAGGGTGTCAAGAAATAACCAGGTTTTCGCTCTTACCAGGCCACTTGTTGTGGATGCTTCGCTGTCATCGCAACGAAACCAGTATAGTCCAAACGTGCTACTTTGGTCGAAATTTGCTCAGCCAGGCCGCGCGCGCCCACATCTTCTTCTAATACCCACAGCGTAGCCGGCGATGCGCTGAGCTTGATTAACATTTGGCTGCCAGCCAAAGCGGCGCTGACGCCATCCTGCAATAAAAGTAGATCGTCGCCTTCCTGCAATAAAAGCAGCAGGCTATCGAGGTCGCATTGCCAGGGAGATTGCAACAGCGTGTAGAGCATGATCAGTTCTCAGAATCGAATAACACGATGATAGGAAGCCAGCTTTTCGCGTAGCGATGCGGCCTCCAGCACCTCAGCAGCCAACACACGTTCAGCCGTCAAACTCTGCCCGCGCGCCAGCAGCGAATCGGCGCAGACAAAACACTGGTCAATATCGTACAACTCCAGCACGCCAAAAGTCGCGATGTAGTTACGCGCCAGAATTTGCTCAGGTTGTTGGTCGCGATTGAGCTGCAGCACGCCATCCCCGATAAAGAACAGACCGATATCTTCGCTTAGCGCGCCCGTCGCCAGCACAGCATCCAGCCCTTCCCTGCCCGCGCTGCTGCCGTGCGGTGCCTGAGTAAATAGAAAAGCCACGCGGTTCATCAGAATTGCACCAGACGATCGCAGCTGAGCGCGGCTTCTGCCAATGCGCCCAAACCGCTGAGTTCAAAACCCGGCTGCAAGTTACTGCCCGCCAGTTGCAAGCGCGCGGCTTCCTGCGCGTCGGTTACGCCACGACGTAATGCTGCGGCCACGCAGATATTCAGCACGGCGCCACTTTCAGCGCGCAACTGCTGCCATTCACGCACCATATCCACCTCATCGCTGGCCGGCGCGCTCAGTTGGTTGGCGTTCAATACGCCTTCACGATAGAAGAACACGCTCTCCAGATGGTGCCCGGCCTTAATAAGTGCGCGCGCAAACAGCAGCGCGCTGCTGGCGTGTTGCGTGCCGTATGCCGGTCCGGTGACCAGCAAGATGTAGCGCATTAGCGATCCTGCCCCTGAAAATCACCGCTTTTAAACTGGCGAATGTAGAGGTAAACCGTGTGCTTGGAGATATTGAGGCGATCGGCCACCTGGTTAATTGCATCTTTAATGTCGAAGATACCCTTCTCATACATATTGAGCACGATCTGGCGATTCTTAGCATTATTCGAAACGTTACGGTCAGCGCTCACTTCTTCAATCGCGAACTCAAGCGTCTGCATCACCAGATCTTCCACCGAGCTGGCAAAGTTGACGTTGGAATCCACCTGCTGCATCTCCGGCGGCATAAAGGTCGACATAATCTGCGAGAACGGAACGTCGAGGTTCATGTTGATGCACAGCAAGCCAATAACGCGCTGCTGGCGATTACGAATCGCGATCGTGACCGATTTCATCAGCACACCGCTTTTCGCGCGCGTGAAGTAGGCTCTGGAGACATTGCTGTCGGCGCCGTGCATATCGTGCAGCATACGCAGCGCCAAATCGGTAATCGGCGAACCCACTTTACGCCCGGTATGTTCACCGTTGGCGATACGCACCGCAGAACACTTCAAATCTTCCAGCGAGTGCAGCACGATTTCGCAGTGCGAGCCAATCAGCATCGCCAGGCCATCGACAACGGCTTCGTAGGATTTGAGGATATCGTAATCTGCTTGCTCGAACGGACGTTGCTCCAGTAAATCGAAGTCAGTCAGTTCACCGGGATTGAATGGATTAGACATCGAAGACATTACCCTAAATGGCTGGAGCCTGTCTCGACAGCATTGGGGCAGACTCATATTGTGATAATTGTGCAGGCGCTAGTCTGGCAAATGTGCTGGTCTTTAGCCAGACCTTTACTCTCTTCTCCGCAATAAAAACGCCGCCCGAGGGCGGCGTGATGCAGAAAGTTAAGATTACTGTGCTTTCTGATCGGCAGCGACTGGAGCCTGTGCTTTTTCGTCCGCTTTCGGCGCGGGTTTGATGTCGAGCAGTTCAACATCGAACACCAGCGTGGAGTTGGCCGGAATACCCGGAACGCCATTTTTGCCGTAAGCCAGGTTCGGTGGGATCACCAGCTTGATTTTACCGCCTTTCTTCACGTGCTTCAGACCTTCGGTCCAGCCCGGAATCACACCGTCCAGACGGAACGACAGCGGCTCACCGCGGGTATAAGAGTTATCGAACTCAGTACCGTCGATCAGCGTCCCTTTGTAGTTCACAACCACAGTGTCGCTGTCTTTCGGCGCGCTACCGGTACCTTCTTTCTCTACCTGATACAGCAGGCCAGATTCGGTTTTCTTCACGCCTTTTTCTTTAGCGAATTTGTCAGCGTAAGCGGAACCCTTATCAGAGTTCTCTTTCGCGTCTTTTTCCATCTTCGCCTGAGCAGCACCTTTTACGCGGCCTTCAAAGGCCTGCAGGGTTTGCTCGATCTCTTGATCAGAGAGTTTGCTCTTGCCGCCAAAGGCGTCCTGAACACCCGCGATCAACTGATCTTTATCCAGTTTGATGCCCAGCTTCTCTTGTTCCTTCAGAGAGTTGTCCATGTAGCGACCCAGGGACGCGCCAAGTGCATAAGCTGATTGCTGGTCTTCGTTTTTGAAGGCAGCATTTTTCGGTGCTTGCGGCGCAGCCTGAGCGGCGTCTGCTGGAGCAGCGGCGGTTTCTGCTGCCATTGCCAGCGGTGCATTCAGCGCGAAGGCCATGGTGGTAGCTAACAATGTGACTTTAAACAGTGAATTCATCCTTTCTCCAAAACCGAAGCCTCTAACCTCGGGAATCATTGCGGACTGAGGCCCACACTATAACTTTACGTGGCAGCGGCGAACACTCCCACAATGTAATTACCCGTTCAACCTCCGACCTTTTTTGCTTCAGGAAGTTTCATCAGAGATATAGGCGTTATGCGTCGTTTCAATGCAGCATGGCGCGGAAAGGTAAAATATCAGGTGATTCTGAAGCGAAAGGCCGTAGAATCAGGCCCGAAACAGACTAACGTGCAGCACCGCAAGATGAGGAAAGATCATGCAACCAACAGAATGGGAACAACGCCTTGAGGCGCTGGAGAGCAAGCTGGCTTTTCAGGAATACACCATCGATCAGCTCAATCAAACGGTGGTTCAGCATGAGCTGGAGATGATCAGACTGCGTGAGCAGGTCCGTCTGTTAATCGATAAAGTGAAAGATAGCGCGCCGTCGATGATCGCCTCACAAGCAGAAGAAACCCCGCCGCCGCATTACTAATGTCCAGAATGGCTGCGCCACATCGATGCCGCGTTGCTGCGTCACCGTGAGATGCTCACATACTACAGTATGCTGCGCTCTCCCGATTCCTGGCGCCTTGCCTCAATGTTGCTCGCACATTCTTAGATGCTGTACATAAGAAAAGGCCACCCGAAGGTGGCCTCGCCAGCGTAACACTGATTAGTGGCTGCAGCCGCAACCGCCTGTGCCACAACCGCCCTGGCCGTGATCGTGACCATGGTCGTGGTCATGATCGTGATGATGACCATCCGCGCCATGCACGTGGCCGTGCGCCAGCTCTTCTTCGGTCGCTGCGCGAATCGCCACAACTTCCACGTTGAAGTTCAGGTTCTGACCCGCCAGCATGTGGTTACCATCAACCACTACGTGCTCATCTTCAACTTCGGTGATTTCAACCGGAACTGGACCCTGATCGGTTTCTGCCAGGAAGCGCATGCCAACCTGCAGTTCGTCAACGCCCATAAACACGTCTTTTGGTACGCGCTGTACGAGGTTGTCATCGTATTGACCGTAAGCGTCGTTCGCCGGGATATGCACGTCAAACTTATCGCCTACATCATGATTTTCCAGCGCTTTTTCCAGACCAGAAATCAGGGAACCATGACCGTGCAGATAGTCCAACGGTGCACTCACCGGTGACTCGTCAACCAACACACCGTCTTCGGTACGAACCTGATACGCCAGGCTCACCACCAGGTCTTTTGCTACTTTCATGATATCTCCTAACCGTTGAGAACTAAGATCCCGTCCCATTGGTCAATTTTGCGTGCAATAACCAACCAGAAAGGTTCAAGACTGAGGATGCCAACAAATGTGTTGTTGCATACTGCTCAGCGTTAATGGCGCCGATTGTAACGGAATTCAATCCCGCTGTAAGTTCAAGCTTAAAAAAAGCTGAGCCATTGCGCTACTCAGGATGAAAAATGCCGATCACTTGCTCATTGCTGCGAACCTGATCGCGCACCTGCTTATCCGCTTCCCGCATTTGATGACCGCACTCGACGCATTCCACCACATCAACATTGTTCTCACGCCACAATGCCAACGTGTCTTTTTCCTGGCAGTGCGGGCAAACCGCACCGGCAATAAATTGTTTACGCATACTGTTTCCTGCCGTCGTTAGTGAACGGATTAAGTAAGTATAGTTCTACTCGTCATCCCAGCCGTCAAACTGACGTTTCTCGTGCTGCATTTCGCGCTGGAAGATATCCTCCAGCTCGCGCCGCGCCTCACGCACACGCGAAACTTGCGCGCTGTCATCGTGGCTGGGCACCAGCTCACGCAGCATACGCATATCCAGACGACGGAAATGTTGCTGCGCGCGCTGCGCCTGATGCGGATGCATGCCCAGCGAGATCAGCGTTTTACGACCTAGCTCCAGCGCACTGGAGAACGTCTCACGCGAGAACAGCGTAACACCCGCCTGCAACAGTTCGTGCGCCTCAACACGTCCACGCGCACGCGCCAGGATTTCCAGCTGCGGGAAATGCTGCTGACACAGTTGCACGATGGTCATCGAATCTTCCGGATCGTTACAGGTAATGACGATGGATTGCGCATTCTCCGCGCCCGCCGCACGCAGCAGCTCCAACTCGGTGGCGTCGCCATAGTAAACCTTATAGCCATATTTACGCATCAGGCTCACCGCGGAGATATCACGCTCCAGCACGGTAATGCGCTTGTTGTTCGCCATCAGCAAACGGCCAACAACCTGACCAAAACGACCAAAGCCCACCACAATGACCTGCGGCTGATCGTCCTCAACAAAGTGCTTCTCGGCATTTTCATCGGGCTCATTAAAGCGGTGCGCCAGTAAACGATCGATGCCGTTCATCAGCAGCGGCGTGGTCATCATGGATAACGTCACCGTCACCAGCAGCAGCGGCATTTGGTCGCCGCTGAACATTTTGGCCGACGACGCCGCCGAGAACAGCACAAAGGCAAACTCGCCGCCCTGGCTTAACACACCGGCAAACTGCTGGCGCTCCGAACTGCGCAGGCCATAAATGCGCCCCAGCACATACAGCACCAGCGTTTTCACCGTCACCAGAATCAGCACGCCCAACAAAATTTCAGTGATGTGGGTATAAAGCACGCCGAGATTCAGCGCCATGCCAACCGAAATAAAGAACAAGCCCAGCAACAAACCTTTGAACGGTTCGATGGCCACTTCCAGCTCGTGGCGATACTCGCTTTCCGCCAACAGAATACCCGCGATGAAAGTACCGAGCGCCATCGACAGGCCGAGCGCATCCATAAACAGTGCCGAACCCAGTACCAGCAGCAGCGAGGCGGCAGTAAACACTTCGCGCACGCCGGATGCGGCAATGAAGCGCAGAATCGGGCGCAGCAGATAACGACCACCAATCAGCATCCCGCCGAACGCCAGCACTTTCATCCCAACTTTCAACCAGTCAACATGACCGCTGTCGCCGCCCGCCAGCAGCGGCACCAGCGCCAACGCGGGAATCACCGCTAGATCCTGGAACAGCAACACTGAGAAACCGAGCTGTCCCGATTCACTGCGGTTCATGCCTTTATCGCGCATCAGTTGCAGCGCCATCGCCGTGGATGACATTGCCAGACCAATGCCGCCAATCACCGCCGCCTGCCAGCTAAAGTCGGTCAGCCACAGCAATCCGCCGAGAATGGCGGCGGAAATTAGCACCTGAGCCGCACCAACGCCAAATATCGAACGGCGCAGCGCCCACAGTTTCGAGGGGTTCAGTTCAAGCCCGATGATGAACATCAGGAACACCACGCCGAGTTCAGAGAAGTGCAGAATCTCCTCAACGTCGCTGATGAACCCCAAACCCCACGGACCAATCGCGATACCGGCAAGCAGATAGCCCAGCACCGCGCCAATGCCGAGACGCGCCGCAATCGGCACAATCAGCACCGCCGCAACCAGATAAATCACGCCCGCCGTCAGTAACGTTTCGCCTTCCATCACACACCTCCCTGCGGCAGCGGTGAAGCCAGCCAGTCACCATACGCGCGCGCAAAATTACGCATCACTTCCGGCGTTTGTCGACGCGCCCAGTAAATCACCATCGGCGTCATCCAGTGCATGCGGCACATCTGCGCCGTCAGCTCAAACGGACGCATGATGTCACTCATCGGATAGCGATTCAGGCCGCTGGGGTGATACGCCGCTTCCGGTTCGCCGGTGGTGACCACGCTGCGCCAGTATTTGCCTTCCAGCGCATTACCATCCGGTCCGCTGGCAAAGCCGCGCGACAGCACACGATCCAGCCACTCCTTCAGGAGCGCCGGGCAGCTGTAGGTATAAAGTGGATGTTGGAATACAACGATTTGATGGTCGCGCAGCAGCTGCTGCTCATAGTGAATATCAATAAAAAAATCCGGATAGTGGGCGTATAAATCGTGCACCGTGACGTGGTCCAGTTCCATAGCCGACTGCAGCAAAACCCGATTAGCAATCGAATCCTGTGATTCCGGATGGGCGTAAAGCAGCAATATTTTGGGTGGCTGCGACATCGTTCCCCTCCAAAGCGTCGTCACGGCACAGGAATTCCGCTACCATGCTCGACGCAACAAATTTTCTCGAATTATGTTGCCGGTAAATTAACATATTCTGACGATACGGCGCTTATGATTGTCTTTTCAGCACTACAAATTCGCCGCGGCACCAATGTGCTGCTGGATAACGCAACAGCCACCATTAACCCAGGCCAGAAAGTTGGCTTAGTGGGCAAAAATGGCTGCGGCAAATCGACGCTGCTGTCATTGCTGAAGGGCGAAATCAGCAGCGATGCAGGTAACGCTACGTTCCCGAGCAACTGGGCGCTGGCGTGGGTCAATCAGGAAACCCCGGCGCTGAGCAAACCCGCGCTGGAGTATGTTATCGACGGCGACCGTGAATATCGTCAGCTTGAATCCGAATTGGCCGACGCCAACGCGCGCAACGATGGCAACGCCATCGCCCTGCTGCACGGCAAGCTGGATGCGATTCAGGCGTGGAGCATACCTGCTCGCGCCTCAAGTTTGTTGCACGGTTTGGGCTTTAGCCAGGAACAATTAATGCGGCCGGTGAGCGATTTCTCCGGTGGCTGGCGCATGCGCCTTAACCTCGCGCAGGCGCTGGTGTGCCGCTCCGATCTGCTGCTGCTGGATGAACCGACTAACCACCTCGATCTGGATGCGGTGATCTGGCTTGAACGCTGGCTGAAAAGCTACGAAGGCACGCTGGTGCTGATTTCGCACGACCGCGACTTCCTTGATCCGGTAGTCGATAAGATCATCCATATCGAACAGCAGACGATGTTTGAATACACCGGTAACTACAGCTCGTTCGAACGTCAGCGCGGCGCCAAGCTGGCGCAGCAGCAAGCGCTGTTCCAGAGCCAGCAGGAAAAAGTGGCGCACCTGCAGAAGTATATCGATCGCTTCCGCGCGCAGGCGACCAAAGCCAAGCAGGCGCAGAGCCGCATCAAAATGCTGGAGCGCATGGAATTGATTGCGCCGGCACACGTCGATAACCCATTCAGCTTCAGTTTCCGCGCGCCAGAAAGCTTGCCGAATCCGTTGCTGAAGATGGAGCGCGTTACCGCCGGTTATGGCGAACGCATTATTCTCGACGCCATCAAACTCAACCTTGTGCCGGGTTCACGAATTGGCCTGCTGGGCCGTAACGGCGCGGGTAAATCGACGCTGATTAAACTGCTAGCCGGTGAGCTCGACGCGCTGGATGGCAAAGTTGGCCTGGCGAAAGGCATTAAGCTCGGTTACTTCGCCCAGCATCAGCTGGAATATCTGCGCGCCGATGAATCACCCTTGCAGCATTTATCACGCATCGCACCGAAAGTGCTGGAGCAGCAGCTGCGCGACTACCTAGGCGGCTTCGGCTTTCAGGGCGATAAAGTCAGCGAAATCACCGAACGTTTCTCCGGCGGCGAAAAAGCGCGTCTGGTGCTGGCATTAATTGTCTGGCAGCGCCCGAACCTGCTGCTGCTTGATGAACCAACTAACCACCTCGATCTTGATATGCGTCAGGCGCTGACCGAAGCGCTGATTGATTTCGAAGGCGCGCTGGTGGTGGTCTCGCACGATCGCCATCTGCTGCGCGCCACCACCGACGATCTTTATCTGGTGCACGACGGCAAGGTCGACGTGTTTGAGGGTGATCTGGAAGATTATCAGCAGTGGCTGAGCGATCTGCAAAAGCAAGCGCAACAGGATGCCGCACCGAAGCAAGACAACGGCAACAGCGCGCAATCGCGCAAAGACCAGAAACGCCGCGACGCCGAACTGCGCGCACAAACGCAGCCGCTGCGTAAAGAGATCGAGAAGCTTGAGAAGCAGATGGCGAAGTGGCAGAGCCAGCTCAGCGACGCGGAAGCCCAGTTAGCCGACAGCGCGATTTACGATCAGAGCCGCAAAGCCGATTTGAATGTGGCGCTGCAGCGTCAGGCCGAGAGTAAGGCCGCGCTGGAAGAGGTCGAAATGGCGTGGCTGGATGCGCAGGAACAGCTGGAGCAGATGCTGGCGGGTTGAGTGTGCGCGCTGTCCCCCTCCTCGGTCCTCCCCCATAAATGGGGGAGGAAGATGCTGCCACATGTTGGTGATGAAGCTGCATGTGGCAGCATCTCCTTCCCCCGCAAGCGGGGGAAGGCCGGGATGGGGGAATGCGAGCACTATTCCATTTAAAACGGCTTATCCCCTAACACCGTCGCGCGATGCATCACCCGCCGCGCCGGATAATAATCCGCATTAGCATAGTGTTGGGTCACGCGGTTGTCCCAAATCGCCACATCATTCTCTTGCCAGCGCCAGCGCACCTGGAATTCCGGTTTGGCGCTATGCCAAAACAGGAAGTTAAGCAGCGCATCGCTCTCTTTTTCGCTTAAGCCCAGCAAACGCGTGGTAAAACCTTCGTTGACAAACAGCGCCTTGCGTCCGCTCACCGGGTGGGTACGAATCACCGGATGCTGCACCGGCGGGTTCTTTGCCACCGCTTGCTGCCAGCGCTGATGCTCTTCCTCGGTTTTGCGGTATTTGTACTCCTGAAACGACTTCTTAAAGTCGTGCTCCGCCTGCAGCCCATTCAACAGCGTCTTAAACGGTTCAGACAGCGCTTCATAGGCCGCAATGCCGGTTGACCACAAGGTATCGCCGCCGCTTTCCGGCAGCAGCTTCGAAGCCAGAATCGCAATTGCCGGCGGGGTTTGAATAAAGGTGACATCGGTGTGCCAGTTGTCATTATCCGGCGGATTATCCTGATGCGTATCCAGCACGATGATCTCTTCCACGCCTTCCGCATGCGGATAGACCGGATGGATATGCAGATCGCCAAAGCGAATCGCCAGCGCGCGCTGCTGTTCCGGGGTAATCA
Organism: Pantoea sp. DY-17; assembly: GCF_019795975.1. NCBI lineage: Bacteria > Pseudomonadati > Pseudomonadota > Gammaproteobacteria > Enterobacterales > Erwiniaceae > Pantoea > Pantoea sp. DY-17. The sequence continues at coordinate 191,774 of NZ_JAIMIG010000006.1, read as the reverse complement.
CCTGATTGCGCAGGAACAGCACCTGATGGCGCAGCAGGCCATGATAGAGCTGTTCAAACTGGGCATCACTCAGCGGACGGCTGAGATCGACATCGCTAACCTGCGCCCCGATATTCGGGCCCAGCGCGGTAAAATTAAGACGTTCGTTCATTGCTGTTCTCCATTCCAGGGCGTCAGTCGGCGCTGCAAGGCGCGCAGACCCAGTTCTAAGCCAAAAGCAATCAGGGCAATCACGGCGATACCGGCCAGCACCACGTCGGTGGCGAGGAACTCACCGGCCGACTGCACCATAAAGCCGAGTCCCCGCGTAGCGGCAATCAGTTCCGCCGCCACCAGCGTTGACCAACCTACGCCGAGACCAATGCGCAAACCGGTGAGGATTTCCGGTAGCGCGCCAGGCAGAATCACGTAGCGCAGCAGTTGCCAGCGCGATGCGCCAAGCGCCTGCGCCGCGCGAATCCGTACCTGCTGGGCATTCTTCACACCCGCCAGCGTCGACAAGGTCACCGGCGCGAAAATCGCCAGATAAATCAGTAAAATCTTCGAGGTTTCGCCGATGCCAAACCAGATCACCATCAGCGGCAAATAGGCCAGCGGCGGCACCGGGCGATAGAGTTCGATCAGCGGATCAAGCAGGCCGCGAATCGCCGGGCTCAGGCCCATGGCGATGCCGACCGGAATCCCAATCAGCGCGGCAAAGAACAGCGCCACCAGCATACGCGCCAGGCTGGCGCCAAGATGCTGCCATAACGTGGCGTCCATAAAGCCTTGCGGGCTGGCAATCAATATTAATTTCTGCAGCACCACTTGCGGCGGCGGTAAAAACAGCGGCGCCACTAAGCCGAGCGCGGTGATAGCCCACCACAACAGCAGCAACAAGCCCACGCTGAGCAGGCTGAGTGAGAACTGGCGCGAGAACGGCCAGCGCAGTCCACGACGACGCATTTGGGTCTTCCCATCAATCACCGCACTCATATAAACGCCTCACGCTGGGAAAACACCTGATTCAGTACATATTCACGACGTTCGATAAACGCCGGATCGGATTTGATGCTGCGGCACGGTTCCCCGGCGGCGAAGCGTTGGCCGAAGTCGAGTTTTAAACGCTCCACTACGCGACCCGGTCCCGGCGACAGCAGCACCAGTTCGCTGGCGAGGAACACCGCTTCTTCGATGTCGTGGGTGATCAGCAGAATCTGCTTGCCGGTATCACGCCACAGCGTTAGCAGCAGGGTTTGCATCTGTTCACGGGTAAAGGCGTCCAGCGCGCCAAACGGCTCATCTAACAGCAGCAACTGAGGATCAGCCGCCAGCGCACGCGCAATGCCCACGCGCTGGCGTTGACCCCCAGAGAGCTGCCAGATATAACGCTGCTCTGCACCTTCCAGTCCTACTTTGCGGATCAAACGGCGTGCAATGGTATGGCGCTCCGCCTTCGCCATACCCGCCAGTTGCAAACCGAACGAAACGTTATCGATCACGTTACGCCACGGCAGTAATCCTTCATTTTGAAACACTACGCCGCGCTCAGCGCCCGGCCCTTTTACCGCTTTGCCATCCAGCGTGATGCTGCCAGATTCCAGCGGCAGAAAGCCGGCGATGAGGTTCAGCAGCGTGGTTTTGCCACAGCCGGAGGGACCTAACACCACCAGCAGGTCTCGGCTGCCCAGCTGCAGGTTGATGTCCTGCAGTGCGGGTTGTCCGGCGTAACGCGCATTGAGATGGGTGATGTTAAGCATACGGCCTCCGGTTATTTCACTAAGGGTGCAACGAAGCGCGTGGTGACGAAGCTGCTGTAATCGCTATCCGCTTCTGGCACTTTGCCCTGCTCTTTCAGGAAGCCGGCAGTATCGACAATCGCCTTGTTCACCGGCTTGCCGAGCTGCTCCACCTGCTGCTGCGCGGTGAGGTACGTGTTGCCTTTCACCAGCACCGGCACATCCGCTTCGGGTACACCACTCAGGCGCGCCAGCTTGCTCAGGTTGTCTGACTGCTTCAGCCATTGATCCGGATTGGAAATGTAAGCTTGCTGCGCTTCAACGGCGCTGCGGGCAAAGGCGGTGACGATTTCTGGATGCTGCTGCGCAAAGTCTTTACGCACCACCCACACATCGAGCGTTGGCGCGCCCCACTTGCCGACCTGCGAAGAGTCCGTCAGCACCTTGCCATCTTTCTCCAGCTCGTTGACCGCCGGAGACCAGACGTAAGCGCCGTCAATGTCACCGCGTTTCCAGGCAGCAATAATCGCCGGCGGCTGCAGGTTGACTAAGGTCACTTGCGAAGGCTTGATGCCCCAATGCTTGAGCGCGGCGAGGAAGCTGTAGTGCGTAGTCGAGATGAATGGCACGGCGATGCGCTTGCCAATCAGGTCTTTAGGATCTTTGATGGTTTTCTTCACCACCAGCGCTTCGGAGTTACCGAGCTGAGAGGCCAGCAGGAAAGCTTCAATCGGCAGCTTTTGCGTGGCGGCGACCGCCAGCGGGCTGGAACCGATATTACCAATCTGCACGTCGCCCGACGCCAGTGCACGTAACACGCTGGCCCCGCTATCAAATTTGCGCCAGTCGACGGTAGCACCGCTCTCTTTGGCGAAGGTGTTATCCGCCTGCGCCACTTTGGCTGGTTCAGCCGAGGTCTGATACGCCACGGTAACGTTGACCGCTTGCGCCTGAAACGCCATCAGGGCCAGAGCCGCTGTGACCGCCGTTATTGTTTTTTTCATTGCCATCATCGTTCACCCCAATGTGTTTTTGTCTCGGCAGTTTCTCCAGCAACAGTAATTTCATAAAGGAATTAAAAATTATCCCTAATGACGATCCGTTCTTAGATCAACATCGCGCAAGGCTATGCAAAAAGTGCAAATGGAAAGAAAAGGAAAGCGGTAAATATGTCACACGCTCACATGGCAGCTGTGATATTGATAGAGATCTCATTTTATAACTCTTTACTAACGGTCCTGAATCCATGTCGATAGAGAAAGTCGCACACCTGGCTGGCGTGTCAAAAGCCACCGTTTCACGGGTTTTGAACCAGAATCCCGGCGTGCGCCCGGATACGCGTGCCAAAGTGCTGGCGGCCATCGACATCTGCGACTATCAGCCCAACCTGCTGGCGCGCCAGCTGCGCACTTCGCAAAGCCATATGTTGTTAGTGCTGATTCCCGACATCACCAATCCGTTCTGCTCACGCGTGGTTCAGGGCATTGAAGCCGAAGCTGAAGCGCAGGGTTACCACATTCTGCTGTGTAACTCAGGATCGCAGCTGCGGCGCGAAGCGGCCTACATTGCGTTGCTCACCGGCAAAGTGGTCGACGGCGTGATCACCATGGATGCCGCCAGCAGCCTGCATGAGCTGAAAGAATTGATTGGCGATCAGCCTTGGGTGCAGTGCGCGGAATACGATCCGTCGATCGCCGCCTCAAGCGTGGCGATTGATAATAAAGAAGCGGCTTTCGAAACCGTGCGTTATCTGGCGAGCAAAGGCCGACGTCGTATTGCGCTGGTGAACTGCGATATGCGCTACCTCTATTCACATAAGCGTGAAGAGGGATATCGCGCGGCGCTGGAGCAACTGGATCTCAGCTGGTGCGGTGTGGCTTACGCCGAGAATATCACCTGCGAAGCGGGCAGTGCGGCTTTGCGCGAACTGCTCACGCAGCCGGAACCGCCGGATGCGGTGTTTGCGGTATCGGATGTGTTGGCGGTCGGCGTCATACACGCGGCGTTGGAAGCAGGTTTACGCGTGCCGGAAGATTTAGCGGTGGTGGGATTTGATGGCATCAACTTTACCAGCAGCCTGAATCCACCGCTGACCACGATTGAGCAGCCGATGAATCGTATGGGTGTGCGCAGCGTACAGCTGTTGCTGCAACGCATCCGGCAGCCTAAAGCGTCGGTGGTCAATGAAGTGTTGCCGTGGAAGCGCGTTGAACGCGCTTCCAGCTAACTTAGCGCCAAATCAGCAATACGCAGGCAGCGGTGAGCAAGCCCATCGCCAGATTGAAGATTTTCCACGCGCGTGGGCTGCGCAGCAGACGTCCAATCAGCGAGCCAAAGCCCATCCAGATCACCCCAGAAACCACGTTCACCATGAACATGCCGATGCTGATCGCCACCACCGAATGCAGATATTCGCTGCCCGCCAGGCTGAAGCTGGCCACCGCGCCGAGCGCCATCAGCCAGGCTTTCGGGTTGATCAACTGCAGCAAGCCGCCTTGCCAGAAAGGCATCTGCTTCACCGTGACAGCGTCGGTTTCCAGTTTTTCATACTCGGCGCTGGCGATTTTCCATGCCAGCCACAGCAGATAAAGGCTACCGGCAATCTTCAGGATGAGATGCAGCGAGGGATAAAACAGGATGAGGCCGCCGATGCCAAATGCCACCATTAGCAACATGACTTGCATACCAATCATGATACCAATCAGCAGCGGAATGGTGCGCAGGAAGCCAAAATTAGCACCCGAGGCGGTAAGTAACATATTATTGGGCCCGGGCGTGATGGCCGCGACCCAGAGAAAACCTAACATTGATAAAAAAAGACTCAGTTCCATGTATATTCGGGTGCTCCTCACCCAGTAAAGCGAACAACCCATCGAAGCTATCAGCGACTTATGCATCAGACAAGCCTTTACCCAAGCTATTTTGATCGCCCCAGCGGCGAGCGTTTTAAACCCCTGCGCGGATTCAGCAACGCGCATCTGCAAACGCTGCTGCCGCGTATTCTGCGGCGCCGCGTTACGTTACGTCCGCACTGGCAGCGTCTTGACCTGCCGGACGGCGATTTTGTCGATTTAGCGTGGAGTGAAGATCCGGCGCAGGCGCGTCATAAACCGCGCATGGTGATGTTTCACGGACTGGAAGGCAGCTTTCGCAGCCCGTATGCGCACGGCCTGATGCAGGCGTGTCAGGCACGCGGCTGGCTGGCGGTGGTAATGCACTTTCGCGGCTGCAGCGGCGAGCCTAATCGCTTAAAGCGCATCTATCACTCCGGTGAAACCGAAGACGCCACCTACTTCCTTCACTGGCTGCAGCGCGAATGGGGCAGCGTACCCACCGCCGCCGTCGGCGTTTCGCTGGGCGGCAACATGCTTGCTTGCCTGCTGGGTCAGCAAGGTCACGACGTGCCGATTGATGCTGGCATCGCCATCTCAGCGCCGCTGGCGCTCGAGCCGTGCAGCGGCAAGCTGGATGTGGGTTTTTCACGCTTTTATCAGCACTATTTACTGACGCAGCTGAAAAAGAACGCCACGCGCAAACTGCGCGCCTGGCCTGGCACCCTGCCGGTCGATCTCAGCCAGTTACGTGCTTTCCGCCGCTTACGCGAGTTCGATGATGCGATAACCGCACGTGCGCACGGTTTTATTGACGCCAACGACTATTATCAACGAGCCAGCGCGCTGCCGTTGCTGACTGGCGTGCGTAAACCGCTGTTGATCATTCACGCGCAAGACGATCCCTTTATGACCGATGCCGTTATTCCGCAACCTGACCAGCTGTCAGCCTCCATTCAGTATCAGCTGACGCAGCAAGGCGGCCACGTCGGTTTCGTCGGCGGCACCGTTCTTAAACCGAAAATGTGGCTGGAACAGCGCGTGCCCGACTGGCTCTCAACCTATCTGGATGTGTAATTGTGATTATTCCCTGGCAAGAACTCGAAGCGGACACGCTGGAAAACGTGATTGAAACCTTCGTGTTACGCGAAGGCACTGATTACGGCGAGCAGGAACGCAGTTTGCTGCAAAAAGTCGCCGACGTGCGCCGCCAACTTGAGCGCGGCGACGTGGTGCTGGTGTGGTCGGAACTGCATGAATCGATCAATATTATGCCGAAGGGTGAATTCCGCGGCTGATGCACCCCGCGGCAATTCGTGGTAACAATGCTCATCGCCGGACTTCACAGGGAGCTCTGTTATGTCAGCCAGGCATCCAATTATTGCCGTCACCGGTTCCAGCGGCGCCGGAACCACCACCACCAGCCTCGCCTTCCGTAAAATTTTCCAGCAGCTGAATTTGCATGCGGCGGAACTCGAAGGCGACAGTTTCCATCGCTACACACGTCCGGAAATGGACATGGCGATCCGCAAGGCGCGCGATCTCGGGCGCCACATCAGCTACTTCGGCCCGGAAGCCAACGACTTCGGCCTGCTGGAGCAGACGTTTAAACATTACGGCCAAACCGGCCTTGGCGAATCGCGCAAATATCTACATACCTACGATGAAGCCGTGCCGTGGAATCAGGTGCCGGGCACTTTTACGCCGTGGCAGCCGCTGCCGGAAAACACCGATGTGCTGTTCTATGAAGGCTTACACGGCGGTGTGGTCACGCAGCAGCAAAATGTGGCGGAGCATGTCGATCTGCTGGTTGGCGTGGTGCCGATTGTTAACCTTGAGTGGATTCAGAAGCTGGTGCGTGACACCAGCGAGCGCGGCCATTCACGCGAAGCGGTGATGGATTCGGTGGTACGGTCAATGGAGGATTACATTAACTTCATCACGCCACAGTTCTCGCGCACCCACATTAACTTCCAGCGCGTGCCGACCGTTGATACCTCAAACCCGTTTGCCGCACGCGAAATTCCGTCGCTCGACGAAAGCTTCGTGGTGATCCATTTCCGTGGTCTGGAAGGCATCGCGTTCCCCTATCTGCTGGCGATGATTCAGGGATCGTTTATTTCCCACATCAATACGCTGGTGGTGCCGGGTGGCAAAATGGGATTGGCGATGGAGCTGATTATGCTGCCGCTGGTACAGCGACTGATTGAAGGGAAGCGGATTGAATAAGCGAAGTCATTCCGTAGCGGCGCAACTTATTGCGCCGCTACAACCCGAGTTATAACTCGATCACCTCATAGCTGTGGGTAATTTCAACGCCTTTACCCAGCATGATCGCTACCGAACAATATTTTTCCGCTGACAGATCGACCGCACGCGCAACGGCTTTGTCGCTCAACGCTTTACCGCTAACGATAAAATGCAGGTTGATGTGGGTAAAAATGCGTGGCGCTTCTTCACGGCGTTCCGATGTGAGCTTCACTTCGCAATCGGCCACATCGCTGCGCCCTTTTTGCAGGATCGACACCACATCAATAGCACTACAGCCGCCCGCGGCCATCAGCACCATCTCCATTGGACTTGGCGCTTTATCACCGGAATTACCATCCATCAATACCTGATGGCCGGATGAGGATTCTCCGAGAAAGGTAAGACCTTCCACCCATTTCACTCGTGCCTGCATGATTCTTTCTCCTGAAGCGGCGGTTTTGCCGCCAGAGTACGCTTTCACCTGACAAACAGCAATCCAGAGTAATCCCCCTTCTGCTGAAGCGAGACAACACAAGACAGCTCGCAAAAGCTGTGCTACAAACAGTGCTGAAAATATTTTCGTCATTACAGACGAAGGCCGGAAGAATCAAAAGCGTAGCTTAAGAGTCCACCCGGAATAATTTTTCCTTTACTGGAAACGCTCGACGATTAAACCGCCTGACAGGGAAAAAATGCCCCCTGTGTTTTGGGCACGATTACAACAGAGGATAATAGCGAATGGTTCTCGGCAAACCGCAAACAGACCCTACACTCGAATGGTTCCTGTCCCATTGCCATATTCACAAATATCCATCCAAAAGCACGCTCATCCATCAGGGTGAGAAAGCGGAAACGCTTTACTACATCGTAAAAGGTTCCGTAGCGGTACTGATTAAAGATGAAGAAGGCAAAGAGATGATTCTCTCCTACCTCAATCAGGGGGATTTCATCGGCGAACTCGGTCTTTTCGAAGAAGGCCAGGAACGTAGTGCTTGGGTGCGTGCGAAGTCTGCCTGCGAAGTGGCTGAAATTTCATACAAAAAATTCCGTCAGCTGATTCAGGTAAACCCGGATATTTTAATGCGACTTTCGTCGCAAATGGCGCGTCGTCTGCAAGTGACATCTGAGAAAGTGGGCAACCTTGCCTTCCTCGATGTCACCGGACGTATTGCGCAAACGCTGCTAAATCTGGCCAAACAGCCAGATGCGATGACTCACCCAGACGGGATGCAAATCAAAATCACCCGTCAGGAGATTGGTCAGATCGTGGGCTGCTCACGCGAAACCGTGGGTCGTATCCTGAAAATGCTGGAAGATCAGAACCTGATCTCCGCACACGGTAAAACCATCGTCGTTTACGGCACCCGCTAATTTCTTCTCACCCACGGCGTGATGGCAACATCGCGCCGTTTCTATTTGCGATGAGCTGATGTGGCGCCGAATCATCTATCATCCCGAAGTTAACTATGCGCTGCGGCAAACGCTGGTGCTGTGCCTGCCTGTGGCTCTCGGTTGGCTGTTTGGCGATCTGCAAAAAGGTCTGCTGTTCTCGTTAGTGCCGGCCTGCTGCAACATGGCGGGACTGGATACGCCGCACAAACGCTTCTTCAAACGCCTGATTGTGGGTGGTTCGCTGTTTGCCACCGGCAGTTTCCTGATGCAAATCCTCACCGCTTACCAGATACCGCTGCCGCTGATTTTACTGGCGCTGCCGCTGCTGATTGGCGTAACCGGCGAAATCGGCCCGCTGCACGCGCGCCTGCTGCCCGCCACACTCATCGCCGCCATCTTTACGCTCAGCTTAGTGGGACGCATGCCGATATGGGTGCCGCCGCTGCTCTACATTGGCGGCACGCTGTGGTACGGCTTGTTCAACTGGTTCTGGTTCTGGCTGTGGAAAGAGCAGCCGATGCGCGAATCGCTCAGCCTGCTGTTCCGCGAGCTGGCGGATTACTGCGATGCCAAATACACCTTACTGACGCAGCTGACCGATCCGGAGAAAGCGCTGCCGCCGCTGCTGGCGCGCCAGCAAAAGGCGGTCGACCTCATCACCACCTGCTATCAGCAAATGCATATGCTGTCGGCGAGCCGCGATAACAGCCACAAACGCCTGACGCGCGCTTTCCAGGTGGCGCTGGATTTACAGGAACACATCTCCGTGAGTTTGCATCAGCCCGAAGAGGTGCAGAAGCTGGTTGAGGAGAGCCACGCCGAAGCGGTGATTCGCTGGAACGCCAAGATTATCTCGGCGCGGCTGCGCGTGCTGGCGGATGCGATTCTCTACCATCAGCTGCCGGACCGTTTTCACATGGAGAAACAGCTCGGCGCGCTGGAGAAAATTGCACGCCAGCATCCGGATAATCCGGTCGGCAACTTCTGCCTGTATCACTTCAGTCGCATCGCCCGCGTGTTGCGTACGCAGAAGCCGCTCTACACGCGTGACCTAATGGCCGATCGCCAGCGCCGTTTGCCGCTGTTGCCGGCGCTGCGCAGTTATCTGTCATTCAAATCCACCGCGTTACGCACCGCAGCCCGCTTCGCTGTGATGCTGATGTTTGGCAGCTCGCTGGCGCTGTTCTTTAACATCCCCAAACCTTACTGGATTCTGATGACCATCATGTTCGTCAGCCAGAACGGTTACAACGCCACGCGCGTGCGTATTCAGCACCGTGCGCTGGGCACTTTCGCCGGATTGCTGATCGCCGCCGCGTCGCTGCAGCTGGCGGTGCCGGAATCGATCACGCTGCTGTTTATGCTGGGGATTACGCTGGCGAGCTATCTGATCACGCGGAAATATTATGGCTGGTCGATGATTGGCTTTACCGTCACGGCGGTGTATTCGCTGCAATTGCTGTCGCTGAACGGCGCACAGTTTCTGCTGCCGCGCATGATGGATACCTTGATGGGCTGTTTAATTGCCTTCGCCGGGATGATTTGGCTGTGGCCGCAGTGGCAAAGCGGGCTGCTGCGCAAGAACGCGCACGATGCGCTGGAAGCCTATCAGGAGGCGCTGCAACTGCTGCTGGGGCCGGAACAGTCGCCCGATAAACTGGCTTATCAGCGCATAAAGGTTAATCAGGCGCACAACGCGCTGTTCAACTCATTGAACCAGGCATCGAGCGAGCCGGGCTTTAACCTGCAATATCTGAAAGATATGCGCATGTGGGTTACGCACAGTCAGTTCATCGTCGAGCATATTAATGCCATGACGATTCTGGCGCGCGAGCACACCATGCTGACATCGAAGCTAGCAGAAGGTTATCTGCAATCCTGTGAAATCGCGCTGCAGCGTTGTCAGCAGCGGCTGGCGTATGACGGTCCGGGTAACGACAGCAATATTCTGGAAGCGCCGGAGAATCTTAATGAAGGGCCGGTGACGATTGTTGAACAGCATGTGAAGCGGATCTTGCAGCACCTCAGCGTGATGCACACCATCTCTTCGCTGGCGTGGAGCCAGCGACCGCATCATGGCCGCTGGCTCAAGGTGTTACGTCCGAAAGCGGATTAAGCGGCCAGCACCTTCTCAATCGCGCTGGCGAAACGCGTCATGCCTTCGGCGATATCGGTCGGTTCAATCACCAGCGACGGCACAAAACGGATCACGTCAGTACCGGCGGTGAGAATCATCAGCCCTTCCGCGGCGGAAGCGTTGAGGATGTCACGCGCTTTGCTGGCGAACTGCGGCTTCAGCACGGCACCAATCAACAGACCTTTGCCGCGAATCTCGCTGAAGATAGCGAATTTGCTGTCGATGGCTTGCAGCGCTTCAACAAACTGCTGACGACGCGCTTCCACACCTTCCAGCACTTCTGGCGTGTTGATGATGTCCAGCGCGGTTTCAGCAATGGCACACGCCAGCGGATTGCCGCCGTAAGTGGTGCCGTGCACGCCCGGCGCCATTACTGAGGCGATTTCATTGGTGGTCAACATCGCACTCACCGGGAAACCGCCGCCCAGCGCTTTGGCGGTGGTGAGGATATCGGGCTTGATACCGTAATGTTCATACGCAAAGAGTTTGCCGCTGCGTCCCATGCCGCTCTGCACTTCATCCAGTACTAGCAGCGCATGATGTTCATCACAGAGGGCGCGCAGGCCTTGCATAAATTCTGGCGTAGCCGGCATCACGCCGCCTTCGCCCTGAATCGGCTCGACCACGATGGCGCAGGTATGGTCGTCAATCACCGCTTTCACCGCATCGAGATCGTTGAACGGCACATGCACGATATCCGCCGGTTTTGGACCGAAGCCATCAGAATATTTCGGCTGGCCACCCACCGACACGGTGAACAGCGTGCGACCGTGGAAGGCGTTATGGAAGGCGATGATTTTACTTTTAAACGGGCTGTGTTTTTTGCAGGCGTAATAACGCGCCAGCTTGAATGCCGCTTCATTGGCTTCCGCGCCAGAATTACCGAAAAACACCCGATCGGCAAAGGTCGCGGCAATCAGTTTACTCGCCAGACGCAGCGCCGGTTCGTTGGTGAACACGTTGCTGGTGTGCCACAGCGTTTCGCCCTGGGTTTTCAGCGTTTCCACCAGCGCCGGATGACAATGGCCCAATGCAGTCACCGCGATACCGCCAGAGAAATCGATATACTCTTTGCCCTGCTGATCCCACACTCGGCTGCCTTTGCCTTTTACCGGCACAAACTGCGCAGGTGCATAAACAGGCAAAATTACGTTATCGAACGTTTCCCGGGTTACCGCTAGTTTTTCCGCTGCCATTGACGACCTCATCGGGTTATTTGTTGAGCTGATGTGAAATTATAATCACAAAATATGCATAAAAAGTCACACGAAGGCAAACATAAGTTACGCGTTGAGGAAATTAGCCAGCAGCTGATGCCCTTGCTCACTGAGGATGCTTTCCGGATGGAACTGCACGCCTTCCAGCGGCAAGCTGCGATGGCGGAAGCCCATGATCTCATCCGGCTGGCCGTCGCGCAGGCTCCACGCGGTGACTTCAAACTCAGCGGGCAGCGTATCGCGCGCCACAATCAATGAGTGATAGCGGGTCACGGTAAGCGGATTATTCAGATCACGAAACACACCTTGGTTGGTGTGCTGAATCAGCGAGGTTTTGCCATGCATCACCTGGCGCGCGCGTACCACCTGCGCGCCATAGGCTTGCGCAATCGCCTGATGTCCAAGGCAAACGCCGAGGATCGGCAAGCGCCCGGCAAAATGGCGAATAGCCGCGAGCGAGATGCCAGATTGATCCGGCGTACATGGGCCCGGCGAAATCACCAGATGCGTCAGCGGCAGCGCTGCCATCTCATCCAGCGTAATGGCGTCGTTGCGCACCACACGCACATCCGCGCCCAGCTCGCAGAAGTATTGGTAGAGATTCCAGGTGAAGGAGTCGTAGTTATCGATTAGCAGCAGCATAGTAGGTCGTAGCAGTGTGTCATTGCGGCAACTGCCGCAAGAAAGGTCGCAAAAAAGCTATGTTAACACCTTCAATCTTAATACCCGCTAGCTGACGAAAAAGATTCTGATTACTCTCGCACCCAGTGCTATATTTTGGAGAGTGACTATGTCAGCTACAACGCGAGTATTCAAAACCAAATGGTTCAGTAAGCAAGCCCGTCGGCATCTTATTGGCGATAAAGAACTTTGTCGGGCAATTGCAGCAGTAAAACTGGGTTATGCCGATGATTTGGGTGGTGGCGTATTTAAAAAGCGTCTGCAGCAAAATCGCGATCGCGCCATCATTCTGGCCAAAGGGGGTAAAAACTGGATTTATACCTTTTTATTTGCCAAACAGGATCAGAGCAACCTGAGTGAAAGCGAACTTGAGGGCTTTCGTGAGCTGGCAAAACAATACTCGTTGATTTCGAATGAGGCTCTGAATCGGCTGCTCGCCGTTCGGGAGTTAGTGGAGATGTGTCATGGCCATAACGCGTAAATTTAAAAGTCCGGCTTTTGCAGCCATTCACAGCGCGGCATCCGGATTGTTTGAAGTAGATGCCATCAGCAAACAGAGCATGCGTGATTTTGATGAACGTTGCCTGGGCGATGTCGCCGCGCTCGATGCGCAGGCGATTAAGAACTTGCGCGAAAATTTGAATGTTAGTCAGCCGGTTTTTGCCCGCTATCTCAACACCAGTGTGTCAACCGTGCAGAAATGGGAAACCGGGGCTAAACGCCCCGGCGGAATCTCTCTTAAGCTGTTGTCCGTGGTGCAAAAACACGGGCTTGAAGTGTTACTGTAAAACCTTCGCCGGGCTCACCACTTTCGCAAATTGCGCGGCAAGCGGTGCCAGATCGCCGGCGACGCCCGCCGAGATCGCAGCGCGCCACGCATCGCGTTCGAGTGTTTCCCACGAAAGCTGATACCCGGCATGCAGTGCCAACTGCTCGAAGAAGATGCGCTGCGCGCGGCCATTGCCGGCGCGGAACGGATGCAGCACGAAGATCTCACAATAGTAATGTGCGATACGCGCCACGAACGCTTCCTGCTCAAGGTCAGCCAGGCCGCGCTCTTCCTCCAGCGCCTGCATCAGCGTGTTGCCCTCTTTCTCGATGTATTCGCAATGACAATACGGCGTTTCATCGCGCCAGATATCGATGGTGCGCAATTCTCCCGCCCAGCTGTAGAGATCCTGAAACAGCGTGCGATGAATATGGCAAAGACGTGGCAAACCGATGCTGCGCTGGCCAAGTTCTAACGTCGCCAGGCGCGCGGTGCTGAAAGCCAGTTCCGCTTTGCGCAGCTGGGCTTCATCATGAATATCGAGGCGATTCTTCAACACATTGTCGTTGTGCCACAAATAGGGATCGCGTACCGCTAAGCTGTTATCCACCATATTGCCTCCTCAGCGACTCGAGTCGCTCCTCAGCATGTTCGGCATCAATAAGAGCTTCGCTATAGGTATATCCGGCCAGTCGACAGCTGGCCTGGTAGCTCGCAGCACGGCGCTGCTGCCACAAAGTGGCTTTCTGTTTCTCAGTGAGTTTGCTAGTCATAGCGCCTCCGGCAAGCAATGAGCCCTAAGTATAAGCAGCAATTTTTTGCTTTGCCGGAGAGCCAATGATGCGCCATGCGAAAATGGCGCGTTTCAGAATTAAGGCAGGACTTTGGCGGAGAGGATAACAATCGGTTTTGACGGCACATTTTGGTACGGTCCCACATCTTTGGTAGGGACCTGCGCAATCTTGTCGATCACATCCTGGCCTTTCACAACTTTACCAAATACCGCATAGCCGAAATCACGCTGACCGTGATCGAGGAACGCATTATCGGCTACGTTGAGGAAAAACTGGCTGGTGGCGCTGTCTTTATCTGCGGTACGCGCCATCGAAATGGTGCCGCGCAGATTACGCAAGCCGTTGTCGGCTTCGTTCTTGATCGGCGCTACCGTTTGCTTCTGCTGCATGTCGGTAGTGAAACCGCCGCCCTGAATCATAAAGCCAGGAATAACGCGGTGGAAAATAGTGTTGTTGTAGAAACCATTGTTGACGTAATCAACAAAGTTTTTCACCGAAACCGGGGCTTTCTGGTTGTTCAGTTCGAGTTCAATATTGCCCGCAGAGGTGGTGAGCAGCACATGTGGATCGCCTTTTGCGGCGAGCGCGGCAGACGATACGGAAGAGAGCGCTAACAGGGCAACCGCCGCTGTCAAAGTACGTTTAAGCATGAAAGATTCCTTACCATGGAGAGCTAGCTCAAAAACGAGATTGATTGTAAAGAGCATGTGATCCAAGAGCCAGCGTTTTACCGATATTTACGTGGATGTTGCTATTGTCATACTTTTGCCGCCACGCAATCATTTGCGTGATGAAAATCACACTCTCAATGAAATATTTCCGCCTTGTTACACTCATTGTTTATTAAGATCACAGCAACACTTACAATTCATGACACTTTTTGCCAACTTCGTCGCTTAACAGGTTCAGAACATGACAAACCGTAATCGCATTGGCCTTACCTGGATTAGCTATTTCTCCTATGCGCTCACCGGCGCACTGGTGATCGTTACCGGTATGGTGCTGGACAATATCGCGCAGTATTTCCAGCGCCCTATTTCAGAAATGAGCAACACTTTCACATTCCTCAATGCGGGCATTTTGGTGTCGGTGTTCCTGAACGCCTGGCTGATGGTGATTGTGCCGTTGAAGCGCCAGCTGATCTTTGGCTTTGTGCTGATGATCCTCGCCGTTGCCGGCCTGATGACCAGCCACGATCTCACCGTCTTCTCGCTGTGCATGTTCATCCTCGGCGTCGTCAGCGGCATCACGATGTCGATCGGTACCTTCCTGATCACCCATCTGTACGATGGCCGTCAGCGCGGCGCACGTCTGCTGTTTACCGATTCGTTCTTCAGCATGGCGGGCACCATCTTTCCGATCATCGCCGGTATCTTACTGGCGCGCGCGTTGCCGTGGTATTGGGTTTACGCCTGCATCGGCATCATTTATGTCGCGATCTTTGTGCTGACGCTGTTCATTGAGTTCCCGGTGCTGAAAAGCGAAGCCGCTAAGCCAGGCGTTGAGAAAGAGAAATGGGGCATCGGCGTGCTGTTCCTGTCGATTGCGGCACTGTGCTACATCCTCGGCCAGCTTGGCTTCATCTCGTGGGTGCCGGAATACGCTACCAAATCGATGGGCATGGATATCGCCGCTGCCGGTCAGCTGGTAGGTAACTTTTGGACCGCGTACATGGTCGGCATGTGGGTGTTCAGCTTCGTGCTGCGCTTCTTCGATCTGCAGCGCATCCTGATGGTGCTGGCGGCGCTGGCAACCGGTTTGATGTACTGGTTCGTCACCTCCAAAGACGCCAGCATGCTGCACTGGATCATCATGACGCTGGGCTTCAGCTCCAGCGCGATTTACACCACCATCATCACGCTGGGATCGCTGCAAACCAAAGTCTCTTCACCGAAGCTGGTGAACTTCATCCTGACCTGCGGCACCGTCGGCACCATGTTGACCTTCGTGGTAACCGGCCCAATCGTGGCGCAAGGTGGCGCACATGCTGCGCTCTCAACGGCTAACGGTTTGTACGCCGTGGTGTTTGTGATGTGTGTTCTGCTCGGCTTTGTGACCAAACATCGCCAGCACGGTCACGTCACCCACTAAGTTTGACGGGCGGACCGCAGTCCGCCCTGCTCTTCAACGTTTGAAGGTTACCGCTTCTTTTCCCGCTAAATAGATCTCACTGCTGGCGGGCTGCGTCGCAGCGACCAATACACCTTTACGTACTGAATAACGCACCGGCACCTGACGCCGCACCGCATCAAATCCACTCTCCGCCGGCAGAATAATCAGACTGGCATCATTACCTGCCTCAATACCGTAATTCGCCAGCTGCAGGGTTTTGGCGCTGTTGGCGGTAATCAGCTGCAATCCATTATCAATCTGCTCGTAACCCATCAGCTGACAGACATGCAATCCCATGTGCAGCACCTGCAGCATGCTGGCAGTGCCGAGCGGATACCAGGGATCGAACACATCATCGTGGCCAAAGCAGACGTTGATATTCGCTTCCAGCAACTCTTTCACCCGCGTGATGCCGCGACGTTTCGGATAGCTATCAAAGCGCCCTTGCAGATGGATATTCACCAGCGGATTAGCGACAAAGTTGATTTTTGAGAGCTTAAGCAGACGGAACAGCCGCGACGTGTAGGCATTGTTGTAGGAGTGCATCGCCGTGGTGTGGCTGGCAGTGACGCGCTCGCCGTTGCCATCGCGGTGTGCCAGTGCCGCCACGGTTTCGACAAAGCGCGACTGCTCATCGTCGATCTCGTCGCAGTGCACATCCACCAGGCGATCGTAGCGATTAGCCAGCGCAAAGGTTTTATGCAGCGACTCCACGCCGTATTCGCGGGTGAATTCGTAGTGCGGAATCGCGCCCACCACATCCGCGCCCATGCGCAGCGCCTCTTCCAGCAACGCTTCCCCGTTCGGATAAGAGAGAATGCCTTCCTGCGGAAACGCCACAATCTGGATGTCGATCCACGGCGCCATTTCCGCTTTCACCTCCAGCATCGCTGTTAACGCGGTCAGCGTGGGATCGGAGACATCGACGTGAGTCCGCACATGCTGAATCCCGTTGGCGATTTGCCACTTCAGGGTTTGCTGCGCGCGCTGTTTCACGTCGTCATGGCTCAGTAGCGCTTTGCGCTCCGCCCAGCGCTCGATGCCTTCAAACAGCGTGCCGGATTGGTTCCAGGCGGGTTCGCCAGCGGTTTGCGTGGTATCGAGGTGAATATGCGGCTCAATAAACGGCGCGCTCGCCAGTCCGCCCTCCGCATCCAGCGCGTCAGGCTGGGCTGCAGTTTGCGGCGGCTGCGGGCGAATCTGCGCAATCTTGCCGTTGGCGATTTCGATCTGCCACAAGCCTTGCTGGCCCGCTAAGCGCAGGTTGTTGATCCACTTCAGTGACGGGTTGGCCATGCCGTACTCCTGTAAAACACAAAACCTAAAGCTAGCATGAAAAACCCTGTCACCGCGGGCACATTCCGTAGCGGTGCAATTTATTGCGCGATGAATCGTGCCGCTACGGAATGTGCGGCGAAGAAATGATTAGGTAATTATCAACCAAATAAGCCACTTAACTAATTCGTTCAAAATCAGTTACATAACTCGAAATAGGTATATAAGGGTGCGCTTGATGTATATCAATAAGTTCCAAAAGCGCCGCGCTAAGGTAGGCGCAGATACCGCAATTTTTGAGGCAAGCATGAGCAAGCACAGTGTCGTTATTATTGGCAACGGCATGGTCGGCCACCGCTTTATAGAAGAACTTATCGACAAAGATGAATCTAATCAGTTTGCGATAACCGTTTTCTGTGAAGAACCTCGCGTCGCCTATGACCGCGTCCACCTTTCCGCCTATTTTTCCCATCACACCGCCGAAGAACTCTCACTGGTTCGCGAAGGGTATTACGAAAAGCATCAGGTAAAGCTGCTGCTCGGCGAACGCGCCATCACCATTAACCGCGATGAAAAACTGATTCACTCGAATAGCGGTCGCGCGGTGCATTACGACAAGCTGATTTTCGCCACCGGCTCTTATCCGTGGATTCCGCCGATTACCGGCGCGGAAGGCAGTGATTGCTATGTCTATCGCACCATTGAAGATCTCAACGCCATTGAAGCCTGTTCACGCCGCAGCAAACGCGGCGCGGTAATTGGCGGCGGCCTGTTGGGACTGGAAGCGGCAGGCGCGCTGAAAAACCTCGGCGTCGAAACCCACGTCATTGAGTTCGCGCCGGTGCTGATGGCGGAACAGCTCGATCCGCAAGGCGGCGAGCAGCTGCGTCGCAAGATCGAGCAGATGGGCGTGCGCGTTCACACCGGCAAAAACACCCAGCAGATCGTCCATCACGCGCAAGGCGTTAAAACGCTGGAGTTTGCTGACGGCAGCGCGCTGGATGTCGATTTCATCGTCTTCTCCACCGGCATTCGCCCGCAAGACAAGTTGGCCAAACAGTGCGGCCTGCAGCTGGGCACGCGCGGCGGTATCGCCATTGACGATCATTGCCAGACCAGCGATGCGGACATCTTCGCCATTGGTGAGTGTGCCGCGTGGCAGAACCGTATTTATGGCTTAGTCGCGCCAGGGTACAAAATGGCGCAGGTCGCCAGCGATCGGCTGGTTGGCCGCGACAACGCGTTTGCCGGAGCAGATATGAGCGCCAAGCTGAAACTGCTGGGCGTTGATGTCGGTGGCATTGGTGATGCGCATGGCCGCACGCCAGGCGCACGCAGCTTCGTGTGGCTTGATGAGCAGAAAAATATCTATAAGCGCCTGATCGTCAGCGAAGATAACCGCACGCTGCTGGGCGCGGTGCTGGTCGGTGACACCAGCGATTACGGCAATCTGCTGCAGCTGGCGCTGAATAACATCGCGCTACCGGAAAATCCGGCGTTGCTGATCCTGCCTGCGGGCAGCGGCGAGAAACCGGTAATGGGCGCTGATGCACTGCCGGACAGCGCGCAAATCTGCTCCTGCTTCGACGTCAGCAAAGGCGATATCGTCAAAGCGGTGCAAGGCGGTTGCCACACCGTCGCAGCGCTGAAAACCGAAACCCGCGCCGGCACCGGCTGCGGCGGCTGTATTCCGTTGATTACTCAGGTGCTGAACGCTGAATTGAGCCGTCAGGGCATCGAAGTGAACAATCATTTGTGCGCGCACTTCCCCTATTCGCGTCAGGAGCTGTATCACCTGATTCGCGTGGAAGAGATCACATCGTTCGACGCGCTGCTGGCGAAATATGGTCAGGGCTACGGCTGCGAGGTGTGTAAACCGACGGTTGGTTCACTGCTGGCTTCCTGCTGGAACGAATATGTGCTGAAGCCACAGCTCGCACCGCTGCAGGACAGCAACGATCTGTTCCTCGGCAATATTCAAAAAGACGGTACTTACTCGGTGATCCCGCGCTCGGCCGGAGGCGAAATCACGCCGGAAGGATTGATGGCGATTGGCGCCGTGGCGCGCCAGTACAATCTCTACACCAAAATCACTGGCTCGCAGCGTATTGGCCTATTTGGTGCGCAGCGCGATGATCTGCCGGCGATCTGGACGCAGCTGATTGCTGCCGGTTTTGAAACCGGACAAGCGTATGCCAAAGCGCTGCGCATGGCGAAAACCTGCGTCGGCAGCGTCTGGTGCCGCTTTGGCGTAGGCGATAGCCTCGGCTTCGGCATTGAGCTGGAGCATCGCTACAAAGGCATTCGTACCCCGCACAAGATGAAGTTTGGCGTCTCCGGCTGCACGCGCGAATGCGCCGAAGCGCAGGGCAAAGACGTGGGTATCATCGCCACCGAGAAAGGCTGGAACCTGTATGTGTGCGGCAATGGCGGCATGAAGCCACGTCACGCCGATTTGCTGGCTGCCGATCTTGATCGCGATACGCTGCTGCACTATCTCGACCGCTTCATGATGTTCTACATCCGCACCGGCGATCGCCTGCAGCGCACCTCGCTGTGGCTGGAAAGCATGGAAGGCGGCATTGACTATCTACGCAGCGTGATTATTGATGACAAACTCGGTCTGAATACACAGCTGGAAACGGAGCTGACGCGTCTGCGCGCGGCAGTGGAATGTGAATGGACCGCGACGCTGCAGGATCCGCAGCAGCAGCGTCACTTCCGCACTTTCATCAACAGCGATCGCCGCGATCCGCTGGTACAGCACATCAACCAACGCGATCAGCATCGTCCGGCGCAACCCGCCGAGCGCATTGCGGTCACTCTGATTGAGGAGATCGACGCATGAGCCAGTGGCATTCGGTGTGTGAACTCAGCCAAATTCTGCCTGCGACCGGCGTATGTGCGCTGATCAAAGGCCAGCAGATTGCCCTCTTCCGTCCGCACGACGATGAGCAACTCTACGCCTTGAGCAATATCGATCCTTTCGCCCAGGCCAGCGTGTTGTCACGCGGTCTGATTGCGGAGCACCAGCAGGCGCTGTGGGTGGCGAGTCCACTGAAGAAACAGCGCTTCCGCCTGAGCGATGGCTTGTGTCTGGAAGACGAAGCGTGCTCGGTGGCGAGCTATCCGGTGCGCGTTCGCGATGGCAAGGTAGAGATCTGCGCCTGACAGCATTCCTTCACTTTATGAGACGTCACTATGTTTACTGACACCCTGAATAAATGCGCCGCCAACGCGGCGCGCATTGTGCGTACGGCGCAGCACAGCCCGCTGGCCTTCTGGATCAGCTCGGCGATGGCGGGCGCTTACGTTGGCCTGGCGATTATCCTGATCTTCACGCTCGGCAATCTGGTCGATCCGGCTTATCGTCCGCTGCTGATGGGCGCGACTTTCGGTATCGCTTTAACGCTGGTGATCATCGCTGGTTCCGAGTTGTTCACCGGCCACACCATGTTCCTGACCATCGGCGTCAAAGCCGGCAGCATCAAGCAAGGCCAGATGTGGTGCGTGCTGCCGCAAACCTGGCTGGGTAATCTTGTCGGTTCAGTATTCGTCGCGCTGATTTATTACTATGCGGCGGGACCGCTGCTGCCAAATGCCGGATCGCTGCTGCACAGCGCGGCGCTGGCAAAAACCACGCAGCCAGCCATAGCGCTGTTCTTTAAAGGCGCGCTCTGTAACTGGCTGGTCTGTCTGGCGATTTGGATGGCGGTGCGTACCGAAGGCACGGCGAAGTTCATCGCCATCTGGTGGTGTTTGCTGGCGTTCATCGCTTCCGGCTACGAACACTCGATTGCCAACATGACGGTCTTTGCGCTGTCGTGGTTTGGTCAGCATAATGCCGACTTCACGCTAAGCGGCATCGGCCACAACCTGCTGTGGGTGACGCTGGGCAATATGTTCTCCGGCATGGTGCTGATGGGCCTCGGTTACTGGTACGCCACACCGCAGGCGCAGCGCCCGCAGGCCGAAGCGCAAGCCGCGCCGCTCAAAACCGCATAACACTTTTTCAGCCCGCCTTGCGCGGGCTTTTTTCAGGATGAGCTATGGACTACTTTCCGCTGTTTTGCCGCCTGCAAGGCAAGCGCTGTTTGCTGGTGGGCGGTGGCGATGTGGCAGAACGCAAAGCGCGTTTGCTGCTGGACGCCGGTGCCAATTTGCAGGTTGGCGCGCTGGATTTCTCCCCCGCTTTTCAGCAGTGGGCACAACAGGGAAAGTTGACCTTACTCCCCGGCGCGTTTGACGAGCGCTGGCTTGAGGATTGTTGGCTGGTGATTGCCGCCACCGATGATAATGCGGTGAATCAGCAGGTTGGCGATGCGACTGAGCGGCGGCGCATCTTTTGCAATCTGGTGGATGCGCCGCAGGAAGCCAGCGCGATTATGCCGTCGATTGTCGACCGTTCGCCGCTGATGATCGCCGTGTCATCTGGCGGTCGCGCGCCGGTGCTGGCGCGTTTGCTGCGTGAAAAACTTGAAGCGATGCTGCCACAACATCTGGGTGAGTTAGCGTCCTTAGCCGGATCGTTGCGCAATCGTGTGAAGCGTAGCTTTAACAGCATGGCGCAGCGGCGCGCTTTCTGGGAGCGCTTCTTCGTGAGCGATCGTCTGGCGCAAACCCTGGCGAATGGTGATCGACCACGCGCCGAGCACATCGTCGAGACCTTGTTCGATGCGCCGCTGTCGCAGCAAGGCGAAGTGGTGCTGGTAGGCGCCGGGCCGGGCGATGCGGGGCTGCTGACGTTGAAAGGTTTGCAGCACATCCAGCAGGCCGATGTGGTGGTGTATGACCGCCTGGTCTCGGCG
Organism: Pantoea sp. DY-17; assembly: GCF_019795975.1. Lineage (NCBI taxonomy): Bacteria > Pseudomonadati > Pseudomonadota > Gammaproteobacteria > Enterobacterales > Erwiniaceae > Pantoea > Pantoea sp. DY-17. Next base: position 169,790 of record NZ_JAIMIG010000006.1, on the reverse strand, counting down.
CCGATTCTTAATCTGGTCCGCCGCGATGCGGAGCGCATCTTTGTCGGCAAACAAGCCGGCAATCACTGCGTACCGCAATCGCAGATCAACCAGGTTTTACTTGAGCAGGCGCAGAGCGGCAAGCGCGTGGTGCGACTAAAAGGTGGCGATCCCTTTATCTTCGGCCGCGGCGGTGAAGAGCTGGAACTGCTGGCGCAGCACAACATCCCGTTTAGCGTGGTGCCGGGCATCACCGCCGCCTCGGGCTGTTCTGCTTACAGCGGTATTCCGCTGACGCATCGCGACCACGCGCAGAGCGTACGTTTCGTCACCGGCCATTTGCAGCAGCATGGCGAAATCGAGTGGCGCAAGCTGGCGGCTGAACAGCAAACGCTGGTGTTCTATATGGGGCTGGCGCAGGCGCCGGAAATTCAGCAGCAGCTGTTGCAACACGGCATGGATGCTGCGATGCCGGTGGCGATCGTGCAGAACGGCACCACGCCGCAGCAGCGCGTTGAGACCGCAACGCTGGCGGAACTGGCCACGCTGGCGCAGCAGTTTGCCAGTCCGGCTCTGATTATCGTTGGGCGCGTGGTGGAACTGCGTTCTCAGTTACGCTGGTTCTGAAACGGCAAAAAACTGTACAGCGCTGCGCTTTGTCGCCAGACTATGGGCCATCTTTCTCATCAATAAGGAGTTTCCATGCGCGTTGCTTCATGGGTTTGCGCGTTGTTATTGCCGTTAAGCGCGCTTGCTACCGCCGCACCGGTTACCTGGTCGAACGTGGTGGGTGAATGGCAGGTGGTGGCGGTAACGCCTAAGAAGGAAGTCGGTCAGCTGTATATCAAGAATGATCCACAGTTTATGGGCGCGCGCGTGGCGTTTAAGCCGAATGCGATCACCTGGACGCGCGGTACTGCTGAGCGCAGCATCAATCCTTCCGTCGATAACTGCAACGCTAAACCGCGCCTGAGCGCCGCCAATGGCGCGGGCCAGGATGGTGATTTCACCTTCCGTTACGGTTTCAATGTGAGTTGTGGCAACCAGGCGTGGGGACCTGCGCCGGGCGCGGTGATCAGCGTGCTGGCTGACGGTAACGCCCGCCTGTTCTGGGATGGCGCGGAACTGGCGTTACATCGCATCAAATAAAAAACGGCGGGTCAAATGACCCGCCGTTCTGTTCTATTCCGCACACCGCTTACGGCTGTGCGACAAAACCTACCGCTTCATACACTTTCTTCAGCGTTTCCTGCGCATGAGCGCGGGCTTTTGCTGCGCCATCGCGCATCACCTGATTCAGCAACTCTTCATCGTTACGGAAACGATGATAGCGCTCCTGCAGCTCGGTCAGCATGCCGGAAACCGCTTCAGCCACTTCACCTTTCAGATGGCCGTACATTTTGCCTTCGAACTCTTGCTCCAGCTGCGCAATGGTTTTACCGGTCACGCCCGCAAGAATATCCAGCAGGTTTGATACACCGGCTTTCTCTTTGACGTCGTAGCGCACCACTGGCGGCTCGGCGGAGTCGGTTACCGCACGTTTGATCTTCTTCACCACCGCTTTGGTGTCTTCCAGCAGACCAATCACGTTGTTACGGTTGTCGTCTGACTTGGACATTTTTTTGGTCGGCTCAAGCAGCGACATCACGCGTGCACCCGATTTCGGAATGAACGGTTCAGGCACTTTGAACACATCGCCGTATAGCGCATTGAAACGCTGGGCGATATCGCGGCTCAGCTCCAGATGCTGCTTCTGATCTTCGCCAACCGGCACCTGATTGGTTTGATAGAGCAGGATATCGGCCGCCATCAGCACCGGATAATCAAACAGGCCTGCGGTGATGTTTTCCGAGTAGCGCGCGGATTTATCTTTGAACTGCGTCATGCGGCTCAGCTCGCCAAAATAGGCGTAGCAGTTCAGCACCCAGCTCAGCTGCGCATGCTCTGGCACGTGCGACTGAACAAAGATGGTGCTCTTCGCCGGGTCGATGCCGCAGGCAAGATAGAGCGCTAAGGTATCCAGCGTGGCTTTACGCAGCGCGGTTGGATCCTGACGTACGGTGATGGCGTGCAGATCGACGATGCAGTAAATGCAGTGAAAATCATCCTGCATCTGCACCCACTGACGCAGCGCACCCATATAGTTGCCAATGGTCAGTTCACCGGAAGGCTGGGCGCCGCTGAAAACGATGGGTTTGCTCATGTTATGTCCTGATAATCACAGCCCGATAGCGGGCAAAAGTTCGTCAAAAGAGTCGAGAGTTAAATCGGGTTGGCTGGTAGCAATCGGCTCGCCGTAGTTGTAGCCGAATGTCATACCGATGTTCGGTACGCCTGCCGCCTGGGCCGCGAGAATATCATTGCGAGAATCGCCGACAAACAGCAATTGTCCCGGAAGCACGCCAAAATGGCCAAGGACGAGGAAAATGGCCGCCGGATGGGGCTTTTTCACAATTACGTCGTCACCGCCGATAATCTGCGTGAAGTACTCAGCAATCCCGAGCGACTTCAGCAGCGGCGCCACAAATGGCGTTGGCTTGTTGGTGACGATCGCCAACGGCAGGCCTTTCGCCTGCAAGGCCGCCAGCGTCTCTACTACCTGCGGGAACAGCGTACTGCCCGCTTCTACCGTTTGCGCGTAATATTTGTCAAACAGCGCACGCGCATCGCGTTGCTCTTCGGCATGCGGCTCGCGTCCCAGCGCCCAGGTCAGCGCGCGGGTCATCATCACGTCAGCGCCGTTACCAATCCAGGTAGAAGCCAATGCCAAACCCGGCGGCGGCAGCTGCAGATCGCTCAGCGCATGATCGATGGCTTGTGCCAGGCCCGGCGCGCTATCGACCAGCGTACCGTCGAGGTCAAACGCCAGCGCGCGGATATCAGTGAAATGAGCCATTAACTTTCTCCAGTTCGCCACGCATCTCATCGATCACTTTTTTGTAATCCGGATGACCGAAGATCGCGGAACCGGCAACAAACATATCGGCACCGGCGGCAGCAATCTGGCCGATGTTATCGATTTTCACGCCGCCATCCACTTCCAGACGAATGTTGTAGCCACTCTCATCAATCAGGCGACGCGCCTGACGCAGTTTGTCGAGCGTACCGGGAATGAAGGATTGACCGCCAAAGCCTGGGTTCACCGACATCAGCAGAATGATGTCCAGCTTATCCATTACATAATCGAGGTAGTCGAGCGGCGTCGCAGGGTTGAACACCAGACCCGCTTTGCAACCATGCTCTTTGATCAGCTGCAGCGTGCGATCAACATGCTCGCTGGCTTCCGGGTGGAAAGTGATGAAGGTGGCGCCCGCTTTAGCGAATTCCGGGATCAATGCATCCACAGGTTTAACCATCAGATGCACATCAATAGGTGCAGTGATGCCGTAATCGCGCAGCGCTTTAAGCACCATCGGCCCCATCGTCAGATTGGGAACGTAGTGGTTATCCATCACATCGAAATGGACCACATCACCACCTGCCGCCAGCGCTTTGGCCGTGTCTTCACCCAAACGCGCGAAGTCAGCAGCCAGAATTGATGGGGCCAGTAAAAATTGTTTCATCCGATTCTCCCAATTTTGTGCGCCAGCCTGAGCTGGCGTAATGCCTTGGTCGCGGACGAAACAGGCTAGCGGAAAAGCGCTAGCAGTTCGTCGACTTGCGTGCGACCACTTATGCTTCGGCTGATGGAACGCCGGGCTTTGACTATGTGTAAATCCGCATTCTGATACCACTCACGCGTGAGTACCGTATCGTGGTTTGAAATCAGTACCGGGATGCGATTTTGCTGCGAAAGCTTATTGGCTAACTCAGCCAGATGCTGCTGCTCGCGCAGACTAAAACTGTTGGTGTGGTAAGCGGTAAAATTTGCTGTCGCCGAAAGCGGGGCATACGGCGGATCGCAATAAACCACTGAGCCTTCAACGGCGTTGTTCAGAGTAACATCGTACGATTCACAGACAAAGGTCGCTTTTTGCGCCCGTTCGGCAAACCAGAGCAGCTCCGCTTCCGGGAAGTACGGCTTGCGATACCGGCCAAAAGGCACGTTAAACTCACCGCGCAAATTGTAGCGGCACAGACCGTTATAACCGTGTCGATTGAGATACAGAAACAGCACCGCGCGCTGATATTCATCTTTGCTCGCATTAAAGGCGATGCGCTGCGCGTAGTAGGTTTCTGCCGTGTTGCCTTCAGCGTTGAAAAGCTGGCGCGCGTCTTCAATGAAAGCCGCGGTACGCGTTTTGACGATGTTATACAGATTGATGAGATCACCGTTGATGTCCGCCAGGTGATAGCGGTCATAGTCGGTGTTGAGGAACACGGAACCGGCGCCGACAAAGGGTTCGATTAGACAATCACCTTGTGGCAAATGACGACGGATGTCATCGAGGAGCGGGTATTTCCCTCCGGCCCATTTCAGGAAAGCGCGATTTTTTTTCATGCTGTCGTGGTTATTACATCTTAATTATTGGCTGTGGTGGAACCGACAGCAGCTCTGCGCTTTAAACGGGGCCGCATGTTTGCGGCCCCACATCTCATTACTGGCTTTCTTTCTTCACCTGGCTAAGCGGTTTTACCCACGGATTGGCCGCACGCACTTCCGCTGGCAGCGATGCCACGGCGCGTTTCGCATCGGCTGGCGTGGCGTAAGCGCCGCTCACCAACACATACCAAGGTTCGCCGTTACGCGTGGTTTTATACACGTGATAACCGCTCAGGTTCTGTTTTCTCGCCCAGGCGTTCAGGCTCTCTTCTTTCGACGCACCGCTCAACTGCAGCGTATAGTTTCCGCCCGACGGCAACGATTTGCTGGCACCGCTCGCACTGGCAGGCGCGGGATTACGCGTCGGGGTGGTGCGGGTGTTGTTCTCTTTCACAGCTGCTGGTTTAGTGGCGGTCGGTGTTTTATGCGGCGTCAACGCGTGCGTCTCGCGTGTACCGTTGTTGCTGGTGCGCGCGGGGGTTTCTGAACGCATGGCTGGCGGCGTGATCGCTTTACCGTTGCCGCTGACTGTGGCCGGCGCGGTTGGCAGCGAGCTATTACCCTGCGCGCCTTGTGCTGCGGCATCGACAGAACCTTGCTGATTGTTCAGCGCACTATTGAGATCGCCCGGCAGCGTGACACGTTGTTGATTAGCTGGCGTATCCACAGGCGCAGCTTGCGTCGGCGTCGAGGAGACCGATGGCATCGAGATGGATTGACCATCGCTGCCCGCTGGTGCAGTTGTGCCCGCGGTGTTTTGCGCTACGCTGCCTTCAGCAGAAGGCGTGGCGTTTTGCTGGCCGCTCATGGACGTCGATCCCGAAAGGTCGATGTTCTTTTCGCTGCCACCGGCAGAAGGTGCCGCGCCATTATTTGCAGTATTGGTTGCGGGTTTCTTCTCATCTGGGCCGGTTAATGCTGAACCAATCCCCAGCACCACCAACAGCAGAACCAAAATACCAATGCCCATCATCATATGTTGACGGGAAACCGGTACTTTCACTTTCGGCGCAGAAGACGATTTGCGTGGCCGCGTCGGACGGCGGTCACTGGCGTCAGGTTTTAACTCGTCTTCCGGTTTGAACTCATCCATTTAGCCTCCTCCGTAAAACGACGCGCTTCCCACACGCCGCATCACCACTCATCACTTCTAATAATCAGGGTTTCTGGCAATCGTTAATTGCTGCCAGCACCATATCATGAGCCACACCGCCACGCACTTCAGAGCGGCCAATAGCGAGAGGCAGCACCAGACGCAGCTCGCCCGCCAGCACTTTCTTATCGCGCATCATGTGTGGCAAATAATCTTCCGCCGCCATGCTCGCCGGGCCATGTACAGGCAAACCAGCACGCAACAGCAGCGCGATAATGCGATCGGTTTCAACCGAGGTGAACTGCCCTAAACGTTCAGCGGTACGTGCGGCCATCACCATGCCAGCCGACACCGCTTCGCCGTGCAGCCAGTTGCCGTAGCCCATGTGCGCCTCAACCGCATGACCAAAAGTATGGCCCAGATTGAGCAGTGCACGTACGCCGGTTTCGCGCTCATCAGCCGCAACCACTTCGGCTTTAAGCTCGCAGCAACGACGGATGCAGTAAGCCAGGGCTTTTTCATCCAGCGCCAGCAGAGCATCAAGATTTTGCTCTAGCCACTGGAAGAATTCGCCATCAAGGATAATGCCGTATTTGATCACTTCCGCCAGACCGGACGCTAGTTCGCGCGGTGGCAGAGTGGTCAGGCAATGGGTATCCACTACGACAGACGCGGGCTGATAAAACGCCCCAATCATGTTTTTGCCGAGTGGATGGTTTACCGCGGTTTTTCCACCGACGGAGGAGTCAACCTGAGACAACAACGTGGTCGGCACCTGAATAAAGCGCACGCCACGCTGATAGCTGGCTGCAGCAAATCCGGTTAAGTCACCAATCACGCCACCACCGAGTGCAATCAACGTGGTATCACGACCGTGCGGCTTTTTCAGCAGCGCGGTGAACACCTCGTCCATGACCGCCAGGGTTTTGTACTGCTCACCATCAGGCAAAATGACCTGATCTACCTTAATGCCGGCATTGCTGAGCAGCGCTGACAGGGGTTCAAGATAGATCGGCGCCAGGGTCTGGTTTGTCACCAGCATGGCATTGTCGCCTGCTTTGAGCGGCCAAAAAGAAGCCGGATCGTTAAACAGTCCGGCAGCGATGGTGATGGGGTAACTGCGATCCCCGAGTGAGACAGTGATCTTCTCCATGATGACCGATACCTATTGCTGAGCCCTCAGGGCGCTGGATTAGTTCTTTTCCAGCATGTTGATGATCTGATTGGCCACCACTTTTGCACTCTGATCGTCAGTGCGAATAGTGACATCAGCGATCTCTTCATAAAGCGGATTACGTTCACCAGCTAGCGCTTCCAGTACTTCGCGCGGCGGTGATTCAACCTGCAACAGCGGACGCTTTTTATCACGCTGGGTTCGTGCAAGTTGCTTTTCGATGGTGGTTTCAAGGTATACGACCACACCGCGGGCGGAGAGACGATTACGGGTCTCGCGGGATTTGACTGAGCCGCCACCGGTCGCGAGGACAATGCCTTGCTTCTCGGTCAGCTCATTAATGATCTTTTCTTCACGATCGCGGAAGCCTTCTTCGCCTTCCACATCAAATACCCAGCCTACATCCGCTCCGGTGCGTCGCTCAATTTCCTGATCGGAATCGAAAAATTCCATATTGAGTTGCTGAGCCAACTGACGACCAATAGTGCTTTTGCCGGCACCCATCGGCCCAACCAGAAAGATATTGCGTTTCTCTGCCATTTTATCGGTATTACTAAGAATTCGTTGATGATACCCCGCGTTCAGCATAGCTGGCGGGACAGGAACTGAGACCTCATGAGCGTTAACAAGAGTCAGACGGAAAATTATCTCAACACTCATGGCCGTTTGGCAACCGAATAAATTGCCCCCGGCGACCTCTTAACAGGACCGGTCTGTGGTTCGCGAGACGGTAACGCACCTCCGCTGATCCGCTATATTTCGTGCTACAGGCACGCTGGCCGGGGTCATCCACTGTCATCGCTTACCGATGTAAGCACAGTGCATTCACTCATTTAACGTCTTACTGGAGCTCGAATTATTTTGGCGATATTTCTTTTGACGTCAGTATCGCTTGTGACCAACGTCATTCGGAAGGTTATTCTGCCGCGTTCCGTTACACCGTTTTGAAAATCGCTAAACCTTGTAAGCTAATTCCAGCCCTGCGTCAACGCAGTTGGCCTCACAGAACGAATTTTCCGCTTTATCCGGCAGTAAGCGCTGCTTCCCTGACCAGTCTGGGAGTAATAAAGATCACCAGCTCCTTTTTCTTCTGCTCATCAGTTTGCTGACGGAACAAATTCCCTAATAAAGGCATACCGCCCAGCCAGGGCACGCGTTTTTCGCTCTGCGTACGCTGCTGCTGGAAAATGCCGCCCAGCGCTAAGGTTTCGCCATCGCGCAGCGTCACCTGAGTCTCGATCTCCTGCTTATCAATACTCAGCACCTGGTTGTCGCCAATGTTTACACTGCGCCCTGGCAAGTTCTGGCTCAGCCGCAGTTTGAGCTGGATGCGGCCATTTCCCAGCACCACCGGCGTCACTTCCATGCCTAAAACCGCTTCCTTAAATTCAATGGCGGTGGCACCGCTGTTGCCCGATTTCACCTCATAAGGGATTTCCGTGCCCTGTTTGATGCTGGCGGTTTGCTGATGCGAGGTAAACAAGCGCGGACTGGCGATGATTTCGATTTGGTTCTCCTGCTCCAGCGCACTCAGTTCCAGGTTGAGCAGTTCGCCGCTGACCTGGCCCAGCGTCACGCCCGCGCGAAACGCCGGATTACTCACCGCAAGAGGAATCTCGAGCAGCGGGTTGCGCAACGCCTGCGTTACCACTTCTGCCGGTGACGTGCCCCAGTTAACACCTAACTCGCGCAGGTGCTCTTCATTGATGGTGACGATATGTGCCGCGAGCTCAACCTGCTCGAGCGGCAAATCCAGCGCTTTTAACCAGCGCTCGGTGTCACGCAATGCCTCAGCCGTATCGCGTAGCAGCAAACTGTTGGTGCGGCTATCGACCGTGACGCTACCACGCGGCGTCATCAACGAGCGTTCGGCTTGCAGGCTGCGGTAAATATCGCTGGCGCTGGCGTAATGCAGCGTCACGGTTTGTTGTTCCAGCGGCGTTTGCTGCTTCTCCTCCTCACGCTCCACCTTTTCCTGTTGCGCCTGCTGCTGCTGCCAGCTTTCCGGATAGACCAGCAAAACGCCCTCTTCCTGCACCACGGTGAGTTTTGCCAGCTGCGTTACCAGCGCGAGCGCGCGATCCCAGCCGACATTGTCTAATCGCAGCGACAGCCGACCTTCAACGCCCGGCGCAATCAGCAGGTTGGTCTGCTGATAATCTGCCAGCGCCTGCAAAATGCGTTCAACCGGCGCATCATCAAACGTCAGACTTAATCGGTCGTCGTTAGCGCGCAGCGGCATGCTCAGACACAGCAGCATCAGTAACGTCATCCATTTCATAAAAACCTCCTTTTATTACCCATGTGATTTGCTGTGGCGTGCAGCTTTGTGCTGCGCTCAACACCAGCATGCGCGACGTAAGCTGCAAGACTTGCCAGGGCGGCTGGGGAAAAGGCGCTTGATTATCCAGCCGATGGCTTTTGCCTTGAGGTGACACCAGCCACGCCACGTAGTGCGGCGCCGTGCCAATAATGCCCTGTAAGCGCCAGCCTTCTGGCGCAGCAACCTGCGTCTGACACAGCGTTGCTGCCAGCGGCTGGAAAGGATCGCGCGCCAGTGCCAGCGAGCTGCAGAGTAACAACAGCAAGGCGCTACTCCGCATCGTCACTCTCCAGCCACAGTTGCGTGTTCAATACGCCTTGCTCGGCTTGCAGCTGAAAGCGTTGTGGCACCGGTAATCGGGTGCTGGCTAGTTCACTAAACAGCGGCAGAAATTGCGGCCAGGCAAGCCTTAATTGCAGTTGCTGCGGCTGGCTATCCGGATGCCAGGCTTCCAGCTGATTGCCGCGCGCTGCCACGATTCGCTCCAGCGTTTGCTGAGTGCCGGTATCCTTCGTGGGTTGCTGCAGCAGGCTAATCTCGCTCTGCAACACATCAATAGCCGGAAGTGAAGCCAGCTGTTGCAACCGCTGTTGCTGCTGTTGACGCATCTGTTCCAGCTGCCGCGCTTGCGCTTCACGCATCTGCTGCTGCGGACGAAGCAGCACGATCCACGTCAGCGCAAACAGCCCCAGCGATAACGTCAAAAGTCCCAGCATGCGCAGCGGCAGCGTGAGCATCAGCCAGCGCTGCAGGAGTTCATTCATCGGCTACCTCCTGCACGCGCGCATGCAAAGCAAAACGATAGTCGCCGCCCGCTTCGCGCTTCACACCGCCCTGCTTTACGCTGCTGAACAGCGGCTGAGTCATGAGCTGATGACGAAAATCACTGACAGCCGCCATGCTCTGCGCCCGCCCTTCCAACACCAGTTGCCCTTGCCGACGTTCGAGGCGATTGAGCCACAAGGTGTCTGGCATTAACTCCGGCAGTTGCTGCCAAAAATGCTGCCAGCGCTGATGCTGATCTTGCCGTTGCAGCTGTGCCTGCTGCGCCTGAAGAAGTGATTCACGCAGCTTCAACAGCGATTGCTGCTGTTCCAGCTGTTGCTGCAGTAAGCTGAGGAGAGAAGTGATATCCATCAGCGCGTCCGTTTGTTGCTGCCGTGCAATGACGCCGCGCCACCACAGTAATGAGAGGATCAGCAAGGTGCAGACCAGCGTAAGCGACAGCAGCGAGATGCTCTGCTGGCGCCGCCGCTGCGATTGCTGGATGCGCCAGGGAAGCAGGTTGACCGCCAGCATCAGACATCCTCCGGGCGCAGCGCCAGCCCAAGCGCGATGGCAAAAATACCTTCCTGTGCAGGCAACGGCGGTTGCAGATAGTGCAGCAGCGAAAACGGCTTGCAGCGTTTAACCTGCTCCCCAGGCAAAACCTGAGTTGAGGTGCAGAATACGCTTTCCATCTGCGGGAAGGTTTCGCGCAGCTGCGCGAGGGTGAGCGGTTCAGTGGCCGCACCTGAAGTGGTGCTTTCCCCCACCAGCGTCCATAGCCAATGATCGCTAAGCGGATGAACCAATAAGTGGTTGTGGCGTAACGGCAGGCGCATGGCGATCTGCGTCAGCGCCAGGCTACTCAGCTCAAACACGTCCGGTCGCAGACCTGCCTGTTTGAGCGGCGTCAGCCATTGCGTAATCACCTCGCGCCGTGCCGCGGTAACGTAAAGCGGTGCATCCTTGCCCGGTGAGCGATAATCCAGCGACAGCGAAGCGGGTTCGACGGGAAACAGACGCTGCGCAGAAGCCGCCACATAGCGCCCCAGCGCGGGTTCACGCAGCGAGGTTTCCGGCAGCGGCAAAGTGCGTTGCAATACCAACTGCGGCGGCAGGCCAACGCGCAGTGAATAGCGCCTCGGCAGATGGCGCTGCCAGCGCCCTAACATATCCAGTAATGCAGGCGTGGTTTGCAGCACGCCGTTTCTTAACGTATCTTGCGGCAGCGTTTGTTGCCACCAGTGTCGCAACTGCCAACCATGACGTCGGCGTTCGATGCCAAGGGCACACAGTTGTCCGTTTTGGATATCCAGTCCAATTTGCCAGCGCTGAAAAGCCATACGCGCGATCTCCTTATCATTAAAAGGTCAGAGTGCTGATACCCCGGCAACTTCAAGCCTGACAGGTATATGAATGCGTCAGGCTTGTCTTTATACTACCGCGCGGTTGCTTATAAACTGCTCAAACGACAACAGATGGGAATTCTCAGGTGAAGTTCGTAAAGTATTTATTGATCCTTGCAGTGTGTTGCATTTTGCTGGGAGCCGGCACGGTTTATGGTTTGTACAAATACATAGAGCCGCAGCTGCCTGATGTGAACACATTGAAAGATGTGCGCCTGCAAACTCCTATGCAGGTTTACAGCGCGGATGGCGATCTAATCGCCCAGTACGGCGAGAAGCGCCGTGTCCCGCTGACCCTACAACAGATGCCGCCTGAGTTAATCAAAGCGTTTATTGCCACCGAAGATAGCCGTTTCTACGAGCATCACGGTGTCGATCCGGTGGGGATTTTCCGTGCAGCCAGCATTGCGCTGATGTCCGGTCACGCCTCGCAGGGCGCCAGTACCATTACTCAACAGCTGGCGCGTAACTTCTTCCTCAGCCCGGAACGCACCTTGATGCGTAAGATTAAGGAAGCGTTCCTCGCGATCCGTATCGAACAGCTGCTGAGCAAAGATGAAATCCTTGAGCTCTATCTCAACAAGATTTATCTCGGCTATCGCGCGTACGGCGTGGGCGCGGCGGCGCAGGTCTACTTTGGTAAACCTATTGATCAACTGTCGCTGAGTGAAATGGCGATGATTGCTGGGTTGCCAAAAGCCCCTTCGACGTTCAACCCGCTCTATTCTCATACGCGTGCGCTGGCGCGTCGTAATGTGGTGCTGGCGCGTATGCTGGATCAAAACTACATCACGCAGCAGCAATATAACGAAGCGCGTAACTCCCCGCTGACGGCCAGCTATCACGGCCCGGAAATCGCCTTCTCTGCACCTTACTTAAGTGAAATGGTGCGTCAGGAGATGGTGAAGCGTTATGGCGATAAAGCCTATGAAGATGGTTACAAGGTTTACACCACCGTCACCCGCCATCTGCAGGAAGCCGCACAGCAGGCGGTGCGTAACAATGTGATGGCGTATGACATGCGCCACGGCTATCGCGGTCCAACCAATGTGCTGTGGAAAGTGGGCGAAGCGAGCTGGGATCAAACCCGCATCCAGAATGCGCTGAAAAATCTGCCAACTTACGGACCGCTGAATGCTGCGGTGATCACCAGCGCCAGCGCCGATCACGCCACGGCGATGCTGAAAGATGGCAGCAGCGTTACGCTGAATATGGCCGGTGTACGCTGGGCGCGCGCTTACAAATCTGACACGCTGCAAGGCCCAACGCCGCGCAGCGTGACGCAGGTGCTGCAGACCGGCCAGCAGATTTGGGTGCGTAAAGTGAATAACGACTGGTGGCTCGGCCAGGTTCCGGCGGTGAACTCGGCGCTGGTGTCACTCAATCCAGAAGATGGTGCGGTTCGCGCGCTGGTCGGCGGTTTCGACTTCAACCAGAGCATGTTCAACCGCGCAACCCAAGCGCTGCGTCAGGTGGGTTCCAACATCAAACCTTTCCTGTATACCGCAGCAATGGATCGCGGTTTAACGCTGGCATCGATTCTCAATGACGTGCCGATTTCGCGCTGGGATGCCGGTGCGGGTGCTGACTGGCGTCCGAAGAACTCACCGCCAACGTATGCAGGTCCAATCCGTTTGCGTCAGGGGTTAGGCGAGTCGAAAAACGTGGTGATGGTTCGTGCGATGCGTGCGATGGGCGTTGATTACGCGGCGGAATATCTGCAGCGTTTCGGCTTCCCGGCGCAGAACATCGTGCATACCGAATCGTTAGCCTTAGGCGCGGCGTCCTTTACCCCAATGCAGGTGGTACGCGGCTACGCGGTGATGGCGAACGGCGGCTTCCTGATTGATCCGTACTTCATCGCGAAGATTGAGAATGAACAAGGCGGCGTGATCTTCGAAGAGAAACCGAAGATTGCCTGTCCGCAGTGCAACCTGCCGGTGATCTATGGCGATACCAAAAAGTCGGTCGCGTTGAATGAAGAGAGCGTCGAGAATGTCGCGACCTCCGATCAATCGCAGAACCAAACCGTGCCGCAACCGGAGCTGGAGCAAGTGCCTGCGCAGCCGGGTGGCGAGCAGCAGTATGCTCCGCACGTGATCAACACGCCGCTGTCATTCCTGATCAAGAGCGCGCTGAACACCAACATCTTCGGCGAGCCGGGCTGGATGGGAACGGGCTGGCGTGCCGGTCGTGACCTGAAGCGTAACGATATCGGCGGCAAAACCGGTACCACCAACAGCTCGAAAGATGCGTGGTTCTCTGGTTATGGTCCGGGCGTGGTGACGTCGGTGTGGATTGGTTTCGATGATTCGCGCGCGTTGGGTCGATCCACCATGTCAGGTGCGATACCGGATCAAATCTCCGGTTACGAAGGCGGCGCGAAGAGTGCACAGCCAGCATGGGATGACTATATGAAATCCGCGCTGGAAGGCGTGCCGGTACAGCCGCTGACACCGCCAGATGGCGTGGTCACCGTTAACATCGATCGCGGCACCGGCAAGTTGGCTAACGGCGGTAACTCGCGTCAGGAGTACTTCATCAACGGCACCCAGCCAACCGAGTATTCGGTGCATGATGTCGGCACCACCCTCATGGACAACGGCGAAAGCCACGAACTGTTCTGATCAAAAAAGCCGGCAAATGCGCCGGCTTTCTTTTTTTAATGATGATGCAATTTAGTAGCTTAAACGGCCCTGCTTCACCAGCCACTCACGCACCATAAACAGCGCGCTGACGTTACGCGCTTCGCGGAAGTCGGGTTCATCCAGCAGCGCCAGCAGATTATTTAGCGGCCAGCGATGGACAATTAGCGGCTCCGGCTCATCACCTTCCAGCTTCTCTTCGTACAAACCTTCCGCCACCACGATGTTCATCTTGCTGGAGAAATATGAGGGCGCCATGGTCAGCTTGCCCAGCGCTTCCAGTTTGGTGGCACCAAATCCCGCTTCTTCTTTCAGTTCACGATCGGCGGCTTCAAAGGCGCTTTCGCCAGGATCGATTAGCCCTTTAGGAAAGCCCAGTTCATAGCTTTCCAGACCGACGGCGTACTCCTGGATCAGGATCACGTCATCGCCAATAATCGGCACAATCATCACCGCTTCACGGTCGGAAGGTTTCATCCGCTCATAGACGCGTCGCGCGCCATTGCTGAAAGCGAGATCGACCGCTTCGATGGTGAACAGGCGGGAGCGGGCCACCGCTGCCACATTGAGGATGTCAGGTTTTTTCATTGGGGTTTTCATATCAGCCTCAAACTTAGCACAACCCTGTGAAACGTGATGACGCCAGCATACCGAAGCCAGAACTATTGTGCGACACGCAGCGTAAGTAAACTATGGTGACACACATTCACTTATGGCTGCTAACAACTTCTTGTTATCTATGCAGTTAAAAATTCACAATAAGTCAACGGTGTTGGGTTAAATTCAGAAAATACCGATATTTAGTTGAGTCATGTCTGGTTAACATCCCGTTAAGGAATGATCTAACAAACTATAATTAAATGATTTTGCGCGTTATTTTATCTGACTTTTCCCTTGTCAGAATGACATCTGCTCGCCAAAATTGACTTGTATTGATGGATTCACCGGGAGTAATTCGTTAACGTGAAGGCAGTTTTTTGGCTGGATTGAGCAAAGCATGAGCACTTATATTGTCATTCTGGCTGTCATGCTCGCCTGTTCCTTATTAGCAGGTATCGGCTATTGGTTCGCTATGCGGCATCGTCCGCCGTTGGCGAAACCACTGCCGTTTATCAGTCCGCCTAATCGCAAGCTCACCGACGAAGAACGCGCTGCCGTTGAAAAGTACATCGCGCTACTAGTGAAACAGCAGCAACACAGCAGCGCGCGATCCGCAAAGAAGCCGCGCGAACCTCAAGCGCTGACGCTCACCGCGCAAAGCAACAATGTTTATCCTGTCACCCGCTCCATCACCCGCTATGGCCTCTCCACCGACGATCCGCAGAAGTGGCGCTACTATCTCGATGAAGTCGAAGTTCATCTTCCGCCGCTTTGGGAACAGTACATAGCCGAAGAGAACCACGTAGAGCTGATCCGCACGCAAACGCTGCCGCTGGTGATTTCGCTTAACGGACATTCGCTGGTGAATTACGCGGTAGAACAACCGGCGCTGCCGCCACTGGTGCGTCCGATGTCCACTAACGCGTCGATTCGTAAAGAAGAGAGCGAGAATGTTGAGCTGCTGCAGGTACGCAAAGAGACCTCAGAAGAGTATCAGCTGTCTCGCGCCGACGGCACGCGTGAAGCGGTCGCCATCTGTTTCGCTTTCCTGCTGTTCTTCCTGAGTCTGGTGCTGCCCGGCAGCCTGATGGGCTGGATTGCGCTGCTCGGCTGCCTGATGATCGCCGTTAGCCTGTGGTTCCTCTATCGCTTCCCTGGCGCCAAAGGTTTGCGTGATGTGCATTGCCTGCGCGGTGCGCCCAAGCGCTGGGGCCTGTTTGGTGAATCCAATCAGGAGCAGAGCAACATCTCGCTGGGCATTATTGATTTAATCTATCCCGCGCACTGGCAGCCGTATGTAGCGCACGATTTAGGCCAAACCACCGACGTCGATATGTACCTCAATCGTCAGGTAGTGCGTCAGGGGCGCTTCCTGTCGCTGCAGGACGAAGTGCGTAACTTCCCGGTACAGCGCTGGCGTAAAAATCTGGTGCTGGCGTGCGGCTCGCTGCTGGTGCTGGTCATGCTATTCACCTGGATTCCTCTCAGCATGCCGATCAAACTCAGCCTTGCGTGGGTGAAAGGCACCGAGAGCATTGAAGTGAATAGCGTGGATAAGCTGAATGCGCTGCCGCTACACATCGGCGACATTTTGAAAGTGGGCGGCACCGGCATGTGTTCGGTACCGGGCAATTATCAAAGCAATCGCAGCTACGCCTACATGCCGTTCGACTGCTCGGCGATTTACTGGAATAACGCCGCGCCGCTGCCTCAGCCGCAATCGGAGATCATCGATAAAGCCTCGGCGCTGCTCGATACCACCACGCGCCAGCTGCATCCGGAAACCAATACCGATCCCAAACTCAACCCGCAGCTCGCCTCGGCGATTCAGAAATCGGGCATGATTCTGCTGGATGACTTCTCGGATTTGGTGCTGAAAACCCAGGATCTGTGCAGCCAGCAGCAGGATTGCGTACGCCTGAAAAATGCGCTGGTGAATCTCGGCAACGCCAAAGATTGGGATTCACTGATTCACCGTGCGGATTCTGGCAAGCTGAATGGCATGAACGTACTGCTGCGTCCGGTGAGTGCCGAAGCGCTGGAAAATCTGGTGAACACCGCCACCTCCAGCTTCTTCGCGCGTGAAACGCGTCGTGCGGCTGAAAACCTCAATAGTCCACCGCCGGGTGGCTTCCTGATTGTCAGTGATGAAGGTCGTCAGATGGTGATGCAGCCGCAGCCGTCGGTACCGCTGTTCGATCTTGATGCGCCTTCGCAATGGCGCGAACTGCAACGCATGTCCGGCATGCTGCTGCATACGCCATTCGCCGCCAGCGGCATCATCACCAGTATTACCACCGATGCCAACGGCACACGCCATATCGCGCTGCATAACGAGCCGGATGCCATGGCGCAATGGCGCTATTTGGGTACTACGCTGTTGATGCTGGTGCTGATTGCCAGCGCGGTGATCAACGGCTTGCTGGCGCTGCGTCGTATTCATCGCAATCGCCTGCGCATGGCGGAAATTCAGCAGTATTACGATAAGTGCTTCAACCACAATCTGAACACTATGCAGAGCGTGCGCTCGCTGTTCTGAGCCCTCTCCTTCTGTGCTACCCTGTCGCCCACTTTTTTGCGGCGAGAAAGACAATGCAGGTTACGTTTAACTGGTCAGAGATTGATACCGTGCTGCTGGATATGGACGGCACCTTGCTCGATCTCGCCTTTGATCGCCACTTCTGGCTGGAACACGTTCCGGAAACCCTGAGCCGCGAACGCGCCATCACGCTGGGCGAAGCGCATCAGCTGATTGAGCAGAAATACCAGGCCGTGGTGCATACGCTAAACTGGTATTGTCTCGATTACTGGTCGCAGGAACTGGCGCTGGATATTCGCGCCATGACGTGGGAGAAGCGCCACCGCGCGGCAATGCGTGAAGATACGCTGCCGCTATTGCAGGCGCTGCGTGCCGCAGGTAAGCGCACGATTCTGTTGACCAATGCGCATCCTTACAATCTGGATGTGAAACTGGAGCAGACCGGATTAGCTGCCCACCTTGATTTATTACTTTCCACCCATACCTTTGGATATCCGAAAGAGGATCCGCGTCTCTGGCAAGCCGTTCAGCAACACACTGCGTTTGACAGCGCGCGCACGCTATTCATTGATGACAGCGAAGCGATTCTGGATGCAGCAACACGCTGGGGCATCCGCTGGTGCTTAGGCGTCAGCAATCCGGATTCCGGTCGGCCCGATCAATCTTTCCAGCGTCATCCGGCGGTACGCGATTATCGCCAATTGTGTGAGACGCTGCGTTAAAGCAGGAGCCGCAATACCATGAAAGAGAAAGTGAGCGAAGGCGTGCGCCTCGACAAATGGCTGTGGGCCGCACGCTTCTACAAAACGCGTGCGCTGGCACGCGAAATGGTCGAAGGCGGCAAAGTGCATTACAACGGTCAGCGCAGCAAGCCGAGCAAACTGGTGGAGCTAAATGCTGAATTGACGCTGCGTCAGGGCAACGATGAGCGCACCGTGGTGATCACCGCCGTGACCGATCAGCGTCGTCCGGCCAGCGAAGCCCAGGCGCTGTATGCCGAAACCGCCGCCAGCATAGACAAGCGCGAGAAAACCGCGCTGGCACGCAAGATGAATGCCTTAACCATGCCGCACCCCGATCGCCGCCCGGATAAGAAAGAGCGCCGCGATCTGATGAAATTTAAATTGTCGGGTGATAAATAACGCGCCCCCAACGAGAGAAACACTATGTCTGCAAACGATCAACTGCACCGTTACCTGTTCGAAAACGTCGCCGTGCGCGGCGAGCTGGTCAATGTGAGCGAAACCTGGCGTGAAATCGTCGAAAATCACCACTACGTTGAGCCGGTAAAAACCTTGCTGGGCGAGCTGCTGGTAGCCACCAGCCTGCTAACGGCAACGCTGAAGTTTGACGGTGATATCACGGTGCAGTTACAGGGCGACGGTCCGCTGACGCTGGCGGTGATCAACGGTAACAACCGTCAGGAGTTGCGTGGCGTGGCGCGCGTGCAAGAAGACGCGGAGATCGCACCCGGCAGCAGCCTGAAAGAGATGGTCGGCAACGGCTATCTGGTGATCACCATTTCGCCAGAGAAAGGCGAGCGCTATCAGGGCGTGGTTGGCCTGGAAGCAGATACGCTGGCGGGTTGTCTGGAAGATTACTTCATGCGTTCTGAGCAGTTGCCAACGCGCCTGTTTATCCGCACCAGCGACAAAGGCGCAGCGGGTATTCTGCTGCAGGTGCTGCCAGCGCAAGAGCCGAGCCTGGATGATTTCAATCACCTCGCCACGCTGACCGAAACCGTGAAGAGCGAAGAGCTGATTGAGCTGCCCGCCACCGACGTGCTGTGGCGCCTGTATCATCAGGAAGAAGCCACCGTGTTCGATCCGTCGCCAGTCAGCTTCAAGTGCACCTGTTCACGAGAGCGCTGCGGTGAAGTGCTGAGCACGCTGCCGGTTGAGGAAGTGGACGAAATCCTCGCAGAGGATGGCGAAATCGATATGAATTGCGACTATTGCGGATCGCATTACGTGTTTGATGCGGTGGATATTGCCGCCATTCGTAACGCGCCAACCAACAACAGCGATCACGTGCATTAATTACCTGCCGGGCGGTTCATCCGCCCGCATTCCTGCTGAACGTATCCCTATCATTTATCACGGTTATTAGCTAAATAACGCTGACTTTAGTTTCATAAGTGGCAGATTTCTCTACTTGTCACGTTCCAGCTCGCATTTCTGACTATCTTCTCTTTTCCGCTGTGCTCAGAAGAGTACACTGCGCGCGATCTGCCCTGCGTGGCTATGCAGGCAGGCGGCAGAATCACCCCATAAAAAATATGCAGTAACAGATACCGATTAAAGGAGCAGTCACATGCGCGTTAACGGCCTGACATCGCAAGACCTCGCCTCTATGGGCATCAGCGGCACCACCGAAGTGGTGTACAACCCTGATTTCGACACCCTGTTTCAGGAAGAAACTCGCCCAGAGCTGGAAGGTTATGCGCGAGGCATTCTGACGCAGAGCGGTGCTATTGCCGTGGATACCGGCATCTTCACGGGCCGCTCGCCAAAAGATAAGTACATCGTTCGGGATGACACCACGCGCGACACGCTGTGGTGGAACGATGTCGGCAACGGCAAAAATGATAACCAGCCGCTGTCACAGGAAACCTGGCAGGCGTTGAAAGATCGCTGCACCCAGCAGCTTTCCGGCAAACGTTTGTTTGTGATCGATGCGTTCTGCGGTGCCAATCCCGACACGCGCCTCAGCGTGCGCTTCGTGATGGAAGTGGCCTGGCAGGCGCACTTCGTCAAAAACATGTTTATCCGCCCGAGCGAAGCCGAACTGGCTGACTTCAAACCGGATTTCGTGGTGATGAACGCCGCGCAGTGCACCAATCCAGACTGGCAGGCGCAAGGTCTGCACTCCGAGAACTTCGTCGCCTTCAACCTGACCGAGCGCATGCAGCTGATTGGCGGCACCTGGTACGGCGGCGAGATGAAGAAAGGGCTGTTCGCCATCATGAACTACCTGCTGCCGCTGAAAGGCATCGCTTCAATGCACTGTTCGGCTAACGTCGGCAAAGCGGGCGATGTGGCGGTGTTCTTCGGCCTGTCCGGCACCGGTAAAACCACGTTGTCCACCGATCCGGATCGCCAGCTGATTGGCGATGACGAACACGGCTGGGATGACGACGGCGTATTCAATTTTGAAGGCGGCTGCTACGCCAAAACCATCAATCTGTCTGAGCAGGCGGAGCCGGAAATCTACCGGGCGATTCGTCGCAATGCGCTGCTGGAAAATGTGGTGGTGCGCGCCGATGGCAGCGTGGATTACACCGACGGCAGCAAGACCGAGAACACCCGCGTCTCTTATCCGATCGAGCATATCGAGAACATCGTGCAGCCGGTGTCGAAAGCGGGCCATGCGAAGCGGGTGATTTTCCTTACCGCCGATGCCTTTGGCGTGCTGCCGCCGGTTTCACGCTTGACACCGGAACAGACGCAATACCATTTCCTGTCTGGCTTCACCGCCAAACTGGCCGGCACCGAGCGCGGCGTCACGCAGCCAACGCCCACCTTCTCTGCCTGCTTTGGCGCGGCGTTCCTGACGCTGCACCCAACGCAATATTCCGACGTGCTGGTGAAGCGTATGGAAGCGGCAGGTGCGCAGGCGTATCTGGTGAATACCGGCTGGAACGGCAGCGGCAAGCGCATTTCGTTGAAAGACACGCGCGCCATCATCAATGCGATTCTGGCCGGTGAGCTGGATGAGGTTGAGACTGACACCTTGCCGGTGTTCAACCTGCAGATGCCTAAAGAACTGCCGCAGGTGGATAGCGCGATTCTCGATCCGCGCCGCAGCTGGCCGACAGAAGCGGCCTGGCAGCAAGCCGCGCAGGATCTGGCGCAGCGCTTTATTACTAACTTTGAGAAATATACCGATAACGATGCGGGTAAAGCGCTAGTGCAGGCGGGTCCGCAGTTGTGATGTGAAAACCCGGTGGGCATAAATGCCCGCCGGGTATCACGCACTGTGATTGATACTCGCCACCGCCGTAGCGCTGCTGCCTTCTGGAATCGGCAACCAGGCACGAATCCGCAATCCGCCCCGGTCGCTGTCACCAATCTCCAGCGAGCCTTCATGCGCATCGATAATACGCTGCACAATCGCCAAACCGAGACCGGTGCCGCTGGTACTGCGCGCGCTGTCGCCGCGCACAAACGGCTGGAACAGATGCTGTAGCTGATCCGGCTTGATGCCCGGACCATCATCCTCCACCTGGAACCACGCGCGGTTCAGCTCCTTGCCGCTGCTGACCTTAATCCATCCATTGCCATAACGCGCCGCGTTGACCACCAGATTCGCCAGCGCGCGCTTGATCGACAGCGGGTTGATATCCAGCATCAAATCCTCGGACATCACCGCGTTCTCAATCTCGCGCTCGTAGCCGCTCTCTGCCGCCACCACTTCGCCCAGCACGCTGTTGAGGTCGGCACGCTCGGTCTGCATCTCCTGACCGGTACGCAGATAGTCGATGAACTGCTCGATAATCGCGTTGCACTCTTCGATATCTTTGTTGATCGACTCCGCCAGATAACCATCCTGCTCGCCCATCATCTCAGTAGCGAGACGAATGCGCGTCAGCGGCGTACGCAAATCGTGGCTGACACCCGCCATTAACAAGGTACGATCGTCGGCCAACTGCTTCACACCGGCCGCCATTTGGTTAAACGCCCGCGTCACCGAACGCACTTCCGACGCACCGTATTCACGCAGCGGCGGTGGAATGATGCCTTTACCGACCTGCAGCGCCGCATGCTCCAGATCCACCAGGGGTCGGTTCTGGATACGGATAAACAGCCAGGCGCCGCCAATCGCCAGCAGCATAATCGCCAGCGTGTAGCGGAACAGCGGTGAGAAGTCGCCCTGATGGATTTCGGTGAGCGGCACGCGCACCCAGATATCCGGCGACAGCCAGGTTTTCAGCCACACCACCGGCGAGTTTTTATTCACCTCGACACGGACATCGGTAGGACCGCCCAGCTGCTGGCCCATCTGCTCACTGAGGAATTCGTAATGTTGCGCCCAGCGCAAACCGCTCTCTTCCGCCGCCGCGTTGGTATACAACGAGATGCCCAGCTCACGATAAATTTCGCGTCGGAAGGCCGGTGGCACTTCCAACTGCGTTCCGTCTTCCAGCTGCAGCCGATCGGTCATCAACATACGCACTTCGTACGCGAGGACCTTATTGAACTGCTGCAAGCTGGGAAGAATGGCGAAATTGAGCACCACCAAATAGGTTGTTACCAGGCTGACGAACAGCAAGGTAACAATCAATAACAAGGTGCGGGCAAACGAACTGCGGGGTGAGAAGCGCAATCGCCTCATGCTTTGCTGCCGTCCGGAACGAATACGTAGCCAAGACCCCAAACGGTCTGAATGTAACGTGGATGCGCCGGATCTTCTTCCACCATGCGGCGCAGACGCGAGATCTGCACGTCGATGGAGCGTTCCATGGCGCTGTATTCACGGCCACGCGCCAGGTTCATCAGCTTATCGCGTGACAGCGGCTCACGCGGATGGCTCACCAGCGCTTTCAGCACGGCAAACTCACCGCTGGTCAGCGGCATTGGCTCATCTTCACGGAACATCTCGCGGGTGCCGAGGTTCAGCTTGAACTTACCGAAGGCGATAACCGCTTCTTCCTGCGAAGGCGCGCCCGGCAACTCATTGGCCTGACGACGCAATACGGCACGAATACGCGCCAGCAGTTCGCGCGGGTTAAACGGTTTTGGAATGTAGTCATCCGCACCGATTTCCAGACCGACGATACGATCCACTTCTTCGCCTTTCGCGGTGACCATGATGATCGGCATCGGGTTGCTTTGACTGCGTAAACGGCGGCAGATAGACAAACCATCTTCGCCCGGCAGCATCAAGTCGAGCACCATCAAGTGGAAGGATTCGCGGGTTAACAGTCGGTCCATTTGCTCGGCGTTGGCAACGCTACGCACCTGAAAGCCCTGCTCGGTGAGATAGCGCTCCAGCAACGCACGCAAACGCATATCATCATCGACGACCAGAATTTTGTAGTTCTCTTGCATGTTCAACTCCCAAAGGCGCCATTGCCTGAGCCAATATTGTTAAAAAAGAGGCCTCAGTGTGACAGTCATTAATGGTTTATATTCTAGCCGAAATTGTTACAAAGCATATTAAACAGCAGCTTATATTTATTTTTGACCCTGAAATGCGCTTCGCTTCGCGTTTTTTATCTGTGCTTTCAAGCCGCTTAGCGCTTATCTGAAAATTTGGCGCATTTTCTTTCTGTTACTGGTTCATGACAAAAAATCCCGCCGCCAGAGAGGCGTTCAGGGCGATTTGACTTAAGGTGATGGTGAAGAATAGGCCTGAGTTGCAGTGATGGCAGCATAAAATAGGGCATTTCTCTTGCGGAATGCGCATCTGTTTTCGGAACAATTCCCGAGCGATGAAAAACAAGGCCAGTGTTAAATTAATTCCTACAAATCAATCAGTAATCTCCTCTTTCCTCTCTTCTCTCGATCTCCGACACTGGATTCGTACCTGTTGTTATTGAGTTCATGTGGAGAGAGAAAAATGAAAAAAACGGTAATTCTGCTGGGCGCACTGGTACTGACCAGCTTCACTCAGGTTCAGGCGGCCACCAGCGCGGGCGAAGCGGCTGGCGCGCAGGCATCCACGACGGCGAAGGGTAACTCGGACGCGATCGGTGTTGGCGCTGTAGGCGCGCTGCTGGGCGTGGCGCTGGCGACCATGGGCGGCGGCGACAAAGGTGGCAGCGGTACCTCAACCACCACCGCGACCCAGGCCGGTAAATAACGCATCACGGCCGTACCGTTAATCTCTGCCATTTAATACCGCACATTTCGTCGCGGCGCGATTAATCGCGCAGTCAATTGCGCCGCGACGATGTGTGCGTTTTGCGAAATAGTGTTGAGTACTACACTAACGGCGATTACCCGTTTTAGGGCGTCTCTTTGACATAGTCGATGCTGTTCACAAACCACAACTTCTGCCCTTCAGGCGTGTTGACCACCACTTCGTCATCCACTTCTTTCTTGATCAGCGCGCGCGCCATCGGCGAGTCGATCGAGATGTACTCTTTCATCGTCTCGCCATAAATTTCATCCGGGCCAACAATGCGGAAACGCTTCACATCGCCCTGCTCATTCTCCACTTGCACCCAGGCACCGAAAAACACTTTGCCCTCCTGCTGCGGCGCGTAATCGACGATTTTCAGATCGGCGAGGCATTTGCGCAGATAGCGCACCCGGCGATCGATCTGGCGCAGCAGACGCTTGTTGTAGGTGTAATCCGCGTTTTCCGAACGATCGCCGAGGCTGGCCGCCCAGGAGACGATTTTGGTGACTTCCGGACGCTTTTCATTCCACAAATGGTCGTGTTCGGCACGCAGCTTGTTATAGCCTTCGCGGGTAATCAGTTGGGTTTTCATGACTTCAACTCGTGGTGACGGCGGTTCTTCGCAGCAAAGAGGCTAACAATAAGCGACCGATTGACCATCAGCAAGATTGCGCGCGCTGCATTCAGAAAAAGACGGATTCACGGGCCACCGGCTGGCAATTTTCGGCCTCATTCCGTATAACTGTCCGCTATTTCCAACCCTGTGTAAGCATTGTTAATGATGATGAAAGATTCACTGAGCCAGATTATCGCAGGTGAGCTGAAGGCACGCGCCGACCAGGTTGATGCTGCCGTTCGCTTACTTGATGAAGGGAACACCGTGCCGTTTATCGCACGTTATCGTAAGGAAGTGACCGGCGGACTCGACGACACCCAGCTGCGTTTGCTGGAGAGCCGTCTGAGTTACCTGCGCGAGCTGGACGATCGTCGCCAGTCGATTCTGAAATCCATCGACGAACAGGGCAAACTCACGCCTGAACTCGCCACCGCCATCAACAGCACGCTGAACAAAACCGAGCTGGAAGACCTTTACCTGCCGTACAAACAGAAGCGTCGCACGCGCGGACAGATCGCTATTGAAGCCGGTCTGGAACCGCTGGCCGATACGCTGTGGCAAGACCCATCGCAGGATCCCGAGCAGCTGGCCGCCAGCTACGTTGATGCCGACAAAGGTGTCGCCGACGTGCGCGCTGCGCTGGATGGCGCGCGCTACATCCTGATGGAGCGCTTTGCCGAAGACGCGACGCTGCTGGCGAAAGTGCGTGAATATCTGTGGAAGAACGCGCATGTGGTTTCGCGCGTGGTGGAAGGTAAAGAGGAAGAAGGCGCGAAATTCCGCGACTACTTCGATCATCACGAAGCGCTGAGCGGCGTCCCGTCGCACCGTGCGCTGGCGATGTTCCGCGGCCGCAATGAAGGCGTGCTGCAGCTGTCGCTGAATGCCGATCCGCAGTTCGATGAAGCCCCGCGTGAAAGCTATGGCGAAACGCTGATCGCCGAACACCTCAAGCTGCGCCTGAATAACGCGCCAGCGGATAGCTGGCGTAAAGCGGTGGTGAGCTGGACCTGGCGCATCAAAGTGCTGCTGCACCTCGAAACTGAATTGATGGGCACCCTTCGTGAACGCGCCGAAGATGAAGCCATCAACGTATTTGCCCGTAACCTGCACGATCTGCTGATGGCCGCGCCTGCGGGCATGCGCGCCACCATGGGCCTCGATCCAGGCTTACGTACCGGCGTGAAAGTTGCGGTGGTAGATGCCACCGGCAAGCTGGTCGCCACTGATACCATTTATCCGCACACCGGCCAGGCGGCGAAAGCAGCCACGGCTGTGGCGGCGCTGTGCGCCAAACATCAGGTTGAACTGGTGGCGATTGGTAACGGTACCGCCTCGCGCGAAACCGAGCGCTTCTTCCTCGACGTGCAGAAGCAGTTCCCGCAAATCAACGCGCAGAAAGTGATCGTCAGCGAAGCCGGTGCATCGGTCTATTCGGCTTCTGAGCTGGCGGCGCTGGAGTTCCCGGATCTCGACGTTTCCATCCGTGGCGCGGTTTCCATCGCGCGTCGCCTGCAGGACCCGCTCGCCGAGCTAGTGAAGATCGATCCGAAATCGATCGGCGTAGGCCAATATCAGCACGACGTCAGCCAAAGCCAGCTGGCGAAGAAGCTGGATGCGGTAGTGGAAGACTGCGTAAACGCCGTGGGTGTCGATCTCAACACCGCGTCTGTGGCGCTACTGACCCGCGTGGCCGGTTTAACCCGCATGATGGCGCAGAATATTGTTAGCTGGCGCGATGAAAATGGCCGCTTCCAGAATCGTCAGCAACTGCTAAAGGTGAGCCGCCTCGGGCCGAAAGCCTTTGAGCAGTGCGCGGGCTTCCTGCGCATCAACCACGGCGATAACCCGCTGGATGCCTCAACCGTGCACCCGGAAGCCTATCCGCTGGTCGAGCGCATTCTGGCCGCCACCGAGCAGGCGCTGGATGAATTGATGGGCAATGCTGGCGGTCTGCGCGATCTGAATGCCCGCGACTTCACCGATGAGCGCTTCGGCTTGCCAACGGTCACAGACATCATCAAAGAGCTGGAAAAACCGGGCCGCGATCCACGTCCGGAGTTTAAAACCGCACAGTTTGCTGAAGGCGTGGAAACGCTCAACGATCTGCTGCCGGGCATGGTGCTGGAAGGCGCCGTCACCAACGTCACCAACTTCGGTGCTTTCGTCGATATCGGCGTGCATCAGGATGGTTTGGTGCACATCTCTTCCCTTTCCGACAAGTTCGTTGAAGATCCCCATCAGGTGGTGAAAGCCGGCGATATCGTCAAAGTGAAGGTAATGGAAGTGGATATGCAGCGTAAGCGTATTGCGCTCACCATGCGTCTGGACGAGCAGCCTGGTGAAAGCAATGCCCGCGGCAGCAACCGCAGCGCAGGCAAAGAAAACGCCCGCCCGGCGGCCAATAACAAAGGTCGCGGCAAACCTGCCAGCTCGTCTGCCGGCAACAGCGCGATGGGCGATGCGCTCGCCGCGGCATTCGGTAAAAAACGCTAAGTTCCTGCCGTAAATAACGCGCGGAGAAACCCTTGTCTCCGCGCGTATCAGCTTGATAAATCTCCTCATCCAACTACGCTGAAAAAATAACCTTCCGCGTGGCCCAGCGATCCATGGATATTATCAACGCCTTAATCGATGAGATTTATCACGGCAGCTTTCCGGTCGCGGCGCGTGAACGCCTGCTTTCACACATTCGTGCCGCGCGCGATACGGCAAAACTGCCGCGCAAGGCGCACTGGGATGAGAAAGATGTGGTGCTGATTACCTATGCCGATCAATTCCGCGAACCTGAACAGCCAACCCTTGCCAGCTTCTCGCGTTTTTATCAGCAGCATCTGCAATCCACTTTCAGTCTGGTGCATCTGTTGCCGTTCTTTCCCTACTCTTCCGACGATGGCTTCTCGGTTATCGACTATCACCAGGTCAATCCGATCTGCGGCGACTGGCAGCACATCAGCGCGCTGCACAGCGAAACGCGGCTGATGTTTGATTTTGTCTGCAACCATATGTCGGCGCACAGCCGCTGGTTTCAACACTTTCTGGCGCAGGATCCGGGTTGGGATGATTTCTTTATCAGCATGCCGCCGGCGACCGATCTCAGCGCGGTGACGCGTCCACGCACCTCGCCGCTGCTCACACCGTTTGCGATGGCCGACGGCGAGACGCGCTATATCTGGACCACCTTCAGCGCCGACCAGATCGACCTCAACTTTGGCAATCCGGAAGTGCTGATTCGCATGGTCGATGTGCTGCTCGACTACCTGAACAAAGGCGCGGATTATGTGCGGCTCGACGCGGTGGGCTACATGTGGAAAACGCCGGGCACCAACTGCATTCACCTGCCGAAAACGCATCAGCTGGTGAAGCTGTTTCGCGCCATCGCCAATGAAGTGGCGCCCGGTACGGTGATCGTCACCGAAACCAACGTGCCGCACAAAGACAACATCAGCTATTTCGGTAACGGCAAAGATGAAGCGCAAATGGTGTATCAGTTTTCGCTGCCGCCGCTGGTGCTGCACGCCATTCATTCGGGATCGGCGCGTGCGCTGCGTCAATGGGCCAGCACGCTGGATTTAGGCGGTGGCACCACCACTTTCTTTAACTTTCTTGCCTCGCACGACGGCATTGGACTCAATCCGGCGCGCGGCATTTTGTCGGAAGTGGAGATTGTGGCGCTGGTGCGTGATTTAGCGCTGGAAGGCGCGCTGGTCTCCTACAAGAACAATGCCGATGGCACCACCAGCCCTTACGAAATCAATGTCACCTATTTCGATGCGCTCAATCAGCAGGACGACGACGATGACACGCGTTTGCGCCGCTTCCTGCTGGCGCACGCGATTCTGCTGTCGTTTCCTGGCGTACCGGCGATTTACATTCAAAGTATTCTTGGCTCGCGCAACGATAATGAAGGCGTGCGCGCCGCCGGTCATAACCGTGCCATCAACCGGGAGAAGTACAGCCTGCGTGAAATGGAACAGTGGATCAGCGGCGGCAACCCGCTGCGCCAACAGGTGTATGAACGCCTGAGCGCGCTGATTCAACTGCGCACGCGGCAGCCCGCGTTTCATCCCGATAATCCGATGACGCTGCTGGAAAGCGAAAATAGCCTGCTGGTGTTGCGTCGCCATCAGCCGGATAGCGATGAGGGGTTGCTGTGTGTGTTTAATCTCAGCCGTCATGAGGTGACGACACAGTTACCGCTGGCGCGGCATATGCAGGATGTGATTAGCGGGGAGAAGCTGGATGGCAGCCAGCCCTTAACGCTGGCTGCGTGGCAGTTTATGTGGCTGCGGTAAACGTCATGATCAGCTGCGTAAATTCATCGGGGTGAGAAATGAAAGGCGCATGCGCGGCTTTCTCCATCACCACCGAGGATGAAGCTGGCCAGCGTGAATCCAGTACTTCTGCAATACGACGCGGCACCAGCCCATCGAGATAGCCGTAAATACGCAGGAACGGCAGCGGTAGATCGTCGAGCGCGGCACGCAAATCGTCCTGACGCAAAATCTCTAATCCCCCTTCCAGCACCGCAACCGACGGCATCGGCTGTGATAACACCACCTCTTTCAACTGACGCGCATCCTGTCGCGCGTTCTCCGTGCCCATGGTTTGCAGCGCCAGAAAGCGCTCAACGGTGCGCTGGAAATCCGTGCTCAACTGCTGCTGAAAATTTTGCAGCGTTTCGGGCTTGATGCCGGGCCATACATCACGCGCGGTAAAA
Source organism: Pantoea sp. DY-17 (assembly GCF_019795975.1). Classification (NCBI taxonomy): domain Bacteria; kingdom Pseudomonadati; phylum Pseudomonadota; class Gammaproteobacteria; order Enterobacterales; family Erwiniaceae; genus Pantoea; species Pantoea sp. DY-17. The sequence goes on along the minus strand of NZ_JAIMIG010000006.1, from coordinate 140,601 downwards.
CACGGCGATGAGGCAACAGTGATCAGCGCTGCAACGCGCTCCGGCTGGGTTAACGCCAGCTGGCTGGCCACCAATCCACCCAGCGACCAGCCGAGCAGCACCGCGCGGTCGGGTAACTGCGGCAACAGCTGTTGCGCCATTTCCGCTAAGGTCAGCGGCGCAAAACCTTGGCTGCGGCCAAAGCCCGGCAGATCCACCAGATGCAGGCGAAAATGCGAGCTGAGTCGCGGAACGATGTTTTGCCACACTTCGGCGTTCAAACCCCAGCCGTGCAGCAGCACAAGATCGCGATCGCCCGTGCCTGTGGTGTGCCAGTAAAGCGAACTCATCGGTTACACTCCGGAAAAGTGATAAGGAGGTCGCTATGCTACCAATCCCGGCCCTGTGTTGGCTATGCCGCCTGCCGTTGCAGATTGCCAGCCACGGTTTGTGCAGCCGCTGCGTGCAGCAAATTCCGCGGCTACCGGCACTCTGTCCCTGCTGCGGTTTACCGGCCAGTGGAATGCAGGCCTGCGGGCGCTGCCTGCGCCGCCCGCCGCCGTGGCAGAGCCTGAGCTGCGTCAGCGATTACCTGCCGCCGCTGAGCGATTGGGTGCAGCAGCTGAAGTTTTCTCGCGTAACCGCACTCAGAGTGATGCTGGCGCGGCTGATTTTGTTAAAATTGTTAACAATGCGTCGTGATTACCGGCTGCCGCGTGTAGATTTGGTGCTGAGCGTACCGCTGCATCGTCGGCGCGCCTGGCAACGCGGCTACAATCAGGCGGCGCTGCTAGCAAAACCGCTGGCTCGCTGGCTGGGCTGTGAATATTGCGAAGCGGTAAAGCGGGTGCGACAGGGCGCAGTTCAGCATTCATTGAGCGCCAGCGCGCGCAAAAAGAACCTGCGCGGCGCGTTTCGCCTTGAAATGCCGGTGCGCGGACGCCATATCCTGCTTATCGACGATGTTGTGACGACCGGAAGTACCGTGGCGGAAATTAGCCGCATCCTGCTGGCGCAAGGCGCGGCCAGCGTACACATTGGTTGCCTGTGCCGTACCTTGTAGAGCGTCGGTGTTGGGCGTATTATAACCAAGTAATTTAGTCAACTATTGAGCAATCGCCATGATCGTTATTACTGATGCTGCGCAAGAGCACTTCTCAAAATTGCTGTCCAAACAAGAAGATGGCACTCAGATTCGCGTATTCGTCATTAATCCGGGTACGCCAACCGCTGAATGCGGTGTTTCTTACTGCCCACCCGATGCAGTAGAAGCGACTGATACTGAATTTAAGTTCGAAAAACTGTCAGCCTTTGTTGATGAGCTGAGCGCACCGTACCTCGATGACGCGGAAATCGACTTTGTTACCGACAACCTCGGTTCGCAGCTGACGCTGAAAGCGCCTAACGCCAAAATGCGTAAAGTCTCTGACGATGCGCCAATGGTGGAACGCGTGGAATATCTGCTGCAAGCGCAGATTAACCCGCAGCTGGCTGGCCACGGCGGTCGCGTATCGCTGATGGAAATCACCGATGACGGCATCGCCATTCTGCAATTCGGCGGCGGCTGTAACGGTTGTTCGATGATCGACGTCACGCTGAAAGATGGCATCGAGAAAGAGCTGCTGGCAGCCTTCCCTGAGCTGAAAGGCGTGCGCGATTTGACCGAGCACCAGCGCGGCGAGCACTCGTACTACTGATTAAGCACGCGGCAGCGACCCGACGCTGCCGCGCGTTCTTCAACGCTTCCTGCGCCCGGTATTCACCGCATTCAATAAGCCCGGCACGTTTCCTCTAAACATCTTTTCGATTGTGACGCTTAACTTGCGCCGCCAGTTTGGATATTCATCTACCGTACCCGGCACGTTGACCGGTGAAGACATAGCAAGCCAGTCTTCAGGTTGCAGCCCCAGCAATGCGCTGTTAGTGCGCGCCAGATAGCGGTGGAAGCCGCGATTGAGCACCGGTGTGAAGGACAATCGGCTGGCAACGGTACCGTGGCGCGCAGGCAACGTATTCATCTGATGCAGCGCATCCAATAGCGCCTGTTTTTGTTTATCCCTTTGCCTTAGCAATGACATGTATACGCTCTCCTGGTACAAGCCCAGTTTGTGACCCAGAAAAAGATCCTCATATCTCCAAAATCCCGCCAACGTCGGCAAATCATGGGTACTGGCGCTGGCAATCGACTGCACGGGATACTCTTGCGGCTGACGATAGCTGCCATCGCCGTGCTGCTCGAAGAACAACACTTTCCACGAGAAAATGCCGCTTTTGCGCAGCAGGCTGACGATCTCTTTTGGCACCGTGCCGAGATCTTCGCCAATGACCATGCAGCGATGGCGCTGACTCTCCAGCGCCAGGATCGCTAGCAGATCCTCAACCGGATAGGCCACGTAAGCGCCTTTATCCGCGCTTTCGCCGTAGGGAATCCACCACAAGCGCAGCAGCGCCATCACGTGATCGATACGCAAAGCGCCGCAGTCACGCATATTGGCGCGCAGCAGGTCGATAAAAGGCTGATAACCGCGCGCGCGCATCACATGTGGATCGAGCGGCGGCAAACACCAGTTTTGCCCCTGCGGACCGAGGCGATCCGGCGGCGCACCGACGGAAGCGCCGAGTTTATACAGTTCCGGATCCTGCCAGGTTTCCGCGCTGCCTTGCGCCACGCCGACCGCTAAGTCGCGATATAATCCCACTTCCATGCCAAGCTGCTGGCTAATTTGACAGCAGATGGCAAACTGCTCTTGCGCCACCCACTGCAACCAACTCCAGAACTGAATCTCCTCTTCGTGTTCCGCACACCATTGCTGCACCTCCGGCAGCAAAGCGTTGCGCCAGCCTTCCGGCCAGTTAGTCCAACCCCATTCATCAGGATGCTGCTGGCTGCGTTCGGCGAGAATGCCATCAAACGCCGCCTGATAACGCAGATGGTCGCCGCCCTCAACGATAAATTGCTGGAATCCGGCATCTTCAGCGGCGCGCGGCTGAAAGCGCTGCCAGGCAAAGCGCAGCGCGGCCAATTTCAGTTTGGCCACCGTGCTGTAATCGACAAACTCAGCCGCGCGCGCCAGATCCAGCGCTTTGCGTGTTTTCGCCCTTTGCCACCAACGCTGCGCTGCCTCGCTACGCTGAAAATCCTCCAGCCGATTAACGTCGATATACAGCACGTTGAGCCAGCGACGCGAGGTTGGGCTGTAAGGACTGGCATGTTCTGGCTGTGCAGGATAAAGCGCATGCAAAGGATTAAGGCCAACGAAGTCACCGCCATTATTGGCGACGTTCTCCAGCATTTGCGCCAAATCGCCGAAGTCACCGATGCCCCAATTGTCATCCGATCGCAGCGTGTAAAGCTGTACTAACGCGCCCCACAGTTTCTCTCCTTGCTCAACTGATGCCGGGATAAAACAGCGGCGTGGCGCAATGATGATGCGAGTTTGCCACTGCTGGCGACCTTTGCGCAGCGTGAGCTGGTGATAACCTTGTGACAGACGTGGCGGCAGTGTGAGCGGTTCTCCGCCCTGCACTTCGCCGCTGAAGCTTTTGCCCTGTTCGGTTTGTAGCTGCCAGGAAAAGGTGCCGCTGCCTTGTGGCGTCAGTTGGCGCTTGCTGCGAGCGGCAAATACCTGCACCGGCGGCAGCGGTGGCGCTTTACCGGTAGGCGTTTCCATGACTGCCAGCAACGCGCGTTTGGTCTCATCGCTGATGGTTTCCGGCTCGCCGTGCGCATTAATAAAGCGCAGCGAAATGCCGGCATCCTGTGTCGCCTGGTCCAGCTTGTTGAGCGTCATCGTGTCTCCAAAATCATCAATCGTGTCTTTATCGGGCCGCCTGCCAAATCCGCTGCTGATAATCGCGAATTGAACGGTCAGAACTGAAGCGGCCGGTGTGAGCGGTATTGAGGATCGCTGCGCGCGTCCAGGCGTCCGGGTTTTTCCACAACGCTTCCACCTGCTGCTGCGCGGCGATGTAGGCATCAAAGTCGGCCAGCACCAGCCAGGGATCGCCATTTTTGGTCAGGCTTTGCAGCATCAAATCAAACGCATGCTTATCGCCCTCGCTGAACTTGCCCTTCTCCAGCTCCTTCAGCAAACCATCCAGATAAGGATTCTGTTTACGCAGCTTTTTCGGGCTGTAGCCGCCCGCCTTCAGCGCTTTCACCTCATCCACGCTGTTGCCGAAGATAAAGATATGCTTCGCGCCCACCGCTTCAGCAATCTCCACATTGGCGCCGTCCAGCGTGCCAATAGTGAGCGCGCCATTCAGCGCCAGCTTCATATTGCCGGTGCCGGAAGCCTCATAACCGGCGGTGGAAATCTGCTCGGAGAGATCGGCGGCCGGAATCATCAGCTCTGCGGCGGTGATGCGGTAATCCGGGATAAACACCACTTTGAGGCGATCGCCGACGAGTGGATCGTTGTTGATCACCTCCGCCACTTTGTTGATGGCATAGATGATATTTTTGGCGAGGTAGTAGCCGGGCGCGGCTTTAGCGCCAAACAGGAACACGCGCGGCACGAAGTCAGGGTTATCCGGGTTGTCGCGCAGCTGGCGATAGCAGTGCAGCATATGCAGCAAACTGAGGTGCTGACGTTTGTACTCATGCAGTCGCTTAATCTGCACGTCAAACAGCGCATCCGGATTGATATCAATGCCGGTCACGCGCTTGACGTAGAGCGTCAGCCGCTGTTTGTTTTGCTGCTTGATGTCGCGAAACTGCTGACGAAACGCCTTTTTGCGGGCGAAAGGTGCCAGCCACGCCAGCGCATCGAGATCGTTGGTCCACTCAACCTGCAGGCTGTCATCGATCAGCGTCGCCAGCAGCGGATTACACTGTTTCAACCAGCGGCGCGGCGTGATGCCGTTGGTCACGTTATGGAATTTGTTCGGCCACAGCAGGTGATATTCCGGGAACAGATCTTTCACCACCAGCTCGGAGTGCAGCGCCGCCACGCCGTTGACGGCGAAACAGCTCACCACGCACAGATTCGCCATGCGCACCTGACCATCAGCCACCACCGCCAGCTTGTGCCAGATCGCTTTATCGTCTGGCCACCGTTGCTTCACTATCTTTTTCAGGCGGCGATTAATCTCACGGATGATCAACATATGCCGCGGCAGCAGGTCGCGCACCAGTTTCTCATCCCAGCGCTCCAGCGCTTCCGGCATCAGCGTGTGGTTAGTGTAAGCAAAAGTGCGGCTGGTGATATGCCACGCATCGTCCCAACTCAGTTGATGCTCATCCAGCAGCACGCGCAGCATCTCCGGGATGGCGATGGTGGGATGCGTGTCGTTAAGCTGGATCACTTCGAAATCAGGCAAAGTGCGAATGGCGCGCCCGGCGAGATGATGACGCCGCAGAATATCGCCCACCGCGCAGGCGCACTGGAAATACTGCTGCATCAGGCGCAGCCGCTTACCTTCGGCATGATTATCATTGGGATAGAGCACTTTGGTCAGCTTGTCGGCTGCAATGCCTTGCTGCTCGGCCTGCAGGAACTGGCCGTTGTTAAACGCGGTGAGATCGAACGGCTGCGCGCTGCTGGCTTTCCACAAGCGTAGCGGCAGCGTGATACCGTTGCGATAGCCCACCACCGGCAAATCCCAGGCTTCCCCTTTGAGCTGAATTTTAGGTCGCCAGCTGAGGCTGCCATCGTGGTTCTCTTTGACCTTGCCGCCGAGGCCTACCTGCACATCCAGCGCGGCGTTGTAGCGGAACCACGGATAGCGATCGCGCTGCCAGTCATCCGGCGCTTCCTGCTGCTGTCCGTCGGCAAACGTCTGACGAAACAGGCCGTATTGATAGTTGAGGCCGTGGCCCATCGCAGCCTGGCCGACGGTCGCCATCGAATCCATATAGCAGGCGGCCAAACGCCCCAATCCGCCGTTACCGAGTGCCGGATCCACCTCCTCTTCCAGCAGTTCGCTCAGCTCAACCTGATGTTCCGCCAGCGCGGCTTGCACTTCGTTATACCAGCCAAGATTGAGCAAATTGTTGCCGGTCAAACGCCCCAGCAGAAACTCCATCGACAGATAGTTGACGTGGCGCTGCCCGTGTTTGGCTGGCACAGGTGGCTGCGTCGCCAGCATTTCTGCCAGCACGCGGCTCAGCGCTTGCCACCATTGCTGCGGTGTCATTTGCTGGGCGGAAGTGAGTCCGAGATGCTGCCATTGGCGGGTGAGCGCGGCGTCGAAACGTGTTTTATTGAATTTTTGCTGCGACATATCAATCCCTTCGAGTCCGTTAACGGTAAAGCCGGGCGAGCGCAAGAGGTGAATGGATAAGTAAAGCTGGGGGCGCAGAAAAAAGCGACAGGGAAATGCAGGTGCGGTGAAAAAAATCGGTGCTGATTTTTGTAGCGGCGCGATTTATCGCGCAATAAATTGCGCCGCTACGGCATTAGCAAAGTTCGAGGTGAACTTCGTGCTGTTCAATCACTTTCAGCACGCTGGCCGGCGGGCTTTGATCGGTATACATGTAATCAATCAGGCTCATATTGCCGAGGTTGACCATCGCATTACGGCCAAACTTCGAGTGATCCACCACCAGCATCACGCAGCGCGAGTTTTCGATGATGGCGCGTTTGGTGCGCACTTCGTGATAATCGAACTCCAGCAGCGAACCATCCATATCAATGCCGCTGATGCCGAGAATGCCGTAATCGAGGCGAAACTGCGAAATGAAGTCCAGCGTCGCTTCGCCCATGATGCCGCCATCGCGCGTGCGCACTTCGCCGCCGGCGATAATCACGCGGAAATCAGGTTTCGCCATCAGCAGAATCGCCACGTTGAGGTTGTTGGTGACGACGCGCAGATTATTGTGATTGAGCAGCGCATGCGCCACCGCTTCCGGCGTGGTGCCGATATCAATAAACAGCGTGGCGCCATCAGGGATCTGGCTCGCCACGCGCTCGGCGATGCGCGCTTTCTCCGCCGACCACATCATTTTACGATCCTGCCATGCGGTATTTTCTGAGCTGGACGGCAGCGCCGCCCCGCCGTGATGGCGCATGATTTTGTTCTGATCGGCCAGGTCGTTCAGGTCACGCCGAATGGTTTGCGGGCTGACTTCAAAGTGATCCACCAGCTCTTCGGTACTGACATATCCCTGACGCCGGACCAGATCGATAATGGCGTCATGACGTTGCGTCTGCTTCACATCTCTCTCCTCGGCTCGTGGCCGCTTCTTTTATTGGTGCTGCTAACGACGCGTAATCTTACGCGTATCAACAAATGCCATCGCTAAACCCACCAGCAAGCCGGTGACGTGCGCGGCGTTGGCGATCGACAGACCAAATGCGCCGTACCAGCCAATCACCAACCATACGACCGCGAAGCCAATCAGGCCGCGCTCGAGATAAATACCACTTTCGGGATCGCGCTCGCCGCGCAGCCAGCAGTAACCCATCAACGCGTAAACCACGCCCGACAAACCACCAAACAGCACGCCGCTGAACTTGGCCTGCATCCAGCCGGTTAGCAGCGCCGAGATCAGCATAATCACAAACAGCTTGCCGCTGCCGAGACGCTTCTCGACCGCACCGCCGAGATACCACCACCACATCAGGTTGAACAGGATATGCAGCAGCGAGAAGTGCAGCAGCGCATGGCTAAACCAGCGCCACACCTGGAAATATTGCGAGGAATCCGCCGGCCAAGCCAGCCACTCCAGCGCCACATCATCACCGACGATCTGCATCAGGATAAACACCGCGATGCAGGCGATCATGATGGCCATGGTGAGCGGACCTGCGCGTTCGCGAATGCTCGCCCAGATATTAGTGCGCTCGTAGCGCAAGCCACTTTCGGTGTTGCCGCTATGCCAGCTGGCCGCCTGATAGCGCGGATGGTTGGGATCGCGCACGAACTGCGCGAGTTCGTTTTCGACCCTCTCCAGCTTGCTTTCGTCATCCAACATAATGACAAAGTGGCTTTCGCGCTCAATGCGTAGCGTCACGCCGCGAGTCGCCATGTAGTCGACAAACGCCTGCGCCATGCGCGGATTATTGAACTGGGTAATGCGCATCATGCGGTGATCTCCTTCCTTATGCGATGGGCTCAGGCGTCGCCGAGGGCAACCTGCGCCGGGAATGCCGCGCGCCAGGCATCAAATCCGCCGTCAATGCTGTACGCCGCGCTGAATCCCTGGCCCAGCAGGAACTGCGCCGCGCCTTTGCTGCTGTTGCCGTGATAGCACATCACCAGCACCGGCAAAGCCTGATTAGCGTTGGCGATGAAATCCGCCAGATTATCGTTGTTCAGATGTTGCGCGCCCGCCGCGTGGCCCATCATAAAGCTCTGCGGATCACGGATATCCACCAGCTGCGCACCTTGTGCCAGATGCTCTTGCGCCTGCAGGACATTAATACACTCGAAGGTTTCCATGGTGTCTCTCATTACTTCATCACGATTAGCGCCTAGTTTAACCTGAGAACGCGCCGCGATAACCTGACAAGTCCTGTGGTTATGTGATTTTTTTCCTGTCGGAATGTTAGCTATATCACGCAAAAATGTTTTTATTCAGTTAACCGCTGGCGTAGATGTTGGTTTCCGATTATTATTACGCTCGAAAACGAACATTTTAGAACTATTCCGAACATCGGAGGAGATGACGTGGAAACCAAAGACCTGATCGTGATCGGCGGCGGCATTAACGGAGCCGGCATTGCAGTGGACGCTGCAGGACGCGGACTGTCGGTGCTGATGCTGGAGGCGCGGGATTTGGCCTGTGCAACCTCCTCCAACAGCTCGAAATTGATTCACGGCGGCCTGCGCTACCTTGAACACTATGAATTCCGCCTGGTGGGCGAAGCGTTAGCAGAACGTGAAGTGCTGCTAAAAATGGCCCCGCACATCGCTTTCCCGATGCGCTTCCGTCTGCCGCACCGTCCGCATCTGCGTCCGGCGTGGATGATCCGCATGGGCCTGTTTATGTACGATCGCCTCGGCAAACGCACCACGCTGCCGGGCAGTAAGAGCCTGCGTTTTGGCGCGGATTCGGCCCTCAAGCCGGAGATCACGCGCGGATTCGAATATTCTGACTGCTGGGTTGATGATGCGCGCATGGTGGTACTCAACGCGCAGGAAGTGGAAAAACAGGGCGGCGAAGTACGCACCCGCACGCGCGTGACCCGCGCCTGGCGTGAAGCCGGTTTGTGGATGGTGGAAGCCGAAGATATCGACAGCGGTAAAACCTACACCTGGCGCGCCAAAGGTCTGGTCAATGCGGCCGGTCCGTGGGTAAAAGAGTTCTTCGACGATGGTCTGAAGCTGAAATCGCCGTACGGCATTCGTCTGATCAAAGGCAGCCACATCGTGGTACCGCGCGTCCATCGCGAAAAGCAGGCGTATATCCTGCAAAACGAAGATAACCGTATCGTGTTTGTGATTCCGTGGATGGATGAGTTCTCCATCATCGGCACCACCGACGTGGAGTACAAAGGCGATCCGAAAGACGTGAAGATCGATGACAACGAAATCAGCTACCTGTTGAACGTGTTCAATGGACACTTCAAACAGCAGCTGAGCAAAGATGACATCGTCTGGACTTACTCGGGCGTACGTCCGCTGTGCGATGACGAATCGGATTCGCCGCAGGCCATCACCCGTGATTACACGCTGGATGTGCATGACGACAATGGCCAGGCGCCGTTGCTGTCCGTGTTCGGCGGCAAGCTGACCACCTATCGTAAGCTGGCGGAACATGCGCTGGAGAAACTGACCAAATACTACCCGAATATCGGCCCGGCGTGGACCAAAAACGCGGTATTGCCGGGCGGGGATTTCTCCGGTTCACGCGAGGATTACACCGCCAGCCTGCGTCGTCGCTATCCGTTTATCAGCGAAGGGATGGCGCGTCACTTTGCGCGGACTTACGGCAGCCGCACCGAAGAGCTGCTGGCAGGCGCGAAGAGCATCGATGATCTGGGTGAAAACTTCGGTCACGAGTTCTACGAAGCCGAGCTGCGTTACCTGGTGAAAAACGAATGGGTACGCGAGCTGGATGATGCGATTTGGCGTCGTACCAAACAAGGTATGTGGCTGAACGAAGCCGAGCAGGCGCGCATTGCCGAGTGGCTGGCGGTCAACGCACAGAAACCGGCGTTGTCGTTAGCGTCATAATCTCAGCCAATTAAAAGGCCGCTATCCTGATGGGATAACGGCCTTTTTTTATGGAAAACAGCGCGATAAATCGCGCCGCTACGAATGCGTGTACATCCCGTAGCGGCGCAATGCATTGCGAGCATTTGCCCTTATAACCCCGCATTCTCGCGGATGTACTTACGCGCTTTTACCGCATATTCGAACGGATTGGCCAGCGCCGGATCCTGCTCCGCTTCCACCACCATCCAGCCTTTATAACCGTAATCATCGAGGATTTTGAACACCGGTTTAAAATCGATCACGCCATCGCCCGGCACGGTGAAAGTCCCCTTCTTCACGCCATCCAGGAACGACAGCGATTTCTCACGCACTTCGGCTACCACGCTGTCGCGCACGTCTTTCAGATGCACGTGGAAAATACGCGGCAGATATTTGGTCAGCACATCCAGCATCGCCTGCTGTGAACCTTCGGAATAGTAGATGTGGCCGGTATCGTACAGCAGGCCAACATTCTCATTGGTCGATTCCATAAAGCGGTCAATCTCGGCTGGCGTCTGAATGCCGGTGCCCATGTGGTGGTGCAGCGTCAAACGCATGCCTTTTTTCGCGGCGATCTCCGCCAGCTCGTTGTAGCCTTCCGCGGTTAAGCGCCACTCTTCATCGCTGAAAATCGGCTTCTGCTCCAGCACCGCCAGCGTGGTGCCCTGAATACTTTTGCTCTGCTCGGAGCAACCAATCACGCGCGCGCCCATCGCATGCAGGAAATTCATGTGATTGATAAATTCGTCGATGGTTTTCGCTTTGTCGCCGTTGGCGAAGAAGGTGCTGAACCACGCGTTGCAGATCTGAATGCCACGGATATCGAGCATCGGCTTGAGAATCGCCGGATCGCGCGGATATTTGCTGCCCACTTCGCTGCCGGTAAAGCCCGCGAGCGCCATTTCACTGACGGTTTGCTGGAAGGTGTTTTCGCTGCCCAGCTCTGGCATGTCGTCGTTAGTCCAGCCGATTGGCGCGATCGCCAGTTTAACGTTGTCTTTGTTCATGTTGTTGTCCCTGATTCACAGAGGCGGCCGCTGAGCCGCCGAGGAGTATTTAGCGCACAGCACAGTTATTTGGCGTAGAAATCCGGACGCGGCGGCATGGTTACCGGCTCAATCGCACCGCTGTTCTGCGCTTTGTGGCAGGCATCGGCGGCCACGGAGGCAGCAAAACCATCCCAGGCAGAAGGTCCGGTCAGTTGGCCGTCTTTCACGTCATTAATAAACGCTTGCAGCTCAACGTCATAAGCATCAATGAAACGGTCTTTCCAATCGGTTAGCAGCGGCACGCCGAGACGCGCGTTTTTGCGCGTTTGGATCGCCGAAGGCTCCGGCAGCTTAGCGATGCCCTCTTCGCCCACCACTTCACACTGAATGTCGTAGCCGTACGCGCAGTTAACGAAGATCTCCACATCAATGCGGATGCCTTTCTGCGTTTCGAACAGCACGATCTGCGGATCTTTCAAATTGGCATGAGACTTCGAGGTGGTACGCGGGAACACCACCTGCACGGTTTTGTAGTCGTCTTCGGTCAGCCAGCGCAGCACGTCCAGCTCGTGAATCAGGGTGTTGGTGATCGCCATGTCGGTGGTGTAATTCTCGCCGACGCTCTGGTTGCGGTGCGCGCAGTGCAGCATCAGCGGCTCGCCGATTTCACCGTCGGTGATCACTTTTTTCAGCGCGCGATAGCCGGCATCGTACGGACGCATAAAGCCCACCTGCACCAGACGTTTACCGTGTTTGATCTCGGCATCCACAATGCGACGGCAACCTTCAGCGCTCAGCGCCAGCGGCTTTTCACAGAACACCGGTTTGCCGGCCGCGATTGCCGCCAGCGTAAACTCTTCGTGGGTCGGATCCCAGGATGTCACCAGCACGGCGTCAACGTCTGGCGAGTTGATCACCTGATGACCATCCTGATACACCTCGGCTTCGATATTCAGACGTTGCAGCGCCGCGCGCGCCCCTTCCACGTTGATATCAGAAACCGCCACCACTTTCGCACCCTGCAAAACGTTATTGCAGCGACGAATATGTTCCTGACCAATTGCACCGGTACCAATTACACCGAGTTTGAGCGTCATAATTACACCTGTAGAGTCGGATAAGTTAGGGTAAAACAAGGCCGGAGAGCTCCGGCCTAAAAGAGGTTTTAATACTTACGGGCTTGTTCGATATGCACGTTAAGGTTGTCGGCCACTTCTTGCGTGCGCGTTGACGTAGAGGTTTGCGCCACGCCGACGTGCCACCAGCTGAAGTATTTGTGCACCATGGTTTTTGGCAGCACTTTGATGTCGAACAGCACGGAAACGGTCTGCTTCTGCGCGTCGATCAACGCGGCTTCCAGCTGTTCCAGCGTGGTAATGCGGTAGGTTTTGCAGCCGTAACCGCCGGCGATCGCCGCGAAGTCCACCGGCACAAAGCCGCCATCCAGCTTGCCGCCTTCCGGATTACGGAAGCGGAACTCGGTGGTGAAGCTGTCCATGCCGTGTTCCATCTGCAGGTTGTTGATACAACCGTTGGTCATGTTATCCAGCAGCACCACGTTGATTTTCGCCCCTTCCTGAATCGACGTGACCAGCTCGGAGTGCAGCATCATGAACGAACCGTCGCCAACCATGACGTAGACTTCACGCTGCGGCTGCGCCAGCTTTACGCCCAGCGCGGCATTCACTTCATAACCCATACAGGAGTAGCCGTACTCAACGTGGTACGAGTTGTAATCTTTGGTGCGCCACACGCGCTGCAGGTCGCCCGGCAGACTGCCCGCTGCCGCGACGATCACCGCATCCTTTGGGAGCTGCTCGTTTAAGGTGCCCAGCACGCTGCTCTGCGTCAGCACCGATTTCGTCAGGCGCTCAAACTCGGCAAACAGCGCTTCGCGATCGGCGTGGTCGGCGATTTCCGGAATGAAATCGTCGGTGTTATAGGTGGCGGCATAGACGCGCTGCGTCTCTTTCAACAGCTTGCTTTGCGACAGCTCAATCTGGCCGCCCCAATGGTTTTCGAAACCTTGCAGCCCGCTTTCCAGCGCGGTTAAACCTTCACGCGCATCCGCCAGCAGCTGCACCGCATCCAGCTTGTAGCTGTCGAAGTTGCTGACGTTGAGGTTCAGATAGCTGACGTCCGGATTCTGGAAAATCCATTTCGACGCGGTGGTGAAGTCGGTGTAACGCGTACCGATACCAATCACCAGATCGGCCTCTTTCGCCAGCAGGTTGGCCGCCAGGCAGCCGGTTTCGCCCACGCCGCCGACATTGAGCGGGTGATCGGAAACGATGGTGCCTTTACCGGCCTGAGTTTCGGCAAACGGAATGTTGAAGCGCTCGGCAAATTTCAGCAGCGCATCACCGGCGTCGGAATATTTCAGGCCGCCGCCGACAATGATCAGCGGCTTGTGTTTGCGCGCAATCAGCGCCAGCGCATCTTCTAATTGCGCGGCCGTTGGCAAGCGGCGATCCAGACGATGCACACGTTTCTGGAAAAAGTATTCCGGGAAGTCCCAGGCTTCGCCCTGCACGTCCTGCGGCAGCGCAATCGTCACCGCGCCGGTTTCTGCCGGATCGGTCAACACGCGCAAGGCGTTGATGCAGGCAGTCATCAGCTGTTCCGGGCGGCTGACGCGATCCCAGTATTTGCTCACCGCGCGGAACGCGTCATTGGTGCTGATGCTGAGATCGTGGCTCTGTTCGATCTGCTGCAATACCGGATCCGGTTGGCGCGTGGCGAACACATCGCCCGGCAGCAGCAGTAAAGGAATGCGGTTGGCGGTCGCGGTGGCAGCAGCGGTAATCATGTTGGCCGCGCCGGGACCGACCGATGAGGTACAGGCGATAATCTGACGACGCAGCGACTGCTTGGCAAAGCCAATGGCGGCGTGCGCCATGCCCTGCTCGTTACGGCCCTGATGCACCACCAGATCGCCGCTGTCCTGCTCCAGCGCCTGTCCCAATCCCAGCACGTTGCCGTGACCGAAAATGGCAAAAATGCCTTTCACAAATTTGGTTTCAACGCCGTCAACGTTCAGGTATTGGTTATCAAGAAATTTTACAAGCGCCTGTGCCGTGGTGAGTCTGATTGTGCCCATATGCTTCTTCCTTTACATGCTGGTACCTGCGGCGAGGTACATCGCGGTTCGGGTAAAAACTGCCGTTCACGGCGCCCGCGGATTAAGTGAAACGTGAGGCGATTATAAACAAATATTTTTTTCATTAAACACGATTACAGAAGAAACATTTCATTTTGCGATGGAGATCAAATTCAGCAATGAAACGTGGGCTGCGCAAGCCGCGAAAGGGGGAAAAGTGGAACAGTAACAGGTCATTTGCAGGTCATAACGAAATTTCATTTCACTTCAGTAGCTTCCTTGATTCGCCAGCACTTTCCTGAGACCTGGCTCACAAGCCTGACTATCACTGAAACTCCCGACGATTCCAACGCCGCTTTGCGGCCTGGTCAGAGTTTTACCTGGCTCACAAAATCGTGATGGATGTTTCATTTCATATTGAATTTGGAATTTTTATTCCTCATACTGCGACCAAAGCCAATCAGGCACCTTGAGAACCCGGAAGCAAAGCGCTCGACGTTGGGCGGCAGCGCCCGCAGTGTCTGCTTATCACAGAAGGAAACAATAGGTATGAGTACACAACAGAAGCGGCTTGATGTGATTTGTATCGGACGCATCGCCGTCGACCTCTACGGTCAGCAAATTGGATCACGCCTGGAAGATATGACCAGCTTCAACAAATATCTCGGCGGGTCTTCCGGCAACGTGGCCTACGGTACGGCGATCCAGGGCCTGAAATCGGCGATGCTGGCGCGCGTAGGTGACGAGCATAACGGCCGCTTTTTGCGTGAAGAGCTGCAACGTGCGGGCTGCAATACCGATGGCCTGATTACCGATAAGCAGCGCCTGACCGGGCTGGTGATCCTTGGGATCAAAGATGAAGAGAGCTTCCCGCTGATCTTCTACCGCGACAACTGCGCCGATATGGGGCTGGTGCCGGAAGATATTAACGAAGATTTCATCACCTCTTCACGCGCGGTCGCCGTCACCGGCACGCACCTTTCGCATCCGCAAACCCGCGCCGCCGTACTGAAAGCGCTGGATATCGCCAAACGCAACGGCCTGCGCACCGCGCTGGATATCGATTATCGTCCGGTACTGTGGGGATTGACCTCACTCGGCGACGGCGAAACGCGTTTCATTGAATCGGGCGAAGTGACGCAACAGCTGCAGGAAGTGCTGCACTATTTCGATTTGGTGGTCGGAACGGAAGAAGAGTTCCATATCGCCGGTGGCAGCACCGATACGCTGACCGCGCTGAAAAATGTGCGTCAATCGAGCCAGGCCACATTAGTGTGCAAACGCGGTCCGCTGGGTTGCGTGGTGTTTGAGGGCGAGATCCCGGATAGTTGGGAACAGACCAAACTGCAGAGCGGCGTGCGCGTTGAAGTGCTGAACGTGCTGGGTGCGGGCGATGCCTTTATGTCTGGCCTGCTGCGCGGCTGGTTGAATGATGAAAGCTGGGAGCAAGCGTGCCGTTACGCGAACGCCTGTGGCGCGCTGGTGGTTTCGCGCCACGGCTGTGCACCGGCGATGCCGACCAAAGAAGAGCTGGACGATTTCCTTAGCCGCGATAAAGAGGTGAAACGTCCGGATCTTGATGTACGTCTTAATCACCTGCATCGCGTCACCACGCGTAAACAGCAGTGGCCAGAGCTGAATGTGTTCGCCTTCGACCATCGCAAACAGCTGGCTGATATGGCACGCGAAGCGGGCGTCAGCGAAGCGCGCATCCCAGAATTGAAACTGCTGCT
Organism: Pantoea sp. DY-17; assembly: GCF_019795975.1. Lineage (NCBI taxonomy): Bacteria > Pseudomonadati > Pseudomonadota > Gammaproteobacteria > Enterobacterales > Erwiniaceae > Pantoea > Pantoea sp. DY-17. The sequence continues at coordinate 124,657 of NZ_JAIMIG010000006.1, read as the reverse complement.
GCTGCGTGCCGCAGAAGAAGCGGCCAATGAAGCCGGCCTGAATGAAAAGAGCGGCATCCTCGCGGATACCACTTACGGCCAGAAAGCGCTGAACGCGATTACCGGTAAAAACTGGTGGATTGGGCGTCCAATTGAGCTGCCAAGTTCACGTCCGCTGCGTCTTGAGCACGGCAACATCGGCTCACAGCTGGTCGACTGGCCAGCCGAGCACGTGGTGAAATGTCTGGTGTTCTACCATCCGCACGACAGCGCGGAACTGCGTAAAGAGCAGGATGAGCTGGTGCTCGATGTGTGGAATGGCTGTAACAAGAGCGGGCACGAACTGCTGCTGGAGCTGATTCTGCCGGAGAGCAATCCGGACCGTAACGAATCCTACTATTACGACATGCTGAGCCACTTCTACAGCCTTGGCATTCAGCCAGACTGGTGGAAACTGCCGCCGCTGTCTGCCGAAAGCTGGCAGGCAATCAGCGGGTTGATCGAGCAGAACGATCCGCACTGCCGCGGCATTCTGCTGCTGGGCCTCGATGCCCCGGAAGAGACGCTGAAAGCCGGTTTCGCCGCCGCAGCGCAAGCGCCGTGGGTGAAGGGTTTCGCGGTAGGCCGCACCATCTTCGGCCAGCCGTCACGCCAGTGGCTGCAAGGCGAGCTGGATGATACAGCGCTGGTTGAGACGGTGAAAGGGAATTACCTGCGGTTGATCGGCTACTGGCGCGCTGTGCGCGGTTAAGTGCGAAGTTAGCTGGGAAAAAGCGGCCAATTGGCCGCTTTTTTGATTGTGCTCGCTGGCCCTCATCCTCGCCTTCTCCCGCCAGCGGGAGAAGGGACCGATCCAGCAATTGTTGAGTATTGAACGCGATCCGGTGTACCGCACAAGACGGTTCCCTCGCCCGCTTGCGGGAGAGGGTTAGGGTGAGGGGAAAACCTGCATATTCTGTGAGGCATTTCATAAACCGATGAAATAAGCGTCACGATGATGTCAAACAAATGAAATTTTCCATCCATCTGGTACTATAGCGCTCATTATCCAGCCATATTTTCTTTTCTAGCGGGCCGAAGTAATGACCAATAATCCAACGCAATTAACCTTGTTACAGGACGAGATCCGTCGTCGCTATGAGACGCTGAGCAAACGCCTGAAGCAGGTGGCTCGTTATATCCTTGATAACAGTAACAGCATCGCTTTCGATACCGTTGCTTCCATCGCACAACATGCCGATGTGCCGCCCTCGACGCTGATCCGCTTTGCCAACGCCTTTGGCTTCAGCGGCTTCAACGAAATGAAACAGGTTTTCCGTCAGCACCTGATGGAAGAAACCGTTAACTATACCGAGCGCGCACGTCTGTTCCGCCAGACCGCCACTGACGACAGCGCCACTTCACCTGAGAGCCCGGCCGAAATTCTCAATGTCTTCACCATGGTGAATAGCCAGGCGCTGCAACAGCTGGCGATGCAGGTGAATCCGGACCAGCTCAACCGCGCGGTGAAAATGCTCGATGAAGCCGAGAACATCTACATCATCGGCCTGCGTCGCTCATTCAGCGTGGCATCGTATCTGGTGTATGCGCTGCGCCATCTGGAGCGTCGTGCGTTCCTGATCGACGGCCTCGGCGGCATGTTCACCGAGCAGCTGAGCATGGTGAACCCGAAAGACGTGGTGATCGCCATCAGCTATTCGCCATACGCGCGTGAAGCGGTGGAGTTGGTTGAGTTGGGTGCCAAACGTGGCGCGCATCTGATTGCCATCACCGACAGCCAGGTCAGCCCGCTGGCCGCCTTCAGCGATGTGTGCTTTGTGGTGCGTGAAGCGCAAGTGGATGGCTTCCGTTCGCAGGTCGCCTCGCTGTGTCTGGCACAGACGCTCGCCGTGTCGCTGGCGCTGAACAACAACGTGCCCAGCGAATAATCTCTTCGCAGAGTCGACCAGCTAACAAAAAAGGGCAGCCACCTGGCTGCCCTTCTTACATTGATGTGCAATCTACGAACGCGGATACTGGTCGCTGTTCACCCAGGCGTGATCCTTCTCCCAGGTAAATTTCCACAGACGTTTTGGACCCGCCATCACGTTGAGATAGTAGTTATCGTACCCGGCAATGGTTGCCACCGGATGATAGCCACGCGGCACCGTCACCACATCGCGGTTATACGGCGCCATGCACTCGTCGAGTGAACGGTCGTCGGTATACACGCGCTGCATGGCGAAACCTGGCTCAGGATCGAAACGGTGATAGTAGGTCTCTTCCAGATAGGTTTCGTCCGGGCTGTTTTTCTGGTCGTGCTTGTGGCTGGGGTACGAACTGGTCGCGCCTTCGTCGGTGTAGACTTCCACCACCAGCAGGCTGTCGGCCTCTTTATTGTCCGGCAGAATGTTGTGCACCAGACGCTGATTACGCCCTTTACCACGCTGCTCAACACCAACGTCTTCCGGCGCAATCAGTCGCGCCGGCAGGTTGCCGCTGCTCGGTGCATTACACACCGCCAGCTCAAGGTCGCTATCCGCATACACTTCCACTTCATCGTTATGCGGCACATACACCGAATAAGGTGGAATGCGTTCAAACGGCGACAGACGCTTGCCGAGATTTGGGAACTCCGCATGGCGGGTTTTCACCGATGCAAAGCCCGCTACCAGCACCAGACACAACTCTTTGTCGCCGCTACTCAGCTTCAGGCTCTGCCCTTTTTTCAGCAGATAAGCGTCGAAGCCGACATATTCCCAGCCCGCGCTTTCCGGCGTGACGTGCTGGATGCGGCCGTTACTGTCGGGTTTTTGCGCTTTCGAAATCAGAGACATCCTGTTCCTCCTTGTTGAGCGAAATTAGCCCAGCGTCGGCATGCTGAACTCAGATACGGTCTGCTGGCCGCTCGGCCAACGCACGGTGGCGGTTTTCATGCGGGTGTAGAAACGCACGCCGTCTGGACCGTGCACGTTCAGCGCACCAAATACCGAACGCTTCCAGCCGCCGAAGCTGTGGAACGCCATCGGAACCGGAACCGGCACGTTAACGCCAACCATGCCAGCTTCGACGTTTTGCACGAACTCACGCGCGGTGTGGCCGTTGCTGGTGAAGATGGCGCTACCGTTACCGAATTCGTGGCTGTTAACCAGCTGCAGTGCGCTGTCGTAATCGCTGGAACGCATGATGCTCAGCACCGGCCCAAAGATCTCTTCGCGCCAGATAGTCATATCCGACGTCACATTGTCGAACAGCGTGCCGCCAACGTAGTAACCTTCTGCATGGCCAGCAACCCGTATGCTGCGGCCATCAACCACCAGCTTCGCGCCTTCCTGCTCACCTTTGTCGATGTAGCCCAGCACTTTCTTCTGGTGCGCAGCAGAAACCACCGGCCCCATTTCATTCTCTTCGGCACCTTTCTGGATGCCAGGACCGACGCGCAGCGCTTTGATCAGCGGCGTCAGACGCGCAATCAGTTTGTCTGCGGTGTCATCACCCACGGCAACCACAACGGGCAGCGCCATGCAGCGTTCACCCGCTGAACCAAACGCGCCGCCCATAATGGCGTTCACGGTGGCATCGAGATCGGCATCGGGCATCACGATGGCGTGGTTTTTCGCCGCGCCAAACGCCTGCACGCGTTTACCGTGGGCGCTGGCAGTTTTATAGATGTGCTCCGCTACGCCGGAAGAACCCACGAAGCTGACTGCGGCGATGCGCGGATCTTTGTACAGCTGCTCGGCATCTTCGTTAGACGAATGCACCACGTTGAATACGCCATCCGGCAGGCCCGCTTCTTTCAGCAGTTCGGCCATGCGCACAGATGCAGAAGGATCCAGCGCCGGTGGCTTGAGGATAAAGGTGTTGCCGCACGCCAGCGCGATGGGGAACATCCACAGTGGCACCATCGCCGGGAAGTTAAACGGTGTGATACCGGCGACAACGCCGACCGGCTGCATCAGCGAATAGCTGTCAACGCCGGTGCCCACGCTCGGTGAGTTCTCACCTTTAATCAGATGTGGAATACCGCAGGCATACTCGATCACTTCGATACCGCGCGTCAGTTCACCCAGCGCATCGGACCACACTTTACCGTGCTCAGACACGATCAGTGCCGCCAGCTCTTCGCGGTGTTTTTCCATCAGCGCTTTAAAATTGAACATCACACGGGCACGACGCAACGGCGCGGTTTTCGACCATTCCGGGAAGGCGGCATGCGCGACTTCAATCGCCTTTTCCACTTCAGCGGCGGTGCTCTGCGTCAGTTCACGCACGACTTTGCCGGTCGCCGGATCGTACACGGGAATGGTTTCATTGCTGGCGCTGTGGGTAATTTTGCCGCCGATAAAGTTTCCTACGATAGTCATGTCGTTGCCTCTTAGATGTGAAGTTCCCTGCAGATAGCCCGTTCGAACCGCGACGCTGCGTGTGCAGGCAATACTTAAAGCGTGCTATGAAGCTATCGTAATGAAATGAATTTTTCAAATACTTCTTTTTAGAAAATTTCCTTTTAGCGGCATGGATCGCATTTTTTCCGCCTGCGCTGACAGCCGGGTGTCAATCAGCCCGTAGCGCTGCACTGCTGGTGCTAAAGGCTCACCAAACCGCTCTGCCGCTAAGCCGTTGCCCGCACCGAATTTATGTCTGAAATCCAGCTTCCCCATGCAACGCGAAACGAAATATGAAATTTTTGCGAGGCAGATCCAATATCTGATATTTCATAATTCAATAATAATGAAATAAATGTTCTCTTTGCAGCACCTAATCCGTATCCGTTTACAGGAGCCGCACATGGCCATCGATCCGACCCGTTTCTGTATTAACCGTAAAATTGCGCCCAGGCTAACGCTGGAAGCCTTCTTTCAGCTGGTGCAACGCCTGGGATTGAGCAAGGTTGAACTGCGTAATGACATGCAGAGCGGCAAGGTAACCGATGATCTCAGCGCGGCGCAGCTGCGCGCGCTAGCGGATAAATACCATATTGAAATCGTGACGATTAACGCGCTCTATCCGTTTAACCGTGCCGATGAGTCGCTGCTGGCTAAAGCCGACGCGCTGCTACAGGAAGCTCGGGCCATCGGCGCAAAAGCGCTGGTGATGTGTCCGCTCAATGAAGGGATTGAGATTTCGCCCCAGCAGACGCTGGAAGCGCTGCAGGTATTGGCGCCGCGCTTTGAAAAGTATGGCATTCAGGGGCTGGTTGAACCGCTGGGCTTCCCGGTCAGTTCGCTGCGCTCGGCGGTGCAGACGCAGCAACTGATTCAGCAAGCAAAAGTCCCGTTCAAGGTGCTGCTCGATACCTTCCATCATCACCTGTATGAGAACGCCGAAAACGAGTTCCCGCAGGAGATTGATATCAACCATATTGGTCTGGTGCATTTATCCGGCGTGGAAGATACCCGCCCAACGGCGCAACTGACCGATGAAGAACGCATCATGCTCAGCGACCGCGATGTGCTGAACAGCGTGGCGCAGGTGAAACGTCTGGAGATGTTGGGCTATAAAGGCATTTACGCATTTGAGCCGTTTGCCTCATCGCTGGAGACGTGGAATACCGCTGAGATTGAACGCCAAATTCGCTACAGCATCGAGTTGCTGCAAGCCTGAAAACGCACCCTTATCTGTGTCTAATGACACATTTTGTTAGTGTTGGCCTCGGTCGGAGGCCTTTTTTTCATACCCGTCATATTTTAAGCCATAGCTGCGTTGGCTGCCCGTGCTCACCCCAGTCACTTACGGGCGTAAGCTCCTGGGGATTCTCACGCTTGCCGCCTTGCTCTGACTTAAACTATTTAGGGTATGCCTGAGTTCAATAGCAAAATTATGCGTTCTCCTTAACCTCCACCATCGGCTCTTCCGGCATCCGCTTAATCATCCTCAGCGTACAAAACAATGCTAAACACACCAGCAGTGCGGTGAGGAAATAGACCAGCGACACGCCGGCATAACTCATGATGAAACCGGCGATCGGGCCGGTGATGCCCAGCGATAAATCCATAAACGCGGTATAGGTGGCGAGCGCGCTGCCCTGATTCTGCTGCGGCACCACTTTCACCGCCACCACGCCAATCGCCGGGAATACCAGCGAGAAACCCGCGCCGGTGAGGAACGCGCCCATCTTCGCCATCCACGGGTCGAATGAACCGGCCACCAGAAACAAGCCTATCGCTTCTACCGCAAAGCAGATACTCGCCACGCGCAAACCACCGAGCTTGTTGATGGCATTCGGAAACAGCAGACGCGTGCCGACGAACGCGGCGCTGAACATGGTCAACGCGAAGGCGGCGCCATCCCAACCTTTATCCTGATAAAACAGCGTGATAAAGGTGGCGATCACGCCAAACCCGGCGGAACCCATCGCCAGAATCAGGCCGAAACCATACACCTTGCTCAGCACGTCACGGAACGGCAGCGGCTTGGCTTTGCTGCCTCTCACTGATGCGCGCGGCAGCGCCAGCGCAATTGCCAGCACACAAATGGCAATGATGATGCTGGAAAGCAGCAGCAAGCCGCCGCTGCGGAAAATCACCACGCCGAGCGGCGCACCAATCGCCATCGCGCCATAAGTGACAATGCCGTTCCACGAAATTACCCGGCCAATATGCAGCGAACCGACGCGCGCCACGCCCCACAGCGACGTACCGGTGCCGGAAAAACTCTGTCCGATGCCGAGAATCACGCGCCCCAGACACAGCAGCACCAGGCTCAGCACGCCCTGCCCATCGCTGAGCGCCGACAGCAAAATACAGATGCCGCTCAGCAAGCATCCCACCAGCCCCAGCACCACCACTTTTTTCGGCCCCCACAGATCGGCATAGCGTCCCGCGTGTGGGCGACTGAGCAGCGTGGCGATGTATTGCAGGCTGATCACCAATCCGGCCCAGAAGGCGTTGTAGCCCAGTCCGTCATGGACAAAACCGGGCAGCACCGCCAGCGGCAAGCCGATGGTGAGATAGCTGGCAAAGTTGAACTTCACGATGGAAAGGATCAGTAAATTGAGGCGAAAACGACCGTGTTCAGGTGCGGCGGCAGGCGAGTCAGGCATGAGTGATTGCGCTCGTGGGTGACGGAATTTTTATAACAAGAGGATAACTATACGCCATTTGGTTTTATCCGCATCAGTGAAATGCCCAGTTTTATGGTCATCATTTCGTCATATCGCGCTCGTAGACTCGCCCCCAATCAAATCCCAAAGAGGATAACAATCTGATGACGCCCCTGATTTCTCAGGCGCGCGTGCGTAACGCTCACGCCTTCGCGGGAGGTGGCCGATGACGCATGCCGCGCTGCCTATTGAACTGAAAAATCTCAGATGGTCGGTGGATAACCTGACTATTCTGCACGATCTCTCCCTGACCATTCCCGCAGGCGAAATTCTGGCGCTGCTCGGCCCGAGCGGCTGTGGCAAAAGCACGCTGCTGAAACTGCTGGCGGGTTTGTTGCAGCCCACCGCCGGCGAACTGTGGATCGGCCAACGCTGCGTGGCCTCACCGCGCCACTGTGATGCGCCGGAAAAACGTAACCTTGGCATGGTGTTTCAGGATTACGCGCTGTGGCCGCACATGTCGGTGGCGCAAAACGTCGCCTTTCCGCTGCGTATGCGCGGCATGAAAAAAGCCGCCGCGCGGCAACAGGCCGATGCCGCACTGGCGCAGGTGGGCCTTGAGGATTTTGGCGATCGCAAACCGGCGCTGCTTTCAGGCGGCCAGCAGCAGCGCGTGGCGCTGGCGCGCGCGCTGGTGGCGAAACCGGCCATTCTGCTGTTCGACGAACCGCTCTCCAACCTCGACCGCGACCTGCGTGAAACTCTGGTTCACACCATGGCGGATTTGCTGCGCGCGGCGCGCATCACCGCTGTTTACGTTACGCACGATCGCGACGAAGCCAACACGCTGGCCGACCGCATCATTCACCTGGCGCAGGGCCAGATTGTTTCCGTTACTCACCTCTCAGGGGACTGCAATGCCATCTCTCAAGTCAGTTAAAACAGGAGCCATCAGCGCGATGATGTTGACTTCCGCCATCATGATCAACGACGCCCAGGCGCTGACGGTATACACCGCCGGTCCGGGTTCGCTGTCGAAAAGTCTTGCCGCCGGATTTGAAAAACAGACCGGCATCAAAGTGAATATTTTCCAGGCCACCACCGGCAAAGTGATGGCGCGTCTGGAAGCGGAACAGGCCAATCCACAGGCCGACGTGCTGATCTCGGCTTCGTGGGATACCGCCGAAGATCTGCAACAGCGCGGCTGGCTGCTGCCGTTCAACAGCGCCAACGCGGCGAAGGTGCCGAATCAGTTCAAAACCGCCAACTATGTCGCGCAGGGCATTTCCGCGCTCGGCATCGTGTGGAATACGCAAAGCAACACGCCAGAGCCGAAAACCTGGCAGGATCTCACCGCGCCCGCCTTCAAAGATAACGTCACCACGCCGGATCCGGCGCTGTCTGGCGCGTCACTCGATCTGCTGATTGGCCTGCAAAACAGCGAAGGCGAAAAAGCCTGGCAGCTGTTTGACCAGCTGAAAGCCAACGGCATGGTGATGAGCGGCCCCAACGCGCAGGCGGTGACGCCGGTGCTGCAAGGCGCGAAAGCGGCGGTGTTTGGCGCGGTCGATTACGTCACCTATAACAACATCGCGCAGGGCGAGAGCGTGAAGGTGATCTTCCCGGAAAACGGTACCGTGGTCGCGCCGCGTCCGATGATGATCCTGAAAAGCAGCCAGCACCCAGACGATGCGAAAAAGTTCGTTGATTACGTGCTGTCAGATGAAGGTCAGGAGCAAGTGGCGAAAGCCTGGCTGATGCCGGCGCGTACCGATATCAAAGCGCAACGTCCGCTGTTTACCGAGATCAAGTTATTGCCGACTAATCAGGATGGCAGCAGCGAACGATCGGCGGTGCTAAAGCGCTTTGGCGCCCTGTTCGGACAATAAGCGATGTCGCGTGCCCTGAATGGCGTGATTCTGCTGGCGTTATTGCTGCTGGTGGCGCTGCCGCTGCTGTTTATCGTGCTGCAAGCGTTGTTTCCCTACTTAGGTGAAGGCAGTTGGCGCGGCGCTTTTAGTGCTTTTCCGGCGCTGCTGGAAGATCCGCAGCTGGCAGCGATGTGGCTGGGCACGCTGAAAATCGGCGGCGGCGTGGCGCTGTGCAGTTTGCTGCTGGGCTTGCCGCTCGGCGCACTGCGCGGCCTGTTCCGCTTGACGGGCGCGGCGCTGTGGGATCTGCTGTTTCTGATCCCCTTTCTGACGCCGCCCTATATTGTGGCGCTGTCATGGACGCTGGCGCTGCAACGCAACGGGTATATCGAACAACTCACCGGCATCAACTTCGACAGCCTGCTGTTTAGCAGCAGCGGCATGATTGGCGTGATGACGCTGAACATCTTCCCGGTGGTCTATTTCGCGGTGTCGCGTTCGCTGCTGGCCAGCGGGCAACGTCTCGCCTGGGTGGCGCGCGTGCATGGCGCATCGGCGTGGCGCGGCTTCTGGCACATCACCTTGCCGCTCACCTTACCGGCATTGGCGGGCGGCGTGCTGTTGGCGTTTACGCTGGCGATTGAGGAGTACGGCGTGCCTGCGGCGCTCGGTGCGCAGGCGAAGTTGACGCTGATGACCGTCGGTATTGAAACCAAAATCGCCGACTGGCCGATCGATCTGCCTGGCGCGGCGTCGCTGTCACTGATGCTGAGCCTGATGGCGCTCACGGCGTGGCTGCTGCAGCGCAAACTGACCGGCAGCAGCGATGTGACGGCGGTTGGTGGCAAACCGGTGAGTCAGGAACTGGCGCATGCGGGACGCTTACAAATCTTAATGCTGCTGCCGTTTGCTGTCACCGTGCTGCTGGCGGTGGTGCTGCCGCTCGGCGCGATGACCCTGAGCGGCTTACTGAATACGCTCTCCGGCGGATTGCATCTGAGTAATCTGACGCTACGCCACTTCGGCGCGCTGTTCAGCCAGCAAGGCGATGCGCTGGCGGCCTTCTCCACCAGCATTGGCCTGGCGCTCGGCGCGGCGCTGCTGACCGGCGCGCTGGGTTTTCTGATCGCCTGGCGCGTATCAGAAGGGAAAACCCGTTTGCTGGCAATGATGGATGGCCTGGCGCTGCTGCCTGCGGCGATGCCCGGCGTGGTGGTGGGCGTGGGGTTGATTCTGCTGTGGAACCGCGGTTTCTGGCCGGTTTCGCCCTATAACACGATGTTTATTCTGCTGCTGTCGTACAGCTGTTTGCTGCTGCCGTGGCCGGTGCGTTATGTCAGTAGCGCGTTGCGCCAGCTGGCACCCACGCTGCAACCGGCGGCGCGCGTGCACGGCGCATCACGTGTGCAGGCGCTGCGTCTGATTGTGCTGCCGCTAGTCGCGCCCAGCTTGCTGGCGGCGATGATGATGGTGTTTGCCGTAGCGTCGCGCGAGCTGGTGACATCGCTGCTGCTGGCTCCGGCAGGCACGCAAACCGTGGCGATCTTTATCTGGCGTCAGTTCGAACAGGGCTCGGTGGGACAAGGTATGGCGATGGCCACGCTGACGCTTTGCGCCAGTTTGAGTTTGATGTTGGCGGCCACGGTGCTGATGCGGCGTCATGAAAAATAGTCATACATACCGTAGCGGCGTGATTCATCACGCATAAATAGGACCTTGATGATTAAAATTATTTAAGCTGTGATTGTGGGTTTAACTGTCATCTTATCCACATTTTTCAAAACCCATGTCCGTGCGGCATTGACCTTACACTTTAAATGGGTAAATTGTAGTTTCGACTAGGGATGATTTCTAACCGTAAGGAAACGGCATGTATCACAGTGATTTGATACTCAAGGGCATCAAAGCCGATGAGTTGATGGCGTCACAGCTTGAAAAAGCTCTTATAGGTGTAAAAGACCAGGTACTTCAGCAAGCCAGTAAAATTGGCGACGGAGCAACACGCTTGGTGTATTACACATCTTGCTTCACCGATAACTATCAAGATGTATGTGCAAAGCTAAAAGAAGAAGACTTGCGCTTCCTGGATGGCATTGCCGAAGTGGTCAAAAGACGTGACATTATCTATAGGCTGGTTCACATCTATTTTGAAGAAATTTTCAGATTCAAAACACGCGAACAACTTTCAGCAATCAATTCCGGTTTATTAAAAGCAGGCGTGATCATCTCCTCTAACACACTAAACAATCAGACTTTTATCATTGGAATAACAACAGCTGTTTGCCTTGGCATAGGCTTTAACTCATCCATCGTCGCCTGGACAGGAAAGACCGCCGCGCTAACTGTTACCGGGCTAGGGCTATACGGCATCGTACAACAAGCTGCTGATAGTGCTGAAAGGCTTAGGCTACAAGCGCCGATGTATTATCAAGCCCTGCACATGCAAAGACTCGAAATGATGTATTTCCTCGTCGAGCCGACTTTTATGAAAGCTCAAGCATTTGAGAGTGACATTACCAACGCAATAATTAACATGGTGAAGTAGGCATGCGTAATTTTCTAAAACAATGGTTAAAGGCGCAGGCATCATATTTCTTTTGGGGCTACGTTCCGCTTGTTTTAATTATTACTTTCGGTGTTTTTGCAGTAACGTACTTTCGCCCCTACGCACTTCAGGCCATAGGGGCTTTGATAATCATTACCTTTGCGTTTGTTGTCTGGTTTAACCGCCCTCGTTAAAATTAAAAGGAACTTAACTATGTCAACTCCAGCTCATTTATGGCTAACAGATGAAAACGGATCCCCTATCGCGGGTGGATGCCTGATGCCTACACGACTCGGCTCAATTGAAATGCGCACTCTAACGCATAACATATCGGTTCCAGCCGACAGACATACCGGAAAGTTAACAGCAGCAAGAATCCATGCCCCAATAGTTTTCCAGAAAGAATTTGACCAGACGACACCATTATTATTTCGCGCGCTGTGTCAGGGAAGAATACTTAAATCAGCCACGATAAAAATGTATAGAATTAATGAGGCAGGAATTGAAACAGAATACTTTAACATTGTTCTTGAAAACGTAAAAATAACCAGCATTACTCCATCACTCGTACCAGCAGGCATAGCAAGCACACATATGGAAAATGTCGAGATTCGTTATGAAACTATTATGTGGAAATACGTCGATGGAAATATTCAGTTTAAAGATGGTTGGAATGAACGAATGATCGCTTAATTAAATAGTTAACACCTTACCTTGCTCGCTGTTTGTCTGTGCCGATGTTTAAATAAGTATTGATGTCGGCACGGTAAGCCGAGGTGTGAAAATTCCACAGCTACCGCTTGACGTTCATGCAGGTAGCTACGGATGTTGCGTGTTGTAAAAATTTCTCTTTATCTTAAAAAACAGATGGTTAATTTCCATCAACTACACTCTCCTGAGAAATTTTGTCTCAGGAGAGAGAATGAATAACCTGCTTCAGGAAAAAATTGGCCAGAACATCCTGGTAAAACTGGCGATGCTGGTGATTATTCTGGCGGGCATTCGCGCCGCCTCGGACATTCTGGTGCCCTTCTTACTCGCCAGCTTTTTAGCTATTGTGCTCAATCCGCTGGTCACGATGCTGATGCGACGCGGCGTCAAACGTGGCCTGGCGATTACGCTGGTGATCACCGTGATTTTTATCGTCGTACTGTTACTCATTGCTGTACTCGCCAGCTCGGCCAGTGACTTCAGCGATACCTATCCGCAAATCCGCGCCATGCTGGAGCAGAAACTGGCGGTGGTGCAACATTTTGCCGCGCGTTTTCATATCAACATCTCTACCGAAGCGCTGGCGGCGCGCCTCGATCCCAACGTGGTGATGGACATGGCAACATCGGTGCTAAAACAGCTGTCCGGCGCGATGACCAACGTCCTGCTGCTGATCCTCACCGTGGTGTTTATGCTGTTTGAAGTGCGTCATCTGCCGTACAAGATGCGCAATGCGATGGTTAATCCACAAATCCGCATCGCCGGTCTGCACCGTGCGCTGAAAGGTGTGACGCACTATCTGGCACTGAAAACCCTGGTGAGTTTGATTACCGGCGTGGCCGTTTGGCTGTCGCTGCTGCTCCTCGGCGTGAAGTTCGCGCTGTTCTGGGGCGTGGTGGCGTTCATCCTTAATTTTATCCCCAACATTGGCCCGATCATCGCCGGTATTCCGCCATTTATTCAGGCGCTGGTGTTAAATGATATTTATGACGCCATGCTGGTGGCGGCGCTGTTCAGCGCGATTCATATGGTGTTCGGCAACATGCTGGAGCCAAGATTGATGGGGCGCGGGCTGGGACTCTCGACGCTGGTGGTGTTTCTGTCGTTGATTTTCTGGGGCTGGCTGCTGGGTCCGGTCGGCATGTTGCTGTCGGTGCCGCTCACCAGCGTGACCAAGATTTTGATGGAAACCACGCCGGGCGGAAGCCGATTGGCGATTATGTTGGGTAATGGACGGCCGGGTAAACGGGCGCGTTAAGGCTCTTTTACTCAAGGTCGCGCAATAAATTGCGCCGCTACGGTTTAGTGCAGGTTGTCGTAGCGGCGTGATTTTACGTTATTGCGTTTGAAACACGCTGTTGTCGGTAATCGCCTGTATATCAACTTTGTTTGGCAGGATATTCAACTCGCTAAACAAGTCCGACACCTTCTGCACCTTTGCCACATCATCCGGCGTCACGCCACGTACACCGTGGGAAATACGCGCAGTAATCTGCTGCGCGTCCGCCGGTTGCAGGCGCGTTAACTGCGCATACACCTCGTTATACTGCTGCGGATGCGCCAGCGCCCACTCGCGCGCTTTGGCCAGACGATGGGTGAAATCCGCAATCGCCGCGCGCTTCGCGGGATCGTCGAGCGAGCTTTGCGTGGCGGTGACAAACGACAGCGCGGTTGTCAGCCCTTTGCCGTCACGCAGCAGACGCGCGCCATGCTTTTCCGCAATACCTAAATAGGGATCGAAGGTCGCCCATGCGGCAATCTGCCCGGAGTTAAACGCCGCGCTGGCGTCGGTTGGCAACACAAAACGCACCGGCACCGTATCACGTGGCACTTTCGCCTCTTCCAACGCCTCATACAGCAAGTGCTGCGAGATACTGCCGCGCGCCGACGAGACGACAACCTGCTTGCCAGCCAGATCTTTCACGCTGTGGATCGGCGAATCAGCGGGGACGATCAGCCCGTTCGAACCGGCGTCACCGACGTTGGTGGCGATGATCTTCAGCGGTACGCCGCCCGACGCCGCCATCAGCACCGGCAAATCGCCAGCGTACGAGGTATCGACCGCACCCGCACGCTGCGCTTCAAACAGCGGCGCCGCGCCCTGGAAATTCGCCCAGCGATAGTGATAAGGCGCGTCTTTCATGACATCTGCCGCTTCGATCAGCGAACGCAGATTGCGTGCCTGATCGCCCAGCACCAGCGTGACTTTACTCAAATCAGGCGCGGCCTGACTGCCAAACGCCGCGCACAGCAGCAGCGTAGAAACTACCGGTTTTAGCCATTTCATCGGGGAGATTCTCAGAGTGCGTTGCGGTTGAGCTGGCGGATGTAAGCATCCCAGTGCAGCTGATATTTGCGATTGCGGATGCTGTTATCAAACGCCTGCGCGGCTTTCTCGGAAACGGCGTCCGGGAGAATGATCAGATCTGCGCCGCCCGATTGTGCCGCCAACTGTGCCTGGCAGGCGCGCTCGAGGTAATAGAGGTTGTAGAAAGCTTCTTCAATGCTGCCGCCGCTGGTCAGCAGGCCGTGATTGCGCAGGATCAGCGCGTTAAGATCGCCGAGATCGGCAACGATGCGCTGCTGCTCGTCGAGATCCAGCGCGATACCTTCGTAATCGTGATAGCCGAGGCGATTATGGAAACGCGTGCTGTGTTGCGAAATCATCAGCAGGCCGTTTCGCTGCGCCGAAACGCCAATGCCGGCCGCGGTGTGCGTATGCAGCACCGCATGGGCATCTGGCCGCGCGCGGTGAATCGCACTGTGAATAACAAACCCGGCAAGGTTAATTCCCAGCCCGGTTGGGTCGTCAATAATATTGCCGTCGATGTCGATTTTAACCAGCGTTTCCGCCTGGATTTCATCGAAGGTTTGCCCGAAAGCGTTGATAAGAAAGTGCGGCTGATCGCCCGGTACGCGCAGGGAAAAATGGGTGTAAATATGGTCGGTCCAGCGTAGCTTCGCCGCCAGATGATAAGCCTGCGCCAGTTTGATGCGCGCCTGCCATTCGCCTTCGCTGATGCGCTGCCGTAATGATGTGATATCCAGGGTTTCCGTGCTCATTTCCGCTCCTCATTTCAGGTCAATGTGCTTACCTAACATCGTGGCATAGCGTTTTTGCCGCTGGGAAATGCCAATAACGGCAAAACAATGTCATTAAACGCAAAGTGAGATTGATCATTGACCTGTATCAGACCGGTTTATTCTTAAATCGCTACCCTACACAGCCCTGTGAAAATGGTATGCTGCTGACGCCGCAAGCGCAGCTTAAACCGACTGAGGATTGTCTGGTGCCACTGAAAAAACGACATCACGATTTTGATTGGGTCTTAATCGTTTGTGCCGGGTTGCTACCGTTGGTGCTCGGCATCCTTTGTACGGCCATCGAAGCGCGTCACACCGTCAGCCAACAGCAGATTTCAACCGCCAATACCTTGATTACTCAGGCTGAAAAGATGAGTGACAACGCCTGGAATATGATCACTGAGATGCGCCAGTATCAGTACCAGCCTTGTGCCAAAATCGAAGATCAGCTGCAGCGCGCCGGTACGCTCAATCCCTATTTTCGATCCATTGGTATGCTGAAAGGCAATGACATCATTTGCTCGTCCGCCTTTGGCCTGCGACATGGCACCCTGACCGAGATGATGATGCAGCCGCCGCCGATTACCGGCAAAGCCTGGTGGAGCATCTCGGTGCGCGGAACGGTTGGCGTGCCGAATCGTCCGGCGGTGGTGTTTATGCGTCAGCTTCCCGATACCAGCGGTTTTTGGGCGGTCATCGACGGCCAATATTTGATGGATTTCATGAACGCCATCGGCGGATCGCGTGGCTACCACATGAGCCTGCAATTTAGCGGTGGCGCAGTGATCGCCAGCGGACCAGCTGACATGCAGCCAAAGCTGTATATGAAAAGTGAATCTTTTCAGGCCGACTCCAGCCGCTATCCCATCACCGTTAATGTAACCGTTCCGGCTTCTGAGCTGCTCAAAGCCTGGCGTCAGGCGCTGTTCATCTTCCTGCCGATGGCGGCGATTTTCTCGATTTTGCTGATGATCCTCACCGCCAATTGGCTGCGTCGTCGTATTTCCTGGCACGATGAAATTGGTCGCGCTATCCGCGCCCGCCAGTTCTCAGTGCATTATCAGCCGGTATACAGCAATACCTTGCACGCCTGCGCCGGTGTTGAAGCCTTACTGCGCTGGCAACGGCCCAACGGCGTGATGATTCGTCCGGATATCTTTATCAGCGCCGCTGAAGCCGAAGGGATGATTGTGCCGTTGACGCAGCATCTGCTGGAGTTGATGGCCGAAGATATTCAGAGCTGGCAGGTCGAGCCCGGATTTCACCTCGGGCTGAATCTGGCGGCGGAGCATCTGCAGCATGACGATTTCGTGGCCGATATTGAATTGTTTGCTGAGCGCATCAAAGATAAACAGCTGTGCATCACGCTGGAGCTGACCGAACGCAGCCTGATTGAAGAGGGTGAAAAGGTGGCGTGTAAACTGCGTCATTTGCGCGCGCAGGGCATGAAGGTGGCGATTGATGATTTCGGTACCGGCCACTGTTCACTGACCTACCTGCTCACCTTCCCGCTGGACTACCTGAAAATCGATCGCGGCTTTATCAATGCCATTGAAGGCCTCGACGTGGAAACGCCGGTGCTGGATGCGATTATTAATCTGTGCCACAAGCTGGAACTGGATGTGCTGGGCGAAGGCGTCGAGACCGCAACACAATTTGAGTACCTGCGGCAGCGTGGTGTGATATTTATTCAGGGCTACTATTATGCCCGTCCGCTGGATAATGACCGGCTGCGTGCCTGGCTCAGCGAGCAAGGGCACAAGCCACTTCTCGTTGAGGAACATTATGAGCCTGAACTGCATCATTCTTGATGACTACCAGAACGTCGCCCAGTCGCTTGCCGATTGGGCGTCTCTCGCCCCGCTGGTGCACACCACTTCCCTGACTGAACATTTCGCCGACCAGGATGAATTGGTTAAGCGCATCGCGCACGCCGATATTTTGGTGGTTATGCGCGAACGCACGCCGCTCAGCGCCGAGCTGATTGGCCGCTTGCCCAATCTGAAAATGGTAGTCACTTCCGGCATGCGTAATGCCTCCATCGATTTACATGCCTGCGCGGAACGCTATATCGCGGTGTGCGGTACCGCCAGCAGCAGCGCGGCACCGCTGGAACTGACGTGGGGATTGTTGCTGGGATTGGCGCGCCATATCGTGCCGGAGAATCAGGCGCTGCGCAGCAACGGCGCGTGGCAGCACACCGTTGGCATGGGCCTGCAGGGCAAAACGCTGGGATTACTTGGATTGGGTAAAATCGGCGGCGAGATGGCAAAAGTGGCGCAGGCGTTTGGGATGCGCGTGTGTGCGTGGAGCCAGAATTTAACCGCCGAACGTGCCGCCGAGTGTGGCGCAGAACGTTCGCCATCGCTGGCTGCGCTGCTCAGTAGCAGCGATGTGGTGTCCATTCATCTGGTATTGAGCGAGCGCTCACGCCATTTAATTGATGCAGCGGCGCTGACGCAGATGAAGCCCGGCGCGCTGCTGATTAACACATCGCGCGCCGGCATTGTCGATCAACAGGCGATGATCGCCGCGCTGCAATCGGGTCAGTTAGCCGGTGCGGGATTAGATGTGTTTGAACAGGAGCCGCTGCCCGCCGATCATCCGCTGCGTCAGCTGCCGAACGTGCTGGCGACGCCGCATCTCGGCTATGTCGCCGACAGCAATTATCGCACCTACTTCACGCAGGCGGTGGAAGATATTCAGGGATGGTTAACGGGTGCGCCGCTGCGCTCGCTGCTCTGAACGGCCTGCGCGCCGTTTTTCCGCAATGCGCAGCGCCACTTCAAGGCTGTCTTCCGCCAGCGCGCCATTCGGCACATCGCGCTGGGCATTGAGACGTTGATTAATGCGCTCCAGCGTCGGCGTTAACTGCCCCACCAACTGCTGATATTCATCAAGCTGCGTGATGGGTTGGTTACATGCGATGCTGGTTTGCGTCAACCGTTGCAGCTGACGCAAGCTCTCGGTCGCCTGGCGGGAGAGTAATCCGGCCTGACGCCAGCTTTTCAGGCGCTGCAGCAGTTCATCGGGTTGTTGCGCCAATAATGCCAGCTGCGCATCGGTTCGTTCGCCACAGTTAATCCACGCCACCGATCTAATGGAAACGGCAGTCGTACGCTGTGCCGCAGGCACAAGATTGATAAGATTGCTTTCTACACTGTCGCTCATCGACAGCCAGGGATTCTTAAAAGACTGGGCGTTTATCCTCGACATGAACACTCCACCAAAGCACGGCGGCAGAGTATTACCCAATGTTTTGGAGCTGGCAAGCAGAGGTTACCGCCTCGCTTAATGGTAAATTTTTCTTATTTATTTGCGCATCAATCAGGTATGGCAATAAAGCCGCGGCATACCAGAATAATTGATTATTTGATCGCCATTGGGGAGTTGATACATCTGATAATAATCACTGTGGGATTCTCGCGCCGAGGTGAAAAGTATCTGCGCAGCGAGTGGCTCGGGCACCGTATCATCGGCCATCGCCTGCACTTTACGGGTATTCACCAGCATAAAATCTCCCTGACGATGCCAGCTACTGACAGAAACGCGATTTAAACGATATTGACGATCCGGCAATGTCACCGTGCCGATTAGCGTTGATGCGCCGCTACCATCCGCTTTAAAACGTGTGCGTACCGTCGCATCCAGCGTACCCGTTGGCTTCCCTTCATTATCAATGCGATAGGGAACATCACACCATTCGGGTACCACAACGGTTGGGCGGACCAACAGAACCCACGCCCAGGGAAAAATGAACGCAATAATAACAACCAATGTGAGTAATGACTTACGCATCAGGTAGCTCCTGATTAGATATCAACCATGAAATACATTCATTATTCTTTTGCTCGATGGGTTGGAGGCAAAGGAAAGCACTGCTGAAGGCACGAATGCGTGAACGGTTGATGTACAGCAACGGCGGGACTGAGCCATCCGGCAGGCGCGGTTTTAACTCGCGGAATCGGCGCATAGCATCCTGAACGACAAAAGAATCGGCAGAAAGTCTTTCATTGATAAAGACCTGCGTCTGCGCTTCCTGACCATAAAATTTAAATTGCATGCCATCATGTTCGGTTGGCGCAAACTCCTGACGGATAATCAGTGCCAGCGCCACATTTAGCAGTAATAATCCCGCCAGCACGCCACGCCACAGCCAGGATTTTTTCTTCACGGCGACCGCTTTCACAGCAGGTTCGGGCTGCACCGTGACCGGCTTTTCAGCTTCAGCAGCAGGCGTAGCGACCTCATTGAAGGATTCGACATCGACCTGCTCGGCCAGCACGCAGCCAATCAGCGGCACCTGATGTACCAATGCACCTGGCGCGTGCGCCTGCTGCGCCAGACGATTGATCTCAGCAATGGTCAACGTTAAGCGATCGGCAAAGGGGATCTCAGAAGGTTCGCGCTGAAACAGCACATGCAATGCCTGATTACGCACCAGCTTGCCTTGGGCATTGAGCACGCGACGTAATACCGCGCTTTGCAGCGGACTTAATGCCACGCGTTGAGCGGGAGAATTGAGTGGATAAAACACCTGTTGGTCGGCATCAAAACAGAGACTTTTGGCAAATAAAACAAAGCGCGCCATATGAAACCTGATTTCCAAAAAAGCAACTCACGCAAGTATATGTAGTTTCGCGAGATGGCGCACGCTTACTGCAAATCGCTGCGTGAAATTGTGGCCTTTTTTCGACGCGTTTTAAGCGCTAACAGGCCACAGCATTAGCTAAAAAATAGCCAGTTAATGGTGAGAACATGACAAATATCACACAAAATCGGTATACTCTGTCGCGGTTGGCAATCATTACTTTCCTAATAATTGCCCGGCAGGGCAGGGAAAAAGCGTTATTTCCCCGCTATGCTTTAATTTTCTCAACGCCGCGGACTGTTGGCATTGTTTGAGTCCGCAGCGTTGAGGATTTTTCGAATTCCAATACAGGGTATCTGCATGAAACTACGTAGGAAGCGTGTAAAACCTATCGGGATTGATGATGTCACCATTATCGATGACTCCCGTTTACGTAAAGCCATTACCGCGGCTTCGCTGGGCAACGCGATGGAATGGTTTGATTTTGGTGTTTATGGCTTTGTGGCTTACGCGCTGGGTAAGGTGTTCTTCCCGGATGCTTCTCCAAGTGTACAGATGATTGCTGCACTGGGTACGTTCTCAGTTCCGTTCCTGATTCGTCCACTCGGTGGTTTGTTCTTCGGCATGTTGGGCGATAAATATGGTCGCCAGAAAATCCTTTCTATTACCATCGTTATCATGTCGATCAGTACCTTCTGTATCGGCTTGATACCGTCCTATGCCTCAATTGGTATTTGGGCACCGATTCTGCTGCTGTTGGCAAAAATGGCGCAGGGCTTCTCGGTTGGCGGTGAATATACCGGTGCATCGATCTTCGTTGCCGAGTACTCGCCTGACCGCAAGCGCGGCTTTATGGGCAGCTGGCTTGATTTCGGCTCCATCGCCGGTTTTGTGCTCGGTGCGGGCGTCGTGGTGCTAATCTCCACCATTATCGGTGAAGAGAAATTCCTCGAGTGGGGCTGGCGTATTCCTTTCTTTATTGCGCTGCCGCTCGGCATTATCGGTTTGTATCTGCGTCATGCCCTGGAAGAAACGCCGGCGTTCCAGCAACACGTTGACAAGCTGGAACAAGGCGACCGTGAAGGTCTGCGCGACGGCCCGAAAGTGTCGTTTAAAGAGATCGCGACCAAACACTGGAAAAGCCTGTTGGCCTGTATCGGTCTGGTGATCGCCACCAACGTGACCTATTACATGCTGCTGACCTACATGCCGAGTTACCTGTCACATAACCTGCACTACTCGGAAGATCACGGCGTGTTGATCATCATCGCCATTATGATGGGTATGTTGTTTGTACAGCCAGTAATGGGCATGCTGAGTGACCGCTTTGGCCGTCGTCCATTTGTCATCATCGGCAGTATCGCCCTGTTTGCCTTCGCGATTCCGGCCTTTATGCTGATTAACAGTGGCGTGCTTGGTCTGATTTTTGCCGGTCTGTTGCTGATGGCTGTGATCTTAAACGCCTTTACCGGTGTAATGGCATCCTCGCTACCTGCGATGTTCCCAACCCACATTCGCTACAGCGCATTGGCAAGTGCCTTCAATATTTCGGTGCTGATTGCCGGTCTAACGCCGACATTCGCTGCTTATTTAGTGGAAGCCACCAACAATCTGTATATGCCGGCTTACTACCTGATGGTTGTCGCGGTGATTGGTTTGATTACCGGTATCTTCATGAAAGAGACCGCCAACAAGCCGCTGCGCGGTGCCACGCCAGCCGCGTCGGACATGGATGAAGCACGTGAGATCCTGCAGGAGCATCACGACAACATCGAGCAGAAAATCGAAGATATTGATGACGAGATCGCCAAGCTTGAGGCGAAACGTAAAAACCTGGTGCAGCAGCATCCGGACATCAACGAGTAATCTTCCCTACTCCCGCCGCCCGGCGGGAGTTTTCGTTTCCGCACACAATCCTTCATGCGCAGCCGCGAAAAGGGGTAAACTATTGCCACTTTTTTAACCTGCATAAGTTGTAGAGCATGTCTGAATTTAATCTGATCCAGCGCCCAAGAAGGCTGCGCAAAAGCGCGTCAATGCGCGAAATGTTCCAGGAATCTCACCTCAGCATCAACGATTTGGCACTACCAATTTTCGTTGAAGAAGGCGTGGACGATTATGTGCCCATTAACGCCATGCCGGGCGTGGTGCGTATTCCCGAGAAACGTTTAGCTTATGAGATTGAACGTATTGCCAAAGCGGGCATTCGTTCAGTGATGACCTTCGGTATTTCCCACCACACCGACGCCACCGGCAGCGATGCCTGGAATGAAAACGGTTTAGTGGCGCGTATGTCACGTATCTGCAAAGACACCGTGCCAGAAATGATCGTGATGTCTGATACCTGCTTCTGCGAATATACCAGCCACGGCCATTGCGGCGTGCTGTGCGATCACGGCGTCGATAACGACCAAACGCTGATCAACCTCGGCAAGCAAGCCGTGGTTGCGGCACAAGCCGGCGCAGACTTTATCGCTCCTTCTGCCGCGATGGATGGCCAGGTGAAAGCCATTCGCCAGGCGCTCGACGCCGCCGGCTTCACCGATACCGCCATCATGTCTTATTCGACGAAGTTCGCGTCCTCCTTCTACGGCCCGTTCCGTGAAGCCGCAGGCACCGCGCTGAAAGGCGATCGTAAGACTTACCAGATGAATCCGATGAACCGCCGTGAAGCGCTGCGTGAGTCGCTGCTTGATGAAGCGGAAGGTGCAGATTCTCTGATGGTAAAACCAGCTGGCGCTTACCTCGATATCCTGCGCGATATCCGCGAACGCACTACGCTGCCGCTCGCTGCGTACCAGGTGAGCGGTGAGTACGCGATGATCAAATTCGCCGCGCAGGCGGGTGCCATCGACGAACGTAATGTGGTTCTGGAGAGCCTTGGCGCGATTAAACGTGCCGGCGCGGATCTCATTTTCAGCTATTTTGCCCTTGATCTCGCTGAGCAAAAAGTGCTCTGATTATCGTTACGCCTGGCATCGGACATCGCATACCGTTGCCAGGCGCTTTCAGCCTTTGTGGCTTAAACACCAGTGTTTCTGTAATTCCATAATTAATAAGAGTAACGCGATGAAAGCACCTGCACTGCCTGCGGACGAGTCACATCGTCTGGCCCAGTTACGTGCGCTCAACATTCTGCACACGCCAGCAGAAGAGCGTTTCGACCGTTTAACCCGCCTTGCCCGTCGTTTGTTTGGTGTACCCGTTGCGCTGGTCAGCCTGCTGGAAGAGGACCATCAGTGGTTCAAATCCACTGCGGGTTCAAGCGATATCACCGCACCGCGCAATACCTCTTTCTGTGGCCACGCCGTGCTGCAGGATGATGTGATGGTGGTAGAAAACGCGCTTGATGACGAGCGCTTCTTCGATAATCCACTGGTTAAAAATGCCGAAAATCCGGTGCGTTTCTACGCCGGTTGCCCATTGCGCACGCCGGCTGGTGCGAAAGTCGGCACCTTGTGCATTATCGATCATCATGCGCGCCAGTTCGATGCGGATGATATCCATACATTGCGTGATTTAGCCGCAATGGCGGAAGCGGAGCTGGTGGCGTTCCAGACCGCAACATCCGATGAACTGACGCAAATCACCAACCGCCGTGGCTTTATGACGCTCGGCCAGCTGGCGCTGAATGAGTGCCAGTTGAAGCAGTTACCGGCCAGCCTGACTTTCCTCGATCTCGATCGCTTTAAAGCCATTAACGATACGCTCGGTCATCGCGAAGGCGACCGCGCATTAATGGACTTTGCCAACGCCATGAAGGTGAGTTTCCGCCATGCGGATATCTTTGCCCGTTTGGGCGGCGACGAATTTGTGGTGCTGTTTAATGGTTTGCAGCAAGCCGATGCCGAAGGTGTGTTGGCGCGCTTTGATGGTTTCCTGCAACAGCAAACCCAGAATCTGGAGCGCCGCTACGCTTTGCACTTCTCATCGGGCATTGTTGAGTTCGATCCCGATCATCCGCAATCGCTGGAACAGCTGCTGGAAGGTAGCGACGAACGGATGTACGCCGCTAAGAACGGGAAAAAGAAGTTGAGTTGATTGTTGGTCGCCGTGAATGGCGACCCTGCAATTAATGCCCCACTAAATCCGTGATCAATGCCTGATTAAACGTCTGCGGTTCTTCCATCTGCGGCGCGTGCCCCATGCCCGGGAATTCGATTAAGCGTGCGCCGGGAATCAGTTGCGCCACCTGCTTACCCAATACATTGTAATGCCCGAGTTTTGCTTTCACTTCCGGCGGCGCGATATCACTGCCAATCGCCGTGGTATCTGCGGTGCCAATCATCAACGTGGTCGGCACGCGTAGATCTTTAAACTCGTAATACACCGGCTGAGTGAAAATCATGTCGTAGATGAGCGCCGAGTTCCACGCCACTTTCTTGTGGCCGGGCCCGCTGTTTAGCCCAGCCAGCATATCAACCCATTTGTCATACTCCGGCTTCCACCGGCCGCTGTAATATGTCTGCTGTTCATATTTCTTGATGCCCGCCGCATCCAGCTTGAGTTCACGCTGATACCACTGATCCACCGAGCGCCACGGCGCGCCTTTGGCTTTCCAGTCTTCTAAACCAATGGGATTGACCAGCACCAGCTTCTGCGTTTGTCTGGGATACATCAGCGCATAACGCGTCGCCAGCATGCCGCCGGTCGAGTGCCCAACCATAATGGCGTTGTCGATACCCAGTTGCTGCAACAGTTGATGGGTGTTCTGTGCCAGTTGCTGGAAGGTGTATTGATAGTTAGCTGGTTTAGTTGAGCTGCAGAAGCCAATCTGATCTGGCGCGATGACGCGATAACCTTTCTGGCTCAGCGCTTTGATGGTGTCATCCCAGGTTGCGCCACAGAAGTTCTTGCCGTGCATCAACACCACGGTTTCACCGTTGGCCTGCTGCGTAGGTTTGACATCCATATAACCCATACTCAGCGCTTGCTGCTGCGAGGAGAAGTTAAAGTGCTGCAGCGGATAGGGATAGCTAAAGCCTTCGAGCTGTTCACCATACACATTGGCGGCGAGCGCCGGAGCAACAGCGCCTAATGTCACTGATGCCAGAATCACGGCAAGTGACTGTTTTGGTTTGAAACGAAAACCCATTAGGTGATTCCTCAACAGTGAAAACCTTCAGTGTGGCACGTTAATCCGCGTTAAGTATTGATGAGGTGTGCCGCCAGAAAGCACACCTTTTACTATTAAGCGCCACGAAGCGATGAAAAATTTGAGTTAATAATAACGCCCGTTATTACGATAAATACTCAACATCATCACAACAAGAAAACCTGTAAATTCACGAAAACCAAGACCGGTCTTGATGACAAATATTAAAACAGCCAAATAACCAGAAAACTTTACATTAATTGCAGATTGGAAAGATTAATTAAATTACACTCTGCCACTGTTAATGGAGGACTATGATGACACAGCAAAAATATAATGAAGGGGTAATTGATTCGGTAACCGAATGGATTATGGCTAACCTGGATCAACGTTTAACGATTGATGATATTGCACTGAAGTCTGGCTATTCGAAATGGTATTTACAGAAACTGTTCGCCCGCTATCACAATGAGACGCTGGCACGCTACATCCGAAAAAAGAAACTGGCTCATTGCATTAATGACTTAAAAGACAGCAATGTGCCAATTATCAGCCTGGCAGTGAAATATCATTTTGAAAGCCAGCAATCTTTCACGCGCTCATTTAAACATGTGCTGGGCTGCACGCCTCTTTATTGCCGTAAGCGCCAGCTGGATGAGGAAGCCAAACTTGCAATGCGTGAAAGTAGCGATCCCTGTGTGCTTTGCCGTCAGGCGGGATTTGACGCCACGGAACGCAATAAAGCAATTATCACGCCCGCGGTACGTAACGATAAATATATGCCGCGAATTGGTTGTGCGATGCGTTGATAAATAATTGACTCTTTTTTGGCGCCATTTGACGCCAACAGACTTCTTCATTCCAATTCATGAACGCTTTAATTGAATAGAAACGGATGGCATACCATCCGTTTCTCAATTAGTAACTCGATTTATTCAGCGCATTTACGCTCTTTTTAAAATGCGCGAGCCGATTATCCAGCGCATCGGTATACAGCATGGTATCCACACCGACGGCAACGAAATTAGCTCCCCAATGAATAGCGCGTTCCGCCATCTCCAGATTAACCGCCAGAAAACCGGCCGCTTTTCCTGCGCTGCGGATGCGTTTGATACTCTGCTCAATCACTTTCTGCACTTCAGGATGCCCGGCATTATCGGGATAGCCCAATGAGGCTGACAAATCAGCCGGACCAATAAAGATTCCGTCAACGCCCTCAACCTCCAGCAACGCATCGAGATTATCAATCGCCGTTTTGCTTTCGGCCTGAATCAGCAGGCATAACTCTTCATTGGCGCGCGCCATATAATTTTCCACGCGCCCCCAACGTGCCGCCCGCGCCACGCCTGCGCCGACGCCGCGCGTGCCGTAAGGCGGATAGCGCGTCGCCTTCACCAGCGCCTGTGCCTGCTCAGCGGTATCGATCATCGGCACCAGCAAGGTGCGCGCACCGATATCCAGCACCTGCTTAATCAGTGCGGTCTGGAATTCGATTGGCCGTATCACCGGCTGGCTGCGATAAGGCGCAACGGCCTGCAATTGATGATAGAGATCCTGTACGGTGTTCGGGGCGTGTTCGCCATCTATCAATAACCAGTCGTAGCCGCTGGTGGCAGCAATTTCGGCCAGATACGACGATGTGCTGCTCAGCCACAAACCAATCTGCGTTTCGCCTTTCGCCAATCCGGCTTTGAAGGGATTATTTAACGGATCCTGCATAGCTGCTCCTTACTTAATGACTTGGCTGCTGAGAGTGTGGCAACTGACGCTCCACTTTCAGGCTGAGGATAATGAGTGAACCGATGGCGGCAATTAGCGCCAGCGCCAGCAATCCGGCAGCGCTGCTGTTAAAGTGCATTTCGGCATTTACGCGAATCAGCGGCGCCAGGAAGCCACCTACAGCACCAAACAAATTGACGAAGCCGATGCCCGCCGCCAGCGCAGTGCCAGAAAGCAGCTGCGTCGGCATGGTCCAGAACACCGGCTGCACGGCAATAAAACCCACCGCTGCGACGCTAAGCGCAATGATGGCCAACAGCGGCGAAACCAATCCGGACAAACCAATCCCGACGGCAGCAGCCAGCAAGGTGAACGCCGCGACCCGGCGACGCTCGCCGCTGCGGTCGGAATAGCGCGGAATCAGCCAGGTGCCAAACAGCGCGGCCACCCACGGAATGGCCGCCACCAGCGAGGCGAGGAAACCGACTTTGGTGCCCAACAACGCTGCGACCTGAGAAGGCAGGAAGAAAATCAGGCCATAAACCGCTATCTGAATGGTCATATAGATAATGGCGAGCTGCCAGACGCGACCATTGCGCAGCGCATCACGCAGATGTGAAGTCGGCTTCTGCTGCTCTTCGCTCTCCAGCTGACGTTGCAGCGCCCGCTTCTCCTCGGCGCTGAGAAAACGCGCTTTCGCCGGTGTGTCGTCGATATAGCTGAAAGTGAAAACGCCGGCTGCCACCGCCAGTAATCCTTCAATGATAAACATCCA
The DNA here is from genome assembly GCF_019795975.1 of Pantoea sp. DY-17. NCBI lineage: Bacteria > Pseudomonadati > Pseudomonadota > Gammaproteobacteria > Enterobacterales > Erwiniaceae > Pantoea > Pantoea sp. DY-17. The sequence goes on along the minus strand of NZ_JAIMIG010000006.1, from coordinate 97,263 downwards.
GAACCAGCCGGGATGGCCTAGCACGCCGTGCATTTCCAGCAGTGCGCCAGAGAGCGGTGAACCCAGCGTCAACGCCAGCGGCGCGCCCATGTAGAACAGTCCCATGACGCTAGCGCGCTGCTGTTGCGGGAACCACAGCGAGGTCAGATAAATCATGCCCGGGAAGAAACCCGCCTCAGCGGCGCCGAGCAAGGTACGCACCAGCAGGAATTTGGCTTCGGTATCAGCAAATGCCATCGCCGCCGAAAGTAATCCCCACAGCAGCGTGGTGCCGCCAATCCAGCTGCGCGCGCCAAAGCGTCGCATCAGCAAATTTGCCGGCACGCCAAGCAGCGCGTACACCACAAAGAAGATCCCAGCCCCTAACGCGTAAGCTTCATTACTCAGGCCGGTATCGAGTTGATATGCCTCTTTGGCGAAACCAATGTTGGCGCGATCGAGAAACGCCAGCACGTAGAGCATCAACATGAAAGGAATAAGACGTGTGCGATTCTTTTTAACCGCGCTTAACACCAGATTATCCATGGTAAACCCTCACGCAGGGCTGCGACGCGTCGCCGCAGCCGCTGCGATTAGTGTTGATAAGGACGCTTCAGTCCATCGCGATTCAGTTCCACGCCGAAGCCCGGTTTATCCAGCACCGATTTGTGCATGCGACCGTTAACCGGCACCGGTTCGTTGATCAGCAGCGGATCAAACTGCGGGCGCAGCGTGCTGCAATCCGGGCTGGTCATCAGGAATTCACTGAATGGGCTGTTGGTGAAGGTGATCACCGCGTGATGCGAGTAAACCGAGGAGCCGTGCGGCACCACCAGTTGGCCGCGTGATTTCGCCAGCGCCGCCACTTCCACCAGCGTGGTCAGGCCGCCGCACCAGCCGACATCAGGCTGCAAAATATCGATGCCGGTTTCAGCCAGCGTGCGGAATGATTGCAGCGTGCCGTGATGTTCGCCGCTGGTGATCAACATGCCCTGCGGCGCTTGCTGTTTCAACTGGGCGTATCCTTCGAACTGCTGCGGCGGCAAACACTCTTCCAGCCACTTGACGTTATAAGGTGCGCAGGCGTGAGCCAGCCTGGTGGCGAAATTGACGTCCTGGCTCATCCAGCAATCAAGCATCAGCCAGAAATCCGGGCCGCAACTTTCGCGATAGTGAGCGATGCGCGCCACCTCTTTACGGATGCCTTCATCGCCATCGTGCGGTCCCCACTGCACCGCCATTTTGCCGCCGATAAAGCCCATCTGCTGCGCCAGATCCGGACGTGCGCCGGTGGCGTAAAACTGCAGTTCATCGCGTACCGCGCCGCCCAGCAGTTTGTACACCGGCAGATCGGTGACTTTGCCGAACAGATCCCACAACGCCAAATCGACACATGAAATGGTGTTCATCACCAGGCCGCCCGATCCGGCGTAATACAGGGTGGCGTTCATCATCTGGTCGTGAATCAGTTTGATATCGCTGACGCAGCGTCCTTCAAGGAAGCGGTTGAGATGCTTTTCCACAATGAAGCAGCCCATTTCGCCGCCGGTGGTAATGGCAAAACCGGTTTGACCGTTATCGGCTTCGACTTCGACAATTAGCGTGCCTAACACGTTGATGCCAAAGGATTGACGCGACTGCTCATACTGCTTGTATTTGCTCATGGGCGTGGCGACGTGGTCGTCAATCCAGTGATTGGCACCTTGATCGTGATAATCGCCGCCAGCCGCTGCTTTATCCGCGGTAGCGCCACCGGCAAAGTAGGCGCGGACAGTTTTAATTTTAGGTAGGGACATGCTCTTCTCCTGGTTACGAGGCGTGTTTTTCCGCCGGGCTACGCCAGCCCAGCAGACGGGAAATATCGCGGGCGCAGGCAATCGCCTGGCCAGCAAGGTAATCGCGTTTGTCGTCGTCAATGTCGAGTCGGGTGCCCACCAGCGAAATGGCAGCGACGAGCTGCTGGCGGGCATTGAAAATCGGCGCGGCGACGCAGCGCACATCGGGATAATCTTCACCGTTATCAAAGCTCCAGCCCTGACGGCGAATGCGTGCCAGCTCGGTACGCAGCGCGTCGGCATTACGCAGCGAGGTTGGCGTCACCGCCACAAAACGCAGGCCGCTGATGATGCGTTCCTGCTCTTCAGGTTGCTGCCAGGCAAGCAGACATTTGCCAATGCCCGAGCGATAGAGCGATAGGCTTTTGCCTTCGTGTGAGCGCACGCTGATGGTGGCGGCGGATTCGAGTTTGAGGATGTAACAGGCGTGACCACCCTCGAGGATGCCGAGGTGGCACAGCAGATTGGTCTGCTGCATTAAACGTGTCAGAGGTGGACGCGCAATATCGCGGATATCCATGCGCTGCAGTGCGTGACCGGCAAACTCCACCAGCCGCGTCCACAGGCAATAGTTGTTGTTGCGATCAATAGTGATCAGACGCTGTTTTTTCAGTTCAGCGAACAGCAGGTAGGCGCTGCTTTTAGGAAGCGCCAGCGTTTCAATGATCTCGGCGGCGCTGCACGGTCCGTGCTGGGCAATAAAGTCGAGAATCGCGATGGCGCGCGTCAGCGCGGGGACAGGCGTAATTTCCAACATGCTGGACTCCAGTCTGATGATCTGGAGCGCAGTGTTGTAGTTTTACTTCGTGATAAGTGTGCGCCGCTTCAAATTACGCGGCGCTGAGCGCGTTTGCTGGCAGCGCGTGTGCGGGAATGTGAATCGCGCCGCGCTGCGAGTACAGTCGGTTGTACTCCTGGCGCAGGAGCACAAGATCTAAGAGAAAATGTATTTGATCGCTGCAATGACCATCGTGGTGGTCATCACCATTAGCAAACGCTTAATCCAGCGCATATCAGTTTTTAAGGCAGAGACATCGGCTTTGATAACTTCAATGTCTTTTTCTATGCGATCAAGGCGAGCTTCGACTCTGGTCAGGCGAACATCGACTGCTTTAATCTCACTACTCAGTCGAACATCCAGATTAGTAAGCCGAACCTCTAGTTCTCGAATAGCAGCACTAAGCCGGTCATCCAGCTCTTTAATCGCACCACTCAGCCGCTTATCCAGTTCTTTAATCGCACCAGTAAGCCGAATATCCAGCTCTCTGATATCGCCGGTAAGTCGAACATCCAGTTCTTTAATGCTCCCTGTAATTCCTTCTCCGGCCTTCATTAAATCAGCACGAGATAACGCATTATCCTGCTGCATCTCAGTAAAGATCTCGACCATGGCTTCGGCCTGTTGGTCGCTGACGCCGGCCAACTGCAGTGCTTTAAAGGCTTTGTGTGTGTTCATCATCGCGAGTGTCATCCGTGAAGCTCCTGAGTTGATGTGAGGCGCGTGCCAACATCATGCTCAGCGAGCGATTGCTGCACCATGTGACTGTGTGTATTTTGCGCGGCGCTGCGAAAAATATCAATTAGTACAACAAGTAACGTGCAAGCGGATGCGGGGCGTCTCGCAAAATTGGCGTCAGATTCTGCTGCGAAACGTTTTGCGATATGGGAGCGGGAAGGTGTTGAGCGGCTTCTTAAAACGGCGGCGCAGCTTTTAATCCCTGCGCTGCCCGTTCAATAATTACTGAACCGGCTGGCCCGGTAGCAATTTCTCAGACATCAAACGGCGGCAGGAGAGATTTTCCTGCCGCGCCTGCTGCTGCTGTTCTGGCGACAAATCCTGCCACACCGCTTGCAGATGATCAGCCAAACCCTGTTGGAAATGAATCTTCTGCAATGCGTAATCTGCATTACTGCCTTCAATAATCTGCTGCATATCTTGCGGAGCATTGCCGCGTCCATCATGAGTGAGCGTACAGAACATGGCGATGTAATAGCCTTTGTCCTCATCGCTGTAATGCGGCATCAGCCACCAAACGGCGGCACTGATGACGATCAGCAACGGCACAATAAATTTGAGTTTTAACATCAATAGGTTCATCCGCTGGAGAAAGGAAATACGCCATCATAGCGACGTGAGTTAAAGCGCCTGCGCGCACGCCCAGGCCGAGCTCCACGCCCACTGGAAGTTGTAGCCGCCCAGCCAACCGGTAACGTCCACCACTTCGCCGATAAAGAACAAACCTGGCACATCGCGCGCTTCCATGGTTTTTGACGACAGTTGGGTGGTATCGACGCCGCCTAGCGTCACTTCGGCGGTGCGATAGCCTTCGGTGCCGTTTGGCTGCACGCGCCATTGATGCAGCGTGCTGACCAGTTCGCCCTGCTGCTTGCTGTTTAGCTGCTTCAGCGTGACGTCAGGAATCTGCTTTAGCTCCTGCAGCACTTCCACCAACCGTTTTGGCAGAATTTTCGCCAGGCTGTTTTTCAGGCTGAGATTGGGATGCGCTTCGCGCTGCACATGAATGAAATCATCCAGCGAAGTGGCAGGTGACAAATCAATGGTGACGAATTCACCCGGCTGCCAGTAGCTGGAGATTTGCAGCACGGCGGGCCCCGATAAGCCGCGATGGGTAAACAGCATCGCTTCTTTAAATAAGGTGCCGTCCTGCGAGGTGATGGTGGTGGGCAGCGCGACGCCCGACAGCGTGTTGAGCTGTTCCAGAAGCGGTTTATGCAGCGTGAACGGCACCAATGCCGCGCGCGTCGGGAACACTTTCAGGCCGAACTGTTCCGCCACTTTGTAGCCAAACGGCGTGGCGCCGAGGCCTGGCATCGAGAGCCCGCCGCTGGCGATCACCAGTTTTTCTGCCTGCACCGATGTGCCGTTCAGCTGCAAGGTATAACCATTATCGTCGCGATCGACGCTCAGCACTTCACTGCGCAGGCGCAGCGTCACCTGCCCGGCATCACACTCTTTCAACAGCAGATCGACAATCTGCTGTGCGGAGTCATCGCAGAATAATTGCCCGAGCGTTTTCTCGTGATACGCAATGCCGTGGCGATTGACCAGATCGATGAAATCCCATTGGTTGTAGCGCGCCAGCGCCGATTTGCAGAAATGCGGATTGTGCGACAGATACGCCGCCGGTTCGGTGTGCATGTTGGTGAAGTTGCAGCGACCGCCGCCCGACATCAAAATCTTGCGACCGGCTTTTTTGCCGTTATCCAGCAGCAATACGCGGCGACCCAATTGCCCTGCCTGCGCCGCACAGAACATGCCGGCTGCGCCTGCACCAATAATGATAACGTCAAACTTTTCCACTGCTTTATCCGCCTTGCCCGAAAGGCGCTGATTGTAGGGATTTGCGGCTTTTAGCGCCAGCTTCAAAAAAATGCCGTAAATGTGTCATAATGTAACTTACTAATTTTAAGCTGTTTTCAGCTAAATCTATACGCTGCATTACAATTTTAAGACAATAAAGAGCTATATTTTTCTTTCATATCGCGCACGTTGTCGCAGATAATGCGCCGCGTTCATGTCCTCCCAAAATGGCGTAACGTTTATGCTACATCTGTTTGCTGGTCTCGACCTCAGTACCAGCCTGTTACTGATTCTTGCTCTGCTGTTTGTATTGTTTTACGAAGCAATCAACGGTTTTCACGACACTGCTAACGCGGTCGCGACTGTCATTTATACCCGTGCGATGCGGGCGCAACTGGCGGTTGTCATGGCGGGTGTTTTCAACTTCTTAGGTGTTTTGCTTGGTGGATTGAGCGTGGCGTATGCCATTGTTCATATGCTTCCGACCGATTTACTGTTGAATGTCGGTTCGGCCCACGGACTCGCCATGGTCTTCTCCATGCTGCTGGCCGCGATTATCTGGAACCTTGGCACCTGGTATTTGGGTTTGCCGGCGTCCAGTTCTCACACATTGATTGGCGCTATCATCGGTATTGGTCTCACCAACGCCCTGATGACCGGCACCTCGGTGGTTGACGCGCTCAACCTGCCGAAAGTCATCAATATCTTCATGTCCCTGATTCTTTCGCCGATTGTAGGTCTGGTGATTGCAGGCGGTCTGATCTTTATCCTGCGTCGCTACTGGAGCGGAACCACCAAGCGTTCGCGCATCCACATGACGCCTGCTGACCGTGAAAAGATTGATGGCAAGAAAAAGCCCCCGTTCTGGACGCGCATTGCCCTGATCGTTTCCGCGATTGGCGTGAGCTACTCACACGGCGCTAACGATGGTCAGAAAGGCATTGGCCTGATTATGCTGGTGCTGATCGGCGTTGCGCCGGCTGGTTTTGTGGTGAACCTGAATGCGTCGGGTTATGACATCACCCGCACGCGCGATGCCGTAAACCATCTGGAGCAGTATTATCAGCAGCACAACGAATCACTGACGCACATGGTGCAGATGGCGCCGCCTGTGGTGCCAACGCCAGATGAATCGCTTGGCGGTCCGCAGGAGTTCCATTGCGACAGCAGCCGTGCGCTGCAGGCTATCGATCGTGCGCAGCTGCTGCTGAACAATCTGCAGAGCTACGATCAGCTGACGGTTGATCAACGCAGCCAGATGCGTCGCCTGCTGCTGTGCGTTTCCGATACCGTAGATAAAGTGGCCAAGCTGCCGGAAACCAGCGCGGACGATAAGCGCTTCCTCAACAAGCTGAAAAGCGATTTGCTGGGCACCGTTGAGTACGCACCGATCTGGATTATTGTGGCTGTGGCGCTGGCGCTCGGCATCGGCACCATGATTGGCTGGCGTCGTGTTGCCACCACCATTGGTGAGAAAATCGGTAAGAAAGGCATGACGTATGCGCAAGGGATGTCGGCGCAGGTGACGGCCGCAGTATCGATTGGCGTGGCCAGTTACACCGGTATGCCCGTTTCTACCACGCACATTCTGTCGTCGTCGGTGGCCGGTACTATGCTGGTCGATGGCGGTGGATTGCAGAGTCGCACCATCAAAAATATCGCTATGGCGTGGGTGTTCACCTTGCCGGTGTGTATTTTGCTGTCGGGTTCGCTCTACTGGATTGCACTGAAACTGATCTAAGCAAAGCGCAGAAATATTCGAGGGCGACGCGATATCGCCCTTTTTTATTGCCCTTTTTATTGCCAGATCGCCATCGCAATCAAACTCACCACCACCAAAAAGCAGAGCCCGCTGGTCAGCACAAACTGTCCGCGCACGCGCTCACAGCGGCGAATGAACTCGTCGTCATGATGATCGTGATAGCGCTTCTCCCAGATATAGCGCACCAGCCGCACCTGCTTACTCGGCTGCCCGTGCGACGTGAAGAAACCCGCACCATCCACGTATTGATATAACAGCGGATCGCAACCGCGCAAAACGGCTAAAAGTGAGCGCAAAGAAGAGAAATAGCGCGCCATATTCACCAGACAAACCACACACAGAGCCCAAAAAAGCGCGATAGTGCTGATCATGTTCCCCTCCCGGCTGGAGCCGCAACGACGTCGAACGCAGCGGGGAATTGCTGTAGACGCCGCACGGGAAATAAACCAGCCATTGAATGATGTCGATTGCATTGTTGTTATGCGAACCTGAGTGCGCAACGCATATGGCAGTGGCACTTATTTTCAGTGTAGGAGATCTGTTGAATTTTTTTCCAGCGATGATTTTCGTTCAGGGCGAGTGAAAAAGCCGATAACGCTTGATCTTCCTCACAAGCGAACTTGCGCTTGCAGCATTTGTTAACAACTCTGGCTATACTCAGGACATAATAAAAACCGCCTGCAAGGCTGAAATAGTTGGTTGGTGGCGCTTCATCGCCGTCTCGCGCAAAGGAATCGCCGACCGTGAAAGCAGGAAGATTGCCCCGAATCTTGAGAAAGGAGTTTTATCATGGCTTATAAACACATCCTGATTGCAGTAGACCTTTCCCCGGAAAGCCAGTTGCTGGTTGATAAAGCCGTTTCGCTGGCCCGTCCTTATGATGCAAAAATCTCGCTGATCCACGTTGATGTGAACTATTCAGACCTCTACACCGGGCTGATTGATGTCAATCTGGGCGACATGCAGAAGCGTATTTCTGAAGAGACGCACACCGCGCTGAAAGAGCTGTCAATTAACGCCGGTTATCCGATCAGTGAAACCCTGAGCGGCAGCGGCGATCTTGGCCAGGTGCTGGTGGATGCGATTAAGAAATATGATGTGGATTTGGTGGTGTGTGGTCACCATCAGGACTTCTGGAGCAAGCTGATGTCATCGGCGCGCCAGTTGATTAACACCGTGCATATCGACATGTTGATTGTGCCGCTGCGCGACGAAGACGAAGAATAAAAATCAGGCCGGGTTACCGGCCTGATTTTTTGTAGCGGCGCAATTTATTGCGCATTGTTTGCGTTATTACCCCAGCGGCGGATAAATATCAAAACGATGGCTTTTGGTCACCACCGCATCCTGCGTCACCACGCCCGCTAACGGCGGCGCGTAATCCGGACGCTTCACCACAATGCGCTTCTTCGCCAGACGGCGCGCCGGTTCCAGCAACGCATCAGCATCAGCATCCGCACCGACCAGCGACTGAAACACCCGCATCTCTTTCTTCACCATCGCGCTTTTCTGGCGATGCGGATACATCGGGTCGAGATAGACCACATCCGGCGCGGGCGTGACATCACACAGCGCTTGCTGGCTAACAGCGTGCAGCAACGTCAGCCGATCGCGCAGCCAGCCGCCAATCTCCGCATCCTGATAACCGCGACGCAAACCATCGTCCAGCAAGGCCGCCACCACCGGATGGCGCTCCAGCATGCGCACGCGACAGCCCAGCGCCGCCAGTACAAACGCATCGCGCCCCAAACCGGCCGTTGCATCAACCACATCTGGCAGATAACCGCTTTTGATGCCGACCGCTTTCGCCACCGCTTCGCCGCGACCGCCGCCAAACTTACGCCGATGCGCCATCGCGCCCGAGACGAAATCCACGAAGATGCCGCCGAGTTTCGGCTCATCCAGTTTACGCAACTCAAGATGCTCAGCGGTTAACACCAGCGCCATCGTCGCCTGTTCGTCCTGCTGCAAACCCCAGCGCTCGGCTAAATGTAATAAGGCGCCGTCTCCGGCGCCCGTTTCATCGATTAAACCAATTTTCACAAGCCGGCTTATCCCTGAATTCCGTAGTGTTCCAGCATCGCATCGAGCTGCGGTTCACGACCACGGAAGCGTTTGAACAGCTCCATGGGCTCTTCGGAACCGCCACGCGTCAGGATGTTGTCGAGGAACGACTGACCAGTCTGACGGTTGAAAATGCCCTCTTCTTCGAAGCGCGAATAGGCATCGGCAGCCAACACGTCGGCCCACAGATAGCTGTAGTAACCAGCCGCATATCCGCCAGCAAAGACGTGGCTGAAGGCGTGCGGGAAACGGCCCCATTCCGGGCTTGGCACCACGGCAACCTGCTTCTTCACTTCACGCAGGGTTTCGAGGATGCGCGCACCTTGGGCGGGATCGAACTCGGTATGCAGACGGAAATCGAACAGGCCGAACTCCAGCTGACGCAGAATAAATAGCGCCGCCTGATAATTTTTCGCCGCCAGCATTTTATCCAGCAGTTCCTTCGGCAGCGGTTCACCGGTTTCGTAGTGGCCGGAGATAAACGCCAGCGCTTCCGGCTCCCAGCACCAGTTTTCCATAAACTGGCTCGGGAGCTCGACGGCATCCCACGGCACACCGCTGATGCCAGACACGCCCGGCGTTTCGATGCGCGTCAGCATGTGATGCAGACCGTGACCGAATTCATGGAACAGCGTGATCACTTCATCGTGCGTGAACAGCGCCGGTTTGCCCTGCAGCGGACGGTTAAAGTTGCAGGTGAGATAGGCCACCGGCTTCTGCAGACTGCCGTCGGCTTTACGCATCTGGCCGACGCAATCGTCCATCCACGCACCGCCACGCTTGTGTTCACGTGCGTAGAGATCGAGGTAGAAGCTGCCGCGCAGTTCACCGCTTTCGTCGAACAGGTCGAAGAAGCGCACGTCTGGATGGTAAACATCGACGTCTTTACGCTCTTTAGCGGTGATGCCGTAAATGCGTTTAACCACCTCGAACAGACCACTTACCGCGCGCGCTTCCGGGAAGTACGGACGCAGCTGCTCGTCGCTGATGGTGTAGAGATGCTGTTTCTGTTTCTCGCCGTAATACGTCAGATCCCACGGATTCATCTCGTCGACGCCGTACCCTTTCTTCGCGAAGGCGCGCAGCTGAGCCAGCTCTTTTTCACCCTGCGGACGGGCGCGTTTCGCCAGATCGGTCAGGAAGTCGATGACCTGCGCCGGATTTTCCGCCATTTTGGTTGCCAGCGATTTGTCGGCGTAAGAGTCGAAGCCCAGCAGCTGAGCCAGTTCATGACGCAGCGCCAGCTCTTCCGCCATCACCGGACCGTTGTCCCATTTGCCGGCATTCGGGCCCTGTTCGGAAGCACGCGTTGAATACGCGCGGTACAGCTCTTCACGCAGCGCAGCGTTGTCGCAGTAAGTCATCACCGGCAGATAGCTTGGGATATCCAGCGTCAGCAGCCAGCCTTGTTGCTCTTTGGCTTCGGCCTGCGCTTTGGCGGCGGCCAGCGCGCTTTCCGGCATACCCGCCAGCTCCGCTTCATCGGTCACCAGCTTGCTCCAGCCCATGGTGGCGTCGAGCACGTTGTTGCTGTAGGTCGAACCCAGTTCAGAAAGACGTGCCGCGATTTCGCCGTAGCGCTTTTGCTTCTCTTTATCGAGGCCGATACCGGACAGCTCGAAATCACGCAGGCTGTTATCCACTGCTTTCTTCTGCGCGGTATCCAGCGCCGCGTAGCTATCGCCCTCTTTCAGGTTGCGATAGGCCTGATACAAACCTTCATTCTGGCCGACCCAGGTGCTGTATTCGGACAGCAGCGGCAGCGTTTGCTCGTAAGCTTCGCGCAGTTCCGGGCTGTTTTTCACCGAGTTCAGATGGCTGACCGGCGAGAACAGGCGACCTAAGCGATCGTCAACTTCAGCCAACGGCTGCACCAGATTTTCCCAGGTGTAAGGCGCGCCTTGCGCCACAACGCGCTCTACCGCTGCGCGACAGTCGTTCAGCGCTTCGGTAACCGCAGGAACCACATGTTCAGGTTTGATAGCAGAAAACGGGGGCAGCGAAAAAGGCGTGAGTAACGGATTGGTCATAAGCGCAGTCCTTTCATGATGAAGTAGTGGCGCGAATGCTCGCGCGACGCATTTTACTAACATGCGGCTTGATGACAGGAAAATCAATGCCACTGAGCCTGTACCCATGAAGAAAAGCCCGCCAGAAGGCGGGCTGAAGATTATTTAATCGCGAGTTGGTAGTGAATCACATCGTAGGGCGCCACCCACGGCGGCAGCGGTTCGCGTTCGATGATATCTTTTGCCAGTGCCCAGCCTTCTACTGCGCCGCCGGCTCCCGTTAACGACATCCCTTCATACAACATGGGAGGCAGATTGTTATCAAACGGCACTTTGTCATCAGCAAAATCGTTAATCACTTTGCCGCCTAAGGTACTAACTTTCACGCTGACTTCCACTTGCTGGTCAGGAATAAGCTTGGCTTTGACTGTTTTTACGGCAAACCAACGCACACCATTTTGCGTCACTAAAGCTTTGCGCTGTTCTAAATGTTTGTTGAGCTGGTCATAGCCCTTCTCAATCAGCGATCCCATCTTTTTATTGATCGTCTCCTGCATCGCAGCATATCGCCGTGACATCTCTTCACTGTTCATTACCGAAGTGCCGGTTTGTAACTGCGTGCTGAATCCCGCGATCAACTGATCAATGCTGATGGTGAGACCGGTATCTTTTACCATCTGTAATTGAACGACCGCATTGCTGGCGATCGATTGCCCCAGCATATAGCCATCGCGCTCAGCATCGGTTTTGGGTTCTGCGGCTGCAACCACTGCTGCTGGCTGCTTTTTCGCAGCCTCCAGTTCAGCGGTGAGTTTCACTATGTTTTGCTGCTGCATCACTTTTACTTCATTCAGTGACGCGAGCTTTTTCTCACTCTCAGATTGTTGTTTTTGTAGTGCCTGCGACATTTTTTCACTTTCGGCCAGCTGAGTTTTTAGCGCATCCTGATCGCGCTTAGCAGCAGCCTGCGCTGCGGTAAGTTGCTTACGTAGCGCGGTTGCATCCGTCGTTTGCTGCTGTGCGGCTTTGAGCTCTTGAGTTAGCCGGATGATATTTAGTGTTTGCTGCTGTTTTTCTTCATCCAGCGCCGCCCGTTTGTTATCGCTGTTCGCCTGCTGTTCTTTCAGCGCTTTTTCATGCTGTTCATTCTTTAGTTGCAGTGCGGCTTTCTGTTTTTCAAGCTCGCTTATTTGCGCACGGAGCTGGTGAAGCTGCTCCGGCGTTTTCGATTTTACGGCAGGTTTCTCAGCTAATTTTGGCGCTACCGGTTTTAGCTGAGGTTTTGGCTTTTGCACTGGAACAGGAGGCAACGTGCGGGCTGCATCGCCAAACGCTTGCAATACATCATCTTCAGCGGCCGCGCAGGCCAGAGCAGGGAAGAACAATGCGATGATAATAAAGACAAACGGCAGATGACGCTGTGTCATCACAATCTCCTGTAACAGCCTTAAGAACACAAAAGGCTTCATCTCTATTAATAAAATAGAGATGAAGCCCATCCTCAGCGCGAAATTTCGCGCTGCTACTTAGCGAATGCAGTTAAATAGTTATGGTTTAACCGGCCTGACGAATAATTAACTGTGACAGACGTGTCTTAATACGGAAGCACAATTCACGAATCTGGAATTGATAACGCGGCATCACTAAGTCGTTAATATCCGCGCCAATCGAATCTTTAATTTGCAGATATTTATTGGTCTGGGCACCGATTTTCTGGAATTCGGCCTGATAGCTATCATATGACGCCTGGCTATACAGACGCATCGCGTCGAGCTCTTTACGGCACTGCTGAATGTTGCTGGAACGGTCGTCACTGAGTGAAGCCGTCGCGGGTTGCGCCGGCGCTGAAGCCACAAATGGCGTACCTTGCTGCTCTGGCGCGGTTTGCGCGGCGGATTGTTCGTCCGCAGTCGGCGGCGTTACTAAACTATGAACGGGTTGTTGTTTCGCGCAGCCAGTCAGTACCAACAGGCTTGCCACCGCGACACCAGTCATTTTTTTCATTATTGTCACCAGGAGTTGTTTGAGATGCTTTAAGCAAAAAATTATACGGTCTTCACCGGAAAGTTTCCTGCCAGAACCACCTGGCATTTCGCTCATGACCGCTTCGTTATCGGAAACTAACTTACTTAATCCGCGATGAAATTTCGAGTATCACGTCATTTCGTAGCAAATTACCGACAAGAAGTCTGATCGCAACCGGCTATAGCGGCGCATTGGCGCAAAACTTAAGCGGCAGCCAAAACGTCAGCAATTTTTATGCAGCGCGGCTATAATCGCGCCACACACGATGTTTTCACTCCCTTTGATGCAACCGCGGACCCCCTTTTTTTATGCTGAGTTATCGCCACAGTTTTCATGCCGGCAACCATGCCGACGTGCTGAAACACACCGTTGAAAGCCTGATCCTCACCGCTCTGATGGAGAAGGAAAAACCTTTCCTCTATCTGGATACCCACGCCGGTGCCGGACGTTACCTGCTGAGCGGAGAGCACGCCGAGCGTACCGGTGAATATCTGGAAGGCATCGGCCGCATCTGGCAGCAGCCGGATGTACCTGAGTTGCTCAAGCCGTATCTTTCGGCGGTGCGTAATCTCAATCCGCACGGCACCTTAAAGTACTATCCTGGTTCGCCGTTGATTGCCCGCTTCCTGCTGCGTGAAGAGGACAAAATGGAGCTGACCGAGCTGCACTCCAGCGATTACCCGCTGCTGCGCACCGAGTTCAGCAAAGATTCCCGCGCGCGCGTGGCGCGTGGTGATGGCTACCAGCAGCTGAAAGCCAAGCTGCCGCCGCTGAGCCGCCGCGGCCTGATTCTGATCGATCCGCCATATGAGTTGAAAAGCGATTATCAGGATGTGGTGAAAGGCATTCAGGAAGGTCACAAGCGTTTCGCCACCGGCGTGTTTGCGCTGTGGTATCCGGTGGTGATGCGTCAGCAGATCAAACACATGGTTAAAGATCTGCAGGCCACCAATATCCGCAACATTCTGCAGATTGAACTGGCGGTGCGTCCAGACAGCGATCAGCGCGGCATGACGGCTTCCGGCATGATCGTGATTAACCCGCCGTGGAAGCTGAAAGCGCAGATGGAAGAGCTGCTGCCGTGGCTGCATCAGAAGCTGGTGCCAGCCGGCACCGGTCACTTCAGCGTCACGCAGATCGTGCCAGAATAAATTCGCCTTACCGCGTCGCCAGCCTATTAGGACTATTATCATGTGGATCATTCTGGCTGGCGCGCTTGCTATGCTGTCGCCCGCCAAACGTTTTTCGGTACTGCTGCTCACGCTCGCCACCATTCTTGGGCTGTTCCAGGATGTGCTGGATTGGCCGGCGATGGTGCTGCTCGGCGCCATTGCCGTCATCGCCTGGATTCGCGTGGAAAATAACGCGCGCTGGATTCAGTGGGTGAGTGAAGTCGCGCTGGTTGCCATTGCCATCGGCCTGTTTGTACACTTTTTCCCGGGCTTCAAAAATCCGCGCCAGGTGGAAGATGTGCAGGCCGGGCCGCTCAGCCTGCCCTTTAGTTTCTCGTACAACTTCGATAAAGCGCTGATTCCGTTTGTGCTGCTCATCTGCTTGCCGCAGCTGTTCCGCACCCAATCCGCGCCGCCGCGACTTAAAATTTTGTGGCTGGCGCTGCTGGCGGCGATTCCGCTGCTGCTGTATGTCGCGGTGCAGTTAGGTGGCCTGGCCGTTGAACCCCACTGGCCGGAATGGTTGGGCAGTTTTATGCTGGCGAACCTGTTCTTCGTATCACTGGCAGAAGAAGCGTTCTTTCGTGGCTATCTGCAACAGCGTCTGCGCCAGCACATTGGTGCCGTGGCGGCCCTGTTGCTGACGTCGCTGCTGTTTGGTCTGGCGCACTTCCCCGGCGGGCCGCTGCTGATGATCTTCGCCACGCTCGCCGGATTGATTTACGGCCTGGCGTGGCAGTGGAGCGGACGCCTGTGGGTCGCCACCGGCATCCATTTCCTGTTCAACATGACGCATCTGCTGTTCTTCACCTATCCGGCGCTACAGCACTAAACCTCGAACACCGCGAAATCATGTGCCAGCTCGGTCGCCGCAAACACCGACTGGCACTCTGCCAACAGTTTTTCCCGATCCTTAGATAAATAGCGCGAGCTGAAATGCGTGGCGATCATGCGCTTCGCCCCCGACTGTTTCGCCACTTCCGCAGCCTGAATGGTGGTTGAGTGGCCGCGTCCATTGGCTTTCTCCTGCAGCGCCGCCTCCAGCGTGGTTTCATGCACCATCACATCAGCATTTGCGGCCAGCTGGAGCGCCACGTCGGTGGGCGCGGTATCGCCAAATATCGCCAGCACTTTGCCTTTGGTAGCCGGGCCAAGATAATCCGCACCGTTGATCTCGCGACCATCTTCCAGCTGGATGCGCTTACCCGCTTTCAAATCCTGATACCACGGCCCGCGCGGTACGCCTTCCGCTTTAAGACGCGGCGCATCAAGGAAGCCCGGTTTATCGTGCTGCTCGATGCGATAGCCATAACACTCAATCACATGATTCATCGGCCAGGCCGTCACGCGCACTTCGCCGTCATCCAGCACCAAACCGGCTTCAATCTCGATAATCTCCAGCGGATAAGAGGTGTACGAGCCACTCAAACTGAGCGCCGTCTCGATAAACTGGCGAATACCTTTCGGCCCGTAAATGGTCATCGGTTCGGGGATGCCGGCCATGGAGCGGCTGGTGAGCAAGCCCGGCAGCCCAAAGATGTGGTCGCCGTGCAGATGGGTGATAAAGATTTTCTCCAGCTTGCCCGGCTTCAGCGCAGAGCGCATGTATTGATGCTGCGTCGCCTCGCCGCAGTCAAACAGCCAGGTGTCGCCGCGTTTCGACAGCGTCAGCGCTATCGCCGTGACGTTACGTTGCAGGCTGGGCGCACCGCCGCCGGTGCCGAGGAATGTCAGTTGCATGCTATGCTTCCCTGTAATCGGACATAAAAATCAATGCTATTACAATCATAGGTGCAATCTTTGCGTCAATAATCGTCATAGCGTTAAACTCTATGCCAATTTTCTTCCAACAGACGGACATAACGCATGACCAGACATTTTGACTACCTCGCCATCGGCGGCGGCAGCGGCGGTATCGCCTCGATTAACCGTGCCGCGATGCACGGCCAGAAGTGCGCGCTGATTGAAGCCAAAGAGCTGGGCGGCACCTGTGTCAACGTCGGCTGCGTACCGAAAAAGGTCATGTGGCATGCGGCGCAAATCGCTGAAGCTATTCATCTTTATGGGCCAGATTATGGCTTTGATACCACGGTAAACCGGTTTGACTGGTCAATCCTGGTGAAAAACCGCAGCGCCTACATCGACCGCATTCACAGCTCGTACGACAACGTGCTAGGTAAAAACAAGGTTGAGGTGATCAAAGGTTTCGCGCGCTTTATCGATGCCAACACCGTGGAAGTGAACGGTGAAACACTCACAGCCGATCATATTCTGATCGCCACCGGCGGGCGTCCAAGCCATCCAAAGGTGCCGGGCGCGGAATACGGTATCGATTCTGACGGTTTCTTCGAACTCGATGCGCTGCCAAAACGCGTGGCGGTCGTGGGCGCGGGTTACATCGCGGTGGAGCTGGCGGGCGTGGTCAATGCGCTGGGTGCGGAAACCCATCTCTTCGTGCGTAAGCATGCGCCTCTGCGCAGCTTCGATCCGCTGATCGTCGATACGCTGGTAGAAGTGATGCAGGCCGAAGGCCCAACGCTGCACACCGAATCGATTCCAAAAGCCGTGATTAAAAACGCCGACGGCAGCCTGACGCTGCAGCTGGAAAGTGGCCACGAGCAAACCGTGGATTGCCTGGTGTGGGCGATTGGCCGTGAGCCGGCGACCGACAACCTCAACCTGGCAGCAACCGGCGTGGCGCTGAACGACAAAGGTTACATCAAGGTCGATAAGTTCCAGAACACCAACGTGAAAGGCATCTACGCGGTGGGCGACAACACCGGCGCGGTGGAACTGACGCCGGTGGCCGTGGCGGCAGGTCGTCGTCTCTCCGAGCGCCTGTTCAACAACAAACCGGACGAGCATCTGGATTACAGCAACGTGCCGACCGTGGTGTTCAGCCATCCGCCGATTGGCACCGTGGGCCTGACCGAACCGCAGGCGCGCGAACAGTACGGCGACGATCAGGTGAAAGTGTATAAATCTTCTTTCACCGCGATGTATACCGCCGTTACCCAGCATCGCCAGCCGTGCCGTATGAAGCTGGTGTGCGTTGGCCCGGAAGAGAAGATTGTAGGCATTCACGGTATCGGTAACGGTATGGATGAGATGCTGCAAGGCTTCGCGGTGGCGCTGAAAATGGGCGCAACCAAGCAAGACTTCGATAACACCGTAGCGATTCACCCAACGGCGGCGGAAGAGTTTGTGACGATGCGTTAATATTTCCCGCCGGAATTGAAAAACCAGCCGTTTAATATGGCTGGTTTTTTTATGGCTGCAATTTATATACCTTTTCTTCACTACTCAATAATCCACGCACAGGATAAGATTTATTTCTTTGCTGCAGGGTGAGCATTAATGCGCACCGCAAACTTCATGGCATTGCCAGCTTATTTATTTTTACGGGGAGAACGGTGTGAGCAAAGGTCGGAATCGGGCATGAATATTATTGATATCATTATGTCCGCAGGCAAAGCCTCGGTAGACGTGGCGCTCTACACATTGATTCCGATTATGGTGGTGATGTTATTCATCATGAAATATCTGGAGGTCAAAGGCGTACTGGATTTTGTTGTACGTCATGCCACACCGTTATTAAAACCTTTCGGTATTACCGGTCTGGCATTTTTTGCCATGATTCAACTTAATTTCGTCAGCTTCGCGGCACCGCTGGCGGCGCTGGCCATCATGGAAAAGCGCGGTACGTCCGATCGTCATATGGCGGCCACGCTGGCGATGCTGTTTGCGATGGGCCAGGCCAGCACCTTTTATCCCCTGATTCCGGCGGGATTACACTGGAGCACAGCGCTAATTATTTCGATCTGCGGCGGTGTATTAGCGGCGGCGGCAACCTATCACCTGTTTGGCCGCAAACTTTCCGATGCGGCGCTATTAAATGAAGATGAGGCCGTTACCAATAGCGAAAATAAAATGGGGCTGATTGGCATCATTAATAGCGCCGGATCCGATGCGATTCGTCTGGCGCTGGGTTCGCTGCCGATGCTGATTATTTCATTATCGGTGGTTGGCATGTTGAAAGAAGCGGGCGGGATTGAAATGCTGACGCGTCTGGTGTCGCCACTGCTGGATAAGCTGAATATTTCCGAAGTCTATATTCTTCCGGCGCTGACCAAATGTCTGGCGGGCGGCACCGCCTATTACGGCGTGGTGGCGGGATTGGTGGAGAAAGGCTTATACAGTGCGCACAACATCAACGCCTCGGCAGGATTACTGATTCAGACCTTTGACCTGCCCGGCATCGGGATTTACCTTGGCCTGTCGAGCCGATTCCCGCGCCTGTTCCGCTTTGCCGTGCCTGGCATTCTGCTCGGTATTGCGCTGCGTGCGACGGTGCACGCCATTCTATTCTGATGATGGCTCAAAAGCGTTGATGATGGATAGCCGCCAAACCCGCTGCTTTGTGATTATATAGAACTAAAACACAGTAAAAATCTATATACATTGCAGATATAGAAAAGAATATCTATAATATCTAAATCCAGTGAGGAGTGTTTGTAACAAGTGAGGTAAGGGAATGCCAGAGCTACATTGGCGCAAAGCTGCTCTGAAGCAGATGCGAGCCATTGCAGACGCTAACGAAAGGAAGAAGCTGAATGAGCAAGTGAATGAGTTAAAAAAGTTTCCGCTTGTTCCGCCCAATCTGGATGTTAAGTCTTTGAAAAATGGTCAGGCTGACTATCGGCTTAGATGGGGAAATTATCGTGTTTTGTTCGACTATAACAAAGGCGAGGAACCGAAAATCATCGCTATTCAGCAGGTAATGAGACGTACCAGCGGAACATATAAATAATCAAGGTAGAGATTTGCTGCCTTAATTCACAGATTCTCAACTCGTTTTCAAAAAACTGATAACGCTGAATACTGGAACATACATCCTATGATCGAATTCATCACTGACAGTGCTGGCAACCGCAAAGCGGCAATTGTTCCCATTGAGCTGTTCGAAAAACTGACTCAACATGCTGATTTCGCTGAACTATGGCAATCAATCCCTTACGAATCCGGTATTAATGATGACGCCTTGATTCCAGGTGACGTCGTAGACATCGCCCTTAATAAGGGTGTCACTCTTCACGCCGCTTGGCGCATCTATCGTAAACTGACCCAAAAGCAGGTTGCTGAAGCGCTTGGCATCACGCAAGCGTCTGTCTCTGCGATGGAAAAAAGCGAAAAACCGCGTGATTTTAATCTCGCCAAGCTCGCTGAGCTTTACGAGTGCATGCCAGAACAACTTACCGATGATTAAACAAAAAGCCGGTCTTCCCGGCTTTTTTGTGCCACGCGTTCTGCATGGCACTCGCGTGATTTTTAAATTATACGATTACACATCCGCGCCGAATGCCACATCGCGTTGCCCGCGCAGCTCCGCCAACCGCCCTTCCAGCGCCGCTTCGATGTTCTGATACGCCGTACTGCCAAGCGCTAAACGCAGCGGCATGCTGGCCTGATCCAGCGTGGCGATCATCGCCGTAACGCATTTCCCGGCATCGCCGGCAATGGTGAAATCGCCTGAAAGAATTGCCTGCCGCAATTGGCCAGCAGCGTTTTCACGATAAACTTCTAGCGCATCTGCCACGTCCAGCCCCGCGCCAAAATGGGTTGCGGTGGGGCCCGGCTCGACCAGCAGGAAATCGATACCGAAACTGGCGACTTCCTGGCGTACCGCCTCGACAAATCCTTCAATCCCCCATTTCGTGGCGTGATACAGGCTGAAATTGGGATAAGCGACCTGGCCGCCTTCCGAGGAAACCTGTGCGATGCGCCCGCCGCCTTGCTGGCGCAGGAACGGGATCACCGCGCGAATCAGCTGGATTGAGCCGGTAAGATTGGTGGCGATCTGCCGATCAATCTGCGCATCGCTCAACTCTTCAGCTGCGCCGAACAGGCCGTAAGCGGCATTGCTCACCACCACATCAATGCGATCGATGGCGGCAAAGGCGCGTTTAATGGTGGGCGCGATGCTGGCGGTGTGCGCCAGATCGAGCGTGATAACCTGCAGCCGTTCGCCATAGGTTTGCTGCAGATCGGCCATCGCCTGTTCACGCCGCACCGTCGCTACTACGCGATCGCCGCGTGCCAGTAAACGTTCACTCATCAATCGGCCCAGCCCGCTGCTGGCGCCGGTAATCAACCAGGTTTTCATCTTGTGCTCCTCATATTGAAAACCTGATGGTAGATCGCTTTACTGGTGGAGATAATCCACCTAATCGCGCATGACCCGGTGAGGAAAAGCCACCAATGAAACGTCCTTCCTGGCACGAACTGCAGGCCATTAAAACGCTGGGCGAGCAGCGCAGCTTTCGTCGTGCCGCTGAAATGCTCGGCCTCAAGCGCTCGTCACTCAGCCATCTGGTGAAAACGCTGGAGCACAATCTGGGCGTACAGCTGTTTCAACGCACCACACGTAGCGTGTCGCTCACCGATGCCGGGCAGCAACTGCTGGATCGACTGTCGCCGCTGCTGAACCAGATGGATGATGTGCTGCACGACATCTCCGCCAGCCGCCATCAGCATTACGGCACGCTGCGCATCAGCGCCAGCGATGCCGCGATCGCTTTGCTGCTGGAGCACGTGGTGGCGGACTTTAGCGCGCGCTATCCCGATATCCAGCTCGATTTCGCCGCGCAAGGTGCGTTGGTGGATATCACCGCCGCCGGTTTTGATGCCGGCATTCGGCTGATTGAGGATGTGCCGCAGGATATGGTGGCCGTTCCGCTTGGCGGCCCGCTGACGTTTATCACCGTCGCCGCGCCCGCTTATCTGGCGAGAAATGCGGCGGTTAATCATCCGCGCGATCTGCTACAGCAACAGTGCATTCGCCAGCGCTTACCGAGCGGAAAACGTTATCAGTGGGAATATGCGCAGGCGGAAGAAAAGCAGGAGATTGACGTGCCAGGCACGCTGACTTTGGACAGCAACGCGCTGATGGCGCAGGCCGCTCTCGCCGGTTTAGGCATTGCTTATGTGCCGTCGCTGTATGTCGAGAAAGAGATGCGCAGCGGCCAGTTGGTGGAGCTGCTGGCCGATTGGCGGGTGCAATCGGCGGGGATTGCGCTGTGGTTCCCACCCAACCGGCATCAATCCATGGCGCTACGGCTGTTTATCGATGCGCTGAAAATCAGCCTGCCGCGTCATGCGTGAGGCGAGCAGCACGGCTTTTGTCTTAAAACCTTTGGCAATGGCGTTGATCCTTTGATGCCCGGCGGCGTAACCTGTCGCCACAAAACCTAAAAAATACACCATCGCAAAATGATCGTACGTCCTCACCAACACTGGTTTCTCCGGCTGTTTGACTGGCATGGATCGGTGCTCAGCAACATCGTGTTCCGCCTGTCGCTTAACCTGCTGATGTCGCTGATCGCCATCTTTGGCTATCCGTGGTACTCCACTTTCGGCATTCACCTCACCACCGCGCCTTTTAGCCTGGTCGGGGTGTCGATCGCCATCTTCCTCGGCTTTCGCAATAACGCCAGCTATGCGCGCTTTCTTGAAGCCCGCACCTTGTGGGGTAGCCTGCATATCACCCAGCGCTCGCTGCTGCGGCAGATCAAAAGCATGCGTGGCGTGAGCGAAGAACAGGTGCGGGAATTTACCGGCTTGCTGCTGGCGTTCTGCTGGTGCCTGAAACATCGCCTGCGTAAAACCGATGTGCAGGCCGATCTGCAGCGTTTGCTGCCGGCCAACTGGCACAGCGCGGTGCTGCATCATCCGATGCCGACGTCACAGATTTTGTTGTGTTTGAGTGAATGGCTGGCGCTACGCCGCGATGAAGGCTTGGTGTCGGATATTGTCTGGCAGAGCATTGATGAAAATCTGAATCAGCTGTCGGGGATTTTGGGCGGTTGCGATCGCATCGCCAGCACGCCGATTCCGTTCGCCTACAGCCTGATTCTGCATCGCACGGTTTATCTGTTCTGCACGCTGCTGCCGTTTGCGCTGGTGGCAGATTTACACCTGATGACGCCGCTGGTGTCGATGTTTATCTCCTACACCTTTTTGTCGCTGGAAGCGCTGGCGGAGGAGCTGGAACATCCGTTTGGCACCGCACCGAATCACCTGCCGCTCGATGCGCTGTGCGTCAATATCGAACGCAATTTGAAAGCGATGAATGGCGATATGCCGCTACCGGAACCGTTGCAGCCGAATGCGAATTTTAATTTGACGTGATGTTCCAGGTCGCCATTTATGGCGACCTGGTTCACCCTTGATTATCCAACCACCGCACATACGCCTGATCCCACAACGCGGCGGGCGTGCCCGCTTTGCCGAGACCAAAACCGTGACCGCCGCTGCTGAGTTCAATCAGCTCAACCGGCACGCGCATGCGGCGGCAGGTATCGCGCATCAGTTCAGTATTATGGGGATTGGAGGTGCGATCGTCCTCGGCCTGCGCGAGGAACGTGGGTGGATATTGGCGTGTGACGTAGTTTTGCACTGACCAGTTGGCTTCCTGGCTTGGCGTAGCGTTTTTCCCCACCATCATCAGATGCGTGTTGGTGTGCTGATACGGCGCTTCAAGGGTGATCACCGGATAAATCAGGCCAACGCTATCCACATTCGGCCTGATCTGGTCAAGCGGGTCCTGCGCCGGATAGGATTCGAAATCCGGACGCGCCGCCGCCATGCCGAGCAGATGGCCACCGGCAGAAAAGCCCAGCACATGGACTTTGCTCTCCATCGAACGCACCAGACGAATGGCGCGCTGCGCATCCTGCAGCGGTGCCAGATTGCCCGCCTGCCACTTCTCACCCGGTAAACGGTAGCTGAGCACATACACGGTGTATCCGTTGGCATTAAGCCAGCGCGCTACCGGCCAGGCTTCGCGGCCCATGCCGATAAACCGATAGCCGCCGCCCGCCGCCACAATCACCGCTTCGCCGTTGGGATTTTCCGGGCGAAAACGCTGAATGGCGGGTGAAACGATATTGGTCCATGAGCCATGCGAATTCACTTTAAGCAAGCCGGAAGGGCCGCCGCCGCCCGGCGGATCGTCGGGCCACAACGGAATGACGTCATCGCGGGCAAATAGCTTGCCCGTGGTCATCGAGAGAACGGTTGCTCCAGTAGCCAACAAAAAGTGACGACGTGTAATCATCTTGCCCAGTGCCAGTATGCAAAAAATGCCAGCTTCAACAGCTGAATCTCATTATGTGACGCATGTCTGATTTCGACGTTGGCGATTATGTACGTAAATCGTACAAAAAAGCCATAAAAAAACGCGCCTAAAAAGGCGCGAGCTTTTTCGAATACCCTAAATAATTCGAGCTGCAGGAAGGCGGCAAGGGTGTGAATCCCCAGGAGCTTACAAAAGTAAGTGACTGGGGAGAACACACGCAGCCAACGCACCTGCAGCTCGAAGTATGACGGGTATTAATCCTGTTGCTGGAATTGCGTCATCACTGTTTGTTCGCACTGCTGCTGATCTTTACGCAGTTTACCGCGCTCATCTTCGCCCAACTCCAGCCACGCGCTAATCACTTCCTGCGCGATTTCTTCATTAAATTCAGGTTGCTGCATGGCCGATGAAGACTGACTGGCTGCGAGCTGCGACTTCAGCTTCTCGGTGTAGCCATCTAAATCGCTGGTCTTCTTTTCACTGCTCACCAGATGACACAGCTGGCTGGCATAAACATTCTCTTCCTGATTATTGTCGCCGTCGGCAGCCAACGCACCGGCCGACAGCGACAGCCCAACGAGGGCGAGTAATAACGCTTTCATAATAGGCTCCAATAATTTCCAATAAATCATTTTTCATTCTGTTCGGCGCGGGCGGCCTGACGTGCGGCACGCCAGTTTAACAATGGCGTGACCGTGATGCCGTGCAACACAATGCTGCACACCACTAACGTCAGCGCCATATCCACCATCTGCTCCGCCTGCGGTCCACGCATGCCGTGCACCCATGCATAGGCAATATAATTGATACTGCCGATGCCGCGAATACCCAACCAGCCAATTAGCAAGCGTCGCATCAACGGAATATCGCAGCGCCATGTGGTGATCCACACCGCTAGCGGGCGCACCACCACAAACAGCAGTAGCGCCAGGCCAATGCCGGTGAGATTCCAGTGCTGCGCCAGCGTAATACCGAGCACCACCATCATGCCCGCCGCCAGCAAACGCTCGATAGTATCACCAAAGGAGAGCGCATCGCCGATCACCAAACCCACCGATTTCACCATGCCGCTGCTGCCCTGCGCCATCCGCTGACCGGTATTCACGCGCGCTTCAGCCGGTAAGAAACGCTCCTCTTCAGACATCTCATCTTGCGGATAGTGCTTCACCACGCGCAATTCCGCACGACGTAAACCGACGCCGGCCGCAAAGGTGGCGAGGAAGCCCGACGCATCCACCGACTGCGCGGCGGCATAGCTGAGCGCAATCAGCGCCAGCGCGAACAGATCGTTGGGTGCCAGATCCTGATTGGCGGTACGTAAATGCGTCGCCAGCTGGCCGATCAGCCAGCCCAGCGCAAAGCCGATTCCCAGCCCGCCGCCAATCGCCCACAGCGCATCTTTGGCGAACCATTCACCGAGCGCAGCGGTGCTGAGTTCGCCCGGCTGCAACAGCAAAATCGCCAGCATCAGCAGCGGCAGCGCCGAGCCGTCGTTCATGCCCGCTTCGCTGGAGAGCGCTACGCGCAGGGCATCGTCATCACGCGCATCGTTCACTGAAATCAGGCTGGCGAGCACCGGATCGGTCGGCGCGACAATGGCACCAAACGCCAGCGACATCGCCCAGTCAAAGCCGGTAATCCAGTGCACCAGCACCGTCATGCCGCCGACGGTGAGGAGCATCGCGGGAAACGCCAGCCTGACGCCAAGCCGCCACGCATGCGCGTTGAGCGGCAAGCGCAGTTTCAGCCCGGTGATAAACAGCGAGGCCGCCATAGCGATTTCGGTGAGATGAGCGGCGAGATTGGCGTGACCGATGATGTCAACTTGCAGCAGATTGAGCATCCACGGGCCACACAGGATGCCGGCGAACAGGTAGAGACCAAATGAGGTCACTGGCCCGCGGTGTATCCAACCGGAAGCCAGTGACATAAGAAGTAATAGACCGCCGGTGGCGGCGGTCCAGGCCAGGAAATTCATAACGCTCCGTTTTTAAATAACATTCTCCTTTAAGCCTGGCACATGTTAGGCGATCAGTTTTTCAGATGACGGCTTGCGAGGCGAATCATCAAGGCAAGCGCAGCGGCCAATGTTGCGAGTGCGACCACGCCGGTCCAGCCCCAATGTGCCAGCGCCAGGCTACCCAGCGCCGCGCCGGTCGCCATGCCGATGAAAACAACGGTAAACATCAAGGCGTTAAGGCGGCTGCGCGCTTCTGGTGCCAGGCTGTAAACCAGCGTCTGATGCGCCACCAGCGTGGCCTGCACCCCCAAATCAAAACCGATGGTGCTGATGATAATCAGACCAAGCTGAGCCGGCATCGGCAGCAGCGGCAGCAGGAACATCAGCGCGAACGACACCATTACCAGCGTGGCACCGTACTGCGTAACACGCGCCGGACCGATGCGATCCGCCACACTGCCCGCTAACGGCGCGGCTAGAGCGCCTGCCGCACCCGCAAGGCCGAATGCGCCAGCGACCGCGCTATCCAGATGGAAGTTTTGACTTAGCATTAACGCCAGCGTTGACCAGAAGGCGCTAAAGCCCACCGACAACAAACCTTGTGCCAGCGCGGCGCGGCGCAGCGTTTGATGGTGCTGCCACAGATGCGCCAGCGACAGCAGCAAACGCGGATAGCTCACCGACGTGCCCGGCGTAAAGCGCGGCAGCACGCGCCACAGCGCCACGCTAATCAGCAACACCGCCGCCGCCGCAATCATGTACATGGTGCGCCAGCCGAAATACTCCGCCACCACGCCGCTTACCACGCGTGACAGCAAAATCCCCACCAGCAATCCCGTCATTACCGTGCCGACGATTTTGCCGCGGCTGCGCTCCGGCGCTAACGCCGCTGAAGCGGGCACGATGTCCTGCGCCACGGTGGCGGTTAAACCGGTGACGAAGCTGGCGATCAGCAAGGCGTTCAATCCGCCCGAGAAGCCACACAGCAGCAGCGCGGCAACCAGCAGCAAACCTTTAATCAGAATAATGGTGCGACGATCGTGGCGGTCGCCAAGCGGAGCCAGCAGCAGAATCCCCAGCGCGTAACCGGCTTGCGTCAGCATTGGCACCATGCCGACGCTGCCAATCCCAACGTTGAATTGTTTGCTGATGATATCCAGCATCGGCTGGCTGTAGTAAATCGATGCGACGCTGAGTCCGGCACCGGCCGCGAGCGTAAAGACCAGCGGCGCGGGCAGTTTTTCAGCTGGCATGGCTGACGTTGATATAGCTGACATAGTGGATTCCCCCGTGAAAGTGCGCTTATTAAAGCGCGTTGCCGCCATACGCGGTAGACTGCTCAAACACAGAACTGTTATGCGCGGTACGTATGAACAACCCATCCAGCCTTGATCGTATCGAACTGATGCAGACCTTTATCCGCATCGTCGAGAGCGGCTCGCTCTCCGCCGCCGCCGCCCAGCTCGGCACCACGCAGCCCACCATCAGCCGAAGGCTGCAGGCGCTTGAGCAGCGGCTCGGTCTCAAACTGATTATGCGCACCACGCATGCGCTGAAACTCACCGACGATGGCGAGCGCTGTTATGCGCAGGCGCGTCAGCTGGTCGCGACCTGGCACGCGCTGGAGGATGATCTCACCGGCGCCAGCGACGACCCGATTGGCACGCTGCGCGTGCGGGCGCCGCATGCGTTTGGTCAGGATCAGCTGATTGAACCGCTGATTGATTATCTGCATCGCTATCCACGCTTAAACGTGGAGTGGACGCTGAATGACCGCACGCCAGACTTCATCAGCGAAAACATCGACTGCGCCATTCAGGTCGGTGCGCCCAGCGATGCTTCAATCGTAGCGGTGTTACTGGCGGAAGTGCCGCGCTTTGTGGTGGCGGCACCGTCGCTGCTGGCCGCGCACCCGCCGATTGAGGACGTCTCGCAGCTCACCAACCTGCCCTGGCTGGCGCTGACCAGTTTTTATCGCAACGAAATCGCCCTGCAGCGTATTAACGATGGCAAGCCGGTGAACCTGGCGATTGCCCCGCGCCTCGCCAGCGACAGTTTATACGCGGTGCGCAAAGCCGCCGTTGCCGGGATGGGCGCGGCGGTGGTGTCATCGTGGGTGGTGCAGGAGGATTTAGCGAAAGGGGATTTGATTCAGCTGTTGCCGGAGTGGCAAGCGCCGCCGCTGCCGGTGTGGCTAACTTATCCGTGGGCCAGCTACTATCCGGCGCGGTTACAGAAGTTTTTCGCCATGATTCGGGACGTGATGCCGAAGTTAGCCGGGACGCAGCCAGCGACGCGGTAGCGGTTTTCCCTCACCCTAACCCTCTCCCAACGGGAGAGGGAACCGATGGTAGCGCGGTCAGCCTCCTCGCCCACTGTGCCGATGGCGGCACGGTCAGCCCCCTCACCCGCTTGTGCCGATGGTAGCACGGTCAGCCCCCTCGCCCGCTTGCGGGAGAGGGCTGGGGTGAGGGACAGCGCGCACAAACTACATCTTCACCGCTTTCTTATCCCCCTTCGACATATTATCCAGCCAGCCCATTACAAAGGCCGACAGCACAAACGTCAGGTGGATAATCACGTACCACATCAGCTTATCGTTTTCGATGTTGCGCGCGTCCATAAAGATACGCAGCAGGTGAATCGACGAAATCGCCACAATCGAGGCCGCGACTTTGTTTTTCAACGAGCCGGAGTCCATTTTACCGAGCCAGCTCAGCTTCTCTCTGTGCTCATCAATATCCAGCTTGGAGACAAAGTTCTCGTAACCCGAGAGCATCACCATCACCAGCAAACCGCCGACCAGCGTCATATCCACCAGCGACAGCAGCAGCAGAATCAAATCGTTCTCCGCAATGCTGAAGACGTGCGGCAACAGGTGAAAAATTTCCTGGAAGAATTTGATGGTCAGCGCCAGCAGGCCCAACGAAAGTCCCATGTAAACCGGAGCCAGCAGCCAGCGCGATGAATACATCAGGTTTTCGATAAAACGTTCCATAAGTTCCCATTAATCAACAGACAAGTGGGCGAGTATAACCGAACTTATGTGAAGTTATTTCAGCCCTTCTTCAGAAATTTCAGGCGCGGCGGGCAGCGGCAATGACAAACGGAACACCGCGCCGCCTTCCGGCCGATTCTCCGCCCAGATGCGCCCGCGATGGGATTCGATAATGGTTTTACCGATCGCCAAACCCAAGCCGACGCCCGGCACCGCCGACTCTTTATCACCGCGCGCAAACTTGTCAAAAATACGCGTGAGGTTCTCCGGCGCGATGCCGGGACCGCTGTCCCACACCGCAATCTCCAACCGATCGCGATCGCGCCACGCCCGAATACCGTGCTGCGCCGCGTTGCCTGCGTATTTCAGGCTGTTTTCGATCAGATTGGTAAACACGCGCTCCAGCATGGCGCTGTCGCCTTTGATCAGCACCATCTCGGGTAAATCGAGGATAAATTCATGGCCCTTCAGCGACGGGCCCATGCTGCTCAGCGCGCCGCCAATCACCTCATCCAGCGCCACCCACTCTTCGCGCAGATTGAGTCCGCCGGATTGAATGCGTGCCATATCCAGCATGTTACTCACCAGCCGGATAGTACTCAGCGTCTGTTCACGAATCTGATTGGCCTGGTCGACATACTTCGACTCTTCGCTGGCGAGATCGAGCATCAGCATCTCCGCCTGACCAAACAGCACCGTCAGCGGCGTGCGCAGGTCGTGCGACAGCGCTGACAGCAGCGCATTGCGCAGCTGCTCGCGCTCGGCGGCCAGCCGCGACGCCGCTTCACTGTGCGACAGCGCCATGCGTTCCAGCGCGTTAGCAATCAACACGGTGAAGGTTTCCAGTAAACGCTGCTGTTCGGGGATCATCAGCTGACGCAGGTTTTCCGGTTCCACCACCAGCAAGCCGAGACAGTGATTACCACTTTTCAGCGGCAAAATCTGGTACGGCACCGCGGGCAAGGTATCGGTGCCCGCGCCCGCCGGTTGGCCTTTGCTGTAACTCCATTTGGCGATGGCCAGATCCGGCGGCGTACCGATCGCCGTATCGCCCACGGTTTGCAGCTCGTCCTGCTCATCCGGCAGCAGCAGCAAACTGCGCGCCTGCAGGGTGACATCGATGATGCGCTGGCTGGTGGTGGCGATATCCTGCGGCGTCAAATCGCTGCCGAGCGCTTTCGCCATCTCATACAGATGCCGCGCGCGCTGTTCACGGTAGCGCGCCACTTTGGCCTGATAGCGCACGCCCGCCGTCAGATTCCCAACAATCACGCCCACCGCCAGCATCACCGCGAAGGTCACCAGATACTGCAAATCCGACACCGCAACGGTGCCGGTGGGCGCGACAAAGAACAGGTCGAAAGCGATGATGTTGATCACCGTAGCGAACACCGACGGCCAGCGGCCATAGCGCAGCGCCACCAGCACCACCGCCAGCAGATAAATCATCACGCTGTTGGCGGGATCAAACGCCACCAGCAGCCAGCGGCCGACGCCGGTGACCAAAATACACAGCAGCAGCGCCATCACACAGCCGCGCAGATAGAGCCGCCATTTTTCGTTGCTGGCGCGTTGGCCGCCGAGCGGATGCGGCGCATCGCGCACCGGTTCATCCAGCGCCACCACCAGCAAATCGAGATCCGGGCCGAGTTCGCCGAGGCGCTGGGCAAAGCTGTCGCGCCGCCAGCGCCGTTGTGGCTGACGGCCGGTCACGATTTTACCGAGATTGTGCTCGCGCGCGTAACGCAGCACCGCGCGCGCTTCATCGGGATCGGAGAGCGTGGCGGTTTCAGCGCCAAGTTCCTGCGCCAGTTGCAGCGTGCGTAAAATGGCGCGACGGCGCGCTTCCGGCAGCCGATTGAGGCGCGGCGTTTCCACATACACCGCGTGCCATTCGCTGCCGAGCCGCGCCGCTAAACGCGCGGCGGTGCGCACCAGCTTTTCGCTGCCGGTATCGTCGCCGATGCACAGCAGAATGGCGTCACGCGTGTGCCACACTTTGTCGCGGCCTTGCCGATCGCGCCAGGCACGCATCTGGTCATCCACGCGATCGGCGGTACGACGCAACGCAAGCTCACGCAGCGCGAACAGATTGCCTTTACGGAAGAAGTTTTCGATGGCGCGTTCGGCGCGGTCGCCGACGTAGACTTTGCCCTCTTTCAGCCGCTGACGCAGATCGTCCGGCGGCAGATCCACCAGCACCACTTCGTCGGCGCTATCAAAAAAGGGATCGGGCACGGTTTCACGTACCTGAATGCCGGTGACGCCGCCGACCACATCATTCAGGCTTTCCAGATGCTGGACGTTAACGGTGGTGATGACGTCAATGCCCGCTTCGAGCAGCTCTTCAATGTCCTGCCAGCGCTTGGGATGACGCGAACCCTGCACGTTGGTGTGCGCCAGTTCATCCATCAGGATCACCGCCGGATGGCGCGCCAGCGCGGCATCGAGATCGAATTCGGCGTGGCGCGAACGGCCGGTGGTTCGCCGTGGCAACAGCGCCAGCCCGTTGAGCAGCGCGGCGGTCTCTGCACGATCGTGGGTCTCTACCACGCCGGCTAACACGTCGAGACCTTGCGCCCGCAGGCGCTGCGCCTCCTGCAGCATGGCAAACGTTTTGCCCACGCCCGCACAGGCGCCAAAGTAGATTTTCAGCTTACCGCGATGGCTGTCGCTGTGGTTCAGCAGCAGCGCATCGGGATCGGGGCGGGCAATATCGTCGTTCATCGATCGTCCATCGTAAAAACAGCGTGATGAATCGCGCCGCTACGATTGCGTGCATATACCGTAGCGGCGCAATGCATTGCGCGAGGTGTTTATCCTTGTAAATCATCCAGCGCCAGATTCAGACGCAGCACGTTTACCGTCTCTTCGCCAACAAACGGCAGCAGCGGGCGCTCGGTGTGGCGCACAATCAGCGCCTCGACATCTTTCAGCGCCATCTTGCGCGCGGCGGCGATGCGCGGTGCCTGCCACAACGCAGCTTCTGGCGAAATATCCGGATCTAATCCGCTCGCCGATGCGGTGACCAACTCCACCGGCACCGCTTTGGGCGCTTGCGGATTCGCCGCACGCAGCGCGGCGACGCGTTCCGCTACCGCTTTATCCAGCGCCGGATTGCTGCCTGCCAGATTGCTGCCGCTGGAGGCCAACGCATTATAAGGCGCATCGCCGGTAGCGGAAGGTCGGCCCCAAAAGTGGCCCGGCTGATTAAACATTTGCCCAATCTGCTCGGAACCGCGTACCGCGCCATCCTGCTCAATCAGCGAACCGTTGGCCTGCGATGGGAACCACCACTGCGCCAGACCGGTGGTCAGCAGCGGATAGACCGCGCCGGTGAGCAGCGTAAGCACCAGTAACAATACAATAGCCGGACGTAACTGACTCATTTCTCTTCTCCTTAAGCCAGACCAAGCAGCGTTAGCAGCAGGTCGATGGCTTTAATACCTATAAACGGCACCACTAATCCGCCCGCACCGTAAATCCACAGGTTGCGACGCAGCAGCGCCGCCGCGCTCAGCGGACGATAACTCACGCCTTTCAGCGCCAGCGGGATCAGGAACACAATCACCAGCGCGTTAAAAATTACCGCCGACAAAATCGCCGAGTTCGGCGAATGCAGCCCCATCACGTTGAGCATGTTGAGCTGCGGATAGGTGGCGGCAAACGCGGCCGGAATAATGGCGAAATACTTCGCCACGTCGTTGGCGATACTGAAGGTGGTAAGCGAACCGCGCGTCATCAGCATCTGTTTACCGATGTGCACCACTTCCAGCAGCTTGGTCGGATTCGAGTCGAGATCGACCATGTTGCCGGCCTCTTTCGCCGCCTGGGTTCCCGAGTTCATCGCCACCGCCACGTCGGCCTGCGCCAGCGCCGGTGCGTCGTTGGTGCCGTCGCCGGTCATCGCCACTAAGCGCCCTTCGGCCTGATACTGACGAATCAGCGCCAGCTTGGCTTCCGGCGTCGCTTCCGACAGGAAGTCATCGACACCCGCTTCCGCCGCAATCGCCGCCGCGGTTAACGGATTATCGCCGGTGATCATCACCGTCTTGATGCCCATCTTGCGCAGCTCGGCAAAGCGCTCTTTGATGCCGCCTTTGACGATATCTTTCAGCGCCACCACGCCCAGCACCTGCGCGCCTTCGGCCACCACCAGCGGCGTGCCGCCAGCGCGCGCCACTTCTTCCACGGCGGCATTCACTTCTAACGGGAAGCGGCCATGATTGGCTTCAATGTGGCGACGAACCGCATCGACCGCGCCTTTGCGGATCAGACGATCCTGCACGTTCACGCCGCTCATGCGCGTTTGCGCCGAGAAGGGAATGAAGCTCGCCCCCATGCTGCTCAAGTCACGCTCACGCAGGTTAAATTTCTGCTTCGCCAACACCACGATGCTGCGCCCTTCCGGCGTTTCATCGGCCAGCGATGCCAGCTGCGCCGCATCGGCCAGCTGCTGTTCGCTGACACCCGGCGCGGGCAGAAACTGCGTCGCCTGACGGTTGCCAAGCGTGATGGTGCCGGTTTTATCCAGCATCAGCACATCGACGTCGCCCGCCGCTTCCACCGCACGGCCGCTAGTGGCGATAACGTTCGCGCCCAGCATGCGGCTCATGCCCGCCACACCGATGGCCGACAGCAGGCCGCCGATGGTGGTGGGGATCAAACACACCAGCAGCGCCACCAGCACCGTGATGCTGACTGGCGTGCCGCCATACGCTGAGAACGGCCACAGCGTGGCGGTCGCCAGCAGGAACACAATCGTTAGCGACACCAGCAGAATGGTCAGCGCCACTTCGTTCGGCGTTTTACGGCGTTTCGCGCCTTCCACCATCGCAATCATGCGGTCAAGGAAGGTTTCGCCCGGATTGACGCTGCACTGAATCACCAGCCAGTCGGAAAGAATGCGCGTACCGCCGGTCACCGAGGAGAAATCCCCGCCCGATTCACGGATCACCGGCGCGGATTCACCGGTGATGGCGCTCTCATCCACTGATGCGCCGCCCTCCAGCACCTCGCCGTCGCACGGAATGATGTCACCGGCTTCCACCAGCACCACATCGCCTTTGCGCAGCGTATCGGCCGCCACGTTGTGCCAGGCAGCGCCGTAGCGCGCTTCGGCCAGTTTTTTCGCATCGCTGGTTTTACTGATGCCTTTCAGACTGTTGGCCTGCGCCTTGCTGCGCCCTTCCGCCAGCGCTTCGGCGAAGTTGGCGAACAGCACGGTGAACCACAACCAGATGGCGACGCCGGCGGTAAAGCCCGCGTTACCGCTGAGCGCGCCGCTGGCCATGCCCACCGCCAATACCGAGGTCAGCACGCTGCCGATCCACACCAAAAACATCACCGGGTTGCGGAACTGCACGCGTGGATCGAGTTTTTTCAGCGCATCCAGCATGGCAACGCGGGTCAGCGCCGCATCAAACAGCGCCAGTTGTTGACGACTCATGATTCCGTTATCCCTGAATTGATTGCAGATGTTCCGCGACCGGGCCCAATGCCAGCGCGGGGATGAACGTCAATGCGCCCACCAGCAAGACGGTGCCAATCAGCAGCGCGATAAACAGCGGGCCGTGCGTTGGCAGCGTGCCGTTGCCGACTGGCTGAATTTTCTTCGCCGCCAGCGAACCGGCAATCGCCAGCACCGGAATGATGATGCCGAAGCGGCCCACCAACATGCAGAAGCCCAGCAGCAGGTTCCAGAACGGCGTGTTAGCGCTCAGTCCGGCGAAGGCGCTGCCGTTGTTATTGGATGCAGAGGAAACCGCGTACAGCACTTCGCTGAAGCCATGAATACCAGGATTGGCCATACCGGCGCGACCGGCGTCGGTCATCATCGCCAGCGCGGTGCCGAGCAGCACCAGCGTTGGCGTCACCAGGATCGCCAGCGCGGTCATCTTCATCTCCCATACGTCGATTTTTTTGCCCATGTACTCTGGCGTGCGACCGATCATCAACCCGGCGATAAACACGCCAAGCAGCACGAACAGCAGCATGCCGTACAGGCCAGCACCGACGCCGCCGAACACCACTTCACCCAGCTGCATCAACCACATCGGCACCATGCCGCCGAGCGCGGTGAAGGAGTCATGCATGGCGTTAACCGCACCGCACGACGCCGCCGTGGTGATCACCGCAAACAAGCTGGAGTTGAGAATGCCGAAGCGCGTCTCCTTGCCTTCCATGTTGATGGCGCTATCCGCGCCGAGCGCGAGGAAGTGCGGATTACCACGCAGTTCGGCCCACATCACGGTGATCACCGCCAGCACAAACATGATGGTCATCGCCCACAGCAGCATGTGGCCCTGACGACGATCGCCCAGATGCTGACCAAAGGTGAAACAGAGCGCCGCCGGGATCAGGAAGATGCTCAGCATCTGTACGAAGTTGGTCAGCGCCGTCGGGTTTTCGAACGGATGCGCCGAGTTAACGTTGAAGAAACCGCCGCCGTTGGTGCCGAGCATTTTGATCGCTTCCTGCGATGCCACCGGACCGAGCGGCAGCGTCTGCTGCGCGCCTTCCAGCGTGGTGAGCGCATGGTACGGTTCGAAGGTTTGAATGCTGCCCTGGCTGACGAAGAACAGCGCGATAACCAGGCTGATTGGCAGCAACACGTAAACAGTAATGCGCGTCAGGTCACGCCATGCGTTGCCGAGCGTATCCAGCGAACGGTTGGCAAAACCACGAATCAGCGCAAACGCCACGGCGATACCGGTCGCCGCCGACAGGAAGTTCTGCACCGTGAGGCCCGCCATCTGACTGAAATAGCTCAGCGTGCTTTCCCCGGCGTAGGATTGCCAGTTGGTGTTGGTGACGAAGCTGATAGCGGTATTGAGCGCCAGATCCCAGCTGAGATTAGGCAGATGCTGCGGGTTCAGCGGCAGCGCAGCCTGCGTCATCAACATCAGCAGCAGCAAGGCAAAACCCAGCGCGTTAAACAGCAGAATCGCCAGCAGATAGTGCGGCCAGCGCATGGCATCGCCGTCGGCACCGGCCAGTCGCCACAGCGCGCGTTCGGTGCGCGGCAGCAGCGGCTTGTCAGCGACAAACAGGGCGAGATAACGTCCCAGCGGTTGTGCCAGCACCATCAGTACCAGCAGAAACACCGCAATTAGCATAAATGCATTCGCCGCCATCAGAATGCCTCCGCATTAAGCAGGGCATAAATCAGGTAGCCCAGAAGAACAAACACCAGCACGATGCCGGCTATCACGCCCACGCTCACAGCAACCTCCAGAGGATTTTGTTAGTGCTGCAAGCATGCGCGGCGCGGCATAAAGAAGAGGTAAAAAGGCGGGAAGCGGGCGTAAATAAAGTATAAAAATGGTGAAGAATTAAGCGCTTTCTAACGCCCAGATGCGGTTCAGATCGATGTTCTGCCATAAGCCGCTGTCTTCCGCGCCGGTGATGCTGTCGGTGCAGAAGCTGTCGCCAAGATCGAGCGCTTCCGGTTTTACTTCGCGCTGCGCGTGCAACGACCAGAACACATGCACTTTGGGCTTAAGCAGCGATTTTTCGCCCGCCTGTACCACCAGCGCCACGCGCCCGGAAGCCAGTCGCACCAGCGATCCCACCGGATAAATACCGATGGTGCGCACGAAGGCGTGCAGCAGCGTGTTATCGAAATGGCCACGCCAGCTCAACATGTTGTGCATCGCTTCGGCAGGCGTCCAGCCTTTGCGATAAGGGCGATTCGAGGTAACGGCATCATAGACGTCGCATACCGATGCCATGCGCGCATACAGTGAGATTTCGTCGCCTTTCAGTCCGTGCGGATAACCGTTGCCGTCATACTTTTCATGGTGATGCAGCGCGATATCCAGCAGATCTTCACCGGCATTGGCTTCCATTAGCATCTGCGCGCCCACAATCGGATGCTGACGCATCACGGTGAACTCTTCATCGCTGAGCTTGCCGGGTTTGTTGAGAATCTCCAGCGGCACCGCGGCTTTACCCACATCATGCAGCAAACCGCCCATACCAACGCGCCGCAGCTGATGCTCATCGAGGCCCATTTTTTTGCCGAGCGAGATCATCAAACCGCACACCGCCATTGAGTGCAGATAGGTGTAATCGTCGTGATTCTTCAGGCGCGCCACGCTCAGCAGCGCCGTGGGTTCGCGGGTGATCGAACCGGCAATTTGATCAACCAGATCAAGGGTGTAATCGAGGTCGAGGCCTTGCCCCATGCGCGCCTCGTTAAACATCGCCAGCACCTGCGGTTTCCCCTGATTGAAGATGCTTTGCGCCTGATCCATCTCCTGGAAAAACGGGGTTTGAGGAATCTCTTTTTTCGGCGCAGGCGTGACGGGTGCCTGTACCGATTTGTCGAGATCGATCCATAACTGCAGGATCCCCTCATTGCGGATCATCGCGATCTGGCGTTTATCAGTGATCAGCATTTGGTTGCGAATGCGCTTATCTTTGACCCACCAAACCTCCAGTTTGTGGATAAACATTCCCTGCCGCAGTTCGTCAACATTAATCAGCTTTATCACGATATCGCTCCTTAATATCAGTGGGTGGTAAGGAGGTATCGGCAGCTGAGCAAAAAATCTTCAGAGTGGATTTGTGCGATCGGTGAGGTTTGCGCGCGAGGTACGTATAAATGCGAATTTTACGTCGTTGGATCGCCATTTATGGCGACCATGATTTTAGGCTACAACCGCTGAACGCTGCGCCAGAAAGGCACTTAACGGCGTTACCCTGCTCAACTCTTCCTGTGTTCTGGCATCGTTTTCCACTTCCCATAGATCCAAATGGCGCTGCAGATTCAGCCAAAAATCGACTGAAGTATCGAAAACAGCTGCCAGCCTATAGGCCATTTCGGTGGTCAGTTTACGGTTGTTATTCACCAATGCACTGACTGTATTGCGGTGCACGTTCAACATCTCTGCCAGGTCATTCACTTTGAGGTTAAGCGGCTCGAGGAACTCGTACTGCAGAACATCGCCAACGCTGGTCGGTTTACGCATCGCCTGTTTCATTATTGCTTCTCTTTAACGGTTAGCAGTTGGCCACAAGTGGCTGCTAGCGGTGTTTACGATAAGTGTGTGGATCGAGATAGAGATCTCTTGCCGTGCCATTAACCCATTGAAAAATTAGTCGATACTGCTCATTTATCCGTATTGAATAATACCCCAATAGCGGAGGTCTTAAGGCCTCAAAGCGATTACCCGGTGGTGAACGCAAATCATGATGCGATGTTGCGGCATGGATGATGTCGAGCTTGCGCGCCAATGCGGACTCAATCATGGCCGGGATATGCTTATGCGGTGTTGCATAAACAAAAAATAATCGCAGCCAATCGTCCCTGAAACTGTGAATTGAACCCTTCATCTACTACCACACCTGATGTAAACATGGTGGGCAACTTATTGCACTAACGCACTGTGCTCAAGTGCATTTTTTAACATCATAACGAATTTCAGATCGGGATTCCAAAAATTTATGAGCCGATGATTAAACCGCTTTAATGCCGCGCGCTTTCTCAGGATTTTCATAAGAGGCTACGAGATTCTGCTCCGCACCAACGCGTTCAATCGGTCCCATCACCAGCAGAAACAGCAGTGCAGCAACCACGCAGTGCGCGCCGACAAACACCAGCCCGATGCTGTAGCTGCCGGTTAAGCCGACGATGATGCCGAACAGCAGCGGCGTGATAAAACCCGCCATATTGCCGATGCCATTAAAAATCGCGCCCGCCAGGCCAATCGCTTCTTTCGGTGCGGTATCGCTGACAATCGTCCAGGTTCCGGCGCCCGCCGCCACGCCTTTACCAAAGAAGGCGAACGACATCATGGCGATAATGCCGACGTTGCTGGGGATCACCGCCGCCAGAACCAGCGATGCCGCCATCAGCATGCCGACGATATACGGCGTTTTACGCGCCCAGGATAAACTCCAGCCGTTCGCCAGCAACTTATCAGAGATATAGCCGCCGCTGATGCCGCCGAGGAAACCAAATACCGCTGGTGCGATGGTGGCAAAACCGGCATCAAGAATATTCATGCCGCGCGCCTGCACCAGATAGATCGGGAACCAGGTAATGAAGAAGTAGCTCAACGCGATGATGCAGTATTGGCCGATATAGGCGCACCACAGCATGCGGTTGCTGAGCAGCTTCCTGAACATCGCTTTGCTCAACGGCGGACGCGCTTTTAGCGTTTGTGCCGAATCGATATCAACCAGCGCACCGCCCTGCTCAATGTAGCGCAATTCATTTTCCGAGACCTGCGGATGATGGCGTGGGCTGCGCATAAAGCCCATCCAGACAAACACTGCCAGCACGCCAATGC
Source organism: Pantoea sp. DY-17 (assembly GCF_019795975.1). NCBI lineage: Bacteria > Pseudomonadati > Pseudomonadota > Gammaproteobacteria > Enterobacterales > Erwiniaceae > Pantoea > Pantoea sp. DY-17. The sequence continues at coordinate 58,703 of NZ_JAIMIG010000006.1, read as the reverse complement.
CGCCCAGCACAAAGAACGGCCATTCCCAGCCGAAGCGCGACACCAGCCAGCCGGAAAGCGGCGAAAAGATGGCGACAGCAAAATATTGCGCCGAGGCAAAGAGTGAAGAAGCACGGCCGCGTTCAGCGCTGGGGAACCACATGATCACTGCGCGCGCATTGGCGGGAAAACTCGGTGCTTCAATCAGGCCCAGCGCGAAACGCAGCGCAAACATCAGCGTGAGCGCCATGGTCATGCCGCTGGAGAACTCGCCGACAAAGCCCATCAGCAGCGTGGAGATCGACCACAGCGCCAGCGTCACGCCATACACTTTTTTGGTGCCGAAGCGATCGAGAAACAGGCCGCCGGGGATCTGGCCGATCACATAGGCCCAGCTAAATGCCGAGAGGATCAAGCCAAGCTGGATCGCCGAAAGTCCAAACTCATCTTTGATCGCCGATCCTGAGATCGACAGGATCGAGCGGTCGGCATACGCCACCACGGAAAGAAACAGGATCAGGCAAAGGATCCCAACGCGTACGTGGCTGTTCTGTGGACGATGATTGGCTTTTAGCATGGGCTGAATTCCTCAAATGAACGTGCCGGAATACCGCTTTATTTCCCTGTTCAGCAACTATAGGAAGCGGTTTCAGGCGTGGTCATTGGGCGAATGGCGGAATCGACAGTGCTAATTAGCGCCAGAATTGGCAGCCAGCACAAAGCAAGGTGCGGCGCTGCACAGAACCTCAAAAATCCGCAGGCTGTTGCACCGCAATGTGCGCCAACTCTAAGAAAATCCTTAGCAGTGCAACTATGAGCGCGCAAAGTAAGACGCACCCGAGAGCAAAGTGTGCGCTTAGCTGCAAAATCCAACCTTGCTGATTGTCAGCCGGGTGGCGGGCTCGTAGGCTGAAAATGATTTCATTGAGCCATTTTTTAAATCGATGAAACATTCATTCTAATAACAAGCTTACTCTGGAGTCTGCGATGAAAATCCTCAAGGCGATTGTGTTGCTCGGCCTGCTCTCGGCGTCACTATCGGCGCTGGCGGAAAAAATTGGCGTGTCGATGGCCTACTTCGATCAAAACTTCCTCACCATTATTCGCCAGTCGATTGATAAAGAAGCCAAAGCGCGTGGGCTTGATATTCAGTTTGAAGATGCACGCGGCGATGTCGGACGTCAGACCGATCAGGTGCAGAGTTTTATCGGTGCGGGCATGGATGCGATCATCGTCGATCCGGTCGATTCCGCCAGCACGCCGCAGCTCACCAGGCTGGCGCAGCAGGCAAAAATTCCGCTGGTGTACGTCAACCGCACGCCGGGCGATAAATCGCTGCCGGCCGGCGTGGTGTTTGTCGGCTCCGACGAGCGTGAATCCGGCACCTTGCAGATGGAAGCGCTGGCGAAAATGGCTAACTACAAAGGCAATGTGGCGATCATGATCGGTAACCTGACCGACGCCGGTGCGCTGCAACGCACCAAAGACGTTGAGCAAGTGGTGGCGAAATATCCCGGCATGAAAGTGGTACAGAAACAGCCCGCCAACTACGCGCGCAATGAAGGCATGGATTTGATGAATAGCTGGCTGGGCAACGATGAAGCGATTGATATCGTTGCGGCTAATAACGATGAGATGGCGATAGGCGCGGCCATGGCGCTGGCTAAAAGCAATAAAAAGGTGCTGATTGGCGGTATCGATGCTACGCCAGACGGCCTGAAAGCGCTGTCGCAGGACAAAATTCAGGTCACGGTTTTCCAGGATGCGGTCGGCCAGGGCAAAACGTCGGTGGATGTGGCGCAGAAGCTGATCAAAGGCGAGAAAGTGGATTCACACGTGTGGATCCCGTTCGAGCTGGTGACCAAAGAGAATATGCAGAAGTACGTTGAGAAGAGTCAGTAAAAGGTCAAACGCGAGCGATGAATCGCACCGCTACGAATGCGTGCACAATTCCGTAGCGGCGCAATTTATTGCGCAAAACCCATCAGTTTTTTAGTTTAGCCATCTGCACGATATCGTGATATTCGCCGTCGCGCAGGCAGGCTTTGCGCTTCACGCCCTCGCGCTCGAAGCCCAGCTTCTGATACAGGCCCAGCGCGCGTTGGTTATCGTGGAACACTTCCAGCTCAATACGCATGATGCCGAGCCAGTTGAAGGCGTAATCCATCGCGTTGCGGATCAGCTTTTCACCAATGCCGCGCCCGCCAAACGCCGGATCGACGCTAATACCAAAACTGATGCTGTGACGCGTACGCGGACGCTGTTCGACAAACAGCGTGAGCTCACCGACCATCGCACCCTCAATCTCCGCAACAAAGCCGATGTATCCCAGCTCATCCATCTTTTCGAATTTTTTCTGCCAGGTCGCTATGCTCGGGCACGGCAGCTGCGTGGTCCAGCGATAGACCTCAGGATGGCTGTATAGGCGTTGGTAGGCGGCGGCATCGCCCGGCTCACGACCGCGAATGTGTAAATCCATGTCGGTAATCCCTTTTCACATGCACTAAGCTGTTAACTCTCACCATTTCGGGAAGAGTGATTCTATGTTGTATCGCCGTTTTGAACGTTTTATCAATATTTTCCAGGATGCGCCAACCGATTCCCCACCCGCCAGCGTCTGGCCGTTCTACTTCTACTATCTGCGTCAGGTATGGCCGAGCTTTGTCGCGCTGCTGATTGTCGGGCTGGCGCAGGCGCTGATCGAAGTGGCGCTGTTCAGCTATCTCAGCCGCATCATTGACCTGGTTAATCACTCGACGCCCGCTTCGCTGTTCAGCGATAACTGGCAAATATTGCTGTGGATGGGTTTTGTCGCGCTGATTCTGCGTCCGGTGGTGATTGCTGCGCACGATATGCTGGTACATCAAAGTATTAACCCGAGCATGACCAGCATGATCCGCTGGCAGCATCACAACTACGTGCTGCGTCAAAGCCTGAACTTCTTCCAGAACGATTTTGCCGGACGCATTGCCCAGCGCATCATGCAAACCGGTAACTCGCTGCGTGATTCGGCGGTACAGCTGGTGGACGCCATCTGGCACGTGGTGATTTACGCGGTGACCTCGCTGGTGCTGTTCGCCGAAGCCGACTGGCGCTTGATGATTCCGCTGGTGATCTGGATTGTGGCTTACAGCGTGTCGCTGAGCTTCTTTGTGCCGCGCGTTAAACAGCGTTCGGTGGTGTCATCGGAAGCGCGCTCGAAATTGATGGGCACCATTGTCGACGGCTACACCAACATCGCCACCATCAAACTGTTTTCGCATAACGATCTGGAGAAGCGTTACGCGCGCGAAGCCATTCAGGAGCAAACCGACAAAACCCAGCACGCCAGCCGCATGGTCACCACCATGGATATCACGCTCTCGACGCTGAATGGCTTGCTGATTGTCAGCACCTCCGGCCTGGCGCTGTGGTTGTGGAGCCAGTCGCTGATCAGCGTTGGCGCGATTGCGCTGGCGACCGGTTTGGTGATCCGTCTGGTGAACATGTCCGGCTGGATCATGTGGGTGGTGAACGGCATCTTCGAAAACATCGGCATGGTGCAGGACGGCCTGAATACCATCGCGCAGCCGCTGAGCGTGCAGGATGAACCGAATGCGAAAAACATGCAGGTGACGCGCGGTCAGATTCGTTTTGAGGATGTGCGCTTTGATTATGGCGGCAGTCGTCAGGTGATCAATCGCCTCAACCTCAACATCAAGCCGGGCGAGAAGATCGGTTTGATTGGACCGTCCGGGGCCGGTAAATCCACCCTGGTGAATCTGCTGCTGCGGCTGTATGACATCAACAGCGGCCGTATTGTGATTGACGATCAGAACATCGCTGAAGTGACGCAAGAGAGCCTGCGCGGGCAAATCGGTATGATCACGCAGGACACGTCGCTGCTGCATCGCTCAATTCGCGAAAACCTGCTGTATGGTCGTCCGGATGCGACGGAAGAGGAGTTGCAGGCGGCGATTATCCGCGCGCGCGCCGACGAGTTCATTCCGCTGCTTTCTGATCCGCAAGGCCGCACCGGGCTGGATGCGCACGTGGGCGAGCGCGGCGTGAAGCTGTCGGGCGGTCAACGTCAGCGTATCGCCATCGCGCGCGTGCTGCTGAAAGATGCGCCGATTCTGATCATGGACGAAGCCACCTCGGCGCTGGATTCCGAGGTGGAAGCGGCGATTCAGGAGAGCCTGGAAACGCTGATGCAGGGCAAAACGGTGATTGCTATCGCGCACCGTCTTTCCACTATCGCCAAAATGGATCGTCTGGTGGTGCTGGAGCAGGGTGAGATTGTCGAGATGGGCAACCACCGCGAACTGCTCGCGCACGGGGGACTTTACGCGCGCCTGTGGCAGCATCAGACCGGCGGTTTTGTCGGCGCGGATTAATCACGCCGATACGGTAAGGCGTCGCGCGCTTCAATTGCCCAGCCGCGCACGCCTTCCCGTTCCTGCAGCAGAAAATCCGCCACCGCATCGCGCAAGCCGGGATGACACAGATAGTGCCACGAGTGGGTAATGTGCGGCTCAAAGCCGCGCACCAGCTTATGCTCGCCCTGCGCGCCCGCATCAAAACGCTGCACACCTTCCGCGATGGCGAAATCCATGCCCTGATAGAAGCAGGTTTCAAAATGCAGCCGATCAAACTCCGCCAGACAGCCCCAATAGCGGCCGTACAGCGTGCTGCCGTCCATTAAGCAGAACGCCATCGCTGCCGGTTGCCCTTGTAGCGAGGAAATCACCACGCGAATCGAATGCGGCATGCGCTCCGCCAGCAGGCTAAAGAAGTGGCGGGTCAGATAGGGCCGCTGGCCGCGCACCGCGTAAGTGTTGGCATAACAGGTGTAAACAAAATCCCACTGATCCTCGCGCAGCTCATCGCCGCGATACCAGCTGAATTCAAAGCCGCTGCTCATCACCTGCTCACGCTCTTTACGCAGTTGTTTGCGCTTGCGCGACATCAGCGTGTCGAGGAAATCCTGAAAATCGCGGTAGCCTTTGTTATGCCAGTGATACTGCAAGCCGAGGCGCTCCAGCCAGTCTGGCTGCTGCTGCATGATGTGGTTGGCGAACGGCGTGGTGAAGTTGATGTGCGCGCCGCTCAGACCGTGTTGATAGAGGTTATCCGGCAGCACGCTGAGCAGTTTCAGCACCGCTTCTTCATCGCCCAGCAGGCGTGCGCCAGTCACCGGACTGAACGGAATCGCGCCCAGCCATTTCGGATAGTAAGGAATACCGGCGCGCTGACAGGCATCCGCCCACGCATGGTCGAACACATATTCACCGCGCGAATGGCGTTTGCGATAGCCCGGAATCGCGGCACGCAGCGTGCCGTTTTCGCGCCACAGCAGGTGATCCGTCTGCCAGCCGTTTTCGGGCCGCACGCTGCCGCTCTCTTCAAGTGACAAGAGAAATGCGTGGCGTAAAAACGGTTGATCGTCAGGTAACAGCGCATCCCATTCGACGGCGGAGATCTCCGCCAGCGACGACAGATGTAGCAAAGACATTCACGGCTCCCGGCCAGATGAAAGCAGGCGCCTAGTTCAACAGGTTTTCCCGCGTGGGAAAAGGTGTAGCGCACTGAATGTGTATACCTTGCTTTGTGCCCGCAACCGACCTGTGGATAGTTCCGTAGCGGCGCGATTTATCGCGCGCCCTTTAGGCATGTGTATACTCAGCTTTTTTAGCCGTCAGGAAACGCCATGGATCGCCTCGATTGTGACCGCATGTTTGTCGCCGTGCTGGAAGTGGGCAGCTTCGCCGGCGCTGCCGAACGCCTCGGCACCAGCAGCGGCCAGGCGTCGAAGCTGGTCTCCCGGCTGGAGCAGGAACTCGGGGTGCAGCTGTTTAAACGCAGCACGCGCGCACTCTCACCCACCGAAATCGGTCGCGCCTATTACGAACGGGTAAAAACGCTACTCGAAGCCTTTGATACGCTGGATGCCACGGTGCGCGACAGCGCCACTACGCCGAGCGGCCGCCTGAAGATCAGCGCGCCCGGCACCTTTGGTACTGCGGTGCTGGCCAGCGTGCTGGTGGAGTTCGCGCGTCATTATCCGCAGATCGAACTCGACGTGAATTTCTCCGATCGTGCAGTTAACATTGTCGATGAAGGCTTTGATATGGCGATTCGCATCGGCAAGCTTGATGACAGCAGCCTAATCGCGCGCCGCCTTGGCGATGTGCCGATTCGCGTGGCGGCGTCTTCCGGTTATCTGCTGCAACACGGCACGCCGCAGCACTGGCGCGATTTGGCGGCTCATCAGTGCATCAGCGATACCAACTTCCGCGATCCCTGGCATTGGCCGTTCGTGACGCCGTGCGGCGACAGCGTCAGCATGCCGATTCGCGGTCGTCTCTGTTTCTCCAATACCGAAGCCTGTTTGCAGGCGGCGATCGCCGGATTGGGCATTGCGCGGCTACCAGGTTTTATTGCCGCACCCGCCCTGCAGCGCGGTGAAATCGTCTCGCTATTAGAGGAATTCGCCACGCCGCCCATGGGCCTGTTCGCGCTCTATCCGCCGGCGCGTCATCTGGCGCAGAAAACCCGGCTGCTGATCGATTTCCTCGCCGCCCATTTCCAGCACCATCCGCCCGGCTGATTCCTTCCAATTTGGAAGCAATGAAAGCCATTTTGCCCGGATTATCGCCTAACCATCAGCGCTGTATGCTCACTTCATCAACACTGAGGAGAGAAGACGATGCTGGTAAACGGTAAGTGGAGTGCAGAGTGGCATCCGGTGCAAGCCACCGATCAACAAGGCGGATTTGTGCGCCAGACATCCCGTTTTCGTCACTGGATTAGCGCAGATGGTTCCAGCGCATTCGCTGCCGAGCCGGATCGTTATCACCTCTATGTGGCGCTGATTTGTCCTTGGGCCTCGCGCACGCTGCTGGCGCGCAGTCTGAAAGGGCTGGATAAGGTCATCAGCGTGTCGGTGGTTGAGCCGCAGCTCGGCGCGCAAGGCTGGCGCTTCGGTGATTATCCTGGCGCAGATCGCGACTGGCTGAATAAAGCCGAATACCTTCACGAACTCTACACCCGTGCCGATGCCGATTTCACCGGCCGCGCCACCGTGCCGGTGCTGTGGGACAAAAAGACGCAAACCATCGTCAATAATGAGTCAGCCGATATCCTGCGCATGCTGAACAGCGGCTTTGGCGCGCTGGCGGACGATCGCATCGATCTTTATCCCGAGGATCTGCGCGCTGAGATCGACGCGCTAAACGAATCGATCTATCCGCGCCTGAATAACGGCGTCTATCGCGCCGGTTTTGCTACCACGCAGGTGAGTTATCAGCAGGCGTTCAACGATGTGTTCAGCCAGTTGGATGAGCTGGAGCTGCGCTTGCAGGATGGCCGTACTTTCCTGCTCGGCGAGCGCTTAACCGAAGCGGATATCCGCCTGTTCGTCACGCTGGTGCGCTTTGACGCCGCCTATCACGGCCTGTTTAAATGCAACCTGCGCCGCCTGCGCGACTATCCGCTGCTCGATCGTTATCTGAAGAGTATGCTGTCGGTCTCTGGCGTGCGTGAGACGGTGAATATCGATCATATCAAGCAGGGCTATTATTCGATTAAAGCGCTGAATCCCAACGGCATTGTGCCGGTTGGCCCGGATATGGCGGCCTACGGTTTATAAGGAGCAGTGCGATGGCAAAAGCGTTAGTGATTTTTTTACATGGCGTCGGCAGCAACGGCGATGATCTCGCGGTGCTCGGCGAACATTGGGCGCGCCTGCTGCCGGATGTGGCGTTTGCCTCGCCGAATGCGCCCTATCCTTTTGAACATGCGATGGGATATCAGTGGTTTAGCCTGACCGGCATCACGCCCGAAAACCGCCCGGCGCGCGTGCGTGAAGCGCGCGCGGCCTTTGATAACACGCTGCAGCAGCTGATGGCGCAGCACGGCATGGCGGATGCGTGGGACAAAGTGATTCTGGTGGGCTTTTCGCAGGGTTCGATCATGGCGTTAGATGCGCTGGCGTCGGGCCTTTATCCGCTGGCTGGCGTGGTGGCCTTTTCCGGCCGTCTGGCATTTGATGGCGCATTAACGCCGCAGCCGTATACGCCTGCGCTGCTGATTCACGGCAAAGCCGATGAGGTGATTCCGTTTAGCGAAAGCGTATCGGCGGAGCAACGTTTACAGCAGGCTGGCGTGACGGTGGAAGCGCGTTATGAAGCGGCAACCGGCCACACCATTTCATCGCAGGGTGCGATGGATGCCGCCGGTTTTATTGCGCAATGTTTGCAGGATTAAGGCCAGTAACGATTTAACGCCTGCCACGCTTTTTGCGCAGCCACGTCTGCTGGCTGCGCCTTCAACCTATCGTTGAACACTTCAATGCCAACCGGCCCGCTGTAACCGGCACTTTTCAGCTTATCGACAAAGCGTTCCACTTCGATGATGCCATCGCCCGGCAACAGGCGCTGGTGACGCGCGTACTCGCTAAGCGGCTGCTTATCCTGCGGTGGCATGTCGGCCATATCGCACAGCTGCACTTCGTAGATACGGTCGGCGGGAATGCCATCCAGCTGCGACGCATCGCCGCCTAACGCGCAGATGTGGAACAGATCGACCACCAAACCGATATTCGGCTGGTCCAGCCGTTGCAAGCGTTCCCACGCCAGCGGCAGCGTGTTATCTACGCTGCACCACGCCATCGGCTCATACATGATGCGCATGTTGTAGCGCGCGGCTTCCGATGCCATCCAACGTAAATCTTCATCAATACGCGCCGCCACACAATCTTCACGCGTGCTGGCCGGTGCCTGAATGGTGTCGCAGCCGATGGTTTGGGCAATCTGAATAAACTGACGCAGCTCTTCGCGTTTTTGCTGGCGGTCGCGATCCGGCGCACCGGTGAAATCGCGCAGCACCTGTACATTGGTGAAGCCAAGCTGCAACTGCTTCGCTAACTGTGGCGTACTGGCTTGCACATCGTCGCGCCAGATCTCAACCTGATCGAAACCGGCGGCGCGTGCGGCACGCAGCTTCTCCTCAGGTTCACCGTTTAACAACACCAGGTTAAGGAATTTAGGGTTACAACGCATGACACAGCTCCTTAATCGTCCGGATAATCGGTGACAAATTCTGTGCGTCACGCGCACAGAATGGCGATCAGTATCTACCTCTGAGGAGTTATTTCAAGCGCGATGGTTATCCGAGCAGATTGACCGCGGCAAAACCGGCGAAGGTCATCAGCAGCGAACCAATAACATGCACCATCACGCTCGACATCGCCCAAAGGTATTTACCTGATTGTAGCAACCCAACAATTTCTGCAGAAAAAGTGGAAAAGGTGGTTAAGCCGCCACACAAGCCAGTGACAATTAACAGTTTCCAAAAGGGATCGATATGCGGATTACGCACAAAGAAAGCCAGCGCCGCACCGATGATAAAACCGCCCACCAGATTCACCATCAAGGTGCCGGGCGGCAAATTGGGAAACAGCGCGTTAAAACGTAATGAGATCAACCAACGCAGCGTACAGCCCACCGCACCGCCCAGCACCACCGCCAGTAACGATTTCAACATAGTTTGGAGCTCCTGATATGAATGACGCGCAGGGCCGCGGCAGGACAGAATAACACCTGACACACCGCCGTCTCCCGCGCAGGGATACGAGTGTTGTCAGGCGTCATCAGCCGTCTGTGACCAGAACGGCGGTTGGGGAAGGTGGCACGCCATCACCTTAGGCGGGAGATAATACGCTGGCTTGGCAATGCAGACAATATGGTGAAGGAGGCACAGTGTTGTCGCGGCGCGATCTATCGCGCGCATCAGTGAAGGCACCGTGCCAACCCCTCTTTGCGTAATAAATTGCGCCGCTACGGTTGGTGCCAATATCAACGTTCGAAGTGAATCACGCCCTTAATCAGTTCCCGGTTGTTAATCACATCCGCTTCAAAGTTATCTGCCAGTTTAGAAAAATCATAATGGCGATTGAGCATCATGTCGGCACGAAGCTGCCCGTTCGCCATCAGTTCGCCTACTTTCGCGAAATCTTCCAGCGTGGCGTTGCGGCTGCCCAGCAGCGTGGTTTCCTTTTTGTGGAACTCGATATCCGGGATCACCAGATCGCCTTTGTGCAGGCCGACAAACACGATGGTGCCGCCGTGACGAATCAGTTTCACCGCGCCGTTCATCGCCGCTGGGCTGCCGGTGGCATCGATCACTTTGGCCGGCAAACGCCCACCAAACTCCGCCCGCAACTGCGCCTCAAAATCGGCGTCTAATGGATTTACCGTCGCCAAACCCAGCTTCTGCGCTACGTGTGCACGGCGTTGCTCGCTGGTGTCGGCCACCACCACATTCGCCCCCGCCGCCGCCGCAATCGCGGCCACGCCAAGGCCAATCGGACCTGCACCCACCACCAAAACCTGCTCATCCGCCGTAACGGCCGCACGGCGCACCGCATGCGCGCTGATGGCGAAGGGTTCAATCAGCGCGGCGGCTTCGGGATCAACCTCATCCACCGCCAGCAAATTGCTGGTCGGCACGCTAAGGTATTCGCAGAAACCGCCATCCTGATGCACCCCAATCACCGAGATTTTTTCGCAGCAGTTGGTTTTGCCACTTAAACAGGCATCGCACTGCTGGCAGGCAACGTAAGGAATCAGCGCCACGCGCTGGCCCAGCCTGAAGCCGCTGGCCTGGCTGCCGAGTTCTACCACTTCGCCACACAGCTCATGCCCCAACACGCGTGGATAGCTGAAAAACGGCTGATTTCCGGCCCAGGCGTGGATATCGGTGCCACAAATGCCGGCGGCGATCGGTTTGATCAGTACTTCATGGGCGGCGGGCGTCGGCTTCGCGCGCTGCTGCCATACCATCTGGCGCGGCTCGGCGACCACCAGCGTTTTCATCGTTGTCATTGGCTTCTCCTGTGCTGTTGTCGCAGTTATGGCGAAAATCGCCGATGGCAGCGTTTTGCGTTGGGGGAAGTGTGAAGCCAACCGCTTTTTTTGGGCTTTGTATGGTTTTTAATAGATAAAAAACCGGAGACGCGTATGAGCCGCAGCCAGAATCTACGTCAGAACGTGATTAACCAGATGCTGGAAGGCATTGCCAAACGGCATATCCGTTCGCCGTTGCCCCCGCAGGCGGCGCTGGCTGAGATGTTCAACATCAGCCGCACTACGGTGCGCCACACTTTGCAGCATCTGCATGAGCGCGGCGTGCTGGAAAAGGTGGATGAAACCTACGTTATCGTGCGCGATCCCAGCGAAGAAGATGGTTTTAACGCCCTGACGCCGCCGATCGATCAGCAGGCGCTGCAGTTTGAGCAGACCTTTTTTAACCTGATTAATCAGCGTCAGCTGATGCCGGGCGATACCTTTAGCGAGCTGCAGTTAGCCCAGCAGGTGAAGGTCAGTCCGGTTGTGGTACGTGAATTCCTGCTGCGCTTTATGCGTTATGACCTGCTGGAACCGGTAAAGCGCGGACAATGGCGCATGAAGAAGTTCGATCAGAAGTATGCCGAGAACCTGTTTGAGCTGCGTGAAATGCTGGAAACCCACGCGCTGACCCGTTTTCTCAACCTGCCCTCGCAGGATGAGCGCTGGATGCAGGCGCGCGACCTGCTGGATCGCCATCGTTCGATGCGTGACACCATCGCCAGCAATTACCGCCACTTCGCCGCGCTGGATAAAGAGATGCACACGCTGATTCTCTCCGCCGCCAACAATCCGTTTTTTAATCAGTCGCTGGAGATTATTTCCGTGATTTTTCACTCGCATTATCAATGGGATGAAACCGATCTTAAGCAGAGAAATATCGTGGCGCTGGAGGAACATATGGCGATTCTGACAGCGCTAATTAGCCGTCAGGATGTCGAAGCCTTGTGCGCCCTGCACACTCACCTCGGCACCGCCAAAACATCGATGATCCGTTCGATCCGCCAGTACAATTAAAAACCGATTAAAAACCACAAAGCATTAGCTCCCGCACGAATCTGAAACATCTCCGCAACATCCCGATCTGATTGCTTCTAGTCTCGAAGTCAATCCGTTGGGGCAGCACCGTTTTGCTGCCGCAGGATCCCACACAAACGCATAACGATAAGTACCCAGATCCGGGAGGTCGCAATGGAAAATACTTCGGCTCGTGGCCGCGAAAACGCGCCACAACCGGCTGCAGACGGGCAAGATTTTATCCCGGCACGCAGTGACGTGGTGCGCTCGCCGCGCATCAGAAAGATCCAGATTACCGCCATGCTGCTGCTGCTGTTCGCTGCCATGATCAACTATCTCGACCGCAGTTCGCTGTCGGTGGCCAATATGACCATTCGGGGAGAGCTGGGTTTATCCGCGACTGAAATTGGCGTGCTGCTGTCGGCCTTCTCGCTGGCGTATGGCTTAGCGCAGCTGCCGTGCGGTGCGCTGCTCGATCGCAAAGGGCCGCGCATCATGCTGGCGATTGGTATGTTCTTCTGGTCGCTGTTCCAGGCGGCCGCCGGTTTGGTGCATAACTTCACCCAGTTTATTTTGGTGCGTATCGGCTTAGGTATTGGCGAAGCGCCGATGAACCCGTGCGGCGTCAAGGTGATCAACGACTGGTTCAACATCAAAGATCGCGGCATGCCGATGGGCATGTTTAACGCCGCTTCGATGATTGGCTTGTCGATTGCGCCACCGATTTTGGCCGCGATGATGATGGTGATGGGCTGGCGCGGCATGTTTATCACTATCGGCGTGCTCGGCATGTTTCTCGCCATCGGCTGGTATCTGATGTACCGCGATCGCGATAACAACACGCTGAGCGGTGAAGAGATTCACTATCTGCAGGCGGGCAGCGTGGCATCGCGCAAAGAGCCGCTGAGTTTTGCCGAGTGGCGCGGCCTGTTCAGGCAGCGCACCATGTGGGGCATGATGATTGGCTTCAGCGGCATCAACTACACCGCGTGGCTGTATATCGCGTGGCTACCGGGCTATCTGCAATCCACTTATAATCTTGATCTGAAAAGCACCGGTTTACTGGCCGCGATTCCATTCCTGTTCGGCGCGGCGGGCATGCTGCTGAACGGTTATGTGGTCGATGCGCTGGTGCGTCGCGGCCATGATGCGGTGAAGGTGCGTAAGATCTCAATCGTCACCGGCATGCTGTTGTCCGCCGCGTTTACCGCCTTTGTAACGCGTGCCACCGACACCACCAGCGCGGTCACCATGATTGGTATGGCGCTGTTCTGCATCCACTTTGCCGGTACATCGTGCTGGGGTCTGATTCACGCCAACGTCACGGCGCGCATGACCGCCTCGGTCGGCAGCATCCAGAACTTCGCCAGCTTCGTGTTCGCCTCGTTCGCCCCGGTGATCACCGGTTGGGTGCTGGATACCACCAAGTCGTTTAGCCTGGCGTTGATGATTTGCGCCGGTGTGACGGTGGTGGGTGCGCTGGCCTATTTGCTGCTGGTGCGTAAGCCGATTACCGATGGGGTTTGAATGGTCGCCAGGAATGGCGTAATACATGTCAGTTAAGCGCAGTGCGACTTTCGTTCGCCTCGTACTGAGGCAGTTGCAGCACCTTCGTGCGGCGACCGAGCAGAGGGCGTCTGGCCACGCCCTCTGCACTCCCAGGCCTTGCGCCAGCCCAACCCGCCGCTTCGCGGTACCTTCACTCATTCACGATTCCTGACGGACCGGTGTCGATTCGCTCCTGCTCAACGCCACCTCTCGCCGCATCCATGCGGCTCGTCCTGGAATCCCTCAATCGTTCAGCGGATTGGGATGTCGCCTCAACACCCTCGCTGCAGCAGCAATGTGTTTTCTTAATTCACAATCGCTGTAAGCTCCGTAAAGTCGCCATGCATGGCGACCGGATGCCTATGAATATGCGCACCGGCAATTGGCGTTATGCCGGGTGGGTAAAAAACCGCGATTCACACTGGCGCGCGATCTCCCACAGCTTGTTGCGAATCACCTGTTTCAGCTGCAGCGTTGATTGCGACTGCGGTTGATCGCGGCGACTGATTAACATCACTTCAAACGGTAGCGGCTGCGCGACCGGCAACAACTTGAGCTGGTCGGCATAACGGCACGCGGTAAACAGATCGACAATCCCGACGCCGCCGCCCGCCAGCACCATATCGGCAATCACCGAATAGGTTTTAATCGACAGTGATACCGCCGGATTGAGCCCTTTATCGCGCAGCGCGCGGTGCAGCACCCGACCGAGCGGATCCTGATTCTGCATCATCAACAGGTTGTTGGCGCACAGCCACTCCAGCGTCACCGGCTCATGGTGGGTGTGATCGCGCGGCAGCAACGCCACCATCGACGACTGAAACAGCGGTTCCGCCAGTAAATCGGCATCCACCTGCTGACCAAACACCAGCGCGAAATCGAGCTGATTAGCCATGATCATGCCGCACAAGGTGCTGAAATGCTCGGTGACCAATTCCACGCTGACCGATGCCGCTTGTTGCCGCCAGTTCACCAGCGCGGGCGCTAACACCATCTGACCAAACGCATGCGCAGCACCGACGCGCACCGTTTGCCCTTCGCCGCGCCGCAGTTGCTCGGTCAGCTGGGTAATCGCCTGTAAACGCTGATAGATATCTTCCACTTCCGGCAGCAAGCGCCGCCCTTCTGCCGTCACCACCATGCCCTGCGCGCGCCGCTCAAACAGCGCAAAACCGAGCTGCTGCTCGGCGTGATTAAGCACGCGGCTGACATTCGGCTGCGACACATTTAGCAAACGCGCCGCCGCACTGATGCTGCCGGTCTGCACAATCGCCTGAAAGACTTCGATATGCCGCAGCCGCATGATTATTCGCCCCAGGTGGCTTCAAGCACGCGCAGCCAGTTGCCGTGGCAAATCTTCTCCAGCAGCTCGCGTGAATAGCCGCGTTGCGCCAGCGCCTGCACCAGTAGCGGGAATCCGGCCACGTCCTTCAGATCGCCCGGCATGGTGGCGCCATCGAGATCCGAACCAAAACCGACGCCCTCTTCCCCCACTTTTTCCAGCAGATACTCAACGTGACGCACGATGGCATCGACGCCGGTCGGCGCATGGCGATCGCCATCTTCACGCAGGAACGGCACGGCAAAATTGACGCCGACAAAGCCGTTGGTTTCGGCAATCGCCGCCAGCTGGCGATCGGTGAGATTACGCGACTGCGCGCTGAGCACATGCGCGTTGGAGTGGCTCGCCACCAGCGGCGCATCGCTGATTTCCGCGGTGTGCCAGAAGCCTTTCTCATCCATATGCGACAAGTCGACCATGATGCGGCGGCGATTACAGTCGCGCACCAGCTGCTTGCCCGCAGCCGTCAGGCCGTTGCCGATATCTGGCGACGAGGGATAGAGGAACGGCACGCCGTCGCCGAAC
Organism: Pantoea sp. DY-17; assembly: GCF_019795975.1. Taxonomy (NCBI): domain Bacteria; kingdom Pseudomonadati; phylum Pseudomonadota; class Gammaproteobacteria; order Enterobacterales; family Erwiniaceae; genus Pantoea; species Pantoea sp. DY-17. The sequence continues at coordinate 43,406 of NZ_JAIMIG010000006.1, read as the reverse complement.
TGATTCGGGCGGCTCCACAGCGGTCCCAGCGTGCGCAAGCCGCTGGCGTACAGCATGTCGAGCAGCTCGCCGTGGGTATCCAGCGCTTCCGCACCTTCGACGTGCATCACCACCGCTAACACCTTGTTCGCCATGCAGTGACGAATCTCGCGCACGCTGCGGCAAATCTTCACCTGGCCATTCGAGGCCTGCTCAATGCGCAGCAGCAGCGCCAGCATGGAAAAGGTCGCGTCGCGCGCTGAGTTGATAATTTCCTGAGGAAAATCTGCGAGGTCTGGCGCACTTCTTGCAATCAGAGGGTGGGACGGCACCCAGGTGGCGAAAATGCCACCTACCATATTTCCCTGACGGATACGCGGCAAGTCCATTTGGCCCGTTTTGGTGCCAGTAAAAAAGGCATTAACCGCGTCCGGCTGATGGTGCTGCCACAGCTTATTCAGCACATCGTTGTGGCCGTCAAAGACCGGAATATCGAGGGTAATCGAGTCAGACATGTTGTTCAGTTCCATGTTCGGGGGAAAGCGCAGCACTGCCAGCTGGCGGAGCAAATTGCACCATAAAAGGGCAAAACCACACGCGTGAAACAAAGGACGTAGAACCGGTATTAATCCTCCGGTGGGTGCCTAAAGTCAAGACAAAAAATAATCAAATAACGATTTTTTATTTTAATTATCAATAAGTTGGGAGTTTACATGGTTACCAGAAGACGTTTTCTTGCAGGATGCACTGCTGTACCTGTTGTTTCCTACCTCAGCCTGAATTCTTCCTTTGCCGCGACGCCACCGACCATGCTGGTGATCGCGATGCAGCTCGATAACATCACCAGCCTCGATCCACACGAAAGCTTCGAAGCCACCGGCGGCCAGATCTGCGGCAACCTCTATCAACGTTTAGTCACGCCCGATCCAAAGCAAGCCGATAAAGTGATTGGTCAACTGGCGCAAAGCTGGGACGTCAGCAGCGATAACGGCACTTACACGTTCCATCTCGATCCGGCGGCCAAATTCGCCGATGGTTCGCCGCTTACCGCAGAAGACGTGGCGTTCTCGATTGAGCGTATCGTCAAGCTGGATAAGAGCCCGGCCTTTATTATCAACCAGTTCGGCTTTACCAAAGACAACGTGACGCAGCGGGTCACCGCGAAAGATGCGCACACCGTGGAGATGAAACTCGGCGCGCCGGCGGCCGAAACCTTCCTGCTCTACTGCTTGTCCGCCACCGTCGGCAGCATCGTGTCGAAGAAAGCTTGTCTGGCGAACCAGCAGAACAACGACTTCGGTAACGGATGGCTGAAACAGCACAGCGCCGGTTCCGGTGCCTTTACCCTGCGCACCTGGAATGCCAGTGAAACGGTGATTCTGGAGATTAGCCCGCAATATAAAGGCGCCAGCAAAACCAAACGCGTGATCCTCAAACACATCGCCGACCCAGCCGCGCAGGCGCTGATGCTGAAAAAAGGCGATGTTGATGCCGCATATGACCTCACCACCGAACAGCTGCTGCAGGTGAAAAACGACAGCAGCGTGTCGCTGGTGAATCAGTCACTGTCGGCCATCATGCTGATGTCGTGCAACACCAATAATCCGTACCTGAAAAAACCGCAGGTGTGGCAGGCGCTGAAGTGGGCGCTGGATTACGACAGCATCCAGAAAAACATTCTGTCGATGAGTTTTGTCACCCATCAAAGCTTCCTGCCGAGCGGCTTCCCGGCGGCGCTGGACGATACGCCATTCCACAAAGATCTGGCGAAAGCCAAAGCGCTGCTGGCCGAAGCGGGATATCCGGACGGTTTCGACATCACCCTCGATCACTACTCCATGCAACCCTATCCGGACATCGCGCAGGCGATTCAGACGCAATTGGGCGCGATTGGCATCAAAGTGTCCCTTATCGCCGCCGAAAACCGCCAGGTGCTGACCAAGATGCGTGCGCGCAAGCATCAGCTGGCATTGACGGTTTGGGGCGCCGATTACTTTGATCCCAACTCCAACACCGAAGCCTTCTGCGTTAACACCGACAACAGCGATAACGCGCGTGCGCGAACGCTGGCGTGGCGCTGCAGCTGGTCAGACGATGAATTTAACAAACTCACCGAGCAGGCGCTGCATGAGCCGGATCCGACGAAGCGCATCGCGCTCTATCAGCAGATTCAGCAGTTAGGCCGCGAGAAGAGCCCGTTTATTTTCATGATGCAAAAGACCAAAAACGTGGCCACCAGCAAAGCGCTGAGTGATGTCCACATGACCGTGCTGGAGCAGTGGCCGTATGCGCAGGTGAAAAAAGCCTGATGCCGTTACTGAAGAGAATCGTCAGCACCCTGGGAAGCCTGGTGCTGACGCTGTTTGGTCTGTCGGTGTTGACCTTTTTCATTGGCCGCGTCATGCCCACCGATCCGGTGCTGGCGGCGGTCGGTGATAACGCACCGCAATCGGTGGTTGAGCGCGTACGTGCGGAAATGGGGCTGGATCAGCCCCTTTACGTGCAGTTTGGTCACTACCTCAATCAACTGCTGCATGGCGATCTCGGTAAATCGATTCTCACCTCGAATCCGGTGATTACCGATATCGCCCGCTTCTTCCCCGCCACCATGGAGCTGGCAACGGCGGCCATCATCATCGCGGCGCTGATTGGCATTCCGCTTGGCGTGTGGGCGGCGGTGCGTCAACGTTCGTGGGTCGATCAAACCATTCGCGTGATCTGTCTCGCCGGCCATTCGCTGCCGGTGTTCGTGCTGGCGCTGCTGAGCCTGCTGGTGTTCTACGCGGTGCTCGGCATCGCGCCCGGCCCCGGTCGGCAGGACATCATCTGGCAGGATATGGTGCCGCAGGTCACCGGCTTCCTCACCATTGATTCGCTGCTGGCCGGGGAAATGGACGCCTTCTGGGATGCGCTGGCCCACATGGCGCAGCCGGTGCTGATTCTGGCCTACTTCAGCATGGCCTACATCACGCGTATGACGCGCACCTTTATGCTTAACGCGCTGAGCGGCGAGTTCGTGATCACCGCGCGCGCCAAAGGTTTGTCGTCACGGCGGGTGATTTGGCGGCATGCGTTTCCCACCGTGGCGGTTCAGCTGGTCACGGTGCTGGCGCTGACCTACGCCGGATTGCTGGAGGGCGCGGTGGTGACGGAAAATGTCTTCGCCTGGCCCGGCATCGGCCAATATCTCACTACATCGCTGATGAACGCCGACATGAACCCGGTGATCGGCGCCACTTTGCTGGTCGGCACCGTGTATGTGCTGCTCAATCAGCTGGCTGATCTTCTCTATCGACTTTGGGACCCGCGCGTAAAATGATCTTCTTCTCACGAGAATGGCTGCTCGACGACACGCCAGCCAATCGCCGCCAGGCGGTGTGGGGCCGGCGTTATCGCCTGTGGCTCAGCCTGCGCAGTAATCCGCTGGCGATGGCCGGATTGCTGGTGGTGGCGGTGATGCTGCTGCTGGCGCTGTTTGCCCCGTGGCTGACGCCGTTCGAACCCGGTATGCAGCATCTGGAAAACCGTCTGGCGGCCCCTTCCGCCGCGCACTGGCTCGGAACCGATGAGCTGGGGCGCGATGTCTGGACGCGCATTATCTACGGCGGCCGTACCACGCTCGGCATGGTGATCGCCGTGGTGCTGCTCACCGCGCCGCTCGGTCTGCTGATTGGCTGCATCGCCGGCTATGCCGGCGGTTTCATCGATAAAGCGCTGATGCGTTTGACCGACATCTTCCTCGCCTTCCCGCGTCTGATTCTGGCGCTGGCTTTTGTCGCGGCGCTGAAACCCGGCGTGGAGAGCGCGATTCTGGCGATTGCCCTGACGTCGTGGCCGCCGTATGCGCGTCTGGCGCGGGCCGAAACCCTGCAGTTCCGTCACAGCGACTTTATCGCCGCCAGCCGTCTGACCGGCGCTTCGCCGCTGCGCATTATTCTGCGCCACATCATGCCGCTGTGCGTGCCGAGCCTGATTGTGCGCGTCACGCTGGACATGAGCTCCATCATCATCACCGCTGCCAGCCTCGGTTTTCTCGGCATGGGCGCGCAGCCGCCGTCACCGGAATGGGGCACGATGATCGCCACCGCGCGTCGTTTCCTGTTCAGCGAATGGTGGGTGCCATTAATGCCGTGTATCGCGATTTTCCTGACGTCTCTGGCGTTCAACTTTCTCGGCGACGGTCTGCGTGACGTGCTGGATCCCAAGGAGCGCTAAATGTTGGTGGAAATTGAGAACCTGCGCGTTGCCTTCCGCTCGCGCAGCGAAACCGTTGAAGCGGTGCGCGGCGTCAGTTTTAGCGTTGGCCACGAGAAGTTTGCCATTGTCGGCGAAAGCGGCTCCGGCAAATCATTGACCGCGCGCAGCCTGATGCAGCTACTGCCGGGCAACGCGGAAGTGAGCGCCGACGTGCTGCGCTTTGACGGCATCGATCTGCGCGGGGCCAGCGAGAAAGTGCTGCGCAAAATTCGCGGCAAGCGCGTCGGTTTTATCCTGCAGGACCCGAAATATTCGCTCAATCCGGTGATGACCATCGGCCAGCAGATTGCCGAAGCCTGGCGCGAGCACAAAGGCGGCAGCCACAAAGCGGCGATGCAGGCGGCGATTGAGCTGCTGGAGCAGGTGAAGATTCGCGACCCTGAAGCCGTGGCGCAACGCTATCCGCATGAAGTCTCGGGCGGCATGGGTCAGCGCGTGATGATTGCCATGATGCTGGCGCCCGATCCGGAACTGTTAATCGCCGATGAACCCACCAGCGCGCTGGATGCCACGGTGCAGGCGGAGATCCTTAAGCTGATTGATGAGCTTGTGTCGGCGCGCGGCATGGGGCTGATTCTGATTAGCCACGATTTGCCGCTGGTGTCGCACTTCTGCGATCGCGTGGCGGTGATGTACGCCGGCCGCATCGTTGAGCTGCTCGATGCCGGGCAGTTGCAGCAGGCGCAGCATCCCTATACGCGCGGTTTGCTGGCGTGTTTGCCGTCGTTGCGCCATCCGCGCGAACGTTTACCCGTATTGCAGCGCGATGCCGCGTGGCGAGAATAATTTATGATTCAAATCGATAACCTGCGCATCAACTTCGGTGCGCACACGGCGGTAAAAGACGTCAGTTTCTCGGTCGGTAACGGCGAAAGCTTTGGCCTGGTCGGTGAAAGCGGCTCGGGCAAATCCACCATCCTGCGCGCGCTCGCCGGACTGAATGCCGACTGGCAAGGCAGCATGCTGTTTGGTGGCATGCAGCTCAGCGCCAAACGCAGCCGCGCCTTCTATCGTCAGGTGCAGATGGTATTTCAGGATCCGTTTGGTTCGCTGCACCCGCGCCAGACCATCGATCGCATCCTGCACGAACCGCTGCTGGTGCATCAGCTCGATCGCGCCGAACAGCGCATCAGCCAGGCGTTAAGCGAAGTGGGGTTGCCCGCGTCGGTGCGTTTCCGCTATCCGCATCAGCTGTCGGGCGGCCAGCGTCAGCGCGTGGCGATTGCGCGCGCGCTGATCGCCGAACCGGAAGTGCTGCTGCTGGATGAGCCGACCTCGGCGCTGGATGTGTCGGTGCAGGCCGAAATCCTCAATTTACTCAGCGATCTCCGCAGCGAGCGCAAACTCACCTACATTATGGTGACGCATAACCTCGCGGTGGTAACGCATCTGTGTCAGCGCATTGGCGTGATGCAGAATGGCGAAATGGTGGAACAGCTTAGCGCCGACGATCTGCGCGCGCGGCGCATCCAGCATCCGCATACCGCCCAACTTTTCGATCTCAGCATGACGCTGGAGGAACCGGCATGACCGCTTACTGGCAACGCGCCGCGGATGTCGCACAACAGATCACTGAAAGCTGGCAACAGCCAGGCGCGCCGGGCGGTGCGATGATCCTGTTTGATGCGCAGCAGATTCACTCAACGCACTGCGCCGGATTGGCTGATTTGGCGCAGCAAACGCCGTTTAGCGCCGACAGCGTGGTGCGTTTCGCCTCCATCACCAAACATCTGTTTGCCGCGCTGGTGACCGGACCGGGACGCCGCTATCTCAAGCTCGACGATCCGCTGGTGCAGCATCTGCCGCAGCTGCGCGGCGCCAACGGCCAGATCACCGTCGGCCAGGCGCTGGATATGAGCAGCGGTTTGCCGGACGTGCGCGAAACCTTATCGCTGCTGGGATTGTCGGTATACAACGCCACCCGCGCCGACGACCTGCTGGATTTTGTCGCGCGCGAAGGCGATCTCAACTACGCGCCCGGCAGCGAAATCTCCTACACCAATACCGGTTATCGGCTGGTTGAAGAGGCGCTGAAAGCCAAAGGCGTGTTATTCAATGACCTGCTGCAGCAGTACATCTGCGATCCGCTGGATATCAACCTGATTGCGCCGGAAAGCTGGTTCGATATTGTGCCCGGTTTAGTGCCCGGCTACTGGCAAAACGGCGCGCAGTGGCAGCTCTCCAGCGCCGGTTTGCATCTCTCGGCATCGGGCAGCATCACCGGCAGCCTGAATCATCTGACGCGCTGGCTGCAAAGCCTGCTGGCCGATAGCGGGCCGGGCGCGGGCGTGCTGCAGCGCCTGAGCGCGCCGCGTCATCTCAACGATGGTCGCACCAGCGGATACGGTTTGGGCATCACCAGCTCGACGCTCGGCAGCCAGACGCTGTTCGGTCACGGCGGTTCGCATGCTGGTTATAAGAGCTATTTCCTGCTGCATCCGGAGCTGAAAATCGGCGTGGCGCTGGTCGCCAACCGCGAAGATGTCACCACGTCGGAAAGCGTGCTGCGCGTGATGGCGGCGCTGCTCAATCGCGCGTTACCGGAGAAAGCACATGATTTAACGCCCGGACTTTACGTGGCGGAAGACGCCGCCGACTGGCTGGAAATCAAAGGCTTGACCGCCACCTGGCTCGGCGCAGGCGAAACCTTGTGGCGTGACGATGTGCACGGCACGGCGGTGTCGCTCTCCAGCACTTTCCCGATGCAACTACGCCATGCTGGCGCGGCGATTGTGGGAGAGATTGGTCATGCCGCCCGACGTTTTGTGCCGGTGCAGGCCGATCAGGCCAGCCTCGATCATCTGCAGGGCCGCTGGTTCGCGCCGCAGTGGCGCAGCGAGTTGGTGATTGAGGGCGACAGCTTAATCATGGGCATCGGCCCGGCGGCGATTCGTGCGCGTTTGCAGTCGCTGGGCAACGATCGCCTATTAGCTACCGCGCAGGATGGACCGTGGGAGAAGCGCTTCGCGATTGCGCGCGAAGGTGACACGCTGCGGCTGCTGTTGAACCGCAGCCGCGTGGTGCGCTTTTTACAGACAGCACGCCCTAAATAATTCGAGTTGCAGCAAGGCGGCAAGTGGGTGAATCCCCAGGAGCTTACATCAGTAAGTGACTGGGGTGAGCACACGTAGCCAACGCAGCGGCGGCTCGAAGTATGACGGGCGCTAAGCCACGTAATGATGTAAACGGCCGATTTTCTCGATTTCGACTTCAATCTCATCGCCGGGGAACATAAACAGCGGTGGCGTGCGTTTTTTACCGACGCCGCCCGGTGAACCGGTGATGATCACATCGCCTGGCGACAGCGGGCTGAACGCGGAGATGTACTCAATGATCTTCGCCACCGGATGCACCATGCTGGCGGTGGTGTCGTTCTGCACTTCGCGCTGATTGAGCCAGGTTTTGATCGCCAGCTGCTGCGGATCGGGGATCTCGTCAGCGGTGGTCATCCACGGTCCGAAACCGCCGGTCTGCTGCCAGTTTTTCCCGGCGGTGAACCAGGTAAACTGCATGTCGCGCACCGTGGCGTCCATAAAGCAGCTGTAGCCCGCAACGTGCTGCAGCGCATCGGCGGCTTTCACCTGATAGGCCGCTTGGCCGATGATCACCGCCAGTTCACCTTCGTAATCAAATTCCTGCGTGGTGATGGGTTTCAGCAGCGGCTGCTGGTGCGCCGCCAGCGAATCCGCGAAACGCACAAATAGCGTCGGCGCTTCAATCGTCTCGGCAAACTCTTTGCGTTTGTCGGCGTAGTTCATGCCAACGCAGAACACTTTGCCAGGATTTTCCACCACTGGCAGGAAGCGAATGGCGCTAAACGGGTGATCAATCGGCTGTGACACATAGGCATCGAGATCGCTTAACGCGCCGCGTTGCAGTAAGGTTTTCAGGTCCGGGCAGTCAGCGCCAAGACGCAAGCCGATATCAATCACGCCCTCTTGCTGCACAATACCGTAACTTTTTCTTTGCTGTTCAATAAGATAAAAACTGCAGAGCTGCATGACTGCCTCGTTGTTATATATAAATTGCGCGCAGGTTAGCAAAATTCAGCAGGAAATGCGGACCGACCTGATGAAAATCACGACTGCGTGGTCGCCAGATAGGAGAAGGCGCTCAGCAGGCTAATCAACGTGTTCATGTCATCGGCGCGATAGCCAACGGTGACCGCGTCAATGCGCGTCACGCCGGGGATCAGGCTGAACAGATCCGCCAGCACCGGTTTGCTGGCTTGCAGCTGCATCTCATAGGGCGCGCTCAGGCGCGTGGTGCTGACCTGGCGTTTGCGTTGCACGGCGGCCGTCGCTGCAGCGCGAATGGCATTTTGCGCTGCCTGCGGGCTAATGGATTCGGCGCAGGTGTGCGAGATGGCGCGTTTCACGCAGACGTAATCCACCGAGGGATAATGCTCGGCAATCCAGCCTTTAAGCTGATCGTCTCCGCTCACCAACCACAGCGGCGTGCCCTGTTCAGCAGCGGCTGCGGCGTAGATGTCGCTTTCGCCCATCACCTTGCCGTTGATGTGAATGCGCCAGAACGCACGGCCGTTAATGGTGTGCGCCAGCACACCCGGTTCACCCGCCGCGCTGTGATAGCCGATAAAGAACAGGCCATCAAACGGCTGCTGCTCAATGCCTTCTACCATCGATAAGCCGCGCGGTTTGCCCTGCACCATGCGCGCGCGGGGATCGATATTTTCCGCACGCAGGTTGGTCATCTGCGCGTGGCTGTCGGCCACCACCACTTCCGTTGCGCCGCCAGCAAAGGCGCCATCGATCGCGGCGTTAACTTCCTGTTCCATCAGTCCGCGTGCCAGTTGGTATTCGGCGTGGCCGGGTGAACACTGTTCTGGTCGCATCACGCCGGCGATGCCTTCGATATCGGCTGAGATAAAGATTTTCATCAACTTAATTTATCCAATACTTCCGTTAACGACGGCCGATGATGGCCGCGAAAACCGGTGACAGATTCGGCGCTGAGTAAGGCATCCAGCACCGCGTGTTCGGTGGCATCGGCGGCGGCGGCGAGCAGCGGTTCCAGCGTGGACTCTTCTGGCGGTTGCGGTTGCGGCTGGGTGGAAAACGCCAGCGCGATATCGCCCGAACCGTGGCCCCAATAACTGCCTAGTCGTCCCAAACCGGCACCGGCGCGTTTGGCGACGCGCTTCAGCTGACGTGCATCGAGCGGCGCATCGGTCGCCATAATAATGATGATGGAACCGGCATCGCGCTGCGGCGTCAGTTCCGGCAGCAGCGGCGCGATCATTTCACCCAGGCGTACGCCATCCAGCGTCAGCGCGGTTAACGCGCCAAAGTTCGCCAGCACCAGCACGCCCAGCGTGGCGTTGAGCGACGGAATACTGCGCGATGCCGTGCCAATGCCGCCTTTCAAACTGAAACAGCTCATGCCGCGCCCGGCACCGACGCTGCCGCGCTCGAAATCTGCCGTGGCGTCATAGAGTGCTTGCTGCGCCATCGCTTCGGTGATCGCCAGCGCCTGAATATCGTTAAGCCAGCCGTCGTTGCACTCCAGCGCCAGCGGATTGACCGTGGGCAAGCTGCGGCCCAACTCGCGGTTGCGGCTGATGGCATCGCGCACCAGCGTGGTAAACAGCGTGCCAACCGCCAGCGTGTTGCTCAGTAGAATCGGCGTTTGCAGCACGCCTAACTCTTCAACCTGCACCAGGCCAACCGGCTTGGCGAAACCGTTAAACACCGCCGCCGCACAAGGCAGCGGCTGGATAAACAGATTGTCGCCCGGCGGCACAATCGCGGTAACGCCGGTTTGTCGCTCGCCGTCGGCTAGCGTGTAGTGACCGACACGCACGCCGGGCACATCGCTGATGCGATTGGTTGGCCCGCTGGCGCTGCGCGGTTGTCCCAGCTGACGCTCGTTGCGCCAGCGTTGCAGCAGCAGGTCGCGCTGCAGTTGTTGAAAGTCCATGCTTAGCTCTTCAGTTTAGGATCGAGCGTGTCGCGCAGCGCATCACCCAGCAGGTTAAACGCCAGCACGGTAATAAATATCGCCAGACCCGGAAACACGCTGACGTGCCACAAGCCCGCCATCATCATGCTGCGGCTCATCGCCAGAATATTGCCCCACTCCGGCACATCGGGTTCCGGGCCGAGGCCGATAAAACTCAGCCCGGCGGCGGTCAGAATACTGGTGCCGATACGCATAGTGAAATAGACAATCACGTTTGACAGCGTGCCCGGCAGAATATGGCGCAGCAGAATCACGCGATCCGGCGCACCGGCGCAGCGCACCGCTTCAACGTACGCCGCCTGTTTCAGCGACAGCGTAGAAGCACGCACGATACGGGCAAATACCGGCACGCTGAAGATGGCGACCGCGATGATGACGTTGTTGAGTCCCGGACCGAGAATCGCTACCACCGCAATCGCCAGCAGCATGCCGGGAAAGGCGAACAGCACGTCGGAGCCACGCATAATCAACATATCGATCCAGCGTCCGTAATAGCCCGCCAGCAAACCCAGCAGCACGCCCACCACCATGCCGAGCGTTACCGACAGCACGCCAACGTACAGTGAGATGCGTGCGCCAAAGATGATGCGGCTGAACAGATCGCGACCGAGTTCGTCGGTACCCATCCAGTGCGTGCTGGACGGCGGCGATGACAGCGCCATCCAGTCCGGCGCCATCGGATCCCACGGTGCCAGCCAGGGTGCGAAAATAGCCACCAGCACCAGCAGCAGCACAAAGCCGCCGGAGACCAGCGCCAGCGGATTACGCACCAGCGCGTGCAGGAAATCACGCCACGGCGAACGGATCGCCTCCTGCGCGTGGGCAGGCAGAGATTGCAGACTCATCAGGGCTCCTGTCGCAGGCGAATTGCTGGGTTGACCACGGCATACAGCAGATCGACCAGCAGGTTAATGACGATAAATTCAAACACGAACAGCATGACTAATGCCTGGATCACCGGTTGATCCTGCGCCTTGATCGACTCGATCAACAGCCAGCCCAATCCCGGCCAGTTGAACACGCTTTCGACCACGATCGATCCGCCGAGTAAGAAACCGAACTGCAAACCGAGCATGGTTATCACCGGGATCAACGCATTGCGCATCACGTGTTTCCATGTCACCAGCCGATTGCGCAGCCCTTTGGCTTTGGCGGTACGCACGTAATCTTCCTGCGCCACTTCAAGAAACGCCGAACGGGTGAAGCGCGCCATCACCGCTGCCACCGAAGAGCCAAGCGTGATAGCGGGTAATACGATGTCGCTGGGCTGGTTAAAGCCGCTGACGGAGAACAGGCCAAACGGCATGGCGACGAACTGGATCAGCAGCAGACCAAGCCAGAAAGTGGGCATGGAGATGCCGCCGACGGCGACGCTCATTAAGGTCCAGTCCTGCCATTTACCGCGTTTCAGTGCGGCAAATACGCCGAGGAATAAGCCCAGAATCACCGACCAGGCAAACCCGGCCAGCGCCAGCCACAGCGTCGGCATAAAGCCCTGTTTGATCACCTCCAGCACCGGCTGTTGGGTGCGATAAGTGACGCCCAGATCGCCACGCAGCAGGCCGCCGATCCAGTTGATATATTGCTGCGGCAGCGGATCGTTAAGTCCGAGATGCTGACGCGCTGCTTCCACCGCGGCCAAAGGCGCATCCGGTCCGGCATAGATACGCGCCGGATCGCCAGGCAGCAGTTTGATGAAGCCGAAGACCAGCAGCGAGACCACCAGCAATACGGGGATCATCTCCAGCAGTCGGCGAATGATGTATGCGAACATGCGGTTCCTTTATTTTTTGGGATGGTGCTGGTTGCTCCCAGATGGTGCTGGTTGCTCCCAGATGGTGCTGGCTGTCTCCAGATCGTGCTGGCTGTCCCCAGACCGTGCTGGCTGTCCCCCATCCCGGCCTTCCCCCGCTTGCGGGGGAAGGAGATGCTGCCACATGCCAGTGATGAAGCTGCATGTGGCAGCATCTTCCTCCCCCATTTATGGGGGAGGAACGAGGAGGGGGACAGCGAGCACATTCGTAGGGGACAGCAAGCACATTCGTAGGGGGACAGCGAGCCCCCAACCCCACCCAACCTTTACTTAAACGTCGCCTGATTAAACAGGAAGTTACCATCCGGCAGCATCGACACACCGCTCAGCGTGCTGCGTTTGCCGACCAGGTTGTCTGGCGTGCCGAGGAACGCTACCGGTGCCTCTTTCCACAACACTTTCTGCGCTTCGGCGTAGGCTTCACCACGCTTGGCCGGATCGGCGGTGGCTAAGCCACCGGCAATCGCTTTGTCGGCTTCGGCGTTGCTGAAGTACGAAACGTTATACGAGGTCGGCACCCAGGATTCGGTGGCGTAGAGTGGACGCAAGGCCCAATCGGCATCACCGGTTGAGGTCGACCAGCCGCCGTAATAGAGATCAAATTCCGCCTGTTTCGGATCCTTCACGCCCCACAGTTTGGCGTTGCGTGTGCCGGAATCCATCGGCGTGACCGTGGCGCGAATGCCCACCGTTGCCAGCTGCGCTTTTAACACCTGCGCGGCACGCACGCTGGCGGTGGCGTTGGTGACCCACAGTTTGAGATCGAGGCCATTCGGATAACCGGCGGCCTTCAGCAGCGCTTTGGCTTCATCTGGCGCATAGCGATAGTTAGGCGCGCTCTGCTTCTGGTAGAACTGCACGCCTTCCGGAATCGCCGAACTGGCCGGTTTACCCATGCCGGCAAACGCCACTTTCAGCCACAGATCGCGGTCAATGGCGTAGTTGATCGCCTGCCGCACGCGCACATCATTCAGTGGTTTGTGCTGAGTGTTGATCGCCATGTAATAGAGATAAATGCTTGGATCGCGCTGTACCGCCAGTTTGCTGTCGCTCTGCACGGTGGCGATTAGATCGGATGGCAGCGGCCAGATCGCATCCACCTGGCCCGACTTCAGCGCCGCAACGCGCGTGGCATCTTCCGGGCTGGGCGAGAAGATCACGTTATCCACTTTCGGCCAGCCTTTTTGCCAGTAGCCGTCGTATTTCGCCAGCGTCACCGCTTTGCCCGGCTGCCACGTTACAAACTTGAACGGGCCGGTGCCGACCGGATGCAGACGCAGCTGCGCTTCTTCCGGATACTGCTTGAGAATCGCCGGGCTCCACATCACCGCCGACGGATGCGCCAGCGTGTTAATGAAGGCACCAAACGATTGGTTCAGATCGATTTTCACCTGATCCGGCGCCAGCACCGTTACCTTAGCAATCATCTTGTAAAGGCTGTTGCGCTTGAGGCCTTTGCTCTGGTCGGCAAGGCGATCGAGGTTGGCTTTCACCGCTTCAGCATCGAACGGCGTGCCGTCCTGGAAGGTCACGTCTTTACGCAGCGTCAGAATAAATTCGGTGGCGCTGTCGTTGCTGGTGTAGCTGGTGGCGAGCCACGGCTGCAGCTTCATCTGCGCATCAAACTGGAACAGGCGCTCGAAGATGCCGCTCTGCACCGAGTAGCTGACGTTATCGGAGGTATCGTGCGGATCGAGGCCGGTGATATCGGCATACATCGAAATACGCAGATCCTGCGCCTGAGCGGCGGCGGCCAGCGAGAGGGTCAATCCCAGCGCAAGCGCAGTACGGCGAAAAATCGGGTTCATGAAATCTCCTGGTATTGAGGGTTAGCGCGAAACAAAGTCAGCGACCCAGTGTTGCGGAGCAACCTGGCGATAACGCGGTTTAATGACCGTTTCTCCCACCTTGCGTAGCGGCGAAGGAATTTCGCCCTCTTCGAAAGTGCGGGGTTGCCGGTTCTGGGGATCGGCCACCGGCACCGAGGCCAGCAGACGTTGGGTATAAGGATGTTGTGGCTGGTTGAACACCGATTGGCGCGGGCCCAGCTCAACAATCTGGCCGAGATACATCACCGCCACGCGGTTAGCGATACGTTCCACCACCGCCATGTCGTGCGAGATAAAAATCCACGCCACGCCGGTTTGCTGTTGCAGATCCATCATCAGGTTCACCACCTGCGCCTGAATTGAGACGTCCAGCGCCGAGACGGCTTCGTCGGCGATGATCACTTTGGGTTTCAACGCCATGGCGCGCGCAATCGCAATACGCTGGCGCTGGCCGCCGGAAAATTCGTGCGGATAGCGCCGCGCATGTTCCGGCAATAAGCCCACGCTTTTCAGCAACGCATCAACCTGCGGCGACGCTTCTTCCAGCGATTTCACCCTGCCGTGCAGCAGCAGCGGTTCGGCAATGGTGAAGCCGACAGTGAGACGTGGATTGAGCGAGGCGTAAGGATCCTGAAACACCATCTGGATTTCACGGCGCAGCGGCTGGAACTGCGCTTCTTTCAGGTTGGCGATTTCATTGCCCTGGAAATGGATGCTGTCGGCGTCGCTGTTAATCAGCCGCATCAGCGCCCGGCCGGTGGTGGATTTACCGCAGCCGCTTTCGCCGACAATCGCCAGGGTTTCACCCGGCCACAGGCTGAAGTCGATCTGCTCCACCGCGTGCACCTGATGGGTGAGCGCCGAGAAAATCCCGCTGCGAATCGGGTAGTACACTTTCAGGCCACGCACATCCAGCAGCGGCGTTTCGTCATAGCGCGCGGTGCGCTGCTCGCTGTTATCGCTAGCATTGCTGCCCAACAGCGGAAAACGCTGCGGCCATGCGTGCTCACGCATATCGCCAAGTTTCGGCACCGCCGCCAGTAACGCTTTAGTGTAAGGATGCTGCGGCGCGTTGAAGATTTCAGTTACCGTGCCCTGTTCAACCACTTCGCCGCGCAGCATTACCACCACGCGATCGGCGATTTCTGCCACCACGCCCATGTCGTGAGTAATGAACAGCACCGCCATCTGCTTCTCGCGTTGCAGGTCGCGCAGGATATGCAGAATGCGCGCCTGCACCGTGACATCCAGCGCGGTGGTCGGCTCATCGGCGATCAGCAGTTGCGGATCGCAGGCCAGCGCCTGCGCAATCATCACGCGCTGGCGCATGCCGCCCGACAGCGAATGCGGATAGCTTTTCATTACGCGGTCCACATCGGCGATGCGCACCTGGCGCAGTAATTCACGTGCGCGCGCGTCGGCCTGACTTTTGTCGCAAATCTGATGGTCACGTAGCGCTTCAGTCAGCTGATCGCCGACGCGCAGCACCGGATTGAGCGAGGTCATCGGCTCCTGAAATATCATCGCCATTTCGCGGCCACGCAAAGCACGGCGCTGGGTTTCATTCAGCGTGGCAAGCTGATGCGCGTGGCCCTGACGATCGCGGAACTGCATGCTGCCGCGATCGATACGCCCGGATGCGGCTAGCAAGCCCATCACCGCCAGCGAGGTGACCGATTTACCCGAGCCACTTTCGCCCACCACGGCGACAATTTCGCCCTGATGAATGTTAAAACTGATGCCCTTCAACGCCTGATTTTCGCCGCTACGGCCGCGAAAACTGACGCTGAGATCCTGAATCGCGAGCACCGGTTCTGAACCGGCAACGCTGGCGGCGTTGGGTGTAAGTAAAGTGTCCGTCATCGTTGCTCCGCATGCGGGTTACAGCCAGATTTGGCCTTGAGCGTAAGAAAGGAAGGGCGAGCTATCGGCGGCCAGCCAAATGGGGCCATCGAGATCGACATGTTCAGCGGCAATCGCCACCGGCAGCGCCGCTTCCATCGCCAGTGAAGAACCGAGCATGCAGCCGACCATCAACCGCATATCGTGCTTCTGCGCCTCCTCCACCATCGCCAGCGCTTCGGTCAAACCGCCGCACTTATCCAGCTTGATGTTGATCATCTCGTAGCGATTGCGCAGCGGCGCGATGTCCTCGCGGGTGTGGCAGCTCTCATCGGCACACACCGGAATCGGGTGCGTGAAGCGCTGCAACGCCTGATCCTGACCCGCCGGCAGCGGCTGCTCGACCATCGCGATGTTAAAACTCGCCAGCGCGTTGAACAGGCTGGGCAAATCCACGCCCGACCAGGCTTCATTGGCATCAATGATTAAGGTGGCGCGCGGCACGGCCTGACGAATCGCGGCGACTTTCTCCAGAATGTCGTCGCGATTAAGTTTGATTTTCAGCAGGATGGCGCCGCGTGATACCGCATCGGCAGCGGCGGCGGCCATGTTTTCGATGGAGTCGAGGCTGAGAGTTTCGGCGGTGATCACCGATGGCGGCTGACGACGCTCGCACTGTTGCCACAGCGTGTGCTTCGCCAGCGCGGCATCGAGACGCCACAGCGCACAGTCCAGCGCATTACGCGCTGAACCCGCTGATAAACGGCTTTGCAGATCGAGGCGGCTCAGGCCCGCTTCCATGGCGGCGCGCAGCGCTTCCAGTTCGGCGTTGACGCTTTCTGGCGTTTCATCGTAGCGCGGCGTTGGCGTACATTCGCCGCGGCCAATAAAGCCGTTCTGCTCTAGCGTCACGCGAATCACCGTGACTGTGGTGCGCGTACCGCGTGAGATGGCGAACGGACGCGCCAGCGGCAGCTCCAGCACTTCAATCTGCATGCGCCGCATGTTAGCCACGCTCCTGCAGCAGCGCGGCGATATCCGCAATGCCAAAACGCACCGGATCGGTGGCAGGCACGCCGAATTCGGCGCTGATCTCTGCACAATAGGCGCGCGCTTCGTCTTCGCTGTAGTTCGAGGTGTTGATGGCGAAACCGGCCAGCTGAACCGCGTCGCTGGTGACGTGCGCTGCGCGCAGGTTGGCTTCAACGCAATCTTTCAGGCTGACCATTGGCTGATGCGGCAGATGACGCATATGCGGACGCCCCATTTCATGGCACATCACCAGCCAGTGCGGCTGCGCACCGTGGATCAGGCCCATGCTGACGCCAGCATAGGAAGGATGGAACAGCGAACCCTGACCTTCAACGATATCCCAGTGATCGGCGTCATTGGCTGGCGACAGCGCTTCGACCGCGCCGGCGATGAAGTCGGCAATCACTGCATCAATCGCGATACCTTCGCCCGCGACCAAAATACCGGTCTGGCCGGTGGCGCGGAAATCGGCTTGCATGCCGCGTTCACGCATCGCGGCTTCCAGCGCCAGCGAGGTGTACATCTTGCCTACCGAGCAATCGGTGCCGACAGTAAGTACACGCTTACCTGTGCGCTTTTTACCGCTGCCGACCTCCAGTTTTGGGCGCATGTGGCGCAGGTCGAACAGTTCAACGCCGAACTCTTTGGCCAACGCCACCAGCTCCGGCTCATCCACCAGACGATGGTGCAAACCGCTGGCCACGTTCATCCCGGCAGAGATGGCGCTTTTTACCGTGTCGAGCCAATGCGTGGGCAAGTAACCGCCGGCATTGGCGGTGCCGAGCACCAGCGTTTTGGCACCGCGCGCTTTGGCAGCGGCGATGTCGAGGACGTCGAGGCCAAGCGTGACGGTGCAGCCCGGCAGTTTGATTTCGCCAACGCACTGCTCTGGACGCCAGACGTGAATGCCGCGTGCGGTTTTAGCGGCCAGTGGATCGGTTACATCGCCGAGGAAGAGTAAATAAGGTTGTGGGATCAGCATGATGTTTCTCGTTTCAGACGGTTTATAGGGCCTGAATTGACTATTTCACGCAGAAGATGGGGTGACGAATGCTTGTTTAGTGGCGGGGTATAACGTGCGGCTATAGCCAGATCGAAATCTAATGGCTGAGGAGTTTTATCAGCGAGTTAGGGGAAAAATGGGCAGAGTAGCGGCTGGAGAGATAAGAAAATCGTTGATAACCACAGGTCGATCCCTGACCGCGATTATCGAGGGTATTTGACGGAATGCTTAGTTTAAAGCACCCGGTGGTACGTGTTTGAAAGTCTCGACATAAGAACGGAACACGTAGCGGAAAAAGCGTTTCATAAAGCACCTGGTTCAAAAATTGTTGAAGAAATACGCAAAAAGTATAGCCTCTGAGCGTTTTTACCGCAATTATTTTTGAAGTAGATCACAGAACTGGGGGTTGGTGCGGGTGTGAAGAAGAGGTCGCCATGAATGGCGCAACGACAACGTGGTTAGTTAAACCAGCCTAAATGCTCGCTTAAAATGGTGCAGCCAATGCTGATCAGCACTACGCCGCCCAACACTTCCGCCCATTTGCCCATCACCGGGCCGATAAAGCGTCCAACCAATACGCCGGTGGTTGCCATGATAGTGGTCGCCGCGCCGATGGTGACGGCGGTCATGATGATGTTCACCTGCAGGAACGCCAGGCCAACACCGACGGCCAGCGCATCAAGACTGGTGGCGACAGCGGTTAACGCCAGCACCATAAAACCATGACGCTGCGGCGCTTCGCACGGCTCGTCAGCGGTTTGACGAAAACCTTCCATCATCATACGGCCGCCCAGCACGGTTAACAGCACGAATGCCACCCAATGATCCCACGCCATGATGTAGCGGCTGGCCGCGAGGCCAATTGCCCAGCCAATCAGCGGCGTCAACATTTCGATAACGCCGAAAATCAGGCCGGTTCGCAGTGCCTCTTTGAAACCTGGGCGATGCAGCGACGCGCCTTTGCCCAGTGCTGCGGCGAAAGCGTCCATCGACATGCCAAAGGCCAAAATCAGGGTTGCGATAAATGTCATGGGTTTTCAATCAATGCCGCGGAACCGGCGCTAAAGCCGCTACTTCTCCGCATTTATTGTTCAGTAATGAAAAAGTGCGCGCAGTCTAACACGCAAAAACGGCAAAAAAAAGACAGTAAAATCAGGGATTTAAGTATAGCAAAGGCTATAACTCTTAACTTCCGCTATTTTTGACGCTAAGTGAATGGAATAGAAGAAATTTCTGAGCGCGAGCCGGCGCGGGGATTGCACCGTAGCGCGGTTTTATGCGCTAATGCCCGCGCTAACTGATTTGGACAATGACCATGAATAACCCATTCGAAACGCTGATCATCCCAGGCGGCATTCTGCTGCTAGGCTTTCTTTCCGCCCTGCTGCTGCCCGCGCCTTCATTTGGTATTGAGCTGGCAAAACAATTGCAGGAAAGCCTGCATCTGATGGATGTTAATCAGCTGTATACCATCGTCTTTAGTTTGTGGTTTTTGCTGCTGGGCGCGATCGAGTTTTTCGTCATTCGCTTCCTGTGGCGCCGCCGATCGCGCTGATCGTTTTTCCGGCAAGGTGATGCATTTTTCTTCTGGCAGCTTTACTCGGCCAGACCTCAATTCATCACCACAAAAATGTAACATTACTTTTACACGACATGGCGAAATATTGCGCAACATAAAATCCGCATAAATAATCAATTTAGTTAAAACATATATTTTTCAACATATTAAAATGTGATGCATATCACCCGCCGTTTTCACCCCCGTCAAAACCCCTCACAATAGCGTAACAACTGCATTACTCTAACCGTCTGATTAAGAGATAAAAATCCCTTATGACCGCGAGGTTGAGCTGATTAATTCTTATGCTGAATCATTTCCGCCTTTAAAAAATAAACAAACGTTTAATTCCGATACGAGAATGTTATATTCGAATGCATATGCATAACGTGCAGTTAACCGTTATCGTCCCCGTGACTTATACCTGAGTCTTAACCTTTGAGAGATAGCGCCACGCGCTCGAAAGAAGCGCGGCTATTTCGCCTGCGAACCTGTTGAGCTTCAGGTCAACAGAGAGAGGAGATGTCGCCTCATGAGTACTACTGCGGTAAATCTGGCGCTCGCCGCCGCTTCAATGGAAAGTGCAAACCTTCAGGAACGAAAATACGTCGACGTACTGCTGATTGGCGCAGGCGTGATGAGTGCGACTTTGGGCGCATGGCTGCAAGATCTCGAGCCTGACTGGTCAGTTGAGATGGTTGAACGTCTTGATGATGTGGCCGTTGAATCCTCTAATGGCTGGAATAACGCCGGAACCGGTCACGCCGCGCTGGCGGAGCTCAACTATACGCCGCAGAAGGCGGATGGCAGCATCGACATCGCCAAAGCGGTCGCGATTAACGAATCGTTCCAGATTTCGCGTCAGTTCTGGGCGTATCACGTGCAGAAAGGCAACCTGCGCAATCCCAAAAGCTTTATCCACAGTACGCCGCACATGAGTTTCGTCTGGGGCGACGATAACGTTGAATTCCTGCGCAAGCGTTTCAATGCGCTGCAGAAAAGCACCCTTTTCCGTGGCATGAATTACTCTGAAGACCGCGATCAAATCACTAAGTGGATTCCGCTGGTGATGAACGGCCGCGACAGCAAACAGAAAGTGGCGGCGACCTGGACCGAAATGGGTACCGACGTGAACTTCGGTGAAGTAACGCGCCAGCTGATTGCCTCTTTAGAGAAGAAAGCCAATTTCCGCCTGCGTCTGCGCCAGGAAGTGCGTGATATCAAACGCCTGAGCGACGGTCGCTGGCAGGTCACGCTGCATAATCTGGCCAGCGGTGAAAATCGTGTGCTGACCACGCGCCAGCTGTTTATCGGTGCCGGCGGTGCGGCGTTGCCGCTGCTGCAGAAATCCGGCATTCCGGAAGTGAAAGGCTACGCCGGTTTCCCGGTGGGCGGTTCATTTCTGGTGACGGAAAATCCTGACGTGGTGAAACAGCATATGGCGAAGGTGTATGGCAAAGCCAGCGTCGGCGCACCGCCGATGTCGGTGCCGCACGTCGATACCCGCGTGCTGGATGGCAAACAGGTGCTGCTTTTTGGGCCGTTTGCTACCTTCTCAACCAAATTCCTCAAAGAGGGTTCGCTGCTGGATATGTTCGGCGCGATGAACACCAGCAACCTCAAGCCGATGGTGCAGGTTGGCCTGAAGAGCTTCGACCTGGTGAAATATCTGGTTGATCAGGTGTTGCAAAGCGACAGCGATCGTATGGAAGCGTTGCGCGCTTACGTGCCGCAGGCGAAGCAGGAAGATTGGCGTTTAGTCACTGCCGGCCAGCGCGTGCAAATCATCAAGAACGATGCCGTTGAAGGTGGCGTGCTGCGTCTTGGTACTGAAGTGGTGACTTCGGAAGATGGCACCATTTCCGCCCTGCTGGGTGCCTCGCCGGGCGCCTCCACCGCCGCACCGATTATGCTTGAGCTGATGGCGAAAGCCTTCCCGGAACAGATGCGTTCACCGGAGTGGCAGACCAAAATCCGCATGGTGATCCCATCGTGGGGCCGCAAGCTGAACGGCGACGTCGCACTGACCGAGAAAGTGCTGGCCGATACCAGTCGCGTGCTGCAACTCGACTACGAACCGGTGATTACACCCGATGCCGCCAACGATGAAGCGCGCGAAACCGCGCACGTGGTGGGTAAGTAATAAGGTAGTATCGGATGTTGGCAAGATGAGAGGCCGCGAAAGCGGCCTCTTTTTTATGCCTAACGCAAGAAATGTCCCAAATTGGGATTCAGGTTTGTTATAGTCCCAAAACGGGATTAAGATGCGCTGCATGAGAATCATATCGGTAAGGTCATTAAGGGAGTTTATGACGGCGAACCCCGACTCTTCGCAGCCGTTGAGAGCCTGGATTGATGAAGCACAGAAGGCCGACTGGTCAAGCCCGGCAGATATTAAGGAACAATACCGCCACGCCAGCATCCTTAAAGGCAGCCGAGTGGTATTCAACATCAAAGGAAACGATTATCGACTGATAGCGGCCATTGCGTATCCACAGAAGCTGATATTTATAAAGTTTATCGGCACACATCGGGAATATGACGCGATTGACGCTAATACGGTGGAGCAACGCTAATGACATTAACCATTAAACCTATTCATTCCGAACAGGATTACGAAGCGGCTCTTGAAGCTATTTCGCCGCTCTTTGAACATGTGCCCGAACTCGGCACACCAGAGAGCGATTATATGATTGTGATGAGCATGCTAATTGAGGCATGGGAAAAAAAGCACTATCCCATTGAGGCTGCCGATCCGATTGAAGCCATCAAGTTCCGGATGGAACAACAAGGGCTTACCGCCAAGGATTTGGAGCCCGCAATTGGCCGCCGCAATCGCGTTTATGAAGTGCTCAATGGCAAACGTTCATTGTCACTGGAAATGATCCGTAATCTGCATAAGCAGTTTGGAATTCCATTAGAGAGCCTGGTCGGATTGTAAGGCGAACGGGTTGCCATTAATGGCAACCCGGAAAGTGCAAAGTGCGCATTTTTGCGCACCGAAGTATCTAGCTCATCAGCACCGCGTCGTACAACATCCACGCAGTTGTCGCCACCAGCGACAGCGCCATCAAACTGTTAAACGCCTGACGTTTCCACGCTACCTGCAGATGGCTGCGAAGGCGATCGCCCAGCGCTGCCCAAATCAAAATGCATGGCAGATTCAGTGCCGCGAATCCCAGCAGCACCGTCAGCACGCCGTTACTGTTGGCGTACATCAGCGCCACGTTGGTGACCATCAGCCAGGCTTTTGGATTCACCGCCTGAAAACAGATGCCGCCAATTAATGTCATGGGACGCGGACGTTCGCGCAGTTGCGGCGCGCCGGCACGGAAAATCTTCCACGAAAGCCACAGCAGATAGCTACAGCCGACCACCGTCAGCGGCAGGCGAATCGCGCCCATCCAGTGCAGCAGCGCATCCAGCGCCACACTCGCCAGCAGCATCTGTATTGCGCAGCCCAGCAGGATGCCAAACAGCATCGGCAGCGTGCGTTTAAAGCCAAAGTTAACGCCCGACGTCGCCAGTAACAGGTTGTTTGGGCCTGGCGTGATCGACATAACGGTGACGTAGCTGAAGAATGAGGGATCGAGCATGATGCACTTCCTGAAGAATCAATGATGTCTTCATGCTAGTGCGTATGTTGCAATGGAAACAGAGACACAAAACCACTATTGTAATGGGTACAGTTGTCTCAAAAATGAATTGTACCCATTGTGCGCGGAGGCTTTTGTGTCCCTTCCACTCTCATCCGGTCAAACGCTGTATCAGCAGTTGGTCGATAGCTTTGCCGAGTCGATACATCAGGGCACGCTGAAGCCAGGTAAACGGCTGCCGGCGATACGCCGCGTGGCACAATCGCATCAGGTGAGTATCAATACCGTGCTCAATGCATGGCAAATCCTCGAAGATCGCGGCCTGATTGAATCGCGGCCGCAGTCGGGTTATTACGTGCGTGGCGTGCTGCCCGCCGTGACGCGTTCAGTAAAACCGCTGCCGGCAAAAATCAACGATCCCAGCGCGCAGAAGCTGGAGCTGATTGAGCAAGTGTTCGCGGCGCAAAATAATCCCGATTACACCAATATCTCATTAGCCTGTCCGCAGGATGGCACCTTCTATCCGGCGGCACGAATCGGGCGAATTACTGCGTCGATTTTGCGCCAGAATCCCGACATTATCGGACGATATGCGCTTCCACCCGGTAGTGAGCGCTTACGGGAGGAGATTGCGCGTCGTGCCCTGCACAACGGCATCAACTTGCCGCCGCAGGCGATCACACTGACGCACGGCTGCATGGAAGCACTCCAGCTGGCGCTGCGCGCGGTGACTAAACCCGGCGATTGCATTGGTTTGGAGTCGCCGACCTATTTCTTCCTGTTCCCGCTGCTGGCGTCGCTGGGGCTGAAAGCGCTGGAAATTCCTACCGATCCGCAGCAGGGATTGTCGCTGGATGCGCTGGAGATGCTGCTGCAGGAGAAGCGGGTCCAGGCGGTGATCGCCATGCCCGGCGCGCAGAACCCGTTGGGATATGTGATGCCGCTGGAGAATAAAAAGCGGCTGGCGAAGTTAGTGAACACTTACCACGTTCCGCTGCTGGAAGATGGTTTGTACGACGAATTGCAGTTTGAGTGGCCGCTGTCGCCGCCAGTAAAGGCGTTTGATAGCGAGGGTTGGGTGATTTACTGCACCAGCTTTACCAAAACCGTGGCGCCTGATTTCCGCGTCGGCTGGACTGCTGCCGGGCGTTTTCATGACGCTATCGCTCACCTCAAAGCGGTGTCGTCGATGGCGGAATCACGCTTGTTAAGTGAAACCCTGGCGGAATTTCTTGCCAGCGGCGGCTACGATCATCATCTGCGCACGCTGCGTCGGCGCTATGCCGCCAATCTGGATGCGGCGCGCGGGATTCTGGCACGCCACTTTCCGCAGGGCACGCGCGCGACCCTGCCGCGCGGCGGGTTTGTTTTTTGGGTCGAACTGCCGGGGAACATTGATACCGTAGAGATGTTTCATCGTCTGCTGCAGGAGCAAATCTGTGTGACGCCGGGCGCGCTCTACTCCCTGAGCGATCGCTATAAACATGCGTTGCGCCTCTCCTGCTGCTACCCGTTTGATGAACGTTATACTTGGGCGCTGCAGCGCACCGGCGCGCTGGCCTGTGAAATGACAGGCCTCGCGCCGGGACAGGATCAGGGTTTGCCGTTGCGGCCCCAGGTGGTGTAAGGCTCGCGTTCGGTCAGGCGTTCGTAATAAGTCTGCACCGCCGGGAAGTCAGGGTGTTCCAGCGGGGTTTCAAACCAGCGGTTCACCGCCAGCCCAACCGGAATATCGGCCAGCGAGAAATTGCGGCCTGCGACATAGCGCCCGGTTTTCTCCAGATGCTGGTTGAGTATGTTCATGGTGTGCGTCCAGCCTTTCACCGCCGCCGCCAGCAAGCGGGGATCCTGATGCGCCGGCGAGTTGCGCACCAGCGACATAAATGCGTAACGCCAGGACGTGTTAAGTTCGGTGGCTTGCCAATCCATCCACTGATCAACTGGCGCGCGCGCGCGGGGATTGTCGGGATAGAGCCATTCGCCGCCATTGCTGTTGGCGAGATAGCGCAGAATAGCGTTGGATTCCCACAGCACGAAGTCGTCCTCGATTATTACCGGGACCATGGCGTTGGGATTGAGCGCCATAAACTCTTTCGAGTGCAGCGATTGTGGATCATCGCCCCAGGGTTCTAATTCGTACGCAATATCGAGTTCTGCGCACAGCCACAGAACTTTTCGCACGTTTATTGATGAAGTACGGCCAAGAACTTTTAACATTGCGGACTCCGATTCCAGAATTCTTAATCTATTCATAGCCCTGTTGCTGGCCTTTCGCAATCAGCAGGATGTAAATCCCGATTTCAGACAACCTCAACGAGGAAGGAGTGACAATGAAGGTCGCATTTAAACAGGTGGACGTGTTTACCTCATCGGCGTTTAAAGGTAATCCGCTGGCGGTGATCATGGATGCACAGGGATTGAGTGACGCGCAGCTGACGGCGATTGCGCGCTGGACCAATCTGTCGGAAACCACCTTTGTGCTGCCGCCACAAGATGCGGCGGCGGATTACCGCGTGCGCATTTTTACCGTCGAAGGTGAACTGCCTTTTGCCGGGCATCCGACGTTAGGCACCGCGCATGCGCTGCTGGAAGCCGGTTGGCCGCTGAAAACGCCGGGCAAAATCGTGCAGGAGTGCGGCGTTGGTCTGGTTGAGGTGAAAATCAGCGATGACGGTGCGCTGGCGTTTGCCGCGCCTGCCGCCACATTAACGCCGTTCAGTGATGCGCTGATGAGCAGCGCGCTGAACAGTGAATGCTTCGATCTCAGCCAAATGCCGACCATCGTTGATATGGGTATTCGCTGGCTGCTGATTCCGATGAGTAGCGCGCAAGCGGTGCTGGATGTGGTGCCGTCAGCAGCCGATTTACACCGTTTACATCAGCATGCTGAGGTTAACGGTACGGCGATTTTTGGTGCGTTACCGTCGGGCGAAAACGAGCAGTATGAAGTGCGCGCATTGCTGGTTGAGAACGGCAGCTTGACTGAGGATCCGGTGACCGGCAGCGCCAACGCCTGTCTGGCGCGCTATTTCGAGGCTAACAAGCAAACGCGGGATTATCGGGCACGTCAGGGCAGCGCGATTCAGCGGGAAGGTCGCATTCAGGTGAGTTTTAGCGATAAAGCGATCTGGATTGGTGGCCAAACCGTGACGGTGATTGACGGGACGATTGAGCTGTAATTGTAATCTGCACCATCCGTAGCGGCGCAATTTATTGCGCAATAAATTGCGCCGCTACGAATATGCGCATCAGTTTATATTTTTACAGACCTTGGCCGCCTGAGGCTTCAATGCGCTGTGCGGTGATCCAGCCGGTTTCATCGCTGAGAATCGCGCTGATGGCATCGCCGATATCATCCGGCAAGCCGACGCGGCCCAGCGCGGTGACGGAAGCGATATGATCGTTGAGATCTTTGGTATCACGCACGCGACCGCCGCCGAAGTCGGTTTCAATCGCGCCTGGCGCCAGAATGTTGACGCGGATATGGCGCTCGCCTAACTCTTTGGCCTGATAGCGCGTTAACACTTCCATCGCGCCTTTAATTGAGGCATACGTGCCTGAACCTGGCAGCGTTAAACGGGTTAAACCGCTGGAGATATTCAGGATGCGTCCACCATCAACGATCAGCGGCAGCAGTTTTTGCGTCAGGAAGAACGGCCCTTTGAAGTGCACATTCACTAGCGCGTCAAACTCATCTTCGGTGGTCTCTGCGAACAGCTTGTAGTGACCGTGACCGGCGTTGTTCACTAAATAATCAAAGCTGTCGCGCTGCCAGGTTTTCTGCAGCGCTTCTCTCACCTGCGCCACGAAGCCGTCAAACGTGCCTGTGTCGCCTACATCCAGCTGTAACGCCACCGCACGCGCGCCCAGCGCTTCAATCTCCTGCACAACCGCCTGCGCTTCTTCCGCGTGACCGCGATAGGTAAACAGGATATCAGTGCCTTTGGCAGCCAGTTTCAGCGCCCCATTCTTGCCTAAACCGCGATTTCCGCCGGTAATCAATGCAATTTTATGACTCATGTTTCGCTCCAGTTGGAAAATTGAACACGTGTTAAGGATATTCGTGAAAAATTGATCTATAAACGCAGAGGAATACGCAGCACTGTTTCACTAACAACAACAATCGGTGAACAACATGGATAAAATTCACGCTATGCAGGTTTTTGTGCGGGTGGCAGAAATGGGCAGTTTTACCCGTGCGGCAGAAAGCTTAGGTTTACCGAAAGGCAGCGTATCCCGCCAGCTGCAGGCGCTGGAGAATCAAATGGGGACGCGCCTGCTGCATCGCACCACGCGACGTGTGCACCTGACGCAGGACGGCCTAGTTTATTACGATCGTTGCCTCGATTTACTGTCGATGCTCGACGACATGGACAGCCTGTTCCAGCACGATCCCGGCACCTTAAGCGGCAAATTGCGCGTGGACATGTCGGTGGCGATGGCGACCGGCTTTGTGCTGCCACGATTGCCGGAGTTTTTGCAGCACTATCCCGGTCTGGAAATTGAGTTGAGCAGCAGCGATCGTCAGGTTGATGTGATTCGCGAAGGATTTGACTGCGTGGTGCGCGTCGGCGAGCTGAAAGATTCCGGGCTGATTGCGCGGAAAATCGGCTCGCACGCCTTGATCAACTGCGCCAGCCCCGGCTACCTTTCCCGCTTCGGCATGCCGGTGCGGCTGGAAGATCTGTCGCAACACGCGATGGTGCATTACACCCAGCAGCTGGGACAACCTTCATTGGGCTTTGAATATTTTGATGGCAAACAGTGTCATTACGTTCAAACCGGCGGCGTAGTGACGGTAAACAGCACCGAAACCTATCGCGCCGCCTGTATGGCAGGGCTCGGCATTATTCAGGTGCCGGCGATTGGCGTACAGCCGCTACTGGAGTCGGGGCAACTGGTGGAGGTGCTGCATCATTTCCCGGCGAAACCGATGCCCATCTCGCTGCTTTACCCACATCGCCGCAACGTGGCGCGCCGCGTGCGAGTGTTTATGGAATGGCTCAGCCAAGTCCTGCAGGAATATGTAACTTAGCAGACTATAATTGTATTTTCGCAGTGAACAGGATGACTATCGTCTATGACGGACAAAACCCCTAAACAGACCGCGGCCGAGGCAGAAGCCAAGCCGCTGATTGATATTAAAACCGGCAATAAAACCGTGGATGGCTCGATTCAGAATGTGTCGCGCTTCGCTGCCTGGTTCCAGGCGATTCCGGCGGTGGCGCACTTTATGCGCGCGCTGGAACGCTTTAACGATCGCCTCGGTAGTCAGTTTGGCGCGGCGATCACTTACTTCTCCTTTCTCTCTCTGATACCGATTTTGATGGTCTCCTTTGCGGCGGTCGGTTTTGTGCTGGCGTCGAATCAGGATTTGCTCACCGAGTTGATCAACAAAATCGTTAACAGCATCAGCGACCCGACGTTGGCCACCACGCTGAAAAATACGGTGAATACCGCGATTCAGCAGCGTGCCACAGTAGGATTAACCGGTTTGCTGCTGGCGCTCTACTCCGGCATTAACTGGATGGGCAACCTGCGTGAAGCGGTGCGCGCGCAGTCACGCGACGTGTGGGAACGCACGCCGGACGATCAGGAGAAATTCTGGAAGAAGTACGCGCGCGATCTGATTTCGCTGTTGGGTTTGATGTTTGCGCTGGTGATTACGCTGTCGCTGACCTCGATTGCCGGCGCGGCGCAGGCAGCGATCGTTAACGCGCTGGGGCTGGAAGACATTGAGTGGCTGCGCCCAGCGATGACGGTGATTGCGTTATCTATCTCTATCCTGGCTAACTATCTGCTGTTCCTGTGGATCTTCTGGATTTTACCGCGCCACAAGCCGCGTAAAAAAGCGCTGTTCCGCGGCACGCTGCTGGCGGCGATTGGCTTTGAGGTGATCAAGTTTGTAATGACGCTGACGCTGCCGAAGCTGGCAAGCTCGCCGTCGGGCGCGGCCTTTGGTTCAGTACTCGGCTTAATGGCGTTCTTCTACTTCTTTGCGCGTTTGACGCTGTTCTGCGCCGCGTGGATCGCCACCGCCAAATACAAAGATGATAAAGAGATGCCGCAGCCGCATCAGGCTAAATAAGCCAACGAGGTTGTTACAATTGCCGTACTAGCTAAAAATGTCTCCTGCTGGCTGCTTTTTCAGCAAAAACCAGCAGGAAACGCTAAAGGGTCACTTTAATTTGGCCCTTTTGCAGAGATTCCCGCCAAAAAAGTGACACTTCCCGTTCCCATCCGCCACTGATCGCAGCAACTCAGAAATTATCCACTTATTCGCCGAAAAAGCCCGGTCTGACGCGGTTTTTCGCCATTGAATGCCGCAAACCAGGTGCGTAAGATTCTCTGTCTACATTTACAATTAAGAAACACTTATGCAAGCCTCCATCACAGAAACACTCGACAAAAAACACGACGACACACCGGTCAATTCACGTGGCAAAGTGGTTGTGGCATCGCTTGTCGGCACCGCCATTGAGTTCTTCGATTTCTATATCTATGCCACCGCTGCGGTGATTATTTTCCCGCACATCTTCTTCCCGCAGGGCGATCCGACCGTGGCCACGTTGCAGTCGCTGGCGACCTTCGCGATCGCCTTCGTGGCGCGTCCTATCGGTTCTGCCGTGTTTGGACACTTTGGCGACCGAGTTGGCCGTAAAGCCACCTTGGTGGCATCGCTGCTGACCATGGGCGTCTCGACGGTGCTGATTGGTTTACTGCCAGGTTATGAAACCATTGGCGTGGCAGCGCCGCTGCTGCTGGCGCTGGCGCGTTTTGGTCAGGGTCTTGGCCTTGGTGGCGAATGGGGCGGCGCAGCACTGCTGGCGACCGAAAATGCTCCGGCGAAGAAACGTGCGCTTTATGGTTCGTTCCCACAGCTCGGCGCGCCGATTGGCTTCTTCTTCGCTAACGGCACGTTCCTGCTGCTTTCATGGTTGCTGACCGACGAGCAGTTCATGAACTGGGGCTGGCGCGTGCCGTTTATTCTCTCTGCGGTGCTGGTGTTAATTGGCCTGTATGTGCGCGTTTCGCTGCATGAAAGCCCGGTATTCGCCAAAGTGCAGAAAGAGAACAAACAGGTGAAAATGCCGATTGGCACGCTGCTGAGTAAGCATTTGACCGCCACCATTCTCGGCACCTTCATCATGCTCGCCACTTACACGCTGTTCTACATCATGACCGTGTATTCGATGAGTTACGGCACCGCACCCGCACCGGCTGGCCTCGGCTATTCACGTAACAGCTTCCTGTGGATGCTGATGGTGGCGGTGATTGGTTTTGGTGTGATGGTGCCGATTGCCGGTCTGCTGGCCGATCGCTTTGGTCGTCGTAAAACCATGATCACCATTACGCTGATGATTATCGCCTTTGCATTGATGTTCCCAATGCTGCTGGGTTCCGGTTCTCAGGTGCTGGTAATGGGCTTCCTGATCCTTGGTCTGAGCATTATGGGCCTGACGTTTGGTCCGATGGGCGCGCTGCTGCCAGAGCTGTTCCCAACGGAAGTGCGTTATACCGGCGCATCGTTCTCTTACAACCTATCGTCGATTCTTGGTGCCTCGGTAGCGCCTTATATCGCCACCTGGCTGAACGCCCATTACGGTTTGCAGGCGGTGGGTTTCTATCTGGCTTCGATGGCGGTGTTGACGTTGATCGCGCTGATTGCCTGTAAAGAGACGCGAAATCAGACGCTGTATGAAGCGGTGTGATTGAGCTGGCTGTACTTTGTACGTGCTTGCTGTCCCCCATCCCGGCCTTCCCCCGCTAGCGGGGGAAGGAGACGCTGCCACATGCAGCTTCAGAACTAACATATGGCAGCATCTTCCTCCCCCATTCATGGGGGAGGACCGAGGAGGGGGACACCGAGCACATACCTAGAGCAACAGCGAGCACGAATAAAAAAAACCCCGGCAAGCCGGGGTTTTTTATTGTGCTGAAAACTGTGTCGCGCGTGGCTTAGCCAGCGACAGCGATACGTTTCATATCGGTCATGTAACCACGCAGTTTGCGGCCTACAGATTCGATTGGGTGCTGACGAACGGCTTCGTTGACGTCACGCAGCTGCGCGTTATCCACCTGCGTACCTTCAACTGCTTTGCCCAGATCGCCCGGCTGCAGCGTGGTCATGAACTCTTTCAGCAGTGGAACTGCCGCAAAGGAGAACAGGTAGTTACCGTATTCTGCGGTATCCGAGATAACCACGTTCATTTCATACAGACGCTTACGTGCGATGGTGTTAGCAATCAGCGGCAGCTCGTGCAGTGATTCGTAGTAAGCCGACTCTTCGATGATGCCCGCGTCAACCATGGTTTCGAATGCCAGCTCAACGCCTGCTTTCACCATCGCAACCATCACGACGCCTTTGTCGTAATATTCCTGCTCTTCGATTTTACCATCAAACTGCGGTGCGTTTTCGAATGCCGTTGCGCCGGTCTCTTCACGCCAGGTCAGCAGGTTTTTGTCGTCGTTAGCCCAGTCAGCCATCATGCCTGAAGAGAATTCGCCAGAGATGATGTCATCCATGTGCTTCTGGAACAGCGGAGCCATGATGGTTTTCAGCTGCTCAGACAACGCATAAGCGCGGATTTTTGCCGGATTAGACAGGCGATCCATCATCAGCGTGATGCCGCCAAACTTCAGTGATTCGGTGATGGTTTCCCAGCCGAACTGAATCAGTTTTTCGGTATAAGCCGCATCGTGACCTTCAGCCACCAGCTTGTCGAAGCACAGCAGAGAACCGGCCTGCAGCATACCGCACAGGATGGTCTGCTCGCCCATCAGGTCAGATTTCACTTCCGCAACGAAGGAGGATTCCAGCACGCCTGCACGGTCGCCGCCGGTCGCTGCTGCCCAGGCTTTAGCAATCGCCATGCCTTCGCCTTTCGGATCGTTTTCCGGGTGAACGGCAATCAGCGTAGGTACACCGAAACCACGCTTGTACTCTTCACGTACTTCCGTACCTGGGCACTTCGGTGCCACCATTACTACGGTGATGTCATTGCGGATGGTTTCGCCCACTTCAACAATGTTGAAACCGTGTGAGTAACCCAGCGCAGCGCCATCTTTCATCAGCGGCTGAACAGCCTGAACGACCGCCGAGTGCTGCTTGTCTGGCGTCAGGTTAACCACCAGATCGGCCTGTGGGATCAGCTCTTCGTAAGTACCGACTTTGAAGCCGTTGTCGGTCGCTTTGCGGAAAGAGGCACGCTTCTCAGCAATCGCTTCAGCACGCAGGGCATACGCCACGTCCAGACCAGAATCACGCATGTTCAGACCCTGGTTCAGACCCTGAGCGCCACAGCCAACGATGACCACTTTCTTGCCTTTCAGGAAGCTAGCGCCATCTGCGAATTCGTCGCGTGACATGAAACGACATTTGCCCAGCTGCGCTAACTGGTTGCGCAGATTCAATGTGTTGAAGTAATTAGCCATGGGTACTCCGGTTAGATGTTGTGTTTGTTTTTGTTCAGTAACGACGTTGTCTCTTACGCCGCGAATGACCCCATCATATGACAGGAAATCCGTTGCTTAAATTGATATATTAGCAAGGTCACATTGCATAATTTGCAACATAACCTTGAGGCGATACGCGCATGGATTTACGAGACCTGAAACTCTTCCTTCATCTGGCTGAAAGCTGCCACTTTGGCCGCACCGCGCGTGCCATGCACGTCAGCCCTTCAACTCTTTCGCGCCAGATTCAGCGCCTGGAAGAGGATGTCGGTCACGCGTTGTTCCTGCGTGATAACCGCACCGTCACGCTCACCGAAGCCGGTGAGCGCCTGCGCCAGTTTGCGCAGCAGACGTTGCTGCAGTATCAGCAGTTACGCCATGTGATGGATCTTAACGGCCCGTCGCTGAGCGGCGAACTGCGCCTGTTCTGCTCGGTAACCGCCGCTTACAGCCATCTGCCGCCGATTCTTGATCGCTTTCGCGCTGAACATCCGCAGGTAGAGATCAAACTCACCACCGGTGATGCCGCCGATGCGATTGAGATGGTGCAGTCCGGCGACGCCGATCTCGCCATTGCCGGTCGCCCAGAATCGCTGCCGGCCAGCATAGATTTTACGCCACTGGGCCTGATTCCGCTGGTGCTGATCGCCCCGGCGCTGCCCTGCCCGGTGCGCAATCAGGCGACGCAGGAGCAACCCGATTGGGCGCAAATTCCGTTTATCCTGCCGGAACAAGGACCTGCACGCCGCGGTATCGATTTATGGTTCCGCCGCCAGCGCATTCCCAATCCGCAGATTTATGCCACGGTTTCCGGGCATGAAGCGATTGTGTCGATGGTGGCGCTGGGATGTGGTATTGCGCTGCTGCCGGATGTGGTGCTGGAGAACAGCCCGGAACCGGTGCGCAATCGCGTGTTAACGCTGGAGAATGTGGAGTCTGTCGCACCGCTGGAACTCGGCGTTTGCGTACAAAAAAAGCGGCTCGGAGAGCCGCTTATCAATGCGTTCTGGCACCAGCTGTAATCACTGCCCGGCGAGGAAGAAACGGAACGCCGGGTTGCTCGCTTCGTCATGCCATTCATAACCCAACGCGGTGAGATGGGTTTCGAAATCCGGTTCCTGATCGTTGGCTTCAAATGCCGCCAGCACGCGGCCATAATCGGTGCCGTGGCTGCGATAATGGAACAGCGAGATATTCCAGTGCGCACCTAACGTCTGCAGGAACTTCAGCAGCGCGCCCGGTGCTTCCGGGAATTCAAAGCTAAACAGGCGTTCGCGCAGCGGCTTCGATGGACGTCCGCCCACCATGTAGCGCACGTGCAGCTTGGCCATTTCGTCATCCGACAGATCCACCACGTGATAACCGGCTTCGCTCAATTGGCTGATGATCTCACTGCGCTCCTCCAGCCCGCGCGTTAAGCGCACGCCGACGAAAATGCAGGCGTTATCCGCATCCGCGTAACGATAGTTGAACTCGGTGATGGAACGCCCGCCGATGGTCTGACAGAACTTGAGGAAACTGCCCTGCTGTTCTGGAATGGTGACCGCCAGTA
This sequence comes from Pantoea sp. DY-17, assembly GCF_019795975.1. Taxonomy (NCBI): domain Bacteria; kingdom Pseudomonadati; phylum Pseudomonadota; class Gammaproteobacteria; order Enterobacterales; family Erwiniaceae; genus Pantoea; species Pantoea sp. DY-17. The sequence continues at coordinate 9,507 of NZ_JAIMIG010000006.1, read as the reverse complement.
GCGCTTCTCGCTGTTCGCCCAGTTCACAACGCTCGGAGACATAGCGCAAGCCGTGGAAATTGACGTTGGCACCTGATAACACGTGCGCCAGGCGCTCGCCTTTGATGTCGTGCAGCTGGATATACTTCTTCATGCCAGCCAGCGCCAGCGCGCCAGAAGGTTCCGCCACGGCACGCACATCTTCGAACAGATCTTTCACCGCCGCGCAAATCGCATCGCTATCCACCGTGATGATGTCATCGAGATACTCCTGACACAGACGAAAAGTTTCGCTGCCGATGCGTTTGACCGCTACGCCTTCCGCAAACAAGCCGACACGCGCTAAATCCACTGGCTCACCTGCTTCCAGCGCGGCCTTCAGGCAGGCTGAATCTTCCGATTCCACGGCAATCACTTTGATCTGCGGCATCAGCTGCTTGATCAGCACCGCGACACCCGCCGCCAGACCACCGCCGCCGACCGGCACGAAGACGCGATCGAGATGCGCATCCTGCTGCAGCAACTCCATCGCCAGCGTGCCCTGCCCGGCGATCACCGCCGGATGGTCAAACGGAGGAACGAAGGTGTAACCCTGCTGCTCTGCCAGCTCAATCGCTTTGGCTTTCGCCTCGTCGAAGTTGGCACCAAACAGATAAGCCTCACCGCCAAATGCGCGTACTGCATCAACCTTGATGTCTGCCGTGGCCAGCGGCATCACAATCAGTGATTTGATACCCAGCGTGCTGGCCGAAAGCGCCACGCCCTGCGCATGGTTACCGGCCGAAGCCGTGACCACGCCGCGCGCTTTTTGCTCTTCGTTCAGCCCGGCAATCATCGCGTAAGCCCCGCGCAGCTTGAAGCTGTGCACCGGCTGACGATCTTCACGCTTCACCAGAATGGTGTTGCCAAGACGCGATGAAATTTTTTCCATTTTTTGCAGCGGCGTCACCTGGGCAATTTCATACACCGGTGAACGCAGCACTGCGCGCAAATACTCCGCGCCGTTTGGCGTCGCGGAGAGCGGTTGAGACTCAGCCATCGGTTAGCCTCCCAGCTTGGACTTATCGCGCACCGCGCCTTTGTCTGCGCTGGTCGCCAGTGATGCATAGGCACGCAGGGCAAAGGAGACTTCACGTACGCGGCCGTGCGGGGTATAAGCCGCATCGCCGCGCGCTTGCTCTTCTTCACGACGGGCGTGCAGTTCGTTATCCGGTACCGCCAGCTTGATACCACGGTTGGGGATATCGATCTCAATCATGTCGCCATCTTTCACCAGCGCGATGGTGCCGCCGCTCGCCGCTTCCGGAGAGGCGTGACCAATCGATAAGCCTGACGTGCCGCCAGAGAAGCGACCGTCAGTAATCAGTGCGCAGCTTTTGCCGAGGCCCATGGATTTCAGATAAGTGGTCGGATAGAGCATTTCCTGCATGCCCGGTCCGCCTTTCGGTCCTTCGTAGCGGATCACCACGACGTCGCCGGCTACCACTTTGCCGCCAAGGATCGCTTCAACTGCATCATCCTGGCTTTCGTACACTTTCGCCGGGCCTTTGAAGGTGAGGATCTCTTTGTCTACGCCCGCGGTTTTAACGATGCAGCCATCTTCGGCAATGTTGCCGTAAAGCACAGCTAAGCCGCCATCCTGCGAGTACGCGTGTTCGCGAGTACGAATACAACCATCGGTACGGTCATCATCCAGCGTGTCCCAACGGCAGTTCTGCGAGAACGCCTTGGTGGTACGAATACCAGCAGGACCGGCACGGAACATATCCTTCACCGCCTGATCTTTGGTCAGCATGATGTCGTACTGATCCAGGGTTTCACGCATGCTCTGCTGCAAGATGTTGCGCGCGCTGGTGTCGATTAAACCGGCGCGATCTAACTCACCGAGAATGGCGATAACGCCACCCGCACGGTGCACATCTTCCATGTGATATTTCGGCGTACTTGGCGCCACTTTACACAGCTGCGGCACTTTACGAGACAAGCGATCGATATCGGAGATGTTGAAGTCGATTTCACCTTCCAGCGCCGCTGCCAGCAGGTGCAGAACGGTGTTGGTGGAACCGCCCATGGCGATATCCAGCGTCATCGCATTCTCAAACGCCGCTTTGGTGGCGATGTTACGCGGCAGCATGTTGACGTCATCCTGCTCGTAGTAGCGTTTGGTCAGGCTAACGATGCGCTTACCGGCATTGATGAACAGCTCTTTACGATCGGCGTGTGTGGCCAGCAGTGAACCGTTACCCGGCTGCGACAAGCCCAGCGCTTCGGTCAGACAGTTCATCGAGTTGGCGGTGAACATACCGGAACAGGAACCGCAGGTTGGACAAGCAGAACGTTCGATCTGATCGCTGTCGGCATCGCTGACGTTCGGGTTGGCGCCCTGAATCATTGCATCAACCAGATCCAGCTTGATGATTTGATCAGACAGTTTGGTTTTACCGGCTTCCATCGGGCCGCCAGACACAAAGATCACCGGAATATTGAGGCGCAGTGACGCCATCAGCATGCCAGGAGTGATTTTGTCACAGTTGGAGATACATACCATGGCATCGGCGCAGTGCGCGTTGACCATGTACTCCACTGAATCGGCAATCAGCTCACGTGAAGGCAGTGAATACAGCATGCCGCCATGACCCATGGCGATACCGTCATCCACCGCAATGGTGTTGAACTCTTTGGCCACGCCGCCGGCTGCTTCGATTTCCTCAGCAACCAGTTTGCCAAGATCGCGCAGGTGCACGTGGCCCGGTACGAATTGGGTGAATGAGTTGACCACGGCGATAATCGGCTTACCGAAATCGTCGTCGGTCATTCCTGTCGCGCGCCACAAGGCACGGGCACCGGCCATGTTACGTCCATGGGTGGTGGTGGCGGAACGGTACTTAGGCATGCTCTATTTACTCCAGTAATAATAAGGTTGCGGGCGCCATCTGACGCCCGCAAAAAATCTCGTTATGCGTTAACCGGATCCAACCAGCCCCACTTATCTTCCGTCTCGCCAGTGAACAGGCCAAAGAATGCCTTCTGGATACGACCGGTGACCGGACCACGTTTACCTTCGCCGACCTGAATGCCGTCGACGCTGCGCACCGGAGTGATCTCCGCTGCAGTACCTGACATGAAGACTTCGTCGGCCAGATACAGGGATTCGCGCGACAGAACCTGCTCACGCACTTCAATACCCATGTCTTGCGCCAGCTTGATGATGGCGTCACGGGTGATGCCCGGCAGCGCTGAAGAGGTGAACGGCGGCGTGAACAGAATGCCATCTTTCACTTCGAACAAGTTTTCACCAGCACCTTCTGAAATATAGCCGTTGGTGTCGAGCGCGATACCTTCCTGATAGCCGTGGCGGCGCGCCTCGCTGCCTACCAGCAGAGAGGAGAGATAGTTACCACCCGCTTTCGCGGCGGTTGGCAAGGTGTTTGGTGCAACGCGGTTCCACGAAGAAACCATGGCATCGATACCGTTTTCCAGCGCTTCAGCGCCCAGGTAAGCACCCCAAGGGAAGGCAGCGATGATTACATCGGTGGTGTAGCCATCTGGCGGGTTCACACCCAGACCCACGTCACCCACGAAGGCCAGCGGACGGATATAAGCGCTTTTCAGTTTGTTCACGCGGATCACTTCGCGGCACGCCTCCATCAACTCATCAACGCTGGCTTTAATCGGGAAACGATAAATTTTAGCGGATTCATGCAGACGCTTCATATGCTCACGGTGGCGGAACACCACTGGACCTTTGTGTGAGTCGTAGCAACGCACGCCTTCAAACACAGAAGTACCGTAGTGCAGGGCGTGAGACATAACGCTGACCTTGGCGTCTTCCCACTTAACCATCTCACCATTGAACCAAATAAAGTCTGCTTTCTTCGTACTCATTGCTTTTTCCTTTGGCGACTATGCGCGGATTTGTTGTGTTGTCTGTTGTTGGATCTCGACGCAAGCGACATCCATAAGTTTGCTTAACTGCGAAGACAGTAAATCGACTGAGCGTTGGCTGGCAACGGTCATTTCGATATTAATGTTCTCCGCATTGACCGCGGTGGCCATATTCATCGCACACACCTGGAAACCACGGTGACGCACGACACGCAAAATGCGCTCCAATATTTCAGGACGAAAGCGGGCTTCGATAGACAATTGATGCTGATTCATGCGGTTTTCTCCATCATGTTTGCGTTGCTGGCACCCGGCGGTACCAATGGCCAGACGTTTTCATGCTCATCTATCGAAACATGCAGGAAGTAAGGACCTTCACTGTTCAGCAGAGCATCGAGGGCGGCGTCGACCTGATCTTTACGGCTAATGCGCTGGCCTGGGATATCAAACGCGCTGGCCAGCGTGAGGAAATCGGGGTTGTCGGTCAGAATGGTTTCGCTGTAGCGACCATCAAAGAACAGTTGCTGCCACTGGCGCACCATGCCGAGACGCTGGTTATCCAGCAGCAGAATTTTCACCGGCAGCTTGCCGCGCTTGATGGTGCCCAGCTCCTGAATGTTCATCATGATAGAACCATCGCCAGACACGCAGATCACTGTGTCCTCTGGACGTGCCACCTGCGCACCAATCGCCGCCGGCAGGCCAAAGCCCATAGTGCCGAGACCGCTCGAGGTGATGAAGTTTTCTGGCGCAGTGAAACTCATGTGCTGAGCGGCCCACATCTGGTGTTGACCTACATCGGTGGTGACCACGGCGCTGTCCGCTTTGCGGTCAGACAACTGCTTCAGCAACAACGGCGCATAAATGGCTTCGCCTGGATGATCGTAGCGCCAGTCGAACTCGCTTTTCATCGCGCTGACTTCCTTGCGCCAGCCATCAATGTGCATTGGCATGCTCAGTGCCGGCAGCACCTGATTCATATCGCCCTGCAGTGAAACGTGAGCACGGCGCAGTTTGTTCAGCTCGGCAGGATCGATATCGATATGGATGACGCTGGCGTGCGGTGCGAAGGTGTCCAGCTTGCCAGTAACGCGGTCGTCAAAACGCGCGCCAACCGCAATCAGCAAATCACAGGATTGTACCGCGAGGTTAGCGGCTTTGGTGCCGTGCATGCCCAGCATTCCGAGATAAAGATCGCTGCTGGCATCCGCGCTACCAAGACCTTTCAGCGTAGAAACCATCGGGATACCGGTTTCCTGCGCCATGGCACGTAAGGCTGGAACCGCCTGCGCCATACCCACGCCGCCACCGATATACAGCATCGGCTTATGCGATTGCGCCATCAATGCACGCGCCTCTGCAATGTGCTGCGCGGAGTGGCTGATTTCTTCCTCAACTGGCAGCAGATGAGGCGTCAGTTCGCCATTGGCGATCTGAATGTCTTTCGGGATATCGACCAGTACCGGGCCGGGACGACCCGATTGCGCGATGGCAAAAGCTTCTGCCATCACTGAGGGTAAATCATCAAGCGATTCAACGAGGAAACTGTGTTTGGTGCAGGCTAACGATAAACCAAGAACGTCTATTTCCTGGAAGGCGTCGGTGCCGATGAAGGCCGATGATACCTGGCCGGTGATCGCCACTACCGGGATCGAATCCATCATCGCATCCGCCAAACCGGTGATCAGGTTGGTGGCGCCGGGACCCGACGTGGCGATACATACGCCAGTCTTGCCGGTTGCGCGGGCATAACCGATAGCAGCCATCACCGCACCTTGCTCATGACGACACAGTAGGTGTTCCACGCCGCCATCGTAGAGCGCATCGTACACTGGCATGATTGCGCCGCCAGGATAGCCAAACACTGTATCGACACCCTGCGCGCGTAAAGCCTGAACTACCCACTGTGCACCTGTCATGGTTATTCTCCTGCATTCCTAGGGGAACAACAGAATTTTATGCTACTGCTCATAATCTGTTCCTCGCTAATTTGCTGATATTTAGCCTGGTCAAAAAAAAACCCCCGGACCTTTCGGTGCGGGGGTTTTTGGAATTCCAGACTTGATTTTTAAGCCTTTCTTTCTCCAAGCGATGCCCCGCACGGTGGGATAATAATCACCACCACGCTAATCACGACTAGGCTAATCACTTGTAGAAGGGCTTTCATGTGTTGTTTGTTTTTTCGATTGTTCGAAGTAATACCTACAGAGTTATCATAGTTAGCGTGTCGTTGACAATAATTTTCATTGGAAAATTTTATGATGCCGCTGGCGGCCCGCCGTTATCACATTGTAAATAAAAGGTTATTTACATTTGTGATAAAAATTCATAACGCCCGCGTCGTAATCTTCACTTGGAGTTTACGATCAAGCTCTGATTTTCAGTGAAAGAGCGGCAATTATCAGGGAATGTAAGGAATCTGGCTCTGAAGTTGAGCAGTAAGCCATTGTTCATTTGTCTGGCTGCTTTGATGATAAGGACAACAAGGAGCGGTTATGTCTTTATCGAAGGTATTAACACGAGCTGCGCTGGGTGTTCAGGCTCCGCTGGTGACGGTGGAAGTGCACATCAGCAACGGCTTGCCGGCCCTGACGCTGGTTGGACTGCCTGAAACCACGGTAAAAGAAGCGCGGGAACGGGTGCGAAGCGCGATTATTAATAGCGGGTTCACCTTCCCGGCGAAACGCGTCACCATCAATCTAGCGCCTGCCGATCTGCCAAAAGAGGGCGGACGCTATGACCTCCCCATCGCTATCGCCATTCTGGCGGCCTCTGAGCAGCTGCCAGACGGCAAACTCGGGCAATATGAATTCCTGGGGGAGTTAGCACTTAACGGCGCGCTCTGTGGCGTTCAGGCCGCTATTCCAGCTGCGATGGCGGCACTGCAAGCGGGCAGACAAATGGTGTTAGCTGAACAGAATCAACAGGATGTAGGGTTGATTCAACAAGGCGAGACGCTGGTTGGCAAACATCTGGTAGAAATCTGTGCGTTTCTCCATAACAAAACCACTCTCACTGTCGCGCATTATCAGCCCGAAACGCTTGAACAGGAAAAGCAGGACCTCAGCGATATCATTGGCCAGGATCAGGGCCGACGTGCACTGGAGATCACCGCAGCTGGCGGGCATAACCTGTTACTGATCGGGCCGCCTGGCACCGGCAAGACCATGTTGGCGACGCGTCTGCCCGGTATCATGCCACCGTTAGACGACCAGGAAGCGCTGGAGTGCGCCGCTATCGCCAGTCTGGTAAGCAGTGGCAATCTCCATCATCAGTGGCGTAAACGGCCGTTCAGAGCGCCTCATCACAGTTCATCACTCTATGCGCTGGTTGGGGGCGGATCCTTGCCGCGGCCGGGAGAAATCTCCTTGGCACACAATGGCGTGTTATTCCTCGATGAGCTGCCAGAGTTCGAGCGCAGAACACTTGATGCTTTGCGCGAACCGATTGAATCCGGGGAAATCGCCATTTCACGCACGCGCGCTAAAGTGACGTATCCCGCGCGCTTTCAATTGATCGGCGCGATGAATCCCAGCCCGACCGGGCATTATCAGGGCAACCATAATCGCTCATCACCTCAGCAGGTGTTGCGCTATCTCAATCGGTTATCAGGACCTTTTCTCGATCGCTTTGATTTATCGTTAGAGGTCCCACTTCTTCCCAGTGGGTCTCTGAGTAAGAAACAACAAGTCAGCGAAAGCAGCGCTGAAGTTTTAACTCGCGTCCTCGCCGCACGAAAGATTCAAACAGCACGCAGCGGAAAAGTGAATGCTCATCTCTCTAACCCAGAGATTTTGCGCTGGTGTCCATTGAAGCAGCAGGATGCTGAATGGCTGGAAGAAGTGTTGAATTCGTTGGGGCTTTCAGTACGCGCCTGGCAGCGGATTTTAAAGGTGGCCAGGACAATAGCTGATTTAGCAGGTGAAGAGCAGATTACTCGTAGTCATTTGCAGGAAGCGGTGGGATATCGCAGCATCGACCGCTTAATGATCTATCTGCACAAGACTCTGGAATAAAAAACGGGGCTTATATAAGCCCCGCTATTCTTAATCATCGCTATCGCTAAAATCTTCCACCGTATCCATCTGCGGCTTGCCGCCAGATAGCGTATGGAAACGCTTAGGTCGCTTGATACGTGCGGTATATTTCGACCATACACGTTCAGCTTCCGTTTGTGGCTCACGAAGACCACGACATACTTCTAAAAATGAACGCTCTTCTTCTGTAATGGGTTCACGCTTAGCGAGATCCAGTTCATTAAAGGCGTAACCGTGGCGCTCCAGAAGCTGAGCTTCTTTAATGGTGAAATCACCATGACGCGAAAAACCACGTGGGTAATGTTTGTTATCAAAGAAACGATTCGTTGTTGCGAAGCTATCCGCCATTTTACACGCTCCTGACTCTCATATGGCCGTGCTATTTATGGCGCGGAGTATTAGATAGGCTTGACAGAGTGTAAAACAAAACATTTAAATCAGTACGACAAACAATTTTTGGGAGAATGCAGTGGATACGGAATTACTGAAAACTTTCCTCGAAGTGAGCAGAACACGCCATTTCGGGCGTGCTGCTGAAGCGCTTTACCTCACGCAATCTGCCGTTAGTTTTCGCATTCGTCAGCTGGAAAATCAGCTGGGCGTAAACCTTTTTACTCGTCACCGTAATAACATCCGGCTGACTTCAGCAGGCGAGCGTTTATTACCCTATGCCGAAAGCTTGATGAGCACTTGGCTGATGGCCAAAAAGGAAGTTTCGCATACACAACAGCATCATGAGCTTTCAATAGGAGGTAGCGCATCCCTTTGGGAAGCGTACTTAACTCCCTGGTTGCAAACACTTTATGAGAATCGAGAAAGCCTTCATCTCGAGGCACGTATCGCCCAGCGACATTTACTGGTTAAGCAATTGCATGAACGTCAGTTGGACCTGTTGATCACAACTGAAGCGCCAAAAATGGATGAGTTAACCAGCCAGCAAATAGGGCATATTTCGCTCGCATTATTCCGGGCGCGTAAAACCGAGAAGCGTGAAAAATATGACTATATCAAGCTGGAATGGGGCGCAGATTTTCATCAGCATGAAAGTTATCTGTCTAGTGATGATGTTCCCGTATTAACCACCACATCCGCACATTTAACACGCGAATTACTGCATACCACCGGTGCTTGTGCCTTTTTACCTGATTTTTGGCACGGCATTTATAGTGATTTGATGGTTATTCCAGATACACCCGTCGCCGTGCGACCGTTATATGCGGTGTGGCTGCAGAATAGCGATCAGCAAAGTCACATTCGTCAGCTGCTTAAATATCCGGTTTTGACACAATAAGATAATAAATGAGGGAGTTTGAGTGGATCGCAGTGAAACTCAAACTCATTTCACTGCCGAATTTTGGACAAAAAAAATCCTTTGCCGAAGCAAAGGATTATTTTCTGGCAGGGGCGGAGGGACTCGAACCCCCAACACCCGGTTTTGGAGACCGGTGCTCTACCAATTGAACTACGCCCCTAATTAGGGTGGCGGAACGGACGGGGCTCGAACCCGCGACCCCCTGCGTGACAGGCAGGTATTCTAACCAACTGAACTACCGCTCCACCGATTCTGTACTGATATCAGACAATCGTTCTGATTTCAGGTGTTTCG
>NZ_JAIMIG010000005.1:0-276108 GCF_019795975.1 Pantoea sp. DY-17 | reverse complement strand
GTCCGCCACTCGTCACCCGAGAGCAAGCTCTCTGTGCTACCGTTCGACTTGCATGTGTTAGGCCTGCCGCCAGCGTTCAATCTGAGCCATGATCAAACTCTTCAATTTAAGTTTGATTTGCTGAAACAAGTTCAGCGATGCTCATCTGTAAAACGTCATAATGAATTTCATTATGTGTTCACTCGTGAGGCTTTGATATTTTTTGCGTCCGGAGACGCGGATATCAATCCTGCGAGTGCCCACACAGATTGTCTGATAAATTGTTAAAGAGCGTTGCGAACAGCGGCTGAACCGTCTGTCGCGAGGTGGCGTATACTACGCTACTCTCCTTCGGAGTCAAACACTTTTTTCAGCGTTTTCATCCGGCGGGATGAATTTCTTCACTCCCTGCTGAGCCGTCTGCGTTGCCGCTTTGCCGTCTCAGTGGTGGCGCATTATAGGGAGTTATTCGGAGCTGACAAGGGTTAATTGCAAAAAAATGACTGAGCGCCTCTTTTTTAAACGAACGCGTTAAAAACGGACATTTCCCGGCGAAGAATCAGTCAAAATCGCCGCTTCATCGGCATAAATCAGCGCCATCACCTTAAACACCAATGCTATTCTCTTTAACCAAACGTAATTTCTTTGTCGCAGGCTGACAATTATTCGAGAAGGACTTTCAATGATTCGCTCCGCGCGCAGCATGGCCGGCTTGCCCTGGATCGCCGCCATGGCGTTTTTCATGCAAGCACTTGATGCCACCATCCTGAATACTGCGCTCCCTGCTATCGCCACCAGCCTTGAACGTTCCCCTCTTGCCATGCAATCCGCCATCATCAGTTACACGCTAACGGTAGCGATGCTGATTCCGGTGAGTGGCTGGTTAGCCGATCGCTACGGCACACGCAAAATCTTCATTCTTGCGGTATCGCTATTTACGCTGGGTTCGCTAGCCTGCGCCTTATCCGGCTCGCTGAGCATGCTGGTGGTCTCGCGCGTGGTACAAGGGATTGGCGGGGCGATGATGATGCCCGTCGCGCGCCTGGCGCTGTTACGCGCTTATCCACGCAGTGAACTGCTGCCGGTGCTGAACTTCGTCACCATGCCGGGTTTAGTGGGTCCGATTCTGGGCCCAATGCTGGGCGGATTGTTAGTGACCTACGCCAGCTGGCACTGGATATTCCTCCTCAACATTCCCATCGGTATCGCCGGCATCTTCTACGCACGCAAATATATGCCGGACTTCACTACCCCAAAACGCCGCTTCGACTTTTCAGGCTTCCTGCTGTTTGGTTTGGGTCTGGTGCTGATCTCGGTCGGTATCGAGTTGTTTGGCGAGCGCGTGGTGTTGCCGTGGCAAGCGTTGTTGGTGCTGTTTGGCGGCATTGCATTACTTCTTCTCTATATAGTGCACGCGCGTCGCCATCCGGCACCGCTGATTAATCTGCCAATGTTTAAAACCCGCACCTTCTCGGTCGGCATCATTGGCAACATAGCTTCGCGCCTGGGTACCGGCTGCATTCCGTTCCTGATGCCGCTGATGTTGCAGGTGGGCTTTGGTTATCCCGCACTGATTGCCGGTTGCATGATGGGTCCAACGGCGATTGGCGCGCTGCTGGCGAAATCCACGGTGACGCAAGTGCTACGCCGCTTTGGTTATCGCCATACGCTGATAGGTATCACCATTATTATTGGCATATTGATCGCCACCTTCTCACTGCAATCGCCGGGTGGCAGCGTGGTGATGTTGCTGGCGGCACTGTTGATTCTGGGGATGGCGATGTCAACGCAGTTCACCGCGATGAACACCATCACGCTGGCAGATTTAAATGATGAGAACGCCAGCGGCGGGAACAGTGTGCTAGCGGTAACGCAGCAGCTGTCGATCAGCTTTGGCGTGGCGGTGAGTGCCGCAGTGCTGCGTTTCTATCAGGATGTCGAGGCCACAACCGTCGCGCAATTCCACGCCACCTTCCTGACGATGGGCGTCGTCACGGTGTTGTCTGCCTTTACCTTTATGATGTTACGTCCGAGCGATGGGCGTAATCTGATCGCCAACCGCGAGAAAAAGAAGAAAGCGACTTAGACCGAACCGCGCTCCACCAGCTCCGGCGTCAGCACCAGCGTTTGCTGACTGGCGTCGGGATCGCCCATACGATGAATCAAGGTATCAATCGCCAGTTCACCTAACTCATCTTTCGGCTGATGGATGGTACTAAGCGGCGGAGTCAGGTAACGCGCCAGCTCAATGTTGTCATAGCCCATCACCGCAATATCCTGCGGCACGCGCAATCCGGCCTGGAACAAGGCGTGATAGACGCCAACCGCCATCGCATCGTTGCTGGTAAATATCGCTTCTGGCAGCGTATCCAGCGTCAGCAGTTGATTCATGGCGTTGAAGCCGCCCTGAAACTCGAAATCGCCATCAACCACATAACCCGGCGGCACCGATAATCCGCTGTTGGCCATCGCTTTATGAAAACCTTCAAGACGCAAACGCGCGGGCGTTTTATCCTGCGGCCCGGCGATACAGGCAATGCGCGTATAGCCACGATCGATCAGATGCTGGGTTGCCAGTTCGCCGCCGAGCAGCGCATTGTCCTGAATGATGTCGCCGCGCCCTTCAAATGGCGCCCAATCCATCATCACCATCGGCACCGAGGGATAACGATTGAGGATCTCCGCCGACGGCAGATGGGTTTCGGTGCACATCATCAGTAAACCATCGACGCGCTTTTGCATCAGCGTTTCGAGGCTGCGATTCATACGCTCTTCATCGCCTTCGGTATTACACAGAATCAGGCTGTAGCCGCGTTCGTAGCAGCTGTTTTCTACGCCGCGCACCACTTCGGAATAGAACGGGTTACTGCTGGCGGTCAGCAGCATGCCGATGGTGCGGGTTTGTTTGATCTTCAGGCTACGTGCCAGCGCGGACGGCGCATAGTTCAGCTCACGAATTGCCTGTTCCACCTTTTCACGCACCTGCTCGCTGACAAAGCGATTGTTGTTGATGACGTGTGAAACGGTGGAGGTAGAGACGCCCGCCAGGCGGGCGACATCTTTCATGGTAGCCAAGCGCTTAGCCCTGTTGTTGCAGGAAGGCGTCAATCTCAGTGCGCCACGGCACTGAGGGCTGCGCGCCCGGACGCGTCACTGCAATCGCAGCGGCGGCATGGGCGAAACGTACAGCATCATGCATCGCCACACCTTCCAGACGTGCGGTAATAAATGCCCCGTTGAAGGTATCGCCCGCTGCGATAGTATCGATGGCCTGCACGCTGAAGCCCGGAATGCGCACGCCGTTGCCTTGCTCACTCAGCCACACACCGCGACGGCCCAGCGTGATCAACACGGTAGCAATACCTTTCGCATGCAATGCCGCAGCAGCACGCGCGGCATCTTCATCGCTCTTTACCGCAATGCCGGTGAGAATTTCAGCTTCGGTTTCATTTGGCGTGATGATGTCGATAAGCGCGAGCAGCTCATCAGAGAGCGCCGTGGCCGGTGCGGGATTCAGGATCACTTGCGTCTGCTGCGCGCGAGCAATCTTCGCGGCGGCCAGAACGCTTTCCAGCGGAGATTCCAGCTGCATCAGCAACGCATCAGCATCGGCAATCACCTGCTGATGCTGCGCAACGCGAGCCGGCGTCAGCGCGGCATTGGCACCGGAATAGATGCCGATATTATTTTCGCCTTCGCCATTCACGAAGATCATCGCTACACCGGTCGATTCATCTGCGACGGTTTCAACCGGTGCAGTATCAATGCGGTCTTGCTGCAACTGCTGACGAATACGCTCGCCAATATCATCAGCGCCTACGCAGGCAATAAAAGCAATGTCTGCACCGGCACGGCCCGCAGCCACTGCCTGATTGGCCCCTTTGCCGCCAAAAGCAATTTGATACTGTTTCCCGATCACCGTTTCGCCCGGACGTGGAAAATGGGCGAGGTTAAGGATGTGATCGGCATTGATGCTGCCGAGAACGGCCAGTTTTGCGCTTGTGGTCATTGGGATTCATCCAGAAAGATGCGCCACCAGGACGGTGGCGCGTTGCCCTGCTTTTCTTTACTTATTATTTGGTCACCAGCTTCAGGTCAACCGGATTAACCGCCTGCACCTTCTCGCCTTTCAATACTTTATCGGCAGTCTGCACGCCAATCACACCAATCTTGTCTGGCATCTGCGCCACAGTCGCGGTCAGTTTACCCGATTCTACGGCTTTCACACCGTCAGCGGTGCCGTCAAAACCCACCACCAGCACGTCGGTTTTACCCGCGGTTTGCAGCGCACGCAGCGCGCCCAGCGCCATTTCATCGTTCTGAGCGAAGACGGCCTGCACATCCGGATGTCCCTGCAGTAGGTTCTGCATGACGTTCAGACCTTTAGTACGGTCGAAGTCAGCAGGCTGGCTCGCCAGGATGTTGAATTTGTGGGCATCGGCTGCCTGTTTGAAGCCTTCGCCGCGCTCACGCGCCGCAGAGGTACCGGCAATGCCTTGCAGTTCAATAATTTTCGCGCCATCGCCCAGTTTTTTGGCGATGAAGTCACCGGCCATTTTGCCGCCGAAGCGGTTGTCAGAAGCCACGTGGCTCACCACGGTGCCTTGTGCTGCTACGCGGTCCAGCGTGATCACCGGAATATTCGCCTGGTTCGCCATCTTTACGGCGTTACCCACCGCATCAGAATCAGTTGGGTTGATCAGCAGCAGCTTGGTGCCGCGCACCGTCAGATCCTGCACGTTCGCCAGCTCTTTCGCCGGGTTGTTCTGCGAATCCAGCACCACGAGGTTATAACCCAATTGGTCAGCTTCTTTCTGTGCGCCATCTTTCAGTGACACAAAGAACGGATTATTCAGCGTAGATACCACCAGAGCAATGGTGTCCTTTGCCATCGCGCCAGCACTGAGGGTGGCGCCAAGAATGACGGCCAATGCAGTTAACTTTTTCATTTTTAAATCCTGTGTGAAGGTCAGAGTTATTTACTGCTTTTGTTATCCACCAGCACCGCTAGCAGAATGACGACGGCTTTAACAATCATTTGGTAGTAAGACGATACGCCCATCAGATTCAGGCCGTTATTCAGGAAACCGAGGATCAACGCACCAATCAGCGTGCCCATGATGCGACCTTTACCGCCCGCCAGGCTGGTACCGCCCAGCACCACCGCAGCAATCGCATCCAGTTCATAACCGGTGCCCGCTGTAGGTTGTGCGGAAGAGAGACGCGCCACTTCGATGGTGCCCGCCAATGCCGCCAGCAGGCCGCACAGCGAATAGACGATGATTTTAACGCGATTAACGTTGATGCCCGACAAACGCGTGGCCGCTTCGTTGCCACCCAGCGCATAGATGTAACGACCAAGGCGCGTGTGATGCAGCATGTACCACGCCAGCCCGAACACCGCGACCATCAGCCACACCGGCGTTGGAATGCCCAACGGGCGACCGATACCGAACCAGCCGAACAGATCGGCGTTATCGTTAAAACCGGTATTAATTGGGCTGCCGTTGGTGTAAACCATGGTGACGCCGCGCAGCAGCAACATCATCACCAGCGTGGCGATGAAAGCCTGCACCTTGCCGCGCGCCACAATCACGCCGGTAATACCGCCAATCGCCGCCCCCAGCGCCAGCGAAGCCGCAACGGCCACCAGCGCATTCACCTCTAATCCGACAATCGATGCCGCCACCGCGCCGGTCAGCGCCAGCAGCGATCCCACCGATAGATCAATGCCCGAGGTCAGAATCACCAGCGTCATGCCGACCGCCATGATGGCGTTGACCGACGTCTGCTGCAGAATGTTGAACATGTTAGCCAGCGTGAAGAAGTTCGGACTCTGGCTGGCAACCACGGCAATCAGCACTATCAATGCAATCAGTGATTTCTGCTCCAGCAGCCAGGCTTTGCTGAACCAACGACGGCTGGCGGGTAAGGTTTGGGTGCTCATACTACTAACTCCTCGCTGTGTTGCTTACCGACTGCCGCCGCCATCAGGGATTCCTGGGTAGCTTGCTCACGGGAAAATTCGCCACTCAGATGGCCTTCATGCATCACCACGATGCGATCGCTCATGCCCAGCACTTCCGGCATTTCCGACGACACCAAAATGATGCTCAGCCCTTCGGCTTTAAACTGGTTAATTAACTGATAAATTTCTTTTTTTGCCCCGACATCTACGCCGCGTGTCGGCTCATCAAGAATCAGCACATCGGGGCGCGTCATCAGGCCACGCGCAATCGCCACTTTTTGCTGATTACCGCCAGACAGCAGACCAATCGGCTGCTCCATTGACGGGGTTTTAACGTTGAACAGGCGGATAAAATCGCCCACCGCCAGCTGCTCGTCGCTGTGGCGCAGGTTGCCCGCGCCAGTGCTGAAATAGCGCAGCGCGGTCAACGACATGTTCTCTTTCACCGACATGCCGAGCACCAGACCATCGCGCTTGCGATCTTCCGAGATATACACAATGCCGCTGGCGAGGCCATCCTGCGGAGAGCGGGTCACGATCTCGCGGCCGTTCAGCGTCACTTTGCCTTTGCTGCGCGGCAGCGCGCCGTACAGCACTTTCATCAGTTCAGTACGTCCTGCGCCCATCAGACCCGACACGCCAAGGATTTCCCCTTTGCGCAGCGTAAAGCTGACGTTATCAACGCCCGGACCGCTGAGATTTTCGACTTTTAAGCGGATCTCGCCCGGCTGTTGATCGATACGCGGATATTGATCTTCCAGCTTGCGGCCGACCATCATCTCGATCAGGCTCTCTTCGCTGAGATCGCACACCGCGCGTTCGGCAATAAACTGCCCATCGCGGAACACAGTGACGTCATCGCAAATCTCGAAGATCTCTTTCATGCGGTGCGAGATATAGACGATGCCGCAGCCTTGCGCTTTCAGTTCATTGATGACGCGGAACAGCGACAGCGTTTCGGTATCAGTCAGCGCATCGGTCGGTTCATCCATAATGATGACTTTCGACTCGAAGCTGAGCACCTTGGCGATCTCGACCATCTGCTGATCGCCAATCGACAAATCGCCCACCAGCTTGTGGCTGTCGAAACGCAGATTGAGGCGCTTTAATAGCGCATCCGCTTCGGCATACATCTTTTTCCATTCGATGCGGCCAAAGCGGTTAACACATTCGCGGCCAAGGAAGATATTCTCGGCAACAGTCAGCTGCGGAATCAGGTTCAGTTCCTGATGGATAATGCCAATGCCGGCTTCCTGCGACGCCTTTGGACCGGAGAACGCCACATCCTTACCCAGCCACTGCAGGGAACCGGCATCCATGCTGTAAATGCCGGTCAGCACTTTCATCATGGTGGATTTGCCCGCGCCGTTTTCACCCACCAGCGCCATCACGCGTCCCGAATAAACGGCCAGCGATGCGCCATTCAACGCCTTCACGCCAGGAAACGACTTTTCAATTCCTTTGAGTTGCAATAACGGTTGCATAGCGGCCTCAGAAGGTCACGCCGGCGCTCAGGATGACATTCGCATACGGAGAACACTCTCCGCTGCGAATGACCGCCTGACTACGCTGCGTATGTTGTTTGAATTGTTCATGGCTGGTGTAACGGATGGTGATGACATTCCCCTGGTGCTGTTGCAAGGCTTCGAGCACGGCGAGCAGTGCGCTGTGGAGCTGCGGATTGTGCTGCTTAATCTCCTCCGCCATCAGGGCGCTTTCGACCTGCATCTCCTGCGTGACAACGTCAACTACCTGTAGAAATTCGGGCGTACCCGGCGTTAACGCCAGATCGATGCGCTGTGGACCGGCCGGAATCGGCAAGCCTGCATCTGCAATCGTCAGCGTATCGGTGTGCCCCAGGCGAGCAATCACATGTGAGACTTCAGCGTTTAACAAGCGACCTTTTTTCATTTATTCCACTCCACAGCGAAACGTTTCGCTGATCGGGAGTGTATAAAATGCGCACGGCAACTCAATGGCGGCATCGCGGAAATGTGATCGCCATCGAAACGTTTCGCTTGTGCCAGAGAGAATTTGAGTTTGGTGGGATTTTGGAGCCGCTGCTGCGGCCCCGAAGATGGGATTACGGCAGTTTACGTACCTGTTTCACGTCCAGTTCGATGGAGTTGAAATCTTTATCCAGTTCGCCGGTCAGTTCTACCTGATCCTTCGGCGTGATGGTCAAACCGTTCCAGCGTTTATGATCGATTTCAACTTTCATGGTGCCGGTGGCATCACGGAACTGATAATCCTCATCACCGATTTGCTTCTCAAGCGTACCGCGCACGGTAATCCAGCTATCGTCTTTCATCTCTTCGGCCTGTTTCACCGTGACAACGCTGGTGTTATCGGCTTTGAACCCACCGGACTTCACCTGCGCGGATGGCGCATTGGGATCAACAAAGCCACCTTGCTGAGCGGCAAGAACCGGCGTGGCGGCCAGGGCGACAATCGCTAACAGAGCTGCAGACTTTTTCATAATTCACCTCTTTTCCATGAATGTGTCGGTTTACGGGAGCAATTTCACCATAAGGTTCTTAACAGGATCTTAAGAGAATCCGTTTGGCTAACATTCATGAAAAATAGTCTATTTGACGGGATTTTCGCTGTACAAGAGCAATTGTGCTTCGTATAACTCCGCTTAACAGAAGGAGAGTTGATGCGCATTTTACTGATTGAAGATGACACGCTGATTGGCGACGGTTTGAAAGTCGGGTTGACCAAACTCGGTTTCAGCGTGGATTGGTTTGTCTCCGGTGAAGACGGATTTCAGGCGTTGACCGCCGCGCCCTGGGACGCGGTGGTGCTGGATCTGTCGCTGCCCGAACGCGATGGTCTGGATATCCTGCGTCAGTGGCGCCAGCAAGGACACGATGTGCCGGTGCTGATCCTCACCGCGCGCGATGCGCTCGATCAGCGCGTCCAGGGATTACAACTCGGCGCCGACGATTACCTGTGTAAGCCGTTTGCGTTAACAGAAGTGGCGGCACGCTTGCAGGCGCTAATCCGTCGCCGTCACGGGCAACTGCAGCCGGAACTGAAACACGGCGACGTGGTAATGGCGCCCGGCAGCCACAGCGTGCTGTGCGATGGCGAAGCCGTCAGCCTGAAGAGCCGCGAACTGGCGCTGCTAGAACTGTTTCTGCGTAATCCTGGCCGCGTGCTGACGCGCAGTCAGCTGGAGGAGAAGCTCTACAGCTGGGATGAAGATGTCTCCAGCAATGCGGTGGAAGTGCACATTCATCATCTGCGCAAGAAACTCGGCAGCCAGTTTATTCGTACCGTACACGGCGTCGGTTATACGCTGGGAGCGGCGGAATGAGTCTGTTTCTGCGCCTCGCCATCGGCTTTGTGCTGCTGATTATAGTGTGCGGCGGCCTGGCCGGCCTCAGCGCCTGGCATCAAACCCGCGATACGGTGAACGAGCTGTTTGATACTCAGCAAATGCTGTTCGCCAAACGGCTGATAGCGCTTGATCCCACCTCACTGCAGGACGTGACGTTGCCGAAAACCAAAGCGATTCTGCGCCATCACCGCGGCGATCAGGATGATGATGCGCTGGCATTTGCCATTTTCAGCGCGGCAGGCCAACCATTGTTGAACGACGGCGAAAACGGTCGCGATCTGCAATTCGATCATCAGCGCGATGGCTTTGTTGATGGACGACTGCGCGGCGATAAAGACAGCTGGCGCCTGGTGTGGCTCACCTCCGAGGATAAGCGCTATCGCGTGGTGGTCGGGCAAGAATGGGAATACCGCGAAGATATGACGCGCGATCTGGCGCTCAGCAGCCTGCTGCCGTGGCTGATTGCCATGCCCTTTATGTTGCTGCTGCTGCTGGCGCTGGTGTGGTTCGAGCTGCGCCCGTTGAAACGCCTCACGCTTTCCCTGCATCAGCGTGCGCCGGATGATGCCACGCCATTGCCGGACACGCGCTTGCCTAAAGAGGTGAAGCCGCTGGTGGTGGCGCTCAACGGTTTGTTCAGTCGTATGGCGCATCTGGTGCAGCGCGAACGTCGCTTTACCTCCGATGCCGCCCATGAACTGCGCAGCCCGCTGGCGGCACTGCGCGTGCAGAGTGAAGTGATTCAGCTGGCAGATGATGATGAGGCGATGCGCAAACGGGCGATTCAACAACTGGATAGCGGCATCGTGCGTGCCACGCGTCTGGTGGATCAGCTCTTAACGCTGTCACGCGTGGAAGCCGACGATCTGCGCAGCGAGTTTCAACCGGTGGCGCTGGCGCCGCTGCTGCAAAACCTGCTGGCGGAGCACTTCCCGCAGGCAGAACAACAAAACACCGCTTTGCAGTTTACCAGCCACGCCGAACCGGTGATGAACGGTCATCCGCTGTTGCTGGGGTTGATGGTGCGCAATCTGCTGGATAACGCGCTGCGCTATTCGCCGTCGGGCAGCACTATTGATGTGCAGCTCAATGCCCGCGCCATTACCGTTGATGATAACGGGCCAGGCGTCAGCGATGAGCAGTTGATAAGGTTGGGTGAACGCTTCTGGCGACCGCCAGGACAGGCGCAAACCGGCAGCGGATTAGGGCTTTCCATCGTGAAAAATATTGCCCAGCTGCACGGCGTTCGCTTGCAGTTCAGCCAGCGCGCCAGCGGAGGATTGCGCGTCACCTTAAGTTGGTGACGCGCACAGCGTTAAATCTCGACCTGAGTTCCCAGCTCGATCACGCGGTTCGGTGGGATTTCAAACTGATCGGGCGCGCGCAGCGCATTGCGTTGCAGCGCGAGGAACAGCTTGCCGCGCAGGCGCAGATACCACGGACGATCGCCGATAATCAGCGATTCATGCGACATAAAGAAGGAGGTTTCCATCATGCGGCAGTTCAGGCCTTCAAGACCGCAGCGGTGGAAAATCTCTTCGACGTTTGGCGTTTCGCGCCAGCCGTAACTCGCCACCACGCGCCAGAAGGTCGGCGACAACTGTTCGATGGTCACACGACGGACGTTGTGCACGTAAGGCGCATCTTCCGTACGCAGCGTCAGCAGCACCACGCGCTCATGCAACACTTTGTTGTGCTTGAGGTTATGCAGCATGGCAAACGGAATCACATTCAGCGCACGCGACATATACACCGCGGTGCCCGGCACGCGTACCGGCGGCGATTTCTCCAGCGACGCAATCATCGCTTCCAGTGAATTGCCGTGCTCATGCATACGACGCAGCAGACGGAAACGCTCGCTTTTCCAGGTAGTCATGATGATGAACATCATCAGCGCCAGCGTCAGCGGCAGCCAACCGCCGGAGAACACCTTGATCAGGTTGGCGGAGAACAGCGACACGTCGATGATCAGCATGGCAATCAGAATCAGCACCACCAGATAGCGGTTCCAGTGCCAGTTTTGAATCGCCACGGTAGAACAGAGAATGGCGGTCAGCACCATGGTGCCGGTGACCGCGATGCCATAAGCCGCCGCCAGATTGCTGGAGTGCTCGAAGCCGACAATCACAATCACCACCGAGAAGTAGAGCAGCCAGTTAATCACCGGAATATAGATCTGCCCGGACTCCTCTTCTGAGGTGTGCACAATGCGCATCGGCGGCAAATAGCCGAGACGCACTGCCTGACGCGTTAATGAGAACACGCCGGAAATCACCGCTTGCGAGGCGATCACTGTGGCTAAGGTGGCGAGAATCAACATCGGGATCAGCATCCAATCCGGCGCAAGCAGGAAGAACGGGTTTTTGATCGCTTCAGGATGTTTGAGCAGCAGCGCGCCCTGACCAAAGTAGTTGAGCACCAGTGAAGGCAGCACCACGATAAACCAGGCGAGACGAATCGGGAATTTACCGAAGTGGCCCATATCGGCATACAGCGCTTCCACGCCGGTAATCGCCAGCACCACCGCGCCTAGCGCGAAGAAAGAGACACTTTTGTATTGAATAAAGAAGTGCAGCGCCCAGTAAGGATTCATGGCGTGCAGCACGTCAGGATTATTAATGATGCTACGCGCACCCAATACGGCGAGGATGATAAACCACAGCAGCATTACCGGCGCGAACAGCTTACCGACAATGCCGGTGCCGTGCTTCTGGATGACAAACAGCAAGGTCAGCACCGCAATCGCCAACGGCACGATGTAGGTATCGAGGCTCGGCGCGGCAATTTCCAGACCTTCTATCGCCGATAGCACCGACACCGCCGGCGTGATCACCACTTCCCCGTAGAAGAAGCTGCCGCCGATCAGGCCCATGATCACCAGTATCGCGGTGGCTCTGGCGCCGGTATTTCGTCCGGCCAGCGACATCAGCGTTAAAATCCCGCCTTCACCGGCGTTATCTGCACGCATCACGTAGCTGATGTACTTTAGCGACACCACCAGAATCAGCAGCCAGAAAATCAGCGACAGGAAGCCAAAAACCGCTTCGCGCTCCACGCCAAATCCAAACTGACCAGAGAGGCATTCACGCAATGTATAGAGTGGGCTGGTACCGATATCGCCATACACCACGCCAATTGCCGCCAGCGTGACTGCCCCAAGGGACTGTTTCTTATCCGAGCTCATAAGTTGTCTTTTGTTGGAGCCGGAGGCGCTTGCCTTCCGCTCAAGCCATCAAAAAGCGCACAGTATGCACATATTCCCAAAAAAACCTACTCTTACAAAGTGTCACCATCGCGTCGGTGACGCGGTTTTTCGCCGAAAATAGCGCCAAAAAACCGTTGGAAGCGGCGAGTTTTCTCGCATCAACCTTCTGAAACAAAAAAGCTGACGGCTATCAACGCAATCGCGCATGATAATCAGTAGAGTATTGCGCTCGCCAGACTATGACGGCACCAGTATCAAAAGGATAATGATGTGATTATGGCTCAACCCCATCTTTTGGCAGAAAGAATTTCTCGCCTGAGCAACGCTCTGGAAAAAGGGCTGTATGAACGCCATCATGCGATCCGCCTCTGTTTGCTGGCTGCCTTAAGTGGCGAAAGCGTGTTTCTGCTCGGGCCGCCGGGCATCGCCAAAAGTCTGATTGCCCGCCGATTGAAATATGCCTTCCAGCACGCCCGCGCATTTGAATACCTGATGACCCGTTTTTCCACCCCCGAAGAGGTGTTTGGCCCGCTGTCGATTCAGGCATTGAAAGATGAAGGGCGTTATCAGCGTCTGACCAAAGGTTATCTGCCGGATGCCGAAATTGTCTTCCTCGACGAAATCTGGAAAGCCGGCCCGGCGATTCTTAATACCTTGTTGACCGCCATCAACGAACGCCGCTTCCGCAATGGCGACAGCGAAGAAAAAATCCCAATGCGCCTGCTGGTTACCGCTTCCAATGAATTGCCGGAAGCCGATAGTGGCCTGGAAGCGCTGTATGACCGCATGTTGATTCGCCTGTGGCTGGATAACGTGCATGAGAAGCAGAATTTCCGCAGCATGCTCACCCACCAGCAGGATGAAAACGACAATCCGGTGGCGGAATCGTTGCGCATCAGCGACGAAGAGTATGAGCAGTGGCAGAAAGGCATCAGCCAGGTCAGTTTACCGGATCACGTGTTTGAACTGATCTATCAGCTTCGTCAGCAGTTAGAAACGCTGCCGGACGCGCCGTACATTTCCGATCGTCGCTGGAAGAAAGCCATTCACCTGTTGCAGGCTAGCGCCTTTTACAGCGGCCGCGTGGCCATCGCGCCCATCGACTTAGTGCTGCTGAAAGATTGCCTGTGGCATGACGTGGCGTCGATGAAAATGCTGGATCGCGAAATCGATACCCTGATGTCGCAACATGCGTGGCAGCAACAGGCGCTGCTACACAAGCTGCAGCAGATCAAAGGCCGCCGGCTGGCGCTGCAACAGCAGCAAAGCGTGGCGCAAGCGCTGACGCTGGAGAAACACAGCGGCATGTTCAGCCGCAAACCGCACTACGAATTACCCGCCGCCATCACCGATGATCAACTGACGCTAATGCTGCAACAACCGTTGATGCTGCACGACATGCAGGTGACGCACATTCTGATTGGCCGCGAAGCGCTGGATCAGTGGCTGCTGAAGGGCGGTGAAATCCGTGGCAAGCTGAACGGCATCGGCTTTGGTCAGACGCTGGATATGCTGGTGGATACCCATCACTGTTTGACGCTGCGCGATGTCAGCCTGCAATCCACGCGTCTGACGCTGCCGGGCGCCAGCAGCAGCAGCGAGATGCCGCAGGAGATCGCTGATGAATATGACGCGCTGGAAACCCAGCTGCGCGCGCAGCGCACGCTGTTCAGCCAGCATCAGCGCTGTCTGTTCATTAGCGATGACTGGCTGGCACGCATCGAAACCAGCCTGCAGGATGTCGCGGAACAGCTGAAACAGGCGAGAAAATGATCTCACTGGAGACGCTGAGTGCGCTGTTGTCGATTGGCGAAACCGAGTTAATCGAAGAGCTGATTATCGCGCTGCTCGCCTCGCCGCAACTGGCGCTGTTCTTTGAGAAATTTCCCCGCCTGAAACAAGCCATGATGCACGATCTGCCGCGCTGGCGATCGGAGATCGCCGAGCAGATCAAAGTCACGCCGGTGCCAGAAGCGCTGGCGCAGGAGTTTCAGCTGTTTCAACAGATGCAGCTACTCAGCACGCAACATTTCACCCAGCAGTTACCCAACATTATGACGCAGCTGAAAAGCCTGCCGTCGCCGTTCATCGAAGAAGCCAGCAAACTGCTGCTGAATGCTGAAAGCGACCAGCTCAGCAACGCGCAACACACCTTGTTCCTGCAACGCTGGCGCCTCAGCCTGACGCTGCAAACGCTGACGCTGAATGAAACCCTTCTGGAAGAGCAGCGCGAACGCTTGATGGCCGAGCTGCAGCAGCGCATGGCGATCAGCGGTCAGCTGGCGCCGATTCTTACCGATGACGATGAAGCCGCCGCCGGACGCCTGTGGGATTTAAGCAAAGCGCCGCTGCAGCACGGCGATTATGAACTGATCGTGCAGTACGGCGATTTCCTCGCCCAGCAGCCGGAATTGATGAAGCTGGCGCAGCAGCTGGGTCGCAGCCGCGAGGCCAAATCGGTGCCGTCGCAGGATGCGCCGCTGGAAGCGTTTCACCAGCTGGTGCGCGAACCGGATAACGTACCGGAAGAAGTCAGCGGCATTCATCAAAGCGATGATGTGCTGCGTCTGTTGCCACCTGAGCTAGCGGCATTGAGCATTAGCGAGTTAGAGCTGGAGTTTTATCGGCGTTTAGTCGAGAAACGCTTGCTGACTTATCGTCTACAGGGCGATGCGTGGCACGAAAAAATCACCATGAGTCCGGTCAGCCACCAGCAGCATGAAGAGCAACCGCGCGGCCCGTTTATCGTCTGCGTTGATACGTCTGGATCGATGGGCGGTTTCAATGAGCGCTGCGCCAAAGCCTTTTGCCTGGCGCTGCTGAAAGTGGCGCTGGCGGATAAGCGCCGCTGCTACATCATGCTGTTTGCTCATGAAGTGATCGGTTATGAACTCACCGCTGATAACGGCATTGAGCAGGCGATCCGTTTCCTCAGCCAGCGTTTTCGCGGCGGTACCGATCTCGCTGCCTGCCTTGCGGCGGTGGTGAAACGCATGGAAGGCAGCGCGTGGCAGGAAGCGGATGCGGTGATCGTTTCGGATTTTATTGCCCAGCGTTTGCCGGACGACATCGTCAGCACCATTAAGCAGCGTCAGCGCCAACATCAACAGCGCTTCCACGCGGTAGCAATGTCGCTGCATGGCAAACCCGGCATTCTGCGCATCTTCGATCACATCTGGCGCTTCGATACCGGCCTGAAAAGCCGTCTGCTGCGCCGCTGGCAGCGCTAATTCATCTGGCGGAAATGCTAATTTGCTATATTGATAAGTTCGAGCATTTAGCAAACTGGAGCACCTTGTGACGACCGCCCAACTTCCCGCACCGACCCGTACGCTGAAACTTTCCGGCCAACACTCCGAACAAAAACGGGCCGAGCTGCTGGCGTACTTCACCCAAACCTGGGAACTGTATGAAAGCCTGTTTGATTGCCTGGCGGACGAGCGCGCCTGGTTTAACAAAGCCATTTCGCTGCGCCATCCGCTGATCTTCTATTTTGGCCACACCGCAACCTTCTACATTAATAAGCTGATGGCGGGCCGCTACCTCGATCAACGCGTTGACGATCGTATTGAGGCGATGATGGCGATCGGCGTGGATGAGATGAGTTGGGACGATCTCAACGACAGCCATTACGACTGGCCGACCATCGCAGAAGTGCGCGACTATCGTGGCAAAGTGAAAAGCCTGGTGAGTGAGTTTATTCGCACCATGCCGCTGGAACTGCCGATCGACTGGGACAGCCCGGCGTGGGTGATTTTGATGGGCATCGAACACGAACGTATTCATCTGGAAACCTCCAGCGTGCTGATGCGCCAGTTGCCGATTGAATGGGTTAAG
This sequence comes from Pantoea sp. DY-17, assembly GCF_019795975.1. Taxonomy (NCBI): domain Bacteria; kingdom Pseudomonadati; phylum Pseudomonadota; class Gammaproteobacteria; order Enterobacterales; family Erwiniaceae; genus Pantoea; species Pantoea sp. DY-17. Next base: position 259,773 of record NZ_JAIMIG010000005.1, on the reverse strand, counting down.
CCACAGCCGCACTGGCCAGTTTGCCCGCAGGCGCGTCACGATCGTCAATCGGTACCGGAAAATTCTCTGATCGCGATGCCCGGCGGCCGTGTGCAGCAGGGCAAAACCGACGACACTTATGGCTGGGATAACGAATACGGTAGCCAGCAAACCGAACTGAAGCCGTTTAAGGCCAGCAAAATGCTGGTCAGCAATGCTGAGTTTTATCGTTTTATTGCGGCGGACGGTTATAACAATCGCCGCTGGTGGGATGACGAAGGTTGGGGCTGGCGTGAATTTTCCGGTGCGCAGATGCCGACATTTTGGGTCGGTGACGAAAAGCTGCCCGATCAGCTAAAACTGCGCGTGCTGGCCGAAGAAGTGGCGATGCCGTGGGATTGGCCGGCGGAAGTGAATCAACTGGAAGCCGCCGCGTTTTGTCGCTGGCTGGCGGAAGAGACCGGTAAATCTGTTCAGCTTCCCTGCGAAGCCGAATGGGCGCAGCTGCGTGAGCAAGTTGGCGGCGATCAGCCGGACTGGACTGAAGCGCCGGGCAATATCAATCTGGCATACTGGGCTTCCTCCAGCCCGGTCGATCGCTTCGCACAAGGTGAGTTTTACGACATCGTCGGCAACGTCTGGCAGTGGACCACGACGCCAACCAACGGTTTCGAAGGCTTTAAGGTACATCCGCTCTACGACGATTTCTCCACACCCACCTTTGATGGCAAACATGCGCTAATCAAAGGTGGCAGCTGGATTTCCACCGGCAACGAAGCGCTGAAATCTGCGCGCTACGCTTTCCGTCGTCACTTCTTCCAGCACGCCGGTTTCCGCTATGTCGTTTCTTCCCATGAAGAGAGCATGACGCTCAATCCTTATGAAACCGACAGCATGGTGTCGCAGTATCTCGATTTCCAGTACGGGCCGAGCTACTACAACGTGCCCAACTACGCGGCTGCGCTGGTGGAAAAACTGCTGCCGCACTGTACTGCGCGGGGTCAGGCGCTGGATATCGGCTGCGCCACCGGGCGGGCCAGCTTTGAACTGGCGCGCCACTTCGAGGCGGTAACGGGCATGGATTACTCGGCGCGCTTTATTGATGTTGCGCTGCAGCTGACCTCCGGTGAGGATTTCCGCTATGTGGTGCCTGAAGAGGGCGATCTGGTGGAGTATCGTCAGGTGCGGCTGAAAGAGTTTGGTCTGGAAGCTGAGCAAGCGCAGCGTATTCAGTTTGTGCAGGGCGATGCCTGTAACCTGAAGCCGCAGCCGGACCGTTACGATCTGGTGCTGGCCTCTAACCTGATCGATCGTCTGCGTCAGCCAAAACGTTTCCTGCAGGATGTCACGCCGATGATCCGCGCCGGTGGTTTGCTGGTGCTGTCATCGCCGTATACCTGGCTGGAAGATTTCACGCCGAAAGAGAACTGGCTGGGCGGTGTTCGCGAAAATGGTGAAGCGCTGACAACCTATCAGGCGCTGCAGCGTCTGTTACGTGATGCCTTTGACGAAGTGGCAGCGCCGCAGGATGTACCCTTTGTGATCCGCGAAACGGCGCGCAAATTCCAGCACACGCAGGCGCAAGTGACCTTCTGGCGTAAGCGCTAAAAAGCAGGCAGACAACGGCATGGCTGTTGTCTGCACCTTGCCTGCACCGCTAATTTGCTGCACATTCTCCTCTATTCATAGAAGAAGAACTCAACGAGGATGGACAATGGCGGAACACCTTCAGCTGGATAACCTGGATCGCGGAATTCTGAATGCGCTGCTACAGAATGCGCGTACCGCCTATGCCGAGCTCGCCAAGCAGTTCAACGTCAGCCCCGGCACCATTCATGTGCGGGTGGAGAAGATGCGTCAGGCGGGTATTATTTTGGGCACGCGCGTGGAGATCGATCCGCGTCAGCTCGGCTTCGATGTGTGCTGCTTTATCGGCATTATCCTTAAAAGCGCGCGCGATTATCCGGCGGCTCTGAGCAAACTCGACGCGCTGGATGAAGTGGTGGAAGCCTGGTATACCACCGGCCACTACAGCATCTTTATCAAAGTGATGTGCCGATCAATCGATGCCTTGCAACAGGTGTTGATCAACAAGATCCAGACCATCGACGAAATTCAGTCCACCGAAACCCTGATCTCCCTGCAAAACCCGATCATGCGCACCATTAAGCCGTAACCCCTCTCTAATCTGTGCACAAACTTATCCCCGGCAGATCGCGCGTATGGCGCGACTTGCCGCCTGATGCTTTCTACTATTAACCCTGTTTTCCACAGGTGGATCACGGCTTGATCACAGCGTACAATGCTCGCCTTTAGTGCGGGAGAGCATCATGGCCGATATTACGTTAATCAGTGGAAGTACCCTTGGCAGCGCCGAATATGTTGCTGAACATCTGGAAGAAAAACTGCAGGAAGCGGGCTTCTCAACCGAGGTGCTGCATGGCCCAGAGCTGGATGAGCTGCAACCGGAAGGGATTTGGCTGATCGTTACCTCCACGCACGGTGCCGGTGAACTGCCTGATAATTTGCTTCCTTTATATGAAGCACTGCAGGAAACAAAACCGGACCTCTCTGGCTTACGTTATGGCGCAGTCGGCATTGGTAATCATGAATACGATCTTTTCTGCGGCGCGATCAAACTGCTGGAAGAGCAATTGAACCAGTTGGGCGCCAAACGCATTGGCGATCGCCTGGAGATCGACGTGCTGGAGCATGAGATCCCGGAAGACGCGGCCGAAGTGTGGGTCGCCACATGGAAAACGCAGATTTAAAACGATCTTTAGTGGCTGGGGATCGGGAAAATAGAATGATCCCCAGTTGATTGCGCTGTTTTTTTACCTTAAACCCGCGATCGACTGTGGATAACATGGCCTGTTTCATGCGTATAACCAGTAGTTATCCAAAGAACAACGCCTGTTTCTTTTTTAGGCTGTGCATAAGTAGCCATTTTGATCCCAGCTTATACGGATCAGGATCACCGATCATTCACAGCTAATGATCATCGCTAATTTGCTGTTTAGCCTGCACTTTTTGGGGTTATCAACAGCCGGATGCGATCCTAATAGTAGATCTAACAGAAAGATCATATAAAAGACTTAAGATCCTTTCTTTTAAACCTCGGGATCCCGCGACTTTCGCCGCCGACATTATTTCAGTAGAATCCACCGCCCAGGGCAACGATCCCTGTCCGAAACACTAACGAGGACCCACTTCATGTTTTATCCAGATCCTTTTGACGTCATCGTAATCGGTGGTGGTCATGCGGGCACAGAGGCCGCGATGGCCGCAGCCCGAATGGGTCAGCAAACCCTGTTACTCACCCATAACATTGATACGCTTGGACAAATGTCCTGTAACCCGGCGATCGGTGGCATCGGGAAAGGACATCTGGTGAAGGAAGTGGATGCCTTAGGCGGTTTGATGGCCACGGCAATTGACCAGGCAGGTATCCAGTTTAGGATACTAAACGCGAGTAAAGGCCCCGCCGTTCGCGCCACTCGTGCTCAGGCTGACCGTGTACTGTATCGCCAGGCGGTACGCACCGCATTAGAGAACCAGCCAAACCTGATGATCTTCCAGCAGGCGGTTGACGATCTGATTGTGGAAAACGATCGTGTCGTCGGTGCTGTGACGCAAATGGGCCTGAAGTTCCGCGCCAAAACCGTGGTGCTGACCGTCGGGACCTTCCTCGATGGCAAAATCCACATCGGGCTGGATAACTACAGCGGTGGCCGTGCAGGCGATCCGCCATCAATCCCATTGGCAAAACGCCTGCGTGCACTGCCGCTGCGCGTAAACCGTCTGAAAACCGGTACGCCGCCACGTATCGACGCACGCTCGATTGATTTTTCGGTGCTGACACCGCAGCACGGTGATAATCCGATGCCGGTGTTCTCGTTCATGGGCAAAGTTTCACAACATCCACAACAAGTGCCATGCTGGATCACTTACACCAACGAACAGACGCATGACGTGATCCGCAACAACCTTGATCGCAGCCCGATGTATGCCGGGATCATCGAAGGTATTGGTCCACGTTATTGCCCATCGATCGAAGACAAAGTGATGCGCTTTGCCGATCGTAATGCGCACCAGATCTTCCTGGAGCCGGAAGGCCTGACCAGCAACGAGATCTACCCGAATGGTATCTCCACCAGCCTGCCGTTTGACGTACAGATGCAGATCGTACGTTCGATGAAAGGACTGGAAAATGCGAAGATCATCCGTCCGGGTTACGCCATCGAGTATGATTTCTTCGATCCACGCGATCTCAAACCGACGCTGGAAAGCAAATTTATCCACGGTCTGTTCTTTGCCGGCCAGATCAACGGCACCACTGGCTACGAAGAAGCGGCAGCGCAAGGTTTGCTGGCCGGCCTCAATGCAGCACGCGCTTCCGCCGACAAAGAGGGCTGGGCGCCACGTCGCGATCAGGCTTACCTTGGTGTGCTGGTTGATGATTTGTGCACATTGGGCACGAAAGAGCCGTACCGCATGTTTACATCACGCGCGGAATACCGCCTGATGCTGCGCGAAGACAACGCCGATCTGCGTTTGACCGAAGCCGGTCGCGAACTCGGTCTGGTTGATGATGACCGCTGGGCGCGCTACAACCAGAAACTGGAGGCGATTGAGCAGGAGCGTCAACGCCTGCGCGATCTGTGGGTGCATCCAAAATCGGATAACGTGGCGGAAGTGAACGCGGTGATCAGTGCGCCGCTCACCAAAGAAGCCAGCGGTGAAGATCTGCTGCGTCGTCCAGAGATGACCTATCCGCTGCTGACGTCACTCGCCAGCTACGGTCCGGCACTGTCAGATGAGCAAGCTGCTGAGCAGGTGGAGATTCAGGTGAAATACGAAGGGTACATTGCGCGTCAGCAGGAAGAGATTGATCGCCAGCTGCGCAATGAAAACACCTTGTTGCCTGTCGAGCTCGACTATCGTCAGGTAAATGGCTTGTCGAATGAAGTGATCGCCAAACTCAACGATCACAAACCGACTTCCATCGGCCAAGCTTCTCGTATTTCGGGCATCACGCCTGCCGCAATCTCAATTCTGCTGATTTACCTGAAAAAACAGGGCCTGCTACGTAAAAGCGCCTGATCGACTTTGGGGCGAGGCAACTCGCCCCCGTTAATGGAATTCTCGTTGTGATCAACAAACTCTCCTCGCTGCTAAAAGCGGCAAACATTTCCCTTACCGATCAACAAAAACAGCAGTTGGTTGGCTATGTTGAGTTGCTGCATAAGTGGAATAAGGCCTATAACCTGACATCAGTGCGCGACCCGCAGCAGATGCTGGTACGCCATATTCTCGACAGCGTGGTGGTTGAGCCACATTTGCAGGGCGAACGCTTTATTGATGTCGGCACCGGTCCGGGCTTACCAGGCATTCCGCTGGCCATTGTGCGACCGCAATCGCATTTCACCTTGCTGGATAGCCTCGGCAAACGCGTGCGTTTCCTGCGTCAGGTGCAGCATGAGTTAGGACTTACTAACGTCACGCCGGTGCAGAGCCGCGTTGAAGAGTACCCGTCTGAGCCGCCATTCGACGGTGTTATCAGTCGTGCATTTGCTTCACTCGAGGATATGCTGACCTGGTGTCATCATCTGCCGGGTCCTGAAGGTCGCTTTTATGCCCTGAAAGGTGTGCGTCCGGATGATGAGATTGCTGCATTACCCGCTGGCTTTACGGTGGAAAAAATTCAACCGCTGCAGGTACCCGAGCTGGATGGTGAACGTCATTTGGTGGTGATTACCCGCCAATAGCCTTTTAAACGGTATGGATTTAAGCTGCTTCATGCCGTTTGTCTTAGTTATTGCCCTGAACGAAAAAGCAGCGATTGAACACTTTTAGGTAAAAGCTTTTATTTCGCAGGGCAGGGCGCGCGAGTTAACATCCCCGGCGGAAATTATCCGAAAATCTCTGTTACATTTAACGAATAATTCACATTTCATTATCACGGAGATCACTTTTTTGGGTGTATTTACCCAACCAAATAATCACTGGTGAAAATATAACTTTGCAATAAATTGGCGTACGTAATATCAGTTTTGCGTTTTTATTGCAGCGCATGATGTCAATAGAGTGTTTTTCTCGAAAATCGAAGTGCGACAGTTAAATAAAAAATCTAAATCTCTGATTTATTAGTGTTTTAGTCGATTTTGAAATTCTATAAATCTTGTCTGAAACAAATTCAGTCAGGCATTCCTTGTTTATTATGTGATCTAAAGCACGCTTTAAAAGCAAGTCGGTCGGGCATTTTCAGACTTAAAGTCAGACATTGCCTGAAGACGATGTTTTGAAAAATAGCCCTTCAGAAAGAAATTTAAATAATTGTTCACCTTTTCGCTACTTACCGATTGAAATCGCAGGTGGCGCCCGTATAATTTGCACGGCTTTTGCTGCTTGACTCAAATGAGTAAAGGCAGTCTTATACGACACGCGACATACCCCGTTCGGGGCAGGAGAGTTCAGCGTCATGTCAGTGTCTCTTTACAGTGTGAAATTAGCCCGGGCCGTGCTGATCATTCAGCTGGTGACCTTTGTCACCATCGGTGCGCTCTTTACCCTGAAAGAGGTTACCTGGGGCGCCTCCGCCATCGCGGGTGGCGTGGCAGCCTGGCTGCCGAACGTGTTGTTTATGTTTTTGGCCTGGCGCCTGCAGGATCAAACGCCTGCGAAAGGACGTGTTGCCTGGAGCTTCGCCCTTGGTGAAGTGTTGAAGGTGTTCACAACCGTCATTTTCCTCGCGGTGGCGTTGGGTGTGTTTGGAGCGGTCTTCTGGCCACTCGCAATCACGTGGTTATCGGTGCTGGTGGTGCAGATCGTCGCTCCGGCTGTAATTAACAACAAAGGGTAAGAGGCATCATGGCTGCTGGAGAAATCTCTACTCCGCAAGAATACATAGGTCACCACCTGAATAACCTTCAGTTGGACCTGCGTACTTTCGAGTTGGTGAATCCGCACGACGCTCCCGCGACGTTCTGGGTATTAAATATCGATTCCATGTTTTTCTCTGTGGTGCTGGGACTGATTTTCCTGGTGTTGTTCCGCAAAGTGGCGAAAAGCGCTACCAGCGGTGTTCCAGGGAAATTACAAGCGGCTATCGAACTGGTTGTCGGCTTCGTTGATAACAACGTGCGCGACATGTACCACGGTAAAAGCAAACTTATCGCCCCGCTGGCTCTGACGATTTTCGTCTGGGTCTTCCTGATGAACTTCATGGATCTGCTGCCTATCGATTTGCTGCCGTTTATCGGCGAGCACTATTTAGGCCTGCCGGCGCTGCGCGTCGTGCCGTCTGCAGACGTGAACATCACGCTGTCTATGGCGCTGGGCGTATTTATTTTGATTCTGTTCTACAGCATCAAAATGAAAGGCATTGGCGGCTTCACCAAAGAGTTGACGCTGCAGCCTTTTAATCACCCGATCTTCATCCCCATTAACCTGATTCTTGAAGGTGTTAGCCTGCTGTCCAAGCCTGTTTCACTGGGTCTGCGACTGTTCGGCAACATGTATGCGGGTGAGTTGATCTTTATCCTGATTGCCGGCTTGCTGCCGTGGTGGTCGCAGTGGTTGTTGAATGTGCCTTGGGCCATTTTCCACATCCTGATCATTTCGCTGCAGGCTTTCATTTTCATGGTCCTCACGATCGTCTATCTGTCGATGGCATCTGAAGAACATTGATTTTTATCTCAACACTTAAGCTTTTAACTGAAACAAACTGGAGACTGTCATGGAAAACCTGAATATGGATCTGCTGTACATGGCTGCCGCTGTGATGATGGGCCTGGCGGCAATCGGTGCTGCGATCGGTATCGGCATCCTCGGAGGTAAATTCCTGGAAGGCGCCGCGCGTCAACCGGATCTGATCCCTCTGCTGCGTACGCAGTTCTTTGTTGTAATGGGTCTGGTGGATGCAATCCCGATGATCGCTGTAGGTCTGGGTCTCTACGTGATGTTTGCTGTCGCTTAAACCTGGTAGCCTTGTTCACTCATGGCACCTGGTGTGATGAGGGACGGATTCTGCCGTTTATCTCTGATAGCGGCAGAGCAAGTTAACTTAATAAGAGGCATTGTGCTGTGAACATTAATGCAACAATCCTCGGCCAGGCCATCGCGTTCATTCTGTTTGTCGCGTTCTGCATGAAGTACGTATGGCCGCCGATTATGGCTGCCATCGAAAAGCGCCAGAAAGAAATTGCTGAAGGCCTTGCTTCTGCTGAGCGCGCGAAGAAAGATTTAGATCTCGCGCAGGCCAATGCGACCGACCAGCTGAAAAAAGCGAAAGAAGACGCTCAGGTCATTATCGAGCAGGCGAACAAACGCCGTGCCCAGATTCTGGACGAAGCGAAAACCGAAGCTGAGACTGAACGTAACCGCATCGTGGCGCAGGCGCAGGCAGAAATTGATGCCGAGCGTTCGCGTGCCCGTGAAGAGCTGCGTAAGCAAGTCGCGTTGCTGGCATTAGCTGGCGCCGAGAAAATCATCGAACGTTCCGTGGATGAAGCTGCTAACAGCGACATCGTTGATAAACTGGTCGCTGAACTGTAAGGAGGGAGGGGCTGATGTCTGATCTGATTACTGTAGCTCGCCCCTACGCCAAAGCAGCTTTTGACTTTGCTGTTGAGCATCAAAGCATCGATCGCTGGCAATCAATGCTGGCGTTTGCCGCAGAAGTGGCTCGCAACGAACAGATCGCAGATCTTCTTTCCGGTGCGCTCGCACCGGAAGCTTTGTCTGCTTCTTTCATTGCAGTTTGTGGCGATCAACTTGATGAAAACGCCCAGAACCTGATTAAGGTAATGGCCGAAAACGGACGTTTGACAGCGCTTCCAGCCGTACTGGCTCAGTACATTCAACTGCGTGACGCTTATGAAGCGACAGCCGAAGTTGATGTGATTTCTGCCAGCACGCTGAGTGACAGTCAGCTGACTAAAATCAGCGCCGCGATGGAAAAACGTCTGTCACGTAAAGTTAAGCTGAATTGCAAAATTGATAAGTCTGTAATGGCAGGTGTGGTTATCCGTGCGGGTGACCTGGTCATTGATGGCAGCGTACGCGGCCGTCTTGATCGTCTGGCAGACGTCTTGCAGTCTTAAGGGGACTGGAGCATATGCAACTGAATTCCACCGAAATCAGCGAACTGATCAAGCAGCGCATTGCTCAGTTCAATGTCGTGAGTGAAGCTCACAACGAAGGTACTATTGTTTCTGTAAGTGACGGTATCATCCGCGTACACGGCCTGGCCGATGTCATGCAGGGTGAGATGATTGCCCTGCCGGGCAACCGTTACGCTATCGCACTGAACCTCGAGCGTGACTCGGTTGGTGCAGTAGTGATGGGCCCGTATGCTGACCTCGCGGAAGGCATGAAAGTAAAATGTACGGGTCGTATTTTAGAAGTTCCAGTTGGCCGTGGCCTGCTGGGCCGTGTGGTGAACACCCTGGGTGCACCGATCGACGGTAAAGGCGCAATCGAAAACGACGGCTTCTCGCCTGTTGAAGTGATTGCACCGGGCGTTATCGACCGTCAGTCAGTAGACCAGCCTGTTCAGACCGGTTACAAATCTGTCGATGCGATGATTCCAATCGGCCGTGGCCAGCGTGAGCTGATCATCGGTGACCGTCAGACCGGTAAAACTGCAATGGCAATCGACGCCATCATTAACCAGCGCGATTCAGGCATCAAGTGTGTCTACGTTGCGATTGGTCAGAAAGCGTCAACCATTTCTAACGTAGTACGCAAACTGGAAGAGCACGGCGCGCTGGCTAACACCATCGTGGTTGTCGCTTCTGCTTCTGAATCTGCAGCACTGCAGTACCTGTCACCGTACGCCGGTTGTGCGATGGGTGAGTACTTCCGTGACCGCGGTGAAGATGCACTGATCGTGTACGATGACCTGTCTAAGCAGGCTGTTGCTTACCGTCAGATTTCTCTGCTGCTGCGCCGTCCACCAGGTCGTGAAGCATTCCCTGGTGACGTGTTCTATCTCCACTCTCGTCTGCTGGAGCGTGCATCACGCGTTAGCGCTGACTACGTTGAGCGCTTCACCAACGGTGAAGTGAAAGGCCAGACCGGTTCTCTGACCGCACTGCCAATCATCGAAACTCAGGCGGGTGACGTTTCTGCGTTCGTTCCGACCAACGTAATCTCGATTACTGATGGTCAGATCTTCCTGGAATCTAACCTGTTCAACTCCGGTATTCGTCCAGCCGTTAACCCGGGTATTTCGGTATCCCGTGTTGGTGGTGCTGCACAGACCAAGATCATCAAGAAACTGTCCGGTGGTATTCGTACCGCGCTGGCACAGTATCGTGAACTGGCTGCGTTCTCTCAGTTCGCTTCCGATCTGGACGATGCAACGCGCAAACAGCTGAGCCACGGTCAGAAAGTGACCGAGCTGCTGAAACAGAAACAGTATGCGCCGATGTCAGTCGCGCAACAGGGTCTGGTGCTGTTTGCTGCTGAGCGCGGCTATCTGAACGATGTTGAACTGGCGAAAGTCGGCAGCTTCGAAGCCGCTCTGCTGGCGTTCGCGGATCGCGATCACGCTGAGCTGATGGCTGAAATCAACCAAGCGGGTAACTTCAATAACGAAATCGAAGAGAAGCTGAAAGGCCTCCTCGAAACGTTTAAAGCAACCCAGTCCTGGTAATGTCTGGCGGCTTGTCTGAAAAGGCAGGCCGCAAGGCTTTGAGGAGAAGCTAATGGCCGGCGCAAAAGAAATACGTAGTAAGATCGGAAGCGTAAAAAATACGCAGAAGATCACCAAAGCGATGGAAATGGTCGCCGCCTCCAAAATGCGTAAAACGCAGGAACGCATGGCGGCCAGCCGTCCGTATGCAGATACCATGCGCAAAGTGATTGGTCACCTTGCCTTGGGTAATCTGGAATACAAGCACCCTTACCTGGATGAGCGTGACGTTAAGCGCGTCGGCTACCTGGTCGTTTCGACTGACCGCGGGCTTTGTGGTGGTTTGAACATTAACCTGTTCAAAAAATTGCTGGCAGATATGAAAAGCTGGGCGGATAAAGGCGTACAGAGCGATCTGGCTGTTATCGGTTCGAAAGGCAATTCATTCTTCGGCTCTGTAGGTGGCAACATCGTGGCACAAGTCACCGGTATGGGCGATAAGCCTGCACTGTCTGATTTGATCGGCCCGGTAAAAGTGATGTTGCAGGCCTACGATGAAGGTCGCATCGACAAGCTGTATATCGTTGCCAACAAGTTTAACAACACCATGTCTCAGACTCCGACCATTACCCAACTGCTGCCGTTACCGCCAGCGGAAGGTGAAGAAGAGATGAAGGCGAAGACCTGGGATTACCTGTACGAACCCGATCCGAAAGCGCTGCTGGATACCCTGCTGCGTCGTTACGTCGAATCGCAGGTTTATCAGGGTGTGGTGGAAAACCTGGCCAGTGAGCAGGCCGCACGTATGGTTGCAATGAAAGCTGCAACCGACAACGGCGGAAACCTGATCAAAGAGCTGCAGTTGGTTTACAACAAAGCTCGTCAGGCCAGCATCACCCAGGAACTTACCGAGATCGTCTCGGGAGCCTCCGCGGTTTAACCAGGCATATATCCTGTCGCGCGAGCGCGGCTGGGTATTTTCGTATTAGGTAGAGGATTCAAGATGGCAGCTGGAAAGATTGTCCAGATTATCGGCGCCGTAGTTGACGTCGAATTCCCTCAGGACGCGGTACCGCAGGTATACAGCGCTCTCGAGGTGAAAAATGGTGATGCTCGTCTGGTGCTGGAAGTTCAGCAGCAGCTGGGTGGTGGCGTGGTTCGTACCATCGCCATGGGTACTTCTGACGGCCTGAAGCGCGGTCTGGAAGTTACCGACCTGAAAAAACCTATCCAGGTTCCGGTTGGTAAAGCAACCCTCGGCCGTATCATGAACGTATTGGGTGAGCCAATCGACATGAAAGGCGACCTGCAGAATGACGACGGCACTGTAGTAGAGGTTTCCTCTATTCACCGTGCAGCACCTTCGTATGAAGATCAGTCTAACTCGCAGGAACTGCTGGAAACCGGCATCAAGGTTATCGACCTGATGTGTCCGTTCGCTAAGGGCGGTAAAGTTGGTTTGTTCGGTGGTGCGGGTGTAGGTAAAACCGTAAACATGATGGAGCTGATCCGTAACATCGCGGCTGAGCACTCAGGTTATTCGGTATTTGCTGGTGTGGGTGAGCGTACTCGTGAGGGTAACGACTTCTACCACGAAATGACTGACTCCAACGTTATCGATAAAGTAGCGCTGGTGTATGGCCAGATGAACGAGCCGCCGGGTAACCGTCTGCGCGTAGCACTGACCGGTTTGACCATGGCGGAAAAATTCCGTGATGAAGGCCGTGACGTTCTGCTGTTCATCGACAACATCTATCGTTACACCCTGGCCGGTACTGAAGTATCAGCACTGCTGGGTCGTATGCCATCTGCGGTAGGCTATCAGCCAACGCTGGCAGAAGAGATGGGTGTGTTGCAGGAGCGTATTACCTCCACGAAGACCGGTTCAATCACCTCTGTACAGGCCGTTTACGTTCCTGCGGATGACTTGACTGACCCGTCACCAGCAACCACCTTTGCTCACTTAGACTCAACCGTTACGCTGAGCCGTCAGATCGCCTCTCTGGGTATCTACCCAGCCGTTGACCCGCTGGATTCTACCAGCCGTCAGCTGGATCCACTGATCGTGGGTCAGGAGCACTATGATGTTGCGCGTGGCGTGCAGTCTCTGCTGCAGCGTTACCAGGAACTGAAAGACATCATCGCTATCCTGGGTATGGACGAGCTGTCTGAAGAAGACAAACTGTTGGTGGCACGTGCGCGTAAGATTCAGCGCTTCCTGTCTCAGCCGTTCTTCGTTGCTGAAGTCTTCACCGGTTCTCCAGGTAAGTACGTCACCCTGAAAGACACCATCCGTGGCTTCAAAGGCATCATGGAAGGCGAATTCGACCACCTGCCAGAGCAGGCGTTCTACATGGTCGGCGCTATCGAAGAAGCCGTAGAAAAAGCGAAGAAACTGTAATTTAGGTTTCCCAGGAGGAATGGTATGGCTATGACTTATCATCTGGACGTGGTCAGCGCGGAGCAACAAATGTTCTCCGGTCTGGTCGAGCGTATCCAGGTGTCAGGTAGCGAAGGTGAGCTGGGGATTCGTCCTGGCCACGCCCCGCTGCTGACAGCCATCAAGCCTGGTATGATTCACATCGTGAAACAGCACGGCGAAGAGGAGTTTATTTACCTCTCTGGCGGCGTGCTGGAAGTTCAGCCTGGCAGCACCACCGTTCTGGCCGACACCGCGATTCGCGGTGAAGACCTCGACGAAGCGCGCGCGCTGGAAGCGAAACGTAAAGCGGAAGAGCACATGAACAGCAGCCACGGCGACGTGGATTATGCTCAGGCTTCTGCGGAACTGGCGAAAGCCATCGCGAAACTGCGTGTCATCGAGCTGACCAAAAAAGCGATGTAATCAGGCTTTATGCGTCACGAAATGCCAGCCCTTTGGGTTGGCATTTTTTTTGCCCAAAATTTGCCGCCTGGCGCTGAGCCCGGCTAATTTCGACCCGAGAAAAATGTAGTAATCTCGGGGTTAAACCTTACACTTTCGAAAGTTGAAGAGAATCAGGATAGTTATGTCTACGAACGCGATGAGTGTGGTGATCTTAGCCGCTGGCAAAGGCACCCGAATGTATTCCGACCTGCCCAAAGTTCTGCATACTCTTGCAGGTAAACCAATGGTTCAGCACGTTATTGATGCCGCAACCGGTTTGGGCGCCCAGCAGATCCATCTGGTTTATGGCCACGGCGGAGATTTACTGCAGTCAACGTTAGCGCATAACGCACTCAACTGGGTGCTGCAGGCAGAGCAACTGGGTACTGGTCATGCGATGCAGCAGGCGGCACCCTTCTTTGCCGATGACGAAGATATTCTGATGCTGTACGGCGACGTGCCGCTGATCTCGCAGGCCAGTTTGCAACGTCTGCGCGACGCGAAACCCGCGGGCGGCATTGGCTTACTCACCGTGGTTCTGGATAACCCCACCGGCTACGGTCGTATCGTGCGTGAAAACGGCACGGTGATCGGCATCATTGAGCAGAAAGATGCCTCGCCAGAACAGCTAAAAATTCAGGAAATTAACACCGGCATATTGGTTGCCAACGGTGGCGACCTCAAGCGCTGGCTGGCACAACTTAACAACAATAATGCGCAGGGCGAATTCTATATCACCGACATCATCGCCATGGCGCACCACGAAGGCCGCGTGATCAATGCGGTGCATCCGGCGCGCATCAGCGAAACCGATGGCGTCAACAATCGCCTGCAGCTGGCAACGCTTGAGCGTGTCTACCAAAGCGAGCAGGCAGAAAAGCTGCTGCTGGCGGGTGTGATGCTGCGCGATCCGGCGCGTTTCGATCTGCGCGGTGCGTTGCAACACGGCCGCGATGTGGAGATCGACACCAACGTGATCATCGAAGGCAAAGTCACGCTCGGCAACCGCGTCAAAATCGGTGCCGGCTGCATCATCAAAAACAGCGTGATTGCTGACGACTGTGAAATCAGCCCTTATTCGGTGATCGAAGATGCCACGTTAGCCGCTGCTTGTACGGTTGGGCCTTTTGCGCGTCTGCGTCCGGGCAGCGAGTTGGCGGAAGCGGCGCATGTGGGCAACTTTGTAGAGATGAAGAAAGCCACGCTCGGCAAAGGCTCCAAAGCCGGTCATCTCTCTTATCTCGGCGATGCGGAAATTGGCGCGGGCGTGAATATCGGTGCGGGTACCATTACCTGTAACTATGATGGCGCCAACAAATCCAAAACCATCATTGGCGACAACGTGTTTATCGGTTCGGATACCCAGCTGGTGGCGCCAGTCAGCGTGGCGAGCGGTGCGACCATCGCCGCGGGCACCACGATAATGAAAGATGTGTTAGCTGCGGATCTGGTCTACAACCGTAAAGAACAGAATCAAAAATCGGGCTGGCAGCGTCCTGTTAAGAAAAAATAAATTTTAAAGGCCGACAACGATCGGCCTGTTAGCAGTGCCATAAAAAAATATCCCCACTCTCTACAAGGCTCGGGGAAATCAGGTCGTATGACAACGCAATGGCCGAAAGCCATGAAGTCAGGAAATTACTATGTGTGGAATTGTTGGTGCAGTAGCGCAGCGTGACATCGCAGAAATTCTGCTGGAAGGTTTGCGTCGTCTTGAGTATCGCGGTTATGACTCCGCGGGATTAGCCGTCGTCGATCGTCAGGGCCATATGACGCGCCTGCGTCGTCTGGGTAAAGTGCAGAACCTGGCGGAAGCCGCAGAGCAGCAGCCGCTGATTGGCGGCACCGGTATCGCACATACGCGCTGGGCGACACACGGTGAACCGTCGGAGGCCAATGCGCATCCGCACGTTTCCGAGCACATCATCATCGTGCACAACGGCATCATTGAGAACCATGAGCCGCTGCGCGCGCAGTTGCTTGAGCGCGGCTATCATTTTGCCTCAGAAACCGACACCGAAGTGGTGGCGCATCTGGTTCATTGGGAGCAGAAGCAGGGCGGCACGCTGCGTGAAGTGGTGCTGCGCGTCATTCCGCAGCTGCGCGGTGCATATGGCATGGTGATCATGGACAGCCGCGATCCTTCGCTGCTGGTGGCGGCGCGTTCCGGTAGCCCGCTGGTGATTGGCCGTGGCGTGGGTGAAAACTTTATTGCTTCCGATCAGCTGGCTCTGCTGCCGGTGACGCGTCGCTTCATCTATCTGGAAGAGGGCGATATTGCCGAGATCACCCGCCGCGAGGTCACCATTATCGATCGTGACGGTAAAACGGCTAAGCGCGCTGAAATTGAATCGACCGCGCAGTACGATGCCGGCGACAAAGGCATCTATCGTCATTACATGCAGAAAGAGATTTACGAGCAGCCGAACGCGATCAAAAACACCATCACCGGTCGTTTTAATCACGGCGAAGTCGATCTCAGCGAGCTGGGCCCGGATGCTGAGACGCTGTTGAGCCAGGTCGAACATATTCAGATCATCGCCTGCGGTACGTCATACAACTCCGGCATGGTTTCGCGTTACTGGTTTGAGTCGCTGGCTAACCTGCCTTGTGATGTGGAAATCGCCTCGGAATTCCGTTATCGCAAATCTGCAGTGCGTAAAAATAGCCTGCTGATCACGCTGTCACAATCGGGTGAAACCGCCGATACGCTGGCGGCGCTGCGCCTGTCGAAAGAGCTGGGTTATCTCGGTTCGCTGGCCATCTGTAATGTGGCCGGTTCATCGCTGGTGCGTGAATCCGATTTAGCGCTGATGACCAAAGCCGGCACTGAAATTGGCGTGGCATCCACCAAAGCCTTCACCACGCAGCTGGCAGTATTGCTGATGCTGGTGGCGAAACTCGGTCGTCTGCACGGCATGAAAGCCGAAACCGAGCACGAGATTGTGCACGCGCTGCAGGCCTTGCCGAGCCGCATCGAACAGATGCTGGCGCAGGACAAAGTGATCGAAAACCTGGCGGAAGGTTTCTCTGATAAGCATCACGCGCTGTTCCTTGGCCGTGGCGATCAGTATCCGATCGCGATGGAAGGCGCGCTGAAGCTGAAAGAGATCTCCTATATCCACGCCGAAGCCTATGCGGCGGGCGAGTTGAAGCACGGCCCGCTGGCGCTGATTGATGCGGATATGCCAGTGATCGTGGTCGCGCCCAACAACGAACTGCTGGAGAAGCTGAAATCCAATATTGAAGAGGTACGCGCGCGCGGCGGTTTGCTGTATGTGTTTGCCGATCAGGATGCCGGTTTCAGCGACAGCGATGGCATGAAAATCATCTCCCTGCCGCACGTAGAAGAGGTGATTGCACCGATCTTCTACACCGTGCCGTTACAGCTGCTCTCGTACCATGTGGCGCTGATTAAAGGTACCGATGTTGACCAGCCGCGTAACCTGGCGAAATCGGTTACCGTTGAATAATCAGTAACAAGAGTGGGCCCGCAACGGGCCCGCTTCATTTCTGTACGCTGTCATATAACTGTCACATTTCGTACATTTCACTGTCATCAAACTGTCCTATTTTCCCTCCAGCAGCAATCACTGACTCCTACTAAAAAGGCATTGAGCCTGATTTTTTTGAATCCCCTGGAGGGAACATGACACTGATGCGTAGCACCGTAGCCCGAATCCTCGCCGCCACCTTCGCAGTAAGCGCGGTTTCTGCTTTTGCAGCCACCGATCTGACGGGCGCAGGCGGGACATTCCCGGCGCCGGTTTATGCCAAGTGGGCAGCCGAGTACCAGCAAGCCACCGGTAGCAAAATCAACTATCAGGGTATTGGTTCTTCCGGCGGCGTGAAGCAAATCATCGCGAAAACCGTCGATTTCGGTGCGTCTGATGCGCCAATGAAAGAAGAAGATCTGCAGAAAAATGGCCTGTTCCAGTTCCCTACCGTCATTGGTGGTGTGGTGCTGGCGGTTAACATCCCAGGTGTGAAATCTGGTGAACTGACTCTTGACGGTAAAACCGTGGGCGACATCTACCTCGGCACCATCAAAAAGTGGAACGACCCGGCGATCACTAAACTGAACCCAGGCGTGAAACTGCCAGATTCCAACATCAACGTGGTTCGCCGCGCTGACGGTTCCGGTACTTCTTTCGTCTTCACCAGCTACCTGGCAAAAGTGAACGAAGAGTGGAACAGCAAAATCGGTAAAGGTAACACCGTTAACTGGCCAACCGGTCTGGGCGGTAAAGGTAACGACGGCGTGGCCGCGTTTGTACAGCGTCTGCCGGGTTCAATTGGCTATGTGGAATACGCTTACGCCAAGCAGAACAACCTGACCTACACCAAACTGGTTGATGCCGACGGTAAAGCGGTCGCACCAAGTGAAGAGAGCTTTGCTAACGCCGCGAAAGGCGCAGACTGGAGCAAAACCTTTGCTCAGGATCTGACCTTCCAGAAAGGCAACGATGCATGGCCGATCACCTCAACCACCTTCATCCTGATTTACAAAGATCAGGCGAATGCGGAGAAAGGTAGCGAAGTGCTGAAGTTCTTCGACTGGGCATACAAAGGTGGCAGCAAAACCGCAACCGACCTGGATTACGCCGCGCTGCCAGAAAGCGTAGCTAACCAGATTCGTGCAGCGTGGAAAGCGAACATCAAAGATAGCTCCGGTAAAGCGCTGTACCAGTAACAGATTGACCCGGCCAGCCGAGACGGTTGGCCAACCCCAATGGGCGGCCTGCGTGCCGCCCTGACATCCCCCTGAGAACAGAGAATTCTATGGCTGCCACTAAGCCGACGTTCAAAGCCCCCGGTAAACAAGGCGACATGATTTTCGGCGCGCTGGTGAAGCTATCCGCGCTTGTCGTGTTGCTGTTGATGGGCGGCATTATCGTCTCCCTGATTTTCTCCTCCTGGCCAAGCATCCAAAAATTTGGTTTCTCTTTCCTGTGGAACAAAACCTGGGATGCGCCAAACGAACAATTTGGTGCGCTGGTACCGATTTACGGCACCCTCGTCACCTCGATTATTGCCTTGATCATTGCCGTGCCGGTGAGCTTCGGCATCGCGCTGTTCCTGACCGAACTGGCGCCAGGCTGGCTGCGTCGCCCGTTGGGCACCGCCATTGAGCTGCTGGCGGCCATCCCCAGCATCGTGTACGGCATGTGGGGCCTGTTTGTTTTCGCGCCGCTGTTCGCCGAATATTTCCAGACGCCGGTTGGCAACGTGATGGCGAATATCCCGATTGTCGGCACGCTATTCTCTGGCCCGGCATTCGGTATCGGTATTCTGGCGGCGGGCGTGATTCTCGCCATCATGATCATCCCGTACATCGCCTCGGTGATGCGCGACGTATTTGAACAAACGCCGGTGATGATGAAAGAGTCGGCTTACGGTATCGGCTGCACCACGTGGGAAGTGATCTGGCGCATCGTGCTGCCGTTCACCAAAAATGGCGTGATCGGCGGCGTGATGCTTGGCCTGGGCCGCGCGTTGGGTGAAACCATGGCGGTGACCTTTATCATCGGTAACACCTACCAGCTCGACAGCGCCTCGCTGTTTATGCCGGGCAACAGCATCACCTCCGCGCTGGCCAACGAATTCGCCGAAGCGGAATCCGGTGTCCATGTTGCGGCTCTGATGGAGCTGGGTCTGATTCTGTTCGTGATTACCTTTATCGTGCTGGCGATCTCCAAACTGATGATCCTGCGTCTGGCGAAGAGTGAAGGAGCCCGTTCATGACCGCTATTGAAGTTCAGGCTCGCGCTGAGCTGGAAGCCTCGCGCCGCAAAATGCAGGCATGGCGCAGTACCAAAAACAAAATTGCCCTGACGCTGTCGCTGATGACCATGGCATTCGGTCTGTTCTGGCTGGTGTGGATTCTGTTCACCACTGTTACGCGCGGCGTTGATGGGTTGAGCTGGGAGCTGTTTACCGAATCGACACCGCCGCCCAACACCGCAGGCGGTGGTTTAGCCAATGCCTTACTCGGCAGCGGTTTACTGATTTTCTGGTCAACGATCATCGGAACGCCGCTCGGCATCATGGCTGGGATTTATCTGGCGGAATATGGCCGTAAACACTGGCTGGCGGAAGTGATTCGCTTCATCAACGACATTCTGCTGTCAGCACCGTCGATTGTGGTGGGGCTGTTTGTTTACACCATTGTGGTATCGCAGATGCAGCACTTCTCCGGTTGGGCGGGCGTAGTAGCGCTGGCGCTGCTGCAAATCCCGATTGTGATTCGTACCTCCGAAAATATGCTGCGTCTGGTACCCGACAGCATGCGTGAAGCGGCTTATGCGCTGGGTACGCCGAAGTGGAAGATGATTTCGGCGATTACGCTGAAAGCCTCGGTTTCCGGCATCATCACCGGTGTGCTGTTGGCCGTGGCGCGTATCGCCGGTGAAACCGCACCGCTGCTGTTTACTGCGCTGTCGAACCAGTTCTGGAGCACCGACATGATGCAGCCGATCGCTAACCTGCCGGTCACCATCTTTAAATTCGCCATGAGCCCGTTTGCCGAGTGGCAAAGCCTGGCGTGGGCGGGTGTGCTGATTATTACCGTGTGCGTGCTGCTGCTAAACATTGTGGCGCGTGTGGTTTTCGCCAAGGGCAAACACTAATTTCCCGGCGCGGCTTCGGCGGCGCTGCTTATGAGAGACGAGAATGAGTAACGTGACTTCATCAGCCGGTAAAATTCAGGTCCGTAATCTGAACTTCTATTACGGTAAGTTTCACGCGCTGAAAAACATCAATCTGGATATCACCAAAAACCAGGTGACCGCGTTTATCGGCCCATCAGGCTGCGGTAAATCCACTTTGCTGCGCACCTTCAACAAAATGTACTCGCTCTATCCGGAGCAGCGTGCTGAAGGTGACATCCTGCTGGATGGCGATAACATTCTGGCTTCCAATCAGGATATCGCCCTGCTGCGCGCCCGCGTCGGTATGGTGTTCCAGAAGCCGACGCCATTCCCGATGTCGATTTATGACAACATCGCCTTCGGCGTGCGGCTGTTTGAGAAGCTGTCGCGTGCCGATATGGATGAGCGCGTACAATGGGCGCTGACCAAAGCCGCGCTGTGGAATGAAACCAAAGACAAGCTGCATCAGAGCGGTTACAGTCTTTCCGGCGGTCAGCAGCAGCGTTTGTGCATCGCCCGCGGCATCGCGATTCGCCCGGAAGTGCTGTTGCTGGATGAGCCTTGCTCCGCGCTGGATCCGATCTCAACCGGTCGTATTGAAGAGCTGATCACCGAACTGAAGCAGGATTACACTGTGGTGATCGTGACTCACAACATGCAGCAGGCTGCGCGTTGTTCTGACCACACCGCTTTTATGTATCTGGGCGAGCTGATTGAGTTCAGCGATACCGATACCTTGTTCACTAAGCCCGCAAAGAAGCAGACCGAAGATTACATCACCGGTCGTTACGGCTGATTCAGGAGACGCACATGGATAATTTAAATCTGAACAAACACATCTCCGGTCAGTTCAACGCGGAGCTGGAGCACATTCGCACGCAAGTGATGATCATGGGCGGCATGGTTGAGAAGCAGCTGATGGACGCCATCACCGCGATGCACAACCAGGATGGCGAGCTGGCGCGTCACGTCATCGACGGCGACCAGAAGGTCAACATGATGGAAGTGGAGATTGATGAAGCCTGCGTGCGCATCATCGCCAAACGCCAACCGACCGCCAGCGATTTGCGCCTGGTAATGGCGATCATCAAGACCATTTCTGAGCTGGAACGCATTGGCGACGTGGCAGAAAAAATCAGCCGCACTGCGCTGGAGAAGTTCAGCCAGCAGCATCTGCCGCTACTGGTGAGCCTTGAAGCGCTTGGTCATCACACTGTGCAGATGCTGCACGACGTGCTGGATGCGTTCGCGCGCATGGATCTCAACGAAGCCATCAAAATTTACCGCGAAGATAAGAAGGTGGATAAAGAGTACGAAGGCATCGTGCGTCAGCTGATGACCTACATGATGGAAGATCCGCGCACTATCCCAAGCGTGCTGACCGCGCTGTTCTGCGCCCGCGCCATCGAGCGTATCGGCGATCGCTGCCAGAACATCTGCGAAATTATCTTCTATTTCGTTAAAGGTCAGGATTTCCGTCATGTGGGCGGCGACAAGCTGGATGAACTGCTGTCGGGCGATGACGGCAGCAATAAACCCTCTTGATTGATGCGTCGGCGGCCCGTTGCCACTGTGGCTAACGGGCCGCCTGCTTAAATTCTGTCTGTTCTCGGCGATTCCCTCTCTTTATACTTGGCGCACTTTTTTCTGCCAGGTGCTGTTACATGTCTTCCCCAACTCCTAAAAAACAAGCCATTACACCGGCGAAAGCCATGGTGGCTGCTATCAGCGGCTACGCGATGGACGGATTTGATCTGCTGATTCTTGGTTTTATGCTGCCGGCGATCAGCGTCTCGCTGGCGCTCGATCCTTCTCAGGCCGGTTCGCTGGTCACCTGGACGCTGATCGGCGCGGTGATCGGCGGCATCGTGTTTGGCCATCTCAGCGATCGCTATGGTCGCATCCGTATCCTTACCGTCACTATTCTGGTGTTCTCGGTATTCACTGGCTTGTGCGCTGTGGCGCAGGGTTATTGGGATCTGCTGGTGTACCGCACGCTGGCGGGCGTGGGATTGGGCGGAGAGTTCGGCATCGGCATGGCGCTGATTGCCGAAGCCTGGCCGAAAGAGAAGCGCAACCGCGCCTCGGCGTGGGTGGGCATTGGCTGGCAGCTCGGTGTGCTGCTGGCGGCCTTTATCACGCCGCCGCTGCTGAGCGTGATTGGCTGGCGCGGCATGTTCCTCGTCGGTTTGCTGCCGGCGCTGGTCTCCTTTGTGATTCGCCGCAGCATGGGCGAGCCGGAGAGCTTTACCCGCCACGTGGAGAAAACGCCGCAGCTCTCGTTTGGCGCACGTCTTAAATTGCTGTTTGCCGATCGTGCCACCAGCAAAGCCAGCCTGGGGATTTTCATTCTCTGCTCGGTGCAGAACTTTGGTTACTACGGATTGATGATCTGGATGCCGAGCTATCTGTCGTCCAGCTTCGGTTTCAGCCTGACCAAATCAGGCTTGTGGACCGCGGTGACGGTGGTGGGCATGACGTTCGGCATCTGGCTGTTTGGCGTGCTGGCCGATCGCTTCGCGCGCTGGAAAATCTTCCTGCTGTATCAGTTCGGCGCGGTGGTGATGGTGGTGGTGTATGCGCAGCTGCGCGATCCTACGGTGATGCTGTTTACCGGCGCGCTGATGGGGATGTTTGTGAACGGCATGATCGGCGGCTACGGCGCGCTGATTTCCGATACTTTCCCACCGCAGGCGCGCGCAACAGCGCAGAACGTGTTGTTTAATTTGGGGCGTGGCGTGGGCGGATTTGGTCCATTGGTGATTGGCCTGCTGGCGACCAATATCTCTTTCACCGCGGCGATCACGCTGCTGGCGCTGATTTATCTGCTGGATATCGCCGCCACGCTGTTCCTGCTGCCGAAGAAGCAGAGCAACGAGGATTCGTTAGGGGCGATTGGCTGATTTGGATTGTGCTGGCTGTCCCCCTCCTCGGTCCTCCCCCATGAATGGGGGAGGAAGATGCTGCAATATGTGGGTTGGGAGTTGCATGTGGCAGCATCTCCTTCCCCCATTCATGGGGGAAGGTCGGGATGGGGGACAGCCAGCACTACCCCACCAAATCCCAGCCACGCGCGCGCCACAAATCCGGCAACTGCGCCATATCATCAAAGCGCGTCACCAGCGGATGATCGAGTTCGGGATTGTGCGCATCGGCGCAGTAGTAAAACACCGGAATCCCGGCCGCGATCCCGGCACGCGCGCCCGCTTCGGAATCATCCACCAGAATGCACTTCTCAATCGGCACCTGCATCTGCTCGGCGGCGTGATACATCAATTCCGGATCCGGCTTCCAGTGGTTAATGTCATACCCGCTGTACAGCTTGCCATCGAGATACGGCAGCATGCCGGTCAATCCCAGCGAATGCTGCATCTTCTTCACCGTGCCGTTTGAAACCACACACATCGGCACGTTGACACTTTCCACCAGCGCTTTGGCACCGGTAATTGGCTTCAAATCGAGATCAAACAATCTAGCCACTTCGGCGCGATAGGCGGTTTCCACTTCTTCGAGCGGCAGTTCAACCTGATGTTCGGCCGCCACATCGCGGATGATGTCGTAGAGCTTTACCCCTTTATACTGCTCAAACATCTGTTGCAGAGAGCGTTCAATACCGTAGCGGGCAAAGGTGTTGACGTAAGCTTGCGTACAGATCACTTCGCTGTCGACCAGCGTGCCGTCGCAATCAAAAAAAATACATTCCACCGACATCGCACATCATCCTTTTGTTAAACAATAAGCTGACACTCTAGCGCACTGAGCGTAGAAAGCGACCCTGAGCAACCGGTTGCGAAAAATCAGTGTTTTGCCACGCTAAACTCTATAGGATACGCGGCGATAAATTTTTTAGCGGAACAGTGGAATGACTAATCAGGGCCTTTTGCAGCGCATCTTTAAACTGCAGGAACACGGAACCACCGTGCGTACCGAAGTGATTGCCGGTTGCACGACTTTCCTGACGATGGTGTACATCGTTTTCGTTAACCCGCAAATTCTCGGTGTAGCGGGCATGGATACGCAGGCAGTGTTTGTTACTACCTGCTTGATTGCCGCGTTCGGCAGTATTCTGATGGGGCTGGTGGCGAATTTGCCGGTAGCACTGGCACCGGCGATGGGCCTGAACGCCTTCTTCGCCTTTGTGGTGGTCGGGGCCATGGGATACTCGTGGCAGATTGGTATGGGCGCGATTTTCTGGGGCGCGCTGGGTCTGCTGATCCTCACACTGCTGCGCGTGCGTTACTGGATGATTGCCAACATTCCGCTCAGCCTGCGTGTTGGCATCACTGCCGGTATTGGTCTGTTTATCGCCATGATGGGGCTGAAAAACGCCGGAATTATCGTGCCAAACGCCGATACCATTGTAGCTGTGGGTAATCTGACCTCGCACAGCGTGCTGCTTGGGGCGCTGGGTTTCTTCATCATCGCAATTCTGGCTTCCCGCAATATCCATGCGGCGGTGCTGGTGTCGATTGTGGTGACGACCGCGCTGGGCTTGATCATTGGCGATGTGAAATTCAGCGGCGTGTTCGCCGCTCCGCCAGCGATCACTTCTGTTGTGGGCCAGGTTGATATCAAAGGCGCGTTCAACATCGGCATGGCCGGGGTGATCTTCTCCTTTATGCTGGTGAATCTGTTCGACTCCTCCGGCACGCTGATTGGCGTGACCGATAAAGCCGGGCTGACTGACGAGAAAGGTACTTTCCCGCGCATGAAGCAGGCGCTGTACGTCGATAGCATCAGTTCGGTGACCGGTTCGCTGATTGGTACCTCATCGGTAACCGCCTACATTGAAAGTTCGTCCGGTGTGGCGATCGGCGGTCGTACTGGCTTGATGGCGGTGATCACCGGGATTCTGTTCCTGCTGGTGATGTTCCTGTCACCGCTGGCGGCGATGGTGCCTTCTTATGCGGCGGCGGGTGCGCTGATTTACGTTGGCGTATTGATGACGGCGTCGCTGTCACGCGTGCAGTGGGACGATCTCACCGAAGCGGTGCCAGCGTTTGTTACTGCGGCGATGATGCCTTTCAGCTTCTCGATCACGGAAGGTATCGCGTTGGGCTTTATCTCTTACTGCGTGATGAAGTTGGGAACCGGCCGCTGGCGTGAAATCAGCCCGTGCGTGGTGGTGGTCGCGCTACTGTTCGTGCTGAAAATCGTCTTTATCGATGCCCACTAAACAGTAAAGGCCGCTGATGCGGCCTTTTTTACGGATGTCCCATCTCATGCGGCGTGACCAAACTGGTCAGGCGCAGCGTATGCGGCCCGATATTGGGTTTACTCATCTCGACATCGCGCAGTGCTTGCCACTGCTGCGCGCCATCAATCTCCCACAGATGTAAGCGTTCGGTGCCGGGCGACAGCGCGCACGACCACACCAGCGTGGGCTCAGCATCACACACCGCCTGAATATCGGGGAACACGGTGGAACGCAGCCGACCGGCCGCAGGATGCAAACGCAGTGAATCAATACCGCTATCGGTTTCGCCGGTGAGCTTGAGAATACTTTGGCGCAGCGTCCAGATTTGCGTCAGCGCTTCCATGAAATCCTGCTGCGCGTTAATCCATGCTTTTTCGCCGGAGGAGAGATCCTGTGTCAGCATATCCTGTGTTTGGCGACTGTGTGCGCGCACAATTTCCATATCCAGTCCGGCGCGGCCGCCTTCTTCGGCCAGCAGCACACCGATAGTGTTTCCGGCGTAGGAGATGCTGAAATCGGGCAGGTTGGCATCGGCAAAACAGGGACGTCCGCTGCTGCTGGTCGTCAGCGCGGGGAGTTCGCGGATACCGTAGACGCGTAACATCAGCTGAGCCAGCAGTTCGCGTGCGGCGAGAAAGCGTCCGCGACGCTTGTCAGCGAAGCGCTGAGCGCTGTTGATTACTTCTTGTGGCACCCGCATGTTCTCAGAAGAAAAGGGCGGATTACCTATCCAACGTACAAAATGACTAGCCATCTGTCGCTCCATGAAAATGGTCGAATAATCATCAGTGCCATTGTAAGAATTTTCTCATGGGTTTGCATCCGGCTTAAGATGGAATAGGCGATATTTCAGATAAGGACGAAGCCATGCGGCAATCCCATTTGGCAACTTTGCATAGAACGCTTTTGCAGAAACCTGCCGGATTGAGTGCCTAACTGTGTGATGTGGTGTAGGATTTGGGCAGTAAAACAGCACATCAAAGTGCGCTAACTCTTCATTCATCTGCCCATTGTGCGCATTGTTAAAACAGGCACGTCGGAGTTTTTTATGTCAGATACCGCTATTTCTCGCCAGGAATCGATCTCGCTTGATGAGTTTCGTCACGGCATGCGTCGCTTAACCGCGGGTGTTTCTCTGGTTACCACCGAATTTCAGGGCGAAAAGCTTGGGCTGATTGCCACGTCGGTCAGTTCGCTGGCGGCAGAGCCACCCAGCCTGCTGGTGTGCGTGAATCGTAGCGCGTCCAGTCATGATGCTTTTATCGCAGCCGGCCATTTTGCCGTGAACGTGCTGCGTGAGCAGCATGACGACTTATGTGCCCAGTTCAGCCAATCCTCACGCCGCGCCGAGCGTTTTCAAAACGGTACGTGGCAGACGCTGAATACCGGCGCGCCGATTCTGGCTGATGCGCTGGTGAGTTTTGATTGCCAGCTGGAGAAGGTAGTGGAGTGGAACACGCACAGCGTGCTGCTGGCGCGTATCGTGGGCATTGCTCTGCCAGGTGAAGCGGCAGAGCCGATGATCTACTTCAACAGCGGCTTCCATTCACTGGGATAACCGCTTGAAACGGGCGTCGTGGGCTAAGCCCGACGCCTTTTCTCAATCAGGCAAAGGTGCTGGCTTCATCAAAGCCGAGACGTGGCAGACGCGCGTGCAGTTTGCTGGCTTCGCCATAGCCGAGATTGATCAGTAAGTTCACCTGCCATTTGCTCTCGCTAAAGAAGGCGTCGTTCACTTTTGTCGGATCGAAACCGGACATCGGGCCGGCATCCAGGCCCAGCGAACGCGCGGCCAGAATCAAATAACCTGCCTGCAAGCTGCTGTTACGGAACGCGGTCTCTTTCGCCAGATCCGGGCTGCTGGTAAACCAGCTGCGCGCATCACCATGCGGGAACAGCTTCGGCAGCGCTTCGTAGAACTCAGGATCCCACGCCACGATCACCGTTACCGGAGCGGACATGGTTTTGTCGACGTTGCCGGAGGAAAGCGCGGGTTTCAGCTTCTCTTTGCCTTGCTGCGAGGTCACAAACACAAAACGGCCCGGCGAGCAGTTAGCCGAGGTTGGGCCCAGCGCGGTCAGGTGATAGAGCTGCTCCAGCACCTCTCGAGAAACCGGTTTGTCCTGCCAATAGCTGTGGGTGCGGGCTTCAATGAACAGCGTGTTCAGCGCCACGCTGTCGAGCGTTGTACTCATGTTTCTCTCCTGTTCAGGCAGCAACTTGCGCCCAATATTTAGCATGAATAATGAATGTACCCAGCAGGACCTGTTCGCCGGGCAATGATCGTTATACTGCAAAGGCGTGGGAGAGCCAAATAACAAAGACGCATGTCTACCGGGCGCCAGATGCGCATGAATGCGCACCCGACATGAGAACGCCGCAGGCCATTACTTACCAATACAGAAACTGGAGAAAATTCTGCCCAGCAAATCGTCGGAGGTGAATTCACCGGTGATTTCGCTCAGCGCCTGCTGCGCTAAACGTAACTCTTCTGCCAGTAATTCGCCGGCCCACGCGCCTAAAAGCTGATGCTTGCCCTGCTGCAAGTGCGTTGCGGCTAACTCCAGTGCTTGCAGATGGCGGCGGCGGGCGAGAAATCCGCCTTCCATATTGCCGGCAAATCCCATGCTCTGTTTCAGGTGATCGCGCAGCGCTTCCACACCTTCCCCGGTGCGCGCCGAGAGACGAATCAGTGAGTGACCGTTCACTTCAGTGAGGCCCAGCTCTTCGCCGGTCATATCCGCTTTGTTACGCACCACGGTAATTGGCAGCGCTTCCGGCAAACGGGCAACAAAATCTGGCCAGATGGCGGCGGCTTCAGTCGCGTCTGTGGTGGTGCCATCGACCATAAACAGCACGCGGTCGGCCTGCTCGATCTCCTGCCACGCGCGTTCAATACCAATGCGCTCGACCTCGTCGCTGGCTTCACGTAAACCGGCAGTATCGATGATGTGCAGCGGCATGCCGTCAATATGGATGTGCTCGCGCAGGACGTCGCGCGTGGTGCCAGCGATATCAGTCACAATCGCCGCTTCGCGTCCGGCTAAGGCATTCAGCAGGCTCGATTTTCCGGCATTGGGACGACCGGCAATCACCACTTTCATCCCTTCACGTAGCAGGCTGCCCTGACGCGCTTCGGCACGCACGCCGTCGAGGTCGCCGATCACCACATTGAGCTGTGCTTCAATTTTGCCGTCGGAAAGGAAATCGATCTCCTCATCCGGGAAGTCGATGGCCGCTTCCACATAGATGCGCAGGTGAGTAAGTGCTTCCACAAGTGCGTTGATGCGCAGGGAAAACGCGCCCTGCAGCGAGTTCACCGCCGAGCGGGCGGCTTGCTCTGAGCTGGCATCGATCAGATCGGCAATCGCTTCGGCTTGCGCCAAATCGAGCTTGTCGTTAAGGAAGGCGCGTTCGGAGAATTCACCTGGTTGCGCAATGCGTAAGCCGGGCAGCGCCACGATGCGCTTGAGCAGCAGGTCGAGAATCACCGGGCCGCCATGGCCTTGCAGCTCCAGCACATCTTCACCGGTGAAGGAGTTCGGGCCAGGAAACCACAGCGCAATGCCCTGATCCAGCACGCTGCCATCGGCGTCGGTAAAGGGCAGATAGTCGGCATAGCGCGGCTTTGGCAGCTTGCCGAGCACGGCTTGCGCTACCTCAGCGGCTTTGGCGCCGGAGATACGCAGAATGCCAACGCCGCCACGGCCGGGAGGCGTCGCCTGGGCAACGATAGTGTCGCTGTGGCTCATGATTCCACCTTAAACTTTTAGGGTATTAATAAATAAAAATAGGGCGACATAAATGTCGCCCTTTGATTATACGCTGCTGCTGGTCGCAGTCAGGCGTTACGCTTTCTTCTTGTCGCGGCTATGCAGACCACGTTTTTCCAGGCCGCGATAAATCAGCTGCTGCTGGAGAATGGTCACCAGGTTGCTGACGATGTAGTACAGCACCAGACCTGATGGGAACCACAGGAAGAACACGGTAAAGATCACCGGCATGTAGGTCATGATCTTCTGCTGCATCGGATCGGTCACGGTGGTCGGTGACATCTTCTGAATGAAGAACATGGTGATACCCATGATGATCGGCAGAATGTAGTACGGATCCTGCGCTGACAGGTCATGAATCCACAGAATAAACGGCGCATGACGCAGTTCAACCGAGCCTGACAGCATGTAGTACAAGGCCAGGAAGATTGGCATCTGGATAACCAGTGGCAGACAGCCGCCCAGCGGGTTCACTTTCTCCGCCTTATACAGCGCCATCATTTCCTGGCTCTGTTTCTGCTTATCATCGCCCAGACGTTCACGCATCGCCTGAATCTTTGGCTGCAGCATACGCATCTTCGCCATGGAGGTGTACTGCGCTTTGGTCAGCGGGTACATGATGCCACGCACGATGAAGGTGATAACGATAATGGAGAAGCCCCAGTTACCGATAAAGCTGTGGATGAACTTCAGCAGCTTAAACAGCGGCTGCGAGATGAACCACAACCAGCCGTAATCCACGGTCAGATCCAGGTGAGGCGCGATGGCTGCCATCTGGTCCTGAATTTCCGGGCCTACCCACAGCGTTGCGCCGAGATCTTGCTGTGCGCCTGCGCCAACGGTCACAGGAGCAGATTTGTAGCCAATTGCCGCTACGCCATTGCCGAGGTTAGTGGTGTACAGCGTGTTATTACCCTGCGTGCGCGGCACCCAGGCGGTAGCAAAGTACTGCTGCAGCATCGCCACCCAACCATTGCTGGTGGTGGTGTTCAGGTTCTCGTTATCCGCGATGGTGTCGAATTTATATTTTTCGTATTTCGCATCGCTGGTTGAGTACGCTGCGCCACGGAAGGTGTGCAGAGCAAAGTTGTTGCTGCCGGTATCGCGGTGCTTAGGCACGTCGATGGTCTGCTTCAACTGACCAAACATCGACACTTCCAGCGGCTGCTGAGTGGTGTTGTTGATGTTGTAGTCAACGTTTACCGCATACTCACCGCGCTTGAAGACGAAAGTCTTGGTGTAAACCACGCCGTTTTCACCGGTCCAGGTCAACGGTACGCGCAGTTCGCTCTGGCCATCTGCCATCACGAAGCTATCTTGCGAAGTGGTATACAGCGGACGTGCGCCATTGTTCGGGTTATCCGGGCCGTTGCGGCCAGTTAAGCCACTCTGCGCCTGATAAACGAAGGCCGGTGTAGTTTCAAGCAGCTGGAACGGTGCATCTGAACCCAGTTTGTCCGGGTAAGTCAGCAGCTGAGCCTGCTCAATATCGCCACCACGCGTATTGATGTTGAGTGACAGGACATCTGTCTTAACGGTGATCGTTTTGCCCTGTCCGCTAGCCGGCACGCCGGAAGTGGCGGCATCACCCGCTGCGCTGTTTGTGTTTTGCGTGGTCTGGGTTTGCTGTGGCTGCGGAGCGTGGTCCGTCTGCCAGGCTTGCCAGATCATAAAAGACACGAACAGAAAAGCGATGAGAAAGAGATTGCGTTGCGAATCCATCGTTAATGTTCTCTGGTATCAAAGGTTTTTGGCGGCACAGGATCGTCACCACCCGGGTTCAAAGGGTGGCATTTTAATACGCGTTTTATCGTCAACCAACTGCCTTTTACAACGCCAAAGCGGCGCAAGGCCTCAATCCCATACTGCGAACAGGTGGGATGGAACCGGCAATGAGGTCCCAGCAGTGGGCTGATGGCGCGTTGATAAACGCGTATCAGGGCAATCAGGAGCCGCGAGCCAGGCGACAGTGACGACGCCATAGTTTCTCCAACGCTTCCGTCAGCGCACGGTTATCCAGGTCAGCAATCCCTTTTTTAGCCACGATCACAAAATCCATTGCAGGGAGCTCATGTTGACGCAGACGAAAGCTTTCGCGGGTCAATCGCTTGATCCGGTTGCGTTCATGGGCGCGTTTTACATGTTTTTTTGCGACGGTGAGACCGATGCGGGGATGCCCCAGCGCGTTAAGTCGGCCGAGTATGGTGATTTGCGGCGTACCGGCTCGTTGTGGCTGCTGGAAGACGAAAGTGAAATGAGTGGGAGTTAACAAACGTAACTCCCTGGGAAATGCGAGCTTAACCACGAGGGTTAGCTTTATTACTTAGAAACGGTCAGACGAGAACGGCCTTTAGCACGACGACGTGCCAGAACCTGACGACCATTTTTTGTTGCCATACGAGCACGGAAACCGTGTGAACGGTTGCGCTTCAGTACGGACGGTTGAAAAGTGCGTTTCATGGCGATTTCTACCTAAACTTGAAAATTTTCACTGGGTGACGCGTTTTCGGGCCAGTAAATCGACCAACGCCTCAATGTGTCTTTAATAAAGAGGCGGGATTGTAATAATTGTACAGTCCAGAGTCAATTCACTTCGCTGGTCGCGGCACCTGGAAACCCAGATACAGCCCGCTGATTCCGGGCATCAAGGCTTCACGCAATAATGCCGGGTGGGGAATTATACGGGCTGTGGGTTAAAGCGCAAGGATCGCGCAGGATCTTCTTGCGATCAGTTTGCAGATTTGCTGCACGGAAACGAGAGCTTGCCAGAAAAATTAACGCTTTCAGCCACATTAACGCTGGCTTTTTTCGCAGAAAGCGTAAACTCATTATCACTTCAGTAGCCTGTGGATAAATTGGATCAAAACTGTGTAGAAAGGGAAGATCTCTGTGCAGCTTTACGTTATGATCCGCCCTTCCGCTGACGATCCTCGCTGCGATCGCCGGGGAAGACTACCGCGAATAGCGGTCGCAGGCGTTTTCCAACCGTCTGTGTCTAAAAATTACGTTTCTATTTATTAGCGCCTAAAATTCTTATCGATTTTGTACGAGTGGAGTCCGCCGTGTCACTTACGCTTTGGCAACAGTGTCTTGCCCGTTTGCAGGATGAGCTTCCTGCCACCGAATTCAGCATGTGGATTCGTCCGCTGCAAGCTGAATTAAACGACAATACGCTGACCTTGTATGCACCAAATCGGTTTGTACTCGACTGGGTTAGAGATAAATATCTCAATAGTATCAATGGGCTGCTGAATGAATTCTGCGGTGCAAATGTGCCTTTACTGCGTTTCGAAGTCGGTACGCGCCCTGCAGCACAGGTCACCACTAACCAACCGGCGATGGCCAGTTACAATGCGCCCGCGCCGATCGAAAATCGTCCGGCACCCGCGCAAATTTTGCGTCCAAGTTGGGATTCCGTTCCCGCACCGGCCGATGTGACTTACCGCTCCAATGTGAATAACCGTCATAACTTCGACAACTTCGTTGAAGGTAAATCGAACCAGCTGGCGCGCGCGGCGGCACGTCAGGTGGCGGATAATCCTGGCGGCGCTTATAACCCACTGTTCCTTTATGGCGGCACCGGCCTGGGTAAAACTCACCTGTTGCACGCGGTGGGTAACGGCATTATTGCGCGCAAGCCCAATGCCAAAGTGGTGTACATGCACTCTGAGCGTTTTGTGCAGGACATGGTTAAAGCCTTGCAGAACAACGCCATCGAAGACTTTAAGCGTTACTACCGCTCGGTTGATGCGCTGCTGATCGATGACATTCAATTCTTTGCCAATAAAGAGCGCTCGCAGGAAGAGTTCTTCCATACCTTCAACGCGCTGCTGGAAGGCAATCAACAGATCATCCTGACCTCGGATCGCTATCCAAAAGAGATCAACGGCGTAGAAGATCGCCTGAAATCACGTTTTGGTTGGGGATTAACCGTGGCGATCGAGCCGCCTGAACTGGAAACGCGCGTCGCGATCCTGATGAAGAAAGCCGATGAAAACGATATTCGCCTGCCGGGTGAAGTCGCCTTCTTTATTGCTAAGCGTTTGCGTTCTAATGTCCGCGAGCTGGAAGGCGCGCTGAACCGCGTGATTGCCAACGCGAACTTTACCGGTCGCGCGATTACCATCGATTTCGTGCGCGAAGCGCTGCGCGATCTGCTGGCGCTGCAGGAAAAGCTGGTCACCATCGATAATATTCAGAAAACGGTGGCCGAGTATTACAAAATTAAAGTGGCGGATTTGCTGTCGAAACGCCGTTCGCGTTCGGTAGCGCGTCCGCGCCAGATGGCGATGGCGATGGCGAAAGAGCTCACCAATCACAGCTTGCCGGAGATTGGCGATGCGTTTGGTGGTCGCGACCATACCACCGTGCTTCACGCTTGCCGTAAAATTGAGCAGCTGCGTGAAGAAAGCCACGACATTAAAGAAGATTTCTCTAACCTCATTCGAACACTATCTTCCTGACGCATATGAAATTTATTGTAGAACGTGAGCAGTTACTGAAGCCACTGCAACAGGTTAGCGGTCCACTTGGCGGACGCCCGACGCTGCCAATCCTCGGAAATTTACTGCTGCAAGTAAGCGAAGGCTCGCTGCGCTTGACCGGTACCGATCTGGAAATGGAAATGGTAGCCCGTGTTGCGCTGACGCAGCCACATGAGCCGGGCGC
The DNA here is from genome assembly GCF_019795975.1 of Pantoea sp. DY-17. Taxonomy (NCBI): domain Bacteria; kingdom Pseudomonadati; phylum Pseudomonadota; class Gammaproteobacteria; order Enterobacterales; family Erwiniaceae; genus Pantoea; species Pantoea sp. DY-17. The sequence continues at coordinate 226,001 of NZ_JAIMIG010000005.1, read as the reverse complement.
CACCACGGTTCCCGCGCGTAAATTCCTCGATATTTGCCGCGGTTTGCCGGAAGGTGCTGAGATCAGCCTGACGCTGGAAGGCGACAGAATGCTGGTGCGTTCTGGCCGCAGCCGTTTCTCGCTGTCAACGCTGCCCGCCAGCGACTTCCCGAATCTGGATGACTGGCAGAGCGAGGTGGAATTCACCTTGCCGCAGGCGACGCTAAAACGCCTGATTGAAGCCACCCAGTTCTCAATGGCGCATCAGGATGTGCGTTATTACCTCAACGGTATGCTGTTCGAAACCGAAGGCGAAGAGTTGCGTACCGTCGCCACCGATGGTCATCGCCTTGCCGTATGCTCCATGCCGATTGGTCAGGCGCTGCCGAACCATTCGGTGATCGTGCCGCGTAAAGGGGTGATTGAGTTGATGCGTTTGCTCGACGGTGGCGAAACGCCGCTGCAGGTGCAAATCGGCAGCAGCAATATCCGCGCACACGTTGGCGACTTTATCTTTACGTCGAAGCTGGTTGATGGCCGTTTCCCGGATTATCGCCGCGTACTGCCGAAGAATCCCGACAAAGCGCTGGAAGCCGGCTGTGATATTTTAAAACAGGCGTTTGCGCGTGCGGCGATTCTCTCGAATGAGAAATTCCGCGGTGTTCGCATCTACATCACCGAAAATCAGCTCAAGATCACGGCGAATAACCCAGAGCAGGAAGAAGCGGAAGAGATGCTGGATGTCTCTTACAACGGCACCGATCTGGAGATTGGCTTCAACGTCAGTTACGTGCTGGATGTGTTGAATGCGCTCAAGTGCGAGAACGTGCGTTTGCTGCTGACTGATGGCGTATCGAGCGTGCAGATTGAGGATGTGGCCAGTCCGGCTGCAGCCTACGTCGTCATGCCAATGCGTTTATAAATATCGGCCTGGCTTACTTGCCATTCTGGTCCCGGGCAGTGCTCGCCCTTGGTCACATACTTCAGTATGCTCCCAAGTTCTGCGCGCTGGCCGTAACCAGACTGGCTGCGCCGTCGACGGCCTGGATCTCAAATGTTAGGTAAAATCCCCTTCTCGCTGGATTCGTTATGGCTTTAACCCGCCTCCTGATTAAAGATTTTCGCAACATCGAGCAGGCCGATCTGGCTTTGGCGCCGGGGTTTAATTTCCTTGTCGGTGCCAATGGCAGCGGTAAAACCAGCGTGCTGGAGGCGATTTACACGCTGGGGCACGGTCGCGCATTTCGCAGTTTGCAAGCGGGCCGCGTGATTCGTCACGATCAGGACGCCTTTGTGCTGCACGGCCGTATTGAAGGCAGCGAACGTGAAATGTCGGTCGGTCTGACCAAGAATCGCGCTGGCGACAGCAAAGTGCGTATTGATGGCAGCGATGGTCACAAAGTCGCCGAGTTGGCGCAGCTGCTGCCGATGCAACTGATTACGCCGGAAGGTTTTACCCTGCTCAATGGCGGTCCAAAATATCGTCGTGCCTACATCGATTGGGGCTGCTTTCACGCCTCGCCTGGTTTTTTCCATGCCTGGAGCAATTTGCGTCGCCTGCTGAAACAGCGCAATGCGGCGCTGCGTCAGGTTTCGCGCTACAGCCAGATTCGTCCCTGGGATCAGGAACTGGTGCCGCTGGCCGAACAGATCAGCGCCTGGCGCGCCGAATACAGCGCGGCGATTTCCCGCGAGATCATCGCCACCTGCGGTCAGTTTTTACCGGAGTTTGCGTTGACGTTCTCTTTCCAGCGCGGCTGGGATAAAGAGAGCGACTACGCCGAACTGCTGGAACGCAATTTCGAGCGCGACCGCGCGCTCACGTATACCGCCAGCGGCCCGCATAAAGCCGATTTTCGCATTCGTGCTGAGGGCACGCCGGTGGAAGATTTACTCTCACGCGGCCAGTTAAAACTGCTGATGTGCGCGCTGCGCTTAGCGCAGGGTGAATACCTGACGCGCAGCAGCGGACAACGCTGTTTGTATTTGATTGATGACTTTGCCTCAGAGCTGGATGACACCCGTCGTCGGCTGTTAGCTGAACGCCTAAAAGCCACGCAGGCTCAAGTATTTGTCAGCGCCATTGGTGTCGAGCATGTAATCGACATGAGTGATGAAAAGGGCAAGATGTTCCGCGTGGAACAGGGTAAAATAGTGGTTCAACCTGAAGATTAAATGAGCGAGAAACGTTGATGTCGAATTCTTATGACTCCTCAAGTATCAAAGTCCTGAAAGGGCTTGATGCGGTACGCAAACGCCCGGGTATGTACATCGGCGATACGGATGACGGCACCGGTCTGCATCACATGGTATTCGAAGTCGTGGATAACGCAATCGACGAAGCGCTCGCCGGTCACTGTAGTGATATTACCGTTACTATTCATGCAGATAACTCTGTCTCGGTGCAAGATGATGGCCGTGGTATTCCTACCGGCATTCACCCGGAAGAGGGAGTCTCTGCTGCTGAAGTGATCATGACCGTCCTGCACGCAGGCGGTAAATTTGATGATAACTCATATAAAGTTTCCGGTGGTCTACATGGCGTTGGCGTTTCAGTCGTAAACGCCCTGTCACAGAAGCTGGAGCTGACCATTCGCCGTGAAGGCAAAGTGCATCAGCAGGTTTATCAGCACGGCGTGCCGCAGGCACCGCTGGCGGTGTCCGGTGATACCGATGCAACCGGTACTCGCGTGCGTTTCTGGCCGAGCTACGAAACCTTCACCAATGTGATTGAGTTTGAGTACGAAATCCTGGCGAAACGCCTGCGTGAACTGTCGTTCCTGAACTCTGGCGTTTCGATTCGTCTGGAAGACAAACGCGACGGCAAGAACGATCACTTCCACTACGAAGGCGGCATCAAGGCGTTCGTTGAGTATCTCAACAAGAACAAAACCCCGATTCACCCAACGGTGTTCTACTTCTCGACGGAGAAAGATGGCATTGGCGTGGAAGTGGCGCTGCAGTGGAACGATGGTTTCCAGGAAAACATCTACTGCTTCACCAACAACATTCCACAGCGCGACGGCGGTACGCACCTGGCGGGCTTCCGTGCGGCAATGACGCGTACGCTGAATGCCTACATGGATAAAGAAGGCTACAGCAAAAAAGCCAAAGTCAGTGCGACCGGTGACGATGCGCGTGAAGGCCTGATTGCAGTGGTTTCCGTGAAAGTGCCGGATCCGAAATTCTCTTCTCAGACCAAAGATAAGCTGGTCTCTTCTGAAGTGAAATCGGCGGTTGAGCAGCAGATGAACGAACTGCTGGCGGAATACCTGCTGGAAAACCCGTCTGACGCGAAAATCGTGGTTGGCAAAATCATCGATGCAGCGCGTGCGCGTGAAGCTGCCCGCCGTGCTCGTGAGATGACGCGCCGCAAAGGCGCGCTGGATTTGGCCGGTCTGCCGGGCAAACTGGCCGACTGTCAGGAGCGCGATCCGGCGCTGTCTGAAATCTACCTGGTGGAGGGTGACTCTGCAGGCGGATCAGCCAAACAGGGTCGTAACCGTAAGAATCAGGCGATTCTGCCGCTGAAGGGTAAAATCCTGAACGTGGAGAAAGCGCGTTTCGACAAGATGCTCGCTTCGCAGGAAGTAGCCACGCTGATCACCGCGCTGGGCTGTGGTATCGGTCGTGACGAATACAATCCGGACAAACTGCGTTATCACAGCATCATCATCATGACCGATGCGGACGTCGACGGCTCGCACATTCGTACGCTGCTGTTGACCTTCTTCTACCGTCAGATGCCAGAAATCGTCGAACGTGGTCACGTCTATATTGCGCAGCCGCCACTGTACAAAGTGAAGAAAGGCAAGCAAGAACAGTATATTAAAGACGACGAAGCGATGGATCAGTATCAGATTTCCATCGCCCTCGACGGCGCAACGCTGCACACCAACGCCAGCGCACCGGCGTTAGGCGGCCAGCCGCTGGAAACGCTGGTGGCGGATTTCAACGGCACGCAGCGCATGATCAAACGTATGGAGCGCCGTTTCCCTACGGCTCTGCTGCGCGGCCTGATCTACCATCCGACCTTAAGCGACCTCAGCGATGAAGCCGCTGTAAAAGGCTGGATCGACGGTTTAGTGGCGTATCTGACTGAGCGTGAAGCGCACGGCAGCAGCTATCTGGCCCATGTCCGCGCCAACCATGAGCAGAAGTTTGAACCGGTGCTGCGTGTGCGCACGCACGGCGTTGATACCGATTATCCGCTGGATAGCGAATTCATCGATGGACCGGAATACCGCAAAATCTGTGCGCTGGGCGAGCAGCTGCGCGGCCTGATCGAAGAAGATGCCTATATCGAACGTGGCGAACGTCGTCAGCCGGTCACCAGCTTCGAGCAGGCGATTGAGTGGCTGGTGAAAGAGTCGCGTCGCGGTCTGTCAGTACAGCGTTATAAAGGTTTGGGTGAGATGAACCCAGAGCAGCTGTGGGAAACCACCATGGATCCCGATAGCCGCCGCATGTTGCGCGTGACCATCAAGGATGCGATTGCTGCCGATCAGCTGTTCACCACCTTGATGGGCGATGCGGTAGAACCGCGCCGCGCCTTCATCGAAGAGAATGCGCTGAAAGCCGCCAACATCGATATCTGATCGACACGGCAACACGTAAAAACCCTTCCCTGGTGGAAGGGTTTTTTGTTTTCCGCCCGGCAAAACGCGCAAAGCCCGCTGCGGTAAAAAATCTGAATGGGGCGCGAAACTGGTCAATGTGAGCTGAATCGCGCTAGCATTGATCAAAACCCTGACTCAATGAGGACGTTATGGCTATAAAACTGGTTGCAATCGATATGGACGGCACGCTGCTCAATCCGCAGCACGAGATCACGCCTGCCGTTAAATCGGCCATTGAACGCGCGCATAAAAAAGGTGTGATGGTGGTGCTCACCACCGGCCGTCCGTTTGTCGGTATTCAGCGCTATCTGATGGAGCTGAATCTGGTTGATGAAGGCCAATATTGCATCAGCTATAACGGTGCGCTGGTGCATCGCGCTAATGATGGCGAGTGCGTCGCGGAAATCACCTTGGGTTTTGACGACTATCTGTATATCGAACAGCTGGCGCGCGATCTTGGTGTCCACTTCCAGGCCTTCGATAAATCTTTCCTCTATACGCCGAACAAAGACATCAGTGAGTTCACCATCCACGAAGCGAGCCTGACCGGCATTCCGGTGCGCTATCGTTCTGTGGAAGAGATGGATCGCGCCACGCGTTTCCCTAAGCTGATGATGATCGATAAGCCCGATCTGCTGGATTCTGCCATTCAGCGCTTGCCGCAGCAGGCGCGTGACAACTACACCATCCTCAAAAGCGCACCTTATTATCTCGAAATCCTCGATGCCCGCGTGAATAAAGGGCAAGGCGTGAAAATGCTGGCTGAGAAGCTCGGCCTGGCGCGTGAAGAGGTGATGGCGATTGGCGATCAGGAAAACGATCTGGCGATGATTGAGTATGCTGGAACCGGCGTAGCAATGGGCAATGCGATTGATTCCGTGAAGAAAATCGCGCAGTTCATTACCAAAACCAACATGGAACACGGCGTAGCGCACGCCATAGAAGAGCTGGTGCTGTAAACCCTCGTTATTCCTCGTCACGCTGTTTTTAGGTTGCCATACATGGTGACCCTTCAAATCTCACCAAGCCTTCATAAGGTCGCCATTTATGGCGACCTTGTCGCGTTATGACACATGACTTGTCTAATTTGTGATCCACATTGTAGTACAACTTAGATTAATGGTACTACAATCGACAACGCAGGCCAGGGCGGCCGTTAGGCTTCGCTACGCGAAAGCAGTAATCTGATGCGTACCTGCCTTTCACTGAATGGAACATCATGACGCAAGAACAACTAAGCAAAACAGAGCGCATCATCCTGACGCTGGGTGAAGAGATTGTGGCCGGCAAGTTTGTGCCGGGCGCGGCGTTACCCGCGGAAGCTGAGCTGTGTGAACGCTTCGGCACCTCGCGCAATATCATCCGCGAAGTGTTTCGCTCGCTGATGGCGAAACGCTTGATGGAGATGAAACGCTATCGCGGCGCGTTCGTCACGCCGCGCAATCACTGGAACTATCTGGATAGCGACGTATTGCAGTGGGCGCTGGCGCACGATCAGGACCCGCGTCTGATTGCTGCCATGAACGAAGTGCGTGTGCTGGTCGAGCCGCAGATTGCGCGCTGGTCTGCCGAACGCGCCACCTCAAGCGATCTGGCTGCGATTGAACTGGCGTACAACGACATGGTGGCCAATCATCTCAATCGTGATGCCTTTAATGAAGCGGATATCCGCTATCACGAAGCGGTGCTGAATTCGGTACACAATCCGGTGCTGCAGCAACTCAATGTGGCGATCAGCCAGCTGCAAAAAGCGGTGTTCGCGCAAACCTACATGGCGGACGAAGGCAACATGCCGCGCACGCTCGCCGAACACAAAGCGCTGTTCGATGCCATTCGTCATCAGGATGGCGATGCTGCCGAGCAGGCGGCGAAAGCGATGATTGCCAGCTCAACGGCGCGACTCAAGGAGATTATGTGACCAGCTATATCGCGATTGATTGGGGCTCAACCAACCTGCGCGCCTGGCATTATCAAGCCGGCGTTTGCATCGATGAACGTCGTTCGGAAGCCGGCGTCACGCGCCTGGGCGATCGCACGCCAGCCGAAGTGTTTGCCAGCGTCACCGCAGGTTGGCCAGTCGATGACGTGCCGGTGGTGATGGCGGGCATGGTAGGCAGCAATGCCGGCTGGCTGTCGGTGCCCTATCTCTCCTGTCCGGTGGCGCTGGGCGACATCGCTAGCCGCCTGACGCGCGTCGAGGATAAAGCGTGGATCGTGCCGGGATTGAGCGTCGAACGTGCCGACAATTACAACGTGATGCGCGGTGAAGAGACGCAGCTGCTTGGCGCGCTGGAACTGCAGCCTGCGCCGCTCTATGTGATGCCAGGCACGCACGCCAAATGGGTGCAGATGGAACAGGATCGCGTGCTGGATTTCCGCACCGTGATGACCGGCGAACTGCATCATCTGCTGCTCAAACAGTCGCTGGTTGGCGCAGGTTTACCCGAACAGCAAGAGAACGCGGCGGCTTTCCGCGCAGGTGTGCAAGTCGGCAGCAACGATGCCTCGATTCTCTCGCGCCTGTTTGAAGTGCGTGCTTCACACGTACTCGGCGCGCGCGATCGCCGCCATATTAGCGACTTTCTTTCAGGCTTGCTGATTGGTCACGAAGTGGCGCTGATGACGCAGCAGGCCGACGCCGCAAGCCAACCGATCACCATTATTGCCGGTAGCGCGCTGGCGCAACGTTATCAGCAGGCGCTGCAGTTTATCGGTATGGATTCAGTCACGCTGGAAGGCGATCGTGCTTTCCAGCACGGAATAAGGAGTATTGCGAATGTCCTGGCAAACTAAAGTCCCGCTGATCGCCATTCTGCGCGGCATCACGCCGGATGAAGCCGAAGCGCACGTTGGCGCGCTGATTGAAGCGGGTTTCGATGCGATTGAAATCCCGCTCAACTCACCGGAGTGGGCGAAAAGCATCGGCGCGATGGTGAAAACCTTCGGCGATAAAGCGCTGATTGGCGCCGGTACGGTGCTGAATCCGGCGCAGGTCGATGAGTTGGCGACGCTGAACAGCAAATTGGTTGTCACACCGAACACCGATGCTGCGGTGATCCGCCAGGCGGCCGCCAAAGGGATGATCGTTGCCGCCGGTTGCGCTACCGCGACAGAAGCGTTCACCGCCTTACAGGCCGGTGCGCAGGCGCTGAAAATTTTCCCATCGTCAGCCTTTGGTCCGGGCTACATCAAAGCGCTTAAAGCGGTGCTGCCGCCAGAGGTGCCGGTGTTTGCCGTGGGCGGCGTGACGCCGGAAAACCTGCATGAATTTATGGCCGCAGGCTGCATTGGCGCGGGCTTAGGCAGCGATCTCTATCGCGCCGGTCAACCGCTGTCACGCACTGTGGAACAAGCTCGCGCATTTATTGCTGCATATAAGGACGCTGTACGATGAAAATTACCAAACTGACCACTTATCGCCTGCCGCCGCGCTGGATGTTCCTGAAAATCGAAACTGACGAAGGCATCGTTGGCTGGGGCGAACCGGTGATTGAAGGCCGCGCGCGCAGCGTGGAAGCGGCGGTGCATGAGCTATCGGAATACCTGATTGGTCAGGATCCAGCGCGCATTAACGACTTATGGCAGGTGATGTATCGCGGCGGCTTCTATCGTGGCGGCCCGATTCTGATGAGCGCCATCGCCGGTATCGATCAGGCTTTGTGGGATATCAAAGGCAAAGCGCTCGGCGTGCCGGTTTATCAACTGCTTGGCGGATTAGTGCGTGACAGCATTAAAGCCTACAGCTGGGTGGGCGGCGATCGTCCGGCCGACGTGATTGATGGCATTAAGAAACTGCGCACCATCGGTTTTGATACCTTCAAACTCAACGGCTGCGAAGAGATGGGCATTATCGATAACGCGCGCAAAGTCGATGAGGCGGTGAATACCGTAGCGCAAATTCGTGAAGCCTTCGGTAAAGAGATTGAATTTGGCCTCGATTTCCACGGCCGCGTCAGCGCGCCAATGGCAAAAGTGCTGATCAAAGAGCTGGAGCCGTATCGCCCGCTGTTTATCGAAGAGCCGGTGCTGGCGGAGCAGGCGGAATATTATCCGCGTCTGGCGGCGCAGACTCATATTCCGATCGCCGCTGGCGAACGCATGTTCTCGCGCTTCGAGTTCAAACGCGTGCTGGAAGCGGGTGGACTGGCGATTCTGCAACCGGATCTGTCACACGCGGGCGGTATCACCGAGTGCTACAAAATTGCCGCGATGGCCGAATCTTACGATGTGGCGCTGGCGCCTCACTGTCCGCTCGGCCCAATTGCGCTGGCTGCGTGCCTGCACGTTGACTTCGTGTCACGCAATGCGGTGTTCCAGGAACAGAGCATGGGCATTCACTATAATCAGGGCGCTGAACTGCTCGATTATGTGATCAATAAAGACGATTTCAAAATGGATGACGGTCATTTCTATCCGTTAAATAAACCGGGCCTCGGCGTGGAAATTAACGAAGAGCTGGTGATCGAGCGCAGTAAAAATGCCCCTGACTGGCGTAATCCATTATGGCGATTCCCGGACGGTTCAGTCGCTGAATGGTAAATACCCGTCATAATTCAAGCTACAGATGCGTTGGCTGCGCTCATTCTTCCAGTCACTTACTAGTGTAAGCTCCGGGGGATTCATTCGCTTGCCGCCTTTCTGCAACTCGAATTCTTTAGGGTATTAAATTTTATTAAATCTCGATAATTATATGCCGGTGAAATAAGGCATAGGGCTGCGCTCAGCCTGATTCCCGGCACAGCTTATTTACCGCTGACGCGGTTTTACCTTTGATATCGCTACCCTACATTTGCCGGGGCGTGCTCTGTCGTGCCCAAACGGCAAAACCGATTACGGAGAAACACCATGGATCTCTCTGCTGTTCACGCCAAACCGACGCGCCGTCGTTATATCACGCTGCTGATGATATTTATTACGGTGGTCATTTGTTATGTCGATCGCGCTAATTTAGCCGTCGCTTCCGCGCATATTCAAGAAGAGTTCGGTATTACTAAAGCGCAAATGGGTTATGTATTTTCGGCCTTTGCCTGGTTATATACGTTATGCCAGATTCCCGGCGGCTGGTTCCTTGACCGCGTGGGTTCACGCTTAACCTATTTTATTGCCATCTTTGGCTGGTCGGTTGCGACGTTATTGCAGGGTTTTGCCACCGGCTTATTATCATTAATTGGTCTGCGTGCGATTACCGGCATATTTGAAGCGCCGGCTTTCCCGACCAATAACCGGCTGGTGACCAGCTGGTTCCCGGAGCAGGAGCGCGCTTCCGCCGTCGGCTTCTACACGTCCGGTCAGTTTGTTGGTCTGGCGTTCCTCACGCCCTTGCTGATCTGGATTCAGGAACTGCTGAGCTGGCATTGGGTCTTCATTATTACCGGCGGCATCGGCATCATCTGGTCTTTCATCTGGATTAAGTTCTATCAGGCACCCAGCCAAAGCAAAGGCATCAATAAAGCCGAGCTGGATTACATCCGTGAAGGTGGCGCGATGGTGGATGGTGATGCGCCGAGCGAAAAGAAAGCCCGCACCAAACTTACCGCCGCCGACTGGAAACTGGTGTTCCACCGCAAGCTGTGCGGCGTCTATCTTGGCCAGTTCGCCGTCACATCCACGCTGTGGTTCTTCCTGACCTGGTTCCCGAACTATCTGACGCAGGAAAAACACATCGCGGCGCTCACCGCGGGCTTCATGACCACCGTGCCCTTCCTCGCGGCATTCGTTGGCGTGATTCTCTCGGGTATCGTCGCCGATCGTCTGGTGCGCAGTGGCCGTTCGCTGGGCTTTGCGCGCAAAACGCCGATCATCTGCGGTCTGCTGATCTCCACCTGCATCATGGGCGCGAACTACACCAACGATCCAATATGGATTATGACGCTGATGGCGATCGCCTTCTTCGGCAACGGTTTCGCCTCAATTACCTGGTCGCTGGTCTCCTCGCTGGCACCGGTGCGCCTGATTGGTTTGACCGGCGGCATGTTCAACTTTGTTGGCGGCTTGGGTGGCATCACCGTGCCGCTGGTGGTGGGTTATCTGGCGCAGGATTACGGCTTTGCACCGGCGCTGGTGTATATCTCGGCGGTGGCGCTGATTGGCGCGCTCTCCTACATCCTGCTGGTCGGTGATGTAAAACGCGTAGGTGAATAAATTCGCGCGATGAATCGCGCCGCTACAAATACGGGCACAATCCGTAGCGGCGCCGTTCATTGCGTAATCAACAGCGGTGAAATTGCTGCTTCTCACTGCAGAATCACGTAATTTATCCGGCAACTGTTAGATGGAAGGTTGCCTCATGTCAGAAAAACAAATCACCTTTGCCGCGCGTCATCATCAACTTACCAACATCAACGTCTGGACCGGCGACAGCCAGTGGCTGGCATTTGATGTGCGACCTTCCGGTGCCTCTTTTACCAGCCTGACTATCGAGCGCGTCAACGTGGCGAGCGGTGCCGTTGAAGTGTTGTATCAGGCTCGCGATGGTGCGCACGTTGGCGTGGTCACCGTCAGTCCGGATCTGCCGCCGCGTTACGTTTGCATTCATGGTCCGGAACATCCGGATGCGCACTGGCGCTACGATTTTCATCATCGGCGCGGCGTGATCGTGCAGCAAGGCATCGCCGAGAACCTCGATGCCTGCGATATCACCTCGCCTTACACGCCTGGCGCGCTGCGCGGTGGCTCGCATGTCCACGTCTTCAGCCCGGATGGTTCGCGCCTGAGCTTTACCTACAACGATCATGTGATGCATGAAAAGGATGCCGGCGAAGACCTGCGTAACGTCGGCGTGGCCGTGCCGCTGCATCCGGTGTGTCCGCCCAAACAGCATCCGCGTGAATATGAGGGCAGCCATTATTGCGTGCTGGTTAGCCAGACGCAGCGCGATCCTCAGCCGGGCAGCGACCAGATTGACCGCGCCTATGAAGAGTGCTGGATCGGGAATCAAGGCTATCAGAAAGCGGATGGCAGCTGGCAGCGCTGGGCTATCGCCTTTATCGGCGATACGCGCGCCGCCAACGGCGACAAAGTGCCGGAAGTGTTTGTGGTGGATCTGCCCGCCGCGTTAGCCGATTACGCCAAAGCGGGCGCTTCGCCCTTACAGGGCACGGCGGATAAATTGCCTGCGCCGCCAGCTGGCGTGCAGCAGCGACGCATCACGCACACCCATGGCCTGGCACTGCAACCGCGCCACTGGCTGCGCGCCTCCGCGGATGGCAGCGCCATCGCCTTTTTGCTGGCGGACGAACAGGGCGTGATTCAGCTGTGGACGGTTTCACCGAATGGCGGCCAGCCACGCCAGGTGACGCAGCTGGCGAGTAGCATTCAGTCGGCCTTTAGCTGGCATCCACAAGGCGGCGCGATATGCTTTATCTGTGATAACAGTGTGATGCGCTGTGAAATGGCGACGGGAGCCTGTACGCGCTTAACGCCGCGTAGCGATCACGCGCCATCCGGTGATGCAGTGGTCTGGTCGCCGGATGGAGAAAAGATCGCTTATATGCGGGAAGTGGACGGCTGGCGGCAGCTGTTTTGCGTCAGTGCGGCTGCGCGGGCATAGACGCGGCGGTCGCCAGGCTGGCTTGCGTGCCGGCCATTTTTTCGCTCTGCATCACGCGCTCGTGAATCGAATCCTTACTTTTATCGTCGTCAGAACGGAAGTAATCCCATGGCAGCAGCACGGTGTCCATCACCGCTGAGAACGGGAGATCGATCAGCGCCAGCGGCTTGATCGCCCAGCTGGTGTTGTCGTCAGTGATCATCTCTGCGCTGGCGCGCGTGCCGGGATAGTAGCCCTGACTGGCGCCAGTGTGAGACATAACGCTGGAGCAACCTGAAGTAACAAAGGTACTGCAAACCAGCACAGCTGTGAGTGGAAAGCGTTTCATCATATTCATCATCATCATCCCTTCAGTCATGGCATGGCCCTGGCTGGAGTGTGTCACCTGACGTTAAGCAAAGCTCTGTGGCTGCGTCTTGGATCTCAGGCGATTGGTCCCCTGAGTGTATGTCATATCGTCAGATTTGCTGTAAAAAAATACGCATCAGCCCTTGAAAGCGACCAGGCTGCACCCACTTTTAAGGAACGGTCTTGTTGCTGTTGCCGGAAGGGACAGCAACGGACTGCACAACCTGTCCATGGTGGAAGGTTGCCTAAACTTGCTGAATATCAGGAGTCTTATTATGCGTAACTTTGATCTCACCCCACTTTATCGTTCTGCCATTGGTTTCGATCGCCTGTTTAACCTGCTTGAGTCCAACCAAAACCAGGCCAATGGTGGCTACCCTCCGTATAACGTTGAGCTGGTGGATGAGAATTTCTACCGTATCACCATTGCCGTGGCGGGCTTTGCCCAGAGCGAGTTAGATATCACCTCGCATGACAACGTGCTGGTGGTGCGTGGCGCACATCCTGAAGAGCAGCCGGAGCGTAAATACCTGTATCAGGGTATCGCCGAGCGCAACTTCGAGCGCAAATTCCAGCTGGCCGATCACATCACGGTGCGCGATGCGCGTCTGGAAAATGGTCTGCTGAGCATCGATCTGATTCGCATCGTCCCGGAAGAGGCGAAACCGCGTCGTATCGAAATTCTGTAATCAGGATGTGAGTTAAAAAAACGCCGCTGAAAAGCGGCGTTTTTGTTTAGGTGCGCACCAATAATCGCTGACTGACCATGCCGCCAAACACATTCACCAGCAGGCCGAGGATGATCACTGAAACGCCGATCATCTGCTGAATCGACAAGGTTTCACCGAGGATCAGCGCCGCGCTGAGAATCCCCACCACCGGCACCAGCAGCGACAGCGGTGCCACGCGCCAGGTTTCATAGCGGCTCAGCAAATTACCCCATATCGCGTAGCCGACAATGGTGGCGATAAAGGCGAGATAGATCAGCGCCAACACCGTTTGCAGTGAAATGTGCAGCAGGCTGGTGATAATCGCCGCTTCGCCATCGAACAGCCATGAGCAGGCAAAGAACGGCACGATCGGCACCAGCGCACTCCACACCACCAGCGACATCACCGGCACTTTGCGGTTACGCAAAATGATTTTGTTGGTGATATTGCCGAGGCCCCACGACAGCGCCGCAGCCAGCGTCAGCATCATGGTAGTGAGCGTAATGCCCGCTGTGGTTTGGCCTGCCATGCCTGCGGTTGCCAGCATAAACATGCCGAGCGTCGCCACCAAAATACCGACGATATGATTCCAGCGTAACTTCTCCCCCAGGAACAGCGCCCCCAACAGTAGCGTGAAAAAGGCCTGCGCCTGTAACACCAGCGACGCCAATCCTGCCGGCATGCCCAGCTTGATCGCGAGGAACAGAAAGGCGAACTGGCCGAAGCTGATGGTCATGCCGTAGACGATCAGCCAGCGCAGCGGAATCGCCGGACGCTTCACAAACAAGATCGCCGGAAACGCCACCAGGCTAAACCGCAATCCCGCCAGTAAAAAAGGCGGCATATCCTGCAGGCCCAGCTTAATCACCACAAAATTCACGCCCCACGCCACCACAACCAGCAGGGCTAACAACATATCTTTCACTGACATACACAGTCCTTACTGCCGCGATCAGGCGGTTGCCGTCACCGGTGTTGCGATCTCGGCACAACATTCATCACCGACAACCTTAAAGAAATCATCCACCTGTAAAGCCACGGAGCGATCCAGTGCCCCGGCGTTAAACCACAGCGTGCCGACATCGCGCAGGCGCACATCGACGCGCAGCGCTAGCCGGTCATCAAAACTAAACGGCGGCACCGCGCCCATCACGCACTGGGTTAACTCCTGCGCTTTCTCTGGCGCCGCAAAGCTCGACTTCTTGCCGCCAATGGCGCGTGCGGCGCTTTTGAAGTTGATCTTGCAGTCGCCTGGCACAATCGCCAGCAGATAGCGCGCATCCGCGCCATCCGGCATCGTCACTTCCAGCACCATCGCTTTGGCCGCCTGATTGAGATCGTTACCGCGAATCTCGCTAATCAGGTCGGTCTGGCCGATGGCTTCATGCTCCACCACGCGATAACGCGCCTGATGGTGATCCAGCAGGGCCGCTACTTTTTCAAAGGTATTCATGTTCGTCTCCTCGTCGAAAACCTGGCGTTAACTCCAGGCGATGGCGTGTTTCATTTTTTTGTCGGTCAGGCCAAAGAAGAAGCCCATGGTGATGCGCGTGTCGCCTTCCACGCGATCAATTTCGTGATAAAACGCCGGATTAAACAGATAGATATCGCCACTGCGCGGTGAGAACTCGCATACCTCGCTGTGTTCGATGACGCCGGTTTGATAACCCAGTTCGCCCGGCGTTTTGTACCATTCATCCACCGGCTGCCACTTCTTGTTGAAGATGCGCAGCGCGCCGCCGGCGTTGCACTCCTGCAAACAAACCACGCAACTCAGCTGGTGCAAGATGCGGGTCACCGCCAATCCGCTGCCGGCGGCATCGCGCACGATGTTGTCGTTATGCAGGGGATTGGCGACGCCGTCAGCGTGGAAGCGCACAATCGAACCGGCGTAATCGCCAAGTTCGGGCTCATTAGCGGTTTGCAGGCTTTCCAGGCGCAGCGCGTGCTGCACCCAGTTGTAGATCTGATCGCGCAGGCAGTGCAGCGACGACGGCAGCGCGTGCTGAATATCGCGCAGCTCTGTGAAGTAGTTTTCCGGCGCGGCGGTGTGCTTCGCCAGATAAGGGCCGAGCGTGGTCAGCGCGCCGTTTGGATAGTGCGATACCCGCACCTGTTCGCGGCACTGCTGCAAATCCTCCACTACCGCTGCGCGCACGTCCGGCTTGAGGAAGTTACGTAACACCAGCAGCGGCACGCGCGCCGTCACGATGTCATCCAGCCAGGTGCTCTCCACAAACATGTTTGGATGAATAACGCGGATCTGATTGAAAATCGCCATGTTGATCACTCCCCAATTGGAAATTCATGAAGTTCATGGTTGTTCATACGACGCCATTCAGACGCCGTGCCCAGTGCTGAAATAGGTTCAGAAGAGATGAAAGTGGTGTCGTTTTTCTGTAAGCGGTGCAGCGTGAAATAGTTGGGATAGGGCGTGTCGTCGGGATGCCATTGCCACGCCCAGGCTTTATCGCGGGTGACAAAAATGGCGTTGGCCGAACTGCCGCCCGGCGCGACCTGCGCCATCTTGTCGCGCAGATAATCGCGGGTGAAATCGGCGGGCGTGGCGCGATCCACCATATATTCGAGATACTCCGCGGAATCGAAACGCGACTCCGCCATGCCCAATTGCTGATAAACGGTGGGCAAAAAACCGTTATGCATCATGTACCACTGCGTGTCGCCGCTGGTGCGCCACAGCGGATGGGAAAATTCGATACCGTGATTTTTGCTCAGCGTGGCGTGGCGCACATGTACCGCCAGAAAGCGGCCGCGCAGGCGATCAACATCAATGGTCGGCAGCGCATCGGCGAACGTGCCGGTGCCGTGCAGCGTGCGAATGTGCCCTTGCTCCAGCCATAAACAGCCCCAACCGTTAGGATGCTGTTTAATCGGACCTTCGTGCGTGGCGGTTTCGCCGCAGCTCATGGCACGCGCGGCGTCCAGCACTGCGGCGGCATCAAATTGGCCGTGCGCCACAATCATTCTGCACATAGTAAATCTCTCCGAATGGTGAGCGATGAGGCCTCAAGGATCTGATGGAACACCGCCAGAATGTCGTCGCGGCTGGTGGCTGCGAGACGCAAGGTGGCGAGAATGCCGGCGTGGCGGGTTAAATCGGCATACAGCGAAGAGCGTGGCGAAACTGCCAGCGCGGGCAGATTGAGCGGCGGCAACAGCTGACCGCGCTGATGCTGTGCGATCCAGCGCTCAGCCGCGTCATACTGCAGGCGCTGACGCAAACGCACGCGGCCCACTGCCTGCGGCTGCGCCGGAAAATGCAGCGGCGGCATGCCGTGACCGGCTTCGATGTGGAACGCCACTTCCGCCCAGTTGATGCCGGTGACTTCCTGCACCAGATTCACCACGCCCATGCCGGAAAGGCGGAAGCCCATTTCAAGGAAATGCGGTTCGCCGTTGACCAAAATGAAGTCGATGTGAAATGCGCCCTGACGATAGCCGAAGGTTTCGCAGCAGAAGCTCATCAGGCTGCTAAAGCTGGCGGGCAGCTGCTGCGCGGCGACTGCCACATGGCCGGATTCGTAAAAACTGACGCAGCCGTCGGCATCGCTATGGTGTTCGATCACCTTTTGGCAGCAGGTCAGCGCCACCGCATGGCCGTCCGCCACCACGCCTTGCAGCGAATACTCATCGCCCGCCAGCCAGCTCTCCACGATAAAACCGCTGAAGCCGCGCCCGCCGTAATTCATGGTGTCGACCAGCTTGCCGATCACCGCATCAAGCTGGCTGGCCTGTTTCACCAGCCAGACGCCAAGACCGCCGCCGCCGTCAACCGGCTTGATCACGCAGGGATAGAGCAACGCGTCTCGCGCATCCCGAATGCTGAGCGGCGAGGCAAAAAAGCGAAACTCCGGCTGCGGAAAGCGCTGCCAGGCTTTGCGCAACGCCATACGCTGCGCGTACTTATCCGGCGGAATAAAGCTGGCACCGGCGTCGGGCCCCGCCAGCAGTTCGCGTACGCGACCGGCGCTGGCGTTGTAAGCTTCAAAGCCCGCCAGCACCACGTGAGGATGCTCCATCAACCCGGCATGCAAACAGGCTTGCAGTACATCCCACGGATTTTCCGGGCGATCGAGCCGCACAATCAGATCGAACGGCAACGGGATGCTCAGCGATTGGTAATCGACGAAATCGCCCATCTCCGCCAGCACGGTAAAGTAGCCCTTGCGTTTGGCCACCGCGCAGTAAGGATTTTGTCCGTCGCGGGTGGCACCAATCTGCAGGAAAATCTTTCTCATCGCGTTGCCTTACCGGGTTAACGCCCGGAGATCACTTCAGTGACGACGTCGTGCATGACCCCGTTATTCACCTGAATCACTGCTTTGTGCGGGTCAAAACGCAGCACGCGCGAAAGCGCATCGCCGCGCTGATCGTCCAGCAGTGAACTCACCTGCTTGCTACGCCAGCAGTGACGCATCTGCGCCACGGTCAAACCAGAGCGTTGCTCCAGCTGCTGCGCCAGCCCCAGGTCGTCGCTTTCGCCGCGCAGCAAGGCGCGCACCGCCGCTTCGTCCGGCGCATCGACTAGCTGCTGCAGCCAGCTTTTCAGCTGATTGCCTTCGGCGATAAACGGCGAATAGATCATGCAAACCAGTTGGGTTTCATTGAGGCCAAATGCCTGTTCGGCGAACTGCGCGGCACGCTGGCGGGCGCGCTTAATCGCTTCATCGTCCTGATAACGTGCCGCCATCTCATCAATCAGCTGCGGCGGGAAATCTTTTTTCACCATCAGCCCGAGCGCAAAGCGCACATATTCGCGAATGCCTTCGGCGTAGCTGCGCTGCAACAGCGTCTCCGCACGCAGACCGCGAATATGTGCCATTAATGTCGGGTTCCCGCAGTCCGATTCGGAGAAGCTGAACATCAGTTCATCAAAGCGGAAATGCATAAATTCAGTCAGCAGCGCCCAGTGCGCGCCCGCTTCATAGGCGGTGTCCTGATAGATATTGAAGAACAGCGGATCGCGTTCCAGCTGCCAGGTAATGCGGTGCGCGGGCGTCACCTGATCGGCACCGTAGATATCGGCGAAATAGCGCTCGGCCACGCCATCCAGCGTCTGCAGGAAGCCGCTAAAGCCGCGCGATTTATCCGCCACCGGAGCCGCAAACAGCCGCGAAAGGTGGCGCGCCCACGCCAGATAAGCGGTTTGTTCCTGCGGCGAATCGCCGGTGATGATCACATCAACGCCGCCGTCGTAATGCGCCGCCAGGCCAAACGAGTTCACCATGCTGAGATTACAGGCGTTACAAAACGTCGAGCGCGCATCGGCGCGGAAGCGATGGCCATTCATCAGCACATCGTTGCGATTCTGCTGGCGCACGCTGTCTGGCATCGGTAAATGGCGATCGAAGTGGCGGATTTGCAGGCCGTCAGTCACCAGACATTCGGTAAAGTCATCATCGTGGATGTGCAACACGCGATACACGCGATCGATATTCTCCATTACGCTGTCGTTCATTGCTGCATGGCGATTGGTGCTGATGCGCAGCTGAAAGGTGCTGCCATGTTGCTGCCAGATCAGCCCCTGAATGTAGCGCACGTACGCCACCATATAGCTGCTGTCTTTGCCGCCGCCGTAGGCCAGCAGCACGCGGTTATTCTCCGGGTGAGTGGCATCCGGGAGCGCGGCAAGTAAACGGCGTGAACAGTGTTGCGCGGAATCAATAATCGTGGGGGTGAGATATCCACTAATCTCTCGCATCAGGGTGGACAGATTATTCATTTTTCACTTCATCCTTTGGCTAAAAAGTCGCTGCTGCCGTGCTGGCGGCATCAGACGGGAAATGGGCCACGAAGGTGCTACGGAATGAATGCCTTAAAGACGATTGCGCGGGTTATCAATTAACTAATGCAGCCTAAAGTACTTTGAATGTAATCTGGTGAAAACGCACAGATCCGGACGAAATAGGGTGGAACAGATGGCGGGTGAAACGGAACAGGGCAGTCGTTACCGTCAAATCGCAGAGCAGATAAAACAAGCCATTCACAGCGGCTCGCTGCCGCCCGACAGCCGTTTACCGTCGGTGCGCACGCTGGCGACGCAATACAGCGTCAGCATGACCACCGCGCTGAAAACATTACGCACGCTTGAGGATGAGCACTACGCGGTGGCGCGTCCCAAGTCCGGTTTTTTTGTCGCCCCGCGGCCTGTTAATAAAACCTTTCCCACGCTCATCAACGAGCAAGCGCGCGAAGTGGCGCCGCTCGATGAGCAGACCGAGCTGCATCTGGCGATGCTCGGTTCAGACTGCCGCGTGCGGCTGGATCTGGCCAACGGCGACCTTTCACTCTATCCGGTGAAGAAGATTGGTTTGCTGATGCGCCAGATGGGTTACAGCAAACCGGCGCTGCTGGGGAATACCGTAAAAGGCACCGGCTACGCGCCGCTGAAAAATGAAATTGCACGCCGCGCGGTGGATTATGGCTGCAATATCAATGCGGATGACATCCTGATCACCAACGGCTGCATCGAAGCGATTTCGCTGGCGCTACGCGCCACCACGCGGCCAGGCGATATCGTCGCGGTGGAATCGCCGTGCTATTTCGTGTTGCTGCAGATGCTGCATAACCTCAATCTGCGGGTGATTGAGGTGGAAGCCGGGCCGGAAGGTTATGTCAATGTGGAAAAACTCACTTCACTGTTCCAGCGCAAAGCGGTGCAGGCGTATCTCACCATCAACAACATCAATAATCCGCTCGGCAAAAGCATTCCCAACGAGCAGAAAGCCTATATCGCGCGTCAGGCCGACGAGAACGATGTGGTGATCATTGAGGATGATATCTTCGGTGATACCGCGTTTGGCGAGCGCCGTCCGTTCCCGATGCGTGCCTTCAGCCCGAACGCTATTTTGTGCAGCGGCTTCTCGAAAACGGTTGCGCCGGGCATTCGCATTGGCTGGGTGCACAGCAGCAACTACATGCGCAAAATCGCCTCGCTGAAATACACCACCAGCATGGGCACGTCGGTGTTGTCTCAAGCAGCGATTGCCGAACTGCTGCGCAGCGGCGGCTATGATGCGCATCTGCGTAAGCTACGGCGCGAGTTGAAGAATCAAATCCAGCATATGCGTCAGGCGGTGCTGCGCTACTTCCCGCCGGGCACGCGGGTGTCTGATCCTGAAGGCGGCTATGTGTTATGGGTGGAAATGCCGATCGGTGCGCTGAATGTGCGCGCGCTGTTTCTCAAGGCGCGCAACGCGGGTATCGGTATCGCGCCGGGCCACATTTTCGCTACCGATCACCGCTACGATCACTGTTTTCGACTCAATGCCGGTTTTGGCTGGAATGCCGAAGTGGAGCAGGCGATTCAACAGCTGGCGCAGTGGTGCCAGCTATCTATAACGCAGGGATAGCGCAATAGATTGCGCCGCTACGGAATGTGCACACAATCGTAGCGGCGCGATTCATCGCGCGATTTTGAAGCTTTAATTCTTAAACGCGGCTTCCAGCTCTTCCGCCAATATCTGCACCGCGCGCTCAATCTTCTCTGCATCCGGCACATAGTTCATGCGCATGCATTGATGGGTGTGTGGCCATTCATGTTCCAGCCCGGGGAAGAAGAAGTGGCCGGGCACCATCAGCACGCCGCGCGCTTTCAGGCGCTGATACAGCGTTTCGGTGCTGATCGGCAGATCGCGGAACCACAGCCAGAGGAAAATCGCGCCTTCGGGTTTATGAATCAGGCAGCGATCTTCCGGCAAATAGCGGCGCAGAATCGCAATCGTCTCGCTGACTTTGGCCTGATAGAACGGCTTAATCACCTCTTGCGACAGCCGCAGCAAATCCCCGCGTACGATCATCTCATTAGCAATCGCTGGGCCGATGCTGCCCGGCGCCAGGCTAATAATGCCGTTCATGTTGCCAATGGCGGTGATAGTGCTCTCATCGGCGACGATAATGCCGCAACGTGCGCCGGGCAGGCCGAGTTTCGACAGGCTCATGCACAGAATGGTATTGGGGTTCCACAGCGGGCGCGCTTCGCTAAAGATGATGCCGGGGAACGGCACGCCATACGCGTTATCAATCAGCAGGGGTACGCCGTGCTGCTGCGCCAGCGCATCCAGCTGCAGCAGTTCATCATCGGTGATCACGTTGCCGGTTGGGTTGGTCGGGCGTGAAACGCAGATCAGGCCGACATCGTCATTCAGCGGCAAATGGTCGAAATCAACGTGATATTTGAACTGGCCTTCCGGCAGCAGCTCAATGTTTGGCTTGGCGGAGACAAACAGATCCTCTTCCAGGCCGGCATCGGCGTAGCCGAGATATTCCGGTGCCAGCGGGAACAGCACGCGCTTTTTGCTGCCGTCGGCGCGACGTCCGGCGAACAAGTTGAAGAGATAGAAAAACGCACTCTGGCTGCCGTTGGTCAGCGCGATGTTTTGCGCGGTTAATGGCCAGCCAAGTTCCTCACGCAGCATCTTCGCCAGCGCATCCAGCAGCAGCGCTTTGCCGCGCGGACCATCGTAGTTGCACAGCGCTTCGCTCAGCTGGCCGTCCTGATGCATCTGCATCAGCAACTGGTTGAAATAGTCATTCATCGCCGGGATCTGCGCCGGATTACCGCCACCAAGCATGATGGTGCCGGGCGTGCGCAGGCCTTCACCCATGTCTTCCATCAGACGTGAGATGCCGGAGTGTTGAGTAAATTTGTCGCCGAACTGAGAAAAGGACATAGGAAGTTAAAACGTTGTGAAATCGAATGGGGAACCACCATAGCGCCCGCCGCTGGCAGGCGCAATGGGTAAAAGGCAAGCTTAGCCTTGGATCTGCGGGTTAACGCAGTTTTTCTCGACTTTGCCGCTCAGGGCGGCGATCAGGTTATCTACCGCGTCGCGCGCCATGCCGTAACGGGTTTCATGGGTGGCGGAACCGATGTGCGGCAGCGCGACCACGTTCGGCAGCGTCAAAATTTCGGCATCGGCAGGCACCGGTTCAACTTCGAACACATCCAGACCGGCGGCGTGGATAGTGCCGTCTTTTAGCGCTGCCGTCAGCGCCTGCTCATCCACCACCGGACCGCGACCGGCGTTGATCAGAATTGCGCTTGGCTTCATCAACTTGAGCTGCGCCGCGCCAATCATATGGTGCGTCTGTTCGGTCAGCGGCAGGCTGATGCAGACAAAATCACTCTCTTTCAGCAAGGTTTCCAGATCGCAGGCACTCGCACCAAAGTGGGTTTCCGCTTCTTCATGCTGACGACGCGCGTTGTAGAGAATGTTCATGCCGAAGCCAAAGTGCGCACGCTGCGCCAGCGCGAGGCCGATGCGGCCCATGCCGAGAATGCCGAGGGTTTTGTGGTGCACATCGATGCCGAAATGATCCGGTCCGATGCTCTTTTTCCACTCGCCGTTTTTGACCCACTTATCCAGCTCGGTCACGCGGCGCGCGGTGCTCAAGACCAGCGCCATCATGGTGTCGGCGACGGTTTCGGTTAGCACGGTTGGCGTATGCATCAGCAACACTTTGTGTTGATTCAGCGCATCAACGTTGAAGTTATCGTAACCCACCGACACAGTGGAGCAGGCGCGCAGCGCGGGCATTTTTGCCAGCAGCTCGCCATCCACTTTGCCGCCAGAGCCGAGCAAACCTTGCGCCTGTTCGAACTGTGCCGCGTGCTTTTCGATAGTTTCCGGGGAAATGTCATGCACTTCAGTGACGGTGAAATGGGCATCCAGTTTGGTGCGCAGGTCATCTGGCAGGCTCTTATAAAGAATCACAGCAGGTTTCATCTTTTGCTCCCTTTAAAATGTAGGGGAGGCTTTAAGGCCTCCCGAATCGATTACGCGTGCTTCGCCCCGTGAACGGGCGGCGGCGTTTTGTTCTGGGCGGGTTTGACGATCAACGTCAGCCAAACCGAAGCCAGCAGCGCAGCACCCATGAAAATGTAGGAGGCGGCAGGCGAACCGGTCGCGCCATTAAGATAGCCTACAATCCACGATCCGACGAAGGAACCCAGTGCGCCCATGCTGTTGATTAATGCCATCGCACCACCGGCGACGTTGCGCGGCAACATCTCCGGAATGATGGCGAAGAACGGACCATAAGGCGCATACATCGCCCCACCGGCAATTACCAGCAGCGTATACGACAGCCAGAAGTTGCTGGAACCCACCAGATACGAACCGAGGAACGCCAGCGCGCCAATCAGCAGCAGCGGCCAGACAAACAGTTTACGGTTCTGAGTTTTATCCGACGCCCACGACACCACGATCATCGCAATGGTCGCCACCAGATACGGCACCGCAGACAGCCAACCGGCTTCCACCATGCCCATCTGCGAACCGTTACGCAGAATGGACGGCAGCCACAGCACGAAACCGTACACGCCGATGCTCCAGGCAAAATATTGCAGGCACAGCAGGATCACGTTGCGATTACGGAACGCTTCACCGTAGTTACGTACCGCTTTAATCCCTTCCTGCTCTTTTTGCAGCTGCGCCTGCAGCGCGGCTTTCTCGCTTTCGCTCATCCATTTGGCCTGGGCAGGTTTGTCCTGCACCAGGAACCACCAGGCCACCGCCCAGATCACTGCCGGGATGCCTTCAATGATAAACATCTCGCGCCAGCCAAAGGACTCAATCAGATAGCCGGAAACCACCGACATCCACAGCACCGTCACCGGATTACCGAGGATCAGGAAGGTATTGGCGCGCGAACGTTCGGATTTGGTAAACCAGTTGCTGATATAGATCAGCATCGCCGGCATTACCGCCGCTTCCACCACGCCGAGCACAAAGCGGATCGCCGCCAGCATCGGAATGTTGCTGACCACGCCGGTCAGCGAGGCGCAGCCGCCCCATAAAATCAGGCACCAGAAAATCAGCTTCTTCACGCTGCGACGTTCGGCGTACAGCGCGCCGGGGATCTGGAAGAAGAAGTAGCCGAGGAAGAACAGGGCGCCCAGCAGCGATGACATGCCTTTGGTGATGCCGAGATCGTCATTTATCCCTGCGGCAGAGGCGAAGCTGAAGTTCGCCCGGTCCAGATACGCCAGACTGTAGGTGATAAACACGATGGGCATGATAAACCACCAGCGTTTTGGCGCGATTGTCTGCGATTTCATGGGTGACTCCTCTGGTTGAGGTGGACGCATTCAGTGGATGCGCCTCGCGATATTGTTGTAGTGGGTACAGCTATTTGGTTTCGTACGGACCCGTAGCGGCGCAATTTATTGCGCTTCTGGCAGCGAAGCCGCTGCGAAAAGCGCGCGATGCATCGCGCCGCTAAGGGATTGTGCTGTTATCAGTAATCGCCCAATGCCGCGCGCGTCGGCAGGCCTTCACTGTCGCCAGCGACCTGAATCGCCAGCGAACCGATCTTATTACCGCGCAGAATCGCCTGCGGCAGGGATTTGCCCTCCAGCAAAGCGCTGATCAGCCCAACCGCAAAGCCGTCGCCGGCACCCACGGTATCGACCACATTCTCGACGCGAATCGGTGCGACCTGGCCTTGCTGGCCGTCGGCGGTTTTGTACCAGGCGCCGTCGCCACCGGTTTTGATCACTACCGCTTTCACCCCTTTATCGAGGTAGAAATCGGCGATGGCTTCCGGCTGGCGGTAGCCGGTGAGAATCAAACCCTCTTTCTCGCCCGGCAGCACCCAATCGGCGTATTCCGCCAGATGATTGAGTTGCTTACGCATCTCCTCTTCGCTGCGCCATAACACCGGACGCAGATTGGGATCGAAGGAGATGGTTTTGCCCCGCGCGCGCATCTCTTTTGCCGCGTGTTGCGCCAGGGCAAGCGAGCTGTCAGAGATTGCCGCCGCCACGCCGCTCAGATGCAGATGGCGCGCGCTGCCAAAGTAGCCGTCGTTGAAATCGTCGGGCGACAGATGGCTGGCGGCGGAGCCTTTGCGGAAATATTCGACTTCCGGATCGGAGCCGTCATCGACGCGGGATTTGAGCTGGAAGCCGGTGCGATAGCGCGCGTCCGTGGTGACGCAGCGGTGATCGACGCCCTCTTTTTCCAGCTGTTGCAGTGTGAAGCGACCAAAACTGTCGTCGCCGACGCGGCTCACCCAACCGACCTGCAAACCGAGGCGCGCCAGGCCAATCGCCACGTTGAGTTCGGCCCCAGCAATGCGTTTGACGAAGCCTTCTGCTGCGGCGAGATCGCCGGTTTGCTGGGCGATAAACATCGCCATCGCTTCACCAATCGTCACCACATCCAGCGTTTTTTGCGTCATCACCGGCTCCTTACGCTGCACGCAGCAGGTCAACGTAATGGCGCGTGACCGCCAGCAAATCCGCGCCTTCCAGCGGGAATTCGATGCCGCGCGGTGCGTCGGTTGGCAGCGCGTTCAGCAGCGTGCGCCAGCTATCGTCGGCCTGATCCAGCGCGATCGCGCGGAAAGTAGCGCCGTGTGGCACCGCCGCTTTAACGTGGATGTAGCTAACGTAGCGACTGAGTTGCGCGGCGGCCTGCAAACCGTCTTCGCCGGTCCACTGCCAGTTGCCCATATCGAAGGTCATATCCAGCGGCAATGCGGCATCGCAAGCCTGATGGAAGAAGCGCAGCATCGGCGCCAGTTTGCTGTCTGGCGTTTGATCGTTCTCAACCACCAGCGTCACCGTTGATGCTTTAAGTACATCGAGCAGCGCGCGCGCATCAAGTTCAACGAAATGGCCAAGCGCCACTTTCAGGCGCTGAGCGCCGATTTGTTCGGCTTCCTGCAGGAACTGCGCCAGACGCGGATTCAGCGCACCATCATCCAGCCACAACGCTTCCGGCACGGAATAGCTGGCGCTCAGCTGATGCTGGGAAATCGCATTGCCCAGCGCATGCAGCAGGCAGAGTTCATTTTCGTTGAACAGCTCGCGACGAATTTCGACGCCATCTGCGCCGGCCTGTTTGATCAGCGGCAACAGCGCGGCCTGGCCACCCAATTCCGCTACTTTCTGCGCGCCGTATGCGGCAGTTACAACAATAATTTCTGGTTTCATCACGTTTCTCCGGGCATGACCACATCCCATTCGTTATAAAAAACCTAAATGGAACCGGTTCCAAAGGAAAGGCGCAGACCGTGAAATTATGATCATGCTCACGAAGTGAGCCATAAAAGGCCGGCTTAGCGCAGCGGCTGGCTGGAGCCGCGTACGATCAGTTCGCCGGAGAAGAGCTGTTCGCTGACCGGTTGCTCGCTGCCCTCAATGCGCGCGATAACCTGCTCCAGCGCGGCGTAACCAATCTGCCAGGTGGGCTGTTTCAAGGTGGTGATGCCGACGCCCGCCAGCGCCGCCCATTCCAGTTCGTCAAAGCCCAGCAGGCCAATCGCTTCGCCCCAGCGCAGCGCAAGGCGCTGCAGCGCGCGCGCCACTTGCAAGGTCAGCGCGCCGTTGGCGGCGATCACCGCACAGCGTTTGTCGGGATGGCGCTGGTGGAATTCCCGCAGCTGTTTTTCCAGCGCGTCGGGCTGATGCAGCGCTACCTCGGCATTCTCTGCCGCAATCTGAGGTACGTTTTTTACCGTATCGTAGAAGGCGCGCAGACGTTCACGGCGCGTATTAACGCTGCCGAGCGGCTCGCTAAGGAAGAGCAGGGCTTGATAGCCGTTATCCAGCAAATGTTGGGTCGCAACCGTGGAGGCTTCAACGTTGTTGAGCCCCACCATATCGCAGGCGAAATCAGGGATTTTCCGGTCAATCAATACCATCGGCAGCATCGACTGTTGCAGGCGATTGAGCACTTCTTCATGCATGCCCACGGCATTAACCACAATGCCTTCCACCTGATAGCTGCTGAGCAGTTGCAGGTAATGTTGTTCGAGATCGACTTCATTGTTGGTGTTACACATCAGCAGGGTAAAGCCCTGCGCACGACACGCCGCTTCAATGCCGCTCAGCACGTCAACCGAGTATGGATTGGTGATGTCGGCAATGATCAGGCCAATCAAACGCGTGCGGCCGCGTTTCAGTCCGCGCGCCATCTGGCTGGGACGATAGTTGAGTTCGGCGATGGCCTGTTCGATACGGGCTTTGAGATCGGGCGAGAGCAGATTCACTTCGCCATTCAGATAGCGGGAAACGCTGGTTTTACCGGTTTTTGCCGTACGGGCAACGTCACTGATTGTGGCTCGTGGCGGCCTGGTTTTCATTGCTTACACCTGCTGAAAAGAAACAGGCGAAGACTAACACAGCTCGCGCCAGGCGCAATCATTGCGCGTCAGAAGTGAGTCGCAGCACCGGCTGCCAGAGCGTTTGCAGATCGCCAGGCGGCACATCATCGAGCAGTTGCAGCACCATTTCGGCGATGCGCTCGCCAATGTGCTGCTGCGATGATTGCAGAATGGTGTTCACCGGCTGATCGACAATCGAATCGGGCGGCAATCCATCATACACATACAGCGGAATCGCCTGCGCGCCCTTAAGGCGGGCCGCCTGCTGCAGCGCAATCGCGGCACCTTCACCCAGCGTGCTGCAATCGGTGATGATCGCCTGCGGCGCATCGCCTTGGGCCAGCCAGGCATTGGTTTGCTGATAGCCGGAGCGGCGCGTGGCGGGTAGCGCGGCCATCAGGGATTGATCGACCGGCGCCTGATGCTGAATCAATGCATCAATAAAACCCTGGCGGCGATCGAGGATGTACGTTGCCGTTTCGTTACTGCCGAGATAAGCCAGACGCGGCCACCCTTGTTGCAGGCAGTGTTCTGCCGCCAGAAAGGTACCGGCGTGATTATCGTAATCAATCCACGCGTACGGCAGCGGCAGCTCGCTGCGGCCGAGCGTCAGGAAGCGGAAACCCTTCTGCTGCAAGCGTTGCAGTCGCGCATCCTGCGGCAGGGTGTGGGTTAAAATCAGCGCATCGATGGCGCCGCTGCGCAGCATGCGGATCAGCTTACGCTGTTGCCCTTGCGGTTTGTCAGGCAGCAACAGCAAATCAATATCGTGCTGGGCGAGGCGTTGATCCAGCATCAGCAGCATTTGGCTGTAATAGCTGTCATTGAGCGAGGCGTGGCTGATGGGAAAGAGCAGACCGACCGCATTGGCGCGCCCGGTTTTCAGGCGGCGGGCAGCGTCGTTGGGGCGATAGCCGCGCGCATTCGCTTCGTCTTCAATGCGTTTACGCGTGACGGCCGCTACATCGTCATAGCCATTTAGCGCCCGGCTCACGGTAGTAACAGAGAGGCCAAGGGTAGCGGCGATGGCTTTGAGTGACATGATAGCGTCCCACTGATCAATTTTTGATCACGCTAGCATAAAGGAAAAGGCGGCTCTATCGGTTACGAATTTTTTAGCTTTTTCTAACAAAGATGGCGTCAAAAGAGGCGAAAAAATGTGACAAAAGCCGATCTGTTCGTGCAGATCGGCTCTTTACTTTTAGCCCAGCGGGCTGAGGGTGATCTCAACGCGACGGTTCTGCGCTTTGCCGTCTTCGGTGCTGTTGCTGGCAACCGGATTATCCGGGCCTAAACCCTGGGTGCGCAGACGGTTTTGCGCCACGCCTTGCAGAATCAGACCGCTGGCCACGCTTTCGGCGCGCTGCTGTGACAGGCGCATATTCAGCGCGCGCGTGCCGGTGCTGTCGGTGTAGCCCACCACATTCACGGCGGTTTTTGGATACTCTTTCAGCACCATCGCCACGCCGGTCAGGGTGTTGGCGCCCGCCGGTTTCAGGTTGCTACTGTTGGAATCAAAGGTGACGTTATTTGGCATGTTGAGCACGATGTTGTCGCCCTGACGTGTCACGCTGACGCCGGTGCCGCGCATTTTGTCGCGCAGTTTCGCTTCCTGCACATCCATATAATAGCCCGCGCCGCCGCCCAGTGCGGCACCGGATGCTGCACCAATCAGCGCACCTTTACCGCGATCTTTCTTCGACGACGACAGCACGCCCACGCCCGCACCCAGCACCGCGCCCAAACCGGCGCCGATACCCGATTTGCCCGCCTGCGATTCGCCGGTATAGGGATTGGTGGTACAACCCGACAGCGCGAGGCTGCCGCTCAGTAACAAGGTCAGCGCCAAAATACGCTTATTCATGAAAAATCCCTCACAGATTTAAACGGGGAAAAGCCCCAAAACGGCACTATTATGCCGTTCAATTATGGGGAAATGCGTGAGGGTCAGTCTTAATTTGTAAACTTTTGCTTTAAAGATTATCAGGATGGCAAAAACAGCTGGTTTGATGATCGTTAATTAAGCCGCAGGCCTGTAGAAATGAGTGGCAGGTTGTGGGGCCGACGAATTTAAAACCACGCTTCTTAAGTGCTTTCGACAGCGCAATGGCGGGCTCGGAGGTCGTTGGCGCGTCTTTGTAATTCGCGTAACGGTGCAAAATCGGCGTATGGTCGACAAAAGACCAGATAAAGCGTGAAAACTCCTCTTCGGTAGCTTCCAGCGCCAGCAAGGCACGCGCATTGTTGATGATCGCTTCCAGCTTGCCGCGATGGCGAATCAGTCCCGCATTTTGCATCAACCGTGCCATGTCGCTTTCATCCATCAACGCCACGGCTGCGGGATCAAATTCATGGAACGCGCGGCGGTAGTTTTCGCGTTTTTTCAGTACCGTAATCCATGAAAGTCCGGCCTGTTGGCCTTCAAGACAGACCATTTCAAATAAGACTCGCTTATCGGTTTGCGGCACGCCCCACTCTTTATCGTGGTACGCCAGATACAGTGGATCCTCAGTTACCCAGCCACAACGTTGCATTGCATCACTCCCTTAGCCTATGAAATAGCGGTAGTTCCCTTGACGAATGGCAAAAGCGATTAATAGTTATACAAGGGGCGCCGATATAGATCTTATAAAACCTAAACGCCCATCTCTTCCCGGCTCGTCAGGAGTCCTTCATGTTGCAGAAAAGTCAGCGGACAGGCCAGCATATAATCGCGCTAGCTTTTGGCAGTGTATGGCTATTTTTTCTGGCCGGGAATACCTATGCCTTTGATCAATCGAGCCAGAATAGCGCACCCGATTACAACGCCATACTTGCTGAAAAAATTTCCAGTAATCACCTGATGTTGACAGAAAACCCCGATGCAAACCTGTTTGACGCCGCGCTTAACTCGCCGAATGACTACGCGCTGGTGATGCACAGTGAAACCGCCAGCGTCGGCGCTACGCCTTTTGTTAATCGCTACTCTGCCGGTTGGTCGATGCCGATGAGTAAAGCGGTGAGCACCGGGCCGGTGGCGCAGTTTGCGGTAGATGATTCGACTTTGAGCTGTCCGAAGTGCGCAGGAGTGGATAGCAACAACGCCGAGCACATTGCCTCCGTTGGCTGGCGCGTGGATTCCAGCCTTAGTGGGATATCGCCGTGGGCGCAGGTGAGTTACAGCCATCTGGTAAATGAAGAGTTGCCATCGCCCACCCGCGAACGAGCCGAGGATATCAACGGACGGGAAAGCAATTGGGTGGATGTCAGCGTCGGCGCAAATATGCCGCTGGGGCAAAATATGGCGGCCTTTGCTTCTTTCGCGCAAACTGGCGCAGTGACCAGCGGCGAGCAGTTTATTTATAGCCTGGGCGTCAGCGCCAGCTTCTAATCGGCATAAAAAGAGAAGTGACAAAACCTGAGGTCCATATACTAAGCGCGCTAATCATTACTTTGGTCACAATATGCGCAACAATATTATTCTTATTAGCCGTGAAGTTACGGCCTTTCTCATCAGTGGATTGGTACTCGTTTTCTGTATGGCGATGGTCTACATCGACGTCAACTGGATGAACGATGCCCTGCACGAAACTTCCTTCACCGAAATCACCCAGGAGCTGATGCTCTTGCTCATCGCCACCTTCTATTTCCTCTCGGCCTGGCAGCGGCCATCACAACGCAGCGTGCTGATCCTGGTCGGCGGTTTTTACAGCTGCATGCTGATTCGTGAGATGGACTTCCTGTTCGATTTCATCAGGCACGGCGCCTGGCTGTGGTTTGCGCTGGCGACGACGGCGGCCTGTCTGGCGATGGCCTTCCGCCAGCCGCGCCAAATCCTGCCCGGGCTGGCGTCGCTGGTTCAGCATCGCAGCTGGCAGATGATGGCCGCAGGTTTACTGGCTATTTTGGTGTTTTCGCGCCTGTTTGGCATGCATCAGCTGTGGGAACATCTGATGCTCGATGGCTATAACCGCGTGGTAAAAAACATGGCGGAAGAGGGCAGCGAGATGTTTGGCTACAGCCTGTGCCTGATCGCATCGGCTCGCTATCTTTGGCAAACCCGGCCCCAGCCTGTCGCGGTTCGGGTGCCGCACGCGTCACGCCATGTGGATCGCGCCGAACCGCTGACGATGCCACGCTAATCGCTGCGACCTTTTTGACGATCACTTGTCCTAAAACAGGTACACTTACCGCATAACGCCGGGCTGAATTTGCCGCCCGGCGCACCATGCTGGTTAACGTCAGGTTTCTTCATGTCAGTCAAAATCTTATCTTCAACGTTGGTGGGGCTGGATGGCTTCTGCCATGACCCGCTCGCCGTACTGCAGCAGGCCGATAACGGCACGCTGGCGGTGCTGCATAACAATACGCCGGCGTTTTATGCGCTCACGCCGCAGCGTCTGGCGCAGCTGCTGGCGCTGGAAGCCGCCGCGCAGCAGCCCAATGATGTCACGCTGGATGAGAGTCTGTTTCAGACCGAAAGCGCGCCCATCGCCACGCCGGTGGGCAAGTTCGCGATGTATGAAGGCTGGCAGCCCGATAGCGATTTTCAGCGTCAGGCCGCCATCTGGGGCGTGGCGTTGAGTGAACCGGTTACCGCCGCCGAGCTGGCCACGTTTGTGGCGTACTGGCAGGCGGAAGGCCGTTTGTTCCATCATGTGCAGTGGCAGCAGAAGTTAGCGCGCAGCGTGCAGATGAATCGCGCCGCCAATGGCGGACAGCCAAAGCGCGATCTCACGCAAATCAGCAATACTGATTACGATATTCCCGATGGATTCCGAGGTGAGTAATGAAAACGCCGAACGATCTTTTTAGTCGCCTGAAAAAGATGATGCCGTCCGAAGTGCAGCCGAAATTCAAAAACGGCGCGGAGCTGCTGGCCTGGAACCAGGAGCAGGGCCGCTTGCGCTCGGAAGCGATTGTGCGAGAAAACCGCGCGATGAAAATGCAGCGCATCATGGGGCGCTCGGGCATCCGCGAGCTGCACATGAACTGCTCGTTCGACAACTATCGCGTGGAAAATGATGGGCAGCGCAAAGCGCTGGCCATGGCGCGCGAATACGCCGCCGGATTTGAAAACAGCATCTCCAGTTTTGTTTTTTCCGGTCGTCCCGGCACCGGTAAAAACCACCTTGCCGCAGCGATTGGTAACGATCTGATTATTCGCGGTAAAAGCGTGCTGATTGTGACCGTGGCCGACTTGATGTCGAGCATGAAGGGCACTTTCAGCGGCGGCAGCGATTTAACTGAAGAGCGCCTGCTGCACGATCTCAGCCATGTGGATCTGCTGGTGATCGATGAGATCGGCATGCAGAGTGAATCGCGCTATGAAAAAGTGATCATCAATCAGATTGTTGATCGCCGCTCATCGTCGAAACGCCCAACGGGCATGTTATCGAACCTCGATCCCGCCGGCATGAATTCGCTGCTGGGTGAACGCGTGATGGACCGTATGCGCCTCGGCAACAGCTTGTGGGTGCGCTTTGACTGGGAAAGTTATCGCAGCCGTGTGCGCGGTGATGAGTATTGAGGAGTGCTATGAAAGCAGCCGGTAAAGGTCCAGCACTACTTCGCCTGAACAACCTGAAGCGGGTGATGATGCAACTGCGCACCACCCGCATCACCTCCCGCCAGGATCTGGCATTAGCGCTCGAGCTGAGCAAAAACACCGTTTCACTGATTGTCGATGATTTGCTGGAAGCCGGGCTGATCAATGAGCTCGGCCCGGTTAGCGTGGCGTCAGCGGGACGACCGAAAATCGAAATCTCGTTGCGCGCCGAAAAGCTGAAAAGCGCGGGCATCATGGTGGAGCGCCAGGCAATTCACTGGCGCGTGTGCGACTATTTCTCGCAGGTGATTGCCGAGCAAACCTGGCGCACCGAAACCAGCGATCCCGAGCAGTTGCTGCATGAGCTGGTGGAAGTGTGCCAGACCTTGCACGCGGCACATCCCGAGCTGCTCGGCGTGGCGATTGGTTTCCCTGGCATCATCGATCCGCATCGCGGCTGGGTGCATTTTTCCGCGCATCTGGGCTGGCAGGATGTGGATGTGATGACCATCCTCAGCCACGAGATGCCGCTGCCGCTGCGCATCATGAATAACGTCAAAGCTGCGGCGCTGCTTTCGGTGCAGCAACTCGAACTGAATAAGTCGCAAAGCCACTTCTATCTGCGAATTTCTGAAGGGTTAGGTGGCGCGCTGGTGGAACACGGCGAAGTGTTTACCGGCAGCAGCTGGACGGCGGGCGAGATCGGCCATCTTACCGTGCAACCCAACGGCGAACGCTGTAGCTGCGGTCGCTTAGGTTGTCTGGAAACGCTGGTGAGCAAACCGGCCATTCAGCAGCAGCTGGCAAAACGTAAACCGGGCCTGCGCTGGCAGAATGGCGAGAGCGAACCGGAAATCCTGAAAGAGGTGATGACGCAGGCGGGCACCCACTTGGGCAACGCGTTGAGTCAGGTGATGCAGCTGGTGAATCCGGCCAGCATCATTATTGATGGGCCGTGGAATGCGCAGCCAGCGTTTGTGCAGGCGGTGCAGCAGGCGGCGCAGGCCGGTGCGCTGGCCTTTACCTTCGCCCATACCGCGCTGCATTTCCTGCCGCTGCGTATCGATCCGGCCAACGGCTTAGCGCTGGCGGTGATTGAGCAGTACGAACGCCTGAGTTAACAAGGGCGCCATAAAGGGCGCCCTGCAGATTCGTATCCTTACCGCTTAATGCCGTGGAATATCAAATGATTCGCTCGCCTTCACGGTGGACGTCGTCTCCGGCAACTCTGCTTCGACGTTAAATTTACGCAGCACCAACGCATGAATCTTCTCAAGCGACACGCCGGCCGTTTCTGGCAGATAGCGGAAGGTGAAGAAGTACATACCCAGCGAGAAGATTGCGAACAGCAACAGCGGGAAGCCACCGTGGAACATATCCAGCAGCATCGGGCTGCTGTTCATGATCGGGAAGGTGCTGCTGATAACAAAGTTGGCCATCGACATCGCGCAGATGGAAATCCCCACGCAAATCGAACGAATCTCGGTTGGGAACACTTCGCCCAGCACCGTCCAGACGATCTGGCCCCACGTCATACCGAAGAAAATCATGTAAGCGAACAGGCCAATAACCGCCAGCATACCCGGCAAGTGGTAATAGAAGGCGATGAAGGAGTAGGTCAGGCACACGCAAGAGGTGATTGCGCCCAGCAGCAGCAGCTTACGACGACCGACTTTATCGATCAGCATCATCCCCGCCAGCACGCCAATAAACTGACAAATCGACAGCCAGAAGGTTTGCAGCAGCGCTGAGTCAGTGCTGCCCGCGACGTTTTTCAGCAAGGTTGGCCCAAAGTACTGAATGACGTTGATACCGCTGATCTGGTTACCCACCGCCAAACCGATGCCGACAATCAGCAATGGAATGGTGGTTTTATCCAGACGCAGACGCGATTTGTGCTGCTGCGCGGTTTTATCAGAAAACGAATGTTTGATTTCGTTGAACACGCTCTCGGCATGTTCGCGGTTAGAGATTTTGGTCAGCGTATCCAGCGCTTCATCGTACTTGCCTTTCAGCACGTTCCAGCGCGGTGATTCCGGGATAAAGGCGATGAACAAAATAAACAGCGCGCACGGCACCAGCGCGGTGGCGAGGATGTAGCGCCAGCCCATGTTGATCATCACATCCGGCAAGGTGGATTTGGTGATGAAGTAGTTGGTCAGCAACACCACCGATTGTCCGCCGACGCAGCACACCGCATAGAGCGCGGTGGTACGGCCACGAAACTTCGAAGGCGACAGCTCGGCCAGATAGATAGGCGAAATTACCGACGCCAGGCCAATCGCTAATCCGCCAATCATGCGGAAGATGACGAACACGGTGAAGTTATGCGCCAGCGCCGTGCCGATCACCGAAACGGTAAACAGCAGGGCGGTGATGGCGAGGGATTTTTTACGTCCCAGCTTGTCACTGAGGCGCGGTGCCATAAAGCAGCCGATCAAACTGCCGAGCAGGATATTGGAAACGGCCCAGCCGGTTTCAGCGGGCGTTAACTGGAAATATTCACTTAAGGGTTCGATTGCACCGGAGATAATGGAAGAGTCATATCCCATCAGCAGACCGCCGAATGCCGCGACAGTACAGCAGAGAATGACATACTTCATGTTGTAGCGTTTTTGCCTGGTATCCATTGTTATAGCCCCTTGTCTCTACGGCCTGAACGTTACTTGTCCAGTAAGAGGGTGGTGTAGGTTTCGATGTTCAACTTTTATTCACGCGAGGTCTTCGTGTTGGAATATATGTTCTAAATGATGGTATTTGGATCATTTTTTCCGAAAAGTGTGAGGGGGGTGGCGAAAATTGCTGAATAAGTCGTCAGGGGTATGCTTATAGCTCAATGAAATGATAGGTTTTTCATCAATTCACGCTGTAAGGGCATTGCAAAATTTGCTTTTTATTGGAATTTTCATTCTGTTAAACACGCGGGTTTGCCGAGTTTATTTCACCCGACTGAGCGCACGGGTGCGTTTCATTTTTTAACAGGCAACGGGCATAATACGTTGATTATCAGCCCCTCTTTGCGGACGCCGTAATGAAAACGCAGCGCATCACTCTGGACGATATTGCTACCCTGGCGGGCGTCACCAAAATGACGGTAAGTCGCTATCTGCGCACGCCGGAAAAGGTCAAAACGGAAACGGCGGAGAAAATCGCCAGCGTGATTGCCGAAATTGGCTACGTCGCGGATAGCGAAAATGTCGCAGCGACCAAACAGAACCCACCGCGCATCGGCGTGTTAATTCCTTCTTTTAATAATCAAATCTTTGCCGACTTGCTGGCGGGCATTGAATCGGTGACCAGCGCGCACGGTTATCAAACGCTGGTGGTCAATTACGACTACAACGCCCAGCGTGAAGAGGAGCAGATCGCCACGGTGCTGGCCTTTAACATCAAAGGGCTGATCCTGACCGAATCTGTGCACACCGTGCGCGCAGAAAAATACCTAAACGCCGCCAACATTCCTGTGGCGGAAGTGATGGGGCTGACCGAGGCGCGTGGACGCATCAATGTGGGCTTCGACAACTATCGCGCCGGCTACGACATGACGGCGATGCTGCTGGCCAGCGGCAAACAGCGCGTTATCTATTTTGGTTCGATGTCCGATCGCCGTGATGAGCAACGCTACGCCGGTTATCGCGATGCGGTTGAAGCGGCCGGGTTGCCTGCGGGCCGGATTGTGCCGAACAAGGTCTCTTCGGTATCGATTGGTACCGGCATGATGACGCTGGCGCGCCAGCTCTATCCGGAGATGGATGCGATTCTTTGTACCAATGACGATCTGGCGGTTGGCGTGCTGCAGGAGTGTCAGGCGGCGCGCATTGCCGTGCCACAAGCGATGGCGATTGCCGGTTTTCACGGGCTGGAAATTGGTCAGGCAACCACGCCACGCTTAGCTAGCGTGATCACGCCGCGCTTTGAGATGGGAAAAGTGGCGACGGAGATCATCCTGAAAAAGATCAACCAGCAGCCCACCATCGAGCAGGTCGACCTGCATTATCGCCTTTCAATGGGAGCGACCATTTAAATCACGGCGCATAGCGCAGATGAAGCAGCGGAAAAGGATTTCCCTGACCATCCAGCGGCGAGCGGCCGGTGATGACAAATCCCTCTCGTTTTGACAACTATCGAACTGGATGTGGCGCAGCCATAAATTGGCGAGTTATCGTTATTTATTGGCTTTTGTCCATCACATAGCCAGCTAACGTCTTCTTATAATGCTTATCAGTTAATCGCTGACACCGAAATTTCAGAGCGCACTGATCGTAGCGGCGCAATTTATTGCGCGATAAATCGCGCCGCTACGGGATGTGCGACGATTTATCGGTATCACGGTATTCATTTCGACATCAGGAGGAAAGATGGATATGCACGCCGCCTTTATGCAGCAACTGATGCTCTGGATTGAGGACAACATTGAGCAGAAACTCATTCTGGAAACCGTGGCGCGCCGCGCCGGCTATTCGCAGTGGCACCTGCAGCGACTGTTTCGCAGTTACACCGGCGTCGCGCTGGGCACCTACATTCGCGAGCGCAAGTTAACGGCTTCGGTGATTGCGCTGTTGAACAGCAATATGCCGCTGATGGATATCGCCATCAAATATGGCTTCGACTCGCAGCAAACTTACTGCCGCACCTTCCGCCGCATGTTCGACCTGCCGCCAGGCGCGTTCCGTCGCAAATATCAGCACAGTTTGCCGGACATTGACGGGCCCGCTAGTTTGCTGTTTTTGCATCCGCAGAGTCGGCTGGCGGCGTAAAGTATTTGCCGGGCGTTGAGCCAAACTCGCTGCGAAAAGCGCTGATATAGCTGCTAACGCTGTCGAATCCGACCTGCCACGCCACTTGCTGCACACTTTTGCCCGCCGCCAATCCTTCCAGTGATTTGAGTAAACGTGAAACCTGGCGATAGCGCGTCAAACTCATGCCGACCGCGCTGGCCCAATGACGGCTGAGGCTGCGCGGGCTGAGTCCCGCCCAGCGCGCCAGTTCGGGCCCGGTACGCGTATCGGCGGGGTCGTCCATTAACAGGCGCGCAATCTGCAGTAAGCGCGGTTCCGTCGGCAGCGGTAACGTCAGCGGATGTTCGGTCGATTCATATAACTCATCCAAAAACACTTCGCACAGGCGATGGTAGCGCGCGCTGCCCCAGTGATCGGGCGACAAGATTGCCAGTCTTTCCGCCAGCGGCTCCAGCACCGACGGGCAGGAAAGCAGGACGGGATGATCCGGCAAGGGCGCGGCCAGCGCGTCGTCCACCAATACCGTCCAGCCAAGCACCGGGCCCGGCCCGATGATTGCATGTTCAAAGTAGGGCGGAATCCAGCCAACCAGTCGCGGCGGATTGGCGAAAATACCCGACGGCGTTTTCACCGTCATCAATCCCTGCTTCAAACAGAAGAGCTGCCCGGCGGCGTGGCGATGGGTGAAGGTTTCACGGTCCAGCTGCTTCGCTAACGCAGCGGCAATAACTTTCGGCGCATCCGGCTGCAGCAGGCGTTGACGCAGCTCAGCCTGACGCGGATTGCCGGAAAAAGTCAGAGTATCGGTTGGATGGATTAGCATGCCTGGCTCCACAATGCGATGAAGGAGCAAAGTGGCGGAGATAGGTGGGGAAGTAAAGCGTAGGTGTGTATAAGTTGGGAGGGCCTTCCTAAACTTCCTTTCTATTGAACTTGTAACTAAAACTTACAGGTTACGCTTTGTTCACACTCACCTTTATTTTGCAGTTTTAGAGTGCCATGTGATGGATTGAGACGAAATCCTGAGAGATTACTGACCAAATGCGTCTACAGTTAACCTATCCACCTTCCTTCACTAAGCCTCTGACACCATGAGCCTTTCTCTGATGCATTATCTTCGTGCGCGCCTGCGTTTGTTGATTTCGATTGTCGCTGGCGTGGCCTGTTATTTCTTCCTGCCTGCGCATCTGGGCATGTTGCAGCGTCTGCTGATTGGCTGGAACGTGCTGGCATGGCTCTATCTCGCATTTCTGTGGCTGCGCATGTTAGGCACCGAGGCCAAAGATATTCCGCATATTGCTAAAATCGAGGATGAAAGCGCGACGCTGGTGTTGAGTATGGTAACGCTCACCTGCCTGGTCAGCATTCTGGCGATTCTGATGGAACTCACCACGCTGAAGAGCCTGACGGGAACGCCGCGCGTGCTGCATCTGCTGCTGACCGCGGCAACCTTGGTGGTTTCCTGGGCGCTGCTTCCGACGTCATTCGCCATGCATTACGCGCACCATCACTATCTGCGGCGCAGCAAGGATGTCACGCCGATGATCTTTCCTGAAAAGCCCGAGCAGCCGGGATACTGGGATTTTCTCTACTTCTCTTTCACCATCGCGGTAGCATCGCAAACCGCCGATGTGGCAACGGGCACCACGGATATGCGGCAAATCGCTCTGTTACAGTCGGTGATTTCGTTTGTATTCAATCTGGCGATTTTGGGATTGTCGGTGAATGTGGGGGCGGGGTTGTTGAGTTAGTGGGGGATGAACTGGAAGTGGCGGAAGATCACAGGAGTCGAACCTGCCCAGGACCGCTGGCGGCCCCAACCGGATTTGAAATCCGGCCGCCTCACCGGAGACGACGATCTTCCTTTGAAGATGCCGCAGGAGTATAGCGACAATCGCGGCGGAATTCTTGATCTCAGCCGTGCGTCACAGCACGTTTTCACCGTGAAGTTGCCGATACTCCTTCGGCGTATTGGCGTAACTCTTTTTAAACACCGAATAGAAATATTGCAGCGACGGGTAACCACACATTTGTGAGATCTCATTGATGCTCAGCGAAGAACACGCCAGCAGCTCGCGCGCTTTCTCCAGTTTTTCGCGGTGAATCATGGCGTGAATGGTGTCGCCGGTTTCATCACGGAAGCGTTTTTCCAGATTCGATCGCGAGATGCCGATGGCATCCAGCACCTGTTCAACCTTAATACCTTTGCAGGCGTTAAAGCGGATGTAATGCATCGCCTGAATCACTGCGGGATCGTGCAAGGAGCGGAAATCGGTGGAGCGGCGCGCAATCACTTTTACCGGTGGTACCAGAATTCGTTGCAGTTGCAGAGGCTGATTATCCAGCAGGCGATGCAGCAGTTTTGCCGCCTGATAACCCATCTGGCGTGAACCCTGCGCCACGGACGAGAGCGCCACGCGCGACAGATAACGCGTCAGTTCCTCGTTATCAATCCCGATCACCGTGAGCTTCTCCGGCACCGGAATTTTGAGGTATTCACAGGCCTGCAGCAGATGGCGCGCACGGGCATCGGTGACGGCGATAATGCCGGTTTGCTGCGGCAGGGTTTGCAGCCAGTCAGCCAGACGGTTTTGAGCGTGCTGCCAATTTTCCGGCGCGGTTTCCATGCCCTGATAGACCACGCCTTGATAACGCTCGCGCGCCACCAGCTGGCGAAACGCATGTTCACGCTCTTGCGCCCAGCGTTTGCCGCTGGCTGCGGGCAAGCCATAGAAAGCAAAACGGTTCACGCCTTTCTCTTTCAAATGCATAAAGGCGCTCTCGACCAGCGCGGCGTTGTCGGTGGCGATGTAATGCACCGGCGGATAATCCTGCGGCTGATGGTACGATCCGCCAACGCCGACTATCGGCACCGACACGTTCGCCAGCAGTTTTTCAATCGAGGGATCGTCGTAATCCGCAATAACTCCGTCGCCCAGCCATTCACGGATATTGTCGATGCGGCAACGAAAATCCTCTTCAATGAAAATGTCCCAATCCGTTTGTGATGCCTGTAAATACTCACCGACGCCCTCAACCACCTGGCGGTCATAGACCTTATTGGCGTTGAACAGCAACGTAATGCGAAAGCGTTTCTCATGCATCGTGGCGCACTCTCCTAAATCGACAGCACCTTGCATAGCATGGCACGACGGACAGCAGAAAGAATTTGCGCCACATTGTGATCCCCCACGCGATTACACCCGGCGGCGCGTCGCGGTATCCATCCACACCGCCAGCAGCAGGATGGCGCCCTTGACGATGTACTGCCAAAAGGTCGGGACATCCATCATGCTCATGCCGTTATCCAGCGACGCCATGATAAATGCGCCGATGACCGCGCCCGCCACCGAGCCAACGCCGCCCGCCAGGCTGGTGCCGCCAATCACACAGGCGGCGATAGCATCCAGCTCGGCAATGTTGCCTGCCGAAGGCGAACCCGCGCCAAGGCGTGAGCTCAGGATCAGGCCAGCAATCGCCACCATCACGCCATTGATGGCGAAAACCGCCAGCTTGGTGCGGGCCACATTAATGCCGGAAAGGCGCGCGGCATCCAGGTTGCCACCGATGGCATAAATCCGGCGACCAAAGGCCGTGCGCGTCGCCATAAACATGCCGCCGAGCAGCAGCAGCGCCAGCAGCAAGACCGGCGTTGGCACGCCGCGATAATCGTTGAGCAGCCAGATCGCGCCTAACACCAGAACAGCGGTGACGACCTGCCGCACCAGCGCACCGCTGACGGAAGTTTGCGCCAGACCAAGCTGTTGGCGACGCAGACGCAAGCGCCATTGCCAGAGGATAAACAGCGCCAGGCCAGCAAAGCCGAAGCCAAATCCGATCCCGCCAGGCAGATAGCTTTGGCCAATCTGCGACATCGCCGGGCTGGTAGGCGCTACCGTGGTGCCATCGGTGATGCCGACCAGAATGCCGCGAAACGCCAGC
Source organism: Pantoea sp. DY-17 (assembly GCF_019795975.1). Taxonomy (NCBI): domain Bacteria; kingdom Pseudomonadati; phylum Pseudomonadota; class Gammaproteobacteria; order Enterobacterales; family Erwiniaceae; genus Pantoea; species Pantoea sp. DY-17. The sequence continues at coordinate 184,452 of NZ_JAIMIG010000005.1, read as the reverse complement.
ATCCCCGCCAGCGTGACAATAAACGACGGAACTTTGCGATAAGCCACCCACCAGCCGTTCCAGGTGCCGAGCAGCAAACCCATCACCAAAGTCACGACGATGGTGAGCGGCAGCGGCCAACCGAGCCAGACGTCAAAGATAGCTGCAGCACCGCCGAGCAACCCCATCATCGAACCCACTGAGAGATCGATCTCCGCAGAGATAATGACGAACACCATGCCGACCGCAAGAATGCCGGTGATGGCGGTCTGGCGCAGCAGGTTGGAAACATTACGTGCGCTGAGCCAGGCACCGTCGGTGGTCCAGGTGAAGAACAGGGCGATTAGCACAATCGCACCCAGCATCACCAGCACCTGCAGATTTGGCAGCGAGAATTTACCTGGCGCACCTTTACCCGGCGTAGTGAGGCCGCGTTGCGTACTTTCGGTCTTAAACATAGTGTTCACTCCGCAGGGCGGCTTCCATCACCTGCTCCTGAGTCAGGTTATCGTTAATCAGATCGGCTTTGATTTTGCCTTCATGCATCACCAAAACCCGATCGCTCAGGCCCAGCACTTCGGGCAGCTCAGACGAAATGACAATCACGGCAATCCCTTGCTGCACTAGCGAATTGATCAGCAGATAGATTTCCTGGCGCGCGCCCACATCAATGCCGCGCGTCGGCTCATCAAGAATTAAGATTTTTGGATTGAGCAGCAGGCATTTAGCGAGGATCGCTTTCTGTTGATTCCCGCCGCTCAGGCGACCAATCGGCAGTTCCGCCGACGAGGTTTTCACCCGCAGGCGCGCAATGGCCTGATTAATTGCCTGTTGTTCCTGCGCGTCGTCCAGCAGCGAAAGCCGGGGGCTAAATTGGTCCAGCGCGGCCAGTGTGATGTTTTTGCCCACGCCCATTAGCGGCACGATGCCATCCTTTTTGCGATCTTCCGGCACCATCGCGATGCCGTGCGCGATGGCGGCGCGGCAGTCCTTGATACGGACTTTCTTGCCGTTGATATGAATATCGCCCTGCCAGCGTCCCGGCCAAACGCCAAACAGACACTGCACGGTTTCGGTTCGCCCGGCACCAACCAGCCCGGCAATGCCAAGAATTTCGCCGCGCTTCAGGCTAAAAGAGACGTTATCCACCCGGCGGATATGGCGGTTGATGGGATGCCACGCCGTGAGGTTCTCCACCTGCAACACGGTTTCGCCAATCTCGTGAGGGCTATGCGGATAGAGCGCCGTCAGCTCGCGTCCGACCATCATGGTGATGATGTCATCCTCACTCAGCCCGGCGGCCGCGCGGGTCGCGATATGCTGACCATCGCGGATCACGCAGACGGTGTCCGAAATCGCTTTTACCTCGTTGAGTTTGTGCGAAATGTAGATGCAGGCGATGCCATGTGCGCGCAGGTTTTTGATGATGCTTAGCAGCACCTCCGTTTCCTGTTCGGTGAGCGAAGAGGTCGGTTCGTCGAGGATCAGCAGGCGCACCTGTTTATTCAAGGCGCGTGCAATCTCCACCAGCTGTTGCTGGCCTAATCCCAGTTCGCCGACGCGCGTATCCGGCGATACCTGCAGCTTGACCCGCTCCAGCAGTTGCTGGCAACGCAACGTCATGGTTTCGTCATCCACCATGCCGAAACGTCCCAGCTCTGCGCCGAGGAAAATGTTCTCCATCACCGTCAGCTGCCGCACCAGCGCCAGCTCTTGATGGATGATCACGATCCCTTTGCGTTCGGTATCACGAATGGTCTGCGCCTGAATCTCGTCGCCCGCAAAATGGATACTGCCTTCAAAGTCACCGTGCGGATACAGCCCGCACAGGATCTTCATCAGGGTCGATTTCCCCGAGCCGTTTTCGCCGCACAGCGACATCACTTCACCGGCTTCCAGCTGCAGGCTCACGTCATCCAGAGCTTTCACCGCGCCGAAACGCTTGGTGATATGGTTCATTTCCAGCAACATCGGCCTCTCTCCTTTACGGGCTCGCGCCTCAGAGTTCGCTCTGCTTGTGGAAGCCGTCTTTGACTACCGTGCTTTCAATGTTGTCTTTGTTCACCGGAATAGGATTCAGCAGGCGCGATGGCACATCTTTCAGGCCATTATTCAGCTTGCTGTTGCTGGCGGGTTGTTTGTCGTCACCGAGTTCCACCGCGATTTTGGCTGCTTCAGTCGCCAGTTCGGTGATGGGTTTGTAAACCGTCATGGTTTGCGTGCCGTTCATAATGCGTTTAATGGCGGCAAGATCGGCATCCTGGCCGGAGATCGCAACTTTGCCGGAAAGTCCCTGCGCGCTTAATGCCTGAATCGCACCGCCTGCGGTGGCATCATTCGACGCCACAACGGCATCAATGTGGTTGCTGTTTGCCGTTAAGGCGTTCTCCATTATTTTCAGCGCATTTTCCGGCAGCCACGCATCAACCCACTGATCGCCGACCACTTTAATGCTGCCATTATCAATATAAGGTTTTAACACTTTCATCTGACCGGCACGGAACAGGCGCGCGTTATTATCCACCGGCGAGCCACCCATCAGGAAGTAATTACCTTTTGGTACTTGCTTCACAATACTTTCGGCCTGTAATTCGCCCACTTTTTCATTATCGAATGAGATGTAAAAATCAATATCGGCGTTATTTATCATGCGGTCATACGCCAGCACTTTAATGCCTTCACGTTTCGCTTCCGCCACCACGTTACTTAAAACCTGGCCGTTATAAGGAATGATGACCAATACATCGACGCCGCGATTAATCATATTTTCAATTTGCGACATCTGCGTTTCTTCGTTGCCGTTGGCCGATTGCACAAACACTTTGGCGCCCAGTGATTCGGCTTGTTTAACAAAGATATCGCGATCTTTTTGCCAGCGTTCCAGACGTAAATCATCAATAGCCATACCGATTTTGACTTCTTTAGCGCTACCCGCGTGACTAAACAGGGCCAGAGCCGCGCAGGCGGCCAACAGTGATTTTTTCATGTTCATGGTATTAATCCTGTAGGTTGAGGCTGTTGTCGTTGTAAGGCTGATAACCAGGCCGATGAATTGTTGCCCTGAGTTTCAGATGACATCAATTACTGATTTTTATCCGGCTATTACGTTTTTTGGTTTATTTGCGATTTTATGAGCGCGATCGATATTTCAACGCTTTCAGAAAAAACGACGTAAGAGAGGCTGAATGAAAATAACGACATTATTTTGCGAGCTGGCGCACAAATAATAATTATCTTACGTTGAGTGTTAAATATCGTAATTGAGCAGCAGTAAATTACATCATCACAATAACCGCTCAAAGCTGACCATTCGGGTCCTCATGCTAAGGAGCTAACTATGCACGCCTATTTCGACCAGCTTGATCGCGTTCGTTATGAAGGGAGTAATACCCGCAATCCTCTGGCGTTTCGTCATTACAACCCGGACGAGGTGATTCTCGGTAAAACCATGGCGGAGCATCTGCGCTTTGCAGCCTGTTACTGGCATACCTTCTGCTGGAACGGCGCGGATATGTTTGGCGTTGGCGCGTTTGATCGTCCGTGGCAGAAGCCGGGTGATGCGCTTGAGCTGGCGAAGCAAAAGGCCGATGTCGCCTTTGAGTTCTTCCATAAACTGAATGTGCCTTATTACTGCTTCCACGATGTGGATGTCTCACCGGAAGGCGATTCGCTGAAAAGCTATCGTGAAAATTTCGCGGTGATGACCGATAAATTACTGGAGAAACAGCAGGAAACGGGCGTGAAACTGCTGTGGGGAACCGCCAACTGCTTTACCCATCCGCGTTACGGTGCGGGTGCGGCGACCAATCCGGATCCGGAAATTTTTGCCTGGGCCGCCAGCCAGGTGTGCAGCGCCATGCAGGCCACGCAAACTCTGGGCGGCGAGAACTATGTGCTGTGGGGCGGACGCGAAGGGTATGAAACCCTGCTGAATACCGATCTGCGTCAGGAGCGCGAGCAGATTGGCCGGTTTATGCAGATGGTGGTGGAGCACAAACATAAGATCGGTTTCCACGGTATGTTGCTGATTGAACCTAAGCCACAGGAGCCGACGAAACATCAGTATGACTATGATGTCGCGACAGTTTATGGCTTCCTGAAGCAGTTCGGGCTGGAGAAAGAGATCAAAGTGAATGTGGAAGCCAACCATGCGACGCTGGCGGGGCACTCATTCCATCATGAGATCGCAACGGCCATTGCGCTGGGCATTTTTGGCTCGGTGGATGCTAACCGTGGCGATATACAGTGTGGCTGGGATACCGACCAGTTCCCGGTCAGCGTGGAAGAGAATGCGCTGGTGCTGTACGAAATTATCAAAGCGGGCGGATTTACCACCGGCGGCTTAAACTTTGATGCCAAAGTCCGCCGCCAGAGCACCGATAAATATGACCTGTTCTACGGCCATATCGGCGCAATGGATACCATGGCGCTGGCGTTGAAAGTCGCGGCACGCATGGTGGCGGATGGCGAGCTGGATAAGCGTGTGGCGCAGCGCTACAGCGGCTGGAACGGCGAGTTCGGACAGCAGATCCTGAAGGGAGAATTTTCCCTAGCCGCTCTGGCGGAGCAGGCGCAGCAACAGCAATTTAATCCACAGCATCGTAGTGGACGCCAGGAACAGCTGGAGAATCTGGTGAATCACTACTTGTTTGATTTTTAACTTTTCAGGAGCGCAGCATGGTTATCGGCATCGATTTAGGCACCTCCGGCGTGAAAGTGGCATTGCTGGATGCTCACGGCAAAGTGATTGCAGTGGAGAGTGCGCCGCTGGAGGTGTCGCGGCCGCAGCCGTTATGGAGCGAGCAAGATGCCGAAAGCTGGTGGCGGGCGACCGATCGTGCCATGCAGGCGCTGGCCCAGCAGCACGATCTCAGCGGCGTGAAGGCGATTGGCCTGAGCGGGCAGATGCACGGTGCCACCTTGCTGGATAGCGAGAATCGGGTGCTGCGTCCGGCAATTTTGTGGAATGACGGGCGCAGCGGCGAGCAGTGTCAGGAACTGGAGAAGCGCGTGCCGGATTCGCGTCGCATCACCGGCAACCTGATGATGCCTGGCTTTACCGCGCCTAAGCTGCTGTGGGTAAAACAGCATGAGCCGCAGGTTTTTGCTCAGGTGGCTAAAGTGCTGCTGCCAAAGGATTATCTGCGCTTGCGCATGAGCGGTGAGTTCGCCAGCGACATGTCGGACGCGGCGGGAACGATGTGGCTGGATGTGGCGCAGCGCGACTGGAGCGATGAGATGCTCAACGCCTGCGATTTGCAACGCAGCCAGATGCCGCAACTGTTTGAAGGCAATCAGATCACCGGCACCTTGTTGCCAGATGTCGCCGCGCGCTGGGGCATGCCAAGCGTGCCGCTGGTGGCGGGCGGTGGCGATAACGCGGCGGGCGCGGTGGGTGTCGGCATGGTTGAGCCGGGACAAGGCATGCTGTCGCTCGGCACGTCGGGCGTCTATTTCCTGGTGAGCGACGGCTATCTCAGCAATCCACAGCGTGCGGTGCACAGCTTTTGCCACGCGCTGCCGCAGCGCTGGCATCTGATGTCGGTGATTCTGAGCGCGGCTTCCTGCCTTGATTGGGCGGCGGCGCTGACCGGCTGCGCCGATGTGCCGCAACTGCTAAGTGAGGCGGAAAAAGCGCGCAGCGATGTGCCGCCAGTGTGGTTCCTGCCCTATCTTTCTGGCGAGCGCACGCCGCATAACAATCCGCAGGCGCAGGGCGCGTTCTTTGGTTTAACGCATCAGCATGGCCGACCAGAACTGGCGCGCGCGGTGCTGGAAGGCGTGGGCTTCGCGCTGGCCGAAGGCATGGATGCGGTGCATGAGTGCGGCGTGCAGCCGAAAACCGTGATGCTGATTGGCGGCGGCGCACGAAGTGCGTACTGGCGTCAGATGCTGGCGGATATCAGCGGGCAAACGCTGGATTATTGTCATGGCGGCGAAGTCGGTCCGGCGCTGGGTGCGGCGCGGCTGGCGCAGCTGGCGGTTGATCCGGCGAGCGAATGGCCGTCGCTGGAACTGGCGCAGCGGCATCAACCGGATGCGGCGCGGCATCAGGCGTATCAGCCACAGCGCGAGGTGTTTGCGCGCTTGTATCAGCAGTTGCAGCCGTTGATGTCCTGATGTGGGAGAGTGATGGCTGGATTTGGCAGGGTGTTGGAGTTTTTATCGGGTATGATTGGGGTTTTGTGTTAAATGTAGTGGCCTGATTTGCCCTCACCCTAGCCCTCTCCCGCAAGCAGGAGAGGGAACCGATCGAGAGTATACGCACGATCAGCTCCCTCGCCCGTTTACGGGAGAGGGTTGGGGTGAGGGGGAAAAAAAACACACCAAACCCAACCGGAGCTCACCATGCCGCAGTCCGTCTTCTTTCTCGTGCTTCCCGGCGTGATGGCGCTGGATCTCACTGGCCCCGCTGAAACCCTGCAGCTGGCCGACGGCCACTTCGCGCTGCACTACATCGGCCCGCAGCAGAGCGTGCTGTGCTCCACCGGCATGACCCTCGCCGACATCGCGCCCTTGCCCGCACAACTGCCGGATAACAGCCTGCTGGTGGTGCCTGGCGTACACGATTCGCGCGTCTGTTTCGACACCGCACCGGCCGCGAAAGCGCGTGACTGGCTGCGCCAGCAGCAGACAGCGATTACCGATCGGCGCATCACGCTGGTGTGCATCTGTTCCGGCGCGCTGCTCTCAGCGCAGGCGGGATTACTGGATGGCATCCAATGCACCACGCATCACGATGTGTTACCGCGTCTGAAAGCGGCAGCGCCAGCGGCGTTGGTAAAAGATAACCGGGTTTTCGTCGAAGATGGCGGCATCTGGACCAGCGCGGGCATTACTGCGGGCATCGATCTGGCGCTGCATCTCATCAATCGGCTGTGCGGCGCGCCGCAGGCATTGAAAGTGGCGCGCGAAATGGTGGTGTGGTTCCGCCGTTCCGGCGACGATCCGCAACTGTCGCCGTGGCTGCGCTATCGCAATCACATGCATCCGGCGATTCATCGCGCGCAGGATGTGATGATTGCCCATCCCGAACATGATTGGTCGCTTACCGCGCTGGCCGAACGGGCGCACGTCAGCGAGCGTCATCTGACGCGCCTGTTCCGCCAGCATCTGGGCATCAGCGTGCGCGAATACCACGAACAGCTGCGCTTAGTGATTGCGCGGCAACGCCAGCAGCAGGGCGAAGCGGCGGAGAAAGCGGCGCTGGCCGCCGGATTCTCCTCGGCACGCCAGCTGCGCCGCGCGCACCAGCGCTGGGACGATCAGCTCACCAGATGACGCTTATCCACGCGTTGTAATCCCATCGCCAGCAGCAGGCTACCGATCAGCGTCGTGCCCATCACCCACGGCAAATCGAGCCACGGGCGCGACATGTCGTCGTAGTGATGGGTACGCAGAAAGTGGATAAACAGCGCGTGAAAACCGTAGATCGGCAGGGAATAGCGCGAGAGGGTGGCGAGCCCCGGCAGCGCGCGCTGATTCAGGGTGTTTTTGAACAGAATCAACAGGCTGATGGCGGCAATAAACACCAGCGGCCCGCAGTAGAGATACCAGGTATCGTTGAACGCGCCGTTGATTTTCAGCATCTGTTTGGTGCCGAGCGCAATGCCAATCACGCAGGCCACAAAGCCTAATCCCGCCAGCCAGCTGATGCTGCGCTTGTCGGTCTCCATACAGCCAATCGCGCGCCCGAGTAGCGCATACAGCAGGTAGTAAATGCTGTCGCCGCTGACATACAGATTCACCGGCAGCCAGTGGAACGGTCCCAGCGATTGGCTCACGGTATTCGGATTCGCCAGCACCGCCAGCACGATCACCAGTATCGCGACATAGCGCGGTGCCACGCTTTTCACCTGAATCAGCGGGGATAACAGGTAGATGCCGATAATGGCGAAGAAGAACCACAGGTGATAGAACACCGGTCTTTGCAGCAGTTTGAGCAGCGATCGACCTTCGCTGATCGGCGTCAGCCAGGTGATATAGGCCAGCGCCACCGCGCTGTAGAACAGCAGGCACAGCACGATGCGCAGCAGATGCCGCCCTTGTGCGCTGCGTTCGCCGAAAAACAGATAGCCTGAAATCATAAAGAACAGCGGCACACAGACGCGTGACGCTGAGTTAAGCAGGTTCGCCACATCCCAGCTCAGGCCTGTTACCGCCATCGGCCCGGTGATGTACCAGGTTGTGGTGTGAATGACGATCACCATCAGGCAGGCAACCGCACGTAAGTTGTCGATCCAGTAAATTTTTTGCTGCATGGCACCCTCTTGCATTGGCTGCGAAGAAGGGTAGCCAGTGAGCCGCGCGCCAACAACCTTTAGCGTTGTAATTCAGATCACTCTGTTATTCGACACTCGACACCAGAATCAATTCGCGCGCACTGCGTAGCGGCGCGATTCATCGCGCAATAAATTGCGCCGCTACAATGTGTGCTTCGTTGTTAGGCGGTGACAGCCGTTAATCACGCACCAAAAACGTCTCGATCACCGCTTCGTCGGGTTCAACGCCGAGGCCTGGCTCGCTCGGCAGCCACGCGTAACCGTCGGCGATGCGCACCGGATTCTTCGCCAGCGAGCGGCTGATTTCGCCCGGCTCGACGCAATACTCCATCACCAGCGCATTCTCAATCGCGCACAGGAAATGCAGCGAGGCGGCGGTATTAATGTCGGTGGTGAAGTTGTGGTTGCACACTTTGCGTCCACGGCTGTGCGCGTAGCTGGCGATCTCCATTGCCTGCGTAAAGCCGGTGCGCGTCAGGTCGATCTGCACGATATCGATGCCGCCTTCATCTATCAGGCGCTGGAAACCCGTTACCGAACACTCTTGCTCACCGGCGGCGATATGCTGCTGGCAGGCGGCGGAAACCTGGCCGTAACCGGCGTAGTTATCGGGATGCAGCGGCTCTTCAATCCAGAACAGATTGAGGTGTTCATAGCGCTGGCTGCGGCGGATGGTGGTTTTGGCATCCCACACGTGGCCGACGTCCAGCATCAGATCCACATCGTCGCCCATCGCTTTACGCAGGGCGTCGAGATAGCGTAGATCCAGCGCTTCGTCAGTGCCAAACGGCTCCCAGCCAAACTTCACGCCGCTATGGCCGGTATCCATCGCATGCTGCGCGCGCGCGACCGTCTCTTCCACGCTGAACTGGAACATGTTGGAGGAGTAAACGCGCATTTTGTCGCGCATGGCGCCGCCCAGCAGTTCAACAATCGGCTTGCCGAGTGCTTTACCTTTGATGTCCCACAAGGCGATGTCGATGCCGGCCATCGCCTGTAGTACCGCGCCGCTGCGGCCGTAATAGAGGGTGGCTTTGTGCATCTTCTTCCATAAACGGCCGGTTTCCAGCGGGTTTTCGCCGATTAACAGCGACTTCAGGCCGGTGACCATGGTGTGCGAATAGGGCGCTTCAATGATGGCTTTGGTGACATACGGGCTGCCATCCACTTCGCCCCAGCCGGTGATGCCGGCATCGGTGGTGATTTTGATCAGCAGCGCATCCTGAGAGCTGTCGGTGCGCTGCTCAATCACTGGCAGGCGCAGGTAAAACGCCTCAACGTTAATGATTTTCATGGTGTTTTCCCTGGTGTAAAGGCAAGGCGAAATTAGCCGAGAGCGGAACGGTGCTGTCGGCGCTGTGTTATCAGGGTTTCGTAATCCACGTCCAGCGCCTGAATGCGGATGTGGTTCTCAACCTCGTCGGTCATTTTGGCGATGTCGCCATCGGCAAAGACATTAATCAGCCGCTGATGCTCCTCAATGATGTCGCTCATCGATTTGCCCATGGTGGAGAGGCCGAAAATCACCGTCAGCTGACGGGCAATCGACTCCCACAAATTGCTCAGCACCGGGTTGTGCGCGAAGCTGCACAGCGTGCGGTGGAAATCGGTATCGGCGGAGGCAAAACCGTAAACGTTATCGCTTTGCATCATCGCCTGCATCTGCGCCACGCCCTGATAGAGCTGATTAAGCTGCTCAGCGCTGTTGCGTCCGGCCTCAATCGCCCGGCGACAGGCCAGCGTCTCCAGCGGGATGCGCACATCGATAATCTGCTCCAGCCGCTGATGCGAAATCTCCATCAGGCGGATACCTTTATACGGCTCGCTGGTGACAATGCCCTGGCTCTCCAGAATGCGCAGCGCTTCGCGGATCGGCACGCGGCTCATACCGAGTTTCGCCACCAGCTCGGGTTCTGCGATGCGGTCGCCGGGCAGGATCAGGCCGCGCGAGGCGGCGCTGAGAATGGCATCCACGGCGTGATCGACCAGCGTGCGCGGACGCGCACTATTCCAGCTGTTATCGGTGGCCGCGTCCTGCGCCAGCGGGGCGCTGTTTTTACGACGAGCGGTAGAGGGTTTTCCTGCCATGTTGTTTGTCCTGTTTAAACCTGTCGGGTCACGAATTGACCGAAGCCGGGTTCAACCTGCATCTGGTCATCCTGGAATACCGTGACGCCACGAATCAATGTGCGCACCACTCTACCCTGACAGCGCATCCCTTCAAATGCGCTCCACTTGCCGAGTCCCTGAAAATTGGCGCCGCGCACCGTCCAGCTTTGGCTGGCGTCGTAGAACACCAAATCGGCGTCGAAGCCGGGCGCAATCGCCCCTTTTTTGCCCCACAGCTGGAAGGCTTTGGCCGGGCCGCTGGCGGTCATGCGCGCAAACTCGCTGAGCGCCACGCCACGTTCAATATGGGCCGCGCTGAAGAACATCGGGCTGAGGGTTTCCACGCCGGTCAGGCCCATGCCCGCCTCCCAGATGCTGGCTTCACCCGCCTGTTTTTGTGCGGGCGTGTACGGACAATGGTCAGACGCGATCATGTCGATATCGCCGCGCAGCAGCACCTGCCACAGCGCATCCACCACCGGACGCGGGCGGATCGGTGGGCCGCAGCGCGCGTTGGGGCCGATGCGCACCAAATCGTCTTCGTCGAGCAGTAAATAGTGCGGACAGGTTTCGAAGCTGGCGCGTACGCGGGTTTTGGCAGCGACAATGGTTTCCGCCGCGCGCGCCGAGCTGACGTGCACGATATGGCAGCGCGCGTCGGTCTCTTCGGCAATCGCTAACACGCGTCCCACCGCTTCGATCTCGGCAATTTCCGGCCCCGCCAGCGCATGAGCGCGCGCATCTTTGCGTCCGGCGCGGCGCTGTTCGCTGCCGGCACCGATCAAAATCTCGTGATTCTCAGCGTGCACGCCAATCAGCCCGTCAAACGTGGCCAACTCGCGCATGGCGCGCAGCAGGCCGTCATCGTCGAGACGCGGCAAACCTTTCTCGTCGGTGGCGTCGCCGTTGGGGGCGCCGCTGCACAGGAAGGCTTTGAAGGCCAGCGCACCGGCCTGATTCAGCGCCGCCAGTTCATGCACGTTATTTCCATCTAACCCAGCCCACAGGGCGTAATCCACCGAGCAGTTGTCTGCCAGCCAGCTTTTTTTGGCGCTGAAGTTAGCCAGCGATGTGGCAGGTGGCAGAGAATGCGGCATCTCGACGATGGTGGTAACGCCGTGCGCCGCCGCACCGCGTGTGCCTTCACGCAGCTCCTGTTCGGGAAAATCGTGCGAGCCGGTGAAATGGGTATGCACGTCAATCGCGCCGGGCACGATGATCAAGCCACGTGCATCGATCACTTCGTCAACGCCGTGCGTGATGGCGCCAGGCGATAACACGCCACTGATCTTGCCGTTTTCGATCAGCAGATCGGCCAGTTCAGCGCGGGTTTCTGTCACCACCAAACCATTAATAATCAGCTGTTTCATCATTCTGCTCCTGCCTGCGTCACCAGCGCCGCATACGGCACCGGCTGTGAAGAGTCGAGCCAGCCGATAGCAGTTAACAGCTGGCTGAAATGCGCAAACTCAGCGCGCGGAATCACGCAATCTGGCGCAAACACACCGGCCTGTTGATAGGCCGCGAGGCCGCGCACCAGCGCCTCGCGCGGATAATCGGGGTAAAACGCCTGCACCTGTTGCGCCAGCGCAGTGGCGTCATGGTTGGCGATCCACGTCAGCGCCTGGGCAATGGCGCGGGAGAAGGCGGCGAAAGCGGTGGCTTTCTCCTGCAATACATCGGTGCGGGCGATGTAGGCGCTCCAGGGTACGTGGCCGCACACGCTGGCGAGGCTGCTGATGTTGTGGAGTTGTCCGGCGGCGATGGCGGGCGCCAGCATATGCATGGCGTGCAGCGCATAATCGGCTGCCCCCTGGGCCACGGCGGTGAAATCCCGCGCCTGATCGCCGCTACCGGCGATCAGCTCAACGTCATCCTGCAAACCGTGACGCGCCAGCAGCCAGCGGAACGTCAGCGTGGCGGTGCCGACATTACCGACATCCAGCACACGTTTGCCGCGCAGATCGCTGAGCTGAAAATCGGGCTGCGCCTGCGCCGCCGCAAGAAACCACGGATTGGCCGCCACCGAGGCGCAGAAACACTGCAACTCTGCGCCGTGCTGCTGAAAATGCTTCATCACCACCATCGGGCCGCCCAGCGTGAGATCGGCGTCGCGATTCAGCACTGCGGGAACCTGGCCGCCTTGTACCGTATGCCCGCCTGATTCACTGGTGGTGAAGATCACCTGCAGCTGCTGTGCGGCGAACAGGCCGAGGCTGTGCGCCAGATAGTGCGCGCAGTAATAGATGCGGGATTCGCTGGCATCGCCTTGGTTGAAAATCAGTGTCTGCATCAGTGGCGCTCCTCGGTGATAAAGCTGCCGTTCAGCGCCGCCATATCGCTGACGCCGCACCAATGACTAATGGCCGTAACTTCATTGATCCAGCCGGAAAGCAGATCGAACACCGCGCTCTCGCCACCGGCGACTAAAGCACTGATGATCGGGCGCACGCTGAGCGACAGCGACGCGCCAAGACAGCGCGCCACCACCGCATCGCTGCCGCAGCGTACGCCGCCATCCAGCAGCAGCGGCAGCCGCGTCACCGCCTGCAAATCGGGCAGCTGATCGACCGGCATAGCCCAGCGCGCGCTCTGGCGCAGGCCGATGTTTGAGGCAATCACTCCGCTGACGCCGTGCTGCGCGGCCTGCGCCGCATCGTCATGATGCAGAACGCCTTTCAGCCACAGCGGCAGTTGATGATTAGCGCAGTGCGCCGCTACCTCGTCAATTTCCTGCCAGCGCCACACCGGAAAAGCCGGCAGCGGCGCAACGCCCGGCTGCGTACCGCCGATGGTGTGCCAGCCGCGCTGTTTCAGGGCGTCGCCGATAGAGAAGCCGCCGGGCTGTAACCCGGCCACCGGATGCACCGGCGCCAGCACCGTGAGCACGATATTTTTAAATCCGGCCTGCGCGGCCTGGTCGATCAAGGCGTTGATACGGGCGACATCGCCCGCCGCGCGCAGTTGCAGCCAGCAGCGATCGTACTCGGCGCCAATCTGCTCCAGCGTTGTGACGCTCTCTTCGGAGATCACCAGCGGCAGTTGCAGACGTTTGCAGGCGCGCGCAATCGGCAGCACCCCTTCTTCATGGAAAATTCGGTCACCGGCAAACGCGCCGACGCCAATCGGCGCGGACCAGTTTTGCTGGTGCAGGGAAATCTGCGTGTCGATGCTTTCATTGCCCTGCAGCACGCGCGGTAACAGACGAAAGCGGCGCAGCGCCTGCTGATTGGCATCGGGTTCATTACCCAGCGCATCGGCCGGTTGGCCCTGCATATAGCGGAACAGCGCATCGCCGAGGCGCTCGCGTGCCGTGAGTTCAAAGCGCGTTGGCATGTGGCGCCTCCGCAGCATTTTCATGTTCAAGGAAAGTGGCAAAAGCCGGCGTTTGCGGATTTTGCAGAATCGTCGGCGGGCCTTCTTCAATCAGCGCGCCGTCCTGCAGGAACACCACACGATCGGCAACGCCCGCCGCAAACGCGAGGTCGTGGGTGCTGATGATCATGGTGATGCCGGTTTGCGCCAGGCTGCGCATGGTTTGGTTCACTTCGCGCACCAGTTCGGGATCGAGCGCGGAAGTCGGCTCATCAAACAGCAGGATTTGCGGTTCTGCCGCCAGCGCGCGCGCAATGCCGACGCGCTGTTTCTGTCCGCCAGAGAGTTCGTGCGGCAGCGAGGCGGCGAAATCACCGAGTCCTACCATTTTCAACGCGCGCATCGCTTTGCCGCGCGCGATTTCCGGCTGTGCGCCCTGCACGCGCAGCAGAATGCTCATCACGTTTTCCAGCGCGGTAAGATGATCAAACAACGCGAAGTGCTGGAACACGATGCCAATGCCCGACTTGGCGCGGTTCACCGGCAGATGTCGCTGCGCCAGCGCGCGACCGTTTTCGTCGCTGCCCATGAAGTGGCCTTCAGTCTGAATGGTGCCGCTGCTGCGTGGCGTCAGCGCCAGAATCGATTTCAGCAGCGTACTTTTGCCCGAACCGGAGCGACCAAGCAGCACCACCACTTCGCCGCGACGGACGGTTAACGACAGCGATTTCAGTACCGCTTTACCGGCGTAGTCGACGCACAGCTGATTCACTTCCAGCACCGGCGCGGCGGTTTGCGTATCCCAGCGCCGTTTTGGTAGCTGCATTGGCATCACGTCTGCTTCCGGCGGCAGTTTCGCCAGGCGCGCGCGCGCCCGTCGCGCACGTTCATCAAGGTTGTAGAACTTCTCCAGCCACCACTGACCGCCCGCCAGCAGCGTGGAAAGAATCAGATAGATGCCGCCCGACGCGACCAGCACCGGAATAAACAGGAAGTTTTGCGACACAATCGCCTGGCCGCGCATCGTCAGCTCATTGACGCCCACCACCGAAGCCAGCGAGGTGGATTTCAGCAGCCCGACAGTTTCATTGCCCATGGTGGGCAGAATGGCGCGCAGCGCCTGCGGGATCACCACGTGAATCATCTCTTTGCTGCGCGAATAACCGAACGCCTGCGCCGCCATGCTTTGATCGCGATCGGTCGCCATAATGCCGCCGCGAATGATTTCGGCGCAGAAGGCGGTTTCGTTGATCATCAGGGCGATAAGCGCGCTGGTGAACGGGCTCAAACGCAGACCAAATTCCGGCAGCACGTTGTACAGCAAAATCAGCTGCAGCAGCACCGGCGTGCCGCGCAGCGTATAGATGTAAATCTTCACCGGCACGCGAATAAACCCGTGCTTTGAGCTGCTGGCTAACGCCAGGAAAAAGCCAATCACAATGCCGCCCGCCAGCGCGCCAATCAGCAGCTGCACGGCGATAACAGCGCCTTCCCACAAGTAGGGGAAAGTCAGGTACTTAAGAAAATCATCCAAGGCGTTATCCTCCTCAACGCCTCGGATTAGTCACCGAGGCGGCTGAGTTTATGCATTAACCACGCGCAACCACTGGACGCTCGGCAGCGCTGCCCTGGCCCCAGTAATCCAGCAGTTTTTTCTGTGCACCGCTCGCCTGAATCACCTTCATCGCGTCCAGCACCGCCGCGCGCAGCGTGGCGTTGTCTTTGGCGATCGGGAAGCCCACCATGATCGGCAGATCCACGGTGAAGCCGCTTTGCAGCGATTTGTCCGCTTTGGCGATGGCAACGGCGGAACCGGCTTCGGTCAGATAGACGTCCGCGCGACCGCTTTTCACCGCCTGAATGCTGTTGTCGGTGTTCTGCACCATCAACATGCTGACTTCGGGCTTACCGGCGGCGCTGCATTTGGCGCTTTGTTCCGGCACCAGTTTGTTGGCTTCGTACGAACCCGCAGCGGCGGCGACGGTTTTGCCGCACAGATCATCGACGCTATTGATTTTCTTCGGATTGCCCTGTGCCAGCACTGAACCATCCTGCACCTGCATCGAGGCGACGAAGGCGATCTGCTTCATGCGTTCTTCGGTGACGTACAGCATCGGACCGATATCCGCGCGTCCGCTGGCGATCGAGGTGAGCAGCACGTTGAACGAGCCACTTTGGTAACTGTGTTTCGCGCCGAGGCAGCTGCTGATGCGCTCGAACAGGGAAGGATCGAGACCTTCAATGATGCTGGGATCTTTTTCCGATGGCGCTTCAAAGCCTTTGGTGTAGCCGCCGAGGCCGACGACCAGATCTTTGCCTTTCAGCGAGGGATATTTGGTTTGCAGTGCTTTGCACTGCGCCATCGCCGCGAAGTCGCTGGCGGCAGGCGTGATGGGATCGGTGCTGGCTGCGTGGGCGCTGGAGATGCCCGCCAGTAAGCTGCCGCTGAGACCAGAGATTAACAAAGCAGTGCGTGCAAATTTCATAATAAGGTTCCCCTGATGCTGGTGAATGAGAAAGCGATGACCTTGTGATTTATGAACGTCTTTGGTGTTTGGGTGCTGCTGGTCCCTCACCCCAGCCCTCTTCCAAGCATGAGAGGGGGCCGATAGTGCGGGCTGAAAATCTCTTCATCCCCTCTCCCATTTATGGGAGAGGGTTAGGGTGAGGGGAAAAGCGCACCCTTAATAACCTCGTGCCGGATCAACCTGATTACGCAGCGGTTGTCCGTGGCGGAAGCGCGCCAGGTTATCGATAAACACGTCAAGGCAACCGGCGAGGTAGGCGCTGTGATCGTCAAGGCTGCAGTGCGGCGTCATCACTACGCCGGGCGTGTGCCACAGCGGATCGTCGGCCGGTAGCGGCTCTTGCGGATAGACATCCAGCACCGCGCCGGCCAGTTCGCCTGCGTTGAGTTTTTCGCGCATCGCGCTGTAATCAAATACATCGGCGCGTCCAACAATCACGATACCAGCGCGTGCGGGCAGCAGATCGAGACGGCGGCGATCGAACAGATTGCGGGTTTGTGGCGTCAGCGGCAGCGTCGATACCACCACATCCACCTGCGGCAACACCTCGTCTAGCGCATCAATGCGGATGCAGCGCGCCACGTTGGCATCGCACTGGCCGCTGCGCGTCACGCCAATCACGCGATAGCCTTGCGCCGTCAGCAGAGTTGCCGCTGCGGCGCCAATGCCGCCCACGCCCAGCAGCAGCACGATTTTGCCGCGTGCGCAGCCGCCAAAGGTCGGACGCCACACACGCTGCGCCTGATCCTGCAGAAAGCCGGGAATGCCGAAGTTGAACATCAGCGCCGCCATCAAAATGAACTCGGCACCTTTATCGCCGTGTACGCCAGAAGCATTGGTGAGCGTCACGCCTTGCGGCCAGTGCGCCAGCCACTGCTCAACGCCAGCGGACATCACCTGCACCCAACCCAGACGCGGCGTGCTGAACTGATCGAGCGCCAGCTTGCGGCCGCTCCACAGAATGTCGCAGCGGGCGAGGAAGTCGGCGGTGTGTGCCGGATCGCGGTTTTCGCTCAGCGTAAAGTGGCTGCGCAACGGCGGATGCGCGTCGAGTTGCAGTTGCAGCTGCTCGACAGAGAGATGGAGTGCGCGCGGTGCGCTGGCGTCGTTCTCGATGTGAATATGCATCAGCGCATCGCTGTCACTTCCATCTCGACCAGCAGGTCAGGATGGTTGAGTTGAATGCCCACGGTGGCGCGCGCCGGGAAGGGGAACCGGAAGAATTCACTGTAAGCGGCATTCATCGCGCTGAACGTGCTGAGATCGGTCAGGTAAACAGTGACGCGGACCACGTTGTCGAAGGTCATGTTCGCTTCACTCAGCAGATCGCCGACGTTTTTCAACACCTGACGCGTCTGGCTGGCGATGTCGTTGCCCATAATCTCGCCGCTGTAGGGATCAATCGCCACCTGGCCGGAAATGAACAACATCGGTTCGTGCAGCACGGCGGCGGAGAGCGGCGCAGGCCCCATTGGGCGGTCGCTGGCGTTCATGCCGGGATAACTCAACGCAATCTTCATGGTGAAATCTCAAGCAAAACTGTTTCACCGCAATTTCGTATACGATTATACGAGTGTCAACGCGCGATTTTTAACCATTGGGTCAAAAAGGTGATATTCATCACGTAATAGGATTTGCTGATATATAGATCAAGCTTATGATATGTAAGATTTTAATGAAAATTTTATGTTGAGTGCTCGCGATGAGTGTGAATCGTATACGATTTTCTTATTGTTCTGTTTTTGCCCGCTAAACCTTGCCGTAATCGCCTGCGCATTGGCCTGGATTTCCGGCTGCACAATCCGCGGTCAAAGGGTATACTGGCGCACTCTTTTTTTAACCGATCCGTATCGCGTGCGAATTCAACATGCAAAAGTTTGATACCAAGACCTTTCAGGGCCTGATCCTGACCTTGCAGGATTACTGGGCGCGTCAAGGCTGCACCATTGTCCAACCGTTGGACATGGAAGTGGGCGCCGGCACCTCACACCCGATGACCTGTCTGCGTGCCTTAGGCCCAGAGCCGATGGCGACCGCTTACGTGCAGCCATCTCGTCGTCCGACCGACGGACGTTACGGTGAAAACCCGAACCGTTTACAGCACTATTACCAGTTCCAGGTGGTGATTAAGCCCAACCCGGACAACCTTCAGGAGCTGTACCTTGGGTCGCTGAAAGAGCTGGGTATGGATCCCACCATCCACGACATTCGCTTTGTCGAAGACAACTGGGAAAACCCAACGCTGGGCGCGTGGGGACTCGGTTGGGAAGTGTGGCTGAACGGCATGGAAGTAACGCAGTTCACTTACTTCCAGCAGGTTGGCGGCCTCGAGTGTAAGCCAGTAACCGGCGAGATCACGTACGGCTTGGAGCGTCTGGCGATGTACATTCAGGGCGTAGACAGCGTTTACGATCTGGTGTGGAGCGACGGTCCGTTCGGTAAAACCACCTACGGCGAAGTGTTCCATCAGAACGAAGTGGAGCAGTCGACCTATAACTTTGAATACGCTGACGTTGACTTCCTTTTCACCTGCTTCGAGCAGTATGAGAAAGAAGCGCAGCAGCTGCTGGCGCTGGAAAAACCGCTGCCGCTGCCGGCTTACGAGCGCATTCTGAAAGCGGCGCACAGCTTTAACCTGCTGGATGCCCGCAAAGCGATTTCGGTTACCGAACGCCAGCGTTATATCCTGCGTATCCGCACCCTGACGAAAGCCGTGGCGGAAGCCTATTATGCGTCCCGTGAGGCGCTTGGCTTCCCGATGTGCAATAAAAACAAGTAAGAGGCAGCCATGACCGATAAAACTTTCCTGGTGGAAATTGGCACCGAAGAGTTGCCTCCGAAAGCGCTGCGCAGCCTGGCGGAAGCCTTTGCTGCGCATTTCACCGCTGAACTTGATAGCGCCGGTCTGGCGCACGGCGAAGTGAGCTGGTTTGCTGCTCCGCGCCGTCTGGCGCTGAAAGTGGCCCAGCTGGCTGCCGCGCAGCCGGATCGCGAAGTTGAAAAACGTGGCCCGGCTATCGCCGCCGCGTTTGATGCCGATGGCAACGCCACCAAAGCGGCCGAAGGTTGGGCGCGTGGTAACGGCATCACCGTGGCGCAGGCCGAACGTCTGAGCACGGATAAAGGTGAATGGCTGGTGCATCGCGCTGCCATCACCGGCGAAAGCGCGCAGGCGCTGCTGCCCGCTATGGTGGCTACCGCGCTGAGCAAGCTGCCAATTCCTAAGCTGATGCGCTGGGGCGCGAGCGACGTGCAGTTTGTGCGTCCGGTGCACACCGTTACGCTGCTGCTCGGCGATGAGCTGATTCCCGCGAAGATTCTCGGTATTGAGTCCGATCGCGTGATTTGCGGTCATCGCTTTATGGGCGAGCCAGAATTCACCATCGACAATGCCGATCAGTATCCGCAGCTGCTGCTGGAGCGCGGTAAAGTGGTGGCGGATTACGCCGCGCGTAAAGCCAAAATCAAAGCGGATGCGGAAGCGGCAGCGCAGAAAATTGGCGGCATCGCCGATCTGAGCGAAAGCCTGCTGGAAGAAGTGACCTCGCTGGTGGAGTGGCCGGTGGTGCTGACGGCGAAATTCGAAGAGAAGTTCCTCGCGGTGCCAGCTGAAGCGCTGGTTTACACCATGAAAGGTGACCAGAAGTACTTCCCGGTGTACGACGCGGCGGGCAAGCTGCTGCCGAATTTCATCTTCGTCACCAACATCGAATCCAAAGATCCACAGCAGATCATCGCCGGTAACGAGAAGGTGGTGCGCCCGCGTCTGGCGGATGCCGAGTTCTTCTTCAACACCGACCGCAAAAAGCGTCTGGAAGATAATCTGCCGCGTCTCGAAACCGTACTGTTCCAGAAAGAGCTGGGTACGCTGCGTGATAAAACAGATCGCATTCAGGCGCTGGCTGGCTGGATTGCCGCGCAGATTGGCGCTGATGTGAATCACGCTACCCGCGCGGGCTTGCTGTCGAAATGTGACCTGATGACCAACATGGTCTTCGAGTTCACCGACACCCAGGGCGTGATGGGCATGCACTACGCGCGCCACGATGGCGAAGCGGAAGATGTGGCGGTGGCGCTGAATGAGCAGTATCAGCCGCGCTTTGCCGGTGACGATCTGCCGTCAAATCCTGTGGCCTGCGCCGTGGCGATTGCCGACAAAATGGACACCCTCGCGGGTATCTTCGGTATCGGTCAGCATCCGAAAGGCGACAAAGATCCGTTCGCACTGCGCCGTGCTGCGCTGGGCGTGCTGCGTATCATCGTGGAGAAAAACCTGCCGCTCGATCTGCAAACGCTGACCGAAGAAGCGGTGCGTTTGTACGGCAGCAAGCTGAGCAACGCCAAAGTGGTCGATGAAGTGATCGACTTTATGCTGGGCCGTTTCCGTACCTGGTATCAGGAAGAGGGCCACAGCGTTGACACCATTCAGGCGGTGCTGGCGCGTCGTCCAACCCGTCCGGCTGATTTCGATGCGCGCATGAAGGCGGTTTCGCACTTCCGTACGCTGGAAGCGGCCGCCACGCTGGCTGCTGCCAACAAACGTGTGTCGAACATCCTGGCGAAATCGACCGAAACCCTGAACGACAGCGTGCAGGCTTCCCTGCTGAAAGAGAACGAAGAGATCCAACTGGCGACCTTCGTGACCGCGCTGGGCGACAAGCTGCAGCCGTACTTTGCAGAAGGTCGCTATCAGGATGCGCTGGTTGAACTGGCGCAGCTGCGTGAAGCGGTAGATAACTTCTTCGATAAAGTGATGGTGAACGCTGACGATCAGGCGGTGCGTATTAACCGTCTGACGCTGCTGGCACAGCTGCGCCAGCTGTTCCTGCAGGTGGCGGATATTTCACTGCTGCAGTAATTGGCGTGGTCGCCATGAATGGCGATGCTACAAAACAAAGGGGACGAGAGATCGTCCCTTTTTTGTTTTCAAAACTCGGCGCTAACGTCCTGCGAGTGGTGCAAGATACGCCCGATGAAAATTTCATCCACTTCAGCGCGGTAGATCACAATATGCTGTTCGAAAGGCAGCGAATAGATCTGCTGACCTAAATCCGGTCGTTTACGACCTAAATCAAACATGGCGAGTTTGTCGAAGAGCTGAGCGAATCTGGCGCTATAGTCATCAGCTAACTGCTCTCCATAATTCCAGTAGCCATAAATCCAGATCTTCATTAGATCTGCATCAGCTTCCGGTTTTATCGTGATGGTCCTTTTCATAAATGCCTACCCTGGCTTTTGCTCGTCTTAGAAAATCTTCATGATCCCACTCTTTACCCGGGCCGCTTTCAAAGCCCTCTCTGACCAACTCTCTGAGCTTTTCCAGCTTTGATTCAGCCTGCTTCTCACGCAGCAAGCGCAGCGAGTCGCGCACCACTTCGCTTTGCGTACGGTAGTCGCCGGATTCAACCAGAGATTCAACAAACTCGCGCAGTTCATCGCCTAAATCGATCGTCATGGTACGTGCCATCATCGTCATCCCGTGTAAGAGTATTTCTTACATTCTGGCACTTTTTTGCGCAACAGGGAATGCGCGTTACAGCGCAGTTACAGGCTGAACTGCGAGGCAACGCGAGAGATTTTAGGCAGATGAGACGGGAAACAGGCGGTCGTCGCGCAACAGATGATCGTTACCACGGCGGCGGGTGAAGCCGCTGCGGTCGAAGAATTCCAGAATCTGTATCGCCACTTTGCGCCCGGTGCCAAGCTGGTTGCGGAAGTCGGCGGCGCTGGTGCTGCCCTCTTGCGCGGCACGTTGGCGAATCAGATCGGCGAAGATCTGGATCTGGTCGCTGCGATAGTAGCGATCGCGTACGATCGCGGTGATATGTCCGAGCCGGGCAGCAGTGAGCAGCAGCGAGCGAATCGCCTGTTCATCCTGCTGCAGCGCCAGCGCGATATCGCGCACCCACAGCGGCTGATCGCCAAACAGCGGGCCGACCTGCTGCCAAAGAGCTTCTTCCTGCGGATTAAAGCGCGGTTCGAAGTCGGGCAGATGCAGCCAGCCTTGTCGCTGTTGTAGCTGACCTTGCGCCAGCAGTTGATCAATCAGCGCTAACACCCATTCCGCAGGCTGATGCGGCATTGCCACACGACGCAAACGATCGTGGCCGATGCCCGGCACCTCGGGATGCTGCTGATGAAAATGCGCCAGTGATTCCAGCAGCTTTTGCCGCCATTGTGCTGCCTGCGCGGCACTCATTAGCGCGTTATCAAGCTGCACCGGCGCTGCATTCTTGATCAGTGCATCCAGCGCGGGCTCGGTAAGCTGGCGCGCCCACGCCAGGTCACGCCGTTCTGTCGGTTGATAGGCCAGATGCGCCTGCAGGCTGGCGTCATCATCTTGTGCGGCGGCCAGCTGCTGCAGCCAGGCAAGATACTCCGCCTGACGTTTGCCGCGCTTTTTACTGTTGAGCAGCAGCACGCGCGCGCCGCCCAGCGTGTGCTGTGCGTTGCTGTCGCGGATAATCAGCCGATCGTTTTCGGCCAGCCACAGCGGCTGATTCAGCACCAGTTCCGCGACATCATCCGCCAGCAGCGTAATGCGTCCAGTGACGTGGCTGGCGGCGTGGTGGAGATGAATCGGCTGCGACGCGCTCTTAAGCGGCTGCAGCAAGCGCAGCGCCACGGTTAAGCGCGTGGTGCCTTCCGCTCTGGCCTGTGACAGCAGCCAGTCGCCGCGCGCGATCTGCGCTTTTTCCACATCGCCGACGATATTCAATGCGATACGTTCACCGGCTTGCGCGCGCGTCACCGATTGGTTCTGCGCATGCAGCGCGCGCACGCGCAGCGGCAGATTCAGGCTGCTAAGCCAAAGAGTATCGCCGACGTTCACTTCGCCCGACAGCGCGGTGCCGGTGACCACCAATCCGCTGCCTTTCAGCGTGAAGGCGCGATCAATAGCGAGACGGAAACGGTAACGAGAGTCGAAGGCCGGTTCCGCTAGCGTGCTGAGATGCTGGCGCAGCGCGTCGATGCCTTGCTGGGTGTGGCTGCTGGTGACAAATTGCGGCACCGCCGGCCAGCCGAGTTGCTGCGTGAGCTGCGCCACCTGCCGCTGGACTTCCGCGATGCGCGTTTCATCCACGCGATCGGCTTTGGTCAGCGCCACGCTGAGCGGCGGCTGTCCGGCCAGGCTCAGCAATTGCAAATGTTCGCGGGTTTGCGGCATAACGCCATCGTCGCAAGCCACCACCAGCAGCGCATGATGAATGCCGCCAATGCCCGCCAGCATATTGGCAAGAAATTTCTCGTGGCCCGGCACATCAATAAAGCCGAGCACGCGACCATCCGGCTGCGGCCAGTACGCGTAGCCGAGATCGATGGTCATGCCGCGCCGTTTCTCTTCCGGCAGGCGATCGGCATCCACGCCGGTCAATGCCTGTAGCAGCGCGGTTTTGCCGTGATCGACGTGTCCAGCGGTGGCAATAATCATGACGCTAAGGCCTGAATCAGCGCGCTTTCATCATCAAGGCAGCGCAGATCCAGCCACAGCTTGCCTTCCTGAATGCGGCCAATCACCGGGCGCGCTAAGCTGCGCCAGCGCTGTGACAAATTGACGAGCTGGCTACCGCGCCCATCGTGTGGCGTGAAGGTGATGGCGAAACTGGGAAGGCGTTCAACTGGTAACGATCCACTGCCGATTTGGGATGAACAGGGCGCAATAGTTAGCGAAAAATCATCTCGATAAATCTGTTGTAACGCGGGCAGCAATCGTTCAGCTTGTTGCTGAATATCCTGCGCTGGACGGGTGAGCAGCCGCAGCGTCGGCAGGGCTTCGCGCAGCGTTTCCGGCTGACGATAGAGCTGTAGCGTGGCTTCCAGCGCCGCGAGCGTCATTTTGTCGACGCGCAGCGCGCGTTTTAGCGGATGCGACTGGAGCTGATCAATCAGCGTCTGCTTGCCGACGATAATCCCCGCCTGCGGACCGCCGAGCAGTTTGTCGCCGGAGAAACTTACCAGACTAACGCCTGCGGCGATCAGCTGCTGCGGCATCGGTTCAGCCGGCAGACCAAATTCGGTCATATCGATCAGCGATCCGCTGCCAAGGTCGGTGATCACCGGCAATTGATAAGCGTCACCCAGCTCAACCAGCTCTGCTTCCGTTACCGCATGGGTAAAGCCCTGAATCTGATAATTGCTGGTGTGCACCTTCATCAGCAGGCCGCTGTTTTCCGCGATGGCAGCGCGATAATCTTTCAGGTGCGTGCGGTTGGTGGTGCCCACTTCCACCAGTTTGCAGCCCGCCTGGCGCATCACGTCAGGAATGCGGAAGGCGCCGCCAATTTCCACCAGCTCGCCGCGCGAGACAATCACTTCGCGCCCCGGCGCTAACGCGGCCAGCATCAATAACACGGCGGCGGCATTGTTGTTGACGATACAGGCCGCTTCCGCGCCGGTTAACTCGCACAGTAGCGCGCTGACCGCACGATCGCGGTGGCCACGCGCCGCTTCATCCAGCGCGTATTCCAGCGTGACCGGCTGACGCAGGCAATTCACCACCGCGTCGATAGCGCGATCGCTCAGCTGTGCGCGGCCAAGATTGGTGTGCAGCACGGTGCCGGTGAGATTGAACACCGGACGCAGCGCACTTTGCTGCTGTTGCTGGCTGCGGCGCAGCGCTTCATCCGGCCAGTTCAGGTGCCACCCTGGCAAGGTTTGGTACTGCTGAATATGGTCGCGCGCTTCCTGCTGCATGCTGCGCAGCTGGCGCGTAGCGAAGGCGGTTCCGTGATGCGCCAGCAGCGGCTGCAGCGCGGGATCGCGCAGCAGGCTGTCGATAGCAGGTAATTGACTGTACAGGGTTTTCATCGGGTGACTTACAGAGAGGGCGGAACGGTGCGGGCAAAGCTTTCGCGCGCAAACAGGTTTTCGGCCAGCTTCACCAGCGCTGGGCGATTCACGCACCAGTTTGGCAGCACGCGGCGGAAGTTGAGGTAACCAATCATGCAGCCAGTGGCGATATCGGCCAGATTGATCGTGCCGCTATTGAGCCATTCGCCTTGGGCGGCGGCGGTTTCTAGCGCATCGAGGCCGCGTTGGATTTTATCACGGTTGCGCAGCAGCACCTCTTCAGATTGCTGATCGCCAGGACGCATCTGCTCGCGCACGATCATCACCGCCGCATCGTTAATGCCGTCGGCCAGTTTTTCCAGCTGACGGATGTGCAACGCGTGCAGCGCATCATCGGGCAGCAGCGCAGGCGCATCGCCGCGCAGTTCAATCACCTGCGCGATGATCGAAGAGTCGAACCAGGTGAGCTGGTTGTCGTCAATCAGCGCCGGTACTTTGCCCAGCGGATTGTACTGCGGTACATCGCTGTCATCGATCCACGGAGAGTGATTAACGAATTCGAAAACCAGGCCTTTTTCCAGCAATATCACTGATATTTTGCGGACAAAAGGGCTGGTGTAGCTGCCAATCAGTTTCATCGTGCGCCTCCGTGTTGAATGAAAATACGCGATAACAAACCGCACATATCCCTGGCGGCGCGCTGGCACAATGCGCGATAAATCGCGCCGCTACGGACCGCAGAAACATGGAAAAAGCTAATCGCCGGGGAACATAAATGGATTCAGACTGCTGCGGGCGAATCCTTCCTGCTCCATGCGGGCATCCAGCACCAGCGAGGCCAAATCATCGGCCACCGGCTCCACGGCGGGATCCTTCTCCTGATACAACATCTTCAGGTAGGTACCGCAATCGCCGCAGCTCTCTGCTTTCACCGCCGCTTTTTCGCTGTCCAGCGACCAGTAATGCAGATCGCCGGTTTGTTCACAGTTGGAGCACTTGCTGCGCACCACATACCATTCGCTTTCACACAGATTGCAGTGCAGATAGCGCAGACCTTGCTGGCCTACGCTCATGTGCACCACGCTGGTGACCGGCACGCTGGCGCATACCGGGCAGAACTGGCGATGCTCACCGTATTCGGCGCGCGCTTTGCCGGGAATTAATGCCGCCATCTGCGCCCAGTAAATCGACAACGCCGCCCAGATGAACGGCGATTTGTCGCTGCTCACCTGTGCGAAATCGCCTTCCAGCAGCGCATGTGCCAGATTTTCCAGTTCGGTAGTGGAGGATTTTTCCAGATTCTCCAGCACTGCCAGCGCCTGGCCGCTCATCTCTGGCTTCAGCTCGGCGATCAGCGAATGCAGCAAACGCTGCCAGTGCGCATCGCGCGGATAGGTGTGGATATCAAGCGGCGGTTTGCCCTGCTCGGCGCTCTGCGTCAGCCGCTGCTGCAGATCGAGCTGCAGCGGATGGTCATACAGCACGATCTCCTGCGCCTCGGCGATCACCGCGGCAAAGCGCAGGTAATCACCCAGCGGATTCTTCGCGGCCAGGTCGCGCAAACGTGCCGCACGGCGGCTATACAGATTTTTCAGCCGGGGGAAAAGTAACGGCGGAACTTGCTCCGCCGTGTGCTTTTCGCTTTTCTCCAGCTGGTCCTGCGGGATGATGCGAATACTCATCAGGGACGTTTTTCCTGTTGTGTTTGGCGTTGGCGCTGCTCGCGATACCAGCGTGGGTGATGTTTCTTCGCCCACGCGGCCGGAACCCAGCCCTCAACCATGGCGGTAATGGTGCCTTTTACCCACAACGCGGCGTAAATGTGCACCATAATCACCACGATCAGCGCCACAGCTGAGACCGAATGCACCACTAGCGCGATGCGAATCAGCGGAATAGTAAAGGCACCGGCAAAGTACGGGCGCCAGATAACAATTCCGCTCACCAGCAGCAAGACTAAGCTGATGATAGCAGCCCAGAACACACACTTCTGCCCGAAGTTGTATTTGCCGGTATCGCCGACCTCTTCGTTTTGCACGATTTTGTGGATGTTTTTCGCCCAAACCAGGTCTTCGCGATTGATCAGATTATGTTTCCAATAGCGTAAGAACATGATGATAAAGGCGGCAAACATCACCGTGCCAACAAACGGATGCAGGATACGCGCCAACTGCGGCGTGCCGAGCACGTGCATCAGCCAGTTAAACGACGGGAAAAAGAAACCCAGTCCGCTCAGCGCGGCGAGCACAAAACAGAACGCCACAATCCAGTGATTGATGCGTTCCGGTGCGCTGTAGCGCACCAGACGATCGCGTTTTTTCATTATTCGCGCTCCTCTTTTTCGTGCAGATTCTCGTCCTCATCCTCTTCCACGCGGTTTGGCCCTACGCCAACGTAGTGGAACACGGATGCAGCAAAGGTAGCGGCAAAACCGATCGCCGCCAGCGGTTTCCAGATCCCTTTCCAGAACGTTACCGCCGGGCTGATGCTCGGATTATCCGGCAAACCGTGATAGAGCTGCGGTTTGTCGGCGTGATGCAGCACGTACATCACGTGTGTGCCGCCGACGCCTTCCGGATCGTACAAGCCCGCGTTGGCATAGCCGCGCGTATTGAGCTCGGCCACGCGTTCACCGGCCAGCGCCTGCATATCGCTTTTGCTGCCGAAGTGAATCGCGCCGGTCGGGCAGGTTTTCACGCACGCCGGTTCCTGACCGACATTGACACGATCGACGCACAGCGTGCATTTATACACGCGGTTGTCCTCTTTATTCAGACGCGGCACATCGAACGGACAGCCAGCGATGCAGTAGCCGCAGCCAATGCACTGTTCTGACTGAAAATCGACGATGCCGTTGGCGTACTGAATAATCGCGCCTTCAGATGGGCAGGCTTTCAGGCAGCCGGGATCGGCGCAGTGCATGCAGCCATCCTTGCGGATCAGCCACTCTAACTTGCCGTTCTCCTCCACTTCTGAGAAGCGCATCACCGTCCACGATTTGGCGGTCAAATCGGCGGGATTGTCGTACACCCCAACGTTATGTCCCACTTCATCGCGGATATCGTTCCACTCCGAGCACGCCACCTGACACGCTTTGCAGCCGATGCAGGTGGTCACGTCGATCAGTTTCGCCACTTCCTGCTGATGGTTACGTGCCTGCGGGGCAGGCGTGAGTCCATTGGTGGCGGAGCGGCGGATAATGTCTTGAGATTGATAAGCCATATTCGTTCTCCTTACACCTTCTCGACGTTGACCAGGAACGCCTTAAATTCTGGCGTCTGCGTGTTGGCATCACCGACAAACGGCGTCAGGGTATTAGCGATAAAGCCTTTTTTCGCCACGCCCTGATAACCCCAGTGAATCGGAATGCCGATGGTATCGACGATTTTGCCGTCGACGTTGAGTGGACGGATGCGCTTAGTGACCACCGCTTTGGCTTTGATGTAGCCGCGATTGGAGCTCACTTTTACCGTGTCGCCCTGCGCGATGCCGAGCTTGTTGGCCAGCTTCTCGCCGATTTCAATAAACTGTTCCGGCTGCGCGATGGCATTGAGCCGCGCGTGTTTGGTCCAGTAATGGAAATGCTCGGTGAGGCGATAAGTGGTGCCGACATACGGGAACTGCTCCGCCTGGCCCATCGATGCCAAATCGTCCTTGAACACGCGCGCCGCCGGGTTGGATACCACGTTCGGATGCAGCGGGTTGGTGCCGATTGGCGTTTCAAACGGCTCGTAGTGTTCCGGGAACGGACCTTCGGCCATTTTATCGAGCGCAAACAGGCGGCCCATGCCTTCCGGCTGCATGATGAACGGCCCGACATCGCTGCCGGGTGCGGCGGCGCTGTAGTCCGGCACATCCATGCCCCCCCATTTGCTGCCATCCCACTTCAGGATCTGACGTTTCGGATCCCACGGATTGCCTTGCGGATCAGCCGAGGCGCGGTTGTAGAGAATGCGGCGGTTGAGCGGCCAAGCCCAGCTCCAGTTCAGCGTGTTGCCCAAACCGGTAGGATCGGTGTTGTCGCGGCGCGCCATCTGGTTGCCGTCCGGCGTCCAGCTGCCGGCGAAAATCCAGCAACCGCTGCTGGTGCTGCCGTCATCTTTCAGATGGGCAAAGGTGCTGAGCTGTTGGCCTTTTTTCACCAGCAGCGTGCCTTTGTCATCGTATACATCCGCCAGCGCTTTGCCGTTGTTCTCCATCGCCACTTCTTCCGGCGCCGGATTTTCTGGCGTCAGGTAGTTCCAGCTCATGTTCAGCACTTGCTCAGGCAATGCACCGCCTTCACTGGCGTACATTTTGCGCAGGCGTGAATAGATGCCGGAAAGAATCTCGCCGTCATTCAGCGCTTCGCCCGGTGCATCCTGACCTTTCCAGTGCCACTGCAGCCAGCGGCCGGAGTTAACGATTGAACCGTTCTCTTCGGCGAAGCAGGTGGAAGGCAAACGGAACACTTCGGTCTGAATTTTTGACGGATCGACATCGTTAAACTCGTCGTGATTCTCCCAGAAGGTGGCGGTTTCGGTGTTGAGCGGATCGATGGTGACGAGGAACTTCAGCTTCGACAGCGATGCGATCACTTTGCGCTTGTTCGGGAACGACGCCACCGGGTTGAAGCCCTGGCACAGATAGCCATTGACCTTGCCTTGCGACATCATCTCGAAGTACTGCAGCACGTCGTAGCCTTTATCCCACTTCGGCAACCAGTCGAAGCCCCAGCTGTTTTCCGCCTGGGCTTTGTCGCCGAAGAAGGCTTTCATCTGGCTGACAAAGAATTTCGGGTAGTTGCTCCAGTAGTTTACCTGGCCCGGCAGCAGCGCTTTCGGCGTGTTGGCAGCAAGATAACTCTGCAGATCGGTGTGTTTTTCCGACGGCAAAGTCATGTAACCCGGCAAACTTTGCGACAGCAAACCGAGATCGGTCAGACCCTGAATATTCGAGTGGCCGCGCAGCGCATTGATGCCGCCGCCAATCATGCCCATGTTGCCGAGCAGCAGCTGAATCATCGCCATGGTGCGGATGTTCTGCGCACCGACCGAGTGCTGCGTCCAGCCGAGCGCATACAGGAACGAGGTGGTGCGATCGCGCGCGCTGGTTTCGCCAATCAGTTCACACACATGCAAGAAGTCCGCTTTTGGCGTGCCGCAGATGCGTTCAACAATCTCTGGTGTGTAACGGCTGACGTGCTGCTTCAGCAGGTTCCACACGCAGCGCGGATGCGTTAGCGTGGTGTCGCGTTTGGCGAAGCCGTCGGCGTCCAGCTCGTAGTTCCAGCTGGTTTTGTCGTATTTGCGATTCTCTTCGTCGTAGCCGCTGAACAAGCCATCTTCAAAATGATAATCCTCGCGCACGATCAGGCTGGCATTGGTGTACGCCTGCACATATTCATGCTGGATTTTGTCGTTTTGTATCAGCCACAGCAGTACGCCCGACAGGAAAGTGATGTCGGTGCCCGAACGAATCGGCGTATAGAAATCGGCTACCGATGCCGTGCGCGTGAAGCGCGGATCGATAACAATCAGTTTGGCTTTGTTGTGAATCTTGGCTTCCATCGCCCAGCGGAATCCCACAGGATGCGCTTCAGCGGCGTTTCCGCCCATCACAACGATCAGATTGGCATTACGGATGTCGACCCAGTGATTGGTCATCGCACCGCGACCAAATGTTGGAGCAAGACTTGCTACCGTTGGTCCGTGTCAAACGCGTGCCTGGTTGTCGACCGCTAACATGCCGAGCGATCGGGTAAATTTCTGGGTTAAGTAGCCGGTTTCGTTGCTGGAAGCGGAAGCACACAGCATGCCGGTGGAGAGCCAACGGTTTACCGTCACGCCCGCAGCGTTTTGCGCCACAAAGTTAGCGTCGCGGTCCGCTTTCATCAGCCTGGCGATGCGATCAAAGGCATCGTCCCAGCTAATGCGCTGCCATTTATCGGAGCCTGGCGCGCGGTATTCCGGGTATTGCAGACGACTTTCACTGTGGATGAAGTCGAGCAGGCCTGCGCCTTTCGGGCACAATGCGCCGCGGCTCACCGGATGATCCGGATCCCCTTCGATGTGGAAAATGGTCTCTTTGGCGTTTTTCGCGCCGTCACCGAGGCTGTACATTAACAAGCCACAGCCAACTGAGCAGTAAGTGCAGGTGTTACGGGTTTCGCGTGCGCGCAGCAGTTTATACTGTCGCGTTTCCGCCAGCGCTACCTCTGGCGCAAAGCCAAGCAGCGCTGCCGTTGTCCCTGCCATACCGCCAGCACAGACCTTGAAGAATTTTCTTCGGCTGACGTTCATGGATTATCCTTTCAACATGAATGATTTTTTACTTTTGCAGAGCAGTGAATCGGGCGTCACAATAACCCGACGAATATTGCGGCAATAGCGACCTAATATTACCACTACTTTAGTAAGGTTGTTATGTGAGGCGAAAAAAGTGACAGAGAATGAGCAGGAAAGTCACATTAATGTGAATAAGATCTCAGGAGCGGTGCAGGCGCAGGTGCATCAGCGGCGTGATATCAGCCTTGCGGAAACAGACTGGCTGGCGCAGGAAGTGCCGGTGGCGCTGGTCTATAACGGCATTTCGCACGTTGTGATGATGGCGACACCCAATGATTTGGAAGCTTTTGCGATAGGTTTCTCGCTCTCGGAAGGCATTATTGCGCGCCCGGATGAAATCTACGGTATCGATGTGGTTCCGGGCTGTAATGGCATTGAAGTACAGATTGAACTCTCCAGCCGCCGCTTTATGGCGCTGAAAGAGCAGCGCCGCGCCATGGCTGGCCGCACCGGCTGCGGCGTGTGTGGCGTGGAGCAACTTGATCAAATCGGTAAGCCATTACAGCCGCTGCCGTTCAGCCAAACCTTTGATTTAGCCAATCTGGATAAAGGCCTGGCGCAGCTGCGCGACTACCAGCCGATCGGCAACCTCACCGGCTGCACGCACGCGGCGGCGTGGATGTCACCGCAAGGCGAATTGCAGGGCGGGTATGAAGATGTCGGTCGCCATGTGGCGCTGGATAAACTGCTGGGGAATCGCAGCCAGCAGCCGTGGCAGCAGGGCGCGGTGCTGGTTTCCAGTCGCGCCAGCTATGAGATGGTGCAGAAATCCGCCATGTGCGGCGTGGAAATTCTGTTCGCGGTGTCGGCTGCGACACAGCTCGCCGTTGAGGTAGCCGAACGTTGCAATCTCACGCTAGTCGGCTTCAGTAAACCGGGCCGCGCCACGGTTTACAGCCATCCGCAGCGGCTGCGTTAAACCACCTGCACCTGCGGCAGCGCTTGTTGCAGCGCCGTCAGCGCGCCGGGTTTTGCCGCGCCGCTGTCGCAGATCAGCAGATCGATTTCCGCAATCGCTGCATAAACGGTGCGGCTCATCACGCCGAGTTTGCTGTGATCCGCCAGTAAAATGGTGCGGTTTGCCTGCTGTACCATGGCGCGGGCAATCGCCGCTTCGTGGGGATGAAAACTGCTGGCACCGTTTTTCGCATCGATGCCGACCGGCGAAAGCAACGCGACATCGGCGCGATAACGATAAATTTCCCCAATCGTCATCTCCCCGCGCGTTTGCTGCGCGCCTGCCATCATCATGCCGCCAATTAAAATCACCTGATTATTCAGCGTCTCATGCTCTTCCGCTGCGCTCAGCGCCAGCGCGGCCTGCAGGCTGTTAGTGATGATGGTTAAACCCGACATGGTGCGCAGTTGTTCGGCCAGCATGGTGGTGGTGGTGCCGGCATCAAGGAACAGCGTTTGGCCGGGCTGGAGATGTTGCGCGGCAGCAACCGCAATTGCGCGTTTCTCTTTCGCCTGCGCGTTACGGCGCACCTGCAGCGGCGGCTCTGGCTGACTATCGACGGCGACCAAACCGCCATGCACCCGCCGCGCCAATCCCTGCGCTTCCAGCTCAATAATGTCGCGCCGCGCGGTTTCGCGCGAGATGCCAAGCTCATTGATGATGCGTTCGGTGCTGAGCTGATGTTGCGTGGTCAGCAGCGCGCGAATGCGGTGTAAGCGGGTTTCCTGCAGCATGACTTTTCCCTGTGGCGTGTTCAACCTGGGCCTAAGCTTACCTGAGTGTCATTGCGCCGTCATGTGTATTTGGTTGTATTTGTGTATTTGGTTGCATTTGTCGCCAAAGCAGGCATGATATTGGCAAACGGCGATTTCGCATGCACCCCTTTCACCTTCGCAACGGGAGTTACCATGGCTACACGTTCTACCATCATGGATACCAACAGTTTTCGTGCTGAGCACGCCGACGGACTGGATGCGGCAACCCGCAAGCTAACCGACAAGCGCAGCAAAGTGTTGGGCGAGTCGTATCGCCTGTTTTACCGCAAGCCAGTGCATTTAGTGCGCGGCGAAGGGCAGTATGTGTGGGATGCCGCCGGTGATAAATATCTTGATGTGTACAACAACGTGGCGAGCATTGGTCACTGCCATCCGGCGGTGATTGAGGCGGTGAATCAGCAGATGAAGATGCTGAACACCCACACGCGCTATCTGCACGAACGCATTCTCGATTACACCGAAGAGCTGCTGGCGACCACGCCAGATGCCATTGATCGCGCCATGTATATGTGCACCGGTTCGGAAGCCAACGATTTGGCGATCCGCGTGGCGCGGGCTTTCAGCGGCGGCACCGGCATTATCGTGTCGCAGGAGGCGTATCACGGCACCAGCGATCTCACGTCAGGTGTGTCGCCCGCGCTCGGCAGCGGACAGCCGCTGGCGGCGACCACGCGTCTGGTTTCACCGCCGGATGCCTATCGCGTGAATGCGCCCGATCTCGGCGAGTGGTTTGCCAATGAAATCCAGCAGCAGATTGACGATATGAAAGCGCACGGCATCAAGTTTGCCGGCTTCCTCGCTGACTCAATCTTCTCATCCGATGGCGTATTGCCGAACCCGCGCGGCTTCCTGCAAAAAGCGGTCGATGTGGTGCATGCCAACGGCGGGATTTTCATTGCCGATGAAGTGCAGCCGGGCTTTGGTCGTACCGGCGATGCGTTCTGGGGCTTTGCGCGTCACGGCGTGGTGCCTGATGTGATCACCACCGGCAAGCCAATGGGCAACGGCATTCCGGTTTCAGGTTTGCTGGCGAAAAGCGATGTGCTAGCGGCATTTAGTGACGAGATTCCTTACTTCAACACCTTTGGCGGTAATCCGGTGGCGATGGCCGCCGCGCAAGCGGTGCTGACGGTAATTAAAGAAGAGGGCTTGCAGGAGCACAGCCGCGTGGTGGGCGCCAGGCTGTTGAGTGAACTGCAGAAACTAATGGATCGTCACGAGTCGATCGGCGACGTGCGCGGTGCGGGCCTGTTTATTGGTTTCGAACTGGTGCAGGATCGCGCCAGTAAAACGCCGGATAAAGCGCTGGCGCTGGATTTGATCGAGAAACTGCGCGAACACCGCGTGTTGACGTCAGTGGCGGGACCTTACGGCAACGTGCTGAAGTTGCGTCCGCCGTTGGCGTTCCAGGAAGCGGATATCGATTGGCTGGTGGGCGCGCTGGATAAATCGCTGAGTGAGCTGGGGCGTTAACAGATCATTGATTGTGCACATTTTGTCGCGGCGCGATTTATCGCGCAATAAATTGCGCCGCTACGATATGTGCAGGTTTACGCAGCTGCGGTTTCCTCGGCGAAAATGCTCTCCATCTTCTGCCACGCCTGCGCGACATCGTCATCCAGATTAAACAAACCTGACGTGCCCACAATGAACACATCCACGCCTGAAGCAGCAATCTGCCGGAAGGTGCGTGCGTTGCATGAACCATCAATTTCGGTCAGATAGTGATAACCGTGCTCTTCGCGCATGGCGATCAACTGGCGAATCTTATTCAGCGTTTGCGGGATAAATGTCTGCCCGGCGAAACCCGGATCCACTGACATCACCGTGACTTTATCCAGCAGGTGCGCATATTCACGAATAGTTTCTGCTGGTGTGGCCGGATTTAACACCACGCCGCAGCGACGGCCTGCGTCTTTAATTTGCGTCAGCAGGCGGAAAATTTTGTTATTAGCGGTTTCCGGGTGGAAGCTAATAATATCTGCGCCGGCCTCAATGCACATTGGGATAATATCTTCCGGATGATTTACCATTAAATGCACATCAATTGGTACATCAGTAATTTTACGCAGGTTCTCAATAAAGAACGGCGACAGCGTAATATTCTTCACATAGCTGCCATCCATAATATCGACATGATAAAAGGCAGCGGTGCTATTCATCGCTTCAACCTGCTCGCGAAAACGCGTGAGATCCATGCACATTAAGGAGGGGGAGAATTTGGCTTGCATAACTTATTTCCTCATTACAACAACAGCGCCCGCAGGCGCTGTTGATGACATCAATGGAAGAACGAAATAATGTGGCCGAGCACGATACCAACAATGCCGAAGTCGGCATCACCGAAGGTGGTGGAAGCGAAGCCGAGGTCGCCCATCAGCGGCAGCAGAATCGCTGGCAGGAAGGAGATCAGCAAGCCTTGCACAAAGGCGCCGATCACTGCGCCGCGACGTCCGCCAGTGATATTGCCGTAGACGCCAGCGGTCGCACCGCAGAAGAAATGCGGTACCAGACCCGGAACAATAACGCTCAGACCAAACAGCGGACACAGGAACATGCTGATCAAGCCGGCGGAGAAGCTCGACAGGAAGCCGATGATCACCGCGTTCGGCGCGAACGGGAACACGGTTGGGCAATCCAGCGCCGGTTTGGCGTTGGGTACCAGCTTATCGGCGATACCTTTAAAGGCCGGCACGATTTCGGCAATCACCATGCGCACACCGGCGAGGATGATATAGACGCCCGCAGCAAAGGTGATCGACTGAATGATGGCGAACACAATGTAGTTTTGGCCGCCACTGATGCTTTCGGTGAATTCTTTACCGGCAACCAGAACCAGCGCGATAAACAGAATCATCATGGTCAGCGAAATCGCTACCGATGAGTCGCGCAGGAAGTTGAGGGTTTTTGGCACCTTCAGCTCTTCAATCGACGGGCTGCCTTTACCGACCATTTTGCCCACTAATGCGGAGAGCAGATAGCCGGTTGAGCCAAAGTGGCCGAGCGCCAGATCGTCCGAGTTGGTGATTTTGCGGGTGAACGGCTGCAGAATCGCCGGGCAAACCACCATCATGGTGCCGAGAATCAGCGAACCAATCAGCACCAGCCAGAAGCCGTGAATGCCGCCTACCGACAGAATTACCGCCAGCATCGCCGACATATACAGCGTGTGGTGACCGGTCAGGAAGATGTATTTCAACGGGGTAATGCGCGCCAGCAAGATGTTCACCAGCATACCAAACACCATGATCATGGCGGTTTCGGTGCCGTAACTTTTCTGCGCCAGCGCGGCCATTGCATCCGTATTTGGCACTACGCCCTGAATATTAAAGGAGTGCTCAAACAGCTGGCTGAAGATGGTCAATGTGGCCGCAATTAAATTGGCCCCGGCGATGAGAATAACAAAACCCATGATGGTTTTAAGCGTACCGGAAATAACATCAGAAACCGGTTTCTTTTGCAGTAATAAACCAAACAGGGAAAAAAGGCCGACAAGTATAGCGGGTGTTCCAAGAACATCCTTAATTATAAACTGCAGCATAACTTACTCCATAGTGAGTAAAGTTTTTCGGGATAAACTGTTATTAGATATTTTCAGCCAAAATTTCTTTAATCTTTGCATTATCCAGCAGGTTAGTCAGACCAACGACTTTCGCGCTATGCCCGGCTAATTGGTCGGCAATATCTTTTGCGGCAATGATTAAATCAGCCTGTTCAGATTTTGCAGAGGTTAAATCGGTGTGGCCCACTTCCGCTTCTTTGCCTAATTCCGCCACAATCTTCTTCACGTTCATTTCAACAATAAAGCTGCTACCTAAACCATTTCCACACACAATCAGGACTTTTTTCATCATAGGGTTCTCTGGTTATTTATTTTCAATGACAGCTTCAATCGCTGACAGGGTAGAAGCCGACAGCAATTGCTGCAGGCGGGATTCGTCGCTGAACACGTCCGCTAAGGCGGTGATCATCTGAATGTGATCGTCACCAGATACCGCGCACAGCATGATGACCACATAAACCGGATCGTTTTCATCGGCCTGAAAATTCACGCCATTTTTCACATGCAGCAACGACAGGCCGTTTTTGCGCGCGCCTTGTTCCGGGCGGGCATGCGGCATCGCCAGGCCCGGCGCCAGCACGTAGTAAGGGCCGAGTTCGGCATGCGAAGTGAAGATGGCATCGAGATAAGCCGGGCTGATCGCCCCAGCAGCCAGCAGCGGTTCGGCGGATAATCGCACTGCTTCCTGCCAGTGGCTAACCTGCTCTACTACCCGAATATGTTGCGGCGTTAGCCATTGAGTGAGCATCAGTCATTCCTGTTTATTCGTCGATGGAGTGCAATGTAGGTTATTTTCTCAGCGGTTTTCTGTGATGATTGTCGCAAAAGTTAGCGCTAACACCGTTATTGTTAAAAAACGTGTTATCGCTAACATTTCCTTGCTGTGCGTTTGTCTTGGTTGCAAGCACCTGACATGCTCAATCATTCTGAAAAGATCGCGGGGTGAGGCACGCCCGAAACTGTGGTTTTTCACATGGCGCGTTAACAGATTTGGTTTTAAGCTGCGTCCTGGCAAAAAAGTAGCGAGTAATGCAGGAGATCGCATGACAGAAAAAAAACGGCGCGGTACCGGTAAAAGCACTTTAGCCGATGTTGCCCGTTTGGTGGGCGTAAGCACCATGACAGCGTCGCGCGCGCTACGCATGCCGGAGAAAGTGTCGCCTGAAATTCGCGCCAAAATCGATGCGGCAGTGATTGAGCTCTCCTATGTGCCGAATGTGCAGGCGAGCAATCTGGCATCGGCCACATCACGCCTGATCACCATGGTGGTGCCATCTTTTGCCACGCCGGGCAGTGCAATTGTGTCCGAAGCGCTACAGGAAGTGCTGCGGCCGCAGGGCTATAACATGATGCTGGCTGAAGCCAACCATTCGGCGGCAGAAGAGAGCGAGCTGATCGAAATGTTGCTCTCCTATAATCCGGCGGCGATGGTGCATTTCAATTTCGATAACGCCGCCGAAGCGCATCGTCTGCTGAGCAATTCCGGGCTGCCGGTCATGGATATTGGCGGCGTGCATCAGGATTCGGCGGGGATCAGCATTGGTGTCGATTACGCCAAAGCGATTCGCCAGTTGGTGCAAAGTCTGGTCGAGCGCGGCTATCGCAATCTCGGTTTGCTGTGCACGCAGAGTAATAACACCATCTTCCGCCAGCTGCTGAATGGCTGGCACAGCGGCATGCTGGCGATGAATCAGGCGCCGCATCGCGTGGTGACCTCGCCGAAAATGCCGACCTTTGCCGCCGGGCACAGCTTGCTGGCGGAAATTCGCCTGACCTGGCCGGAGCTGGATGTGCTGATTTGCACCAGCGACGAAGTGGCCTGCGGCGCTATCATGGCGTGCCATGCGGCGGGGATTGCGATTCCCAGCCAGTTGGCGATTGCCAGCATCGGCGGCGGTCCGCTAGCGGCCGTATGTTCGCCGCCGCTCACCAGCATTGTGCTGCCGTATGAAGAGATGGGGCGCATGGCGGGTAAACGTCTGCTGGCGGCGCTCAAAGGTGATGAGCCGCCAGCCATCAATGAACTGCCGGTGCAGCTAAAACTGCGCGCCAGCAGCCACAAGGTGTAGCCGTGCGTGCGCACCTTTTCTCAGATTCATCAAATCCTTATCAATTCTAAGGCATTGATAACCCTTTTACGGATCATGTTTTTAACTATAATGATCCGACTGCTTACGCGGCACGCCCAGAGAGGTGGTGCTGCAAAACACTAAAATGGAGAGGAAGAACATGAGTTATTCACTGCCATCCCTGCCGTATGCGTACGACGCACTGGAACCGCACTTCGACAAGCAGACGATGGAAATCCATCATACTAAACACCACCAGACCTACGTTAACAACGCTAACGCTGCGCTGGAAGGTACCGAATTCGCTGACCTGCCGGTAGAAGAGCTGATCACCAAACTGGATCAGCTGCCAGCAGACAAAAAAGGTCCACTGCGTAACAACGCAGGCGGCCACGCTAACCACAGCTTCTTCTGGAAAGGTCTGAAGCTGGGCACCTCGCTGCAGGGCGACCTGAAAGCCGCCATCGAAAAAGATTTCGGTAGCGTTGAAGCTTTCCAGGCTGAGTTTGAGAAAGCCGCGACTACTCGCTTCGGTTCAGGCTGGGCGTGGCTGGTGAAAAAAGGCGACAAACTGGCTGTGGTTTCAACCGCAAACCAGGATAGCCCGCTGATGGGTGAAGCCGTTGCTGGCGTTTCAGGCACGCCGATCATCGGTCTGGACGTGTGGGAACACGCTTACTACCTGAAGTATCAGAACAAACGTCCTGATTACATCAAAGCATTCTGGAACGTAGTGAACTGGGACGAAGCTGCAGCACGTTTCGCTGCTGCGAAGTAAGTTCAGGCGATAGCCGCAACGCACTAAACCGGTGATCTCTTCACCGGTTTTTTTTCGCCTTTATAAACCCTTGCTAAACGACCTGAATATTCCCGCACACGACTATTCCGCTGCGAAAGCTATTAACCTGCCGTTGATAATTTGGGGCATATAGTGGCGATAATTTGTCTCGCCAAGCCTAAATAATCATGTCTACTATCACAACTTCTGTGACGAATAATGATTCGTCAGCACCGCTGTTTTTGCCGTTAATAAGCGGAAAGTTCAGGCCAAATAAATTATGGAATAGCGGAAGATTTCGCGCGAAATTTGCCTTAAGATCGCTGGTGTTTCCTGTAACTACCTTTAATTACCTGCACCAGTTGGCGCAATTATCTGCGTTACCACAGCTGTTGACCATGCAGGGTTTGCTGCCGGCGAAGCCACATCGTCCTTATCTGCGTGCGGGATTCAGCGTGGCGCAGCGCGCACAGGCGATCATCGATCACTATACGTTGATGGATCAGTTAGATAATGCGGCGCTGCGTCAGCTGTTGCAGAGTCCGGGTGATAATTTACTGGCCAGCCTGAGCGGCAAAAATGATGAGACGTATGTGATTCACTGCTGTCCGGGCCGCTTTGACCGTGAAGGTGAAATTACTCTGGAATTGCGCTATGAAACGCAGTTAATTGCGTCGCTCTCTTTCTCAATTATTCGCGAACAGCAGAAGCGCACGTTATTAATTGGTGGATTGCAGGGGCCGCGTAAGCATATTTCTAACGATGTGATTCGCGATGCCACCAAAGCGGCGCACGGCGTATTCCCAAAACGCCTGCTGATGGAAGCAGTATTTAATCTGGCGGAACAGTGTGGCGTTGAGGCGATCACCGCCGTTGGCGATACCACGCACGTGTTTCGCAGCCTGCGCTACCGTCACAGTAAAGGTGATAAGTTCTTTGCCAGCTACAGCGAGTTTTGGTTGTCGTTGGGTGGCGTGGCGCGTGGCGATGAGCTATTTACGTTGCCGTTACGCGCGGAGCGTAAAGATTTGGAAGAGATTGCCAGCAAGAAGCGCGCCGAGTATCGCCGTCGTTATGCCTTGCTGGACAGTCTGAATGAACAAGTTCATCAGGCGGCGGGCATCCTACGCGACGTTTCACACGCCGCGTAAGTCAAGATTAGAACGGCTGCTTCGCGTAGCCGGTCATCACTTTCAGTCCCATCTCACGTCCGAGCGCGGTCATTGGGTGTACCACCACCAGGCCGCGCACGCTTTTCTTGAATGCGCCCATGTTGGCTTGTTCTTTTTTGGTAATTTCGCGGCTAAAGCCCAGCTTCTGCAGCTGTTGCGCTTCTTTGCTCAGCTTCTCGGTGCGCACACCGCGCAGGCGCTCAATTTCCAGCTCCAGCTTCTCTTTTTCACGCAGCAGTTCACCGAGCTTTTCGGCATCGCCAGAGGCTAACAGCGGGGCTTCTTTGCGGTTGAGCGCATCGAGCTGATCGCTCAGAAGTTTGATCTCGGCTTTTTCTTGTTCTTTCATTGGGGGAAAACTCGTTAAGGAAAACAGGCAAAGGATACATCAAATTCAGGCAACTTTGCAGCGCATGACTTCGCGCGATAAATCGCGCCGCGACAATGCGTGCTGATTTAAGACGTAGATGCCTCACGCGCACTTATCCGCAGCGGCACGCTTCATCGTGCTTGTTCATACAAAAACTACAGCGCCGGCTTTTTAAACACCTGCTTATGCGAAATCCGTGAAATCAGCTCGGTGAGTGACAGCACCATGGTTGAACGCACCATTTGCAGATAGCGCTGTTGCTGCATGGAGCGCAGTTGGTCGTCGTCGCGGTTGAAGTCTGGCTGCGGTGGCCAGGCGGCCACGCAGTGCAGTTCGCCAAACGGGCCGAGGATCTCATCATCGGTAAAACGATAATCGCTGATGTCGTGATTCAGCTCCTCACGCAGCGCCAGCAGCAGTTCACAATCTTCGTACTCATGCCGATTGATCACGCCCAGGCCGTAAATCAGCTTGAGGCGAACCGAGAGTTCGCCCAGCGGACCATCACCCAGCAGCAGCGGTTCTACCGCGTATTTAACCGCGTAATCGTCCTTGCGAAACACTTGCAGTACCAGCAGGTTAACCGCTTCGGTCAGCAGCTCAACGGCGGCGATCAGGAAGCTTCTCACCGAACGACCGGCGTTCAGGCGCTCAAGCACCCGGTTTTCAAAAGCCTGCTTCTCTTCCATCATTGCCTGCATCGTTCAGCTACCGCCAGCGGGCACGCAAGCGCGCCCGAGTTAACCACTAAAGGGCGCGCATTATGCCATAGCGTTGTAAGCGCTCACCACTGAGGTGACCACTTCGCTGTTGGCATCCAGGCCAGAAATTTCCGCCAGCGTGGCTTGCGGGCCTTTTTCTGCCAGCAGCGCGACCAGTTCCTGCGCCTGCGGATCGGCTTCGCTGCGATAGTGCATCGCGGCGGCAATGCCCTGAACCAGATTATCGTGCGGCAGCTGATACTCCAGCGTGCCCAGCGTTGGCTTGATCAGGCGATCGCCCGCGCTGAGTTTACGCAGTGGCTGACGACCGACGCGCTCAACGTCATCTTTCAGGTACGGATTTTCGAAGCGGGTGAGGATTTTCTGGATATAGGCAGCATGTTTATCGGCTTCAAAACCATAACGCTTGATCAGCACGGCGCCGCTCTCCTGCATCGCGCCTTGCACTACCGCACGCACGTTCTCATCGAGAATCGCGTCACGAATGGTAGCGTGACCAGCCAGCTGGCCGAGATACGCGGTGATGGCGTGACCGGTGTTAAGGGTGAACAGCTTGCGCTCAACGAATGCCATCAGGTTGTCGGTCAATTCCATGCCAGGAATGTTCGGCAATTCCCCTTTGAACTGGGTTTTATCAACAATCCACTCGCTGAAGGTTTCCACGGTGACTTCCAGCGGATCGGTGGTGCCCGCTTCGGACGGCGGCACGATGCGGTCTACCGCGGAATCCACGAAGCCAACATGCGTTTCAACCCATGCGTGATACTGCTCTGGCAGCGCTTTTAGCACGTGCTGTTTCAGCTGGCTGGTACCGCGCACCATGTTTTCACAGGCGATGATGTTGAGTGGACGCACATTACCGCTGTCGCTGCGTTTGGCCAGACCTTTCGCGACGCCACCGGCGATGCGCTCCAGAATCTGCGGGCCAACCGCCGTGGTCACGATATCAACCTCAGCAATCAGCGTAACGATGTCATCGCTGGTGCTGTTGACGGCGCTCACGCCTGTTACGATTTCGACTTTTGCCTGTTCGCCAACCACATGAACCGGATACTCATGACGGGCGTTAAGGGCATCAAGTACCACCTGATTGACGTCAGCAAACACCAGCTCGATGCCGGCATCTGCCAGTAACTTACCGATAAAACCGCGACCGATGTTACCTGCTCCAAAATGTAACGCTTTCATAAATTTGACCCATATCAAATGACGAAAGGGCGGGCAAGTCCGCCCCGGAAATGTGGGACGGGCTTACCCGCCCCAGGGAAGGTAAAACGGGGTATTACGCTTTGACGGTGCTGCCCGAGAGCAGATCCAACACGTCCTGCACGCTGGTGGTATTGGCCAGCTTCTCAATCACGCTGTCATCATCCAGCGCGTTGGTCAGGCTGGTAATCACCTGAATGTGCTCGTTGTTGCGAGCGGCGATACCAATCACCAAACGCGCCACGTCTTCTGGCTCATCACCAAACTGCACGCCCGCCGGATACTGACAGAACACCACGCCGGTTTTCAGCACGCGGTCTTTCGCTTCTACGGTTCCGTGTGGTACAGCAATGGATTCACCGAGGTAAGTTGGCGTCAGCTTTTCGCGTTCCAGCATCGCTTCAACATATTCCGGCTGCACGTAGCCGCCTTTCACCAGCTGCTCACCCGCAAAGCGAATCGCCTGCTCTTTATGGGTGGCACTCAGACCGAGGAACACGTTGTCTGCACCCAGTTTGAACAGGTGCGCGTTGCCTTCGTCGTAGCTGTCAGCCAGCGTGGTCTGCACGGTTTCACGACGCGCTTCGCTGCGGTTAGCGGCCACCAGACGTTCGGTCAGGTTGCTGTACAGCGCGCTATCGAGGAAGTTGTTCAGCGAAATGTGCTGCGCCTGCGGCGCCTGACGCATTGCACGTTCGGTCAGATCGCGGTGGGTAATCACCAGATCAACGTCGCCCGGCAGCGAGTTAATCGCCGTGTTGGTGACAGAGATATTGCTCAGACCCGCGTCCTGCACTTTCTTACGCAGCACGCCTGCACCCATCGCACTTGAACCCATACCGGCGTCACAGGCTACGATGATTTTACGCACGTGGTTCAGGTCAACGCTCATCGCATCGCCAGCAACTGGCGAACCGGCAACAGCCTGACCTTTTGACTGCGCTTTCATATCCTGCATGCGCTGCGTCGCCGCTTCGATGTCGTCATCTTCTTTCACTTTGCTGGTTTTCAGCAGAATAGCTGAGACCACAAAGGAGACGGCAAACGCAGCGATAATGGCAGCGATATTCGCGAAGTAAGCGCCTTTTGGCGTCATCGCCAGCACCGCCAGGATGGAACCTGGAGAAGCCGGAGAGACCAGGCCGCCGTTCAGCAGTGTCAGGGTGAATACGCCAGTCATACCGCCGAGAATAACCGCCAGCAACAGACGCGGCGCCATCAGCACGTATGGGAAGTAAATTTCGTGGATACCACCAAGGAAGTGGATGATCGCTGCACCGCCTGCAGATTGTTTGGCGCTACCGCGACCAAATACCATGTAGGCAACCAGTACGCCCATACCCGGACCTGGGTTGGCTTCAATCAGGAAGAAGATTGATTTGCCTGCCTCGCTCGCCTGCTGGATACCCAGCGGCGAGAAGATACCGTGGTTGATGGCGTTATTAAGGAACAGGATTTTCGCCGGTTCAACAAAGATTGAGGTCAGCGGCAGCAGGTTGTTCTGCACCATCAGATTCACGCCCGCGGCGAGAATGTGAGACAGGCCTTCAACCAGTGGACCGATAGCGACAAACGCCAGCAGCGCCAGCAGCATACCGATGATACCGGCCGAGAAATTGTTAACCAGCATCTCGAAGCCGCTTTTGATCTTGCCATCAACAACGCGGTCAAAGGATTTGATTGCCCAGCCGCCCAGCGGACCGGCAATCATTGAACCGAGGAACATCGGCATATCGGCACCGACGATCACGCCCATGGTGGTGATCGCACCGACCACGCCACCGCGATCGCCGCCAACCAGACGGCCACCGGTGAAACCAATCAGCAGCGGCAGCAGGTAAGTGATCATTGGGCCGACGAGTTTCGCCAGCGTTTCGTTTGGAATCCATCCGGTTGGGATGAACAGCGCAGTGATGATACCCCATGCGATAAACGCACCGATGTTAGGCATCACCAT
The DNA here is from genome assembly GCF_019795975.1 of Pantoea sp. DY-17. Lineage (NCBI taxonomy): Bacteria > Pseudomonadati > Pseudomonadota > Gammaproteobacteria > Enterobacterales > Erwiniaceae > Pantoea > Pantoea sp. DY-17. The sequence goes on along the minus strand of NZ_JAIMIG010000005.1, from coordinate 139,553 downwards.
ATTACTCAGAAAGCGACCAAAGCTCTGAACCTTGACCTTTACTGATGAGGACATAAACCCACCCCTTATTGAGACGCGCTGCAATAAGAGAGCGCGTTTGTTTTTGTTTGAACGTTACGGCGGGGGCCGTGGCATTACTGTATGCACGCGGACTCTAGCACTAGTTTATTACGCTGCGTAGAGCTGCACCTAAGTGTGATGCAGATCACGCTAAGCTGGGGTGGTTGGGGGGCAATAAGGTGACATCGATCACAAAAAGGCGCTGTAAGAAAGCAATGATGCCGAAAAATTAAGCAAAACAAGGCGATGAATGTGACTTAAGTCACCTTTTTAAGTAGGTGCTTTGTTGTGTAAGTGTGATCAATGTCACAAACTATTTTTGGTCGAAAATGCGCCAGATCACAATATGCTGCAGCAGATAAGTGAGCTGTAAGGAAGTGACGAAATTCTGAAAAGGGACAACAGACTTTCAGGGTCGCCATTGATGGCGACCACTAAAATAGTTCGGCTGTTACAACCCGCCTTGCACCGCATTTTGTGCTTGCGTCAGCGCTTGCGCGTTGCTGGAGAGATTGCTCATCAGCGTGTTGTATTGCGTTGCCTGATCCTGGGTTGGGAACTGTACGCCGCCATCGTTGAAGGTTACGCGCGTGCCTTGCGATTGCAGATAGTCGCCGGTTTGCACGGCTGCCTGGCTCAGCGCCTGCAGCTGTGGCAGCAGCGGAATCAGCGTGCTCGCTGGCTGCGTCACGACTTTGACGTAGGCCGCGTCATACACTTTCTTCAGATCATCCGGCTGCTTCAGGGTGGCTTTGCTGCTGTCCGCCTGCATTTTGGCGCTCTGAATCTGCTGGGTCAGCACGCTCAGATTGCCGCTGGCCTGGCGCAGGCTATCGCGACGCGTGAGGTAATCCTGCGGTACACGAATCGCTGCTAACTCATCAACCACCGGGCGCATACCTTGCTCAATCGCCTGATTGGTCTGCTGCGAGAAGCCATAAAGGATGGCGTAGTCGCTGGCGTAGTTGCCGAAGGTTTGCTTTTGGTTTTCACTCAGGCTTGGCAGATGTTCGCCGCTGCGCATCACCGTGTTCTGAAGGAAGTCACTGAACGCTTTACGCTGATCGCCCTCTTTGTCACCGCAGGCTGTGAGTTGCAGCACCACTAACGCGCTGACCATCAGCATGCCGGTACGCATCCAGATGCGAGAAATTCCTGACGCCATGATGAACTCCTGTTATGGCTAATTCGATTCGATGGGAATGGTCCTAAAGAATAGTGCAATGGCCTGACGGGTACAACGGGCGGCGTTTGCCTGGTGCGCATAAATGCGCACCCGATAAGGAAATGGCGGAATTCCAGGGTCACCAATAATGGTGACCGTTTTAACACGTTAAATCAAAACACCAGCGCCTGCCCATCCTTACGGCTTTCAGTGGCGGCGATATAGAAGCCTTGCGGATCGCGCACAATCGCCTGCGCACCGCCGAAGTTATAGCCGAGCAAAGGATCTTCCAGCGTGATCTGGTGTCCCATCTCGCGCAGCTTCGCCAGCACGTTACGGTCGATGCCGGGTTCAACCACCACCGCACGTCCTTGCTCAACGCGCCAGCGCGGTGCATCAATCGCTGCCTGCGGGTTTTGCTTATGCTGCATGATGCGCAGCGCCATCTGCAAATGACCTTGCGCCTGCATCGGGCCGCCCATCACGCCAAACGACATTAGCGGCTGGCCGTCACCGTCGAGGGCAAACGCTGGAATGATGGTGTGGAACGGACGTTTGCCGCCGGCCACCACATTGGGATGCTGCGGATCGAGTGAGAAACCGCAGCCACGATTTTGCAGGCTGATGCCGGTGCCCGGCACCACTACGCCAGAACCGAAGCCCATGTAGTTTGACTGTATAAAGGAAACCATCATGCCGCTGGCATCAGCGGTAGAAAGATAAACCGTGCCGCTCTGCTGCGGGGAGCCAAAGGTAAAATCTCCGGCCCGATCGGGATTAATCAACTGCGCGCGCTGTTTTAAATACTCATCACTGAGAAGCAATTCTGCCGGGAACTCGAGGTGATCGTAATCGCTGACATAGCGATCCAGATCGGCCAGCGCCAGCTTCATCGCTTCAATCGACAGATGCAGCCACGGCACCGAATCCGGTTCATAGCGACCAATATCCCACTGCTCAAGAATGCCCAGTGCAATCAAGGTGGCAATGCCCTGACCGTTCGGCGGCAGTTCCTGCACCGATCCGCCCGCAAACGGACGCGATAACAATTCTACCCAGTCGGCGCGATGATTTTTCAGATCATCAAGGCTCAGCGCCGCACCATGCTGCTTAGCAAACGCCACTATCTTTTCAGCCAGCTCGCCACGATAGAAGGCCTCACCGCGCGTTTCGGCGATTTTTTGCAGCGTTTCGGCTTGCGCCGGATTACGGAACAGCTCGCCGGCACGCGGCGGTCGTCCATCGGGCGCAAAGCACTCGACGAAGCCGGGCTGATCTTTCAGCTTGTGGTAGGCGCGCTGCCACAGATGACCAATCAGCGGTGAAACCGGGAAACCATCGCGCGCGTATTCGATGGCCGGTTGCGCTAGCGTGGTGAGTGGTAGCGTGCCAAAGCGTTCGGCCAGCTCCACCCACGCCGAAACCGCGCCCGGCACGGTGACCGCTTCCCAGCCAATTTCCGGCATGGCATCGCGCCCGGCAAAGCGTTCCGGGTTCCATGCGGCGGGCGAGCGGCCCGAGGCATTCAAACCGTGCAGCTGTTTGCCATCCCAGATAATCGCAAAGGCGTCACTGCCGAGTCCGTTGCCGCTAGGCTCCAGCACGGTCAACGCCATTGCACTGGCAATCGCCGCATCTACCGCATTGCCGCCCTGTTGCAACATACGCATCCCGGCCTGCGCCGCCAGCGGCTGCGAAGTGGCAACCGCGTTGCGTCCCATCATCGGTACGCGGTGTGAGGCATAGCTGACGTTAAAATCCAGTTCACTCATGATCGTTCCTTAGTGTGAGTCATCACGTGGGTCGAGCGCGTCGCGCAAACCGTCGCCCAGCAGGTTGAAGCCCTGCACGGTGAGAAAAATAGCCAGGCCGGGGAAAATCGACATCCACGGCGCCTGTTCGAGAAAGCCTTTGGCGGTATTCAGCATCGCACCCCATGAAGGCGAGGGCGGTTGCTGGCCGAGGCCAAGGAATGAGAGGCTGGCTTCGGTAATGATCGCCGAAGCAATCGCCAGCGTGGCCTGCACCAGAATTGGCGATAGCACATTGGGCAGCACGTAACGCAGGATGATCCAGCGATCGGGCAGGCCAATCGCTCGCGCACCGTCAATGTACTCTTCGTGGCGAATGGCAATCACCTGGCCGCGCGTCAAGCGCGCGAAAATCGGCATCGCAGATAAACCGATGGCAATCATAGCGTTTGATAAGCTCGGGCCGAGAAACGCTCCCAGCGCGATTGCCAGAATCAGAAACGGGCATGCCAGCAGCGCTTCGATAAAGCGCGAAATAATGCCGTCGCACCAGCCTTGCCAGTAACCGGCAATCAACCCAAGCGGCACACCAATCAGAATGGCGATCAGCACCGAAATGCAGCCCGCCAGCAGCGAAGTACGGGCGCCCCACACCAGGCGAGACAAAATATCGCGCCCCAGCTCATCGGTGCCAAACCAGTGCAGCACCGTAGGTGCTTTACGCACCGCAAGGAAATTGGCTTTGATGGGATCAAACGGTGCCAGCCACGGTGCCAGCAGCGCCACGGCGACAAACAGCAGCACAATCACCGCACCAATCAGCGCACTTTTATTACGCAGGAACTTTTTCAGCACCCGACGATTCGGCTTTGCCACTGCAGGCAGTGCGCCAGCGGTTAATACCTCGCTCATGGTCAGCCTCGCATTTTCGGGTTAATGATCATATAGAGCACATCAGCCAGCAGATTGAGCAGCAAGAAGCCAATCGCCACCACCAGCACCACGCCTTGCACCACGGCGTAATCACGGTTGAATACCGCATCGACAATCATCTTGCCAAAGCCGGGCAGCGTGAAGACCTGCTCGGTCAGCACCGCGCCACCCAGCAACTCGCCAAACAGCAGCGTGGTGAGAGTAACTATCGGCATCAGCGCATTACGCAACGCATGCTTGAGCACCACTTTCTTTGCCAGCAGCCCTTTGGCGCGTGCGGTGCGAATGTAATCCGCTTTCAGCACGGCGATCATTGAAGCGCGAGTGTGGCGCATTAACGTGGCGGCCAGTCCGGTACCAAGCACCAGCGCCGGCAGCAGCAGCGTTTTCAGGTTCTGCGCCACATCTTCGCTAACCGGCACAAAACCCGATGCCGGCAGCCACTGCAGGTGTACTGAGAACAGCAGAATCAGCAGAATACCGAGCCAGAAGTGAGGCACTGAAATCCCGGAAAGCGCGACAAAGTTGGTGGTGTGATCGACCCAACTGTCTTTGCGCACCGCGGCGATGATGCCCATGCTGATGCCAATCACCAGCGCGATAATCATCGCCAGCAATGACAATTCCAGCGTGACCGGCAATTTGCTGGCGATCAGCGCCGTCACCGGCTCTTTGGTGCGCAGCGACATGCCCAAATCGCCGGTTAGCGCATTACCCATCCAGGCGAAATATTGCGCGGGAATCGGATCGTCCAGATGATATTCCGCCCGCAGCTGGGCGATAACCGCTGGATCGCGCTCTTCGCCCGCCATCGCCAGCACCGGATCGCCCGGCAGCAGCTTTTGCAGTGCGAACACCATAATGCTCACCAGCAGCAGCGTCGGAATGGCCAGCAATAGCCGTTTTACAATCAGTTCCAGCATCCTCGCTCCTTAGCGGTTTACTGCGCCAGACTTACGCCAGCCAAACGTACCAATCCGTCCGGCCAGGCTTTGAAGCCCTGCAGTTTTTTCGACATGCCAAAAATGCGTGGCTCAAAGTAGAGGTAAGCAATCGGCATATCGCTTTGCAGTTGGTTCACCACCTGGGTGTAGAGCGCCTGACGCTGTGCCTGGTCGTTGGTGAGACGCGCGGCATTCAGCCACTCATCGACCTGCGCATTGCTGTAGCGTCCGTCATTGAGCGTGCCTTTGCTGTTAATAAACGAATAGATGCTGCCGTCCGGATCCGGACGACCAGACCAACCCGACAGGCTAAGCTGATAATCCCCACGCTGCTGGCGATCCAACAGGGTGGCGAACTCACTCATTTGCAGATTGAGGTTGAAACCGGCTTCACCGACCATCGCCTGAATCACCTGGCCCACCTGCTGCGCGGTCGGGTTATTGCTGACCAGCAGCGTCAGATTCAGCGGTGTGGTAACACCCGCAGCCTTCAGCAGTGCTTTGGCTTTCTCAACATCGCGCGGTGCGATCGGTGTTTTGACGTGATACGCGCTGACCGGTGAAAACGCCTGATTGGCTGGCGTATATAAGCCTTCAAACGCCACCTGATTCAGCGCATCATGGTCAATCGCCAGTGAGAACGCTTCACGCACCCGCGCATCTTTCAGCGGACTATTAGCATCGACTTTGCCGTTGTTGATATTGAAAGTGATGCCCTGATAACCAAGACCTGTGACTTTTGCCAGCGCCAGTTTGCTATCGGCTTCAACGGTTTTCACATCGCTGGCGGCCACGCCTTCGGTGAGATCCAAATCGCCCGCACGCAGGTTCGCGAGGCGCACTGAAGCATCCGGGATCGGCAGGAAAATCACCTTATCGAAGTGATAGGCGCCTTTATTCCAGTAATTGTCATAGCGCTTCAGCACGATGCGATCCTGCTGAACACGGCTGTCGAACTGATACGGGCCAGAGCAGACCGGATGAGCGGCGAAATCGGGCTTTTTCGCCGCTTCCGGTGCCAGCATGGCTCCGGCGCGGTCGGTCAGTTGGCTCAGCAGCGCCGCATCCGGGTTTTTCAGGTGGAACTTCACCTGCATCGGGCCGCTCACTTCCACGCTTTCAATCGAGGAGATTTCACTTTTACGCAGCGAACCCGGCAGCGTTTGCGCACGTTCGATATTGAATTTCACCGCTTGCGCATCAAATTTTTCGCCATCGTGGAAGGTCACGCCGCTGCGCAGATTCATGGTCAGCGTTTTGCCGTCCTCGCTCCATGCCCAATCGGTCGCGAGACCCGGTACCACTTTGAGGTTTTGGTCAACATCGACCAAACGATCGCACATGGCCGCAAACACAAAACGGCCGTAATAGGTGCGCGCCAGATGCGGATCGAGCATGTCGGGATCGGCGCCCAGGCCGATGCGAATCACGCTGTCAGCCTGGCTGTGGGCGCTAGCCCCGAGCAGTAACAGACCGCTGAGGGCGGTTAATAACGTATGACGAGCTTGCTTCACGGTGTATCTCCAGAGGTTAGGCTTGCTGATTCACCGCCTGCTCAAACAGGGCGCGGCGACGTAAAAAAGCGGCGGAAGGTGGCGCAAGGGTGATGACGCTGCGATCGCGATTAATCTCCTGCCAGCGGTGACAGGCAATTTGACGGCCGCCGCTCAGCACCTGATTAATCGGTTCAAACTGGCGACATTCCGCTGTGGCATAGGGACAACGGGTATGAAAACGGCAGCCGCTAGGTGGATCTGCTGGGTTGGGCAAATCACCCTGCAGCATTGGGATGGTGCGACTGACGCCCGGCTGCATTTGTGGCGCGGAGGCAATCAACGCTTGCGTGTAAGGATGGAGCGGCGCATCAAAAATCTCATCGACGCTGGCCAGTTCGACAATCTGACCGAGATACATCACCGCCACGCGATCGCTCATATGGCGGATCACCGCCAAACCGTGCGCCACGATCACCATCGTCAGGCCAAACTGCTGTTTCAGGCTCTCAAGCAGATTCACCACCTGCGCCTGCACGGACACATCCAGCGCTGAAACCGGCTCATCGCCGAGCAGTAATTTCGGCTGTGAGGCCAGCGCGCGGGCAATACCAATGCGCTGGCGCTGACCGCCTGAAAACTCGTGCGGGTAACGTTCGGCCCAGGCCGCAGGCAGGCCAACGGTGCGCAGCAGTTCGGCGACGCGCGCGTGGCGCTGATCGCGGCTCATCTTTTCATGCAGCCACAAAGGTTCGCCCACAATCTGCTGCACCGTCATGCGCGGATTGAGCGAGGCAAACGGATCCTGAAAGATAATCTGCAATTCGCGACGCAGCTGATTGAGTCGCGCGCCGCTGGCATCGGTGATGCTTTCGCCCTGATAGAACACGTCGCCGGCGCTGGCGGCCAATAAACGCAGCAGCAAACGTCCCAGCGTCGATTTACCGGAACCGGATTCGCCGACAATCGCCAGCGTTTCGCCCGGCATCACCTGTAGCGCAACGCGATCGACCGCCGTCACGCCGCGATTGCGTGAAAACAGCCGGTTGCCCGTGGAGAAGGTTTTGCTTAAATCGCGGCACTCTAAAATCGGCTTCATGCACTTTCTCCCAGCGTGACGTGTTGCTCTAACGGAGCGCGGAAACAGGCCACATGATGATCGTTCGCCAGTGCGCGCAACGCCGGACGATGCTGGTGGCAGCGTATTTCGGCGAAGGGGCAACGCGTGGCAAAGCGGCAGCCAGCCGGCATGTTTTCCGGCAACGGCACCTGGCCGGGAATGGTGGCTAACGCCCCTTCACGCGCGCTCAGGCTGGGAATTGAGCCCATTAGGCCAATGGTGTACGGATGCTGCGGATCGTTGAAAATACGCTCCACGCTGCCGCTCTCCACCACCTGACCGGCATACATCACCGCCACGCGCTGCGCCACTTCCGCTACCACGCCGAGGTCATGCGTGATCATCAATACTGCGGTGCCAGTGTCCTGTTTTAGGGTGTTCAACAGCGCCAGAATTTGCGCCTGAATGGTGACGTCGAGCGCGGTAGTGGGTTCATCGGCAATCAACAGTTTTGGCTGGTTGATCAGCGCCATGGCAATCATCACGCGCTGGCGCATGCCGCCGGAGAGCTGATGCGGATAGGCTTTCAGCCGCTGTTCTGCTGCTGGAATTTGCACTTTTTGCAGAATCGCCAGCGCCGCGTCCATTGCCTGGCGCTTACTCACTTTGCGATGGCGCATCACCGCTTCGCTCAGCTGATCGCCAAGCGTGAAGGCTGGATTAAGCGAGGTCATCGGTTCCTGAAAAATCATCGCCAATTGGTTGCCACGCAGGCTGGCGTATTCACTGCTGCTGAGTTGGCGCAGATCGCGGCCATCAAACAGCATGTCGCCCTGCAAGATTTGCGCACTGTCATGCTGCAAACCCATCAACGTGAGTGAGGTGATGCTTTTGCCGCAGCCCGATTCACCGACCAGCGCCAGCGTTTCTCCCGCCTGTAGCTCCAGAGAAATATCATCCAGTACCGTGACCGGCGAACCACGAAACTGCACGCGCAGATTGCGTAGCGATAAAACGGGATATGCGGTCATGGCGCTTCCTCCTGACGGGAATAGAGCGTTTCCATCAGCGCCTGTTGCAGCGCAAGCAGATGCTCACGCATCGCCGCTGCCGCTTCATGGGGCTGGCGCTGGGCGATGTGCATCACCAGCCGCTGATGATGGGTGTCATAGTTATCCAGGCGTGCCGGGGTACGCGCCTGCACCCGCAAATGCTGCCAGCCGGGATCGCGGCGCACCGCATCGACGGCATCAAACAGCCCGAGCATCAGGCGATTGCCCGCCGCTTCGGCGATGGCGCGATGGAAGGCGCTGTCCCACAGTTCATGCTGATCGCCATCTTCAGGCGGCGTGATGGCGTGCATGCGCTCCAGCAGGCGATTCATTAAGGCGATTTGTTCTTTGGTGGCGCGCAGGGCGGCAAGACTTGCCAGCCCCGGCTCCAGCTGCAAACGCGCTTCCATCACTTCAAGCAGATTCGATTGTTGCGGCAGATCCTGTAGCACCAGCGGTTGCACTGGCGCGGAGGGCCCAACAAAGGTGCCTTTGCCCTGTTTACGCCAGATGCGGCCCTCTTCTTCCAGCACATCTAATGCCCGGCGAATTTCACGACGACCGATGCCAAACCGCTCGGCTAACTCACGTTCGGTGGGCAGCGCGCGATCGGGCGTGTGCTCCTGTTGCTGAATCAGCTGGCGCAGTTGCTCAAGTGCGGTGCTGGAGTTGCGGCTGGTTTCTGGCGTGTCATTCATGATTGGTTCGCCTGTTTATACTTCAGAAAAAGATCGGTAATCGCCGCGTATCCAGCACTTTTCCTGATAAAAGGCGAATTCGGCAGCTTTCTTAGCGTAGGCAAGAAGTGAACCAATATTTAATTGGTTCGGATTAGCGTGTCATCAATGTGTAATAACCACATGATCGCAAAGTAAAAGTTTTTTCAGTGCCGGTTGAGAATTGCGAGAAGCGTCAACGTCCTCACCGGCATACTGCTTCACGGTGGTGCGCGCGCGCTGCTTATCTGTGCAATGCCAGCAGTGCGGCGACGCACGGTGGGTGAATAACCGATGGTTTTCAGCGGGATATAACCTTGGCATCTATTTTGTATGTGTTAACGCAGATGCAGGAGCGATAGCGGGCAACCGAGGTCGCCAGACAATTTGCAATGGGTCACTAGGGTTCCGGTCGAAAGATGCTGGTCCGAGAGTGACCGACCGTCCTCTGACGGTTACACGGCGGGAAAAAAGCCCGGGAGGAAAGCGAGAACGTTGCTCGCCGCCTCCTGCTTTTTTTTCGTCCGTTAACGCCAGAGGAACCATCATGATCAAAGCCTGCCTTCGCCTGCTGTTGCTTTGCACCATCACGCTGTTCAGCGTCAACACGCTGGCCGCCGACAAACCCTCCTTTAAGATTTGCTGGTCGATCTACGCGGGCTGGATGCCGTGGGATTACGCGCAGCAGAGCGGCATCGTCAAAAAATGGGCTGACAAATACGGCATCGATATCCAGTTTGTGCAGGTTAACGACTACATCGAGTCGGTGAATCAATACACCGCCGGGGGTTTTGCTGGTTGCACCATGACCAACATGGATGCACTGACCATTCCGGCCACCGGCGGCGTGGATAGCACGGCGCTGATCGTTGGCGATTACTCCAACGGTAACGACGGCATTCTGCTGAAAGGCGCGGGCAACCTCTCAGCGCTGAAAGGCAAGCCGATCAATCTGGTCGAACTCTCGGTTTCGCATTACCTGCTGGCGCGGGCGCTGGAGAAATCCGGCATGAGCGAGAAAGATGTCAAAGTGGTGAACACCGCCGATGCCGATTTGGTGGCGGCGTTCGGCACCGCCGACGTCAACGCTATCGTTACCTGGAATCCGCTGCTCGCCGAAGCGGAGAAGCAGCCGAACAGCCATCTGATTTTCTCTTCCGCGCAAATTCCGGGCGAAATCCTCGATCTGCTGGTGGTCAACAGCGCCACGCTGCAGAAGTATCCGCAGCTCGGCAAAGCGCTGACCGGCGCATGGTATGAAACGTTGAAAACCATGTCCGGCTCAACCGACAGCGCTAAAGCGGCACGTACACAAATGGCGCAGGCTTCCGGCACCGATCTGGCGGGCTTTGACCAGCAGCTGGCCGCCACGCATCTGTTTAGCGATGCCAAAACCACCCTCGATTTCGTCCAAAGCCCACAGCTCAAAGCCACCATGCAGATGGTCGCCGAGTTCTCGTTCAAGCACGGTTTGCTGGGCGAGGGCGCGCCGAGCGCCGATGTGGTTGGCGTGGCAACGCCTGCGGGCAATTGGGGCGATGCGGGTAACCTCAAACTGCGCTTCACCGATGAGTACACCAAAATGGCCGCCGCCGGGCAGCTGTAAGCGAGGCGATGCCGATGCGTAAGTTGATCAACTACCAACCGCTGCCGCTGGGGCGCTTGCTGCTGGGCATTCTGCCGCTGCTGGCGCTGCTACTGGTGTATCTGTTCGCGTCGGAGGCGCGTCTCAGCCTGAATGCGGCAGACAAGCTGTTGCCGGGCTTTAACGCCATGGGCGACGCCATCAGCCGCATGGCGTTTCAGCCCAGCCCGCGCACTGGCGAATATCTGTTGTGGAGCGATACCGCCGCCAGTCTGCTGCGTTTGCTGTGTGGTGTGGCGATCAGCGCGCTATTGGCGCTGGCGCTGGGTCTGTTCACCGGCGCGCTGCCGGTGGTGCGTGCGGTGCTGGCGCCGCTGGTGACGCTGTTTGCGTTGGTGCCGCCGCTGGCGATTCTGCCGATTCTGTTTATCTGTTTTGGTCTCGGCGAAGTATCGAAAGTGGTGCTGATTGTCATCGGCATTACGCCGCTGATTGCCCGCGATTTGCAGCTGCAGGTGCAGAAGATCCCACGCGAGCAGCTGGTGAAAGCGCAGACGCTCGGCGCGCACAGCGCACAGATTTTATGGCGCGTGATCCTGCCGCAGCTAATGCCGCGCCTGTTGGATGCGGTACGGCTGTCGCTGGCATCGGCGTGGCTGTTTCTGATTGCCGCCGAAGCCATCGCCGCCACGGAAGGCCTGGGGTATCGCATCTTCCTGATGCGGCGTTATCTGGCAATGGATGTGATTCTGCCCTACGTGGCGTGGATCGCGCTGCTGGCCTTTCTGCTCGACCTGTTGCTGCGGCTGATTAGCCGTCGCTGCTGGCCGTGGTATCACGCGAAATAAGGGGCGAGCGATGCCGTTACTGCAACTGAAAAACCTTGAGAAACATTACGGCCAGCAAGTGGTGCTGGAGCGCCTCAACATTGAGGTTGAAGAGGGCGAGTTTGTGGCGATTGTCGGTGCGTCCGGCTGCGGCAAAACCACCTTCCTGAATATGCTGCTGGGCACTGAAGCGCCCAGCAAAGGCCAGCTGTTGCTGGATGGCGAACCTATCCCCGACGAACCGGATGCGCATCGCGGCGTGGTGTTTCAGCGTTATTCCGTGTTTTCGCATCTGACGGTGCTGGGCAACGTGATGCTGGGCGACGAGTTCAGCAGTGCGCGTTGGCTGGGCCGCGTGTGGGGAAAGAAACGCCAGGCGATTCGCCAGCGCGCGCAGGCCATGCTGGCGCAGGTCGGGCTTGAACAGGCACAGAATAAATATCCGCATCAGCTGTCGGGCGGCATGCAGCAGCGTCTGGCGCTGGCGCAGGCGTTGATGAAGCAGCCGCGCATTTTGCTGCTCGATGAACCCTTCGGCGCACTCGATCCCGGCACCCGTAGCGAGATGCACCAGCTGATCACCCGTTTGTGGCAGCAGCATAACCTGACCATTTTCATGATCACCCACGATTTGAAAGAGGGATTTAGCCTTGCATCGCGTCTGCTGGTGTTCGACAAGCTGCGCCACGATCCGCACGCGCCTGAAGCCTGGGGCGCGACCATCACTTACGATCTGCCGCTGGATCGCGCACAGCCATCCGAACCGCAGGTCGCCTAAAGGAGAAAACCATGAAGCCTTACCAAACCTTGTTGCCGAGCGGCGCACACTGGTCGCTGGTGATGCGCAGCGGCAGCGCGCTGACCCTCACCGATGTCGAAGGTGGCGCCAACGTCGGCCTGCTGTTTTACAACCCGGAAAACCTGCTGGAGCGCTATAACGCGCCCGACACCCTGAAGTGCCAGCACACTTTCCGCCTCACCGCCGGTCATTGTCTCTATTCAGATATGGGACGTATTTTCTGCGGCATCGAACACGACAGCTTCGGCTGGCACGAAAGCGTGTGCGGCACGCTGAATGCCGCACAAACCGCCGCGCGTTTTGGGGCCAGCACCTATCAGCAGGCGCGCAATCTGCGCCATCAAAATGGCTACGACAGTTTTCTCGTCGAGCTGGCCAAATATGGGCTCGGCCAGCGCGATATGGCGTCCTGCCTCAACCTGTTTGCGCAGGTGCGCGCCGACGACAGTGGCACTTTGCAGCTGGAACGTCAGGGCGCGGCGGGTGCCAGCGTGCGTTTACGTTTCGCGATGGACACGCTGGTGCTGCTGCACACTTGCCCGCATCCGCTCAGCGCATCGCAGGATTATCCGCGCCACCCGGTGCAGATCGAACTGGATGCGCAACACGCGCCGCTGCCGGCGATGTGTCTCGAGCGCGACGAGAATCAGCGCGGTCTGCGCAATAACGCGCTGTATCAACTGCAAGGAGAAATGTGATGATCATTGAAAGTCAGCGCAATCCAGCCGAAGCGCGCTTCCAGCAACAAATTGATGCCGGTGATTACTGGCTGCAGCGCATCGAGGCGGGCCAAACACTACGCATCACCGATCTTGAAGGCAATCAAGCCGCCGATACGCTGTTTTTCAATGCTGAGGATACCGCCGAACGCTACAGCATGAGCGACACGCTGCGCGGGCAAAACAATGTGTTTCTGACGGCCGGCAGCGTGCTGCGCTCGAACTTTGATCGCCCAATGCTGACCATCACTGCCGATACCTGCGGCCGTCACGACACGCTCGGCGGCGCTTGTTCGTGCGAGAGCAACACGGTGCGCTATGACCTGGAGAAGCGCCATATGCATTCGTGCCGCGATAGCTGGATGCTGGCGGTGGCGGAACAGCCGGAGTTTGGCCTGACGCGCCGCGACATCACCCACAACATCAACTTTTTCATGAACGTGCCGGTGACGCAGGATGGCGGATTGACCTTTGCCGACGGCATTTCTGCGCCGGGCAAATATGTCGAGATGCTGGCGCACATCAACGTGCTGGTGCTGATCTCCAACTGCCCGCAGCTCAACAATCCCTGCAACGGTTACAACCCAACGCCGATTTTAGTCAGCGTGTGGTGATTCTCTGACGCAACGGGACGACCCGTTTTCTGCCGTCAATGCTACGCAGGACGACCTGCCGCAACGAGAGTATTCAGTCATGATTGATCGCGTATTAATTGCCAACCGTGGCGCGATTGCCGTGCGCATTATTCGAACCCTGCAAGCCATGAATATCCGGGCGATTGCCGTGTACGCCGAAGCCGACCGTCATGCGCGCCATGTGCGTCTGGCGGATGAAGCCTGGTCGCTCGGTGAAGGTCAGGTGCGAGACACTTATCTCAATCAGGATAAATTGCTGGCGATAGCCGCGCAGAGTGGCGCGCAGGCGCTGCATCCCGGTTACGGTTTTCTTAGTGAAAATCCGGAGTTTGTCACGCGCTGCGAAGCGGCGGGCGTGCATTTTCTTGGGCCGAGCGCCGAGCAGATGGCGGCCTTTGGCCTGAAACACAGCGCGCGTGCGCTGGCTGAACAGAATAATGTGCCGCTGCTGCCGGGCAGCGGCTTACTGTCTTCGCTGGCCGAGGCGCAGCAGATGGCGGCGCAGATTGGCTATCCGGTCATGTTGAAAAGCACCGCGGGCGGCGGCGGCATTGGCATGCAGCGCTGCGACGATGCCGAACAGCTCGATGCGGCATTTACCCGCGTGAAGCGCCTGGCGGGCAACAACTTCGCCGACGATGGCGTGTTTTTAGAGAAGTTTATTGCGCGTGCGCGCCATATCGAAGTGCAGATTTTTGGCGACGGCGCAGGTGAAGTCATCGCGCTCGGCGAGCGTGATTGCTCGGCCCAGCGCCGCAATCAAAAGGTGCTGGAAGAGACGCCCGCACCGGGCTTGAGCGCTGCGGTGCGCGCGCAGTTGCAGGCCACCGCCGTAAGGCTGGCGCGGGCAGTGAACTATCGCAGCGCGGGCACGGTGGAATATGTTTATGACGATGCCAGCCAGCAGTTCTGGTTCCTCGAAGTGAACACGCGCTTGCAGGTGGAACATGGCGTCACCGAAATGGTGTATGGCGTTGATTTGGTGCGCTGGATGGTGGAACTGGCGCAGCAAAAATTGCCGCCGCTGGCCGATTTGCAGCCGGTCGCGCAAGGTCACGCCATTCAGGTACGGCTTTACGCCGAAGATCCGGCTAAGCAGTTCCAGCCCAGCGCGGGATTGCTCAGCCATGTGCAGTTCCCGACTACGATTGAGGGCGCTACGCTGCGCATCGACAGCAGCGTTGAGAGCGGCATGGAGGTTTCGCCATTTTACGATCCGATGCTGGCGAAACTTATTGTACATGCCGCAGACCGTGCCAGCGCGCTAGGCAGCATGGCGCAGGCGCTGTCCGCCACCGAACTGTACGGCATCGAAACCAATTTGCTATGGCTGCGCCAGCTGTGCACGCTGCCGGACGTGCAGCAGGGACGCATCATCACCGCCACGCTCGGCACCCTGCAGTGGCAGCCGCCAACGCTGGATATTCTCAGCGGCGGCACCTTAACCACAGTGCAAGATGCGCCGGGCCGCATCGGTTCTTGGCATGTTGGCGTGCCGCCTTCCGGTCCATTCGACAGCCGCGCGTTCCAGCTGGGTAATCGCCTGTTAGACAATGATGCTCAGGCCGCCGGGCTGGAGATCACCTTGCGTGGCCCGACGCTGCGCTTCAACCAGGCCTGCAGTTTTGTCCTGACCGGCGCGCCGATTGCCGCGCAGCTTGATCAACAAACGATACCGATGCATCAGCGGCTGACGGCGCAGGCCGGGCAAACGCTGACGCTCGGCGAAGTACGAGATGGCAGCCGCAGCTATTTGCTGCTGGCCGGTGGCCTCGATACGCCGCGCTATCTGGGTAGCCGCAGCACTTTCACCCTCGGCAAATTTGGTGGTCATGCCGGACGCGCGTTGCGCGCCGGTGATGTGCTGCATCTCGCCGCGCCGCAGGTGCTGACAGCGGCCAGCTTGCCGGATAATTTGCTGCCGTCACTGAACGGCAGCTGGCAGCTGCGGGTGATTTACGGTCCGCATGGCGCGCCAACCTTCTTCACCGATGATGACATCGCGGAATTTTTTGCCGCTGAGTGGCAAGTGCACTACAACTCCAGCCGCACCGGCATTCGCCTGATCGGCCCCAAACCGACCTGGGCACGCAGCGATGGCGGCGAAGCGGGCATGCATCCCTCGAACATCCACGACAATGCGTACGCCTTCGGCACCGTGGATTTTACCGGCGATATGCCGGTGATCCTCGGCCCGGATGGCCCATCGCTGGGAGGATTTGTTTGTCCGGCAACGGTGATCGAAGCCGATCTGTGGAAGCTGGGGCAGCTGAAAGCTGGCGATCGCGTCCAGTTCCAGCCGATCGAACTTGCCACCGCCGATCAACTGGCGCAGGCGCAGCGTGACGAGATCATCAAACTGCAATCTCAACCGATTACAGTGAACGCGGCGCTGCCCTTAATTGATCCGGTTCTGCACCATCATGCGGCAACGGAGCAACGTCCTTCGCTCAGTATTCGGGCGGCGGGCGACCGTTTTCTGCTGGTGGAATATGGCGATTTGCAACTGGATATCGCGTTGCGTTTTCGCGTGCATGCGCTGATGCAATGGCTGGAAGCGCACCCGCTGCCGGGGCAACTGGAATTGACGCCTGGCATCCGCTCGCTACAAATTCATTATGACGCACAAATGTGTGGCAGAAGTGAGCGAGTGGCGCAAATATTGCACGCTGATTTAGCATTGGGGAGCCTGGCCGATGCGGCCGTGCCTGCGCGCACCGTCTGGCTGCCACTCAGCTGGGATGATGCGGCCTGTCGTGAAGCGATTGTGCGCTACGACCAATCCGTCAGACCGAATGCGCCGTGGTGCCCAAGCAATATTGAATTTATTCGCCGCATCAATGGGCTGGATAGCATTGAGTCGGTAAAAGAGATCGTATTTAGCGCCTCTTATTTGGTCATGGGATTGGGCGATGTCTATCTCGGTGCGCCGGTGGCTACGCCACTCGATCCGCGCCATCGCCTGGTGACCACCAAATACAATCCGGCGCGCACCTGGACGGCGGAAAATTCGGTCGGTATCGGCGGCGCTTATATGTGCGTGTACGGCATGGAAGGGCCGGGCGGCTATCAGTTTGTTGGACGCACTATGCAGATGTGGAACCGCGATCGCCCCACAGCTGCGTTTACCCAGCCGTGGTTACTGCGCTTCTTCGATCAAATTCGCTTTTATCCGGTAGATGCCGACGAGTTGCAGCAGATTCGTGAGCGTTTCCCGTGGGGCGATTATCCGCTACGCGTGGAACAGGGTGAATTCCGCCTCGCCGAGTATCAGGCGATGCTGACGCAGCACGCGCAGGAGATTGATGCCTTCCAGCAGCAGCGCCAGCAGGCGTTTGATGAGGAGTTGGCGCGCTGGCGAGCGGAAGGGCAGTTTACCTTTGATAGCCAACTGCAAGCGCAGAGCAGCGAAGAGAGTGTGGTGCCAGCCGGTTGTCATCCCGTTGAGAGCCAGGTGGCGGGCAGCGTGTGGCAATGGCTGGTGGAGGAAGGCAGTGAAATCAGTGCGGGGGCCACGGTCGGCATCCTCGAATCAATGAAGATGGAAATCCCGATCGTCGCGCCCGTCAGTGGAAAAATCCATAGTCTGACGCGGCAACCTGGGCAGCAAGTGCAGGCAGGTCAATTGCTTATGGTGATCGACCCAAAAGTGGCATAAGAAAGAATAAAAAATAATCAGGAATCTGGCAGCAAAGTCGGGGATATGTCCCATACTTAGAAACCCGAACTATTGTTGCATTGCCCTGACATCTTTTGCAGTGCTCAACAGGCTGTGTCCCGCATCGGTTTGATAATAACTATGCGAAACCGCTTCGGGATACAGCCTGATCGTCCGGTTTCAGCGCCTGGTGGCGCTTACCTCTCTACTTTCACGTGCTTCATAGTGAGTTTTTAAGGAGTTCTCTATGGAATTAAAAGATCCCATGGTCGAGTTGCTCAGCAGCCTTGAGCAGATTGTTTTGACACGTGACGCGAAGCCATCCGTATCAGAAATTTCAATCAATCAGACTACAGTTCCCGAGCCGCAGCGTTTGCGCGAGATGACCGGCATGCAGGTTGACGAATTTGCCCGTGTGATGGGTGTTAGCGTTTCGTCAGTGAAAAGCTGGGAGGCGCAACGTACACGTCCTTCCGCTACGGCGCGTAAATTGATGAAGTTGTTGCAGGCCAACCCTTATTTAGGGCGTCAGCTGCTGGAGTAATCCCTTTTTTGGGATGATCCAACCCGCCTTGATGGCGGGTTTTTTAATTTATGGAGCCATACTTTGCTGCCTGTTTAACGAACCAGCTCTCCGGCACGCTGTACGGCGGTTGCGCTAACTGCGCAAGCCCTTGTTTGATAGTCTGCTCTGCCTGCCGCCAAAGATGGCTATCGCCCTGGCGTAACAGCTGAATCTGAATCTGCTTTTCCACCAGATAGACGCGCGCAAAGTCGGCATCGTACTGCACGATGGCGCGGGTGTTGTCGATGATGTCGGCCAGCTTGATGGTTTGCGCTTCGGGCGAGGCATCGGCGGTATGACGGAAATGCGCCAGCTTGCGCGCGGCGCGGTTTTTTGCCGCAGGCTGCGCGCTGTCGGTGAGCTGGTCCACCAGTTCCGCCACGCGCGGGCCGAAATGGCGTTCGATATCGTCAATGGTGCTGGGCGTGTCTTCTACCGTGTCATGCAGCCAGGCGGCGGCAATCATCTGTTCATCATCGGTAACGCTACGCACTAATTCGGCGACGGCCGCCGGATGCACAATGTAAGGCTCGTCAGTGTATTTGCGACGTTGACCCGCAGCGGCATGCGCCTCAGTGGCATAACGGCGCGCTTGCTCTTCCAGTGAATCTCGCATATTTCACTCTCCCAGAGAAAAGTCGCTTGCAATTATCTAGCGCGCTATTTATATTGAAACCCATGAACAGTAATCAAGATGACAAAAAAGTGAAGCAGGCGCCACTTCAGTTAGATCAGCAGCTCTGCTTTGCACTGTATTCGGCGAATCTCGCGATGCACAAAGTCTATCGCCAGCTGCTATCAAAGCTGGAGATTACCTATCCGCAATATCTGGTGATGCTGGTGCTGTGGAATCAGGACGATGTGACGGTCTCTGAGATTGGCGAGCAGCTGTTTCTTGATTCAGCCACGCTGACGCCGCTGTTGAAACGTCTGGAGAGCGCGGGTTTATTGCATCGCCAGCGTTCCCGTCAGGATGAGCGTCAGGTTGTGGTAACGCTGACCGATGAAGGTCGTGCGTTGCGTGATAAAGCAGAAAGTATTCCGGAAGCTATTCAGTGCGCAACAGCCTGCGATGATCAGGTGATGGCATCACTGAAAGCTCAGTTAGACGAGTTGCGCGATAGCCTTTACCGCGCCAATTAATAAACAGGGGAAGTCGCTGTCCCGACAACCCAAAAGATGACGTTCAGGTTTGCGCATAATAAGTAGTGCGCGATTATATAGCGAATTAATGAGGTTATTATGTCTTTAGAAAAAGTTGTTTACACTGCAAAAGCTAAAGCTACCGGCGGTCGTGATGGTCGTGCTACTTCTTCCGACAACGTGCTGGATGTAAAACTGGGCGTACCAAAAGAGATGGGCGGCGCAGGCGGCGAAGTGACTAACCCGGAGCAGCTGTTTGCTGCAGGTTATTCAGCGTGTTTCCTCGGAGCGATGAAGTTTGTGGCTGGCCGCGACAAGATTTCGATGCCGAAAGATGCATGGATTGAAGGCGAAGTTGGCATTGGCCCAATCCCGAACGGTTTCGGTATTGAAGCCAAACTGAATATTCATCTGCCAGAGATGGATGCAGCTGAAGCGCAGAAGCTGGTAGATGCGGCACACATCGTTTGCCCATACTCAAACGCAACGCGTGGCAATATCGACGTGACGCTGAACATCATCAACTAGTTGATGTTATTCACGATAACAGGCTCCTGCGGGAGCCTTTTTCACATCTGAATAAAACGCTAACCGGTTCGATTAGAAAATTTATCTGGTCTTACCATTGGTTAAATGTTCTACTGCTCGGCTTCGCGCCATCGCCCTTTCGCCAGTCGGAATCGTCCCGATCCTGCATCTTGCGTCACGCTTTTACTGCGGTTTAGCGAACTCTGCTGTCTTTAAACAGTCACATAACGGTTGATACAACGACACCAGGTCGGGAATAGAAAATTTTCATGAATTATATTAAAAGTTTAACGCAGCAAAAGCTGTCTCTGCTGCTTGCGTTATATCTCGGTATCTTACTGAATTTACCGATATTTTATCGCCGCTTTGACGGCTTCTTAACGAAATCCAATATCTCTAACTGGCTCTCTGCAGTGGCGGAAGTGATGGCAGCGGTACTGCTGACTTTCTTCCTGATGCGCTTGCTGTCGCTGGGCGGCAAATGGGTTTACCGCATTCTCGCCACACTCACCGTGATCATCTCTGTTGCCGCCGCCTATTACATGGCGTTCTTCAACGTGGTGATTGGCTACGGCATTATCGCCTCGGTGATGACCACCGATATCGATCTCTCTAAAGAAGTGATTGGTCTGCATTTCGTGCTGTGGATGGTGCTGGTGAGTGCGTTGCCGCTGCTGCTTATCTGGCGCAATAAGCTTAGCCAGACACTGATTGAACAACTTAAAACGCCAGGGCAACGTTTGAAGCCGGTAGCCATTATGCTGCTGAGCGTGGCGCTGGTCTGGCTGCCGATTCGCTATTTCGACAAGCTGCAGAAGGTGAATGAAGAGATCACCAACATCGATTTGCCGAGCTATGGCGGCGTGGTGGCGCACTCGTATCTGCCATCCAACTGGATTGCCGCGCTGGGCCTGTTCGCCTGGACCAAAGTTGATGAAGAGTGGGATGGCCAGAAGTTACTCGATCCGGCAAAAGAGTTTACTTACGTCGCGCCTGCGGGCATCGACGATACCTATATGGTGTTTGTGATTGGCGAAACCACGCGCTGGGATCACATGGGCATGCTCGGCTACGATCGTGATACCACGCCGAAGCTGTCGAAAGAGAAGAACCTGGTCGCGTTCCGTGGTGAATCTTGTGATACCGCCACCAAGCTGTCGCTGCGCTGCATGTTCGTGCGCGAAGGCGGCACCATGGATAATCCGGGCCGCACGTTGAAAGAACAAAATGTTTTCGCCGTGTTGAAAGCGCTGGGCTTCACGTCTGAGCTGTTCGCGATGCAGAGCGAAGTGTGGTTCTACGATAACGCTGACACCAATAACTTCTCGTTCCGTGAGCAGATTGGTTCAGAGAAGCGTAATCAGGGCAAAGCGGTCGATGACATGCTGTTAGTGCCGGAGTTGCAGGCATCGTTACAGCGCTTCCCGAAAGGCAAGCACGTGGTGATTCTGCACACCAAAGGCTCGCATTACCTTTATTCACAACGTTATCCGCGAGACTTCGCGCGCTATCAGCCGGAGTGCATGGGCGTTGATGAGAAGTGCAGTAAGGCGCAGTTGATTAACGCCTACGACAACTCGATTTTGTATGTTGATACCATGCTGGATAGCGTGCTCGATCAGTTGCGTGATAAGAAGGCGATTGTGTTCTACGCCTCCGATCACGGTGAATCAATCAGCGAGAATATGCACTTGCACGGTACGCCGCGCGAGATGGCGCCACCGGAGCAGTTCCGTGTACCGATGATGGTGTGGGCTTCTGATAAGTATCTTGAAGATCCAACCAACCGCAGCAACTTCGAGCGTTTACAGGCGCAGCAGCGCGTGGGTAAAACCCATCGTCATGTTGAGCTGTTCGACACCATCATGGGTTGCCTCGGCTACACCTCGCCGGACGGCGGAATTAAAGACGCAAATAATTGGTGTTCAGCACCAGCGGCCGCGCCTGCTAAAGCGCTGTGATTTTTTTGGGGTTGTTGACCGCTGCTTGCTTTCCAGGCGATCAGTTGGGTTTTCAGTAAAAGGCATTGACGCTTTTTTAGCAGCGCAGTAATATGCGCCCCCATCGGCGAGTAGCGCAGCTTGGTAGCGCAACTGGTTTGGGACCAGTGGGTCGGAGGTTCGAATCCTCTCTCGCCGACCATCTTTGAAGAAACCTGCTTTTATAAGCAGGTTTTTTTTCGTCTGTAATATGCGTGGATTACTTCACTGGTTAGGTGCGTATCAGGATGAAATACGGGCCGCTCCATAAAGTCGCCGTGGACACATCCCTGTGGGCTCTGCCGACGGTTACTCGCCTCATCCCTGAGGCTCGCCCGCTTCGCGGGCCAACGCTGCGCGTTGTTCAAAAACGCTCCCGGCGTTTTTGTCCATGCGCCGGAAGCTTTACTCCGCGGCCCGTATCCCATCCTTATCAAATTCCGCTGCGCTCTGTTTTAAAGCGAAACCCATCGTTCAGGCTATGGGAAGGCGGCTCGGTTAGCAAAGCGTCCGCCGCAGGGATGCGGCGGTCGAGGCTACAGGGACGTATTCACGCCGACTTTGCGTTCGAGCCGCCTTTCCTGAGCAACGCACCAATAATCAGCAAAACCCGTACATACAACCGTTCCATCTCTCAAATCAAAAATGATCACTATTATTCCGACTTTCAAGCTTGCACCCCACGCCAAATGGAACCCGCAGGCTTAATTCGCGAAACATTCTTCTTATGACCGGTTTATGCATCATGCTGATTTCTTATGCCATTTCCCTAGCACATTCCGCTGCCTGAACGTCATAACGCACGCAGAATCGTTCAGATATTCAACATTTACCAATAAGTTTTGTGTGTTTTTTAGCGGTGATAATCACTGCTATTTGACTACATAGCCAGATAATCACGCGGCATTGAGCGCTTTATCACCTTTTTAAATTTTGGCTTAGGCTGAGAAGGGTGTTTTTTATCGTTGCTTGCACTTAGTCACACTCTATGTAAATAACCCCACACTGTATTGACGTTCATTGCAACTGTTGACAAATTGATGCGTCAATAAAATGTAGAGAAGGACGTGTCTGACAGATTCCACGGTGCCAGCACAAAAAAATAACCGCTCACATTTTGCTTACTCTTAATTGACCTGCCCGAGCCGCATAAAAAAATCAGAGGTCGGGCGACGCACACAACATCACATCACAATGGAGCAAAACATGATCAACTCCCTGGCTAAATCCAGGATGCTGAAGGTCGGTCTCAGCCTGATTGCTATGACCGTTGCCGCTGGTGTCCAGGCGAAAACCCTTGTTTATTGTTCAGAAGGTTCGCCGGAAGGCTTCAACCCGCAGCTCTTCACATCGGGCACCACCTACGACGCAAGCTCGGTACCGATCTACAACCGTCTGGTTGAGTTCAAAACCGGTACCACCGAGCTGCAGCCAGGTCTGGCAGAAAAATGGGATGTCAGCGCGGACGGTAAAACTTATACCTTCCACCTGCGTCAGGGCGTGAAGTGGCAAACCACCAAAGACTTCAAGCCAACCCGCACCTTCAATGCCGATGACGTCGTGTTCTCCTTCGAGCGTCAGCTCGACAAAAACAACAAATATCACGGTGTTTCTGGCGGCAGCTACGAATACTTCGAAGGCATGGACATGCCTAAGCTGATCGCCAAAATCGAAAAAGTTGACGATTACACCGTACGCTTCACCCTGACGCGTCCAGAAGCGCCGTTCATTGCTGACCTCGGCATGGACTTCGCCTCAATCATTTCTAAAGAATATGCCGACAACATGCTGAAAGCGGGCACGCCTGAGAAGCTGGACCTCAATCCAGTGGGCACCGGTCCGTTCGTACTGCAGCAGTATCAGAAAGACTCGCGCATTCTGTATAAAGCTAACCCAGACTTCTGGGGCACCAAGCCGAAGATTGATCGCTTAGTGTTCTCCATCACGCCAGACGCCTCTGTGCGTTATGCGAAACTGCAGAAAGGCGAGTGCCAGGTCATGCCGTACCCGAACCCGGCCGACATCGCCAGCATGAAGAAAGACGACAAAATTAACCTGATGGAACAGCCTGGTTTGAACGTCGGTTACCTGTCGTTCAACACCGAGAAAAAGCCGCTGGATAACGTGAAGGTGCGTCAGGCACTGACCATGGCAGTGAACAAACAAGCCATCATTGATGCTGTTTATCAGGGCGCTGGCCAGGCCGCGAAAAACCTGATCCCACCAACCATGTGGGGCTACAACGACGACATCAAAGATTACGCTTACGATCCTGAGAAAGCCAAAGCGCTGCTGAAAGAAGCAGGCATGGCTGATGGTTTCTCCATCGACCTGTGGGCAATGCCGGTTCAGCGTCCATACAACCCGAACGCACGTCGCATGGCGGAAATGGTTCAGGCTGACTGGGCGAAAATTGGCGTGAAAGCCAAAATCGTCACCTTCGAATGGGGCGAGTACCTGAAACGGGCGAAAGCCGGTGAACACCAGACCGTGATGATGGGCTGGACCGGTGATAATGGGGATCCGGATAACTTCTTCGCCACGCTGTTCAGTTGTGCAGCGGCGAAAGACGGTTCTAACTACTCACGTTGGTGCTACAAGCCGTTTGAAGATCTGATTCAGCCAGCCCGTGCTGAAGCCGATCACAACAAACGTATTGAACTGTACAAACAGGCTCAGGTAGTGATGCATGACCAGGCTCCTGCGCTGATCATCGCTCACTCAACCGTCTACGAGCCAGTGAGTAAGAAAGTCTCTGGTTATGTGGTTGATCCATTAGGTAAACATCACTTCGAAAACGTCGATATCCAGGAATAACCTTTCGGATTATCGCGGTCAGGGCCAGCATTGCTGGCCCTCGGGCGGCACCTTCGCCGCCCGTATTCCGCTCTTTTTTTCCGGCAAATTCTACTAATGAAGCGCTTCTTGCGTCGCGTCCGCCTTCGGCTGGCTGCGAGTGTTGAGCAATGTTGTCCCCGGCGGTAACGCTGTGGGAAATGTCAGAGAACCAGGCTTATGCTGCAATTCATACTCCGACGTTTGGGCCTTGTCATCCCAACGTTCATCGGTATCACGTTATTGACCTTCGCGTTTGTCCACTTGATCCCCGGCGATCCGGTACTGATCATGGCCGGCGAACGCGGTATCTCTCCTGAACGTCACGCGCAATTGATGGCGCAGTTTGGCCTCGATCAGCCGATGTGGAAGCAATACATCACCTACATCAACGGCGTCTTACACGGTGACCTCGGCATCTCGCTGAAAAGCCGTATCCCGGTTTGGGACGAATTCGTACCACGCTTCAAAGCTACGCTGGAGCTGGGCATCTGCGCCATGTTGTTCGCGGTCGCTGTCGGCATTCCTGTTGGCGTGCTGGCCGCGGTAAAACGCGGCTCGATCTTCGATCACACCGCCGTGGGCATCTCGCTCACTGGTTACTCGATGCCGATTTTCTGGTGGGGCATCATGCTGATCATGCTGGTCTCGGTGCAATGGAACCTCACGCCGGTCTCCGGGCGCGTCAGCGACATCATCTTCCTTGACGACAGTCATCCGCTCACCGGATTTATGCTGATTGATACGCTGCTGTGGGGCGAAGAGGGTGATTTTAAAGATGCGGTGATGCACATGATTCTGCCGGCCATCGTGCTCGGCACCATTCCGCTGGCGGTGATCGTGCGTATGACGCGCTCCTCGATGTTGGAAGTGCTGGGTGAAGATTACATCCGCACCGCGCGCGCCAAAGGGCTGACGCGTATGCGTGTGATTGTGGTGCATGCGCTGCGTAACGCCATGCTGCCGGTCGTCACCGTGATTGGTTTGCAGGTTGGTACGCTGCTGGCCGGTGCGATTCTGACCGAAACCATCTTCTCGTGGCCGGGACTCGGTCGCTGGCTGATCGAAGCGCTGCAACGCCGTGATTATCCGGTGGTGCAGGGCGGCGTGCTGCTGGTGGCGATTCTGATCATCGTGGTCAACCTGCTGGTTGATCTGTTGTACGGCGTGGTCAATCCACGTATCCGTCATAAGAAATAAGGGGGAATCATGTCTGCTGTTGATCCCGCAAGCGTAACTGCTGCACCCAAGCCGATGACCCCGTTGCAGGAATTCTGGCACTACTTCAGGCGTAACAAAGGCGCGGTTATCGGCCTGGTTTACATCGTTCTGATGCTGTTAATCGCTATCTTTGCTGATGTGTTGGCACCGCACGCACCGGCTGAGCAATTCCGTGATGCCTTGCTGCATCCGCCGGTTTGGCAGGAAGGCGGCAGCTGGAGCTACATCCTCGGTACCGATGACGTGGGCCGCGATGTGCTGTCGCGCCTGATGTACGGCGCGCGCCTGTCGCTGCTGGTTGGCTGCATGGTGGTGGTGCTGTCGCTGATTCTCGGCGTGATATTTGGCCTGATGGCCGGCTACCTTGGCGGCGTGGTTGACGCCATCATTATGCGTGTGGTCGATATCATGCTGGCGCTGCCAAGCCTGCTGCTGGCATTGGTGCTGGTAGCGATCTTCGGTCCGTCGATCGTTAATGCCTCGCTGGCGATTACCTTCGTCGCCTTGCCGCACTATATCCGTCTGACGCGTGCTGCGGTGCTGGTTGAAGTTAACCGCGACTACGTTACCGCCTCAAGCGTGGCGGGTGCCGGTACCCTGCGCCAGATGTTCATCAATATTCTGCCTAACTGCCTGGCACCGCTGATCGTGCAGGCATCATTAGGTTTCTC
The DNA here is from genome assembly GCF_019795975.1 of Pantoea sp. DY-17. NCBI lineage: Bacteria > Pseudomonadati > Pseudomonadota > Gammaproteobacteria > Enterobacterales > Erwiniaceae > Pantoea > Pantoea sp. DY-17. Next base: position 113,214 of record NZ_JAIMIG010000005.1, on the reverse strand, counting down.
CAACGCCATCCTCGATATGGCGGCGTTGGGCTTTCTCGGTATGGGGGCGCAGCCGCCAACGCCGGAGTGGGGCACCATGCTCTCCGACGTGTTGCAGTATGCGCAAAGTGCCTGGTGGGTGGTGACATTCCCTGGAGTGACCATTCTGCTAACGGTTCTGGCATTCAACCTCATGGGCGATGGTTTGCGTGATGCACTCGACCCGAAACTCAAGCAGTAAAGAGGCACCGAGATGGCGTTATTAAATGTAGACAAATTATCGGTGCATTTCGGCGACGAAAAAACACCGTTCCGTGCGGTTGACCGCATCAGCTATCAGGTCGAGCAAGGCCAGGTAGTCGGCATCGTCGGGGAATCCGGTTCCGGTAAATCGGTCAGTTCGCTGGCGATTATGGGCCTGATCGATTATCCCGGCCGCGTGATGGCCGAGAAACTGGAATTCAATCAGCGCGACCTGCAGAAAATCTCCGAAAAAGAGCGCCGCCAGTTGGTGGGCGCCGAAGTAGCGATGATCTTCCAGGACCCGATGACCAGCCTCAACCCTTGCTACACCGTGGGTTTCCAGATCATGGAAGCGCTGAAGGTGCATCAGGGCGGCAGCAAACGTACCCGTCGTCAGCGCGCGATTGATCTGCTCGATCAGGTGGGCATTCCCGACCCGGCATCGCGTCTGGATGTCTATCCGCACCAGCTGTCGGGCGGGATGAGCCAGCGCGTGATGATCGCGATGGCGATTGCCTGCAAACCGAAACTGCTGATCGCCGATGAGCCGACCACCGCGCTCGACGTGACCATTCAGGCGCAAATCATCGAACTGCTGCTGGAGTTGCAGAAGCAGGAGAACATGGCGCTGATCCTGATTACCCACGATCTGGCGCTGGTGGCCGAAGCGGCTCAGCACATCATCGTGATGTATGCCGGACAAGTGGTGGAGAGCGGTAAAGCAGTGGATATCTTCAAAGCGCCGCGTCATCCCTACACGCAAGCCTTGCTGCGCGCGCTGCCGGAGTTTGCTGCCGATAAAGCGCGTCTGGCCTCGCTGCCTGGCGTAGTGCCGGGTAAATACGATCGCCCAACCGGCTGCCTGTTAAATCCGCGCTGCCCGTATGTGACCGATCGCTGCCGCCGCGAAGAGCCGGAGCTGCGCGACATTCCTGGCCGCCAGGCCAAATGTCACTTCCCACTGGATGATGCCGGGAGACCGACTTATGAGTCTTGATAACGATAAGCAGGATTACCTGCTGCAGGCGATTGACCTGAAAAAACACTACCCGGTGAAGAAAGGTCTGTTTGGCCAGGAACGTCTGGTCAAAGCGCTGGATGGCGTCTCGTTCAACCTCGAACGCGGCAAAACGCTGGCGGTGGTCGGCGAGTCTGGCTGCGGTAAATCCACGCTGGGCCGCTTGCTGACGATGATTGAAACCCCGACCGAAGGCCAGCTGTTCTGGCACGGTCAGGATCTGTTAAAACACGATCCGCAGGCGCAGAAACTGCGTCGCCAGAAAATTCAGATCGTGTTCCAGAACCCGTATGGCTCGCTCAATCCGCGTAAGAAAATCAGCCAGATTCTGGAAGAGCCGCTGGTGATCAACACCTCGTTGACCAAAGCGGAGCGCAAGGAAAAAACTCTGGAGATGATGGCGAAGGTTGGCCTGAAAACCGAGCATTACGATCGCTATCCGCACATGTTCTCGGGCGGCCAGCGTCAGCGTATCGCTATTGCGCGTGGTTTGATGCTCGATCCTGATGTGCTGATCGCCGATGAGCCGGTCTCGGCGCTCGACGTGTCGGTGCGAGCGCAGGTGCTGAATCTGATGATGGATTTGCAGCAGGATTTAGGCTTGTCCTACGTCTTCATCTCGCACGATCTCTCCGTGGTGGAACACATCGCCGATGAGGTGATGGTGATGTATCTCGGCCGCTGCGTTGAGAAGGGCAGCAAAGAGGCGATCTTCAGCAATCCGCGTCATCCTTACACGCAGGCACTGCTGTCGGCGACACCACGCCTCAACCCGGACGATCGCCGCGAGCGCATCAAACTGACGGGCGAGTTGCCAAGCCCGCTCAATCCGCCGCCGGGCTGTGCGTTTAACGCGCGCTGCCGTCGTCGTTTTGGCACCTGCGTTCAGCTGCAGCCAAAACTGAAGCAATATGGCGATCAGCAAATCGCCTGCTTCGCGGTTGATCAGGATGAAAATCAGCCGGTAGGCGTGTCATAAATTACTGCCATAAATGAATCAAGGCTCCTTTGGGAGCCTTTCTTTTTGCTGATTAATACATGAGATAAATTAACGACAAAAAGTGTTACCGCGAAAGCCCTGGCAAAAGCATTACGCCACTGCATCTGTGAACAATTGGTCCTGATTAAGATATATAGCGTAAAGGCAAATTCCTATTTTCATCATCATTGTGTGAGCAATGTCACTGTAGAATAAAATCCATAACTTGCAGCGCAGTAGAGGTTTTTCAGTAGCTTAGGTTAAAATCCCCTGCGTGATTATTTCTGTTAATTGATACTAATTAATCTCCGTCCATAAATCACTGCATGCTTTTTGCATTCCCGCTTTTTCAATCTTAAAGATAGAATTCTTTTATTGAATGCGCTGTTTTAGTAATCAGATTTGTCTCACCGTCTTTTAATGTGTGTGATATATTCGCGGAAAATTCCCTCCCGCTTTTACAGGCTCTGATCATGAAGAATTACGACGATCTGCAGCGTTTTAAAGAGAAAACGCAGACGCTTGACATCGCTTTTAAGGATATGTCCGGTCAATCGCAGGAAGCCGATCAAAGTCAGTGGGCGTTACTGCGTCAATTGACCACCGAACAAGAGCCTGAATTAGGCAGCGGTCAGCGCATCGATATGCCGCAACCACAGCCGATTCGCGGGGATGAATTCAGCGCACCGCCGGAACCGGCTCAGGCTGCACCAGCCAGCCCGGCGCGCGCATCGATTCTCGATAGCCTGAACGCACCTGCCACCGAGCAACCGGAGAGCGGCTCATCGCTGTTTCCGCCCGCGCCGTCGGCTAAGCCGCTCTCCTCTGCGACGCCATTAGCGCCGAAAGCCACGCGGGTCGAGCGCCAGGCGACAACCTCACTGTTTCCACCAGCAAAACCTGCCGTCGCGCCAGCCGCTCAGCCTGCTGCTGTTGCCGCACCGGCAGCTCCTGCGCCAATCGCGCCAGTGCCTGCGCCAACCCTGGCCGCTGCGGTTGAACCGGCACGTCCGGCTGCGCCGGCCCCGTCTCGCTTTGGTGCGCTGTTCCGCTCGCGTCCAGCCGAGCCGGCTAACCTGTCAAAAGAAACACCGTTAAAACCGCTACTGGAGAAGATTGCGCTATGCCGTTAGTTTGTGTGTGCTCGCCAAAAGGGGGAGTAGGGAAAACCACCATGGCGGCCAACCTTGCGTGGAGTCTGGCTCGCGCTGGCAGCAAGGTATTGGCAATCGATTTCGATGTTCAGAACGCCTTGCGCCTGCATTTCGGTGTACCGCTGAACGATGGTCGCGGCTTTGTAGCACGCTCTGAAGATCAGGCTGACTGGAGCCAATCGATTCTGACCACCGGCGGCAATATTTTCGTCATGCCGTATGGCGAGGTCAGCGAAGAGCAGCGTGAACGCTTTGAAGAAAATCTGGTAAAAGATCCGCATTTCCTGAAACGCGGGCTGGATACGGTGCTGAATTATCCGGGGCTGGTGATTATTGCCGATTTTCCCCCCGGTCCGGGTCCGGCGCTTAAAGCAATGCAGGCACTTGCCGATATGCATTTAGTGGTGATGTTAGCGGATACCGCATCGGTCTCGTTGCTGCCGCAAATAGAAAATGACCGCATGATCGGTCGGCCGCTGAATAATAAACGTGGTCACTATTTTGTCCTTAACCAGAGCGATAACCGCCGCAATATTAGCCGTGAAGTCACCGCTTTTATGCAGCAGCGGTTGGGTGAGAACTTATTAGGCGTGGTTCATCGTGATGAAAGCGTCGCGGAAGCCAATGCCTCGCAACAATCGGTTTATGATTTCAGCCCAGCGTCTGCAGCTGCGTTTGATATCGAATTAGTGGCAAAACGCGTAGCCAATATCCTGGATATCACCGTGGGTAACGGCGAAGTTCAGGCACCTTTTCGCAGCCACTATTAATAATGAGGCCGACTCCGGCCACATAATAACAACACAGCTTCTTCAGGGTGAATCATGAGTAAACTCGGGTTTTACCTGCTGCTGCTGGTGCTTGCACCGGTGGCGGCGGTAATCGTCATCACGCCTATGGACAGCCAGAAGCAATATATATTTGGCTTAATCAGCATCGGGATGATGTTTTTACTGGGCTTCAGCAAAAGCCGCAAAATAACCATCGTTATGGTTATCTTATCCGCGCTGATGTCGACCCGATATATCTGGTGGCGTACTACGGAGACGCTGCAATTTAATTCTGAGATTGAAGCGATTCTCGGTATCGGCTTATATCTGGCCGAACTGTATGTCTGGCTGATCTTAATTCTCGGCTTCCTGCAAACCACCTGGCCATTAAAACGCACCATCGAACCTCTGCCGGATGATACCAGCCTGTGGCCGACGGTGGACGTCTATGTTCCGACCTACAACGAAAGCCTCGATGTGGTGCGTGATACCGTGCTGGCGGCGCAGTGTATTGATTACCCGCGCGACAAGCTGAAGGTCTATTTGCTGGATGACGGTAAGCGCAGTGAGTTCGCGGTATTTGCCGCCGATGTTGGCGTGGGTTACATCACCCGTGACGACAATAATCACGCTAAAGCCGGTAACCTCAACCACGCGATGAAGATCACCAAAGGTGAGCTGATTTGCATCTTCGACTGCGATCACGTGGCTACGCGCACCTTCCTGCAGGCGACGGTCGGTCCGTTCCTGAAAGATCCAAAGCTGGCGCTGCTGCAAACCCCGCACTACTTCTATTCACCGGATCCGTTCGAGCGTAACCTGCGCGCAGCGCGCAGCATCCCGAACGAAGGTTCACTGTTCTACGGCCCGGTGCAGCAGGGTAACGATAACTGGAACGCCACCTTCTTCTGCGGTTCTTGTGCGGTGATTCGCCGTAGCGCGCTGGAAGAGATCGGTGGTTTTGCGGTGGAAACCGTGACCGAAGATGCGCATACCGCGCTGAAAATGCAGCGTCGCGGTTGGGGATCGGCCTTTTTGGCGATTCCGCTGGCGGCCGGTCTGGCAACCGAGCGCCTCGGCCTGCACGTCGTGCAGCGTAACCGCTGGGCGCGTGGCATGACGCAGATCTTCCGCGTTGATAACCCGCTGTTTGGCCGTGGATTGAAGTGGCAGCAGCGTCTGTGCTACCTCAACGCCATGCTGCACTTCCAGTTTGGCTTGCCGCGCGTAGCGTTCCTGACGGCACCGCTGGCCTACCTGCTGTTTAACCTGAATATCATTCACTCGTCAGCATCACTGATTTTCGCCTACGTCCTGCCGCATCTGGTGATGTCCCTCTACGTCAACTCGCGAATGAACGGCAAGTTCCGTTACACCTTCTGGGGCGAAATCTACGAAACCGTGATGTGCTTCCACCTCGTCATCCCAACGCTGCTCACCATGCTGGCGCCGAAGCGCGGTAAGTTTAACGTAACGGATAAAGGCGGCCTGCTCGATCAGGGCTTCTTCGACTTCCACATCGTGCGTCCACATGTGATTGTCGCGGTGCTGCTGTCGATCGGCATCATCGCGGGCGTGGTGCGCGCCACCGCGCATGACTACTTTGGTGTCGATCCTTACGTTATTGCGCTCAACGTCGGCTGGGCGGTATTCAGCCTGGTTATCCTGATGGCGGCGATTGCCGTGGCGCGCGAAACCAAGCAGGTGCGTAAAACCATCCGTATTGAGGTGCAGATCCCGGCGGTGATTCACTACGCCAGCGGCATCTCGTCACGCACGAAAACCAGCGATCTGTCGATGGGCGGCGCGCAGCTGGATGCGCCGGACAATCGTCACGAGCACGATGAAATTGAAGAGATCGATCTGCTGCTGAAGTCGGGCACCATCACCATTCCGGTGAACAAAATCTCCGGCGATGAGGAGAGCATCCGTCTGCGCTTTGGCGATATGCCGCTGTCGCGCCGCCGTGAGCTGGTGCGCGTGGTACTGGCGCGTGCCGATGCGTGGATTCAGCCGGAGTATAAGCAAGACAATCCACTGGTTTCGCTTGGCACCATTATTCGTACCGTCTTTGAGCTGTTCTGGCTGACCTGGAAAGATCGCCGTGAGAAGCGTAAGCGTGACAACCAGCCCGCAGTAAAAGAGGACAGCGCTGCATGAAGAATTTGACGCAAACGTTGCTGGCAAGCTCGCTGGCAACGGCGCTGCTGCTCGCGCCAGCGTGGGCCGAAACCCCGCCAGTCACTCAGGATAGCGCTGCACTTTCAGACGTGCCGCCGCCGCAAGGCATCGAAAGCGCTGCCGATCCGCAGCTGCAACAGGCAGCGGGCGCTGCACCTTATGCGCCAGCGGAAACCGCACCGCAAACCGCTCCCGAAACCGCACCGGAAGCCGCATCGACAACGGAAAACAACGCGCCTGCTGAACCTGCGCCCAGCGAACCTGCTGCCGCACCAGAAATGGTGCTGCCAACGGTAGCGCCAACCGCACCGGCGATGATGCCAGAAACGTCTTCCGTGACGCTTAACCAGCCAATCAGCAGCACCGTTTCGGTGGCGCAAATGGGCCAGCCGCGCGGCATTACGTTGACCGGCGGCCAGCTGCAATCCGGCATCATGTTCACGCTGCCCAGCGATGAAGTGATCACCAACGCGCGTCTTAATCTGTCGCTGCGCGTCTCGGCGGCGCTGGCCGCGCGTAACACCTCGCTGCAGCTGATGCTGAACGGTCAGCCGCTGGGTACCTTGCCTTTGGGCGCCAGCGACAGCGATGTCAGCGATTACCAGCTGGATATTCCGGCGGCGATGGTGGTCTCCAGCAACAACCTCAGCTTCAAGATTAACGATGCCGACAAGCTGCTGTGCGAGAAAGAGAGCGCGCAGCAGTATCAGGTGTCGATTTTGCCGAAGACCACGCTGAGCCTCGAAGGGCAGCAGCTGAACATTGGCACCAGCCTGCGTAACTTCCCGCGTCCGTTTATTGATGCGCAGCGCATGACGCCCGCCAGCGTCACCTTTGGCTTTGCCGCCAATGTCGCGCCGGACAGCATCAGCGCCGCTGCGCTGGTGGCATCGTGGATGGGCATTCAGTCGGATTATCGTGGCATCCGTTTCCCGGTGGTGCGCGGCGATCTGCCTGAACACAACGGCATTCTGGTCGGCCATCCGGGCGACAAAATTGGTACCGTAACCTTGCCAGCCACCAGTGGTCCGCTGCTGCAGGTGATCGATAACCCGAACAATCCGGTCTACAAACTGCTGCTGGTGGTGGGCGCGAATGACGATCAGCTACGTCAGGCCGCTAACCGTTTAACCACTCAGCCGTTGGCGACCGATGCCAGCAGCCTTAACGTGCAGCCGCAGCCGATAGGTGAACGTAAGCCGTACGATGCGCCGCGCTGGATCAACACCACGCGCCCGGTGCGTTTGAGCGAACTGCTGCGCAAAGATCAGAGCCTGACCACCACCGGCATCTGGCACGATGCGCTGAGCGTCAACTTCCGCGCGGCGCCAGACCTGTTCCTGTGGGATGGCGACACCATTCCGGTGGAGCTGCACTATCGCTTCCCATCCGAAAGCTGGATTGATGAGGACAACTCGTTCCTCAACGTCATGATTAACGGCACGTTCCTGCGCAATCTTACGGTGAATAAAGTCGGTTTGCTGGAGAGCGCCTGGCATCGGCTGGGCGGCGACGCGCGTCAGGAGCATTACACCCTGAAGCTCGAACCGTACCTGATTTACGGTGACAATCAGCTGGCGCTCTACTTCAACATCAAGCCGAAAGCGGATGCGCCGTGCGGCGTGCTGCTGAACAACAACATTAAGAGCCGCATTGAAGAGGATTCGTGGATCGATCTGAGCCATACGCGCCACTTCACCATGCTGCCAAATCTCTCTTACTTTGTTGGCGCTTCGTTCCCGTTCTCGCGTCTGGCGGACTTCTCGCAGACCACGCTGCTGTTGCCGGAACAACCAAGCGATGCGGAGATCGCCACGCTGCTGGATATGGCCTCACGCGCCGGTAACGCTACCGGCGTACCGCTGCTGCAAAATCAGGTGCTGTTTGGCCTGCCAAACGGCGGCACCAACATGACGCGCCTGCAGCAGAGCGATCTGCTGGCGGTCAGCACCACGCAGAACAACGAGTTCAACCAGGCAATGCTGGCCAACACGCCGTTCGATACCAGCGGCAACACGCTGGGCGTGAAAGAGCCCACCACCTGGGACAAACTGCGTGGCTGGCTGACCGGCGACTGGTATCGCCAGCCGCTGGATGCCGATCGTTACTTCTCCTCCAACGAAGCGTGGCGCGGCTTTGTCAGCTATCGCTCGCCGTGGAACCCGGATCGCTTAGTGGTGATGACGGTGGCGACCAGCGATCAGCAACTGCTGCGCCTGCATGAAGACCTGAATTCTGCACGCATCAACGCCGGGATTCGCGGCGATACCGCCATCATCACCGATGAGAACGGCATTCGCAGCTTCCGCGTCGGCCCGCAATTCCCGAGCGGCGAAATGCCGTGGTACATGATGGTGGTGTGGTATGCCAACCAGCACTCGGTGCTGATGGCGCTGGCGGCGCTGCTGCTTTCAGCGTTGGTCGGCGGCGGTGCGTGGGTGATGCTGAAACGTCATGCGTGGCGTCGTCTCAACCCAAAAGTTGATAGCAAGTCCGGCAAGAAGTAAGGATAAAAACAATGAAAAAACATCTGTTAAGTGCCGGTATTCGCCATGCCTTGATTCTGGGTGGCGCGCTGACGCTCTCTCAGTCGCTGCTGGCGGCGGAGAGCAGTAATCCTGCGTTACAGGCGCTGTTCGATCAGGCGGCTTACTGGCACCAGAAAGCGCATGACGATTTGGCCAAAGCCTCGCTGCAGAAAGTGCTGATGGTTGAGCCCAACAACACGCAGGCGCTCTATCTGCTGGCGCTCTATTCACAGCAGAGCGGCGGCACAGCGGAAGCAGCGCAGTGGCGTGCGCGCCTGAGCGCGGCCTCGCCGAACGATCCGCATCTCACCGAGCTGGATAACGCCCGCCAGCTGCAAACCATTCCGCAGGCGCAGCTGCAGTTAGCGCGCCAGCAGGCACGCAGCGGCAACATCGCGGCGTCGCTGCAAACCTGGCGTAACACCTTCAGCGGCAACGAACCGCCGCCGAGCGTGGCAGCCGAATATTATCTGACCATGGCGGGCGATCGTTCGCTGCTGCCGCAGGCGGTTGAAGCGCTGCGTCAGTTCTCCGCCGATCATCCGCAGGATACCGGCGCCAAGCTGGCGCTGGGTAAAGCGCTGACCTATCAGGAAGCAACGCGTCGTCAGGGTATCGATGTGCTCGGCAGCCTGGCAGACGGCAACAAAGAAGCGGACCGTTCGCTGCGTCAGGCGCTGTTGTGGCTGGGTCCGCAGGCGTCCGATGCGTCGCTGTATCAAACCTGGCAGCAGCGCCATCCGCAAGACAACGCGGTGCTGGATTACTACCGTAAAAACGTTGGCGGTGCGGAGAAGGGCGCAGGCTTTACCGCGCTGAACAGCGGCGACGTCAGCAACGCGCAGAACAACTTTGAGAAAGTACTGCAAGCTAACCCGCAAGATGCGGATGCGCTGGCCGGTATGGGCTATGTTGCCCAGCGCGCCGGACGTTATGCCGAAGCGGCGGATTACCTGACGCGCGCGGCGCAGATGGGTGGCGATCAGAGCGATACGCGCCAGAAGCAGGCCGCCGATGCACGCTTCTACGCGCAGCTGGCCTCCGCGCAGCAGGCGCTGAAAAATGGCGACAGCGCGCAGGCGTTGGCGCTGAGCGAACCGCTGGCGCAGGCCGACGGCGAGAAAGGCGTCTCCGCCAAACTGTTCCGTGCCGATGTGCAGCGTCGCAGCAATCAGTTCGATCAGGCGGAGCAAACCTATCGCGCCATCCTGCAAAGCGATGCCAATAACCGCAACGCCAAAGAAGGCTTGTTCTACGTGCTGCGTCAGCAGAACCGTGGCGCAGAAGCCAATACGTTGCTGGCATCACTGCCCGACAGCGTGCGCCAAAGCGTGGCACCGCGCGGCAGCAGCACCGATCCAATTCGTGCCCAGGCCAAACGTGAAGTGGCGGCGGGCAATAACAGCGCCGCCATCGCCACCTTGACCTCGGGTATTCAGCGCTATCCCAACGATGGCTGGCTGCGTCTCGATCTGGCACGTCTCTACCGCGCGCAGGGCAATAACATGATGGCGGCCAATATCATGCAGCCCACTATGCGCAGCGGCGCCAGCACCACCGAACTCTATGCAGGTGCGTTAAACGCCAGCGAAAGCAGCGCGTGGCAGCAGGCGAGTCAGTTGCTGTCTCGCATTCCCAACAGCAGCAAAAACAGCGATATGCGCGAGCTGGCGCAGCGCGTCAACTTCAACCTGCAGATGGCTACCGCCGATCAGTATCTGGCGCAGGGCTCGAACGCGGCAGCGGCCAACACCCTGCGCGCGCTGGCCTCTACGCCGCCCGCCAATCCGGTGGATGCCGGTAACCTGGCGCAGAAGCTGGCAAAAGCCGGCGATCTCACCAGCGCGGTGTCCGTGGTGCGCAGCAATATGCAGCGCGGCATTCAGGGCAATGCCGGTGATTACGCCGCGCAGGTGGCGGTGCTGAATCAGGCGGGGCTGAATACCGAAGCGCAGAGCTTACTCAGCAGCCCGGAACTACAGGCACGCAGCACGCCAACCCAGCTGGCGGGCATCCGCAACGGCTACGTGATCAACGAAGTGGATCGCCTGCGCGAGCAGAAACAGTACGCCGCCGCTTACGACAAGCTGGTGGGCGCGCTGCAGCACGATCCGCAGAACCGCGATCTGATGTTCGCCATGGCGCGACTCTACCAGTCCGGCAAGATGAACAAAGAAGCGGGCGTGGTATACGACTACCTGATGACCCAAGATACGCCAACGCAAGACGCGCGCACCGGCGCCATCAACGTGGCGCTGGCGCAGAATGACGTCAACAAAGCCAATACCTTAACGCGCGGCCTGCGCAACGAGCAGTCGCCGGATCGCTTGCTGCTGTTAGCCCGCGTGGCCGAAGCCAACGGCGAACACAGCCAGGCGATGAGCTACCTGCGCACCGCGCGCGGTCAGCTGATTGGTCTGCAGGGCGCAGAAACCGGCAGCGTGCCAAACGTCGGTGGTCTGGCGCTGGCCGACAATCCGTTTATCAATCGCGGCACCTCGCCGGTGGGGCGTACGCCTTCCAGCTATGGCGCGGTGATGCCGTGGCAGTCGGCACCGGCGGCCACCAGCAGCGCCGAAGGCGTGACGCTGGCGAGCAACACACCGGCGGTTCAGCAGAGCCAGACGCTGCGCCAAATCGACAACATGATGGATGACCTGCAAGAGAAAACCGGCACCTGGGTGCAGGGTGAAATGCAGGTACGCGGTCGTGATGGCGAATCCGGTTTGAGTAAGTTGACCGAAGCCAAAGCGCCGCTCACCTTCTCCACCGTGCCGTTTGGCGAGTCGCGCTTCGACTTCACCATGACGCCGGTTTCCCTCACCGCCGGCAGCGCCGGTGGCGACGCGTGGCGTCGATTCGGTACCAACGCGCTGGTGCAGGGCAACGTGGTTGCCTCCGGTGCGGCGAAAATTGATGATACGCCCAACTCCACCACCGATTCGCAATCCGCGACCGGCGTGGAGCTAAACATGGCGCTGAAGGGCGACAGCTACAAGATTGACCTCGGCAGCACGCCGCTGGGTCAGGACTTGAGTACGCTGGTGGGCGGCGTGCAGTGGTCGCCGAAGCTGACCGACTTCCTGACGCTGATCCTTACCGGTGAACGCCGCGCGATGACCGACAGCTTGCTGTCGTATGTCGGCGTCGAAGACAAAACCAGCGGTAAACGCTGGGGCCGCGTGACTAAAAACGGCGGTAACGCCTTGCTGAGTTACGACAACGGCGATGCCGGTTTTTATGTCGGCGGCGGCGCGTACAGCTACATCGGCGAAAACGTGGCGAGCAACAACAGCGTGCAGGCGACCGCAGGCGCGTATGTGCGTCCGTATCACCTCGACGATCGCGAGCTGAAAGTCGGCATGAGCTTGTCGTGGATGGATTACTCGAAAAACCTCAGCTACTTCAGCTACGGTCAGGGCGGTTACTTCAGCCCGCAGAACTATGCGTCGGTGTCGTTCCCTATCGAATTCAGCCGCAAGTTTGACGATCTGAAAGTGAACGTCGGCGGTTCGGTGGGTTATCAATCCTACAGTCAGGATAAGAGCGCCTACTTCCCGAATAATCCGTCGTTGCAGGCGCAGCTGCAAAGTCTGGCCGATCAAGGCTACGTGAAGGATGCGTTCTACAGCGGCGACAGCAAAAACGGCATTGGCTACAACCTGCATGCCGGTGCGGATTATAAGATCAACAAAGATGTCACCGTGGGCGGTCAGCTCGGCTACGACACCTTTGGCGATTACAACGAGAGCACCGCCAATCTTTACTTCCGTTACATGTTCGGAGATTACTAATGAGTGAGCAAGTAACCGCACGCGTCAGCCATCCGCATCAGCCGGGCTGGTTTGATTTGGTGAGCGCGATGATTGAGAGCATGCTGGACAACGCGGGCGAGGAAGCGGAAGGCTTTCTCAATGGCGTCGGCGTATCGCTGGCAACACGCTATCCTTTACCCGATGCGCGCACCGTGCAGGATCTGGAGCGTGAAATGAATTTGCAGCTGGCGCGATTTAACTGGGGCTTTGTGCAGTTACAGCCGCAGGAGAATGCCATTCTGATTCAGCACCACGCGCTGCCGCAGGGCGACAGCAACGTCGGTGTTGAACGTTGGCAGCTGGCGTTGAGCGCGGTGCTGGCGGGCGTGTATGCACAATGGCTGCAGGCACAAGGCGGCAGCGCGGCGGTGCCGGTGATGCTGGAGAACAACGACGGCGGCACGCTGCACTATCGATATCAATAGGATGCTGTAATGAGAGTGATGCGGTTCTGGCGTCAATGGATGCTGTGTTTCATGGTGATGTTTTTTAGCGCTCAGGCGGCCGCAGATGGCTGGAGTACCTATAAAAGCCGTTTTATGGGCAGCGATGGCCGAATCAGCGATACGGCCAACAACAACGTTAGCCATACCGAAGGGCAAGGCTACGGCATGTTGCTGGCGGTGGCGCATGACGATCGCGCCACTTTCGATCTGCTGTGGCAGTGGACGCGCAGCCATCTGCGTAATACGCAAAACGATCTGTTCTACTGGCGCTACACGCCAGGCGCCGCCGATCCGATTGCCGACAAAAACAACGCGTCTGATGGTGATGTTCTGATTGCCTGGGCGCTGCAACGTGCGGCACAGAAGTGGGGCGGCGATTATCAGCAGGCCTCCGACCGCATTCAGCGTGCGATCGTCAAGCTGAATGTGATCAGCTACGGCGGACATAAAGTGATGCTGCCGGGCGCGCAGGGCTTCAACAAAACCAGCTACGTGGTGCTTAATCCCTCCTATTTCCTGTTTGAGGCCTGGCGCGAGTTTGCGGAACACAGCCATCTGCGTATCTGGAATGAGCTGATTGATGACGGCATGGATTTGCTGGGTGAGATGCACTTCGGCAAAACCGGCCTGCCGCTCGATTGGGTGGCGCTGAATGCTGATGGTTCTGTGGCACCGGCGGTCGGCTATTCCAATCGCTTCAGCTATGACGCGATCCGTATTCCGCTAAATATCTGGTGGTACGACCCGCAAAGCCTGCGTCTGGTGCCGTTCCAGCGTGTCTGGCAAGGTTCGGCGCGCATGACCACGCCCGCCTGGTATGATGTGTTGGGCAACACGCCAGCGCCGTACAACATGGAGGGGGGATTGATTGCGGTGCGCGATTTAACCCTGGGCCAAACCCAGTATCTCAATGACACGCTGGCAGCGGATCAAAACTACTTTTCCGCCAGCCTGCAGCTGCTGACCTGGCTGGCATATCAGGAAAAGCGCTAAATCTCATTTTTGGCCTGGTCGCTATAAATGGCGACCTCAGGACGGCGGAGCTGTTGATTAATGTGACGCAAGCTCGTGGAAGAATTTTGGATTGGCTTGAATCATTGCCAGCACCTTTGCGGCCAGTCCGGTCGGATTGCGCCGCCCCGTTTCCCAACTTTTAATGGTATCAAGGCTGGTGCCGAGGACCTGCGCCATTTCGCTTTGCGAGACGTTCAGCTGCATCCTAATGGCTTTTACATCAGCCAACTCATAACGGGTAACGCGAGCAGGCTCGCTTGTACCGTTTTTAATTTCTACAGCTTCTTCAAGCGATGCTTTCAGCTCGTCAAAAAAACTCATGTTATACCTCGTCTTTTAATCGTTGGGTCAACTTCTTCAACTCGGCTTTTTCCGCATGCGTGAGGCTTTCTTTGATATTTTTCGGGTAGGCCATTACCAGGTAAATCACTTCAACGGTGGCGAGGAAATAAATCACCCTTGCACTGCCACTTTTTCCCTGATTACCCGTTGCCATCCTGATTTTTCGCAGGCCACCAGTATGTTGAATGAGATCACCTTTCTCAGGTGACTCGATAAGCGTTTTTTGTAACTCCCTGAGTTCGTCATCCGTGGCGATTTGCTTTATCTGGCGAGTAAATATCGGAGTTTCAATAAACTCAATCGCATGACTCATCGGCTATCTCCTTTGCCTTCAAGGAGTACATTGTACACTAAAATGTGTGCCGTTAAAGACTCTCAGGCGTCAGAGTTAATGTGAGCTACGTCCGAAGTGCTATTTAAAATCCGCATACGGCGTCAGCGGTTGTGGCGGCATATCCATATCGCCATTCCAGCCGGACATTGAGTAGCGCATGAAAATCAAACCGTGGCTTGGGGTGTAATCTTTCGCTTGCTGTATATCCATCGCCAGGCCCACCGACCAATGCGGCGTAATGCGTCGCTCCACCAGCGCCTGCAGCGTGTAGCCAAAACCTCTACCCGAACTGCTGTCTGAGGTGGGATTCGACGCCAGCGTAAAGCCAGGATTGACCGGATAGCGCTGCTGCCCGTCGGTATGCGATTGCGACCAGGAAACCGAGCCGCCGAGATCAAACGACCAGTTCTCTGTGCGCTGGCGATAGGTCATCGGCAGCGACAGCGAGAAATATTGCTGCGGGCTGTAATAGCCGCCCTGACCGAAGGTGTAGTCGCTGAGATCCTTCTGGTAATGCCACAGCATGCTGTTCAGGCCCACGGTGGCGCGGCGATTATCGTCATTAATCAGCTTGTAGTAATAGCCCGCCATCAGGCGTTCGCGGCTGTTATCCGCCACGTTATCACCGCTGAGTTGATGCGCACTGATATCGCCCCACACGCCATGCGCGCCGCCCTGATCATAACTCAGTCCGAGCGAGCCGCCGGTTGCCACCACGCCGCCCCAGGTTTTGCCGCCGTTCGCTGCGGGATCGCGCGCGCCTGCGTACGCCAGCAGCGAGCTGGAGATCGGTCGGCGTGATGCGGTGAACGTCAGGCCAATGTCTTTGACGTCGGTTCTCCAGCTGACGCCGCCGACCCAGTTGCGGGTCTCGAAGCCGAGCGGCGTGGTGCCGAAATCAGCCGACCAGCGATCGTTATGCCAGCCCACGCCCAGCGCGGTGCCTTCATCGTGCTGAGTAAAGTCGCGGCTGCATCCGCCGGAATTGTCATCGTTACAGCTGCCGAACTGCTCGCTGTGGCTGCCGTTGCTGGTGGAGAAAGTGCCGGCTGAAACCCGCACATGATCGACACGCACAAAGCTGTGGCCATCGGCCAGCGGTGTTTCCGCCTGCATCATGGTGGTATGGGCGGTGAAATCGGAAGTGCCGCCGTTGCCTTTGTTGCGCGAGTAATCCTGCTCCAGCGTGAACGTGGTGTCCTGCTGACGATAAAGATCGGCGGCGTCGCTGCGGATGCTACGTTTCAGCCAGTCATCCTGCGCCTGATTGCGGGTTAATTGCGTATAACGATCGTTATCCTGTGGCACATCCGGGCTGATGCCGCTCGCGGCCATCGCCCGTTGATAATCCTGCTGCGCTTGTGCGGGTTGTTGCAGCTGCGTTTCCAGCCGCGCCGCATCGCGAAACACCAACGCTTTTTCCTGTGACGCGGCCTGTTGCGCCGCGCGGGTTTTCAGCTCAGCAAAAATCTGTTGAGCACGAACCGCATCGCCACTGTTCTGCCAGGCGAGCGCCACGCGCCGACCGCTGTTCACACCTTGCTGCGCCACGCCTGGCGGCAAGGCTTGTAACGCGCGTTGCGCTTCAGCAGGGCGTTTTAAGGCGATCAAGGCTTCGATACGACCCAGCGCCGCATCGCCGTTTTTACGGTCTTGCTGCTGCACCTGTTGATAGCTCGCCAGCGCACTGCGGGCGTCGCCGCGCTCCAGCGCCCAATCGGCCAGCGTGATATCGCGGCGGATAGAAGCGGGTTGCTGTTGTAGTAATGCAATCGCCGCCGTTTCATCGCCGCGCGTGCGTAAATCACTGGCGCGGGTAAACACTTTGTCCTGCTCGAGACGATCGGCCAGCTCATGCATGTTGCTGTCCCAGCGCGCAGCGGGCAGGCGATGCAAGGTGGCCAGCGCCGCGTCATCGCGGTCGCCAGAAGCCAGCCACAGCGCCGACGCATACAGCGCTGTGGGTTCCTGTGGATGCTGGCGCACCATCGCGTCCATCACCTGCGCGCCCTGAGTTTCTTCGCCGCCGTTGCGCAGTGCGCCAGCCAGTCGATAAACCAGCCAGATATCATCAGGATTCGCCTGCGCTACCTGGCGATACTTCTCCGCCGCCTGATGCCATTGGCCTTGCTGCGCCAACGCATCGGCTTCGGCCATCAGCGCATCGGTGCGCAGCTGTAGCAGACGACGTTTCGCCGTGCTATTGCTGCGATCTAAACGCAGCGCCTGCTGCCAATAATGCTCAGCCTGCGCAGAATTTTTACCCGCCAGCGCGGCATCACCCAAGCCAATCAGCGCCCAGCTATCACGATTATCCAGCGCTTGCGCGCTGCGGTAATACCCTTCCGCCGCGGCGATATCGCCTTTTTTCAGCGCCGCATCGCCATTGTTGATCGCCAGCCAGTAACGGTTGGTTTGCAGCAGCGACTGCCATTTGCCGATCTGCGTGCTGGCCTGACCGGCCTGTATCGCTTTCTCCAGCCAGCGAATGGCGGCGGCGCGATTGTTGGCTCGCGCCTGCGCCTGGCCCATCGCGCCCATCAGTTCAGCATCGTTGGGATTGGCGGTTAGCGCGGCATTGAGCGCGGCAATCGCATTGGCGCCGCCACCGGCATCCACCAGCGCTAAGCCACGCATGCGCTGGCGATACGGGGGATCGGCGAGCAGTTGTTGCTGACGCGCCAGCTCTTGCTGACCGCGCTGCTGGGCATCGCCCTCGGTAAAGGTTTGCAGATATTGCTGCAGGCTGGCGACGCTGCTTTCGCTCACCGGCTGATTCTGGATCTGCTGTAGCCACAGCTCGGAAGCGGCATCGCGCCCGCCGTTGCGGTTGGCGAGACGACGCAGCTGGGTAAAGGCTTCGCCCGGCTGATTGTTATCAAACGCCATGCGCGCCAGCTGCAGTTCTACGCCGATGTTGCCGGGATAGCGCTGCTCAAGCGCCTGCAACTGTTGATACGCTTGCGGCTGCTGGCCGGGTAAACGCGCCACCAGCCGCCAATACTCCAGCTCGGTATTCACATCGGGGAACACGCCTTGGAACAGCGCGTCCCACGCGGCTTTGGCTTCGACGACATGCCCGGCGGTGGCCAGCAGTCGCGCCTGCTGCAGCTGCTGACGCCCTTCCGCAGTCACCAGACGCAATCCGGCTGCTGATTCACGCGTGGCGGCGGCATTCGGTGCCACGCGCTTCAGTTCATCCAGCAGTTTTTGCGCTTTGGCCTGGTCGCCCTGGCGCAGTGCCATGCGGATTTGCGCCGCCAGCACCTGCGGATTATCAGGATCGATTTTTTCCAGCCGATAGAGCGATTGCTGTACCAAATCGATTTTGTTGGTCGATTCGCCGGTACGAATCTGCATCAGCAGCCACTCAACAGGCGAAACCTGGGGACCGATCGGGGCGGCAGTCGCGCCGGCCAACACCCCGAGTGTGCTACTGATCAGCAATCCCAGCTGCAGCTTATTCATCGTCATCCAGCTCGGCCAGACGGCGACGGCTGACCATGCGCATTAAACGCCACGCCATCAGCGCAAACAGAACCACGACCACCACCGCGCAAATCGCCAGCCACACCGGATGGATGGCCAGCAGATTCCACAGGCGTTCCCACCACGGCAGGTGACCTACGTAATAGGTATCGCCGACGCGGATGCTGTTAACGCCCGATTCACGGATCACCGTGGCGGTACCGAACACTGCCGTGCGTTTGCCGCTGTCGAGCAGCGCGTTATTCAGCAATTCCCAGCCGCGCGGGCTGTCGGCCAGCAATGCCACGACGCTGCGTTGATCGTTAAACGGTGACTGGAACCCGACAATCGCGCCCATCGGCCCGCGTGAGCTAATAGTGGTTTGGCTTTCTACCGCGCGTTCACTGTCAGAAATCGGTACGTTAGCTGCTGCGTTGCTGCGTGCGGGCATGCTGATCCAGCTGCGGGCGGCATCGGCCAGCAGCGAGATCTTCGTGTCGTCCTGCAGATCCTGCGGAATGCCGCCGATCATCAACATATCCGCATCCGCCGATTTCGCTTTGCTCCAGTCATCGCTCATCTGCACGCGCAGCGCCGGATAACCGGTTTGTGCGCCGATGCTGCCGAGCGCATTCAGCAGCGTGCTGACTTCGTCATTGCTCGGCCTGGATGGCACCAGCACCAGCGTTTGCGCCAGATCGGCGTAGCGGCTGTACGGGAAACCGGCGTTGGCGAAGGCGCCCAGCGACGGCATTTCGATGTAGTGACGATAGCCGGAGAAATCGATGCTCGAGGTATCGTCAATCACCACGTGATGTCCGACGGCGGTGACGGTTTCACAGCGGCCATCGGCGGTACCGCCAATAAAGGTGTTGGCGTAATCAAAGTTAAAACGCAGCTGATTTACCACGCCGAGGCGCAGCGCCGGAATGGTCAACTGGCGATTGCTGTCCTGCAAACCCTGCATCAGCGGGATGCGCATCAGCTGCTGACCGGCGGTATCTTTCTGCGTCAGCGGATAATCCTGCATGAACTGATTGTTGAGATGCACCGCGAGACGCGAGCCATCCTGCTGAATCGGCGAGGTGTAGCGGTAGCGCAGATCCATATCGATGCCGCGTGCGCGCACCAGGAACAGATCCGGCGGCAGATTCAGCGTCAGGCTGATCGGATTCGGCTGCAAACCGTCGCCCTGCAGCTGATTTTGATACTGCGTCAGCTCGGCAAAGGTGGTGCGGCGATCGGTGCGCACCCAGTTCGGTGCGTCGTACGCCTGGCGCGCGGCCAGCAGTTTTACGCTGTCGATGGTTGAGCTGTCACCGCGCAGCAGCAGCTGGCCTTGCGCAATGCCTTCGACGGCGGTCAGCAGGTCGTTATCGTCACGGCCGAGGATCAGCAGCATCTTCTCGTACGGATTATCCGGCTGATTCACCATCTCCACCGTCGGTTTCTCCACTGGCGGCAGATCTTTCAGGAAGTCGGGGCGATGATCGTTGGTGGCAAACACCACCGCATGCTGCTCTTTAGGCAGTTGGTTATACAGCACCGGGAAGGATTGTCCGCGCCACTGCGCTTTACTGCCAAACCAGGAAGCCAGAATCCCGGCCGCACGCTGTTGCAGCAGATTCGGCTGGGCGTTGAAGACCATCGGCAGCTGCAACGGACGGCTGTCGCGCGTATCTAAGAACGGCTCCGGGAAATGCGACAGATCGTTCTTCAGCGGCAGCTTCTGCAGCGTCAAATCGAGTTTGCTGGCTTTGCCGATATCCAGCCAGATGGTGCTGTTGGCCGGGTTTTCACATACGTTGGCATAGTGACCTACCAGCTCAAGCCGCACGCGGTTGAAGTCGCTGATAAAGCGCGGATCGATAGGGATTTGCGTTTGGTTCTCTTTGCCGAGCTGCTCGGCGGTGACCGTCACCAATCCCACCAGCTCATCGTTGAGATAGACTTTGAGCTGCGACAGCGTCGGAATCAGCGCCGGCGAGGGACGATAGCTCAGATTCAGCAGCGCGCGCGTCACCACTTCATCGCTGCGCACGCCGAACTCAATCTGGCTGCTCGGTTCGGTACCGCGCAGCGTCATGCTGCCGGGCGGCGGAGCGACCTGATTAAACACCAGCTGGCTGTCACGCAGCGGCGCGTTGGCGTCGACCCGCGCATTCACCTCCGGTAACGGCTGCGGCGCAGTCATGGCGCCAGAAGTCAGCGGCGCGGCCTGCACCACAGAGACGCAGCCCAGCAGCAGGGCGGTGAACCAACTCAGTTTTTTCGTCATGGTCATATCATCAACTTAAGTAAAATCGGTTTTGATCGTCGCAGGCTGGCGGTCAATACGCTGCGGTAGCAGTGTCGCCAGCCAACTCACCAACGCGGTGAGGCCACGGAATAAGCGGCGCAGCGGCGCAGGTCCATACTCGGCCAGACGCAGATAGCCTTTAAAACCCAGCACCATAATGTCGGCCAGACTTTGCACCGGTTTATCTTCCGGGAAGCCATCCTGCCACAGCGCCCAGGTATCGGCGCGAGCGAAGGTGCACTGAATAAATTCAATGTGTTGGCGCGTCGTGAGTTGATGCAGGCGAATCCCGGCGCGACGGCCAAACACGCGCTGCACCTGACACGGGAAGCTGAACTCTTGCTGACCACGGCGCAGCAGCAGCGACACGGTTTCGTCCTCTTTCAGCGCATCGGCTTCGCGCAGCTCAACGCCCACGCCGCCGTCGGAATAGTCACGCAGCGTGCACGGCACCATGTGTCCATCTTCACGTGCGATGGCGGCGGGCATGGCGATTTCCACACGATGCGCTTCGCGGATCTGACGCGCTTCAACCGATACCGCCACCGCGCCGCCGAGGATAATCATGTTGTAAATCACCCACACCAAACTGACCCAAATGGTGAGCATTTCGTTGGCCGGACCGTACGCCATGCGCCAGAAGGCCATGCCAATACCGGCGATATTCAGCAGCACCAGCATCATGTACGGCTTGGTAATCACCCAATCGAGATGACGTTCGGCCACCAAACCACCTTTGGCGGTAACGTTGAATTTGCCTTTGTGCGGATTAAACAGCGCCACCGTGGTTGGCCGCGCGATGTACCACGCCAGCACAGTTTCATACACTTCGCTCCAGAACGAATGTCGCCAGCGGCCCTGAATGCGCGAGTTGGTCAAACTGGTGTGCAGCATGTGCGGCAACACGTAGATGGCGATCGCCAGCGCGGGCGCGTAGATGATGTAGGCGTGGAACAGCAGAAACGCCAGCGGTGCCAGCAGGAAGATCAGACGCGGAATCCCGGCGAGAAAGTGCAGCATGGCGTTGGCGTAACACAGGCGCTGCACCAGCTTTAACCCTTTGCCGAACAGCGGGTTATCGAGGCGGAAAATCTGCACCATACCGCGCGCCCAGCGGATACGCTGACCGATATGCGCGGACAGACTCTCGGTGGCCAGACCCGCAGCCTGCGGAATACGAATATATGCCGAGGTGTAACCCTGGCGATGCAGACGCAGCGAGGTGTGCGCATCTTCGGTGACGGTTTCTACCGCAATGCCGCCGATCTGATCCAGCGCAGTTCGGCGCAATATGGCGCAAGAGCCGCAGAAGAACGCCGCATCCCAGGTATCGTTGCCATCCTGCACCAAACCGTAAAATAGCGAGCCTTCGTTAGGCGTCTGGCGGAAGCGACCGAGGTTACGTTCAAACGGATCGGGTGAGAAGAAGTGGTGCGGCGTTTGCAGCATCGCCAGCCGATGATCTTTCAGGAACCAGCCCATCGTCAGCTGCAGAAACGAGCGCGTCGGCACATGGTCGCAGTCAAAAATGGCAACATATTCGCTGCGGCACACGGCTTTCAAAGCATGGTTGATGTTGCCCGCTTTGGCGTGTTCGTGGGTGGGACGCACCACGTAATTGACGCCGATGCTGCCGGCAAACTCGCGGAACTCTTCGCGCGTGCCGTCGTCCAGCAGGTATATATTGAGCTTGTCCTGCGGCCAGTCGATGCCCATCGCCGCGTAGAGGGTCGGTTTCACGACGCTCAGCGGTTCATTGTAGGTCGGTACCAGAATATCGACGCTCGGCCACGAGGTGATTTCCGGCGGCATCGAGACCGGCTGACGATTGAGTGGCCACAGCGTCTGGAAATAACCCAGCACTAATACCGCCCACGCATAGGTTTCTGCACCTATCAGCAGCAAGCCAAACGTCAGGCTGATCGGGTCGTCCCAGTTGAGGGTTTCGGTGTAGCGCCACCACAGATAACGGCAGGAAATCGTCAGCGATAACACGATCAGCATGATGGTGGACAAGCGGCCCGGCACGCGACGCACCAGCATCGCCAATCCCCATAACAGCAGCACGAAGACAAACTGCGTAGTGATGCCGAAGGGCTGCGAGATGCACAGCAGCGCCAGCAGGCTGGCGACAATCGCTGCCACGATAAACAGCAGCTGCCGCAACCACGCGGGCAGCGCCTGAATACGTTGTTCGCTGCGCTGGGCGAACCGGTTTCGTTCCAGCCGTGCCGGCAGCGCACCGAGCCACTGATAGAGCGGCTCGCGCCAGCGGAACAGCGGTTTGACGCTGAAACTTTTACGCGTGCGTTTATCCAGCGGCAATACCAGCATCAGCCACAGGCTTTGCAGTGCATAGCGCAGCGGGTCAAGCGGACGTGGGCGCAGCAGCGAAATTTGCGGGTAGTAACGTTGACGATGTTGCAGGATGCGCTGCCAACCGGGGGTTTCCAGCCGCAACAGCGACCACGCGAGTATGCACCACATTAAATGCAGCGCGATGGTGAAACGGCCCGCGCCGTGCTGATGCGCCAGCTGAGCGCGGCGTTGCAGCGCCTGCCATGCTTGCGGCATCAGCAGCCAGCGTAATGGATTCACGCCGCGCCTCCCGGCACATGCAGCAGCAGCCAGTTAGCCAGCGTGTTGATCTCTTCGCTGGCCAGCGCATGCGGCCGATATTCGCCCACCGGCTGTTTCATCATCAGCGCTTCCGCCAGCGCTTCATCGCGGTGAATCACTTGGGGAATCAGGTTTTTCAGTGAGCTGATCCACAGCTGATGCAGATCCTGCTGTAGCTGGCTGTTGGCGTTGAACTGGTTGATCAGAAACAGCGTGTGCGCAGGAAAACGCGCGTGATGCAGACGCAACTGACAGTTGGCATCCAGCGTTAGCACCTGCAGCAGACGATCGGCGGTGGTAACCAGGGATCGCTGCCACGGCAACAGATCCGCTGGCATGTCGAAAATAATCCAGTCGTAGTGCGATTTCAGGACCGGCAGCGCGTGTAGCAGCGGTGCGGCAAATTCTGCGTTGATAGCGCTGATGCTGGCGTACTGTTGCGACGTGAGTGCGCCAAACGGCAGGAAATCCAGCCCTGCTTGATAGCGCTGAGCGCACTGCTGCCACGCTTGCTGTTCGAGCAGCGCGGGCGCCCAGCCCTGAGCGCGGTCGAGCGGCATATTAAAATGGGTAGCTAGCTGATTTACCGGGGAAAAATCGATAACCAGCACCGATTGCTGCAGCGCGTTAAACGCCCAGCCGAGTGCGGCGCTCAGCGAGGTAGCGCCACAACCGCCACGCAATCCTTGTAATGCAATAACAGGCATTAACGTTCTGACTCCTGTGCGGCGCTTATTTCACGCAGCAATGGCCAGCGCGTCATAATGGTATTCAGTCGCGCTTCGCGGGCAATATCAATGTAGCGAAATGCCTTAAGGGAAAAGGCATCACTTAAGGCTGTAATGTCATCGTGCTCTTCGCTGCTAGTCGCATTCAGCGAAAATGCATTCTCTGTTTTCATTATTTTTTTGCCACCGAAAAATCGACAACGGATGAATTGTGGTTTTATTTTTTGTAAAGTTTAAACCTGAAGTAAAGACAAATGCTATCCACAGATCAATATGATTTGCGCTAATACGCTATTTTTTATTTCACCCGTTCCAATTGCGGCTGTCTCGATTAAACTAGCCTGGATTGTATCGATCGCGAATCAAATATGAAAAAACATTATGCGCTTGGCCTGCAGCAGATTCAGCAGGAATTAAATACTCTGCAGAATCCGGGGTTTTACTGGATTACCAGCCAGCGTCAGGAAGATGCGCGAACGCTGCTGCGTCAGGTAGTTAGCCAACAAAAGGCGGCTACGCTCATCAGTGCGGATGAGAAACCGCAGGCGCTTTTGACGCCCGATCCCATCGGCGGTCCAGCGCGTATGCCGTTATTTTCACTGCCGGCTAATAAACGCAGCCTAAAGCAGCTGGAAAGTGATTTTTCCCGTGTGCTGAATAGTCGCAGTGGCCTGGTGATTTTTTATAGTAATGCCGCGCTGTGGGGAAAATTATCGCCCGATGAGTTAATCTTCTGGCTTAAGCGCATGCGCCGTTTGTTATCTAAAAAACAAATTACGTTGTTAATGATCACCTCCGGTACGTCAATAATTCACCTGCGTAATCATCTGCAAGGTTATTTTCGCCAGCTTGATGGTCTCGCACATTTGGAGTTTCAGCAGGACAGTTGGCATTATCGAATTAACTGGTGGTATGCGGCAGATAAATTACTGGCCGACCGCGCTATCCGTTTGAGTTATGTCGATAATCAATTTATTGCCGTTAATCAAGCGGAACAAAATATTCCCTTAAGCCGCAATGATGAAAACCAATTCCTTGCGCAGGAAGGTGTGCTGGAAGGCGCGCCGCCGCTTTCGACGCAGTGGCAATTGTTTAGCGATAACGAAAGCGTGTTCTCGCGTGCGCAGCAGGCGAACGCCGCCACGGTCATCTTTAGTCTGGTTCATAATCAAGACGTTAATTCTTTAGCAACGATGGTCCATAGTTTGCGTCGCTCACGCGGTAGTGCGCTTAAGATTGTGGTGCGCGAAATCAGTACCACGCTGCGCTACAGTGATGAGCGTTTGCTGCTGGCCTGCGGCGTGAATGCCATTGTACCGACCGCGGCCAGCCTGTCGCGCTTTCTTACCACGCTGGAAGGGATTCAGGGGCAGCAGTTCTCGCGCCATGTGCCTGCCAATCTCAATGCCCTGATGCAGGCGCTGCAGCCGCTACAGCAGAAAGGCTTTTTACCGCTGGATGCCTTTTGCGCGGCGGTGCAGCAGTTGATGAGCAATACGCTGCTGCCGGAAAATGACAAAGGCTTGATGGTGGCGCTGCGCGCGGTGCCGCAGCTGAAACCCGAACAGATTCTGACGCTGTGTAAACCGCGCCGCTTCGGCGATTTGGTGACGCTGGTGAACGACCGCATCTATCTGTTCCTCTCTTCATGCCGATTCAATGATTTGGATATCGCGCTGAAGTCGATCTTCTCGCTGCCGCACGACGAGCTGTTTAGCAATCGTATCGTCTGGTTTGAAGACAATCAGATCGTGTCGGAGGCGGACAAAATTCGTCAGCTGACGCCGGTGGCGCAGCGCGACCGGCAGGCCGCGCCGCTGGCCGCTGCGCCAGTCAGCACGCAAACCGCCGCGCCTGAGCGCGGGGCACAAACGCCGCAGCCGATTACCCTTAACCTCGACGGAGTAAGCCACCAATGACGCTGATGGATTGGGTGCAGGTGGCGATCCTGCTGTTACTGATTTTGCTGTTCCTGACATCACTGTTTGGGCGCGGACGAGCGCGTAGCGGCTCTAATCCGCTGCTGCGTTTGCTGCCGACGCGCGCATTGAAATCAGAAGGACAGTGGCAACGCAAAACCCATAAAACGGATAAACATGAATAACAGATTCACGATGCACGGTTCGTGGTGGCGCGGCCTCGGCGGCTGGAACTTTTACTTCCTGATCAAATTTGCGCTGCTGTGGTACGGCTACCTTAATTTTCACGCGCTAAGTAACCTGGTGTTTCTGGCGTGGCTGCTGTTCCCGCTGCCGGGCGTGCGGCTGCATCGCTTGCGTCAGTGGATTTCGCTGCCGATTGGCGTGGCGCTGTTCTGGCACGATACCTGGCTGCCGGGACTCCATTCGATTATGAGCCAGGGCAGCCAGCTGGCAGGCTTCTCGCCCAGCTATCTGCTCGATCTTGCCAATCGCTTTATCAACTGGGAGATGATTGGCGCGGGCTTTGTACTGCTGGTGCTGTATCTGTTTATCGCGCAGTGGATTCGCGTCACCGTGCTGGTGTCGCTGATGCTGATCTGGCTCAACGTGCTGACGATCGCCGGACCGGCAATGAATTTACTGCCGAACAGCGCCGCCACGCCGACGGTGAAGCTCAACGATACGCCAGCGGCGAAAGCGCCAGATGGCCTCGATCAATCCGCGCCGCCAACCAGCGCCAACCTCACCGCGTGGCTCAACCGTTTTTACGACGCCGAGCGCCAGCGTGCGACCCATTTCCCGGACGCCTTGCCAGCTGATTCGCAGCCGTTCGATATTCTGGTGATCAACATCTGTTCGCTGTCGTGGTCGGATTTGAACGTCGCGCAGCTGCGTAATCATCCGCTGTGGCAGCACTTCGATATTCTGCTTAACAACTACAACTCTGCCACCGGTTACAGCGGCCCGGCGGGGATTCGTCTGCTGCGCGCCAGCTGCGGCCAGAGCTCGCACAGCGATCTGTACAAAGCCACCGATCAGCGTTGCTATCTGTTTGATAATCTGGCGAAGCTGGGCTTTAAACAGCAGTTGATGATGGATCACACCGGCGTGTTTGGTAACTATCTCAAGGAGCTGCGTGAAGAGGGCAATCTGCAGGCGCCGCTGATGTCGCAGGCGGGCATCTCGCCGGAGGTGACGTCATTTGATGGCTCGCCGGTATTTAATGATGCGCAGCTGATGCAGCGCTGGCTCGACGATCGCACCAAGAGCAGCGATGCGCGCTCCGCGACCTTCTATAACCTGATTCCGCTGCATGACGGTACGCGCGAGTTGGGCAGTACGCGCAGCGCAGACTGGCAGCCGCGCGCCAAAGTGCTGTTTGATCAGCTCGATGCCTTCCTGACCAATCTGGAGAAGTCGGGCCGTCGCGTGATGGTGCTGGTGGTGCCGGAACACGGCGCGGCGCTGCAGGGCGACAAGATGCAGATGTCAGGATTGCGTGATATCCCCAGTCCGGATATCACCCATGTGCCGGTCGGCATTAAGTTTGTTGGCATGAAAGCACCGCATCAGGGCCAGCCGCTTAGCGTGGAGACGCCTACCAGCCTGATGGCGATCTCGGAAATCGTGTCGCGCGTGGTGGATGGCCAGGTATTTAACGCGCCGAACGTTAATATGTCGGTGCTGACCGATAATTTGCCGCAGACGCCGGTGGTGTCTGAGAACGATAACGCGGTGGTGATGATGTATCAGGGTAAACCGTGGATCCGCCTGAACGGCGGCGATTGGGTGCCGTATCCGCAGTAGGGCGCCATTAATGGTGTGATGCCGCTCAGTTAAGCGCGGAGCGACTTTCGTTCGCCATGTGCTGAGGCAGTTGCAGCACCTACGTGCGGCGACCGAGCAGAGGACGCCTGGCCGCGCCCTCTGCACTCCCGGGCCTTGCGCCAGCCCAACCCGCCGCTTCGCGGTGCCTTCACTCATTCACGATTCCTGACGGACCGGTGGCGATTCGCTCCTGCTCAGCGCCACCTCTCGCCGCATCCATGCGGCTCGCCCTGGAATCCCTCATTCGCTCAGCGGCTCGGGATGTCGCCTCAACACCCGCGCTGCAGCATTAACGCGTATTATTCACTCGCAATCGCTACAAATCTCATGGGGTTGTCATCCATGACGGCCAGGCGCGCTTGAATGCGCGTCAAAACCTGCATAATTCCGAATCACTTCATAAATAACCAAACTTGCTTATTTTTCGCCTTTATCCCGGCGAAAAAAACGCGTGACCTGGGATATACTCGCTGCGAATTTCATCTCATTACACGCCTTTGGTGGCCTGGAGAAGTTTTGTTGCGCGTCAGTCGTTCTCTAACGATAAAGCAGATGGCGACGGTTTCCGCCGTGGCGATGGTGACCATCTGCATCTTTATTGTCATCCAGCTCTTTCACTTTGTGCAGCAGCGCAGGATTGACTACGCCCAGCAAATGGAAAATGTGGCGCACACCGTGCGTCAGCCACTCTCCGAAGCGGTGCTCAAAGCCGATATTCCGCAAGCCGAACGCATCCTTAATACCCTGAAACCGGCCGGTATTTTATCGCGCGCCGATGTGGTGTTGCCAAATGCCTTCCAGGCGCTGCACGCCGATTTTGCGCCGGAAAAACCGGTGCCGCGCTGGGTCGCACGCCTGTTTGAGCTGCCGGTACAAATCACGCTGCCGCTCTATTCCGTGGAGCGTTCCGGTTTGCCGAAGCCGATTGCCTATCTGGTGCTACAGGCTGATTCCTCCCGCGTCTATCAGTTCCTGCTCAGCACGTTATCCACCATGATCACCACCTACCTGCTGCTGGCGCTGATTCTCTCGATCGCCATTAGCTGGTGTATCAACCGCTTGATTGTGCATCCGCTGCGCGATCTTTCGCGTGATTTACAGGAGCTGCCGCCGCAGGCGATTCTGACCCACAAAATGAAGCTGCCGAATAATCATCGCGATGATGAAATCGGCATGTTGATCCGCAGCTACAACCGCAACCAGCAGGTGCTGGAGTCGATTCACGACGAAATGAGCCGCATGACCACGCATTTTGCCGTTACGGATCTGCCCAATCGCGCGCTGTTCCTTGCGCTGCTCGAACAGCACATCAGCCATCGCCACAATCGTCAGGCGTGGGGCTTGATGGTGATTCGCATTGAAACGCTGCAGGAAGCCAACGGCGTGCTGAGCGATGAGCAGCGCGATACGCTGATGCTGACGCTGGTGGAGAAGATTCGCAGCACCGTTGACGATCACTCACTGCTGGCGCAAACCGGGCCCAGCGACTTCGCCTTGCTGATGAAACGCGCGCACAATCCGTTCCGCGCCATGCGCCTGGCGCGTAACCTGATGATTCGCATTAATCAGCCGGTGAACCTGCAACAGCTGCAGCTGCGTCCGAACGCCAGCATTGGCCTGGCGCTGCACGAAGAGAGCAGCATCTCGGCCAGCGAACAGCTCGATCGCGCCACCTCGGCGATGATGTCGGCGCGGCATCAGGGCAAAAACCAGATTCTGTTTTTCGATCCGGCGCTCACCGAGCGGGCGCAAAAGCGTTTAACGCAGGAACACGACATCTTGCAAGGTCTGCAGGACGAGCAGTTTGCTCTTTATCTCCAGCCGCAAATCAATATGGAAACCGGCGAGCTGGCCGGTGCCGAAGCGCTGCTGCGCATGCGCATGCCGGATGGCAGCTACGGATTATCGGAAGAGTTTATTGCCAGCGCCGAAGAGATTGGCGTGATCTCGGCCATTGGCCGCTGGGTATTTGAAGAAGCCTGCCGCATTCTGGCCGGCTGGCAGAAGCAGGGCATTAACATCCCGCTCAGCGTCAATATCTCGGCGGTGCAGCTGCGTGATGCCAGCATGGTCAGCCATTTGCAGGGCTTGCTGGAGCGCCATCGCATCGCGCCGGGCAACTTCGTATTGGAAATCACCGAAACCGCGCAGATTGGCGATGCCGAACAGGCGATTGCGCTGCTGCGCTTGCTGCAGCAAACCGGCGTGGGGGTAGCGCTCGATGATTTCGGGATGGGTTACTCCAACCTCAACTATCTGCATCAGTTCAAAGCGCTGCCGGTAAATAAGCTGAAAATGGATCGCAGCTTCGTCGCCGCGCTGCCGGATGACGACACCATGGTGCGCATCGTGGCGGCGATTGCCGACATCATTCACCTCGACGTCATCGCCGAAGGTGTGGAAACCGCCGAGCAGCGCGACTGGCTGCTGGCGCGCGGAATTACTATAGGGCAAGGCTACTTATACGCTGAAGCGCTGCCGCTCCACATCTTTAACCAACGCTGGCTCAATAGCTCGCAACTCCCTGAATAATCACCTTGGTTATTGATTTTCCTTACAAAATTGTAGCGAAGCGCTGTGCTGAAGCGTTTCAGTTCATAGTTAGAGTTTTGTAACTTTTGTAAGGAATAGTAGGGGATATTAATCTTGTTAACAGGGTGTTATTTTCCTCGCCATCGGTAAGGTTTTACGCTTCTGGCGGCTTGCCGCATGCGTTCTCCACAACAATGGCGGTGCGAACCGTCTTACTGGACACCTGTTATGAAAATCTTAAAAAGCCTCTATTTTCAGGTACTGGTTGCCATCGGCATCGGCGTCCTGTTGGGCCACTTCTATCCTGAGTTAGGCGCGCAAATGAAGCCGCTTGGCGATGGTTTCGTTAAGTTGATCAAGATGATCATCGCCCCCGTGATTTTCTGTACGGTGGTGACCGGTATTGCCGGCATGGAGAGCATGAAAGCCGTTGGACGTACGGGCGCAGTGGCGCTGCTGTACTTTGAAGTAGTCAGCACCATCGCGCTGATCATCGGTTTGGTGGTGGTTAACGTGGTGCAGCCTGGCGTGGGCATGAACGTTGATCCAGCCACGCTGGATGCTAAAGCAGTCGCGGTATACGCGCAGCAGGCGGAGCAGCAAGGTGTGGTCGCCTTCCTGCTGGATGTGATCCCGAATAGCGTCATTGGTGCCTTTGCCAGCGGCAACATTCTGCAAGTGCTGCTGTTCGCTATCCTGTTCGGCTTCGCCCTGCATCGCCTGGGCAGCGCCGGCACCGTGATGTTCAACGTCATTGAGAGCTTCTCGAAAGTGATCTTCGGCGTGATCAACATGATTATGCGTCTCGCGCCAATCGGTGCCTTCGGGGCGATGGCCTTCACCATCGGTAAATATGGCGTCGGTTCGCTGGTGCAGTTGGGGCAGCTGATCATCTGCTTCTATATCACCTGCGTGCTGTTCGTGGTGGTGGTGTTGGGGCTGATTGCACGCTTCGCTGGCTTCAACATCTTTAAATTTGTCGCCTACATCAAAGAAGAGCTGCTGATTGTGCTGGGCACGTCATCTTCCGAATCTGCGCTGCCGCGCATGCTGGATAAGATGGAGAAGCTGGGCTGTAAGAAATCGGTGGTGGGGCTGGTGATTCCAACCGGCTACTCCTTCAACCTGGATGGCACCTCGATTTACCTCACCATGGCGGCGGTTTTTATCGCTCAGGCGACCAACGCGCATATGGACGTGTTCCACCAAATCACGCTGTTAGTGGTGCTGCTGCTCTCCTCGAAAGGCGCAGCGGGTGTAACCGGCAGTGGCTTTATCGTGCTGGCGGCGACCTTGTCAGCGGTGGGCCATTTACCGGTTGCGGGTCTGGCGCTGATTCTCGGTATCGACCGCTTTATGTCCGAAGCGCGTGCGCTGACCAATCTGGTGGGCAACGGCGTGGCGACCATCGTGGTGGCGAAGTGGGTCGGCCAGCTGGATGAGAAACAACTGAATGCGACGCTTTCTGCCGGGAAAAAGGTGAATAACGCACCAGAAACCGCCGCATAACCTGCTATTTGCGTTAATTTGCCGAGAAATGCCCGCTGTCGCTTGCCCTGACAGCGGGCATTTGCATAATAAACCCCATTGATTTTTTTCCCGATTTTTTGCCTCGTTGCGCGACATCCTGACCTTCTCGTGGTCAAAGAGTCTGTTATTAAATAAACGTGGCGGCACAATGCCGCGCCGGTCACCCCAGATGTGACCTAACATGCCGCGCTAACGAGCGTTGATCTGTTTGAGTAGGGGTTCACATGCAGGGCACCAGAATTCGGCTTTTGGTTGGCGGATTGCTACTGGCAGCGTCCGGTTTTGGCGTGCACGCCGAGACGCTCCAACCCGATCCCGCCTGGCAGGAAGGCAAACTGGACAATGGTTTTAGCTGGCAGCTGCTAACCACACCACAACGTCCAAGCGATCGTATTGAGCTGCGCCTGATTGTTAACACCGGTTCGCTGGTGGAGAGTGCGCAACAAACCGGCTATAGCCATCTTTTACCGCGTTTAGCGATGGTGCATAACGCCACGCTGGACACCAATCAGCAACGTGCGCTGTGGCAGCAAGCCATGGATCCGCAACGTCCGCTGCCACCCGCTATTTCGTCGTACGATTACACCCAATACAACCTGAGCTTGCCGAACAACCGCCCTGATTTGCTGAAAGAAGCGCTCAACTGGCTGGCGGCGACCGCCGGAAAAATGACGATTAATGAGCAGGTGGTTTCTACCGCGTTAATGGCGACCGATCCGATTGCCACCTGGCCTGCCAATACGCAGGATGTGTGGTGGCGCTATCGCCTGAAAGGCTCGGCGATGCTGGCGCACGATCCCGGCGAGCAACCGCGCGCGCCGGTGGATATCGCACAGCTCAACAGCTTCTATCAGCAGTGGTACACGCCCGACGGCATGACGCTGTACGTAGTAGGTAACGTCGATAGCCGCAGCATGGCGGAGCAGATCAACAAAGCTTTTGCGCCGCTGAAAGGCAAGCGTGTCGCACCTGCCGCGCTACCGACGCTGTCACCGCTGCCGCATCAGCCGGTGAATCTGGTGAATGGCGGCATGAATCAGGATCGCCTGTCGCTGGTGTGGGACACCGCATGGCAGCCGATTCGTGATTCGCAAAATTTGCAGCGCTACTGGCAGAGCGATTTAGCGCGTGAAGCGCTGTTCTGGCATGTGCAGCGCGCGCTGGCTGACAGCAAAGCGCAAAGCGTGCAGGTTGGCTTCGATTGCCGCGTGCTCTATCAACGTGCGCAGTGCTCGATCAACATGGACAGCCCGAATGCCTCTTTGCCGCAGAATATGAATCAGGTGGCGAAAGAGCTGGCGGCGGTGCGCGACAAAGGGTTACCGCAGGAGGAGTTTGATGCGCTGATGGCGCAGAAGCTGCTGGAGCTCAACAAGCTGTTTGCCACATACGCCCGCACCGACACCGATATTCTGATGGGCCAGCGTCTGCGCTCGCAGCAAAACGCGGTGGTGGACATTGCGCCTGAGC
Organism: Pantoea sp. DY-17; assembly: GCF_019795975.1. Classification (NCBI taxonomy): domain Bacteria; kingdom Pseudomonadati; phylum Pseudomonadota; class Gammaproteobacteria; order Enterobacterales; family Erwiniaceae; genus Pantoea; species Pantoea sp. DY-17. The sequence goes on along the minus strand of NZ_JAIMIG010000005.1, from coordinate 80,016 downwards.
AGTATCAGAAGCTGCGTCAAACCTTCCTCAGCGAGATGACGCGCGATCAGCTAAATCAGGAACTGCGCCAGCAACTGTCGCAGGAGCTGACCATGGTGCTGATTCAGCCGCAGGGTGAAGCCGAGACCAACGTGAAGATGCTGCAGGAAAGCTGGGATAAAGTGATGAAGCTACCCGAACCGCCAGCGGTACCCGCGAGCCCGGAAGAAGTGAAACCGGATAACAGCGCAGGTGCGGCGGATCAGACCGCGCCATCATCCTAAACATTAGGTCTTAGCACGTAGCCACTCGGTTACCAGCATCGGCCAACTGGCGAGCGGTAAATCTGCCACGCCACGGATACCAAATCCGTGGCCGCCTTTCTGGTAGAAGTGAATCTCCACCGGCACTTTGTGCTCACGCAGCGCGCTGAAGAACACCATGCTGTTGTTCACCGAAACCGATTCATCATCGGAAGCGTGAATCAGCAGCGTCGGTGGCGTGTGTGCGTGCACGCGCGTCTCCAGCGAATAAGCATCAACCATCTTCTGATCCGGCCATGCGCCGAGCAAGCGGGTGCGCGCACCTTCATGCGCCAGACCTTCACGCATGCTGATCACCGGATAGAGCAGCACCATCGCATCCGGGCGCGGTGTGAAGCTGTCGGCTTGATCCTGCACCGGATAGAGTTTCTCGCCAAAGCGGGTGCCGAGGCTGGCGGCAACGTGTCCACCCGCCGAGAAGCCCATCATCACGATATATTTGCCGTTCAGCCCGCGCTGCGCACGTTCACGTAGCACGCGCACCGCACGCTGCGCATCGGCCAGCGGCGCGTCTGGACCTTCATGGTGACCGTCATACGGCAGGCGATAGGTCATCACCGCCAGCGTGTAGCCCATTGACGTGAAGAAAGTGGCAAGCGCGCTGCCTTCGCGGTCGATCAATACCCGCTGATAACCGCCGCCCGGCGCGACCAGCAGCGTGATGCCGTTCGAGGTTTCCGGATGCCAGATGGCAATTTCCGGGCAGCGCACGCCGGTGGCGGCGCGGTCATAAGGTTCATACTCTTTGGCGAGATCGACGATCTGCGGCTGAGCGCGCGAATCGCTCGCGCCTGGCGCATCACCGTGTGGCCAGATATTGATGATTTCTGTGTGCATAAGTCAGTCCTGAGCGAGTCATGTTGTCGTTATTTTTTTCGCGGCCGGAGTAACAGCGTCCTACTGTTGTTGATTAAAACATGGTCTTTTTTGCTGCTGGCGTCCAGCCGAAAACCGCCGATTACGCCAGTTTCGGACTATGCCTGGCGGCCAGATTTCGTGCCATAACGCATTGAATTAAATAGATCTGATTAGCGCGAGTGAAGAAGTAATACCGTTTTTGTTACAGAAGTGGATGAGTCAGGTCGTTAGCGGAAATTGGCAGGGAAAAATGCTGCGTTAAGGCAAACTGCGCGGGCGGGTTGGTTAGCACAGGTAATGAATAGCGAGGAGATTTGTAGCGGCGCGATTCATCGCGCAATCAATTGCGCCGCTACGGTTGGTGCAGGTGGTTAAGTCATTTCGGCATCGCGCTGAGCGGGATAATCGCCCCGCGATACTGGATCACCGTGCTGGCGGTGAGATGACCGCGTGCGGCGGCATCTTCGGCGCTTCCTCCGGCTAAACGCACCGCCAGATAACCAGCGCTGAAGGAGTCGCCAGCCGCGGTGGTATCGATCACTTTCTCTTTCGCCAGCTTGATGGCGGCGACCTCGCGCAGCGGCTCATCGCCAACCGCCACCAGACAGGAGTCCGCACCGCGTTTGATGGCAATTTCCTGCACGCCCGCAGCGCGTGTGCGAGCAATCACCGCATCCAGCGGCTGCTCGCCCCACAGCAAATCTTCGTCGTCGAGCGTCAGAAATGCCATGTCGGTATGACGCAGCATCTCGGCATACGCCTGCTGAGCGCTGGCTTTATCGGCCCACAGACGCGGACGATAGTTGTTATCGAAAATCACCTTGCCGCCGTTCTGGCGACAGGCGCTGAGCAGCGACATCAGTTTTTCGCGACTGGCCGCAGGCAGAATCGCCAGGCTGATGCCGCTCAAATAGAGATAATCATAGTGCGCCAGCTGCTGGCAAATCGCGTCCGCTTGCGCGCTGTCCAGCCAGAAACGGGCGGCGGCGTCGTTGCGCCAGTACCAGAAGGTCCGCTCGCCGTGGTCGTCGGTTTCGATGAAGTACAAACCCGGCATTTTATTGTCGAGGCGCTGAACCAGCGCGGTTTCGACATTTTCCTGCTGCCAGGCGGCGATCATCTGGTCACTGAAACTGTCGGTGCCGAGTGCGGTGACATAATCGACACGCAGCTGTTTATCTGACTGACGCGCCAGATACACCGCCGTGTTCAGCGTATCGCCGCCAAAACCGCGTTTGATGTTCTCACCTTTCTCGGACAGCTCAATCATGCATTCGCCAATAATAGCGATTTTCTTCTGCGTCATGGTCTTCAGCCTGTAGTGAATTCTGCCTTAGTCTCGCGTCTGGTATGGCAGTCGTCAATGGTTTTTAAAACGATGTTTTGATTTAACTTAAGGCAGCAAACCGCCTGCGCCACGGTGATTTAGCGGCCAAAGCGCGTTTTGTTTTGCCGATTAAGTGCGAAGCACGCTGTTACACTCAACTCTTCATGGGACTAACGAGATTGATAAAGTTATCCCGGCGATCGCCGATACTTGCCGCTGAGATGCTATTTGCAGGCACTCAACACCAACCAGGAAAAAACCATGGTGATGAAGAATTTGAGTCATCGGCTGCCTGTTTCAAATGAATTGGAGCAACAACAGGAAACGCGTCTCTTCTGGCAACAGTGCCAACGATTCTATACTTTCCAGCCGATTTACCAGGTCTCAGGCCGCATGCTGGCTATTGAATTACTGACGGCGGTTACCCATCCCTCCGCGCCAGAAAAAAAGCTGTCGCCCGAAGACTATTTTGAAGCACTGACTATCGCGCAGCGGCTTGGTGTCGTCCAGGAACAACTCGAGCTGCTGATAACATGGTCAACGTTTTTCAATCAGCGTCAGCTGGTGGCGTCGGTTAATATCGACGGTCCAACGCTGATGGAGATTGAGAAGCATGAGTCGATTCGCACGCTGATTGCGCAACTGCCGTGGGTGCGCTTCGAACTGACGGAGCATCATGCGCTGCCGCAGGAAGAGATGGTGGCGAAGATGCCGGAACTCGGGCCGCTGTGGCTGGATGATTTTGGCTCTGGCATGGCGAACTTCTCCGCGCTGACCGAACTGCGTTACGACTACATCAAACTCTCGCGCGAGCTGTTTATGCTGCTGCGCGCCAGCGATGAAGGCCGCTCGATGTTCTCGATGCTGCTGGCGTTGATTAACCGTTACTGCAACGGCGTCATCGTTGAAGGCGTGGAAACCGAAGAGGAGTGGCAACAGGTGCGTAGCTCGCCAGCGATGGCGGCGCAGGGCTACTTCTTCTCGCGTCCGGTGCCATTCAGCGAGCTGGAACGTATGGCACTTGAGCTTCCCTGATCCCGTTCCGCGGCGTCTCGACTATCCTTAGTCAGACGTGGAAGGGCAAGGAGGAAGCAATATGTCACGTACTCGAAAGATCCTGAGCTGGGTGTTCGGGATTTTTTTGTTATTGGTTGTAGTGATTGTGGTGCTCATCGCCACCTTTGACTGGAACCGCTTGAAACCAACGATTAATCAAAAAGTTTCAGCCGAACTGAACCGACCTTTCGCGATTCGCGGCGATCTCGGCGTGGCCTGGGTTCGCAACCGTGAAGAACCTGGCTGGCGCAGCTGGGTGCCGTGGCCGCAGGTGCATGCCGATGATGTGATGCTCGGCAATCCGCCCTCTATTCCTGATGTCACCATGGTGCATCTGCAGCGGGTTGAAGCCACCATTGCACCGCTGGCGCTGCTGCATCAGCAGATCTACCTGCCGTGGATCAAGATGCAAAAGCCGGATGCGCGGCTGGTGCAAACCGCAGATAAGAAGAATAACTGGACCTTTGATCTCGCCAGTAGCCAGAACAGCGATGCTAACGCCGCGCCTTCTGCCTGGTCCTTCCGCCTCGACAATATTTTGTTCGATCAGGGACAAGTGCGCTATCGCGACGCCGTCAATAAAGCCGATGTCACAGTGACCATCAATCCGCTGGGCAAACCGGTGCCGTACGCCCAGGTGGCGGGCGGTGACGATCAGCAGAAAGGCGCGGGTGATTTTGTCTTTGGCTGGCAGGCGAACGGCACCTACAACAATCAGAAGCTGGATGGCGACGGCAAAATTGGCGGCATGCTATCGCTGCGCAGTAAAACCACGCCGTTCCCGCTGCAGGTGGATGTGCGTAATGGCACCACGCGTGTACGTATTGACGGTACCTTGCAGGATCCGCTCAATCTTGGCGGACTTGATGTGCGTCTGCGCTTTGCGGGCGATACGCTGGCCAATCTGTATGGCCTGACCGGCGTGCTGCTGCCCGATACGCCGCCCTATGAAACCGACGGCCATTTGATTGCGCGTTTCAATGAGGCGAAAGGGCCGCTATTCCGCTACGAGAAGTTTAACGGCCACATCGGCGACAGCGATATTCACGGCTCGCTCACCTATCGTCAGGGCAAACCGCGTCCAACGCTGACCGGTGAATTGACCTCGAACCAGCTGCGGATGGAAGATTTGGGGCCGCTGATTGGCGTCAACTCCGGCAAAGGCAGCGAGAAAACGCAGCAGGCCAAAGCGCAGCGCGGCGAAGCCTCATCGCAGCCCGCCGATCGCGTGTTGCCACACGATAAGTTTGATACCAAGAGCTGGGACGTGATGGACGCGGATGTGAAGTTCAGCGGCAAACGCATTCAACACAGCAGCAAGCTGCCGCTCAGCGATCTCTATACGCATCTGCAGCTGAAAAACGGCGACCTGCTGCTTGATCCGCTGCGCTTCGGTATGGCCGGCGGCAGCATCAACTCCACCATTCATCTGGAGGGCGACCGCAGCCCGATGCGCGGACGTGCCGATTTGCACGCGCGTAAGCTGCGTCTGCGTCAGCTGTTCCCGGATGTTACGGCGATGCAGAACAGTTTGGGCCAGCTCAACGGCGATGCCTCGCTGAGCGGCACCGGCAATTCGGTGGCGGATCTGCTCGGCACCAGCAATGGCGAACTGAAGCTACTGATGAATGATGGCCTGATCAGCCGTAGCCTGATGGAGATTGCCGGACTGAACGTCGGTAACTATGTGGTGGGTAAGCTGTTCGGCGATGATGAAGTGAAGATCAACTGCGCGGCGACCGATATGAATATTCGTCAAGGCTTAGCGACGCCGAAACTGTTTCTGCTGGATACCGAGAATGCGGTGATCAACGTGACCGGCAACGTTAACTTCGCGAATGAACGCATGGACTTGTCGATCAATCCGGAGAGTAAAGGGATTCGCATCATCACGCTGCGTTCGCCGCTGTATGTGCGCGGCACCTTTAAAAATCCGGATGCCGGGGTGAAAGCCGGACCGCTGATTGCACGCGGTGCCGCAGCGGTGGCGCTCGGGGCGGTGGTTGCTCCCGCCGCCGCGTTGATCGCACTGATTTCCCCTAGCGATACTGACGACAATCAGTGCAGTAATGTGCTGCAGCAGATGAAGAATCAGAAGTGATCAGTTACGCCACAGCACTTTGATGATGTGGTAACCAAAGGCGGTTTTCACCGGTCCGTAAGGCTGTAGCAGCGGACAGGAGAAGACCGCCTTATCAAATGCCGGTACCATTTGTCCTTTACGGAACTCACCCAAATCACCGCCGTTGCGTCCGGATGGGCAGGTAGAGTGTTTCTTTGCCAGCTGCTGGAAGTTCGCCCCTTTCTCAAGTTGCGCCAGCAGGGATTTGGCCTGCGCTTCCTCTTTCACGAGGATATGTAAAGCCGCCGCGGTTTTCGCCATGATGAAGTCCTAATGTGTATAATCCGGCCATTATAACCTCCTTTCTTTTGATTCAACTGAGCGAATTCCGTTATGCGTTTAAACCCCGGCCAACAACGAGCTGTCGAATTTGTCACCGGTCCTTGTCTGGTGCTGGCCGGTGCTGGCTCGGGTAAAACCCGCGTGATCACCAACAAAATCGCCCACCTGATTCGCGAATGTGGCTATCAGGCGCGCCATATCGCCGCCGTAACCTTTACCAATAAAGCCTCGCGCGAGATGAAAGAGCGCGTGGCGCAGACGTTGGGGCGTAAAGAGGCACGCGGCCTGATGATTTCTACCTTTCATACGCTGGGACTGGAGATCATTAAACGCGAATACAAGGCGCTGGGAATGAAAGCCAGCTTCTCGCTGTTCGACGATCAGGATCAGCTGGCCTTGCTTAAAGACCTGACCAAACAGTGGCTGGAAGAGGACAAGACGCTGTTACAGCAGCTGATTTCCACCATCTCCAACTGGAAGAACGATCTGGTCGATCCGCAGGGCGCAGCGGGTTTGGCGCAATCGCAGCGTGACCAGATTTTTGCTCACTGTTATCAGCTGTATGACCAACACCTGAAATCCTGCAACGTGCTGGATTTCGACGACTTAATCGCGCTGCCCACGCTGCTGCTGCAGCGCAATCAGGAAGTGCGCGAACGCTGGCAGCAGCGCATCCGCTATCTGCTGGTGGATGAGTATCAGGACACTAATACCAGCCAATATGAGCTGGTGAAGCTGCTGGTGGGTGCGCGCGCGCGCTTTACCGTAGTGGGCGATGACGATCAGTCGATTTACTCATGGCGTGGCGCGCGTCCGCAAAACCTGGTGCTGCTGCAGCAGGATTTCCCGGCGCTGGAAGTGGTGAAGCTGGAGCAAAATTATCGCTCGACGCAGCGCATCCTGAAATCGGCCAACATCCTCATCGCCAACAATCCGCACGTATTTGAGAAGCGCCTGTTCTCAGAGTTGGGGCAGGGCAGCGAGCTGAAGGTGCTGAGCGCGAATAACGAAGACCACGAAGCGGAACGCGTGGCGGGCGAATTGATCGCGCATCACTTCATCAACAAAACCGCCTATAAAGATTACGCCATTCTCTATCGCGGCAATCATCAGTCGCGCGTGTTCGAGAAGCAACTGATGCAGAACCGTATTCCGTATCGTATTTCGGGCGGTACGTCGTTCTTCTCACGCCCGGAAATCAAAGATTTGCTGGCTTATCTGCGCGTGCTGACCAATCAGGAAGATGACAGCGCGTTTCTGCGTATCGTGAATACGCCGCGCCGTGAGATTGGTCCGGCAACGCTGCAGAAGCTGGGCGAATGGGCCAACCTGCGCAATAAAAGCCTGTATAACGCCAGCTTCGATATGGGGCTGGAGCAAACGCTGAGCGGGCGCGGACTGGAGCATCTGCAGCGCTTTACGCACTGGCTGAGTGAAATCGTCCAGCTGACCGAACGCGAGCCGGTGAATGCGGTGCGTGATCTGATTCGCGGCATCGACTACGAAAGCTGGCTGTTTGAAACCTCGCCCAGCCCGAAAGCCGCTGAGATGCGCATGAAGAACGTTAATCTGCTGTTCCAGTGGATGACTGAGATGCTGGAAGGCGATGAGCTGAACGAACCGATGACGCTGGCGCAGGTGGTGACGCGCTTTACGCTGCGCGACATGATGGAGCGCGGTGAAAGCGACGAAGAGCTCGATCAGGTGCAGCTGATGACGTTGCACGCCTCAAAAGGGCTGGAGTTCCCGTATGTCTATCTGGTTGGCATGGAAGAGGGATTATTGCCGCACCAGAGCAGTATCGATGAGAACAACATCGAGGAAGAGCGGCGTCTGGCTTACGTGGGGATTACGCGAGCGCAGAAAGAGCTGACCTTTACGTTGTGCCGTGAACGCCGCCAGTACGGCGAGCTGATGCGCCCGGAACCGAGTCGCTTCCTGCTGGAGTTGCCGCAGGACGATGTGGTGTGGGAACGCGAGAAAAAAGTGGTGAGCGCAGAAGAGCGCGTGAAGACCGGACAGACGCGCGTCGCTGGATTGAGAGCGATGCTAGAGAATGCGAAGAAGGGTTGAGTTCACGGTTAGTGGTCGTAGTCCCCCTCCTCGGTCCGTGCTTGCAGTCCCCCTCCTCGGCCCTCCCCCATGAATGGGGGAGGAAGATGCTGCTATATGTGAGTCGGAAATTGCATGTGGCAGCATCTCCTTCCCCCCGCTTGCGGGGGAAGGTCGGGATGGAGGACAGCCAGCGCAATCCCAATCAGGAAATCGTCAGTAACCAGTGCACGTAGGACTGATAATGACTCTCCTGCTCTAACAGCTCAGAACGCAGCGGATGCGCTTCGCGCCAGCCGGCCGGCAGCGTCAAATGCAGTGCATCATCATCCGCCTGTAAACGCACGGCAGGCAAAGTGTCATCGCGACGGCGACTTGAGAAGATAATCGCTAAGCGTAGCAAACGACTTAAACGCTCCGCCATGCGCGGCGGTACGGCATTTTGCTGGGTCAGCAAGGCCAAATCGATGCTGCCGCTTTGGTTCTGCAGCAGGCAAGCCAGCATTTTTTTCTGCGCGGGAGTGAAGCCAGGAAGATCGAGATGACGAATCAGGTAAGCGGCGTGCTGCGGTGCCTGGCGGAAATCGACGCTCAGGCCAATTTCGTGGATAGAACAGGCGCTAAGGAGTAGATCGCGACATCGGTTATCCAGCTTCCAACTGCTGCTCACCTGACGGAAGAAACTTTCCGCCAACTGACGTACGCGACCGGCCTGGTCAATATCAATGGCAAAACGACGCTGCACGTTCTGCAATGTGCGGCTGCGGATATCACGATCCACCGGCAGATGCAGCATGCCATATACTAAACCTTCGCGCAGTGCGCCGCCGGCTAGCGTCATGCCTTCAATGCTGAGTTCCTGGAAGATAGCGATGAGAATCGATAAACCGCTCGGGAACACTAAGGCGCGCTCCAGCGTCAATCCTTCAATTTCCAGCTCTTCCAACTTGCCGCACTGAATCGCGCGCTGTTTCAGCTGTTGCAGTTTGCTTAGGGTGATGCGCTCATCCATGCCCTGCGCCATCATAATTTCCTGCAACGCTTGTACGGTGCCCGACGCTCCGACGCAGATTTGCCAGCCTTTTTCGCGCAGCGCAGCGGCCACCGGACGGATCATCTCGCGCGCGGCCAGTTCGGCCTGCTCGAAATTCTCTTTGGCCAGATGACGGTCGCTGAAGTAGCGTTCAAGCCAGGTTACGCAACCCATCGACAAGCTGAACAGCGTGGTAGCATGTGAACCTTCGCCAGTCACCAGTTCGGTGCTGCCACCGCCGATATCGACCACTAAACGCTGATCGGAACCGCCGGTGGTATGCGCTACGCCCTGATAAATCAGGCGTGCTTCCTCTTCGCCGCTGATGACATTCACCGCGCAGCCAAGAATGTGTTCAGCCGTTGTGAGGAAATCCTGCGCATTTTCGGCAAGGCGCAGCGTGGCGGTTGCCACCACGCGGATTTGTTCCGAAGGAATATCCTGCAGCTGTTCGGAGAACAACCTCAGGCACTGCCAGCCGCGTTGCATCGCCTCAGCGGAGAGGTGATTCGCTTTGTCGAGGCCAGCCGCCAGACGCACTTTGCGCTTTATCCGCGCGACGGTCTGAATGCTGCCAGACACCTCGCGCACCACCAACATATGAAAGCTGTTAGAACCTAAATCAATCGCTGCATAAAGTGACGATGCGCTTAGCATGGTGTGCTTAACCCGAACGTTTACGGTTGCTATTGCGCGGCGCGCCGCTCCGACGGTTACTGTTGTTCCCGCCACGGCGTGGGCCGTTACCCGAGCGGCTGCGTTGCAGACGTTTCGGCGGTGGCAGTTCGCTCATTAGCGCATCGCTGTTGTACTTGCTGACCGGAATACCGTGACCAATATACTCTTCGATTGCCGGCAGGTTCAGCGCGTACTCTTCGCACGCCAGGCTGATGGAGTGACCGCTGGCACCCGCGCGGCCAGTACGACCGATACGGTGAACGTAGTCTTCGCGATCGTCAGGCAGATCGTAGTTGAACACATGCGTGACGGCAGGAATGTGCAAACCCCGTGCCGCGACGTCGGTGGCAACCAGGATATCCACATCGCCTTTGGTGAAGTCATCGAGGATACGCAGACGTTTTTTCTGCGCTACATCGCCGGTCAGCAGACCCACGCGATGACCATCGGCAGCCAGATGGCCCCAAATGTCTTCACAGCGGTGCTTGGTGTTCGCAAAGATGATGGCGCGATCTGGCCACTCTTCTTCTACCAGCGTCTGCAGCAAGCGCATTTTCTCTTCGTTTGAAGGGTAGAAAAGCTCTTCTTTAATACGGTGGCCGGTTTTCTGCTCGGGTTCCACTTCCACGTATTCGGCGTTGTTCATGTGCTCAAACGCCAGTTCACGCACGCGGTAAGACAAGGTTGCAGAGAACAGCATACTCAGGCGTTGGGTGGCCGGCGGCATGCGGCGGAACAGCCAACGAATGTCTTTAATAAAGCCGAGATCGAACATGCGATCGGCTTCATCCAGCACAACAACCTGAATCGCGCCCAGGTTAACATGGTTCTGCTTGGCGTAGTCAATCAGACGTCCGGTGGTGCCCACCAGAATATCGACACCATCAGCCAGCACTTTCAGCTGTTTATCGTAGCCGTCGCCACCATAAGCCAGGCCCAGCTTTAAGCCAGTGACCTTGGCTAACGGTTCTGCATCGGCATGAATTTGTACGGCGAGCTCACGCGTCGGGGCCATGATCAGCGCACGTGGCTGATTGATCTGGCGACCTTCTGCGGCAGGATGAGAAAGAAGATAATGAAACGTTGACGTCAGGAACGCCATCGTTTTGCCGGTACCGGTTTGCGCCTGACCCGCAACATCACGCCCTGAAAGCGTAAAAGGCAATGCGAGCGCCTGGATAGGCGTGCAGTTAGAAAAGCCTTTGGTATCAAGGGCTTCTACCACCTGAGGGTGCAGGGCGAAGTCGGAAAACTTCTGTTCAGTTAAGTGTGTTTTGCTCATAGTGTGGTAGAATATCAGCTTACTAGCGCTTTACGAAAGCGTATCCGATGAAATAAAGTCAACCTACGTTGGTATCATTTCCGCCAATTCGCCAGGCGCAATCTTTTGGAGTTAAACATGAGCAGCGATAAGATCGTTCACTTGACCGATGACAGTTTCGACACAGACGTACTGAAAGCAGACGGTGTCACTCTGGTAGATTTCTGGGCTGAATGGTGTGGTCCTTGCAAAATGATCGCCCCAATTCTCGACGAAGTCGCAGAAGAGTACGAAGGTAAACTTACCATCGCTAAGTTGAACATTGATGACAACCCGGGTACGGCACCAAAATATGGCATCCGCGGTATCCCAACTCTGCTGCTGTTCAAGAACGGTGAAGTGGCGGCAACCAAGGTTGGCGCACTGTCTAAAGGACAGTTGAAAGAGTTCCTGAACGCCAACCTGGCCTAAGCCCGGCGCGGTGTTTGTTCGGCAGTGGTGAATTTTTTCGCCACTGCTGGACGTCTCACTTTAAGCGTGTTAAGTTAATTTCACTGCATTACGCTCTTACCTTGTAGTTTGCATCTAAGTTTTCCCTTGTCAGACCCTACTCGCAATGAACGTTATCGTGGTTTGGCAATCTGATGACTAGCACATTCGGCATCATCTTTCGACTGTCTCCTCGTTTCCTATCGCCACATCTGACGATAATCGTCGAGCTGAGTTGAAAAAGAGCCATTAACAGGCATGGAATTTTTGCCATACCACTCACGACAATCATTTCGAGAATTACCCCGAGTTTAAGAACCCATCACTATGAATCTTACCGAATTAAAGAATACGCCGGTTTCTGAGCTGATTACCCTCGGCGAAAATATGGGGCTGGAAAACCAGGCGCGTATGCGCAAGCAGGATATTATTTTCTCTATCCTGAAACAGCACGCAAAAAGCGGCGAAGACATCTTTGGTGATGGTGTGCTGGAGATATTGCAGGACGGATTTGGTTTCCTCCGTTCTGGAGATAGCTCCTACCTCGCCGGTCCCGATGATATCTACGTCTCTCCCAGCCAAATCCGCCGCTTCAACCTCCGCACTGGTGACACCATTTCTGGCAAGATTCGCCCGCCAAAAGAGGGTGAACGCTACTTTGCGCTGTTGAAAGTTAATGAAGTTAACTATGACAAGCCGGAAAACGCGCGTAACAAGATTCTGTTCGAAAACCTTACGCCGCTGCACGCCAGCAAGCGTATGCGTATGGAACGCGGTAATGGCTCGACTGAAGATCTGACCGCACGCGTGCTGGATCTGGCTTCTCCGATTGGTCGTGGTCAACGTGGTCTGATTGTGGCGCCGCCGAAAGCGGGTAAAACCATGCTGCTGCAGAACATCGCGCAGAGCATCGCCTACAACTATCCAGATTGCCTGCTGATGGTGCTGCTGATTGACGAACGTCCGGAAGAAGTGACCGAGATGCAGCGTCTGGTCAAAGGTGAAGTGATCGCTTCGACCTTTGATGAGCCAGCGTCACGTCACGTGCAGGTTGCTGAGATGGTGATCGAGAAGGCCAAGCGCCTGGTTGAGCACAAGAAAGATGTGATCATCCTGCTTGACTCCATCACGCGTCTGGCGCGTGCCTACAACACCGTGGTTCCAGCATCAGGTAAAGTGCTGACCGGTGGTGTGGATGCTAACGCCCTGCATCGTCCGAAGCGTTTCTTCGGTGCGGCACGTAATGTGGAAGAGGGCGGCAGCCTGACCATCATCGCGACCGCGCTGGTTGATACCGGTTCGAAGATGGACGAAGTGATTTACGAAGAGTTTAAAGGTACAGGTAACATGGAATTGCACCTCTCGCGCAAAATCGCCGAGAAGCGTGTATTCCCAGCGATTGACTACAATCGTTCCGGTACCCGTAAAGAAGAGCTGCTCACTACGCAGGAAGAGCTGCAGAAGATGTGGATTCTGCGCAAAATCATCCATCCAATGGGTGAAATCGACGCGATGGAGTTCCTCATCAACAAACTGGCCATGACGAAAACCAACGACGAATTCTTCGATATGATGAAGCGTTCCTAAGTTGCGATCGGCGAGTCACTAAGCCAAGCGGTGATTCGCACAATTTGCCAGGAAATATTGCTAACGCCACGTCTTAACGTGGCGTTTTTTATTTATGGGCATTAGGATTAGCGCAGTCAGGAAGCTTTTATATTGACTGTGACAGAGATTCGTTTGTTTTTTCAGCAATCAGACTTTTCTGTAGCAGAATTCGGAATAGGGATATACGGCAATGGCGGGTGTTTTGCATATTGTTGTCCACGATTTTAGCTGAGAGCATTAACGTGAATTTACTCACTATGAGTACTGAGCTTGGTTTAGTTTTTCTTTTTACTTTAGTGTTCCTGTTTTTTGCTCGCAAAGCAGCTAAAAAAATTGGGCTTGTGGACACACCAAACTCCAGAAAAAGGCACCATGGCGCCATTCCGTTAGTTGGCGGCATTTCCGTGTACGCGGGAATCTGCTTCGCTTTTGCCATCTCAAATTATTATTTGCCGCACGCGATGCTGTATCTGAGTTGCGCGGGCGTATTGGTGCTGGTTGGCGCACTGGACGATCGCTTCGATATCAGCGTTAAAATTCGTGCGCTGGTGCAGGCGGCGGTTGCCATCGTGATGATGGTCGGCGCCAAACTCTATTTGCTCAGTCTGGGCTTTATTATCGGGCCGGTTGAGTTAATTGTCGGTCCGTTTGGCTACGTATTGACGCTATTCGCCGTATGGGCCGCCATCAATGCGTTCAATATGGTGGATGGGATTGATGGCCTGCTTGGCGGCCTCTCCAGCGTCACTTTCGCCGCCATCGGCATCATTCTCTATTTCGACGGCCAGACCAGCCTCGCCATGTGGTGCTTCGCGATGATCGCCGCCACTATTCCTTATATCCTGCTTAATCTCGGCTTGATTGGCCGTCGCTACAAAGTGTTTATGGGCGATGCCGGCAGCACCATGATCGGTTTCACCATCATCTGGATTCTGCTGGAAACCACCCAAGGCCTGAGCCATCCGATCACGCCCGTCACCGCGCTGTGGCTGATCGCGATTCCGCTGATGGATATGGTGGCGATTATGTATCGCCGTTTGCGCAAAGGCATGAGCCCGTTTTCCGCTGACCGCCAGCACATCCACCATTTAATTATGCGCGCCGGATTCACGTCACGTCAGGCGTTCCTGCTGATTACCGTCGCCGCCGCGCTTCTGGCGGGTATTGGTGTGCTCGGCGAGTATCTGGCTTTCATCCCGGAATGGGTGATGCTGGTGCTGTTCATGATGGCATTCCTCCTTTATGGCTATTGCCTGAAACACGCATGGCGCGTGGCGCGCAAAATCCGTCGCATTAAACGTCGCTGGCAAAGCAGCGAAGATAAAAAATAAATTACCCAGAAAGTACCCTGATAAGGATTTTGTTATGACCTCTGTCGTTGTGGAGAACGAACTGGATATACGTGGCCTTGGCTGCACACTCTGGCGTGGTAAACGCTGGATTATCGGTCTGGCGCTGCTGTTTGCGCTGGTCGCCTGGTTAGCATCGATGTTAATGAAGCAGGCGTGGAGCACCACGGCGGTGACCGATCGTCCAACGGTCAATATGCTGGGTGATTTCTTCGTACAGCAGCAATTCCTCAATAATCTGGATGTGCGCACCAATACGCTCAATCTCAGTTCGCCAGCGCCGACCGTGATGGATGAGGTTTATCAGGAGTTCACCATGCAGCTGGCATCATGGGATACGCGCCGTGATTTCTGGCAGCAGACCGAATACTTCAAAAGCCGCAAAAGCGGTAACGCGCACAACGATGCGGCGCTGCTCGACGACCTGATCACCAACATTCAGTTCACCGCTGCCGACCCGGCGCGCAATATCTTAGATAACATTAAGCTGGTGGCCGAAACCGCCAGCGATGCTAACAATCTGCTGCGTCAATATATTGCCTACGCCAGCGAGCGTGCGGCGCGTCATCTTAATGCGGAGCTGAAAGGCGCCTGGCAGGCGCGCAGCGTGCAGCTGGCGTCGCAGGTTAACCGCCAGCAGGAAGTGGCGCAGGCGGTATTTGAACGTCAACGTCAGCGCATCGAGCAGGCGCTGAAAGTGGCGAGCGAGCAGGGGATTAAAGAGAACCGCGCGCCGGCAACCGGCGAAGCGCTGCCAGACAGCGATCGTTTCCTGCTGGGTCAGCAAATGCTGCAGGCGCAACTCGACACCTTGCAAGCCAGCGGGCCTGCTTACGATTTAAGCTATGATCAAAACAAAGCGATGCTGAGTACGCTGCAGGCCGGTCCGCGTCTGGATAAACAATTTCAGACTTACCGCTATTTGCGCACCCCGGAAGAGCCGGTGTCGCGCGATAGTCCGCGCCGCCTGTTTATGATGATCATGTGGGGCGTGATTGGCGCGCTGGTCGGTGCGGGAGTGGCGCTGGTGCGTCGTCCGCGTTCAACGTTAGCAACGAGCCATTAAGAGAAGCCACGTGAAAGTTCTGACGGTATTTGGCACGCGTCCTGAAGCGATCAAAATGGCTCCGCTGGTGCAGGCGCTGGCGCAGGATGCTGCGTTCGAGTCACGCCTATGCGTCACCGCACAACATCGTGAAATGCTCGACCAGGTGCTGCGTTTGTTCCAGCTGCAGCCTGATTATGATCTGAATATCATGCGCCCGGAGCAAGGGCTGACGGAGATCACCAGCCGCATTCTGCAGGGCATGAAAACCGTACTCGCCGATTTCCAGCCGGATGTGGTGTTAGTGCACGGCGATACCACCACCACGTTTGCGGCCAGCCTGGCGGCGTTTTATCACCAGATTCCGGTGGGTCACGTAGAAGCGGGATTGCGTACCGGCAACCTGATGTCGCCGTGGCCGGAAGAGGCCAATCGCACGCTCACCGGCCATCTCGCCAGTTATCACTTCACGCCCACGCAAAATTCGCGACAAAATTTGCTGCGCGAGAATCTGCCAGATGCGCGCATTTTCGTGACCGGCAACACGGTGATTGATGCGTTGCTGTGGGTGCGTGATCGCGTGCTGGACGATGCCGATCTCAATGCCCGCCTCGCCGCGCGCTATCCGTTCCTCGACGCTGACAAAAAACTCATTCTGGTTACGGGTCATCGCCGCGAAAGTTTTGGCGACGGCTTTGAACGCATTTGCAGTGCGCTGGCGCAAATCGCGCGCCAGCATCCGCAGGTGCAAATTGTCTATCCCGTGCACCTCAATCCCAACGTCAGCGAGCCGGTTAACCGCATTCTCAGCGGCATCGAGAATATCATCCTGATTGAGCCGCAAGAGTATCTGCCGTTTGTCTGGCTGATGAATCGCTCATGGCTGATTCTCACCGACTCCGGTGGCATTCAGGAAGAAGCGCCGTCATTAGGCAAACCGGTGCTGGTGATGCGCGATACCACCGAGCGTCCGGAAGCGGTGGACGCAGGCACGGTGAAACTGGTCGGCACCGATATCAGTAAAATTGTCGCTGAAGTCAGCCTGCTGTTGCAGGACGATGAAGCCTGGCAGGCAATGAGTCGCGCGCACAATCCGTATGGCGATGGCCATGCCTGCGCGCGCATCTTGCAGGCCCTAAAACAACACAGAGTGTAACCATGCGTTTTGAAACCATTTCCGTTATCGGACTGGGCTACATTGGGCTGCCAACGGCAGCCGTTTTTGCCTCAAAGGGAAAGAAAGTCGTTGGGGTGGATATTAATGTCCGCGCCGTTGAAACCATCAATCGTGGCGATATCCATATCGTGGAACCCGAGTTGGGTGATGTGGTGCGCGAAGCCGTGCGTGCCGGTCATCTACGTGCGACTACACAGGCCGAAGCCGCCGATGCATTCCTGATCGCCGTGCCCACGCCGTTTATCGGCGACCATCAGCCGGATCTCAGCTATGTGCAGGCCGCGGCGCTGTCGATTGCACCCGTGTTAAAAGCGGGCGATCTGGTGATCCTCGAATCGACGTCGCCGGTGGGCGCCACCGAGCAAATGGCGGAATGGCTGGCGGCGGCGCGTCCCGATTTGCGTTTCCCGCAGCACGGTGATGCGTGCGATGTGTTTATCGCTTACTGCCCGGAGCGCGTGTTGCCCGGCAAAGTGATGGTTGAACTGCTGGAAAACGATCGCGTCATTGGTGGCATGACGCCAGCCTGTTCCGCACGCGCCAGCGAGCTGTACCGCATTTTCCTGCGCGGCGCGTGTGTGGAAACCAATGCGCGTACCGCCGAGATGTGCAAATTGACAGAAAACAGCTTCCGCGATGTGAATATCGCCTTTGCCAATGAGCTGTCGCTGATTTGCGCCGAGCAGGGCATCAACGTGTGGGAGCTGATAGCGCTGGCGAATCGCCATCCGCGCGTCAACATCCTGCAACCCGGACCGGGCGTCGGCGGGCACTGTATCGCCGTCGATCCGTGGTTTATCGTGGCGCAGAATCCAGAACAGGCGCGACTGATTCGCACCGCACGTGAAGTGAATGATGCCAAACCGGGCTGGGTGCTGGATCAGGTAAAGCAGGCGGTAGCAGAGTGCCTCACCGCCAGCGGAAAAGGCGCCAGTGATGTCACCATTGCCTGCTTTGGTCTGGCCTTCAAACCGAATATTGACGATCTGCGCGAAAGTCCGGCGATGAGCGTCGCCCATCGGATTGCCGAGTGGCACAGCGGCGCAACCTGGGTGGTTGAACCGCATGTGGAAGACATTCCGCAACGTCTGGCGCACGAAGCCACGCTGGTTGCCACGGACGTAGCGCTGCAGCAGGCGGATATTCTGGTGATGTTGGTTGATCACGCACAGTTCCGCGCGATTGATGCGGCCCAGATTGTCCAGCCGTGGATTGTTGATACCAAAGGCGTTTGGCGATGAAACAGTTTCTGGTGACCGGCGGGGCAGGATTTATCGGTTCTGCGCTGGTACGTTTTCTGCTTGAAAACACTGAACACCGCGTGGTGGTGGTCGATAAGCTAAGCTATGCCGGCAATCTGGCGTCGCTGGCGCCGGTGCAACAGAATGCACGTTTCGCCTTCGAACAGGTGGATATTTGCCATCGCGCTGAGCTGGATCGCGTCATGGCACACTATCAACCGGATTGCATTATGCATCTGGCGGCAGAAAGTCATGTTGACCGCTCGATCGATGGACCTATCGCCTTCGTCGAAACCAATATTGTCGGCACCTATCAGCTGCTGGAAGCGGCGCGTCATTACTGGAATGGCATGGCAGATGAACGCAAAAAAGGCTTCATTCTGCACCATATCTCCACTGATGAAGTGTTTGGTGACCTGCACGGTAGCGACGACTTCTTTACCGAAACCACGCCGTATGCGCCGAGCAGCCCCTATTCGGCGACCAAAGCCAGCAGCGATCATCTGGTGCGCGCCTGGCTGCGCACCTACGGTTTGCCGGTCATCATCACTAACTGCTCCAACAATTACGGACCGTATCATTTCCCGGAGAAGCTGATCCCACTCACCATCATTAATGCGCTGGCGGGCAAACCGCTACCAGTGTATGGCAACGGCAGCCAGATACGCGACTGGTTATATGTAGAGGATCACGCGCGGGCACTGTATAGCGTGGTGAGCAGCGGCAAAGTAGGGGAAACCTACAATATTGGTGGTCATAACGAGCGACGTAATCTTGAAGTGGTGGAAACGCTGTGCGATCTGCTGGATGAGTTGGCGCCGCAGCAGCGTGCACCGCACCTGAGCCGCTACCGTGACCTGATTACCTTTGTTAGCGATCGTCCCGGCCACGACCAGCGCTACGCCATCGACGCCAGTAAAATTGAGCGTGAGCTGGGTTGGACGCCGCAGGAAACCTTTGAGAGCGGCATTCGTAAAACCGTGCACTGGTATCTGGCAAACCCGCAATGGTGGCAGGCAATTCTTAACGGCAGCTATCGCGGTGGGCGTCTGGGATTAGCCACGCCGCGTTAAACGCACTTCAGAAGGAGCAGCGATGAAAGGCATTATTTTAGCCGGAGGTTCGGGCACGCGTTTGCATCCGATTACCCGCGCCATCTCGAAACAGCTGTTGCCGGTATATGACAAACCCATGATTTACTATCCGCTGTCGGTACTGATGCTGGCAGGGATTCGCGAAATTTTGATCATCACCACGCCAGAAGATCGCGCCCATTTTGAACGTTTACTGGGCGACGGCAGTGAATTTGGGATTCAGCTAACCTATGCAGAACAACCCCGTCCTGATGGGCTGGCGCAGGCATTTATCATTGGCGAGAGTTTTATTGGTGACGATCACTGTTGTCTGGTGCTGGGCGACAATCTCTATTTCGGCCAGGGTTTCAGCCCCAAGCTGAAGAAAGTGGCCGCGCGCAGCAGCGGCGCGACCGTCTTTGCTTATCAGGTGATGGATCCGGAGCGTTTTGGCGTGGTGGAGTTTGATGACGACTTTAACGCGCTCTCCATTGAGGAAAAACCGCAGCAGCCGAAATCGCGCTGGGCGGTCACCGGCCTCTATTTTTACGATAATCGCGTGGTGGAGTTCGCCAAACAGGTGAAACCTTCCGAGCGCGGTGAGCTGGAAATCACCGCCATCAACCAAATGTATCTCGATCAGGGCGAGCTTGCGGTGGAGTTGCTAGGGCGCGGATTTGCCTGGCTGGATACCGGCACGCACGACAGCCTGATTGAGGCGAGTATGTTTGTGCAGACGGTGGAAAAACGGCAGGGCTTTAAAATTGCCTGCCTGGAAGAGATTGCATGGCGTAACGGCTGGCTGAGCGATGCCCAGCTTTTAGCCGCGGCTCAGGCGCTAACCAAAACCGGCTACGGCCAGTATCTGCTGGATGTTCACAATGCCCGTCCGCGTCAATATTGATTCCCTTACGTGGGAAAATGAGTTCTTCGGTCAGAACAGCGCGCGCTTATCGCTGGATGGCGATTTGACGCTGGCCGAGGCCCTTCAGCAGCCGTATGCGCTGTGGCAAGTGAAGGTGCCCGCTGAACGCGTTGATGCCATCGATGCGCTGAGCCAGCATGGTTTTCAGTTAGTGGAAGGCGAAGCTGACCTTTCCCTCAGCATCAAACATACCGAGCGGCAAGTTGGCGTGCGCATTGCGCGGGAAGCACAAATCCCGGCACTGCGTGAAGCGGCTGCGCAGGCGTTTAGCCAAAGTCGCTTCCGCGCGCCGTGGTTTGCTGCGGCGGACAGCGGACGTTTCTACGCGCAGTGGATTGAAAATGCGGTGCGCGGCACCTTTGATAATCAATGTCTGGTGGCCTGCGATGAGCAGGGCGCGCTGCAAGGTTTCGTCTCGATGCGCGAAGTGGACGGCGACATGCGCATCGGTCTGCTGGCGGTATTGCCCGCCGCACAAGGTTGCGGCGTCGGCCAGCGCCTGCTGCTCGCCGCCGCCGACTGGGGCCGCGTGCGTCAGCTAACGCATCTGCGCGTGGCGACCCAGCTCAGCAATCTCACGGCGTTGCGCCTCTATTTACGCAGCGGTGCGCGGCTGGAAAGCACCGCTTACTGGTTCTACAGGAAAGCCTCATGATCCCATTTAATGCGCCGCCGATTGTCGGCAGCGAAGTTGAATATATGCAGTCGGCGATGGCCAGCGGCAAGCTGTGCGGCGATGGCGGCTTTACTCGCCGCTGCCAGCAGTGGATGGAACAGCATTTCGGCAGCAAAAAAGTGCTGCTGACGCCATCCTGCACCGCGTCGCTGGAGATGGCGGCGCTACTGATTGACCTGCAGCCTGGCGATGAAGTGATCATGCCGAGCTACACCTTCGTCTCCACCGCCAACGCCTTTGTGCTGCGCGGCGCGACCATTGTGTTTGTCGATGTGCGCCCCGATACGCTAAATATCGATGAAACGCTGATTGAAGCGGCGATCACGCCGAAAACCCGCGCCATCGTGCCAGTGCATTACGCGGGCGTGGCCTGCGAGATGGACAGCATCATGGCGCTGGCGGTGAAGCATAAACTCTATGTTATCGAGGATGCCGCGCAAGGCGTGATGTCGCAGTACAAAGGACGCGCGCTCGGCACCATTGGTCACATTGGCTGCTTTAGCTTTCACGAAACTAAAAATTACACCGCCGGCGGTGAAGGCGGCGCAACGCTGATCAATGACGCGAAGCTGGTGGATCGTGCCGAGATCATTCGTGAAAAAGGCACCAACCGCAGCCAGTTTTTCCGTGGTCAGGTAGATAAATATACCTGGCGCGATATTGGCTCCAGCTATTTGATGGCGGATTTGCAGGCGGCCTATTTGTGGGCGCAGCTGGAAGCGGCGGATCAAATTAATCAGCAGCGTTTGCGTTTGTGGCAACGCTACTACGATGCGCTGCAGCCGCTGGCTGCTGCCGGCCGTATTGAGCTGCCGGTAGTGCCAAAAAATTGCCGCCACAATGCACATATGTTCTACATCAAGCTGCGCGACAGCGACGATCGTCAGGCGCTGATCAACTGGATGAAAGAGGCGGAAATCCTCACGGTGTTCCATTACATCCCGCTGCACTCGTCGCCAGCGGGTGAACGTTTTGGCCGCTTCCACGGTGATGATGCCTTTACCACGCGTGAAAGCGAGCGCCTGCTGCGCCTGCCGCTGTTCTACAACTTATCGGATAACAACCAGCGTACGGTGATCAGTTCGCTGCTGAGTTTCTTTGCCTGATGTCATTAGCAAAAGCATCAGTCTGGACCGCTTCTTCCACGCTGGTAAAAATCGTTGCTGGCCTGCTGGTGGTGAAACTGTTAGCGATAAGCTTCGGACCCGAAGGGATCGGGCAAGCCGGTAACTTCCGCCAGTTGATTACTGTACTCGGCGTATTGGCCGGCGCGGGCATCTTTAACGGCGTCACTACGTTAGTCGCGCAACATCAGCAACAGCCACAACAACTGCGCGCGGTGACCGGCACGGCTTCGGCGATTGTGCTCGGTTTTTCAACGCTGCTGGCGCTGGTGTTTTTGCTGGCGGCAACGCCCATCAGCACGGCGCTGTTTGGTCATGCTGAATATGCCAACGTGGTGCGCATTGTTGCCTTTCTACAGCTCGGTATTGCCTGGGCCAATCTGACGCTGGCGTTGCTGAAGGGCTTCCGCGATGCGCGCGGCAATTCGCTGGCGCTGATTGCCGGAAGTATCGTCGGCGTGCTGGGTTATGTGCTGTGCTGGTGGCTGGGCGGCTATGCTGGTGCGTTAGTGGGGTTGGCGCTGGTGCCGGCGCTGCTGGTGTTTCCGGCGTTGCTGATGCTACGTCGCCATCGCGATCGGCTGCCGCTGAGCTGGCTGATGCCAGGCTGGCATCCTGACCTGGCGCGCAATCTGGCGAAGTTTACGCTGATGGCGCTGATCACCTCATTCACCTTGCCGGTGGCGTGGGTGATGATGCGAAATCTGCTGGCCGAGCAGCAAGGTTGGGCGCAGGTCGGTTTATGGCAGGGCGTGACCAGTATTTCCGATGCCTACCTGCAATTTATCACCGCCACCTTTAGCGTCTGGCTGCTGCCCACGCTGGCGCGGCTGGAGCAGAAACCGCAAATCGCCCGTGAGATTGGGCGTGCGCTGCGCTTTGTGTTACCTGCCGTCGCAGCGGCCAGTTTCTGCGTATGGCTGCTGCGCGATGTCGCTATCTGGCTGCTGTTTTCGCCGCAGTTCAGCGCGATGCGTGACCTTTTCATCTGGCAGTTGTGCGGTGATGTGTTTAAAGTCGGCGCCTATGTTTTCGGATATCTGGTGATCGCCAAAGCGTCACTGCGCTTCTATATTCTGACGGAAATCAGCCAGTTTGCCCTGCTGACCGGTTTTTCCCATTGGCTGATTCCGCTGCACGGGACCGCCGGGGCCGCGCAGGCTTACATGGCAACCTACGTTCTCTATTTCGCCCTTTGTTGTGGCGCCTTCATGATTTATTGCCGGAAAAAATGACGACTTTTCACGTATTGGGATCGGATATCCCGCATCACAATCATACGGTGCTGCGCTTCTTTGATGACGTGATGAGCGCCGAGCTGCCTGGCGCTGCGCCGCGTCAGTTTATGGTGGTATCCAGCGCGCCCGAAACGCTGCAAGCGTATGCTTCATTGCAGATTGAAACCTTTGCCAGCAAGCGTGCGCTGGCGCAAGCGGTGGTGACGCGTGCTGCCGATCGCTCGCAGCGCTTCTTCTTTCACGGCCAGTTTAATCCCAGCATTTGGTTGGCCTTGCTGAGCGGCAAACTGCGTCGTCAGCAGGCGTTCTGGCACGTATGGGGCGCGGATCTCTACGAAGAAGGGCGCGGCCTTAAGTATCAGCTGTTTTATCTGCTGCGCAGAATGGCGCAAGGGCGCGTGGCGCGCGTGTTTGCGACGCGCGGTGATTTGCACCATTTCCAGCAGCGTCATCCGCGCGTTCCCGCCTCGCGGCTCTATTTCCCGACGCGCATGCCGGACGTGGCGCTGCCTGCGCCAGAGGAAAGCCCCGATTTCACTATTCTGCTCGGTAACTCCGGCGATCGCAGTAATCGTCACATTGCCGGTTTAGAGGCGATTCGAGCCCAGTTTGGTGAACAGGTGAAAATCGTCGTGCCGCTCGGTTATCCGCAGAACAATCACGCTTACATCGATGAGATTGCCGCCGCCGCACAGCGCCTGTTCCCGGCGGGGCAAGTGACGCTGCTGCGCGACAAGATCGACTTTGATGCCTATCTGACATTGCTTAGCCGCTGCCAGCTCGGCTATTTTATGTTCGAGCGCCAGCAAGGCATTGGTACGCTTTGCTTGCTGATTCAGGCCAATATTCCGTTTGTGCTGAACCGCAAAAATCCGTTCTGGCGCGATCTTAGCGAGCAAGGTTTGCCGGTGCTGTTTAGCGAAGATGCGCTGGATAGCGCCAGCGTGGCCGAAGCGCAACGGCAATTAGCGCAGTGCGATCACTCTTCGATTGCCTTTTTTGCCCCCGGCTATCTGGCAGGCTGGCGCGACGCGCTAACCCTGAGTGAAAGGGAGAGAACATGAGCCTGATGCAGTTTAGTGGTCTGCTGGTGGTTTATCTGTGTTCGCTGGGTTTCATTCTGACCCTAACCTGGCGGGAATTTAAACGGGTGCGCTTCAACTTCCACCTGTTCTTCACCATTTTGTTTTTACTGACCTTCTATTTCGGCTTCCCGCTGACCAGCGTGCTGGTATTCCGCTTTAACGTGGCGGTGGTGCCGCCGGAATATCTGCTGCAGGCGCTGCTGGCCGCTACCAGCTTTTATGCCATCTATTACGTTAGCTATAAGGTGCGGCTGCGGCCGGCCAATGCGCCTGCGCGCAAACCCTGGCTGCAGATGAACCGGGTTGAAACCCATCTGACCTGTCTGCTGCTGGCGCTGGTGGCGATTGGCACGGTAACGGTGTTCTTTATGCACAACGGCCTGCTGCTGTTCCGGCTTTCGGCTTACAACCAGATCTTCTCCAGCGAAGTGTCCGGCGTGGCGCTTAAACGCTTCTTCTACTTCTTTATTCCGGCGATGC
The DNA here is from genome assembly GCF_019795975.1 of Pantoea sp. DY-17. Lineage (NCBI taxonomy): Bacteria > Pseudomonadati > Pseudomonadota > Gammaproteobacteria > Enterobacterales > Erwiniaceae > Pantoea > Pantoea sp. DY-17. The sequence continues at coordinate 55,535 of NZ_JAIMIG010000005.1, read as the reverse complement.
TGATTCGCTACTTCCTCAAGCCAACCCAGCGTCAGTGGCTGTGGTTTTTGCTGGTGTCGGTGGCATTTGGCTTGCTGACCTACGCGCTGGTGGGCGGCACGCGCGCCAATATCATTATCGCGTTCGCGCTGTTCTTGTTTATTGGCATTACGCGCGGCTGGATCACACTGTGGATGCTGGTTGGCGCCGGTGTGATGGCGATTGGCGGTATGTTCTGGCTGGCGTTGCGTCGCTATAACCTCGACGTGGTGGGCGATGAAGCGTTTTATACCTTCCTTTATCTGACGCGCGATACCTTCTCGCCGTGGGAAAATCTGGCGCTGTTACTGCAAAACTACGACAAGATCGATTTTCAGGGGCTGGCACCGATTTGGCGCGATTTCTACGTGTTCATTCCCAGCTGGATGTGGCCGGGACGTCCAACAGCCATTCTTAACAGCGCTAACTACTTTACCTGGGAAGTGCTGAATAACCATTCCGGCTTGGCGATCTCGCCCACGCTGTTGGGTTCGCTAGTGGTGATGGGCGGCGTGTGGTTTATCCCAATCGGTGCGGTGGCTGTCGGCCTGCTGATGAAAGGCTTCGATAACCTTTATCTGTATGGCCGCGATACCAGCAATCGTTACAGCGGGGCGATTTTGCAGAGTTTCTGCTTCGGCGCGGTGTTTAATATGATCGTGCTGGCGCGTGAAGGGCTGGATGCTTTCGGCTCGCGCGTGGTGTTCTTTTGTCTGATTTTTGCGGCCTGTATGTGGGCGGCTAAATTGCTTTACTGGCTGTTGGCGCGCGCGGGGTTGATTCGTCCGCGCAGCGAGCCGGTTTTACACAGCCCTTCTTAACCTTTGGGCACAACGGGAAATTCATACCATGGAAACCGATAAGCCGCGCTATAGCCTGCGCGGAGTCGATCTTCACGCCTTCAACGATATGGCGAGCTTTCTGCGCTTTCTGCTGCCCGAGGGTAAACCGCGTTGCGGCACGCTGGTGGCGATGAATGCCGAGAAAATGCTCACGCTGGAAGAAGATGCGCAGCTACGCGCACTGATCGCTGAGGCTGAGTTCAAATATCCGGATGGCATCAGCATCGTCCGTTCGCTGCGTAAGAAGTATCCTCAGCTGCAGGTGAACCGCATCGCAGGCGCGGATTTATGGGAAGCGCTGATGGAGAGTGCAGGGCGTAGCGGCATTCCGGTGTTTCTGATTGGTGGACGTCAGGCGGTGCTGCAGGAAACCTGCGACAAGCTGCGCCGACAGTGGAATGTGAATATCGTTGGCAGTCAGGATGGTTACTTTGCGCCTGAAGCGCGCGACGCGCTGTTTGCCCGCATCGCCGCGAGTGGTGCGCAGATTGTCACGGTGGCGCAAGGTTCGCCGCGCCAGGAGCTGTTGATGCGTGATTGCCGCGCCCATTGGCCGCATGCGCTCTATATGGGCGTTGGTGGCACTTACGATGTGTTTACTGGGCACGTTAAGCGCGCGCCCGTTTGGTGGCAAAAGTCCGGACTGGAATGGCTTTATCGCCTTATTCGTCAGCCTTCGCGTCTGCGTCGCCAATTAAAGCTGCTGAAATACTTACGCTACCATTGGCGGGGCGACCTCTGAAATTGCTGGTTTTTCCAGCGAAAATGAGAGGGTAAGCGCCTCAAACTGCTGTAATTATCGATGGAATGCACAAAGCGTAATCAAACGCGTTTTTTTTCTAAAAAAGGGCTGGACAGTATGAGGTCAAGCCCGTAGTATGCCCATCCGCAACGGCGCTACGCGCCCGTAGCTCAGCTGGATAGAGCGCTGCCCTCCGGAGGCAGAGGTCTCAGGTTCGAATCCTGTCGGGCGCGCCATTTAGTTTGTGCGCAAGAGCTTCGGTGGTTGGTTAGACCGCGTTATGCAGTGAATTAGTAAGCGAAACACGCTTACGCACCAGAATTATGGTGGCTATAGCTCAGTTGGTAGAGCCCTGGATTGTGATTCCAGTTGTCGTGGGTTCGAGTCCCATTAGCCACCCCAGATTTTGCTCGGTCACGCGATGGTGGCGGAATTGGTAGACGCGCTAGCTTCAGGTGTTAGTGTTCTTACGGACGTGAGGGTTCAAGTCCCTCCCTTCGCACCAGGCAAAATTACGCTGTAGCGTTAAAGAAGTAAAAAATCGGCGAGTAGCGCAGCTTGGTAGCGCAACTGGTTTGGGACCAGTGGGTCGGAGGTTCGAATCCTCTCTCGCCGACCATATTCGAAAAGCCTGCTTGAAAAAGCAGGCTTTTTTCGTTTGTATCCGCCATTCATATTCTCAACTCTTCCCATCATTTCCTTTGAGCGTAATTCCGCACATTGTCGCTATTTAGATACATATAACTCATTGATTTATATGGGCATGACAATTCCTTGCATAGCTTGTCGTTCTGCGGAGACAGCTTATTGAATGATCGTCGCGTTTTACCGACAGTGGCTAACACCGGGATTGTGGCAGGGACTATATCCTGTTGATATTAAATAGCTTATTGCACGTGCTGCAACTTTGGCACGTCTTGTGCAATAATCTACCTGTAGATGCTCATTCCACCTCTTATGTTTGCTGATGCTACATAAACCTGGGAATGATGCAGAGCCCCTTACGGCATCCGTTGTCCAGCCTGGCAGTATTTGCGCACGCTTTACTGCAGTAAGAAGGACATTACGTTGAGTCGGATGCCATCAGTTGTCTTAACGACCTGATCTTACACCTGCTTATGGCAGGTGTTTTTTTGTCTGTAATATGGCGAAGGGTAGATTCGGCTTCGGAACGCAAGGTTCAGTTAAGCCGCTTCGGGTTTTGCGATGAGTTCACTGGTCACGCGTATATCGAACTCAGTGAAAAGTGCGGTAGGAATTTTTTTTTTGCCTATCTTCTTCAGGCTCACAAAGCCGTGACCTTCCAACGTTTTCAGCGTCGCAGACAGATTACTGACTCGACGTCCCGAAAGCTCCGCCAGCTCTGTAACGGTCTGAGGTTTGCGCTCGTGCATAAGCTTGAGAAGTAGGATGTTCTCATTGCTAAGCACCTGCGCAATCGCGTTTACGGACGCAAACCAAACTTTGGGTTCATCAGCCTCAGGTTTGTACTGCCCACTCGCAATGCTCAGCATGCGATTACGCATATTCTCTGGAGAAATAATGCCGATGAGCGCTTTCATGATTTACCCTCTTTTTCACCAATGATTTTGTCTACATTTTCCAGAAAGTCTTCGAGCAGTTGGCTGGCCGAAACAAAGAAATAGGGCTGCCCAGAATCAACAGAGGTTTTATGCAGATGGTCATAAACCGTCCATTTACCTGAAAAACCTCTCTTCGGCGGCTTAATGGCATGAGCGTTATCTATGCCGAAGATGCGGGTGTTGTAATTGTTATGGAAGGTAAGATTGTACCTTATGCCATGCGGCCTGAACTTCGACGGTGCTTCTTTACGAACCTCAATTTTCCACCAATATCCGCTCTCATAAGTAAATCGATATCCATCCATGTCGATCAGCGTATTTAATCCGTAGTCTTCATCATCCATATACTTATGACCCGATCATAACAAATCTATGTTGCTGTGTAAAATTTCATCAGGCCCACACGGTAATGATCGAAACAGATCAGGATATTGATTAGCGATAAATTGCAGGCAAAAAAAAGCCGGGACAAGCCCGGCGTGCACAAAAGTAACAATCGTAAAATCAGGCGCTGGAATTGGTCTTCAGCGTGAGTAGCAGGCCTTCACGACGCATTTTGGCAGCATCTTCCGGGCGATGCAGGCGGTCGTAAACATCGGCCAGCCAGGCATAATCAAACGCATCCGGACGCTGCGCCAGCGCTTGCTGGAACGCTTCTGCTGCCTGCTGCCATTCCCCATGACGCATCAGCAGCTGACCCAACGTGCTATGGAGCAGCGGCGTGGCGCCATGCTGTTTAATCTGCTGACGCAATGCTTTCTCCAGAGATTGCGGATCGCCACTTTTGATGCGCGGCATCAGCAATACCAGACGATCGTCATATTGACGTTTCAGACCTTCCAGCACGATGCTCTGTGCGGTATCCGGATCGTCACACTCAATCAGATGTTCTGCCATCGCCACCTGCAAGGCGGTTTCCTGACGCGTTTTGCGGCTCTGGTTTTGCCACCATTTCTTCAAACCGTCGCTGCCTTGATCGGCCATCGCCTGGTTCATCAGGCCCAGCCAGGCTTGCTGCTGCAAGGCATCGCGCTGTGCTTCATCATTGATCTGCACTTTCTGCATCGCAGGCAGAATGTCGAGCAATGCGCCCCATGCGCCGGTACGAATATAGGCTTGTTCTGCCAGACGCAACACTTCCGGATGGCGCGGCGCGACTTCCAGCAGGCGATCAACGCCATGGCGTGCCGCATGATCTTCGTTGCGCGCCAGTTGCAGACGTACGCGTGTGATTTCAACCGGAATCGTGTCATTCACCGACAGCTCAGAAGCGCGCTCCAGATGCTGATTAGCACGGATTTCGTCACCGCGTTGCTGTGCCGCTTCGGCAGCCAGCAAGTAGTTTGCCACTGGCTGATCGGCGTGGTCGGCATTTTTCGACAGCAGTTTTTCGGCCTGTTTAAAGTCACCTTCCGCCAGTTTCATCAGCGCGCTTTGCGTGTGACGCTGCGCGCTACGGCGCTTGCGGCCGGTGAACCAGCCGCGTGTGCGTGCGCCGGTACGGAATAGGCGACGCAGAATCCATTCCACCAACAAAATCACCAGCAGGCTGAGGATCAAGATGATCGCCAGGCCGGTTACGCTGGTTTCAATGTTCCAGTTGTCGGTTTGGATCAGCACGTAGCCCTGATGGCCGGCTACCATCGGTCCAACCACAATGCCCGCAATCAGCAGCAGGAAAAGCACCAATACTTTCAGCATGGTTAGCCTCCTTGTTGATCAGCAGCAACCGATGGCTGAGCCAGCAAATTACGTACGCGGGTTTGCATCAGTTTTTCCAGCAGCGGCTGGCTTTCCAGCGTATCCGGCACATCCATTGAAATGCTTTGCTGGCTCAATTCATCCAGCTGTGCAAGGAAGGCTTTGGTGGCGGCATCGTTGGTGTCATACCAGGCGCGAACCCAGGTTGATACCGCATCGATAGACTGTTTGTAGATCTCATCCTGATGACGCGGTACGGCCTGAGCCGCAATCAGCAGGCGCGAACGAATGTTTTCGCGCAGGTAAACGTCCTGATTCGGTGCCAGCAGCGGCTGCGCGGTGTTGTCGCGGCGGCGGATGGTGATGAAATCATCCATAAAGTTATGCCAGCTTTTCACCAGATTTTGACGCCATTCGTGCAGCGAACTGGAGAGTTCACCGCCATCGGCGTCCATAGGCGAATCATCGCTGTCGTTGTCGGCCAGGCGTAGATTATCGACGCCGTTCGACAGCTGATTAAGCTTGAGGATGGTGCCGTCATAATCAACCTGGCTGACGGCGGAGAGTGAACTGATGTCCTGCGTTAAGGCGCGACGCACGTTCATCACACTCGGATCGTTCATGTCGGCCAGGCTGGAATCAGCACTTTTCAATAACGCTGCCGCGGTGGTGACATCCTGATCGCTCCACAGTTTGCGGCCCGCCAGTTTGACGAGGTAGTCCGCTTGCGCCAGTAGCCAGGTACGCGTGTCGTTTCCAGAGATGGTAGCGACTTTATCACGCAGGGTTTCCAGCTCTTTTGCGCTGTTATCCTGCTGCGTGCGCGCCTGCTGTAAGGCGCTGTTGGCGCTATCCAGCTGTTGCGTCAGCTGCTGTTTGTCGCTGCCCAGTTGCTGCTGCAAGGCGCTCAGCTGCTCACTGAGATTCTGGTTAGTTTGAGCCTGTAAATCGGCCTGGTGTTTCCCATTAAGGTAAAGTCCCGCCCCAATCGCCAGCGCAATCACAATCGCCACGGCACTCAACACCTTGCCATCGCCTTTTTTATCGCGAGGTGGTTTGGTTGCTGGCGAGGGAGAATTGTCCGCTGGGGTGGTTTCTTCAACCATGGCGGAGGAGGCTTTTTGTTCCGTCATTATGGCTCATCCCATTGTTAAGTTCAGCGTAACGCGCGCAGCAGCGCATCGTTATCGGCACCATCGGCTACATCAATGTCCTGCCAGCCTAATTCAGCGGCTTGCGTAGCCAAACGTTCACTGACGACCACAAGCCGACAGTGCAGTAACCATTCCCGACGATCAATTGGCGGAAACAGAGAAAAGAGTTGTTGTAACATTTCGCCGCTGGTTACCACCAGCGTTGTAATGCCGCGATCGCGCCAGCGTCGGCCTTCAGTCGCGCCGTTGTAGTGCTTTTCACAGCGCTGATAGCACTCGCAGTATTGCACCTCAACGCCGCGTTCAATCAGCGTTTCTGCCAGCAACTCGCGCCCCGGACTGCCGCGCAGAATCAGCGCGCGTTTGCCACTAACCTGCTGCAGACGGTTCAGGCGCACCAGCTCTTCGCTGGTCTCCCGCGCATGAGGATAGTCTACTTTGAGATTACTGACGGTATGCAGGGCTAAAGCGGTGCTGCGACCAATAGCATAATAGTTGAGGGCTTCAGGCCATGTTGTCGCGCTTTGCTGTAAAGCGGGCTCGGCGAAAGTAACGACCTGCTGCGACAGTAAAAACACCAGATCGCCTGGCTGTAACGCCGCAAGTTGGCTTGGCAAATGGATAAGATCGCGACCCGGCGTAAATTCAATCAGCGGGAAGCCCCATGCCAGCTTGCCCAGGCTGCGCAAACGCGAGACCAGTTCAGTGGCGGCCGGTTCCGGGCGGGTCACGAGGATGGTCATACTGGCGGTTGACCTTGATACACTTCACGCAGAATGTCGCGCGCGCCGCCATCCAACAGCTCTTCGGCCAGCGAAACCCCCATTCTTTCGGCGTGATCGCGTGGACCGCGACGCTCGCCGACCACCATTTGACTGCCGTCCGGTGAGCCAACTAATCCGCGCAGCCACAGCTGATCGTCTTCCAGCACCGCGAAGCTGCCGATAGGCACCTGACAACCGCCTTCCAGCCGCGTGTTCATTGCGCGTTCGGCGCGCACGCACACGGCGGTATCGTCGTGATTCAACGCCTGTAGCAGCGTAATCAATTGCTCATCATCTGCGCGGCATTCAATGCCGACGGCGCCCTGACCCACGGCGGGCAGGGAGATCTCGGCAGGCATTGCCTGACGGATGCGATCTTCCAGACCTAAACGCTTCAAACCGGCCGCCGCCAGAATGATGGCGTCATATTCACCGGCATCGAGTTTGCCGAGACGCGTGCCGACGTTGCCGCGCAGTGAGCGAATCACTAAATCCGGACGACGGGCGCTCAGCTGGCACTGGCGACGCAGGCTGGACGTCCCGACAACCGCGCCTTGTGGCAGCTCATCAACACTGTTGTAACGATTGGAGACGAAAGCATCGCGCGGATCTTCACGCTCGCAAATGGTCACCAGACCGAGGCCTTCTGGAAAATCGATCGGCACATCTTTCATTGAGTGCACGGCGAGATCGGCGCGGCCTTCCAGCATTGCCAGCTCAAGCTCTTTAACGAACAGCCCTTTGCCGCCAACCTTTGCCAGTGGCGTATCAAGGATGACATCACCTTTGGTGACCATCGGCAGCAACTCAACTTGCAGACCCGGATGAGCCGCCATCAGACGCTGTTGGACATATTGTGCCTGCCACAAAGCAAGGGGACTTTGTCTGGTAGCAATTCTGAAAATTTTGTTTAACATGCTGTTAACCATTTTGATCGTTCATCGAATATCCTATCATTGATAGGGGAATGCTGTCAGTTTCAACGGATTGAAAAGGCCGCGATGTCAGACTGCGCCTGGATCTTGCGGGTCGCAGTTTTGTGTCGAAGTCTGAAAAAAGCAGGGCTACGGTCGGAACATGCTAAACTGTTAAGTAGCGCAACTTTCTTTACGGTCAATCCTCCGGGTGTTAGATTGATCACGTTTCCAGCAATTATTTGCCCGATATCTTTATTATTAAGCGGCAGAATGCGGAAACAGGGTGCTTAACACTGGGACAATCAGGCGAAACGTCTTGTACCTCTACATTGAGACACTGAAACAGAGACTGGATGCGATTAACCAGCTGCGTGTAGATCGCGCACTGGCTGCCATGGGGCCTGCTTTCCAGCAAGTCTACAGTCTGCTGCCAACATTATTGCATTACCATCATCCGCTGATGCCGGGCTACCTCGAAGGTAGCGTTCCGCATGGCGTCTGCCTTTACACGCCCGATGAAAATCAATTCCAGCTGCTGCAGAACTTAGCGGGTGGACAACCACTCGATCTCACCGCCGCCGTCGCGGGCGAACGTCCAATTACCGGCATTTACTCAATGGGCAGCACCTCGTCGGTTGGGCAAAACAGCATTTCCGACCTCGACATCTGGGTATGCCACCAATCGTGGCTGGATAATGAAGAGCGCCTTAATCTGCAGCGTAAGTGTACGCTGTTGCAGAAATGGTGTGTGTCGATGGGTGTGGAAGTCAGCTTCTTCCTGATTGACGAGAACCGTTTCCGCCATAACGAAAGCGGTAGCCTCGGCGGTGAAGACTGCGGTTCTACCCAACATATTTTGCTACTGGATGAGTTCTACCGTACCGCCGTGCGTATGGCGGGTAAACGCATCCTGTGGAATATGGTGCCTGGCGAAGAGGAGCACCATTACGACGATTACGTCATGTCGCTCTATTCACAAGGCGTACTGACGCCGAATGAGTGGCTGGATCTCGGCGGCCTTGGCACGCTGTCGGCGGAAGAGTATTTCGGTGCCAGCTTGTGGCAGCTGTATAAAAGTATCGACTCGCCGTATAAAGCGGTGCTGAAAACCCTGCTGCTGGAAGCCTACAGCTGGGAATATCCCGACACGCAGCTCTTGTCGATGGACATCAAGCAGCGCCTGCACGACGGCGAAATTGTCTCCTTCGGTCTCGATCCTTACTGCATGATGCTGGAGCGCGTGACGCGCTATCTCACCAGCGTTGATGACATGGCGCGCCTCGATTTAGTGCGTCGATGTTTCTATTTAAAAGTGTGTGAAAAGCTCTCGAGCGAAGATCACCATCATCAGCGCACCGGCTGGCGGCGCGAGATCTTATCGCAGCTGGTTAAAGAGTGGGGCTGGGATGAAGAGAAGTTAGCGGTACTGGATAACCGCGCGCAGTGGAAAATCGAACGGGTACGCGAAGCGCACAACGAGCTGCTGGATGCGATGATGCAGAGCTATCGCAACCTGATTCGCTTTGCGCGTCGCAACAATTTAAGCGTCAGCGCCAGCCCGCAGGATATCGGCGTGCTGACGCGTAAACTGTATGCCGCGTTCGAGGCGCTGCCGGGTAAAGTCACTTTAGTGAACCCGCAGATTTCGCCCGATCTCTCGGAAGAGAATCTTACCTTTATTCATGTCCCGGCGGGCCGCGCTAATCGCGCCGGTTGGTATCTGTATAACCAATCGCCAGACATGAGTTCCATCATCAGCCATCAGCCGCTGGAATATAATCGCTATCTGAACAAGCTGGTGGCGTGGGCGTGGTTTAACGGTTTGCTGACCAGTAAAACGCGTCTGCATATGAAGGGCAACGATCTGTGCGATCTGCCGCGTCTGCAGGAACTGGTTAACGATGTGTCGAGCCACTTCCCGCTGCGCGTGCCAGCACCGACGCCGAAAGCGCTCTACAGCCCGTGCGAAATTCGTCACTTAGCGATTATCGTTAACCTGGAACACGATCCTACCTCCGCATTCCGCAATCAGGTGGTGCATTTTGATTTCCGTAAGCTGGATGTGTTCAGCTTCGGTCAGCAGCAGCAATGTCTGATTGGCAGCATCGATCTGCTCTATCGCAACTCGTGGAATGAAGTGCGTACGCTGCACTTCAATGGTGAGCAGGCGATGATTGAGGCGCTGAAAACCATTCTCGGCAAAATGCATCAGGATGCTGCGCCGCCGGATACGGTGGAAGTATTCTGCTACAGCCAGCATCTGCGCGGTTTAATTCGTACTCGCGTGCAGCAGCTGGTTTCGGAATGCATTGAGCTGCGTCTGTCGAGCACGCGTCAGGAACCGGGCCGCTTTAAAGCGTTACGCATGGCGGGTCAAACCTGGGGCTTATTCTTCGAACGCATGAGCGTGTCGGTGCAGAAGCTGGAAAACGCCGTGGAATTTTATGGCGCGATTTCTAACAACAAGCTGCATGGCTTGTCGATTAAAGTGGAATCGAACCAGACGCCGCTGCCGCCGGTGGTGAACGGCTACGCCAGCGAAGGCATCATTCAGTTCTTCTTTGAAGATACTAATGACGATCGCGGCTTCAACATCTATATCCTCGACGAAACCAATCGCGTTGAGGTTTATCACCATTGCGAAGGCAGTAAAGAGGAGCTGGTGCGTGACGTGAGTCGATTCTACTCATCGTCGCATGACCGTTTTACTTACGGCTCCAGCTTTATCAACTTTAACCTGCCGCAGTTCTACCAGATTGTGAACACTGGCGAACGTTTCCAGGTGATTCCTTTCCGCAGCCAAACGCTGACGCAGCTCTGCGCCACCCAGCCTGACAACGACAACGGCGACTTCCAGCCGCGCTATCAAATGCATTGATCCCGCCCGCGTTCGCGCGGCGGGATGCGCTGTTACTCTGACCTGCCGCAGGAAATGCGGCTATTTCCTGTTGCTTTTACAACGTCAACTGCGATGATAAGCAACCATGGCTTTAGGACAGAAGAGCAGACAGAATGATACGAGTGATGAGTCAGCTGGGTATGGCGCTGGCACTGGTCAGCCTGGTAGGCTGTGGCCTAAAAGGACCGCTGTATTTCCCGCCGAAAGATCAGCCAAACAAGCCGAAACAGCAGGTCACCGCGCAGCAGCAAAAAGCGGCTCAGGATGCTGATGTCGGTGGTTTGGTCACCAGCAAGCCTGGTTCGCAGGCCAACTAAACTCTATGAGTAATCCGGCGGAGCAGAAAATGCAGTTCTCAAAAATGCACGGTCTCGGCAACGACTTTATGGTTGTGGATGCTGTGACGCAAAACGTCTTTTTTTCGCCGGAACTGATTCGCCGCCTGGCGGACAGAAATCAGGGGATCGGTTTTGATCAGCTACTGATCGTTGAACCGCCTTACGATCCGGATCTCGATTTCCATTACCGCATTTTCAACGCCGATGGCAGCGAAGTCGCGCAGTGCGGCAACGGTGCACGCTGCTTTGCCCGCTTTGTGCGTCTGAAAGGTTTGACCAATAAAAGCGACATTCGTGTCAGCACGCAAACCGGCCGCATGGTGCTCAGCGTTACCAATGATGAGCTGGTGCGCGTCAATATGGGTCAACCCAACTTCGAACCGCAAAGCGTGCCGCTCCGCGCGAATAAAGCAGAGAACCTTTATTTGCAGCGGGTGGCCGAGCAAACCGTGATGTTTGGTGCGGTATCGATGGGCAATCCGCACTGCGTGATTCAGGTAGAAAGCGTGAAAACCGCGCCGGTGGAAACGCTGGGCCCAGAGCTGGAAAGCCACGAGCGATTCCCGGAGCGCGTCAATGTCGGCTTTATGGAAGTGGTCAATCGTGAACACATCCGTCTGCGCGTGTATGAACGTGGCGCAGGCGAAACCCAGGCATGCGGCAGCGGCGCCTGCGCGGCGGTCGCCTGCGGTGTTCAGCAGGGCATTCTGGCGGAAAATGTCCGCGTCGATTTGCCGGGCGGAACGCTGCACATTGCCTGGAAAGGGGAAGGGCAGCCGCTGTTTATGACCGGTCCAGCCACACACGTCTACGATGGGTTTATTCATCTATGAAAAATGTCGAAGAGCAAACCGAAAGCGAGGTTTTGCTGGACGATCAATCGGTAAGCGCATTTCTGCGTCAAAACCCCGATTTTTTTATTCGCAATGCGCGCCAGGTTGAACAGATGATGGTGCCGCATCCGGTACGCGGCAGTGTTTCGCTGGTGGAGTGGCATATGGCGCGGCAGCGCAACCACATCCAGCAGTTAGAAGAGGAGATCACGCTGCTGATGGAGCAGGCTACCGCCAACCATCAGCTGTTTGATCGCCTGCTGGCGCTGCAAGGTCATCTCGCCGCCGCCGACAGCTTGCAAGAGATGCTAACGCGTCTGCACCGTTGGGCGCGCGAACTGGGTCTGGCCGGCGCACACGTACGCGTGTTCAATGACAAGTGGCACATCGGCGCACCCTCTGATTTCACCCAGCTCGGCTTGTCACGTCAGGCATTCGAACCGCTGCGCATTCAGCGCTTCGGCAATGAACATCACTATCTCGGCAGCCTGAACGGTCCGGAATTGCTACTGCTGTTGCCGCAGGCCAAAGCGATTGGCTCGGTAGCGATGTCGCTAATGGGCGAACGCGGCGAGCTGGGCATATTAATGTTCACCAGCCGCGATAATCAGCATTATCAGGCGGGCATGGGTACGCTGCTGCTGCAGCATCTGGCGCAAATGTTGCCGGATCTGCTGTCACGCTGGATTGAACGCGCATGAGTCACGTCAGTCCGCTGCTGCCGGCCGTGGATGACTTTCTGCGTTATCTCAAGGTCGAGCGCCAGCTGAGTCCGCTGACGCAAAAGAATTACCAACGGCAATTGCAGGCGATTATGGCAATGGCCGATGAGATGAAGCTGACGAGCTGGTCGCAGCTGGAACCGGCGCAGGTGCGCAGCCTGGCGGCACGCAGCCGGCGGGGCGGTTTAGGCGCCAGCAGTCTGGCGCTGCGCATGTCGGCGCTGCGCAGTTTTCTCGACTGGCAAGTGCATCAGGGCATGTTGAGCGCCAATCCCGCTAAAGGCATCTCCACGCCGCGTAATGCGCGCCATCTGCCGAAAAACATGGATGTCGACGAAGTTAACCAACTGCTGGAGATCGATCTCAACGATCCGCTGGCGGTACGCGACCGCGCGATGCTGGAAACCATGTACGGCGGCGGTTTGCGTCTGTCTGAGCTGGTGAATATGGATTGTCGCCACATGGATTTGGAGGCGGGTGAAGTGCGGGTGCTGGGTAAAGGCAGCAAAGAGCGCCGCGTACCGATTGGCGGCACGGCGGTTACCTGGATTCAGCACTGGTTACCGCTGCGTGCTAGCTTTGCGCCGCAGGATGATGCGGTGTTTGTCTCCAGCCGCGGCAGCCGGATTTCGACGCGCAACGTGCAGAAGCGTTTTGCCGAATGGGGCATCAAGCAAGGCGTTGCCAGCCATATTCATCCGCATAAACTGCGCCACTCTTTTGCCACGCATTTGCTGGAATCGAGCGGCGATCTGCGCGCGGTACAGGAACTGCTCGGTCACGCCAATCTGGCGACCACGCAAATCTACACCCATCTGGATTTCCAGCATCTGGCGACGGTTTACGATGCGGCCCATCCGCGTGCCAAACGAGGAAAGTCTTAATGAAGTTTTATCGTCCGCTCGGCCCAATCAAAGCAATCACCTTTGATCTCGACGACACGCTGTATGACAACCATCCCGTCATCCGCAAAACCACTGCCGAATCGCACGCTGCGCTGCAGGCGTATCATCCAGCTCTGCGAGAATTCACCCCGGCGGATTATCAGACGCTGCGCAATGAGTTGCTGGCGCGCGAGCCGGAAATTTATCACGACGTGTCTGAATGGCGTCGTCGCTCGGTGGAGCTGGCGCTGCTCAATGTCGGCTTATCCAAAGCGGAAGCCACCGCCGGTGCCAGCGACGTGATGAGCGTCTTCCATCAGTGGCGTAGTGAAGTTGATATGCCGGAAGAGACGCATCAAACGCTGACGTGGCTGGGCGAGCGCGTGCCGCTGGTGGCGATCACTAACGGCAATGCCTGTCCGGAAAAGCTCGGTATTAATCATTACTTCCAGTTCGCGCTGCGTGCCGGTCCGCACGGTCGCGCCAAGCCGTGGCAGGATATGTATCATCTGGCCGCTGAGCGTTTGAACATCGCACCGCAGCACATTCTGCACGTCGGCGACGATCTCACCACCGATGTTGCCGGTTCGCTGCGTGCCGGTATGCAAGCCTGCTGGATCAATTTGCGTGAAGGCAATCTGATGAAGATCGACGATGCGCGTTTGCTGCCGCATGTTGAAATTGATCGGTTGGCATCTCTGACCTCGCTGCTATAATCCACACATGTAAATATATACAGCTCTATCCGCAGCAGTGTGGATTTGAGTTCATTTTCTTTCGCGAACGGTGCTTATGGACGTTTCTGATCTGCTTGACGGCTTGAATGACAAACAGCGCGAGGCGGTCGCCGCACCGCGCAGCAACCTGCTGGTGCTGGCCGGAGCAGGCAGTGGCAAAACCCGTGTGCTGGTGCATCGCATCGCCTGGCTGCTGTCGGTAGAGAACTGCTCGCCGTATTCGATTATGGCGGTGACCTTTACCAATAAAGCGGCGGCGGAAATGCGCCATCGTATCGATCAGCTGATCGGCACCAGCCAGGGCGGCATGTGGATTGGTACTTTCCACGGCCTGGCGCACCGTTTACTGCGCGCGCATCACCTTGATGCCGGCTTGCCGCAGGATTTCCAGATCCTCGACAGCGACGATCAGCTGCGTCTGCTGAAGCGCCTGATCAAAGCGATGAACCTTGATGAGAAACAGTGGCCTGCGCGCCAGGGCATGTGGTACATCAACGGCAAAAAAGATGAAGGCCTGCGGCCAAAACACATAGAAAGCTACGGCAATCCGGTTGAGCAAACCTGGCTGCGCATCTATCAGGCGTATCAGGAAGCCTGCGATCGCGCCGGATTAGTGGATTTCGCCGAGCTGCTGCTGCGCGCCCACGAACTGTGGCTGAACAAGCCGCATATCCTGAACCATTACCGCGAGCGTTTCAGCAACGTGCTGGTGGATGAGTTCCAGGATACCAACAACATTCAGTACGCGTGGATTCGCATGCTGGCGGGTGATACCGGCCGCGTGATTATTGTCGGCGATGACGATCAGTCGATTTACGGCTGGCGCGGTGCGCAGGTGGAGAACATCCAGCGCTTCCTGCAGGATTTTCCCGGCGCGGAAACTATTCGCCTGGAGCAGAACTATCGCTCGACCAACAACATTCTGAAAGCGGCGAACACGCTGATCGCCAACAACAATGGCCGCCTCGGTAAGGAACTGTGGACCGACGGCAGCGATGGCGAAAAGATCTCGCTTTACTGCGCCTTCAACGAGCTGGATGAAGCGCGCTTTGTGGTCAATCGCATCAAAAGCTGGCACGAGAACGGCAATGCGCTGCAGGATTGCGCCATTCTCTACCGCAGCAACGCCCAATCGCGCGTGCTGGAAGAGGCGCTGCTGCAAGGCAGCATGCCGTATCGCATTTATGGCGGCATGCGCTTCTTCGAGCGTCAGGAGATTAAAGATGCGCTGGCCTATCTGCGTTTAATGGCCAATCGCAACGACGATGCAGCCTTTGAGCGTGTGGTGAACACGCCGGTGCGCGGCGTCGGCGATCGTACTCTCGATGTGGTGCGCCAGACCGCGCGCGATCAGCAACTCACCTTGTGGCAGGCCACGCGCGAGCTGTTGCAGAACAAAGCCTTAGCCGGACGCGCCGCCTCGGCGCTACAACGCTTCTGCGAGTTGGTCGATTCACTGGCCAGTGAAACCGCCGAGATGCCGCTGCATGTGCAAACCGATCGCGTGATTAAAGACTCCGGTTTATGGGTGATGTACGAGCAGGAGAAGGGCGAGAAAGGCCAGGCGCGTATTGAAAACCTTGAGGAACTGGTCACGGCAACGCGCCAGTTCAGCTATCAGGACGAAGACGAAGATCTGATGCCGCTGCAGGCGTTCCTGTCACATGCGGCGCTGGAAGCAGGCGAAGGCCAGGCCGACAAATGGCAGGATGCGGTGCAGCTGATGACCATGCACTCGGCGAAAGGGCTGGAGTTCAGCCAGGTATTTATCGTCGGCATGGAAGAGGGCATGTTCCCGAGCCAGATGTCGCTGGATGAAGGCGGTCGTCTGGAAGAGGAGCGCCGTCTGGCTTACGTTGGCGTGACGCGTGCCATGGTCAAGCTGACGCTCACCTATGCTGAAAGCCGTCGTCTTTATGGTAAGGAAGTGTATCACCGTCCATCACGCTTCATCGGTGAGCTGCCGGAAGAGTGCGTGGAAGAGGTGCGTTTGCGCGCCAGCGTCAGCCGTCCGGTGAGCCATCAGCGCATGGGCACGCCCATCGCGCAAAACGACAGCGGCTTCACGCTCGGCCAGCGCGTGCGCCATGCCAAGTTCGGCGAGGGCACCATCATCAACCTCGAAGGCAGCGGTGAACACAGCCGTTTGCAAGTGGCGTTTCAGGGCCAGGGCATCAAGTGGCTGGTGGCGGCTTACGCCCGTCTGGAAACGGTGTAGCGCGGTTGCGCTACCTTGACGACTTTTTCGTCTCAGCGTAACATGCGCGCACTATTATCATGAGAGGACAATGCCTTGGACGCGCCCAGTCGATGCTGGCTCAATCACCTGTTTAACAGGAACTCCTAAGGTTACCTCTTTTAGCTGGTAGCCTTAGCGGTTAACAGCGACCTCCCTTTTTTACTCTCGTCGCGTGAGTTAGCACTGATTTACCCTTGAAGCGAAAGTTTCCGTGTTCAGGCTTCGCCGTGCCCGTAATTTACAGTGGTCACCGCCTTGTCCCATTCCGAAAAAATGGGGAGTTATTGCTATGCTGAGCGCATTTAAACTCGATCGTAATCGCCTGACGCGCATCGAGCTGGAAGAAGATAACGACAAACTCAACACGTCTGTTTGGGTCGATCTGATCGAACCTGACGACAGCGAACGCGATCGCGTGCAATGCGAGCTCGGCCAGAGCCTGGCGACGCGTCCGGAGCTGGAAGACATCGAAGCCTCGGCGCGTTTCTTCGAAGACGAAGACGGCCTGCACATTCACTCCTTCTTCTTCTTTGAAGATGCCGAAGACCACGCTGGCAACTCCACCGTGGCATTCACCATCCGCGAAGATCGCCTGTATACGCTGCGCGAACGCGAACTGCCAGCTTTCCGTCTCTATCGCATGCGTGCGCGCAATCAGATGCTGACCGATGGCAACGCCTATGAGCTGCTGCTGGATCTGTTTGAGACCAAAATCGAACAGCTGGCGGATGAGATCGAGAACATCTATAGCGCGCTGGAGAAACTCAGCCGCGTGATCATGGAAGGCCAGCAGGGCGAAGAGTACGATCAGGCGCTGTCACGTCTGGCGGAGCTGGAAGATATCGGCTGGAAAGTGCGGTTATGTCTAATGGATACCCAGCGCGCCCTCAACTTCCTGGTGCGCAAAGCGCGTCTGCCGGGCAACCAGCTGGAGCAGGCGCGTGAAATCCTGCGCGATATCGAATCGCTGTTGCCGCATAACGAATCGCTGTTCCAGAAGGTCAACTTCCTGATGCAGGCGGCAATGGGCTTCATCAATATTGAGCAGAACCGCATCATCAAGATCTTCTCGGTGGTTTCGGTGGTATTCCTGCCGCCCACGCTGGTGGCATCCAGCTACGGCATGAACTTCGAGTTTATGCCGGAGCTGAAATGGAGCTTTGGTTATCCGGGCGCGATTAGCCTGATGATTCTCGCTGGCCTGGCGCCGTACCTCTATTTCAAACGCAAGAACTGGTTGTAACCGTTCTTAAGTCCAGGTCGTCATGAATGACGACCCTACAAAACCGCTCATGACAAATGTAGGGGCGCCATTTATGGCGACCTGGTAGATAAACTTAAATTTTCTGCGTAACCTGTTGGCTCTGCTCACTATCTGATTCTCTCCTATGGCGCGCTTCTCATTGCGACTTCAGTGGACACTGCTGCTGATTGCTTCGTTAGTGCTGGGGATTATCCTCCAGCTGTTCCATCTTCCTGCGGCCTTGCTGCTTGGCCCGATGATCGTCGGCACCTTTATGGGCTTGTCCGGCGCGACTGTTCGCATCGATAAACGTTTCTTCGTGCTGGCACAAGCGGTGCTCGGCTGCATGATTGGCCAGAGCTTATCGCCGGGCATTCTCACACCGCTGATCCAGGATTGGCCGGTGGTGTTGGCGGTGCTGGTGCTGACGTTGGCGGCCAGCGGCCTGTCCGGCTTTCTTCTGGTACGCTTCAGTAGTTTGCCCGGCCCAACCGGCGCATGGGGATCGTCGCCCGGCGGCGCTTCGGCGATGGTGGCGATGGCCGGTGATTTCGGGGCGGATGTGCGGCTGGTGGCGTTTATGCAGTATCTGCGCGTGCTGTTTGTCGCCACCGCTGCGGCCGTGGTGGCGCGCATTGGCCTCGGCACCCACGGCGGTGCAGCTGATCTGGTATGGTTTCCCGCGCTGCACAGCAGCTTTCTGCTCACGCTGCTGGTGATGGTCGCCGGTGCGTGGCTCGGCCAGAGGCTGCGAATTCCTTCTGGTGCCTTGCTGCTACCCGCGCTGATCGGTGCGGTATTGCACGGCACCGATGTGGCGACTTTGCAGGTTCCGGAATGGCTGCTGGCGCTGGCCTATGCACTGATTGGCTGGAGCGTGGGATTGCGTTTCACCCGGCCGATTTTCAAACTTGCGCTGCGAACGCTGCCGCAAATGTTGCTGTCGATTTTTGGTTTGATGCTGTTGTGCGGCGGATTAGCCTGGATGCTAACGCGCGTGCTACACGTCGATCTGATGACCGCCTATCTGGCAACCAGCCCGGGTGGGCTGGATACCGTGGCGATTATTGCGGCCGGCACGCGCGTCGATATGGCTTTTGTCATGGCGCTGCAGACGCTGCGTCTGTTCACCATTCTGCTTACCGGTCCGGCGCTGGCGCGTTTTATTTCACGCTACGCGCATGCGCGCCCGAGCTGAGAACGCAACCGCATCAATAATGAACACGGCGAGCGCCAGCCAGATAAAGCCGAAGGTCACCATTTTATCCGGCGTCAGGCGCTCGCCGTAGAACAGCACCGCCAGCAGGAACATCAGCGTCGGACCCAGATACTGGAAGAAACCGACGGTCGATAAGCGCAGACGCGCGCAGGCGGCAGCAAAAAACATCAGCGGAATGGTGGTGATAATGCCCGCCGCGACCAGCTTGAGATTGAGGCTCATGGCGTTGGCGCTGAGATGGCTGGTGGCGCTATCGGCAAAACCAAACAGGTAAATCGCCGCCAGCGGGAATAGCCACAGCGTTTCGATCAACATGCCACTTTGCGCATCGACCTGAATTTTTTTGCGCACCAAACCGTACAAAGCAAAACTCAACGCCAAGCCAAGGCCGATAATCGGCAGCGATCCAAACTGCCACAGCTGCACCAGCACGCCGGTGGTCGCCAGCAGTACCGCCAGCCACTGCAAGCGGCGGAAGCGTTCGCGCAGGAACAGCATGCCAAACACCACATTAATCAGCGGGTTGATAAAGTAGCCGAGGCTGGCTTCCAGCATGTGCTGATTGTTCACTGCCCAGATAAACAGCAGCCAGTTGCCGCCAATGGTGATGGCGGTCAGCGCCAGCAGCAGCACCTTTTTCGGCTGAGCCAGTACGCTACGTACCTGCGCCCAGCTGCGCGTCAAAGTGATCAACAGCAGCATAAACAGTGCGGACCAAATCACGCGATGCGTCATGATCTCGGTAGCGGGTACCTCTTTGACCAGCTTGAAGTAGGCGGGGGCGATGCCCCAAATGAAGTAAGCGCCGAGCGCGTAGCCAATACCCTGGCGAGTTTGTTGCGAATCCATCATGTCATTCCAAAAATACTGATTAGCCAATCATGTAGGTGGCGGTAGCGGTGGCGATGTAATCGCCTTGCTGGTTATGTAACTCCACGCGCGCCACAGCGACTTTGTTGCCGCCGCGCAGCAGGCTGCTGGTGGCGACAAAGCGCTCGCCACGGCCAGGGCGCAGATAATCCACGCGCATATCGATGGTGCCCATGCGCGACAGGCGCTGACGCAGCTCTTCCTCGGTAATGCTCTCCTGACGCGTCAGCGCATAGCTGACACACACCAGCCCGGCCGCGACATCGAGCACTGAAGCGATCACGCCGCCGTGCAGAATCTGCTGCGCTGCGTTGCCGACCAGCATGGTTTTATTGGCGAAGCCGAGTTCGGCGTAATCCGCTTCCAGTCGATCCAGCTCTAATCCGAGCGCCTGATTGAAGGGCATGTGATAAACAAAGATTTCGCCAATCAGACGACGCGCTTCCTGCTGTGTCAGCAACGGGGATGACATAATGCCTGCCTTAAAATGTTAACGAGTTGTGTATATTATGCCGCGTTCGAGCCGCTTTCCAGTTTCGGAAATCGGCGCTGATCAACCGCAGGTTTTGCGTGTAGAATGGCCTGCTTTTTGAACCGTCACTTGACGATTACGACACGCAGTTCTCTGGAGAATTCTATGCGTAAGCATTACGCCTTGCTGGCCGCGGCGCTGATCCTTCCTGGCCTGGCGCAGGCTGAAGAAGCCACGATAAAAGAGGTTCATGATGCACCGGCAGTGAAGGGCAGCATTATCGCTAACCTGCTGGAGAAACACGATAACCCGTTCGTGCTTTATCCTTACGAAAACAACTATCTGCTCTACACCTACACCAGCGACATGAACAAAGAGGCGATCTCTTCGTACAACTGGGCAGACAAAGCTAAAAATGATGAAGTAAAATTCCAGCTCAGCCTGGCGTTTCCGCTGTGGCGCGGCATTTTAGGCGATAACTCGGTGCTGGCGGCGTCCTATACTCAGCGCTCGTGGTGGCAGCTCTCGAACCGTGGTGCGTCATCACCGTTCCGTGAAACCGATTATGAGCCACAAATTTTCCTCGGCTGGGCCACCGATTACACTTTCGCAGGCTGGACCTTACGCGATGTGGAAACCGGCTTAGTGCATCAGTCGAACGGCCGCAGCGAGCCGACCTCACGCAGCTGGAACCGCGTTTACGCGCGCTTCATGGCGCAGAACGGCAATCTGCTCGCAGAGATCAAACCCTGGTATCGTCTGCCTGAAAGTGAAAGCAATGACGATAACCCGGACATTACCAAATACATGGGTTACTACCGCGCCAAGCTCGGCTACATGATGGGCGAGAACATTTTCAGCGTGGAAGGTAACTACAACTGGAACAGCGGCTTTGGCGGTGCAACCTTCGCCTGGAGCTACCCGATCTCTGAACACGTGCGCTTTTACACGCAGGTCTTCAGCGGTTATGGTGAATCATTAATCGACTATAACCATCGCCAGACGCGCTTTGGCGTGGGCGTGACGCTCAACGATCTGTTCTAACCCGCAACAAAGACAGGATTACCGTGGCAACATCGGCAGTGCTTAATCAGGAAATGCTGGCGCAGCAGGTATTACAAGATACCTTCGGCTATCAGCAGTTCCGCCCAGGTCAGCAAAACATCATCGAAACCGCCCTGTCAGGACGCGATTGTCTGGTGGTGATGCCGACTGGCGGCGGCAAATCGCTGTGCTATCAAATCCCGGCGCTGGTGCGCGAAGGGCTGACGCTGGTGGTTTCACCGCTGATTTCACTGATGAAAGATCAGGTCGATCAGCTGCTGGCCAACGGCGTGGCTGCAGCGTGCCTCAACTCGACGCAGACGCGTGAGCAGCAGCAGCAGGTGTTTGCGGATTGTCGTACCGGCAAGCTCAAGCTGCTATATATCGCGCCTGAACGTCTGATGATGGACAATTTCCTCGACAGCCTGCACCAGTGGAATCCGGTGATGCTGGCGGTGGATGAAGCGCACTGTATTTCGCAGTGGGGCCACGATTTCCGTCCGGAATATGGCTCGATCGGCCAGCTGCGTCAGCACTTCCCTGATTTGCCGGTCATGGCATTGACCGCCACCGCCGATGAAACCACGCGTAACGATATCGTCCATCTGCTGCAGATGGACGATCCGCTGATTCAAATCAGCAGCTTTGACCGCCCCAATATTCGCTACACGCTGGTGGAGAAATTCAAACCCACCGAGCAACTTCTGCGTTATGTGCAGGATCAGCGCGGCAAAAGCGGCATCATTTACTGTAACAGCCGCGCCAAAGTGGAAGACACCGCCGCGCGCCTGCAGAGCCGTGGTTTGAGCGTTGGCGCGTATCACGCCGGTATCGATAGTGCGCAGCGTGCCAGCGTGCAGGAAGCTTTTCAGCGTGACGATCTGCAAATCGTGGTCGCCACCGTGGCGTTCGGGATGGGCATTAACAAACCCAACGTGCGCTTTGTGGTGCACTTCGATATTCCGCGCAACATCGAATCCTATTATCAGGAAACCGGCCGCGCCGGGCGCGATGGCCTGCCTGCCGAAGCGATGATGCTTTACGATCCGGCCGACATGGCGTGGCTGCGTAAATGTCTGGAAGAGAAAGTGCCCGGCCCGTTGCAGGATATTGAACGCCACAAACTCAACGCGATGGGCGCGTTTGCTGAAGCGCAAACCTGTCGTCGTCTGGTATTGCTGAACTATTTCGGCGAAGGTCGCCAGCAGCAGTGCGATAACTGCGATATCTGCCTCGATCCGCCGCGTCGCTACGACGGTTTGCTGGAGGCGCAAAAGGCGCTGTCGAGCATCTATCGTACCGGCCAACGCTTTGGGATGGGCTATATTGTTGAAGTTTTGCGCGGCGCCAGCAATCAGCGCATTCGCGACAACGGCCACGACAAACTGCCGGTGTACGGCCTGGGCCGCGAGCACAGCCACGAACACTGGATCAGCGTGCTGCGTCAGCTGATTCACCTCGGGATGGTAACGCAAAACATCGCCATGCATTCGGCGCTGCAACTCACCGAAGCGGCGCGTCCGGTATTACGTGCGGAAGTGCCGCTGATGCTGGCGGTGCCGCGTATCGTGACGGTGAAAACGCGCGGCAGCAGTTCGCCGAAAGTGCACAGCGGCAATTATGATCGCCAGCTGTTTGCCAAGCTGCGTAAGCTGCGCAAAGCAATTGCTGATGAAGAGAATATTCCGCCGTACGTGGTGTTTAACGATGCCACGCTGATTGAAATGGCAGAACAAATGCCGATTAGCGCGTCAGAAATGCTCAGCGTGAACGGCGTCGGTCATCGCAAACTGGAGCGTTTTGGTAAGCCGTTCCTGGTGATGATCAAAGAACATGTTGATGAAGGTTAAAGGAAAAAATTCATGCTGATGTTATTCGCCACCGTCGCGCTGGTGCATCTGGTTGCGCTGATGAGTCCCGGCCCGGACTTCTTCTTTGTGTCGCAAACGGCGGCAAGCCGCTCGCGCAAAGAGGCGATGATGGGCGTTCTGGGCATTACGTTGGGTATTGTAATCTGGGCCGGAGTGGCGCTGATGGGCCTGCATCTGATCCTGGAAAAAATGGCCTGGCTGCATGAAATCATTATGGTCGGCGGCGGATTGTATCTGCTGTGGATGGGCTGGCAGCTGATGCGCTCAGCGCGTCAACGTCACAAGCAGCCACAATCGCAAGCGCCGGTGGTTGAGCTGCCGAAAAAGGGCATGAGTTTCCTGAAAGGTTTCCTCACTAACCTGTCGAACCCAAAAGCGATCATCTACTTCGGTAGCGTATTCTCATTGTTTGTTGGCAACGACGTTGGCGCGATGGAGCGCTGGGGGTTGTTCCTGCTGATTATCGGAGAGACGTTCGCGTGGTTTACGCTGGTGGCGGCGATTTTCGCTATGCCGTGGATGCGTGATAAGTATCAGCGAATGGCGAAGTGGGTGGATGGTATGGCGGGCGTGTTATTCGCCGGTTTTGGTATTCACCTCATCATTTCACGTTAAGCCTGGTTTACTTGCCATTTCGGCACCGGGCAGTGCTCGCCCTCCTCACGTACGACGTGTACGCTCCGGGGGCTGCGCGCTGGCCGGCACCGAACTGGCTGCGCCACCGACGGCTTTGACGTGGGTGCGATTTTCTTTTACGCCATTCTGCGTGCGCTGGCTAGCAGCGCGCCTACTGCCATAAACAATCCACCAAAGGTGCGGTTCAGCAGCTTCATCTGCTTCGGTCCTTTAATCCAGCCGGCGATACGCGTTGCCAGCGTGGCGTAACCAATCATTACGATGATATCGACCACAATGGTGGTCATGCCCAGCACCAGATATTGCATGAGCTGCGGCTGGTGCGGCTGAATAAACTGCGGGAACAGCGCAGCGAGAAACACGATGCTTTTCGGGTTGGTGAGGTTCACCAACACTGCACGCTTAAACAGGCGGCGACGCGGCATCGCTTTGGCAACGGCGTCAAGGTCGATGCCACCCGCGGAGCGCCACTGCTGAATGCCCAGCCATACCAGATAGGCTGCGCCGGCCCACTTCAGGACTTCAAACGCCAGAATCGATTGGGAAAACAGCGCACCTAAACCGGCGCCGACCAGCACAATATGAATGGCCAGACCCAGCTGCAAGCCGGTAATCGATGCCGCTGCGCCGCGATAGCCGTGACTGATGCCGGTGCTCATGGTGTTGATCGCGCCGGAGCCGGGTGAAAGGCTGAGGATGGTTGTGGTCAGCAGATAGGTTAACCACCATTCAATGGTCATGTGTGACATTCCCTGAAGTTAGCGAAGTGTGACACAATACGACAGAAAATCGCCGCATGCTACGCAGCACAGGCGCGCAAATCACGTTTTTTTCAGGGGGACGGATGCAGCAGCATAAACAGAGTTGGCTCGGACGTGAGCGAGGCTTTTCGGCCTTTGCCACCGGTCCGCTGCTCGACTTCTGGCGTCGCCGTGAAGAGTGTGAATTTACCGGCGTCGGCAACCTGAAGATTCGCTACGTCCGTTTCACCTCACCGCAACATCGCCGTGTCATTCTGGTCGTGCCTGGCCGCATTGAGAGCTACATCAAGTATCCCGAACTGGCTTACGACCTGTTCATGTGCGGCTACGATGTGGTGATTCTCGACCATCGCGGTCAGGGACGTTCCGAGCGTCTGCTGGAAGATTCGCATCGCGGCCATGTAGTGGAATTTGGCGACTACGTTGACGATCTGGAAACGCTGTATCTGAAAGAGATCGTGAGTCCACATTATCAGCAGCGCTACGTGCTGGCCCACTCGATGGGCGGCGCGATTTTAGCGCTGTTTCTGGCGCGTCAGCCGCAGGCGTTTCATGCTGCGGTGTTCTCCGCGCCGATGTTTGGCATTGTGCTGCCGCTGCCCGACTGGATGGCGCACCGCATTCTGGACTGGACCGAGAAACTGCCGGCGCTGCGTGAAGGTTACGCGCTGGGCACCGGGCGCTGGCGCGCCAATCCGTTTGGCATCAACCGCCTGACGCATAGCCGCGAACGTTATCGCCGTAACCTGCGTTTTTACGCCGACGATCCGGCAATTCGCGTCGGTGGCCCCACTTATCACTGGGTGCGCGAAGGCGTGCAGGCCGGGCGGGACATCTTCAATCAGGTAGCGAACATCACCACGCCGACCTTGCTGCTGCAGGCCAGTGAAGATGATGTGGTGGATAACCGCTCACAAAATCTATTTTGTACGGCGATGGCCGCAGCAGGACATCCCTGCGCGGGCAACGCGCCGTATGTGATCAAAGGAGCGCGTCATGAGATCTTGTTTGAAACAGACGCGATGCGTGCCGAAGCGCTAAACGCGGTGGTCGATTTCTTTGAACGCCACGCTTAATCCATTTTACTTTCCGATATCAACACCCGAGGTTTACATGTATCACATCGTCGCATCCGACCTGGATGGCACGCTGCTCTCTCCGGACCATCGCCTGACGCCATTCGCGCGCACCACGCTGCAGGAACTGGTGGCGCGTGACATCCACTTTGTTTTTGCCACCGGCCGTCACTATATCGACGTCGGACAGATGCGCGATAAGCTCGGCATTCCGGCTTACATGATCACGTCTAATGGTGCACGCGTGCACAACGCCGCAGGTGAACTGGTGTTCAGCCACAATCTTGACGCCGACATCGCCAGCGATCTGTATGGCCTGCAATATCATGACGAGCATATCCTGACGCACGTCTATCGCGACGATGAGTGGTTCATGAGCCGTCATCGTCCGGATGAGCAGGACTATTTCCGTGAATCGGTGTTTAACTATCAGGTTTACCAGCCGGGCATGCTGCCGACTGATGGCATCAGCAAAGTGTTCTTCACCTGCGAAGATCCGGAGCGTTTAATTCCCATGGAGCAGGCGATTGAAGCGCGCTGGGGCGATCGCGTAAATGTCAGCTTCTCGCTGCCAACGTGTCTGGAAGTGATGGCGGGCGGCGTTTCCAAAGGCCACGCGCTGGAAGCGGTAGCGAAACAGCTCGGCCACTCGCTGAAAGCGTGCATCGCCTTCGGCGACGGCATGAATGATGTGGAGATGCTCAGCATGTCGGGCAAAGGCTGCATCATGCGCAATGCGCAGCAGCGTTTGAAAGATACCTTGCCGACGCTGGAAGTGATTGGCAGCAACGCGGATGACGCTGTGCCGCACACGCTGCGTAAACTGTTCCTCGCCTAGAAAAAAGGGCCGGTCATCACCGGCCCTTTTTAGTTATGCCAATTGTTTCTTGTGTTTGTGTTCACTGACCATGGTGAGCAGCAGCAGAATCACCGCCAGCACCGATCCGCCAATCATCACAATGAATCCGCCGTCCCAGCCGAAATAATCCACGGTGTAACCGACAATCGCACTCGCCGCAACCGATCCGCCGAGATAGCCAAACAGCCCGGTAAAGCCGGCTGCCGTTCCGGCCGCTTTTTTCGGTGCCAGTTCCAGCGCGTGCAAGCCAATCAGCATCACAGGACCGTAAATCAGGAAACCGATCACAATCATGCACAGCATGTCGATGCCTGGATTGCCTGGAGGATTCAGCCAGTACACCACGGTGGCGATGGTCACCAGCGTCATAAAGAACACGCCGGTTGCGCCACGGTTGCCGCGGAACACTTTGTCCGACATCCAGCCGCACAGCAGCGTGCCGGGAATACCGGCATATTCGTAAAAGAAGTAGGCCCACGAGGATTTATCCAGCGTGAAGTGCTTCACCTCTTTCAGGTAGGTCGGCGACCAGTCGAGAATGCCGTAACGCAGCAGGTACACAAACACGTTCGCCAGTGCGATGTACCACAGCAGCTTGTTGGGCAGAATGTACTGCATGAAAATCTGCTTCGCCGTCAGCTCCTGCTCGTGATCCTCGTTGTAATCCGGCGGATAATCATTTTTCCACGCTTCAATCGGCGGTAAACCGCAAGATTGTGGTGTGTCACGCATCAAGGCGAAGGCAATAATCGCGATGAGGATGGCGCCAAACGCCGGCATATACAGCGCGGCTTTCCAGTCGTTAAACCACGCCATGCCGAGCAGGAACAGCAGCGGAGGAATACCGCCGCCGACGTTATGCGCGCAGTTCCATACCGACACAATTCCGCCGCGCTCTTTCTGCGACCACCAGTGCACCATGGTGCGTCCGCACGGCGGCCAGCCCATGCCCTGGAACCATCCACACAGGAACAGCAGCACAAACATCACCATGATGCTGGAGGTGGCCCACGGCACGAACCCCATCACCAACATTACCGCTGCGGCAAGGATCAATCCGGCAGGCAAAAACACGCGCGGATTCGAGCGGTCTGAGACCGAGCCCATAATGAATTTCGAGAAGCCGTAAGCGATGGAAATGCCCGATAGCGCAAAGCCGAGATCGCCGCGCGAGAAGCCTTGCTCCACCAGATAAGGCATTGCCAGCGCAAAGTTTTTACGCACCAAATAGTAGGCGGCATAGCCAAAAAATATTCCCAGGAAAATCTGCCAACGCAGACGACGATAAAGCGGATCAACACGATCATCGGCCACTTGTGGGCGATGCGGTGCAGGTTTGAAAATACTCAACATGAGTGTGGCCCTCCAGGGCGCGATATAGTTATGAGTTCCCAGCAGGTTGGGGCAAAAACAGGCAGTAAAATGGCAAAGCGAAGTTTCCATTTCGCGCAAAGGATAGTGATGGTCACGCGCAGTTACTGTGACATGTGACACATATGTTACAGTTTTATGACAATTGAGAGCGAAAAAAACCAGGAAATGTTGTATTTCGCGCATTTTTACCCGAGTGTAAAAATGTGAAATAAAAATTATTCGTCGTTATTTTATCCACTTGTAAACCAGATAGTTCACCTCGATTTCGACAGTTTGTTTACACTAGCGCCACTGTTCATTTTGAGATCGTTACCGTGCCGTTACTGATCGTTACCACCATTCTGTGGGCCTTTTCCTTCAGTTTGATCGGGGAATATCTCGCAGGCCAGGTGGATTCCTGGTTCTCTGTTTTGATGCGTCTGGCGCTCGCCGCCATCGTTTTCCTGCCGTTCCTGCGCTGGCGCGGTTACCGTGCTTCCACCATCCTGCTGTATATGCTGGTGGGCATGCTGCAGCTTGGCATCATGTATTTATTAAGCTTTGAGGCTTATCTGTATCTCAGCGTGACCGAGTTCCTGCTGTTCACCGTGATGACGCCGCTGTATGTCACGCTGATCTACGATTTGCTCAGCCGACGTCCGCTGCGTATCGGCTATGCCTTCAGCGCGCTACTGGCGGTAATTGGTGCGGCGATTATTCGTTACGACAAAGTCAGCGACCATTTCTGGTTCGGCTTGCTGCTGGTACAGGCGGCAAACATCTGCTTCGCCATCGGCATGGTGGGCTACAAACGCCTGCAGGAAACTCGCCCAATGCCGCAGCACACCGCGTTTTCGTGGTTCTATCTGGGCGCGGTGATGATCGCGGTGATCGCCTGGAGCTTGTGGGGCAATCCGAACAAACTGCCGACCACGTCGCTGCAGTGGGGCATTCTGGTGTGGCTGGGCGTAGCGGCTTCAGGTTTGGGCTACTTCATATGGAACTACGGCGCTACGCAGGTGGATGCTGGCACGCTGGGTATTATGAACAACATGCATGTGCCCGCGGGCTTGCTGGTGAATCTGGCGATCTGGCAGGAGAAACCGCATTGGCCGAGTTTTCTCGCCGGTGCCGCCGTGATTTTCGCATCCCTTTATGTGCACAAACGCTGGGTATTAGGTAAGAAAAGCAACGCATAGGCTAAAAGGGAAGGGATAGCGCGGCAGTGGAGCAAAGCATCCGAGCCATGGATGGCGAGGCTGATCCACAAGGAAGTGGTTTCCCTTTGCGATCTGCCGCGCTATCCCTGACCCGGCTCGAACAAAGAAGCGATTAACCCTTCTTAGCCGGCCCCGGACGATGAATCATCGTCAACCCTTTCAGGAAATTACGCAGAATCTGATCGCCGCATTCGCGGAAATTCTTATGATCTGGGTTGCGGAAAATCGCGCCAACCTCAGCCTGTGAAATCTTGAAGTTCGCTTTCAGCAGCACATCAGGAATATCGGTGGTCTTCAGCTCAAAGGCGATACGCAATTTCTTCATGAAAATGTTGTTATTCATGCGGCGCTCAATCGAAGGCGCGGGCGCATCTTCACTCTTACCGCGACGGTAAAAAATCAGACCGTTAAGGAAGTAGCCCATCAATACAT
The DNA here is from genome assembly GCF_019795975.1 of Pantoea sp. DY-17. NCBI lineage: Bacteria > Pseudomonadati > Pseudomonadota > Gammaproteobacteria > Enterobacterales > Erwiniaceae > Pantoea > Pantoea sp. DY-17. The sequence continues at coordinate 26,106 of NZ_JAIMIG010000005.1, read as the reverse complement.
CTGGCAGCTTGCGAAACGCGGCATCGTCATCTTTCTTCATCCACGCCTGCACGTCTTCCAGCGGCACTTCACTTCCTGCCAGGGCAAAAATCTCCACCACTTTGCTATCGCTCAAATCCAGCATATAGCGCACGCTGCGCAGAACATCGTTACTCATCATGGTGAAACTCTCTTAGTCGCGGGTTGAGGCGGCGCATTATAGAGCAGGCGGGGCAGGGATAACAGCGCGGGCGACCTGCGCCGCCCAACAACATCAGGATGAGGTGATTTGCAGTGAGCCGGGACGCGCGGCATCGCGCACAAAGGGCAGATGTTCACAGGCGTGCTGACGGGCAAACCGCACAAAGGCTTCCATTACCGGCTGACGCTGCTCGCCTTCGCGTACGGCGGCATACAAGCGGCTCCACAAACCATTGCCTAAGGTTTTGGTCACCACCAACCCCTGCTGCTCAAAATTCTCTACCACCCAATGTGGCAGCGCGGCGATGCCCATACGCGCCGACACCATCTGAATCAGCAGCAGCGTGTTATCCACGCTCTTCAAGGCTGGACTGACGCCCGCAGGCTGCAGGAAATGGCGCCACACATCTAAACGCTGACGCTGCACCGGATAAATCATCAGCACTTCATCGGCCATATCTTCCGGAGCAATGTGCTCAAGCTGCGCCAAAGGATGATCCGGTGCCATCACCAAACGCACTTCAAAATCGAACATCGGTGAATAAAACAATCCACTGCGCGGCAAAATATCGGAGGTCAACACCACATCCAGCTCGCCCTGTTGCAACGCGGGTTGCGGATCAAAGGTCACGCCGGATTTGAAATCCATCACCACCTGCGGCCAGCTCTGGCGGAAATTATTTAGCGCGGGCGTCAGCCACTGAATACAGCTGTGACACTCAATGGCGATACGCAACGTGGCCTGATGCGGCTCATGACACGCCTGCAAAGCCTGCTGAATCTGCGGTAAAACCTGCTCAGCCAACTGCAGCAAAATCTCTCCCTGCGGCGTAAAACGCAGCGGCTGGCTTTTACGCACAAACAGGCGAAAACCCAGCCGCTGCTCCAGATCGCTGAACTGGTGGGATAACGCCGATTGCGTCTGATGAAGCTGGGAGGCGGCGGCAGCTAACGAGCCGGTATTCCGTAACGCCTGCAGCGTCCGCAGGTGTTTGAGTTCGATCATGAGAATCCTTCACATCGAGATTGAACAAATTGCGCTTGAGGAACATACAGTACCCGCAGATTATGGCGGTGTAAACATCTGGACGGCTAAACATCTCTGCCCCCTATTCAGTTAAGAATATCTGGAGAACAGAAAATGATCATTCTGAACCACACTCTCGGTTTCCCTCGCGTTGGATTGCGTCGTGAATTGAAAAAAGCACAGGAAAGCTATTGGGCAGGTAAAAGCTCACAGGAAGAGCTACTGGCGGTGGGGCGCGAACTGCGCGCCCGTCACTGGCAACAGCAGAAAGAGGCGGGCGTGGATCTGCTGCCAGTGGGCGATTTCGCCTGGTACGATCACGTGCTCACCACCAGCCTGCTGCTGGGTAACGTGCCAGCTCGTCACCAAAATCAGGATGGCTCGGTCGATCTCGACACGCTGTTCCGCCTTGGCCGTGGCCGCGCACCAAGCGGTGAACCGGCGGCAGCGGCGGAAATGACCAAATGGTTCAACACCAATTATCACTACATGGTGCCGGAATTCACTCAAGGGCAGCAGTTCAAACTGACCTGGACTCAGTTGCTGGATGAGGTTGATGAAGCGCTGGCGCTCGGGCACAAGATTAAACCGGTGCTGCTGGGTCCGGTTACCTATTTGTGGCTGGGTAAAGTGAAAGGTACGTCGTTCGACCGCCTGTCACTGCTCAAAGACATTCTGCCGGTTTACCAACAGGTGCTGGCTGAACTGAAAAAACGCGGCATCGAATGGGTACAAATCGATGAGCCAGCACTGGCGCTGGAGCTGCCGCAAGCGTGGCGCGATGCCTTCAAACCGGCTTACGACGCGCTGCAGGGCGAAAGCAAACTGCTGCTCACCACCTATTTCGACAGCATCGGTCAGAATCTCGACGTGATCAAAGCGCTGCCGGTGCAAGGTCTGCATGTTGACCTGGTCCACGGCAAAGATGACATCCAACAGGTGAACCAGCAGATTCCCGCGGATTGGCTGCTCTCCGTCGGCGTAATCAATGGCCGTAACGTCTGGCGTGCCGATCTCAGCAGCTGGTTTACGCGCCTGCAGCCGCTGGTGGGGCAGCGTCAACAATTGTGGATTGGATCATCCTGCTCACTGCTGCACAGCCCAATCGACCTCAGCGTGGAAACGCGCCTCGATGAGGAAGTGAAAAGCTGGTTCGCCTTTGCTCTGCAGAAGTGCACTGAGCTTGCACTGCTGAGTCATGCACTGAACAACAACGATGCCGCTTCGCTGGTTGAGTGGAGCGCACCGATTCGTGCGCGTGCCAACTCCACGCGCGTTCACAATGCCGCAGTCGGCGAGCGTCTGGCGAAAATTCAGGCCAGAGACGTTGAACGTGCCAGCAGCTACTCCGAGCGTGCCAAAGCGCAGCGTCACCGCTTTAACCTGCCAGCGTGGCCGACCACCACCATAGGTTCATTTCCGCAAACCACCGAAATTCGCGGCCTGCGCCTCGACTTTAAAAAAGGCAACATTGATGGTGGAAACTATCGCACTGGCATCGCCGAACACATCAAACAGGCGATTGTGGAGCAGGAACGTTTGGGCCTCGACGTGCTGGTGCATGGCGAAGCAGAACGTAACGACATGGTGGAATACTTCGGCGAAAACCTCGACGGCTTCGTATTCACCCAAAACGGCTGGGTACAGAGCTACGGCTCACGCTGCGTTAAACCGCCGATCATCATCGGCGACGTAAGCCGTCCGCAAGCCATCACCGTTGAGTGGGCGAAGTACGCGCAGTCGCTGACCGATAAACCGGTGAAAGGCATGCTGACTGGTCCTGTGACGATTCTCTGCTGGTCGTTCCCGCGAGAAGATGTAAGCCGGGAAACCATCGCCAAACAGATTGCGCTGGCGCTGCGTGACGAAGTGGAAGATCTGGAAAAAGCCGGTATTGGCATTATTCAGATTGATGAACCGGCACTGCGCGAAGGCCTGCCGCTGCATCAGTCCGATTGGGCGGCGTACCTGACCTGGGCGGTGGATGCGTTCCGTCTCAATGCCGCCGTGGCGCAGAATGAAACCCAGATCCATACCCACATGTGTTACTGCGAGTTCAATGACATCATGGACTCGATTGCCGCGCTGGATGCGGACGTTATCACCATCGAAACCTCACGTTCCGATATGGATCTGCTGGATACCTTTAAGGAGTTCGACTATCCCAACGAAATCGGTCCGGGCGTGTATGACATTCACTCACCAAACGTGCCGAGCGTGGAGTGGATGGAAGAGTTGCTGCGTAAAGCGGCGCAGAGCATCCCGGCAGAGCGTCTGTGGGTTAACCCGGATTGTGGCCTAAAAACGCGTGGCTGGGCGGAAACCCGTCAGGCGCTGGCGAACATGGTAAAAGCGGCGCAAAACCTGCGGGGTGAAACGGCTTAGTCGCTGTAAATGAGATTGGGGCGCAAATGCGCCCCTTATTATTACGCGTTTGGCGCTACGCCATACTGCGCGAACCACGCCAGCATGCGTTGCCAGCCATCTTTGGCGGAATCGGCGTGATAACTGGCACGATAATCCGCATTGAAAGCATGTCCTGCATCCGGATACACCACGATTTCCGCCTTGGCATTGGCGGCATGCAGCGCCTGACGCATCTTATCAATGCTCTCCAGCGGGATGCTCTCATCCTGACCACCGTAAAGGCCCAGCACCGGTGCGTTGAGATCCACCGCGATATCGATCGGGTGCTTCTGCTGCTTCAGCGTCTTCTCACCGTCTAAGCGTCCATACCACGCCACCGCTGCACGCACCTGCGGATTGTGCGCGGCAAACAGCCAGCTAATGCGTCCGCCCCAGCAGAAACCGGTAATCGCCAGGCGACGGATATCACCATCGTGGCGCGTGGCCCAGTTGGCCACATGATCGAGATCGGACAACACCTGCGAATCTGGAACTTTGCTCACCAGCTCTTTAAACAGCGTGGGAATGTCGTGGTAATCGTTGGGATCGCCCTCACGGAAATAGAGTTCCGGAGCGATGGCCAGATAACCTTCCAGCGCCAGACGGCGGCAGACATCGCGGATATGCTCGTGCACCCCGAAAATTTCCTGCACCACCAACACCACCGGCAAGGTGCCTTGGTACTCTTTTGGTCGGGCGTAATAGGCAGGCAGGTTTTCGCCCTGGCTCGGAACTGAGGTCTCGCCAGCATGAATCGCGTCGCTGCCGGTAATAATGGTGCTGCTTGCGGTGGGCTGAACGGCCGGTGCAAAGCCACCGGGTGCCGTTTTTTGTGCCATATTGTCTTCGGTTTTCATTGTTCTCTCCGTGCTAGCAAATGCGCAATCACGTAACTATAGCCTGGCGAAGTGAAGCAAGGCTGGCGTAGGGTGCAGAGGGATTTTTTCACGTGTGCTGCTTCTCTATTAACATTGCCACCAACACTTACACAGCACCGCTTGTAGCAATTCAGAATTGCACAGCATTAATGTGTGATTTATGTCACATAATGTTTTTCTGATAATGTAATTTTCATTATCGATGGTGAATTGAGTCACATATTTATGCCGCCTGCTCACGTAGAGTGGCGCGCTCATCCCCAATTATCAGGAGTCTGTTATGGCCCAGTCTGACGTTTTCCACCTTGGCATTACTAAAGCTGATTTGAAAGGAGCCACGTTGGCCATCGTGCCTGGCGATCCTGAGCGCGTAAAGAAAATCGCCGCGCTGATGGACAACCCACAGCATTTGGCTTCACACCGTGAATTCACCAGCTATCTGGCCGAAGTGGATGGCAAACCGGTTGTGGTGTGCTCCACCGGTATTGGCGGACCTTCTACCTCGATTGCGGTTGAAGAGCTGGCGCAGCTTGGCGTGCGCACCTTCCTGCGCGTTGGTACCACCGGCGCTATCCAGCCGCATATTAATGTGGGCGATGTGCTGGTCACTACCGCTTCGGTACGCCTCGACGGTGCCAGCCTGCACTTTGCGCCGATGGAGTTCCCGGCCGTGGCTGATTTCACCTGCACCACCGCGCTGGTGGCAGCGGCAGAAGCGTGCGGCGCGAAAACCCACATTGGTATTACCGCCTCATCTGACACCTTCTATCCAGGCCAGGAACGCTACGACACTTTCTCCGGTCGCGTGGTGAATCGCTTCCAGGGCTCAATGGAAGAGTGGCAGCAAATGGGCGTCCTCAACTATGAGATGGAATCCGCTACACTGTTAACCATGTGCGCCAGTCAGGGACTGCGTGCCGGCATGGTGGCTGGCGTCATCGTGAACCGTACGCAAAAAGAGATCCCGGATGCCGCGACCATGAAGCAGACCGAAAGTGATGCGGTGAAAATTGTGGTTGAAGCCGCGCGTCGCTTAATTTAGTGCGCCAGTCAGGGATGAATTCGAGACCAGGCTTATAAGGAATCCCGCTATTTCCTGATTAGAATGCGCGCAATTTCAGCAGCTACTGAGAAATTTCTTATGCGCAAAATGGTTTCTGTCTCACGTCCCAATTTCATGAATAATCCCGCTACTGCACAATCACGCGTTGAAGGTGCAGCAGCGAGATTTCGCCAGGCGATGGCGGCGAATAACTATCCTCTTGCGCGTCAATGCTGTGAAGAAGTGCTGCGCGTCTTGCCCCATCATATGCAGGTGCTTAGCGACTACGCGCTCACCCTGATGCGCGTCGGCGAATACAAAAAATCTTATAAAATTTACCAGAAGATCTACCAGGCTCCGGCCGCGCAGCGTGCGCAGGCATCGGAAACCTGGCTGGATGGATTAACCGAAGTGTGCGGCTGGTTGAATAAAGAAGATGAAGCGGCACGTTACGGCCTCGAATCGCTGCAAAAATCTGATGTGACTTTCAGTAAAGGGGCGAAAGTCGCCTTCCCTTCTGAGACACCACCGCCGATCAACCGCAGTAATCCGGCAGAAAATATCATCTCCTTTAGCCTGTATGGCAGTCAGCCACGCTACTGCGAAACCTTGATTAAAAACATCGAAGTGGCGCGCGAGCTTTATCCCGACTGGATCTGCCGCATCTATCTCGACGACAGCGTGCCGCAGCACGTCTGGCAGCGCCTGACGCAGCCAAACACCCAACTGGTGGATATGTCGCATGAGAAAACTATCTTCCCAACGCTGTGGCGTTTCCTGGTGATGGACGATGACAGCGTCAAACGCTACATCGTGCGTGATGCGGATTCGTTGCTGTCCGAGCGCGAAGTCGTGGCGGTAGAAGCCTGGCTGACTTCGCCTTACTGGTTCCATCATATGCGCGATTACTTCTCGCATACCGAGCTGCTGCTGGCGGGCATGTGGGGCGGCTGCCACGGCGTGTTCCATAACGTTGAGCAGCAAATGCGTGACTTTATTGCGCAATATGAAGGCAGCGAACGCTTTACCGATCAGTACTTCCTAAAAGTGGCGCTGTGGCCGACGGTACGTGAGAGCATCTTGAATCATGACGATATTTTCCGCTTCCATCATGCACAACCGTGGCCGGCGCATCAGCCGATTCGCTGGCAAACCGACAGCTTCCACGTCGGTAGTAACGCCGGTTTTGCCAGCATGGCGGGCCAGGTCGAAAACGTTGAGAATGGCTGGCAGCAGGTTGAGATCACCTACGACGGGAAAAGCTGGACCTATCCGGCCAAAATCCAGGGTGAAACCGAATGGGTGTTGCCGATGCCCTTCTTCCTGATTGATGCGTGGAAAGCGGGCGATCTCACCGTAAAAGCCCTCTAATTAGAGAACGTTTTCCCTAAATAATTCGAGTCGCAGGAAGGCGGCAAGCGAGCGAATCTCCGGGAGCTTACATCAGTAAGTGACTGGGGTGAGAACGTGCAGCCAACGCATCTGCGGCATGAAGTATGAAGGGAAAAAAATCTGGACATTCATACAGTAGAGCTCTACCTTTTCCCTCAGCAAGTCGATCCGCGGGGGGATTATGGATCAGCAACTTATCATTAGCGGCGCGCTGGCGCTGGCCGGTTTGGGCATTGGCTGGATCATTGCTCAACTGCGCGCCGGTCATCAGCACGCCAGCTTCACCACTGAGCGTCGCCTGCTGGAAGAGGCGCAGCAGCGTCAGCAGCAGCAGCTCGAACAGTTACAGCAGCAAATCCAACAACGCGAACAGGAGATGCGCCAGCTACACGGTGCACTGAGCGGTGCGCAGGAACGTTTGCAGCAGCTTGATTACTGGCGCGGCGAAAGTGAACAACTCAGCCGTGAACTGCGAAATCAGCTGGAAGTGAACAGCGCGCAGGAAGCCGAACTGCGCGAAGTGACCATTCGTCTTGAAGAGACGCGCTACGGTGCAGAAGAGAAGCAGCGACTACTGACCAACAGCGAACAGCGCCTCAGCGCGCAGTTTGAAAATCTCGCCAATCGCATCTTCGAAAACAGCGGGCGGCGCGTCGATGAACAAAACCGTCAAAGCCTGAATAGTCTGATTGGTCCGCTGCGCGAACAGCTGGACGGTTTCCGCCGTCAGGTCACCGACAGCTTTGGCCTGGAAGCGCGTGAACGTCACACGCTGACCCACGAAATTCGCCAGCTACAGCAACTCAACGCACAGATGGCGCAGGAAGCGGTCAATCTTACTAAAGCGCTAAAAGGCGACAATAAAATTCAGGGAAACTGGGGCGAAGTGGTATTGGCCCGTGTGCTGGAAGCGTCTGGCCTGCGTGAAGGTTACGAATACCAAACGCAGGTGAGCGTGCAGCTGGAACAGCAGGGCAGGATGCAACCGGATGTGATCGTGCGTTTGCCGCAGGGTAAAGATGTGGTGATCGACGCCAAAATGACGCTGGTGGCCTACGAGCGCTACTTCAATGCCGACGATGAAGCCACGCGTGAGCAGGCGATTCAGGAACACATTAGCGCCATGCGCGGACACATTCGCCTGCTGAGCCGTAAAGATTACCAACAATTGCCCGGTTTACGCTCTCTGGATTATGTGTTGATGTTTATCCCGGTGGAACCGGCGTTTCTGCTGGCGATTGATCGTCAGCCTGAGCTGATCAGCGAAGCGTTACAGCAGAACATCATGCTGGTTAGTCCCACCACGTTGCTGGTGGCGCTGCGTACTATCAATAATCTCTGGCGTTATGAGCATCAAAGCCGCAACGCACAGCGCATCGCCGACCGGGCAACGCGGCTGTACGACAAAATGCGGCTGTTTGTCGATGACATGAGTGGCATCGGGCACAATCTCGACAAAGCACAGCAAAGTTATCATCAGGCGATGAAAAAGCTGTCTGAAGGGCGCGGCAATCTGATCGCACAAAGTGAAGCGTTCCGTTCGCTTGGCGTGGAGATCAAACGTCCGATTAATCCGCAACTGGTTGAACAAGCGCAGCCGGAAGAAGCGGATGAAGATTGGGCAGACGATCGCACCGAGGATGAAAACGTTGCAGAACCAACAACAGACTCGCTGCGCCGCATCAACGAATAGCACGGTGGTCGCGTGCTCGTGTAGCGCGACTCTGATACACTTCGGCAAGAATTGTTTGTGGAACAGGTAAAACCGATGGCAGATGAATCACAGCAGGAAACTACCCATTTTGGCTTCCAGACCGTCGCGAAAAGCGAAAAGGCCGATAAAGTTGCGGACGTGTTTCACTCCGTCGCGGCAAAATATGACCTGATGAACGATTTGATGTCGTTTGGCATCCATCGTGTCTGGAAGCGTTTTACCATTGACAGCAGCGGCGTGCGCCGCGGTCAGCGCGTGTTGGATCTGGCGGGTGGTACCGGCGATCTCACGGCAAAATTCTCACGTCTGGTGGGCGAAACCGGCCAGGTTGTGCTGGCAGACATCAACAGCTCGATGCTGAAGATGGGCCGCGAAAAGCTGCGTAATCTCGGCGTGTCGGGCAATGTCAGCTATGTGCAGGCGAATGCCGAAGCGCTGCCGTTCCCGGATAACTACTTCGATTGCATCACCATCTCATTCGGCTTGCGTAACGTGACCGAAAAAGAGAAAGCGCTGGCATCAATGTTCCGCGTGCTGAAGCCAGGCGGACGTCTGCTGGTGCTGGAGTTCTCGAAGCCGTTGCTGGAGCCGCTTAGCAAAGCTTACGATACCTATTCATTCCACATTCTGCCGCGTATTGGTCAGTTGGTGGCGCAAGACGCTGAAAGCTATCGCTATCTGGCGGAGTCGATTCGTATGCATCCCGATCAGGAAACCCTGAAAGCGATGATGAACGATGCGGGCTTTGAAAATACCACCTACTTCAACATGACTGGCGGTATTGTCGCGCTGCATCGCGGATTTAAATTCTAATCCATCATGACTTTAACTCCTCTCATCACCGGCGGTCTTGAGACCGCCCTGAACCGTGTTCTCTATCGCGATCGCAGCCTGAAAGCCGCACGCCAGCGTTTGGCTGGCAAGGTATTGATGCTGCGTCTGCAAGAGCTCGATTTTCCTTTGGTGCTGGTATTTAGCGAATCGCAACTCGATGTGCTGAGTGATTGGCAAGACAACAGCGACTGCACGGTGAGTTTGCGTGTCAGTACCTTGCCGAAACTGCGCGATCGCCAGCAGCTCACCAGCCTGATTCGTAGCGGTGAACTGGAGGTGGACGGCGACTTGCAGGTGGTACAGCAATTCTCCGCACTGATGGATCTCGCCGAGCTGGATCCGGCGGAATATCTTGCACCGTGGATTGGCGATATCGCTGCGCAAGGCGTAAGCCAGGCCGCACAGCAGGCGCTGAAGTTCGTGCAGCAGCAGTTCATCCGCCGCCAGGATTATCTTGGTCAGGTGCTGACGGAAGAGTGGCGCGTTGCGCCGGGCGCACTGGAACTGGCATGGTTTTGCGAGGAAGTGGAAGCGATAGAACGTTCGCTCAATGCGTTTGAAACGCGTTTGGCACAGCTGGAGGCGAAATGACGCTGGGAGAAATTCGGCGCTTATACTTCATCATCAAGATCTTTCTGACTTACGGCCTTGATGAACTGATTCCCCGCATGCGCTTCACGCTGCTTTTACGCTTGTGGCGGCGTTGCATCTTCTGGATCCCTAACCAACATAAAGACGCTTCCGCCGGCGTACGCATCCGTTTAGCGATGGAGCAGTTGGGGCCGGTGTGGATCAAATTCGGTCAAATGCTCTCGACGCGTCGCGATCTGTTCCCACCAGCGATTGCCGATGAACTGGCGGTGCTGCAGGACCGCGTTGCGCCATTTGATGGCGTGAAAGCCAAGCAGCAGATTGAAAAGTCGATTGGCGGCCCGGTGGAAACCTGGTTTGAAGACTTCGATATCAAACCGCTGGCCTCGGCTTCTATCGCGCAGGTGCATACCGCGACGCTGAAATCCAATGGCCGCGCGGTGGTGATCAAAGTGATTCGTCCCGACATCCTGCCGGTGATCAGAGCCGATATGCGACTGATTTACCGTCTGGCGCGGTGGGTGCCGCGTTTGTTGCCGGATGGTCGTCGTCTGCGTCCGGTGGAAGTGGTGCGCGATTACGAAAAGACCTTAATTGATGAGCTGAATCTGCTGCGTGAAGCGGCGAACGCCATCCAGCTGCGTCGTAACTTTGACCAAAGCCGCATGCTGTATGTGCCGGAAGTGTTCTCTGATTATTGCAGCGAATCGATGATGGTGATGGAACGCATTTACGGCATTCCGATCTCAGATATCGCCACGCTGGAGCAGCACGGCGTTAACATGAAACTGCTGGCCGAGCGCGGTGTGCAGGTATTCTTCACCCAGGTATTCCGCGACAGCTTCTTCCATGCCGATATGCATCCCGGCAATATCTTCGTCAGCTACGATCACCCGGAAGATCCGCAATACATCGGCATCGACTGCGGTATTGTCGGTTCGCTGAACAAAGAAGATAAGCGCTATCTGGCCGAGAACTTCATCGCCTTCTTTAACCGCGATTACCGCAAAGTGGCCGAGCTGCATGTGGATTCTGGCTGGGTACCGGCCGATACCAACGTCGAAGACTTTGAATTTGCCATTCGTACCGTGTGTGAGCCGATTTTCGAAAAGCCGCTGGCAGAGATTTCGTTTGGCCACGTGCTGCTGAACCTGTTCAACACCGCGCGTCGCTTTAATATGGAAGTGCAGCCGCAGCTGGTGCTGTTGCAGAAGACGCTGCTGTATATCGAAGGAATTGGCCGCCAACTCTATCCGCAGCTTGACCTGTGGAAAACGGCCAAGCCGTTCCTTGAAGATTGGATCAAAGATCAAATTGGTATCCCGGCGATTTTGCGGGCGGTGAAAGAGAAAGCGCCGTACTGGGCGGAAAAACTGCCAGAGTTGCCGGAGCTATTTTACGACAGCATGCGCCAGCACAAATTATTGAAGCACAGCGTCGATAAACTCGTCACCGATTTAAACGTACAGCGAACACGCAATCATCAGGCGCGCTATCTGTTTGGTGTAGGCGCTACACTGTTATTAAGTGGCACCGCCGTGCTGTTAAGTCGACCGGATTGGGATTTCTTCCCGGCGCTATTAATGGCCGCTGGCATCGTCACCTGGCTTATTGGCTGGCGCAAGACAAACTGATTGTCTGCCTGGTGCAAATCGCGTAATGTCGCAAGCTAAAGCCCGAAATCATACGGGCTTTCTGTGCGTTACAGTCAACAGTTTTTCACAGAATATTAGAGGCATATCTCATGGGCGGTATCAGTATTTGGCAATTGTTAATCATTGCCGTCATTGTTGTTCTTCTGTTCGGTACCAACAAACTTCGTAACCTGGGTTCGGATTTAGGATCTTCCATTCGTGGCTTCAAAAAAGCCATGGGCGATGAAGACGATAAAAAGGATCAACCGAAAGAGCAGGACGCTGACTTCAACGCCAAAACTCTGGCAGACAAACAGCAAACCACGGCGACTAAAGACGACGCCCGGAACGACAAGCAGGTATAACTGTGTTCGACATTGGTTTTAGTGAACTGGTATTAGTGTTCGTGATCGGGCTGATTGTGCTTGGCCCGCAGCGGTTACCGGTTGCGGTGAAAACCGTCGTCGGCTGGATCAGAGCCATTCGCTCGCTGGCCGCGAATGTACAAAACGAACTGGCGCAAGAGTTGAAACTGCAGGAGTTGCAGGACAGCCTGAAAAAGGTGGAAGAAGCGGGCCGTGGCACGTTGTCACCCGAGCTGAAAGAGTCGATGGAAGAACTGCGTAAAACCGCCGACTCCATGAAGCGTTCGGTGCAGCAGAGTATCGATCTCGAAAAAGAGGAAGATGAAGCCAACACTATTCATCAGACTCCGCCAGCCGCCGTGCAGCCCGTGACTTCACCTGCGGTCACGCCCGCAGCAGCAGAACATCAAACCAGTGCGCCTGCACAGACTCCGCAGCCTACTGACGAAATCTCTGCCGCAGAAACCCCTCCCGTCGCCAGTGCTCCTGAAAGCACCGCGAAGACTTCTCTCGTAAAAGATGAACGATAAACATGGCCGTTGAAGATACCCAACCGCTCATTAGCCATTTGATTGAGCTGCGCAAGCGTTTGTTGAATTGCATCATCGCTGTTTTAGTCATCTTTCTGTGTCTGGTCTATTTTGCGAATGATATTTACCATCTGGTCGCGTCGCCGCTGATCAGCCAGATGCCAGCCGGGGCGAGCATGATCGCTACCGACGTCGCATCGCCATTCTTCACGCCGATCAAGTTGACCATCATCGTTTCGGTGTTTCTGGCCGTGCCGGTGATTTTGTATCAGGTGTGGGCCTTTGTGGCGCCCGCGCTCTATCGCCACGAACGCAAACTGGTGATGCCGCTGCTGTTCTCCAGTACACTGCTGTTTTACGTCGGCGTGGCGTTTGCTTACTTCATCGTGTTCCCGCTGGCGTTTGGCTTCTTCGCCAAAACCGCGCCGCAAGGCGTGACCATCGCAACGGATATCACCAACTACCTCGACTTCGTCATGACGATTTTCATGGCCTTCGGCGTGGCGTTTGAGGTGCCGATTGCGATTGTGCTGCTGTGCTGGACCGGCATAACTTCACCAGAAGATTTGAAAAAGAAACGCCCTTACATGTTGGTTGGCGCGTTCGTGGTTGGGATGTTGCTCACACCGCCGGATGTTTTCTCGCAAACTTTGCTCGCTATTCCGATGTACTGCCTGTTTGAAGTCGGCGTATTCTTCTCCCGCTACTATGTGGGTAAAGGACGTCAGTCTTCGGATGAGGAACACAACACCGAATCCTGATGTCCTTAATGCAGGGCATCCCGCAGCGCGCGGGAATATGAATCTAAACCGCCCCGTTGGGCGGTTTTTTATTGGGGAGAAGACATGTTTGATATCGGTGTAAACCTGACCAGCACGCAATTCGCAAAAGATCGCGAGCAGGTGGTAAAACGTGCGCGCGAAGCAGGCGTCACCGGCCTGTTAATTACCGGCACCAACGCGCTGGAGAGCCAGCAGGCGCGGCAGCTGGCGGCATTGCACGCGGGCTATTGCTGGTCAACCGCCGGCGTCCATCCGCACCATGCCAGTGAATGGTCGGCGGAAACCGCGAATACCTTGCGTCGCCTGGCGGAAAGTGAGCAGGTGGTCGCGATTGGCGAATGTGGGCTGGATTTCAATCGCAATCTTTCGGCCCACGATCAGCAGGAATACGCTTTCGATGCGCAGCTGGCGTTGGCCGCTGAGCTGCAGCTGCCGGTGTTTTTGCATTGCCGTGAAGCGCACGACCGTTTTGTTGCAGTACTTGAGCCGTGGCTACCGAAGCTGGTTGGTGCAGTCGTGCACTGCTTTACTGGTACGCGTGACGAGCTGCAAGCGTGTCTGGCGCTGGGATTGTCGGTGGGCATTACCGGTTGGGTATGCGACGAGCGTCGCGGCATGGAACTGCGTGAATTGCTGCCGCTGATTCCGGCTGAGCGCCTGTTACTGGAAACCGACGCACCGTATTTACTGCCGCGCGATATGCATCCGCGTCCCACTTCGCGCCGCAATGAGCCATGCTTCCTGCCGCATATTGTGCAGCAGGTGGCGAACTGGCGTGGCGAGGAGGCGGAAGCGCTGGGCGCGCAGGTTAATCTCAACGCGCGTCAGCTGTTTAAACTCGCTTAGAGTTTACGGAACTGCTTGTTATCCACGCTGCGCATCACCTGTTTGTTCAGCATGTTGAGCAGCAAAACGGAGCGCGTTTCACCATCCGGCTCGGCAAAAATGGCGCGCAATCCTTCGAACGTGCCATCGGTGATGATCACTTCATCACCGCTTTGCGGGGTTTCCGCATCGAGCACGATCTGCGGCACGTCGGTTTGCAGCGCTTCGATCACATCATTTGATACGGTGGCCGGCATGGTGCCAAAGCGCACGAAGTGGCTGACGCCGCGCGTGCTGCTGATGGTGGTGGTGTGAATCGCTTCGGGATCGAATTCAATAAACAGATAGTTGGGAAACAGCGGCTCACTCACGGTGGTGCGTTTACCGCGCACAATCTTCTCCAGAGCGATCATCGGGCTGAGGCAATTCACCTCTTGCCGCTCAAGATGCTCTTTCGCGCGCAACAGTTGTCCACGTTTGCAATAGAGTAAGTACCAGGATTCCATAACCGCTCCCAAATAATGGACGCTAAGAATATCAAATCAGTTGTCAGAGTTATAGCGCATCGGCGGGTGGAAACCGGGCGCTGAAAACAATTTCACTACGATTTATCCGATTGATGCGGCTTATTTACGCTTTCTTGCAAGAAAATTGACGGCCGGCGACCATCTGTATCAGACTCCCTCCCCATCTTTCGATTGAAAAGGAGTGGCTGATGGAACTGTTCCTGTTGAGTAACGGTAAAGTGGCTGACGATGCGCCGCTGTTAAGTTACGCCCACCCGCAGCTGCATGCGATGATCGCCCAGCGCGGCATCACTTCGGCGGTGCTGGTACCGTACGCGATTATTCGTGGCGATCACGCGCAGCGCGCGCAGGAGTTATCCGCGTCGTTGGGCATTGACGTGCGCACCGTGCACGAGTTTGCATCGCCCGTTGCGGCGATTGAACAAGCTGAGCTGATTCTGGTGAGCGGCGGAAATACCTGGTTCCTCAATCAAATGCTGCACGAGCACGGCTTGATCGTCGCTATCCAACGCGCGGTGCGCGAGCGTGATGTGCCGTACGTCGGCTGGAGCGCCGGTTGCAATGTGGCAACGCCTTCCATTCGCACCACCAATGATATGCCGGTGCGCAGCAGCGTAGTGCTGCCCGCGCTGGGTTTGTTCCCGGTGCAGATCAATCCGCATTATCTTGATGCGCACGTCAGCGGCCATATGGGCGAAACGCGTGATGAACGACTGGCCGAGTTCTGTGCCGTTAACCCGCATGAATCGGTGATTGCGCTGCGTGAAGCCAGCTTCCTGCACGTGAGCGAAAATCGCCTGCGTTACTACAGCGCACGCGGTGAAGACTTCAAAGTGTTCCGTCACGGCGAGCCGATTACTGCTTATCACGATGTATTGGCGATTCAGTCGCTGGTGCCGTTTTCCTGTCAGCCTGCCTGACGCAAAACCTCAACATGTCAGCGTAAAACGCCTCTATAATGGCGTTTCACTCTGGCCGGAAAGCTAAAGCCGCATGAAATATCAGGATTTACGAGACTTCCTCGCATTGCTGGAACAGCGTGGCGAGTTAAAGCGCATCACTCAGGAGATCGATCCTGAGTTAGAGATGACGGAAATTGCCGACCGCACGCTGCGCGCTGGCGGCCCGGCGCTGCTGTTCGAAAACCCGAAAGGGTACGACATGCCGGTGCTGTGTAATCTGTTTGGCACACCCAAACGCGTGGCGATGGGCATGGGCCAGGAAGAGGTCAGTGCGCTGCGTGAAGTGGGCAAGCTGCTGGCGTTCCTGAAAGAGCCGGAGCCGCCAAAAGGCTTCCGCGATCTGTTCGATAAGATGCCGCAGTTCAAGCAAGTGCTGAACATGCCAACCAAGCGCCTGCGCAATGCGCCGTGCCAGGAAGAGATTTTCAGCGGCGATGACGTCGATCTGTCGCGCATTCCGGTGATGAAATGCTGGCCGGGCGATGCTGCGCCGCTGATTACGTGGGGATTGACCGTCACGCGCGGCCCGCATAAAGAGCGACAAAATCTGGGTATCTATCGTCAGCAGGTGATCGGCAAGAACCGCGTGATTATGCGCTGGCTGTCGCATCGCGGCGGCGCGCTGGATTTCCAGGAGTGGTGTAAAGCGCATCCGGGCGAACGTTTCCCGGTGTCGGTGGCGCTGGGCGCCGATCCTGCCACCATTCTCGGCGCGGTAACGCCGGTGCCGGATACACTCTCCGAATACGCCTTTGCCGGTTTGCTGCGCGGTAACAAAACCGAAGTGGTGAAGTGCGTTTCGAACGAACTCGAAGTGCCGGCCAGCGCGGAAATCGTGCTGGAAGGTTATATCGAGCCGGGCGATGTCGCGCCGGAAGGTCCGTACGGCGACCACACAGGCTACTACAATGAAGTAGATAGCTTCCCGGTGTTTACCGTGACGCACGTAACGCAACGTCGCAACCCGATTTATCATTCAACCTACACCGGACGTCCACCGGATGAACCGGCGGTGTTGGGTGTGGCGCTCAATGAAGTGCTGGTGCCGATTCTGATCAAGCAGTTCCCGGAGATCGTTGATTTCTATCTGCCGCCGGAAGGCTGCTCTTATCGCCTCGCGGTAGTAACGATCAAGAAACAGTACGCGGGTCACGCCAAGCGCGTGATGTTCGGCGTGTGGTCGTTCCTGCGTCAGTTCATGTACACCAAGTTCGTGATTGTGTGCGATGACGACGTCAACGCGCGCGACTGGAATGATGTGATTTGGGCGATTACCACCCGCATGGATCCGGCACGCGATACGGTGCTGGTTGAGAACACGCCCATCGATTATCTCGACTTCGCCTCGCCGGTTTCCGGCTTAGGCTCGAAGATGGGACTTGATGCGACCAATAAGTGGCCGGGTGAAACCACGCGCGAGTGGGGCACGCCGATTGTGAAAGATCCGGCGGTGACCGCGCGCATTGACGCCATTTGGGATGAGTTAGCTATCTTTGCCGAGCCGCCGCAGCGCTAACGGCGGCAGACCAATTAGACCCGAAGAAAAAGGGAACGCATGACAACGTTAAGCTGCAAAGTGACTTCGGTTGAAGCGATTACGGACACGGTTTACCGCGTTCGTTTAATTCCGGCGGCGGATTTTAACTTCCGCGCCGGACAGTATTTGATGGTGGTGATGGATGAGCGCGATAAGCGCCCGTTTTCACTGGCTTCTACGCCAATGGAAAAGGACATCATTGAGCTGCACATCGGCGCGTCGGATCTCAATCTCTACGCGATGGCGGTGATGGACCGCATCAAGAACGATCGCCAGATTACGGTTGATATGCCGCACGGCGATGCCTGGCTGCGTGAAGATAGCGAGCGTCCGATCATTCTGATCGCGGGCGGTACCGGCTTCTCCTATGCGCGTTCTATTCTGCTGACCGCGCTGGCACAGCAACCCGATCGCGAGATTGCGATTTACTGGGGCGGCCGTGAGCTGATGCATCTGTACGATCTGGATGAGCTGAATGCGCTGGCGGTGAAGCATCCGAACCTGAAAGTGATCCCGGTGGTTGAACAACCTGCGGATGACTGGACCGGACGCAGCGGCACGGTGCTGACGGCGGTGATGCAGGATTTCGCGTCGCTCAGCGAGCACGATATCTATATTGCCGGTCGTTTTGAGATGGCGAAGATTGCGCGTGAGCGTTTCTGCGCCGAGCGCGGTGCGCTGGAAGCGCAGATGTTTGGCGATGCGTTTGCCTTTATTTGAGGTCAACAGAACGCGATAAATCGCGCCGCTACGAGAATGTTCACGGATTCGTCGCGGCGCAATGTATTGCGTAAAAAAACCGCCCGAAAGGGCGGTAACACGTGCAACATTAACGTATTAAACCCGTTCGAACACCGTGGCGATGCCCTGGCCTAAGCCAATGCACATGGTCGCCAGACCAAATTGCGCATCGCGACGTTCCATCAGATTCAGCAGCGTAGTACTGATACGCGCACCGGAACATCCCAGCGGATGACCGAGCGCAATCGCGCCGCCATTCAAATTCACTTTCTCATCCAGCTGTTCCAGCAAGCCCATGTCTTTAATGCATGGCAGCGCCTGTGCGGCAAAAGCCTCGTTGAACTCGAACAGGTCGATATCCTGCACGCTCAATCCCGCGCGCTTGAGCGCCAGCTTGCTGGCGGGAACCGGACCGTAACCCATAATCGACGGATCGCAGCCCACCACCGCCATGCTGCGAATGCGCGCGCGCGCTGTCAGACCGAGTTCGCGTGCGCGGCTTTCACTCATGATCAACATCGCGGCTGCGCCGTCGGAAAGCGCGGATGAGCTGCCTGCGGTCACGGTGCCGTTGACCGGATCGAATGCCGGGCGCAGCGCAGCCAATCCTTCGAGGCTGGTCTCTTCGCGGATCACTTCGTCGCTCTCAAAGCGCTTCAACACGCCGTCGGCGTCGTGGCCGTAGGTCGCCACAATCTCACGCTTGAAATCGCCACGTTGAGTTGCCGCCCAGGCGCGCTGGTGCGAACGCAGCGCAAAAGCATCCTGCTGCTCGCGCGTAATGTGATGCATGCGCGCCAGCATCTCGGCGGTTAACCCCATCATGCCCGCCGCTTTTGCTACCGTGCGACCCAGGCCCGGATGGAAATCCACGCCGTGGCTCATCGGCACGTGGCCCATATGTTCTACGCCGCCAATCAGGCAGCTGTGCGCATCGCCAACCATAATCGCGCGTGCCGCGTCGTGCAGCGCCTGCATCGACGAACCGCACAGGCGGTTGACGGTGCTGGCAGGTACGCGATGCGGAATCTCCGCCAGCAGCGCGGCGTTACGAGCAATGTTGAAGCCTTGCTCCAGCGTCTGCTGCACGCAGCCCCAGATAATGTCGTCCAGCGTGGCGGGATCAACCGCCGGGTTGCGGCTCAGCAGCTCACGCATCAAATGCGCCGAGAGATCTTCCGCCCGTACCTGACGAAACGCACCGCCTTTGGAGCGGCCCATCGGCGTGCGGACCGCATCAACAATTACCACTTTTTCCATTTTCATTACCTCAGGCACTTTGCAGCGCCGCTTCGTCAATCGGTTGCACCGCGGGATACCAGCTCTGATGCTGATGGGCTTTTTGCAACAGCAGCTCCGGCAGCGCGTACAGCGGGCCGAGCGCGGTATAACGTTTGGCCTGGTCGACCACGTTGCTGTTGCCCAGCGTATCCATGTAGCGGAACGCGCCGCCACGGAACGGCGGGAAGCCTAAACCGTACACCAGCGCCATATCAGCTTCGGCCGGTGAAGCGATGATCTTCTCTTCGAGGCAGCGCACCACTTCGTTGAGCATCGGCAGCATCATGCGGTTGGCGATCTCGTCATCGCTGAACACGCGCTTCGGCTGGCAAATCGGTTCCAGCAGCGCATCGACAGCCGCATCGGCTCTCTTCTGCGCTTTGCCTTTTTTATCCTGCTCCCAGCGGTAAAAGCCCTGACCGTTTTTCTGGCCGTAACGTTTGGCGTCAAACAGCACGTCGATCGCGTCGCGATAATCTTTCTGCATGCGAGACGGGAAACCTTGCGCCATCACGTGTTGAGCGTGATGCGCGGTATCAATGCCGACCACATCCAGCAGCCACGCGGGGCCCATCGGCCAGCCGAACTGTTTTTCCATCACTTTATCGATCTGACGGAAATCCGCGCCGTCGCGCAGCAGCAGGCTGAAGGCGGCGAAGTAGGGGAACAGCACGCGATTCACAAAGAAGCCGGGACAGTCATTCACCACGATCGGCGTCTTGCCCATTTTGCTCGCCCAGGCCACCACTTTGCTGAGGGTCGCTTCTGAGGTTTTCTCACCGCGAATCACTTCGACCAGCGGCATACGCGGCACCGGATTGAAGAAGTGCATGCCGCAGAAGTTTTCCGGACGTTTCAGGGCTTGCGCCAGCTGGCTGATCGGAATGGTTGAGGTGTTGGAGGCGAGAATGGCGTCCTCGCGCAGATGCTGTTCGGTCTCTGCCAGCACTTTGGCTTTGATCTGCGGATTCTCTACTACCGCTTCTACCACCACGTCGGTGCGTTCGAATCCGGCGTAATCCAGCGTGGGCTGAATGGTGGTGAGTACGCTCGCCAGTTTCGCGCCGTCAATTTTGCCGCGCTCCAGCTGTTTGTTCAGCAGCTTGCTGGCTTCGGTCATGCCCAGCGTTAACGCCTGCGGATTGATATCTTTCATCATCACCGGCACGCCTTTCCATGCCGATTGATAAGCAATGCCGCCGCCCATAATGCCTGCGCCTAATACTGCCGCTTGCTGCGGCGCACCGGCCGCACTGCTGTGCTTTTTCGCCAGGCCTTTGACGTACTGATCGTTCAGGAAGATACCAACCAGCGCGCGTGCCACATCGCTCTGCGCCAGCGGCACAAACGCGGCGGTTTCCAGCTTCAGTGCATCATCACGTCCGAGGCTGGCGGCAGCTTCAATGGTTTTCACGGCGGTGATCGGGGCCGGATAGTGTTTGCCCGCGGTTTGCAGCACCATGCTTTTGGCGATGGTGAAGCTCATGGCGGCTTCAATCGGGCTGAGTTTCAGCGGTGCCAGCTTCGGCGCGCGGCGTGTCTGCCAGTTGCCCTGCACGATGGCGTCCTGCAATACGGTCAGCGCAGCGGCATGTAGTTTGTCACTGCTGACCACCGCATCCACCAAACCGAGTTTCAGGGCGCTGCTGCCATCAACATCTTTACCGGCGGCGATAATCTCCATCGCGCTATCGGCGCCAAGTAGGCGCGGCAAGCGCACGCTGCCGCCAAAGCCTGGCATAATGCCCAGTTTGGTTTCCGGCAGGCCAATGCGTGCGGTCGGCGTGGCAATGCGGAAGTCGGTCGCCAGTATGCATTCACAGCCGCCGCCCAGCGCATAGCCGTCGATGGCAGCCACGGTGGGCACCGGCAAATCCTCTAAACGATTGAAGATGCTGTTGGCAAACGCCAGCCACTGGCTCAGCTTCTCTTCTGGCGCATCAAACAGCGACAGGAATTCTGTGATGTCGGCACCAACGATAAATGCCGGTTTGGCCGACGAGAGCAACAGGCCGCGCAGCGCGGGTTGCTGTTCCAATACGCTTAATGCCTCGCCCAATGAGGCAACGGTTTTGGTATCGAGTTTGTTCACCGAACCGGGCGCATCGAAAACCAGCTCGGCGATGCCGTCGTCAAGCCAGTGAACTGAAAGGGTATCGCCTTGGTAGAGCATGTCCGTCTCCTGAAACCGCGAAAGTTGATCTGGTCATACCAGATGAATTGGAGTGTGAGTGTGATGTTAATTATTTGCAAACGAGAGTTTGATTATTTGATACAACGATCACAGCGCGCGCAGCACGGCATCGCTAACACGGCTGTGCTACACTGCGGCCACTTTCGCGACATCGGAGACAAGTCCATGGATTCACTGAAAACCCTGTATCACGCGCACATCAATACGCTGCAGCAGCGAGCGCAGCAGGTGCTGGCTCGCTTTAAGCTTGATGCCATGCTGATTCATTCCGGCGAGCTGCTGACCGTTTTTCTCGACGATCACGACTATCCGTTTAAGGTGAATCCCCAGTTCAAAGCGTGGGTGCCGGTGACGCAGGTGCCAAACTGCTGGTTATGGATTGATGGCGTGAATAAACCCAAGCTGTGGTTCTATTCGCCGGTTGATTACTGGCACAACGTTGAGCCGCTGCCAAACAGCTTCTGGACCAACGAGGTGGAGGTGATTGGCCTGAAGAGTGCCGATGAGATCGCGCAGCTGCTGCCTGCACAGCGCGAGAACGTGGCCTATATCGGTCCGGTGCCGTCACGCGCTTCCCAGCTCGGCATTAACAGTGAGCAGGTGAACCCGAAAGGCGTGATCGATTTCCTGCATTATCATCGCAGCATCAAAACCGAGTATGAACTGGCGTGCATGCGTGAAGCGCAGAAGCTGGCGGTGGCGGGCCATCGCGCTGCCAAAGAGGCGTTCTTCTCTGGCATGAGCGAGTTCGATATCAATATCGCCTATCTGACCGCAACCGGCCATCGCGATACCGATGTGCCTTATGGCAACATCATCGCGCTCAATGAACATGCTGCGGTGCTGCACTACACCAAACTGGATCATCAGCCGCCAGCCAAACGTCACAGCTTCCTGATTGACGCCGGTGCGGAGTATCTCGGTTACGCCGCTGACCTGACGCGCAGCTACGCGGCGCAGAGCAAATCGCGTTATGCCGACATGGTTGCGGCGATGAACAAGGAAGAGCTGGCGCTGATCGCCACCTTAAAAGCCGGCGTGCGCTATACCGATTATCATCTGCAGATGCATCAGCGCATTGCGCGTCTGCTGCTGAAGTTCGAGTTGGTGAAAGGCCTGACTGAAGAGACGCTGGTGGCGGAAGATTTAACCGGTCCGTTTATGCCGCACGGCCTTGGACATCCGCTCGGCCTGCAGGTGCACGATGTGGCTGGTTTTATGCAGGACGACAATGGCACGCATCTGGCGGCACCGTCGCAATATCCGTATTTGCGTTGTACGCGCGTGCTGGAACCTGGCATGGTGCTGACTATCGAACCGGGCTTCTATATTATCGATTCGCTGCTGACGAAGCTGCGCGGCGGCAAGTTCAGCCAATACTTTGACTGGGCGGCAATTGATGCACTGAAACCTTACGGCGGTATTCGTATCGAGGATAACGTGGTGGTTCACGCTAATCGCATTGAAAACATGACGCGCGACCTGCACCTTGCCTGATGGATGCTTACGACATTCCCGCTCAGGCCGTGAGTCTCAGTGAGGAAACCATCAAGAAAAGCCGTTTCATCACCTTGCTGGCGCACACGGCCGGCGTGGAAGCGGCGCGCGCGTTTGTGCAGCAGGTGAAGCAGGAACATCCCACCGCGCGGCATCACTGCTGGGCGTGGGTGGCGGGTGCGCCGGATGATTCGCAGCAGCTGGGTTTCTCCGATGATGGCGAACCTTCTGGCACCGCGGGCAAACCGATGCTGGCCCAGCTGATGGGTAGCGGTGTCGGTGAGATCACCGCGGTGGTGGTGCGTTATTATGGCGGCATCATGCTGGGCACCGGCGGACTGGTAAAAGCTTATGGCGGCGGCGTGCAGCAAGGGCTGAAGCAACTGGCGCGTCAGCGTAAAGTGCCGATGGAATCTTTTACCCTGCAGTGCGATTACGCTCAACTCAGCGACATTGAACGCTTGCTGCAACGTTTTGACGGCATTATAGAAGAGAGCCATTATCAGGATCGTATTGCGCTGCGTTTAGCGTTGCCGCATGCGCAGATTGATGGCTTTCGCCAAAACCTGTCTGATTACAGCCGGGGCGCGCTGACGCTCATCCCGCTGACAAACTAAAAGCTTCTGTTTAAAGGAAACGGCTGAATGCATTTTCGCGCCATTACCCGCATCGTGGGCCTGCTGGTGATTCTGTTCTCGGTGACCATGATTTTACCGGGCCTCGTCGCCTTGATTTACCGTGATGGTGCCGGG
Source organism: Pantoea sp. DY-17 (assembly GCF_019795975.1). Classification (NCBI taxonomy): domain Bacteria; kingdom Pseudomonadati; phylum Pseudomonadota; class Gammaproteobacteria; order Enterobacterales; family Erwiniaceae; genus Pantoea; species Pantoea sp. DY-17. Next base: position 2,415 of record NZ_JAIMIG010000005.1, on the reverse strand, counting down.
CGCGCGTTCAGTCAGACCTTTATGATGGCGATCGTTATCGGTTCACTGCTGTGGTGGCCAAACCGCAAGCAGAAAACCGAACTCAAGCCGCGCGAAGGTTTCCTTATTGTGGTGCTGTTCTGGACCGTGTTGGGCAGCGTCGGTGCGATGCCGTTTATCTTCGCCGAGCAGCCGCATCTCTCAATCACTGATGCCTTCTTTGAGTCCTTCTCTGGCCTCACTACCACCGGCGCCACCACGCTGGTAGGACTGGATACGTTGCCTAAAGCGATTTTGTTCTATCGTCAGATGCTGCAGTGGCTCGGCGGGATGGGGATCATTGTGCTGGCGGTGGCGATTCTGCCCATTCTGGGCGTGGGCGGCATGCAGCTCTATCGCGCTGAAATGCCGGGGCCGCTGAAAGATAACAAGATGCGCCCGCGTATTGCAGAAACAGCTAAAACGCTGTGGCTGATCTACGTGTTGCTCACCGTGGCGTGCGCGTTGGCGCTGTGGCTGGCGGGCATGCCGATGTTTGATGCTATCGGCCATAGCTTCTCGACGATCGCGATTGGCGGGTTCTCAACCCATGATGCCAGCATCGGCTACTTTAATAGCCCAACCATCAACACTATCGTCGCGGTATTCCTGCTGATCTCGGGCTGTAACTATGGCCTGCACTTCTCTTTATTAAGTGGTCGCAACCTGAAAGTGTACTGGCGCGATCCCGAATTCCGCATGTTTATTGGCGTACAACTGACCTTAGTGCTGATTTGTACCATAGTGTTGTGGTTCCACAATGTGCACGCCAGCGGCTGGCAAACGCTGAATCAGGCGTTTTTCCAGGTTGTATCGATGGCAACCACGGCCGGTTTTACTACCGACAGCATTGCGCGCTGGCCGCTGTTCCTGCCGGTGCTGCTGCTGTGCTCAGCCTTTATCGGCGGCATGGCGGGTTCAACCGGCGGCGGTTTGAAGGTGATCCGCATTCTTCTGCTGTTCAAGCAGGGTTCGCGTGAGCTGAAGCGATTGGTGCACCCGAACGCGGTTTACACCATCAAGCTGGGTAACCGCGCGCTGCCGGAACGTATCCTCGAAGCGGTATGGGGTTTCTTCTCAGCTTATGCGCTGGTGTTCTTGCTCAGCATGTTGGCGATCATCGCCACCGGTGTGGATGACTTCTCTGCTTTTGCTGCCGTGGCCGCGACCCTGAATAATCTCGGGCCCGGTTTGGGTGTGGTAGCAGACAACTTCACTTCAATGAATGATGTTGCGAAGTGGATTTTGATTTTGACCATGCTGTTTGGACGCCTTGAAGTGTTCACGCTGCTGGTGCTGTTCACGCCGACCTTTTGGCGCGAATAATAAAATAGGATTGAGTAATGAAAGCGTTGATTCTGTATTCCAGCCGCGATGGGCAAACCCGTGAGATTGCCGCGCGCATTGCGCAGACCTTAGTGCCGCATCAGCTATGCGACGTGATCGATCTACTGGAGGCATCGCAGATTGATTGGTTGCAGTACGATCGCGTGCTGATTGGTGCTTCTATCCGTTATGGCCATTTCAATCCGGCTTTGCTGAAATTTGTCACCCAACACAAATCACAGCTTCAGCAGCGGGTGAGCGGCTTCTTTAGTGTCAACCTGACGGCGCGTAAAGCTGATAAGTGTACGCCAGAGACCAATGCGTATACGCGCAAGTTCCTGGAGCAGTCACCGTGGCAACCCGATTGCTGTGCGGTTTTCGCCGGTGCGTTGCGTTATCCTCGTTATCGCTGGTTTGATCGCGTCATGATTCAATTTATTATGCGTATGACCGGCGGGGAAACTGATACATCAAAAGAAGTGGAATACACTGATTGGAATAAAGTGGCGCTTTTTGCCCAGGATTTTGCGCAGTTACCAGGCAAATCGTTGTGAAATACAGCGTTGTGGCGAAATTTAGGTCGAACAGTAATTTATTTGCAATTAACCCTTGTCAGCTCCGAATAACTCCCTATAATGCGCCACCACTGAGACGGCAAAGCGGCAACGCAGACGGCTCGGCAGGGAGTGAAGAAATTCATCCCGCCGGATGAAAACGCTGAAAAAAGTGTTTGACTCCGAAGGAGAGTAGCGTAGTATACGCCACCTCGCGACAGGCGGTTCAGCCGCTGTTCGCAACGCTCTTTAACAATTTATCAGACAATCTGTGTGGGCACTCGCAGGATTGATATCCGCGTCTTCGGACGCAAAAAAATATCAAAGCCTCACGAGTGAACACATAATGAAATTCATTATGACGTTTTACAGATGAGCACCGCTGAACTGGTTTCAGCAAATCAAACTTAAATTGAAGAGTTTGATCATGGCTCAGATTGAACGCTGGCGGCAGGCCTAACACATGCAAGTCGAACGGTAGCACAGAGAGCTTGCTCTCGGGTGACGAGTGGCGGAC
>NZ_JAIMIG010000004.1:0-607818 GCF_019795975.1 Pantoea sp. DY-17 | reverse complement strand
AATTTGCCTGGCGGCTTTAGCGCGGTGGTCCCACCTGACCCCATGCCGAACTCAGAAGTGAAACGCCGTAGCGCCGATGGTAGTGTGGGGCCTCCCCATGCGAGAGTAGGGAACTGCCAGGCATCAAATTAAAGTGTGCTGATATGGCTCAGTTGGTAGAGCGCACCCTTGGTAAGGGTGAGGTCCCCAGTTCGACTCTGGGTATCAGCACCAGTTTTAAAGCGTGAGTTCGGTAAATTACAGAATTTGCCTGGCGGCTTTAGCGCGGTGGTCCCACCTGACCCCATGCCGAACTCAGAAGTGAAACGCCGTAGCGCCGATGGTAGTGTGGGGTCTCCCCATGCGAGAGTAGGGAACTGCCAGGCATCAAACACAGAAGCCCTGAACGAAAGTTCAGGGCTTTTTTGTATGCATCAAAAACCTTCCGCTGCCACTCACAAACCTAACCCAATTCAAATTGCAGTTATAAAAAAAGCCCCTGCTTTTCAGCAGAGGCGTTTCTTAATCTAACTCACTGGATATCAATGAATAACCTGTGACAGAAACGCACGTGTACGTTCTGATTTCGGATTGGCAAAGAACTCCTGAGGCGGGGCTTCTTCGACAATTTCACCCCGATCCATGAAGATCACACGATCCGCCACCGTACGCGCAAATCCCATCTCATGGGTAACGCACAACATGGTCATGCCATCTTCTGCCAGGCCAATCATCGTATCGAGTACTTCTTTAACCATCTCGGGATCGAGCGCGGAGGTTGGCTCATCAAACAGCATAATTTTCGGCTTCATACAGAGTGAACGGGCGATCGCCACACGCTGTTGCTGACCACCTGAAAGCTGGCCAGGAAATTTGTGCGCATGCTCAGCAATGCGTACACGCTGAAGGTAATGCATGGCCAGCTCTTCTGCTTCTTTCTTCGGCATTTTGCGTACCCAAATCGGTGCCAGCGTACAGTTTTGCAAAACGGTAAGATGCGGGAAAAGATTAAAGTGCTGGAAAACCATGCCGACTTCGGTTCGAACTCGTTCAATATTACGCACATCGTGATTGAGATGGATGCCATCCACCACGATGCGTCCTTGCTGATGTTCTTCGAGGTGATTGATACAACGAATAGTGGTCGATTTACCCGAACCGGACGGTCCGCACAGTACGATACGTTCGCGTGGTTTTACTTTTAAATTGATGTCTTTCAATACATGGAACTGACCGTACCATTTGTTAACGTTTTCGAGTGTAATCATCATGGCATCAGCCGCATTAGTCATAGTTTGTGTCATGTTAAACCTCAGTGCGATGCACGCCCGGTGTGAAAACGCTTCTCCAGATACTGGCTATAGCGCGACATGCTAAAACAGAAAATCCAGTAAACCATGGCAGCAAATACATAGCCTTCAGTCGACATACCCAACCAGGTTGGGTCAACGGTGGCTTGCTGCACGCTACTGAAGAGATCGAATAAGCCGATGATGATCACCAGGCTGGTATCTTTAAACAGCGCAATGATGGTATTCACCAGGCCGGGAATGGTCATCTTGAGCGCCTGCGGTAAAATCACCAGCATCTGGGTTTTCCAGTAGCCCAGCGACAGGGATTCAGCGGCTTCATATTGGCCTTTCGGTAGCGCCTGCAAACCGCCGCGCACCACTTCCGCGACATACGCAGACTGGAACAAAATCACGCCAACCAACGCACGTACCAGTTTGTCGATGGTGGTACCTTCCGCCATAAACAGCGGCAGCATCACCGACGACATAAACAGTACGGTGATCAGCGGTACACCACGCCAGAACTCAATGAAGATGATCGAAAGTGTACGCACCACCGGCATTTCAGAGCGGCGTCCCAGCGCCAATAAAATCCCCAACGGCAGCGCGCCGGCAATCCCCACTGAAGCGATAATCAGCGTTAATGTCAGGCCGCCCCACTGGCGAGTCTCTACGCGCTCTAAACCGAAATAGCCACCGTACATCAGGAACCAAACCACAATCGGATAGGCCACCGCCCAACAAGCGATGTAGCGACCGCGACGTGGCATTGATTTGATGAACATCGGAATAATCGAGAGCAAGCCGATGACCAGCGACATGTTGATGCGCCAGCGCAGTTCATGCGGATAGAGCCCATACATAAACTGGCCAAAGCGTGCATGGATAAACACCCAACATGCGCCTTCTTTGGTACAGTCTGCGCGCGTCTCACCAATCCAGTTAGCCTGAAATACCAGCCAGTTCAGTGCCGGAGGAATCACGTTCCAGATAAGCCAGATGCTGAACAACGTCAGCAATGTATTCAGCCAGCTGGAGAACAGATTTTTGCGTGCCCAGAGCCAAGCCTTGCTAAGTGGATTGGTCGGAATCGGCGGTGTTTCATGTGTAGTAACAGACATAATGATCCCGTTCTCTTAACGCTCAACCAGCGCAATTTTGCGATTGTAGAGGTTCATCAGCAGTGAAATGATCAGGCTGATAATCAGGTAAACTGCCATGGTAATCGCGATGGTTTCTATCGCCTGACCGGTTTGGTTCAGCACGGTACCGGCAAACAGCGAAACCATATCTGGATAGCCGATAGCGGCCGCCAGCGATGAGTTTTTCACGATGTTGAGGTACTGGCTGGTGAGTGGCGGGATAATCACACGCATTGCCTGCGGAATGATCACCTGTCGCATGGTCACTGGATTAGGTAAACCGAGCGAACGTGCGGCTTCGCTTTGACCGTGTGGCACCGACTGAATACCGGAACGAATCACTTCGGCGATGAACGATGAGGTATAAACCGACAGCGCGAGAGTCAACGCGGCGAGCTCAGGGATCATCACGAAACCGCCACGGAAGTTAAATCCACGCAGTTCCGGCACATCCCAATGCATGGCAACGCCAAACAAGGTATGAGCAATCAGCGGCAGCAAAACCAGCAGCCCAACCGCAGCCGGCCAGGTGCGACGCAGTTGGCCGGTTTTTAACTGATGCTTGCGGTTGTAACGGAACAGCGCCACGCAACCCAGCACCGCTAACGCCAGCGCGATCAGGAATGGCCAGGTGCCAGGCGCGTACTCGGGCCACGGGATATACAAACCGCGATTGCTGACGAATGCCAAATCAAAAGCGTTGAGTGCCTGACGTGGGCCGGGCAGGTTACGCAGTACCGCGAAGTACCAGAAAAAGATCTGCAGCAGCGGCGGGATATTACGGAAGGTCTCGATATAAATGGTTGAAAGCTTGCGCAGCAGCCAGTTCTCAGACAAGCGAGCCAGGCCCACGGCAAAGCCAAGGATCGAAGCGAAAACAATACAGAGCGCGGAAACCAGCAGGGTGTTGGTCAACCCCACCATAAACACGCGCGCGTAGGTGTCGCCTTCGGTGTAATCGATCAGGTGCTGGACGATGCCGAAGCCGGCACTGCGATCCAGAAACCCGAATCCGGAAGTGATGCCACGATTGGCCAGGTTGATTACGGTGTTGTGGATTAAATATCCCACCACAGCAAGCACGGCAACAATCGCGACGATCTGGTAAAGCCAGGCGCGAACCGTAGGATTACCGAACGAAAAATCCCTTTTTACGGTTGGGCGTTGCGACATGTTAAAACCTCAGTGAAGATTACGCGTGGGCACCGCAGGATGCGGTGCCCGACTGGCAGAATGGAATTAACGAACTGGCGGAGCGTACTGGATGCCGCCCGCATTCCACAGCGCATTCTGGCCGCGCTTAATTTTCAGTGCGCTGTCTTTACCGACGTTACGGTCGAACACTTCCTGATAGTTACCCACTTGTTTGATGATGTTGTAAGCCCACTTGTTATCGAGCTTCAGGTCTTTACCGAAGTCACCTTCCGCGCCCAGCAGATGTGCCATATCCGGCGTAGTCGGTTTCGCTACCATGTCATCGACATTTTTAGAGCTGATACCCATCTCTTCCGCGTTCAGCATGGCATACAGCGACCATTTGACGATGGTGAACCAATCGTCATCACCGCGACGTACCACGGGCCCCAGCGGCTCTTTCGAGATCACTTCTGGCAGTACAATGAACTCGTCTGGCTTGCCAAGTTTGATACGCAGCGCATACAGCTGAGATTGGTCAGACGCGAGGGTGTCGCAACGGCCGCTGTCGAGCGCTTTAGCGGATTCGTCAGAGCGGTCGAAGGTCACGGGGGTGTACTGCATTTTATGGGTTTTGAAGTAATCAGCCACGTTCAGCTCGGTATCAGTACCGGCCTGAATACACACGGTGGCGCCATCCAACTCTTTAGCACTTTTCAGACCGGCTTTCTGGTGCGTCAGGAAGCCGATACCGTCGTAATAGTTCACGCCTGCAAACAGGAAGCCCATGCCGCCATCGCGTGATGAGGTCCATGTGGTGTTACGAGATAAGATGTCTACTTCGCCAGACTGCAGCGCGGTGAAGCGTTCTTTCGCGGTCAGCGGGGTGTATTTCACTTTAGTTGCGTCGCCAAATACTGCGGCAGCGGCTGCACGGCATACATCCACGTCAATACCGGTGAATTTGCCGTTAGAGTCAGCATAAGAGAAGCCTGGCAGGCCGTCACTGATGCCGCACTGTACAAAACCTTTCTTCTTAATGGCATCCAGCGTGGTGCCAGCGTGCGCTTGTTGAGCAACGGCTAACAGCGAGGCTGCAGCGACCAGAGTGGAAAGCATCATCTTTTTCATAAAGCATCCTGTGTGGCGATATCGTGTGTTGTTATGTTTGCGCGCACTTTAATGTGCGCTTTTTTCTGTCTGTGGTGGTTAGCCATCCACAACTCTGCAAACCTGATGCCAGGTTTGCAGAATCCTGAATTCTCTGGAAAGATCTTTTAATAAACTGAAGCACTCAGAAGATTCTGGCTAATATGGCGCACCAAAAGGCAGCATGACGAGACGACACGATCACAAATAGTGCAAAAAGTTTCACTATATGGAAGCAGTGTGAGCTAACGCTCAGGAGTGGATGTATGAGTCTGCACGCTTACGGCCGAAGCGGTTGAGGATCACAGAGAAAGCGGGCTCAAGGGTGATGAAAGGATAAGTGAGCGCGTAATAAAGTGAGGGGAAATGCGTTGCTAAGAAGGATGGGATATCACTGCTGCAATTGCAACTATCGTTACCATTATCGCGCCAATTGTTTCATGCGTTCTTAACCTCAGGAAATTACCGGCAGCAGAAACAACAACGCCAGCCGCAAGGCTGGCGTTATCGCAGCAACGAACAGATTAGTTCATGCCGTATTTTTTCAGCTTCTTACGCAGGGTACCGCGGTTGATACCCATCATCAGAGCTGCACGGGTCTGGTTGCCACGGGTGTACTGCATCACCATGTCCAACAGAGGCTGCTCGACTTCTGCCAATACCAGCTCATACAGATCACTCACATCCTGACCGTTCAGTTGAGCAAAATAGTTCTTCAGTGACTGTTTAACCGAATCACGCAGTGGCTTTTGGGTCACCTGATCCTGAGAGTTAACGGTAGAAACGGTGAGTACGTCAGAATTTACGCGTTGTTCGAACATAGTTCTTTCAGCTCTTTATTTCGTTTACGCAAGATTTTCGAAGTATGCCTCCAACGCCTCCAGCTGTTCGCTGGCATCCTCTATGGCGTTGAATGTGCGCCGAAACTGGTCATCAGGAGCACTTTCCTGCAAATACCAGGAAACGTGTTTTCGGGCAATACGGTATCCTTTGCGCTGACCGTAAAAGTCGTGCAGCTCCCGTATATGTCCAATCAGCATTTGCTTCACTTCAGCCAGCGGCTTCGGTGCCAGCAGCTCCCCTGTGTCCAGATAATGCTGGATTTCCCGGAAGATCCACGGTCTTCCCTGAGCGGCACGGCCAACCATAAGAGCATCGGCTCCGGTATAGTCGAGCACCGCTCTGGCTTTATGCGGGTCAGTAATGTCGCCATTCGCAATAATCGGAATGGAAACGCTCTGCTTAACTGTCCGAATGCTGTCGTATTCAGCAAATCCCTCAAACAAACAGGCGCGCGTGCGGCCATGAATGGTGAGAGCCTGAATGCCACAGCGTTCAGCCAATTGGGCAATCTCTACACAATTACGATTTTCTTTGTCCCAGCCGGTACGAATTTTCAGCGTAACCGGTACATCTACTGCATTAACCACTGCGGTGAGAATCGACTCCACCAGTTGCGGATGTTGCAGCAGCGCTGAACCTGCCATCTTACGATTCACTTTTTTGGCCGGGCAGCCCATGTTGATATCGATAATCTGCGCGCCAGACGCCACATTAATGCGCGCGGCAGCAGCCATCTCATCAGGATCGCAACCGGCAATTTGCACGGCGCGGATACCAGGCTCGTCACTATGCACCATACGCAAACGGGATTTGTCACTGGCCCAAACTTCCGGGTTCGACGACAGCATCTCGGAGACAGTCATACCGGCGCCGTTCTCGTAACACAGGGTGCGAAATGGCTTATCGGATACTCCGGCCATAGGCGCAGCAATGAGTCGATTACGTAGCTGATGTTGTCCAATGCGCATGAAAAAAGAAGTGACCCTAACTGTTCGCAAGGCGGCGTATATTACGCATTTTTTAAAGAAGATGAAAGGCCAAACTTTGAACAATTCGCTCTCAGAGAGCACGGAAATAGCGTTATCCAGTAAGGGATGAGTTATTAATCTTTATAATTCATGAGATTAAAAAAATATGCTGAAATTGTGTACAAAAATTTTTCTCAAAACATGACCGAAATCACAACATAAAAACCGCTTCTTCCAGTAATTAGCGAAAGAAATGACGCCATTATGATTATTAATTGAACTACTTAGTCACGTAGGGTTAGCGTCACTCCCCAGAAACCTACGTCGTGGAGGAGTGACAGATATAACCTCAGACATCAGGCTACTATTCAATAACCACGCGACCATTCAGCGGCTGAACTGGGCGACTGTTGCCGTGCTCACCTAACAGTTTGGCGAACGTTTTAAGCTGTTCAGTTGATGCCGAAACAGTTTGCTTCATCACTAACCAGCGCACACCTTCGGTACAAGGTGGCGTCGTCAACGAACCGCTAAAGCGATAGTAGTTCTTTTGACCCGGAATCAAAGCGCTGAGATTAAGTGGCTGTTGCAGCGCCGCCTCTTTGTTAACTTCAGGTGGCAGTTCACGCAGGATCTCCGCCAGCGCAGGGTTTTCCGCCCCGGCTTCAAACATCACGCCAACCACCGCCAGATGTCCCTCTTCGCTGGCATGGACGAAATGCGCGGCCAGCGGAAAGCGTTTGCCATCAATCAGATTTTCGCTCGGCGTATGGAAGTGGAACTGACGCAGCGTATAAGCTTCGCCATCCAGCGCGAGCGCATCGCCATCTTTGACGTTGATCTGGATGGTGTGACCGTTATTGATGATGGATTTTTGTTTGGCTTGATAGCTCAACGTTAGCGGCGGCAATTGTCCATTCACCACCTTGCGGATATCGACAGGCGACTGGTTCACACCGCTTTTACAGGTGTGATAATCGGCGTGCAGATTGCCCCATTCATCCGGCGCTTCATAAGACCAGTTTGAGCTGTGAGCGTGCGCATACGATGCCATGCTTGTCAGCAGAGCGAATAAACAAAGTTTCTTTTTCATCATCCATTACTTTCAGCGATTTATCGAAGTGAAATGCCATCAAAGGCATTGCCAGCAGGGATAGCGCTATCGCCTGGAGCAGGATTGTAATGACTGAAATGTAAAGAAACGGCAACGGATGAGAAGGGGGTGGCGCTTTGAGACGGGTCTCAGAAAAATAGTACGGCTTGCCAGTCAGTTAGCCCGACTGGCAAGCGGGCAGGTTAGCGGCGTACGCCGGTGATGCGGCACCACTCTTCTTTCTCTGCAACCGCGTCGAGCTCAAAACGCTCAGCGTAGGCTTCACACACGCTTTCAGCCTGGCTCGCTAACACGCCGGACAATCCAAGATGACCGCCGGCTTTCGGCAGCACGCTAATCAGCGGTGCCAGCTCACGCAGCGGACCGGCGAGGATGTTGGCGACCACCACGTCAGCCTGCAAGTTTTCCGGCTGCTGGTGGGGCAGATAGAGCGCCAGACGCTCAGAGACGCCATTACGCTCGGCGTTATCACGGCTGGCCTGAATCGCCTGCGGATCGATATCAATGCCGATCGCCTGCGCCGCGCCCAATTTTAGTGCAGCGATAGCGAGAATGCCGGAACCACAGCCAAAGTCGATCACCGTTTTGCCCTGCAGATCCAGGCCATCAAGCCAGGTCAAACACATCGATGTGGTAGGATGCGTGCCGGTACCAAAGGCGAGGCCCGGATCCAGCATCACATTGACGGCATTTGGATCCGGCACATCGCGCCAGCTTGGGCAGATCCACAGACGCTCACCGAAACGCATCGGGTGGAAGTTATCCATCCATTCGCGCTCCCAGTCTTTATCTTCGATCTGCTCGATCTTATGGCGAAACGCGGATCCCAGCAGCGGATGCTGGCTTAACTCGGCCACCACATCGCTCATCTCGGTTTCAGCGTCGAACAGGCCGATGACATCGGTATCGCCCCACAGCAGCGTTTCGCCCGGCAGCGGCTCGTACACTGGATTGTCGTGCGTGTCCTGAAAAGTGACCGACACCGCGCCAACCTCCATCAGCGCATCGCTCAGGGTTTCGGCGTTTTCGCCGGTGCTGTTAATTTTGATTTGAATCCAAGGCATAGCGTTTCTCTTTATTCCAGTGCCGCGGCATGCTTTGCAGGCGTGCGGCCAAACAGATTGCCCACCAGGAAGGCCAGCAGGCTTAAGGTCAATGACGGAACGATCGGGTGGAAGCCCCACCACTCAATATTCAGGCTGGCAAGCAGCGTATAGCATCCCGCGCCGACCAGCATGCCGCTGATCGCACCGGTGGAGTTGGCGCGCTCCCAGTACAAACCCAGCACCAGCGGCCATAGAAATACCGCTTCAAGGCCACCAAATGCCAGCAGATTCAGCCAGATAATCATATCGGGCGGATTCCACGCTGCCAGCAATAGCAGCACACCGAGCACAAAAGTGATGGTGCCTGACAGCATGCGCAGGCGCGCTTCATTTTCACTGTGCTGCGGGGCAATGCGCAAATAGAGATCTTTGATCAGCGTAGCGGAGGATTGCAGCAGCTGCGCGTTGATGGTCGACATAATGGCCGCCATCGGCGCCGCAAGAAATACGCCCGCCGCCATGGGCGGTAATACGGTAATCATCAGCGTAGGAATCACTCGATCGGGAATGGTGAGATCGGGCAAAATTACGCGCCCCAGCGCGCCGGCCAGATGCATACCAAGCATTAGGATCACCACTACAATGGTGCCGAGTACAATGCCACGATGCATGGCTTTGCTATCTTTATACGAAATACAGCGCACCGCGGTGTGGGGCAGGCCAATCACCCCGAAACACACCAGCACGGCAAACGAGCTGAGGAAGGTTGGGTTGATGACATTGCCCACGCCTTCCGGTGAGGTCAGCTGCGGATCGATATCATGCAGTTTGGTCACTGCGGAGGCTAATCCGCCAGCGTGGTGAATCACTGCAAACAGCAGCAGGAAGGTGCCGATCAGCATTACCAAACCTTGCATCGCATCGTTCAGCACGCTGGCGCGGAAGCCACCGAAAGCGGTGTAGAGCGCGATGGTGCCGCCGAAGATCAGCAGGCCGGTGTCATAAGGAATGCCGGCCGCTGTTTCCAGCAGGCGCGCACCGCCAATGAACTGCACGGTCATTGCGCCGATAAACGCCACCAACAAACTGATGCTGGAGAGCCAAATAAGCAGCGTGCTGCCGTAGCGGCCATACAACATGTCGTTGAGCGTCACGGCGTTGTAGCGACGCGCCAGAATGGCGAATTTCTTGCCTAACACGCCAAGCGAAAGCCAGACGGCAGGCACCTGAATCATCGCCAGCAGCACCCAGCCAAGGCCATATTTATAGGCTGCGCCGGGGCCGCCAATGAACGAGCTGGCGCTGATATATGTGGTGGTGATGGTCATGGCCAGCACAAAGCCGCCCATCGAACGGCTGCCGAGGAAGTATTCGCTCAGGAAGTTGCCCTGACGCTGCTTGCGCATGGCAAACACCGACAGCGCGGCGATCAGCACCAGATAGGCCAACAGCGGAAGAATGATTTCAGAGTCCATCGTTATCCTCCAGCGACATGTCGCGGAACAGCACGCGCACCATCAGCCAGCACAACACAATAAACAGCAGCGGGGCGAACAGACACGAAAGCTCGAACCACCTTGGTAAGCCAAACAAGCCGATCTCATTGCCGCCCAGCCAGGCAGAAAGTCCCCAAACGGTAAGGTAGGCCAGCGTCAGATAAAGTGACCAGCGCGCCTCTTTGTTCGCTTGTAAAAAACGCCAATCCATTATGTAACCTCAAAGGCGACAAAAATGAAAAAGGCCGGAGTTAACCGGCCTCTGCTTTGCTCTGCGCTGCAATTACTTCTCTTGCAGGCCGAGTTTTTTCTCCAGATAGTGGATATTGGTGCCACCCTGCTGGAAGTTTTCGTCGGACATGATTTTCATCTGCAGCTCAATGTTGGTCTTGATGCCGTCGATGATCAGTTCCGCCAGCGCATTCTTCATGCGCGAGATTGCCACGTCACGGTTTTCACCGTAGGTAATCAGCTTACCAATCATGGAATCGTAGTACGGTGGCACACTGTAACCGGCATAGATATGCGATTCCCAACGTACACCAAAGCCGCCCGGCGCGTGGAAACGGGTGATCTTGCCTGGGCTTGGCAGGAAGGTGTTGGGATCTTCGGCGTTGATACGGCATTCAACCGCATGACCGCGAATCACCACGTCTTCCTGTTTGATCGACAGCGGCTGACCAGCAGCAATACGCAGCTGCTCTTTGATCAGATCGACGCCGGTGATCATCTCAGTCACCGGATGCTCCACCTGAATACGGGTGTTCATCTCGATGAAGTAGAACTCACCGTTTTCGTACAGGAACTCGAAGGTACCTGCACCGCGATAGCCGATATCGATACAGGCTTTAGAGCAGCGCTCACCGATGTAGCGACGCAGTTCCGGCGTGATGCCTGGCGCTGGCGCTTCTTCGACGACTTTCTGGTGACGACGCTGCATTGAGCAGTCACGTTCCGCCAGATAGATCGCGTTACCCTGGCCGTCGGCCAGCACCTGAATTTCGATGTGGCGTGGATTCTCGAGGTACTTCTCCATGTAAACCATGTCGTTGTTGAAAGCCGCTTTGGCTTCCGCTTTCGTCATGTTAATGGATTGCTCAAGATCCTTGTCGCTGCGCACTACGCGCATACCGCGACCGCCGCCGCCGCCGGAGGCTTTGATGATCACCGGATAACCGATGCGCTTAGCGAAGGCACGGTTTTTTTCCATGTCGTCGGTCAGCGAGCCATCAGAACCTGGCACGGTGGGCACGCCCGCTTTCTTCATGGCGGTGATGGCAGACACTTTGTCGCCCATCAGGCGAATGGTGTCGGCTTTCGGGCCAATGAAGATAAAGCCTGAACGCTCAACCTGCTCGGCGAAATCGGCGTTCTCAGAGAGGAAGCCGTAACCCGGGTGGATCGCGACCGCGCCGGTAATTTCAGCGGCGGAGATCAGTGCCGGGATGTTCAGGTAGCTTTTGACTGAAGGTGGCGGGCCGATGCAGACGGTTTCGTCTGCCAGCAGCACGTGCTTCAGGTCACGGTCCGCGGTGGAGTGCACGGCAACAGTCTTAATGCCCAGCTCTTTGCAGGCACGCAGAATGCGCAGCGCGATCTCACCACGGTTAGCAATGACAATTTTATCCAGCATGCTTCGCCTCGTTATTCGATGATGACCAGCGGCTCGTCAAATTCAACCGGTTGGCCGCTTTCGACCAGAATCGCCTTCACAACGCCGGATTTGTCGGCTTCGATCTGGTTCATCATTTTCATCGCTTCAACGATGCACAGGGTGTCGCCGGCATTCACTTTCTGGCCAACTTCAACGAAAGCTTTCGCGTCTGGGCTTGGCGTGCGATAGAAAGTGCCGACCATTGGTGAACGCACGATGTGGCCACTGATTTCTGGTTTAGCGGCTTCTGCTGCAACCGGTGCGGCAGGCGCCACCGCGGTAGACAGCGCAGGCTGCTGCTGCATCATTGGCGCAGCATAAGCCTGCTGCATCATTGGGTAGCCGGCATTTGCAGGTGAACGGCTGATACGAACGGACTCTTCGCCCTCGGAGATTTCCAGCTCGGAGATGCCAGACTCTTCAACCAGTTCGATCAGTTTCTTAATTTTACGAATATCCATGAGTGTGGTTCCGTACTCTGTTTAATTGGAATGTGACAGGCGTTTTACTGCCGTTTGTAAAGCCCACGCGTATCCATCAGCGCCAAGTCCACAGATGACGCCGGCAGATACATCGGAAAGATAGGAGTGATGTCGGAACGGTTCGCGTGCATGCACGTTCGAGAGATGCACCTCAATAAAAGGAATGCTAACCGCCAACAGGGCATCACGCAGTGCAACGCTGGTATGCGTGAACGCAGCAGGATTGATGATGATGTAGTCCACGTTGCCGCGGGCTTCGTGAATACGGTCAATCAACTGAAACTCTGCGTTCGATTGCAAATGACTCAATTTCACATGGTGCTGATCGGCCTGTTGCGTCAGATCGCCGACGATTTGCGCCAGCGTAGTGTGACCATACTTATCAGGCTCGCGCGTTCCCAGTAGATTCAGGTTGGGACCGTTCAAAAGCAGTATGTGAAATTTGTGCGCCATCTTGCTGCTATCTCCTGCAATCAGTAAGGCATCGCGTAAAATACCGCGACATCTTGCGTTTGTCACCCTTGCGGATGAAAAACCAGACTTCGCTTGCAATAAAGCCGGGCATTATATCCGTTTCGTCGACATTCGCAGCAAAATACTGGTCTTATCTGCGAAGTTGATCGAATGCGGCCCGAAGGCCACACTTTTTAACAGATCTCGCGGGAGGAACACAACCGTGCGGGGATTATCTGGGGAGAAGTTTACGCAACTTATTGTAACGCCACGCTAACAGCGCAATGGCCAGCACGGCGTAGATCACCGGCTGCGGGGAGAGCACTTTCACTGACCAGATATAGTGAATCGGCACGAGGATCGCGACCAGATAGACGCCGTTATGCAGCGTTTGCCAGCGACGGCCCAGTTTGCGCTGCATGCGCTGGAATGAGGTGATGGCGAGGGCGCAGAGAATAATCCAGCTGATCATCCCCAGTAACAAATAAGGACGCGAAACCAGCTCGCTGCCGAGTAAACGCAGATGATCGTAGCCAAGTTCCAGCAGGTAGTAGCTGGTAAGGTGCAAACTGGCCCAGGCGAAACACCACACGCCGAGCAGGCGGCGAGTGCGAATCAGCAGCGGCTGTTTCAGGTAGCGTGTCAGCGGGCTGACCAGCAGCGTGGCGAGCAGCAACTTAAGCGCCATTCTGCCGGTAAAATGCTGGATATCTTTCGCCGGATCAGCGCTCAGCCAGCCCTGACTCGCTGCCATAAATAGATACACAAACGGCAGAAAAGCCGCCAGATGCAGCACGACTTTTAACGCGGTGATGTGACGTAAAGAGAGGCGCACTCAATAGTTCTCCCGTAAATCCAGGCCGCGATACAGCGACGCCACCTCTTTCGCGTAGCCGTTGAACAGCAGCGTAGGTTGGCGATCAACCTTCAGAATGCCGCCCGCGCCGATAAAGCGCTCAGTTGCCTGCGACCAGCGCGGATGATTCACATGCGGGTTCACATTGGCGTAGAAACCATACTCATTGGCGGCGATCTGGCTCCAGGTCGTTGGCGGGCGATCGTGCGTCAGCGTAATCTTCACAATCGATTTAATCCCTTTGAAGCCATATTTCCACGGCACCGTCAGGCGAATCGGTGCGCCATTCTGCGGCGGCAGCGCTTTGCCATACACGCCGGTACTTAGCAGCGTCAGCGGATGCATCGCTTCATCAAGCCGCAAGCCTTCCACATAGGGATAATCCAGCCCGCCGCCGATAAAGCGATCTTTCTGACCCGGCATTTGGTCGGGTGCGTATAGCGTTTCAAACGCCACAAAGCGCGCATTGCTGGTGGGTTCAGCCAGTTTGAGCAGCTTGTTGAGTTCAAAACCGACCCACGGAATTACCATCGACCAGGCTTCGACACAGCGCATGCGGTAGATGCGCTGCTCCATGGCAAAACGCTTGAAGATGTCATCCATATCCAGCGTGATCGGTTTGGCAACTTCGCCTTCGATACGCAGCTTCCACGGATCGGTTTTCAGCGTGCCAGCGTTGGCAGCAGGATCGGCTTTATCAAGGCCAAATTCATAGAAGTTGTTATAACCTGACACCTTATCAAACGGCGTGAGCGGCAAATCGGCTTGCCATTCAGCCGGTTTAGTAAAATCTAAATCACGGCCAGCGGGCGCGGGCGGACGATCATTGCCTTTAAACCAGCTCAGCACATCGGCTTGCGCGGTGCCGGGTAAACTGGCTGCTGCTGCGCCTAATCCCAACGCTTTCAGCACCTGACGGCGGCGCATATTAAAGACGCTTTCTGGCGTGACGTCGGCTTCTGTGAGCAAGTGCTTCAGGTTCATGACGTTCTCCTGTGAATAGTAAATTATGACCAGCATGCTCAACTTCAGTATCAGGCGCGAACTTGCGGGGAAAAATGTGAAATTTCCTGGCGCATCGCCCTCTTTGAGAATAGGACGAAAAAGCCCATAGCAAAGTCAGGCCATCACGGTTTAACGCTATACTCGCGCCGTAGCGCTTATCATGCTGTGTTATGTGCGATTTTGATGCCAGTCTGGCGCTGAATCACACCTTGATTTGTGCTATTTTGCTCAGGTTTGCGCCAGGGGTAAGCGTGGCGCCGACGGATTAACACCGTTCATAACCGCAGTGATGCAGGCACAGGGATGCGATTAACAACTAAATTTTCTGCGTTTATTACCTTATTAAGTTTACTGGCGATGATATTGATGCTGGTGGGCTGCGCTTTTAGTTTTATCTGGCTATCGCAGCAGCGCGTGGAAACGCGGATGCAAACGCTGGCGACTGAAGTGGATAAAGCACTGGCTTCACAATCGCCGCAGGAAATCACGCAGTGGCTGACGCGCATGATGCCGGTGGTCAATGCCGAACAGGTGCAACTGCTGAACGGCGATACGTTAGTGTTCAGTTTAGCCCGCCATGAAAATCCGATGTTAGAAGATGAGCCTAATCGCTTTGTGCAGTTCGATTTGCCCCTGACGCATTCGCCGGGCCTCGAACTGCGCGTGGTGGTGCTGGATCCGGCCAAAACGCTGTTTCGCTCCTTTACCGGCACTTATACGCTGGTGGTCCTGTTTACGGTCGTCGCCATCATGTGCGTGCTGCTGGTCATGACCAACCGCTGGCTCAAGCGGCGCTGGCAGGATATGGAGCAATTAGAAGCGCGCGCCGATCGCATTCTGACCGGTGAACGTCATTCGCAGGGTGACCATGCGGCGGAATGGCCGCCGAAAGCCAGTCGCGCCATCGATGCGCTGCTGGGCGATTTGCAGGAAGCGGGCGAGCAGCGTTTACGCATCGATACCTTAATTCGCACCTTTGCGGCGCAAGATCCGCGTACCGGCCTGAACAATCGTTTGTTCTTTGATAACCAATTGGCGACATTGCTGGAAGATCAGGAAGATGTCGGCACGCACGGCGTGGTGATGATGGTGCGTCTGCCGGACCTCGATATGCTGCACGAAACCCTCGGCCCAACGCTGGTGGAAGAGTATCTGTTTGATTTGATTAATATGCTGTCGACCTTTGTGCTGCGCTATCCGGGCGCGCTGCTGGCGCGATATTTCCGCAGTGACTTCGCCGTCTTGCTGCCGCATCGCACTTTAAAAGAAGCCAATAGCATTGCCGATCAACTGATTAATGCCGTCGATTCACTGCCGCCGATGCGCATGGTCGATCGTGATGATTTGATCCACATCGGCATCAGCGCGTGGCGCAGCGGTCAGAGCGTGTCGCAGGTGATGGAAAATGTGGAGATGGCTACGCGGCGTGCGGCATTGCAGGGCGGTAATAGCTGGTCGGTTGGCGAAGGCAATACGCTGGATATGGGGCGCGGCAGTGTGCGCTGGCGGACCTTGCTGGAGAACACGCTCAATCGTGGTGGCCCGCGTCTGTATCAAAAGCCGGCGGTGTTGCTGGATGGAAAAGTCCATCATCGTGAATTACTGACGCGTGTGTTTGATGGCGACAAAGAAGTGGTGTCGGCTGAGTTTATGCCGCTGGTATTGCAGCTGGGTATGACTGACAGCTGGGATCGTCAACTGGTGACGCGCATCGCGGCGCTTTCGGAAGTGTGGCCGGATGAAACTCTGGCACTTCCCGTGAATATTGATTCGCTGTTGCAGCGGCCTTTTCAGCGCTGGCTGCAAAAACTGCTGCTACAGTGCAGCAAATCGCAAAGAAAACGTTTTTTATTTGAACTTGCTGAGGCCGACGTTTGTCAACACATCAGCCGTTTAGTGCCGGTTTTTCACATGTTAACCGCATTTGGCTGTCGCATTGCGGTGGATCAGGCCGGTTTGACGGTGGTGAGCAGCGCTTATATCAAACAATTCCCGATAGAAGTGATTAAACTTGCGCCGGGTTTGGTACGCAATATTGAACGACGCACCGAGAACCAGCTGTTTGTGCAGAGCTTGCTGGAAGTGTGTAAGTCATCGCCAACTCAAGTTTTCGCCGCGGGTGTGCGAACACGCGCGGAGTGGCAAACGCTGTCGGAATTAGGTGTTTCGGGCGGGCAGGGCGATTTCTTTGCGCCTTCGTTGCCGGTCAACAGTAATGTAAAGAAACACTCGCAACGTTATCGAATTTAGACCTTCAGCGCGCGAAGTGCAGGCTGATGGCTGTTTTTATCGCTTATTAGTGCCGGAGCGCGCGATGCTGGCGGCTGGAAATGTTAGATTTTATGTCGAAATTCGCCGGCTAGCGCCGGGGCAATTTAGGTTAAAACGGCGTGTTAACGCCATTTAACTGCGGCAAAAGACCCTACGATCAGGCCAAAAAAGTATTCAGCGTATTTTTTCACCGAAGCCGGACGTTTTTGCGCCTTGTAGCGGCTTCGCGTGGTTGGTAAAGTAGGCGGATTTTATTTTCCGCCCCCAGCTTGCAGGATTATCCCTTAGTATGTTTAAAAAATTTCGTGGCATGTTTTCCAATGACTTGTCCATTGACCTGGGTACCGCGAATACCCTGATTTACGTGAAAGGACAAGGCATCGTGTTAAACGAGCCTTCTGTGGTTGCCATTCGTCAGGATCGTGCCGGCTCCCCAAAGAGCGTAGCGGCTGTCGGTCATGACGCTAAGCAGATGCTGGGCCGTACGCCGGGCAACATCGCTGCTATCCGTCCTATGAAAGATGGCGTGATCGCCGACTTCTTCGTTACCGAAAAAATGCTGCAGCACTTCATTAAGCAAGTGCATAGCAATAGCTTTATGCGTCCAAGCCCGCGTGTGCTGGTCTGCGTACCGGTGGGTGCGA
This sequence comes from Pantoea sp. DY-17, assembly GCF_019795975.1. Taxonomy (NCBI): domain Bacteria; kingdom Pseudomonadati; phylum Pseudomonadota; class Gammaproteobacteria; order Enterobacterales; family Erwiniaceae; genus Pantoea; species Pantoea sp. DY-17. The sequence continues at coordinate 590,290 of NZ_JAIMIG010000004.1, read as the reverse complement.
CCCAGGTTGAGCGTCGCGCCATCCGTGAATCTGCACAGGGTGCAGGCGCACGCGAAGTGTTCCTGATTGAAGAGCCAATGGCGGCGGCGATTGGTGCAGGTCTGCCGGTTTCTGAAGCAACCGGTTCTATGGTGGTGGATATCGGTGGTGGTACCACTGAAGTAGCAGTGATCTCGCTGAACGGCGTGGTTTACTCCTCTTCTGTGCGTATTGGTGGTGACCGCTTCGATGAAGCTATCATTAATTATGTTCGCCGCAACTACGGTTCACTGATTGGTGAAGCGACTGCAGAGCGTATCAAGCATGGTATCGGTTCTGCTTATCCGGGCGATGAAGTACACGAGATTGAAGTTCGCGGCCGTAACCTGGCAGAAGGTGTGCCACGTGGCTTTACCCTGAACTCGAACGAGATTCTTGAAGCGCTGCAGGAACCGCTGACCGGCATCGTGAGCGCGGTGATGGTTGCGCTGGAACAGTGCCCGCCAGAACTGGCCTCTGACATCTCCGAGCGCGGTATGGTGCTGACCGGTGGTGGCGCATTGCTGCGTAACCTCGATCGCCTGCTGATGGAGGAGACCGGTATTCCGGTGGTCGTGGCAGAAGATCCGCTGACCTGCGTAGCACGCGGCGGTGGTAAAGCGTTGGAAATGATCGACATGCATGGCGGCGATTTGTTCAGCGAGGAGTAATTCCTCAACGGCTGAGGCCCTGGTCAAATTGCGCAGGGAATAGCGCCTATGCTGACGCTGCTGCTGCAACGCACGACGGCGAAATGCGTCCAGCCCTGAGGCGTTGGTGATTTAGGCTAACGCTTCTTCCCTGATGTCGAGGAACACGCAGAATTTATGAAGCCGATTTTTAGCAGGGGACCTTCCCTGCAGTTGCGCCTCTTTCTGGCAGTCATTGTGGCTATCGCGATTATTATCGCCGATAGCCGCGTGAGCTCCTTTTCCCAGATCCGCAACTACCTGGACACATCGGTCAGTCCATTTTATTTTTTGGCCAACGGGCCAAGACAACTTCTTGATGGCGTTTCCGAAACCCTGGCGTCACGTCAGCAATTGGAACTGGAAAATAAAGCACTGCGCCGTGAGCTCTTCCTGAAAAACAGTGACTTGCTGATGCTGGGGCAATATAAGCAGGAAAACGCGCGTCTGCGCGAACTGCTTGGCTCGCCGCTGCGCCAGGATGAGCACAAGATGGTGACGCAGGTGATCTCCACCGGCACCGACCCTTATACCGATCAGGTGGTTATCGACAAAGGCAGCGTAAACGGCGTTTACGAAGGCCAGCCGGTGATCAGTGATAAAGGTGTAGTCGGTCAGGTGGTCGCGGTCGGTCAGGTGACCAGTCGCGTACTGCTGATTTGCGACGCGTCGCATGCGTTGCCGATTCAGGTGCTGCGTAATGATATTCGTGTTATAGCCGCCGGTAATGGCTGCAGCGAAGATCTGCAGCTGGAGCATCTACCGGGCAACACCGATATTCGCGTGGGCGATGTGTTAGTCACGTCTGGCCTGGGCGGCCGCTTCCCGGAAGGTTATCCGGTTGGCGTGGTCTCTTCGGTGAAAGTCGATACACAGCGCGCTTACACGGTGATTCAAGCGCGTCCAGCCGCTGGCTTGCAGCGTTTGCGCTATCTGCTGCTGCTGTGGGGCGCGGATCGCAACGGCGTCGCACCGATGGCACCGGACGAAGTGCACCGCGTGGCCAACGAACGTTTAATGCAGATGATGCCGCAGGTGCTGCCGCCAGCAGGCGAAATGGGCCCACCGGCACCGGATACTTTGCAGTCTTCGCAGCAAATGGGGCCACCGCAACCCGCTAACAGCAGTCGTTCGCAAGGGAATTCTGCGAACACACGCGGAGGCCAGCCTTGAGTCGATATCGCAGCCAGGGCCGATGGGTTATCTGGCTGTCCTTTCTGATTGCCCTCATCCTGCAAATCATGCCGTGGCCGGAACAGATCTATATGTTCCGGCCATCATGGCTGTTGCTGATCCTCATTTATTGGGTGCTGGCGCTGCCGCATCGGGTGAATGTTGGTACCGGTTTTTGTCTTGGTGCCATTATGGATCTGGTGGCGGGTTCAACGCTGGGCGTGCGCGCATTAGCCTTTAGCATCATCGCGTATCTGGTGGCCTTTAAATTTCAGTTATTCCGAAACTTAGCGTTGTGGCAGCAGGCATTAATGGTTATGGTGCTGTCCCTTGCGGTGGATGTGATTGTTTTCTGGGCAGAATTCCTGGTGATCAACGTTTCTTTCCGTCCGGAAATCTTCTGGAGTAGCGTGGTCGACGGCGTCCTGTGGCCCTGGCTATTCTTATTGATGAGAAAGATTCGCCGTCAATTCGCTGTTCAGTAAGGAATACTATGATTAGCCTGTACCTCGCATCCGGTTCACCGCGTCGACGTGAGCTGTTAACGCAGCTTGGTCTGCAATTTGAACGCCTGATTACCCACGTAGAAGAGCAGCGTCAGCCTGAAGAAGCGGCTGACGCTTACGTGCGTCGTCTGGCGTCGGATAAGGCGCGCGCGGGCGTCGCGGTGGCACCGCAGGATCTGCCGGTGCTGGGTGCTGATACCATCGTGGTGCTGAACGGTGAAGTACTGGAAAAACCGCAGGATGCCGCGCACGCCGCCGCGATGCTGAGCAAGCTGTCGGGACAAACTCATCAGGTGATGACCGCGGTGGCGCTGGCCGATACGCAGCGTGAGCTGGATTGTCTGGTGACCACGGACGTGACCTTCCGCACGATGACGGCGGAGGAAATTTCGCACTATATTGCCAGTGGCGAGCCGATGGATAAAGCCGGCGCGTACGGAATTCAGGGCCTTGGCGGCAATTTTGTCCGCAAGATTAATGGAAGTTATCACGCCGTGGTGGGATTGCCGCTGGTTGAGACCGGTGAGCTGCTGAGTCATTTTCAGTCACTGCGGGCGTTAAGGGGACAAGATGACGGCTGAACTGCTGGTAAATGTGACACCTTCAGAAACCCGTGTTGCCTACATTGATGGCGGCATTCTGCAGGAAATCCACATTGAGCGTGAAGCACGACGTGGCATCGTGGGCAACATCTATAAAGGACGCGTCAGTCGCGTCTTACCTGGTATGCAGGCGGCCTTTGTCGATATCGGCATGGAAAAAGCCGCCTTTCTGCACGCTTCCGACATCATGCCGCACACCGAATGCGTGGCGGGTGATGAGAAGAAAAATTTTGTGGTGCGCGACATTGGCGAGCTGGTGCGTCCCGGCCAGGATCTGATGGTGCAGGTGGTGAAAGATCCGCTGGGCACCAAAGGTGCGCGCCTCACCACCGACATTACCTTGCCCTCGCGCTATCTGGTTTTTATGCCTGGCGCGTCACACGTCGGCGTCTCGCAGCGTATTGAGAGCGAGGCCGAGCGCGAACGACTGAAAACGGTGGTTGCAGCGCACTGTGACGATCTCGGCGGCTTTATTATTCGTACCGCTGCGGAAGGCATTGGTTCAGAAGAGTTGTCGCAGGATGCCGCTTTCCTGAAACGTTTGTGGACCAAAGTCAGCGAGCGTAAAAAGCGTAATCAGACGCGCTGCCTGCTCTACGGTGAACTGGCATTAGCGCAGCGCGTGCTGCGTGATTTCGCCGGTGCCGCGCTGGATCGCATTCGCGTGGACTCACGTTTGACCTGCGATTTGCTGGTGGAATTTACCAGCGAATATATTCCGGAAATGGCCAGCAAGCTGGAGCTTTACAGCGGCAAACAGCCGATTTTTGATCTGTTTGACGTTGAGAACGAAATCCAGCGTTCGCTGGAGCGTAAGGTCGAGCTAAAATCCGGCGGCTATCTGATTATCGATCAAACCGAAGCCATGACCACGGTGGATATCAACACCGGCGCGTTTGTCGGACACCGCAATCTCGACGAGACCATCTTCAACACCAACATTGAAGCGACGCAAGCGATCGCGCGTCAGCTGCGACTGCGCAACCTCGGCGGCATCATCATTATCGATTTCATCGACATGAGTAACGACGAGCATCGCCGCCGCGTGCTGCATTCGCTGGAGAGCGCGCTGAGCAAAGATCGGGTGAAAACCGGCATCAATGGTTTCTCGGCGCTCGGTTTGGTGGAGATGACGCGTAAACGCACGCGTGAAAGTATTGAACATGTGCTGTGCGCCGATTGCCCGGTGTGTAAAGGGCGCGGCACCTTGAAAACGGTGGAAACCGTCTGCTATGAGATCATGCGTGAAATTGTGCGCGTGCATCACGCCTACGATTCCGACCGTTTCCTGGTGTACGTTTCCCCGGCGGTGGGCGACGCGTTAAAGGGCGAAGAGTCACACGCGCTGGCGGAAGTGGAGATCTTCGTCGGTAAACAGGTCAAAGTTCATGTTGAACCGCTCTATACCCAAGAGCAGTTTGATGTCGTCATGATGTGATTTTGAGGTTGAGTTCCGCAAGCCAACGGACAGCAAGGAGAGGTGTGTGAGGCGGTTGCCGAGGATTTTGTTACTGCTGCTCGCCGCAATCATCGTAATTGTGGCGCTGCTGGTCAGCGGGTTGCGCCTCGTGATGCCGCACCTCAACAGTTATCGCAGTGATATTCTGCAGACGATTTCACGCGTCAGCGGCGTCACGGTGACGGCCAGCGAACTGCAGGGCAAATGGGAGAATTTCGGCCCGACGCTGCAGCTGCGCAATCTCAACGTCGCGATGCAGGAAGATGGGCAACTGACCATCGGCCGCGTCAATCTGGCGCTCAACGTGTGGCAATCGCTGCTGCACTGGCGCTGGCAATTCCGCGATCTCACCTTCTGGCAGCTGCATCTCGAAACCAACCATCCGCTGTTCACCAGCGACGAACAGAAGAACAGCTTCAAACCGGCGCAAATTAACGATCTGTTTTTGCGTCAGTTCGATCACTTCGATCTGCGCGACAGCAGCATCCGTTTTCTGACGCCGTCCGGCCAGCATGCTGAACTGGCGATTCCACGCCTTACCTGGCTGAACGAAAATACCCGTCACCGCGCCGAGGGCGAAGTGAGCCTCTCCAGTTTTACCGGCCAGCATGGCGTGGTGCAGGTGCGACTTGATCTCAACGACAGCAACGGTTTACTCAGCGATGGCCGCATCTGGATGCAGGCCGATGATGTTGATGTGCGACCGTGGATTGGTCCGTGGCTGCGTGATAACACCAGCCTTGAAAGCGCGCGCTTCAGTCTGGCCGCGTGGGCGAATTTGCGCGATGGCGATCTCTACGCCGGTGATTTGCTGTTGAGCAAAGGTGGCGCGCGCTGGCGCGGCGAGCAGGGCGATCATCAATTAGAGGTTGATGGCTTAACCGCGCACTTGTCGCGCTACCAGAATGGCTGGAGCCTTTCGGTACCGCAAACCCGCTTGAGAATGGATGGCATCGCATGGGCGCCAGGACATTTTTCCCTGCTGTGGAAGCCGGAAGATAAGCAGATGCTCGGCGCCAACAGTGCGCCGGAGATGCGCGTGCGTGCCACGCAGCTGGATTTAGAACGTCTGGCGCCCATCGTTCCGCTGTTTGCACCGCTTTCCCCAACCTTGCTGGATAACTGGCGTGCGCTGCAGCCGCGTGGCCACATTGATGCGCTGGCGCTGGATATTCCGCTGCAGCAGCCTGAGCAAACGCGTTTGCAGGTGAAATGGCGCGATCTCGCCTGGCAACAGTGGGAATTACTGCCGGGTATCAGCAATCTCAGCGGGAGCGCCAGCGGCAGCTTAAACAACGGCTTGCTGGATGTGGCGATGGGCCAGGCGGAAGTACCGTACGGCGATATGTTCCAGGCTCCGCTGCAGATTAAACAGATCACTGGCCAGCTCAACTGGCTGCGCGATGCTAACGGCTTAACGCTGGATGGACATCAGCTGGATGTGCAGGCCCGTTCGCTGTGGGCACGCGGCGATTTCCGCTACCAGCAGAATTTGGGTAGCGCGCCGCGCCTCGATATTCTCGCCGGAATTCGCGTTACCGATGCTGGCGATGCGTGGCGTTATTTCCCGCAGCAGCTGATGGGCCACGATCTTACTCACTATCTCAGTGACGCGATTAAAGGCGGGCAGGTGGATAACGCCACGCTGCTGTTTGCTGGCGATCCCTCGCTGTTCCCGTTCAAACACAATGACGGCATGTTTGAAGTTTGGGTTCCGCTGCGCAATGCCACCTTCCAGTTCCAGCCAGGCTGGCCTGCGCTGGAAAACCTCGACATCAATCTCGACTTCCTCAACAACGGTTTGTGGATGAAAGCCGATAAAACCAGGCTCGGCGAGGTTGATGCGCGCAATGTCAGCGCGGTGATTCCGGATTACCTGAAAGAGAAGTTGATCATCGATGGTGACATCAGCGGCGAAGGCAAAAAAATCGCTGACTATTTCGAGCAAACGCCGCTGAAACCGACGCTCGGCGCGGCGCTGCAGGAGCTACAGATTGGCGGCAATGTGCGCGGCACGTTGAATCTTGATATTCCACTGGATGGCGAGCAGGTGCACGCCAGCGGCAATGTGGTGCTGAACAACAACAGCCTGCATATCAAGCCGTTAAATACCACGCTGAACAATCTCACCGGCCGCTTCCGTTACAACAACGGCAATCTGGAGAGTGAAGAGCTGCAGGCCAACTGGTTCGGGCAGCCAACCGGCGTGAGTTTCAGCACGAAAGAGAATCCCAACGATTTTGGCGTGAACGTCAAACTGCTGGGCGATTGGCAGCCAGGTAAACTCAAGGTGCTGCCGGATGCCATCACGCGTCAGTTAGACGGTTCTTTACCGTGGCAGGGCAATGTGGATATCACGCTGCCGCATAAAGGCGGCGCAACCTACAAAGTGGCACTGCAAGGCGAGGGCAAAGCAGTAAGCAGTCACTTACCAGCACCGCTGGATAAAGCGGCTGGTGAAGCGATGCCGATTACCATCAACGCGGATGGCGATCTGAAAGGCTTTACCTTGAGCGGCAGCGTGCGCGAGCGCCATCGTTTCAATAGCCGCTGGATTCTGGAGCCGCAGCTGCGCGTTGATCGCGGGATCTGGCTGAATGATGCGAAAAGCACACCGAAGCTGCCCGAGAAGCGCGGCATGGAGCTCAATCTCCCGCCGCTGGATGGCGAAGCCTGGATGGGAATGATGGCTGGCGCGGGGAGTTCGCGTAACGCTCAGGGCGAGCCGGAAGTGGGCGGCGCGGCGCTGCCGGGCGACTTTATTCTGCGCACACCGGCGCTGACGCTTGGTGGTCAGCAATGGCACGACGTTAACGCTACCGTTACGCAGGGGCCAGCCGGCAATACCCACTTGCAGCTGGAGAGCCGTGAAGCACGTGGCAGTTTGCAGACGGCGCAGCGCTCTCCGTGGCAGATCAACCTGAGCTATCTTTACTACAATCCTGAATGGGCTGAGAAAAGCGATGGAAAATCATCGCCGTTTGGCGGCAACAGCAGCAACATCAACTTCAGCAGCTGGCCAGCGTTGCAGCTCAACTGTGATGAGTGCTGGATTCGCGGGCAGAAGTTTGGCCACATGCAGGCGAAGCTACAGCCGCAAGGCGATACGTTAGCACTTACTAACGCTTCGATTGATTCTGGCAGTTCAAAATTGAATGTGGCGGGTGAATGGGTAAATAAACCCGGCGATCAGCGCACTTCGCTGAAGGGCAGCCTGAGCGGCGACAATATCAATGACGCGGCTAACTGGTTTGGCATGAGCACGCCGCTGCGCGATGCACCCTTTAAACTCGATTACGATCTGCACTGGCGTTCTGCGCCGTGGCAGCCGTCGGAAGAGACGCTGAGCGGCACGCTGAAAACCCACTTTGGCAAAGGCCAGATCGCCGATGTGAATACCGGTCGCGCGGGGCAGTTGTTGCGCCTGTTTAGCTTTGATGCCTTGCTACGCAAGATGCGCTTCGATTTCAGCGACACCTTTAGTGATGGTTTCTATTTTGATTCGATCAACGGCACCGCGTGGATTGAAAACGGCGTGATGCGGACCGATAACCTGCTGGTGGATGGCCTGGAAGCGGATATCGCCATGAAGGGCAACATCGATTTGGTGAAGCGTCAGATCGACATGGAGGCGGTGGTCGCCCCGGAAATCTCCGCGTCGGTCGGCGTTGCCACGGCATTCGTCATCAATCCGGTGGTCGGCGCAGCGGTCTTCGCCGCCAGTAAAGTGCTGGGGCCGCTGTGGAATAAGATTTCACTGTTGCGTTACCACATCAGCGGACCGCTGGATAAGCCGGAAATCAATGAAGTACTGCGCAAACCGCGCGAAGACGAGAAGAAGTGAATTTGACGCCGTCGGGTAATTGCCGCAGGCTATGACTATCCGAGCACATAATGAGTGAGAAACGATGACTCTGAATCTGGTAAGTGAGCAGTTGCTAACTGCGAACAGCATTAATCAGCAGGACCTTTATTCCCTGTTAGGGCAGCTTTCAGAACGTCGTCTGGATTATGCCGATCTCTATTTCCAGTCCAGTTTCCACGAATCCTGGGTGCTGGAAGACAAAATTATCAAAGATGGTTCTTACCATATCGATCAGGGCGTGGGCGTTCGCGCCGTCAGCGGCGAGAAAACCGGTTTCGCCTACGCTGACCAGATTTCCCTGAATGCACTGCGTCAGTCGTCTGAAGCGGCGCGCAGCATCGTGCGTGAACAAGGCAACGGCAAAGCGCATACCTTATCGGCGGTGCTGAACCGTTCGCTGTATGCGCCCGTCAATCCGCTGGATAGCCTGACGCGCGAAGACAAAATTGCCTTGCTGCATCGCGTTGATAAAGTGGCGCGTGCTGCCGATCCGCGTGTGCAGGAAGTGAATGCCAGCCTGAGCGGCGTCTACGAACAGGTGCTGGTAGCCGCAACTGACGGCACGCTGGCTGCAGATATTCGTCCGCTGGTGCGTCTTTCCATCAGCGTGCAGGTGGAAGATCAGGGTAAACGCGAACGTGGCTCAAGCGGCGGCGGCGCGCGTACCGGTTATGAATTCTTCCTCGCCGATGAGAGCGGTGATGTGCGTGCCGATGCCTGGGCGCGCGAAGCGGTGCGCATGGCGCTGGTCAATCTCTCCGCCGTGGCGGCACCCGCTGGTATGTTGCCGGTGGTGCTGGGAGCAGGCTGGCCGGGTGTGCTGCTGCACGAAGCAGTTGGACATGGTCTGGAAGGTGACTTCAACCGTCGTGCGACATCGGTATTCAGCGGCAAAATGGGCCAGCTGGTGGCTTCAGAGCTGTGTACCGTGGTTGACGATGGCACCATTGAAGGTCTGCGCGGTTCGCTGGCGGTCGATGATGAAGGCGTGCCGGGCCAGTACAACATGCTGATCGAAAATGGCGTGCTGAAAGGCTACATGCAGGACAAGCTGAATGCGCGCCTGATGGGCGTCAACCCAACTGGCAATGGTCGCCGTGAATCTTACGCGCACCTGCCAATGCCGCGCATGACCAACACTTACATGCTGGCAGGCAAATCGACGCCGCAAGATATCATTGAAAGCGTGGAGTACGGCATTTACGCGCCAAACTTCGGCGGCGGCCAGGTTGATATCACGTCCGGCAAGTTCGTGTTCTCCACCTCAGAAGCTTATCTGATTGAGAACGGCAAAGTGACGACGCCCGTGAAAGGCGCCACGCTGATTGGCTCCGGCATCGAAGCGATGCAGCAGATCTCGATGGTCGGCAACGATCTGGCGCTGGATAAAGGCGTCGGCGTATGCGGTAAAGAGGGACAAAGCGTACCGGTTGGCGTGGGTCAGCCAACGCTGAAGCTGGATAAAATCACCGTAGGTGGTACCGCCTAACGTTGTCAGGTCGCCATGTATGGCGACCTGAACATCTGCCCTCAACCTTTCCGATGCTGCTGATACTGCTGCGCTACCTGCCTGAAATACTCGGTCAGATAATCGATGCACACCTGCACTTTCAGCGGCAGCTTGTCTTTCTCGGTATAGAGCGCATAGACCGGACGCGGCTCCGAGTGATATTGCGGGAACAGAATATCGATCTCCCCCGCATTGATCTCATCAATCACCCACATCAACGGCACATAGGCGATACCGCAACCTGCTTTCAGCCAGCGAATCAGCGTCTGCGAATCGTTGGTGACGAAACGGCCCTGCGGCGTAAGGCGGGTAACCAATCCTTCCGGCGCAACCAGTTCAAAAGTGTTATCCGGCCGCACGCTATATTCCAGCCACGAAAAATTATCGATCTCGCTGGGTTTTTCCGGCGTGCCATGCTGTGCCAGATAGCTCTTCGCCGCGCACACCACCATCGGCATTGCACCCAGCCGACGCGAGAACAAGTTCGAATCCTGCAGCGCGCCCACGCGCACCACCAAATCCAACCCGTTGGCGATCAAATCGGGAGCAGGAATACCCGTCACCAGATTGACCCCCAAACCCGGATATTCGCGTAACATTTCGCTGGTCATCGCCGATAACACATTCTGCGCCATCGTCGATGAGCAGCCGATCCGTAGAATACCGATCGGCGTGTTGTTAAAGGCGTACAGCTGCTCGTGTACCTGCGACGCCTCCGCCAGCATGCGGCGACAGCCCTGAAAATAGATCTTTCCGGCCTCAGTCAAGCCAATGCTGCGCGTGCTGCGATTAAGCAATTTAACCTGTAACTCATCTTCCAGTTTGGCGACAATCTGGCTGATAGACGAAACGCTAAGCTGTAGCTGGCGCGCCGCGGCGGTAAATGAACCCAATTCAACCACTTTGGCGAAAATGGACATGCTTTTAAGTCGATCCATTGTTTACTCTGGCTAAAAAGTGATTTAGCTCACAATATGTAGAAAACGTATAGTCAAGCGCGTTACTATACGCGCGCTGGGTCTCTTCACTGCACCTGAACACGGCTGTGTTAGCCCGATGATACGCTATGATTAGCTCAACGCGGCCTGAATGTTGCCATCAGTTTATCCGTCATCCCCTGATCGTAAACCCAACGTGCTATACGGCACGTGGGCAGGTATCGGTGCAATCCGGCAAGGTCGAACTAAGGATCCGAAATGAGTGTGCTTCCGGTATTTGTCGTATTCGGGCTGAGTTTTCCGCCCATCTTCATTGAACTACTGGTTTCACTGGCGCTGTTCTGGCTGGTGAAACGCGTGCTAACGCCTAGCGGGATCTACGATCTGGTTTGGCATCCGGCACTGTTTAACACTGCGCTGTATTGCTGCGTGTTTTACCTTGTATCCCGTTTATTCGTCTGAGGTTTTCTAAGTGAAAGCGCTAATAAGAAAAATCGCGCGATACGCGATTACACTCCTGCTGGTTGTCATCGCCATCGTGATCATCTTCCGCGCCTGGGTGTTCTACACCGAATCACCGTGGACGCGTGATGCCAAATTCTCTGCCGATGTGGTGGCGATCTCGCCTGACGTCACCGGCATCATCACTGACGTGCCGGTGCACGACAACCAGCTGGTTAAAAAAGGCGACACGCTGTTTGTGGTTGACCGTCCGCGCTACCAAAAAGCGCTGGACGAAGCCCAGGCGGATGTCGAGTATTACCAGGCGTTAGTGAGTGAAAAACGCCGTGAAGCCAGTCGCCGCAATCAGTTGGGGACCAGCGCGATGTCGCGTGAAGCGATTGAGCAATCCAACAACGATCTGCAAACCAGCGAGCATCAGCTGGCGAAGTCTGTGGCCACGCGCGACCTGGCGGTGATCGACCTCGATCGCACCACTATCAAAGCGCCATCTGACGGCTGGGTCACCAACCTCAATGTCTATCAGGGCGAATTCATCACGCGCGGCTCGGTAGCCGTGGCGCTGGTGCAACAGCACTCCTTCTATGTGCTGGCCTATATGGAAGAGACCAAGCTGGATGGCGTGCGTCCGGGCTTCCGCGCGCAAATCACGCCGTTGGGGAGCAACGCGGTACTACGCGGCACCGTTGACAGCATCGCGGCGGGCGTAACCAACAGCAGCAGCACCAGCGACAGCAAAGGCATGGCGACCATCGACTCGAATCTGGAGTGGGTGCGTCTGGCGCAGCGTGTGCCGGTGCGTATTCGTCTCGACGAGCAACCGGGCAACCGCTTCCCGGCAGGGACCACGGCGACGGTGGTGATTACCGGTGCGCAGGATCGCGAAACCAAAGTCTCGCCGCTGGCACAGTTGTTCAATCGCCTGCGTGAGTTTGGTTAAGCGAGGGCGATATGATTGAGTTTTTGCGTTTCCCGGTGAAGCTCACCTTCGCGCTGGTTGCGGCGTTGATGATTGGCTTTCACTTCAATCTGGAAACGCCGCGTTGGGCGGTGATGACCGCCGGCATCGTGGCCGGTGGTACCGCCTTTGCTGCGGGGGGCGATCCCTATTCTGGCGCGCTGCGCTATCGCGGCATTCTGCGCATCATCGGTACTTTTATTGGCTGTATCGCCGCGCTCACCATCATGATTGCCACGGTGCGCGCGCCGGTGGTGATGCTGCTGCTGTGCTGTATGTGGGCCGGCATGTGCGTGTGGCTCTCTTCGCTGATCAAAGTCGAAAACTCCTATGCGTTGGGCCTTGCCGGTTACACCGCGCTGATCATCGTGGTGACGGCGGATGCCAGCGGCGGCTTAACGCTGGCTCCGCAGTACGCGGTTGAGCGCTGCAGTGAAATCGTCATCGGTATTCTGTGTGCCATCCTCGCCGACATGTTGTTCTCGCCGCGTTCGATCAAAAAAGTGATTGAGCAGGAAGTGGATGCGCTGCTGGTGGCGCACTACAAATTGCTGCAGCTGTGCGTCGCGCATGAAGACAAAGAGGAAGTGGACAAAGCCTGGAGCGCGTTAGTGCGTCGCACCACGGCACTCAACGGCATGCGCGGCCAGCTGATGATGGAATCCTCACGCTGGAAAAACTCCAGCCGCCGCCTGCAAATGCTCAACACCTTATCGCTGACGCTGATCACGCAGGCCGCCGAAACTTTCCTGATTCAAAACTCGCGTCCGGAATACATTCCACCGCACTATCGTTTGCTGATCGAAAAAGAGGTCAACAGCGTCAACGATGTGCATAAGCGCATGAAGGTGATGCGTCGCCTGATTGGCGTGAGCAGCAAAACCGTGCCGGTGACGCTGGCGAGTTGGGTCGGCGCGGCCACTGAATATCTGCTGCTGATTAACGGCATTAAAAGTAATAGCCGCATCACCACGCTGGAAGAGAGCATTCTGCAGCGTGAGGTAGTGATTCAGGCGCGTTCTGCGGAAACCCATCACGCGATGATCAACGGTATACGTACCTTTGTCGCCACCGCGCTGGGATCGCTGTTCTGGCTGTATACCGGCTGGACATCAGGCAGCGGCTGCATGGTGATGCTGGCGGTGATCACCGCGCTGGCGATGCGTATGCCAAATCCGCTGATGATGGCGAAAGACTTCCTTTACGGCATGACGGTTGCGGTGCCGCTCGGCGCGCTCTACTTCATCTTTATTCTGCCCGCGACCCAGCAAAGTGCGCTGCTGTTGTGTATCGCCATCGGCGCGCTGGGTTTTATCGGCGGCATCTTCGTGCAGCGTCGTCAGTTGGGTACGCTGGGTGCGTTGATTGGTACCATCAACGTGCTGGTGCTGGATAACCCGATGAAGTTCGAGTTCAACGTATTCCTCGATAACGTGCTGGGCCAGGTGATTGGCTGCTTTGTAGCGATGATGGTGATTCTGCTGATTCGCGATAAATCCAAAGAGCGTACCGGACGTAAACTGCTGAATCGCTTTATGTATGCGGCAGTTGCTGCCCTGACCACTAATCAGGCGCGTCGTCGTGAAAACCACTTGCCGGCGCTGTATCAGCAATTGTTTTTGCTGCTCAACCTGTTCCCCGGCGATATCGATAAATACCGGATCGCGCTGACCCTGATTATCGGCCATCAACGCCTGCGCAATGCTGAAGTACCGGTGAATGCAGATCTCTCGGCCTATCACCGCCAGCTGCGCTACACCGCCGACCGCATTATCTCCGCGACCAGCGATGATAAGCGGCGCTATTACTTCGAGCGGCTGCTCAAGGAGCTGGATGTGTATCAGGAAAAGCTGCAGCACTATGCTGCGCCTGATAACGTCACCGAGCCGGTGAAACGGCTGGCGCTGATGCTGGATAAGTATCAGAACACCTTAATACAAATCTGAAACTGGCCGCTGCAACCTGCAGCGGCCTTTTAGATCCCACGCTGACACAAAAACCTCTGATATTGGCATCTATACTTTCCTGACAGGACGCAAACTGACAGGAGAAAACCGATGTCCACTTCCCTGCAACAACACGAATTTTTCAAGACCGGCTATTTCGCTGATGGTCAGTGGCATAACGCCAGCGCCACCTTTGAGGTGACCAATCCTGCCACCGGCGAAGTTATCGCTAACGTGGCGAAAGCCGGCCAGCAAGAAACCGAACAGGCGATTGCCGCCGCTCAGCGTGCGTTTCCCGCCTGGCGCGATAAAACCGCCAAGGCGCGTGCCGAAATCCTCTATCGCTGGTATCAGCTGATCATCGAGAATAAAAGCTGGCTCGGCCAGTTGATGACGGCCGAGCAGGGTAAACCGCTTAAAGAAGCCGAAGGTGAAGTGGAATACGCCGCCAGCTTTATTCAGTGGTTTGCCGAGCAGGCGAAACGCGCCAACGGTGAAATCATCCCGCCGGCTAAACCAGGCTCGCGCATTCTGGCGACGCGGGAACCAATTGGTGTGGTCGCGGCGATCACGCCGTGGAATTTCCCAATGGCGATGCTGACGCGCAAACTTGGCCCCGCATTGGCCGCGGGCTGTACCGGCATCATCAAACCCGCTAACAACACACCGCTGAGCGCCTTCGCGTTGCTGGCGCTGGCGCAGAAAGCCGGTGTGCCTGATGGCGTACTCAATGCGGTGGCGGGCGATACGCATGCCATCAGCGACGCGATCATGGCCAGCAAGGCGGTGCGCAAAATCTCCTTTACCGGTTCCACCGCGGTGGGCAAAACGCTGATGCGTAATGCGGCTGAAACCATGAAAAAGGTCTCGATGGAGTTAGGCGGCAACGCGCCTTACATCGTGTTTGATGATGCCGATATTGATGCGGCGGTGCAGGGCGCGATTGCCAACAAATTCCGCAACGCCGGACAGGTGTGCGTCAGCGTCAACCGCTTCTATGTGCATAACGCGGTCTACGATCGCTTCGTTAATCAACTGGCCGATGCGGTGGGCAAACTAAAAGTCGGAAATGGCGTGGAAGAAGGGGTGATCGTTGGCCCGCTGATTGAGCCGTCCGCGCTGGAGAAAGTGGAAGAGCACGTCAAAGATGCATTGAGTAAAGGCGGCAAATTGCTGGTCGGCGGCGAACGTCATCCTCTTGGCGGCAACTTCTGGCAACCAACGGTGATTGGCGAAGCGCATGAAGAGATGAAGCTGGCGCAGGAAGAGACGTTTGGTCCGGTTGCGGCTTGCTTCCGCTTTGACGATGAAGCCGAGGTGATTGCGCGTGCCAACAATACCGAATTTGGCCTGGCAGCTTACTTCTACACGCAGAATCTGCAGCGGGTATTCCGCGTCTCAGCGGCGCTGGAAGCGGGCATGATCGGCATTAACGAATGCGCGGTATCCACTGAGCTGGCACCGTTTGGCGGCGTGAAAGAGTCTGGACTGGGACGCGAAGGATCGGTGTTGGGGATGGAAGAGTATCTGGAAGTTAAAGCGTTGCACCTCGGCGGACTCAGCTAGCCGCAACAACCAAGAGGGCGTCATGATGAGAACCGAGCGTTTCGATTTCGACGAGATTGTCGATCAAGCCCATTTTTATCGACAGTTTAGCGATCGTTTTGCGTTAGCCGATCTCGCCATCAACGATCTTGACGATCTTTGGGATGCGATTGTCGGTGAGCAACTGCCGTTGCCGCTGGAGATTGAATTTGTAAATCTGGGGAAAGGGCAGAAACGCCGGTATGGCGCATTGATCCTGCTATTTGATGAAGCAGAAGAGGAGCTGGAAGGCCAGCTCCGCTTCAATATAAAGTAAAAAGGGCCCCGGCGAGCGGGGCCAAAGGGTTCGTCTTAATTGACGAGGAATTACTTATACAGCTCAGCTGTCACGTGGTAGCTGTCGCCGGTTTTCGCTTCAATCACTTTGTAAGCGCTGGCACCTTGCTCATCCGCTTTCTGAGAAAGCTCGGCACGATAGTCCATTGGCGAACCGCCGGTTCCGCTGATTGAAATGGTGCTGCCGGTAGGTTGCAGATTCTGCGCCTGTTGTTCGGTGACCAGTTGTGCTGCAGAAGCACCAAAGGCGAACAGGGAAAGCAGGGTAGCAGTTGCGATGGTTGTTTTGATTTTCATAATTTTCTCCTCGTTTAATCAACAACCTGCGGCAGAAAAGGGGTGGCGGGTCGTCGATCTATTGCCTGGCGCCATCAAGGCACCGGACGTTCAATTAGTGATTATTTGTACAGTTCAGCAGTTACGTGGAAAGTATCGCCACGGTTGCTTTCGATGATGCGGTAATGGCTGGCACCCTGCGCATCGGCTTTCTGTGACAGTTCCTGACGCACGTTGGTCTGGTCGCCGTCAACACCGCTCACGCTGATGGTTTGGTTCAGAGATTGCAGCTGTTCAGCTTGTTGGTTTGAAACCAGGCTGGCGGCACTCGCGCCAAAAGAAAGAACAGAAGCCAGGCCCAGTACTGCGATAGCTAATTTGCTTTTCATGATTCACTCTCCTGAAATGGGGGCCGGCAACCTGAGAGGCAAGAGCGTCTCAAACGGGTTGCCGTTCACATTGCTTTTTAAGTCAATAACTTATTTGTACAGCTCAGCGGTTGCGTGGTAGCTGTCACCGGTATTCGCCTCAACCACGCGATAGGCTTTAGCACCTTGCTGGTCGGCTTTATCGTTTAACTGCTGACGGATATCCATTGGAGAACCGCCCACGCCGCTGACGCTGATGGTGCCCGCAGGTTGCAGATTCGCTGCCTGTTCGGCATTAATAGAATCTGCTGCAAAAGCACCAAATGACAGGGCAGAGAGAACACTTAAAGTCGCGATAGTAGTTTTAACGTTCATGATAATTTTCCTCGTCGTCTATTTTTATCTTTTTCTTTCGTGTGATTTGCATCACGAAAACAAGTATAGATCTAATCACCCATGAAATTAATACCGAGCTAATAATGTTTGGTTGTAATTCTTTATCCTTATGGCACTTTTTTAGAACCTGAAGTTATAAAAAACGCCTGGATCTTAACCATAGGTGGTTATTTCACCGTAAAAACAATGATCTACATCAAATTATCTTTTAGTGCGAAAGATCGTGGTTGATCTCGCTGGCTGATACAGATAGAGAAGGGAAAGACACTGAGCACAATGTGTAAAGCAGCGTAAAATAGCGCATAAGGTTAAACGGGCATAAAGGTCGTACCAATGATAGCGGCTGAAAAGAACCGACAGGCATATGGATAACTTATTATTTACAAAGGGATTTGTAACAGAATGGTTATAAATGAAGCGCAAAGGGCAAGATAACCGGCAGAGGAACTGCCGGTATGCAGCAGGGTTTTATAGCTCTTGTTCGAATAAAACCAGGATCGCGTCGTACAGCTGTTTTACCGAGAAGGTGCGCGCGGGGGTAATAAAAATGGTGTCATCACCGGCAATGGTGCCGAGAATGCCTTCCGCTTTGCCCAGCGAATCCAGCAGGCGCGCAATCAGCTGCGCCGCGCCCGGACTGGTGTGAATCACCACTAACGCATCGTTGTAATCGATATCCAGCACCAGATTCTTCAGCGGGCTGGTGGTGGTGGGCACGCCGAGTTCAGCAGGCAGGCAGTAAACCATCTCCATCTTGGCGTTGCGCGTGCGCACCGCGCCAAACTTGGTCAGCATGCGAGAAACTTTGGACTGATTAATATTCTCGAAGCCGTCTTCCTGCAGCGCCTGCACGATTTCGCCCTGGGAGCTGAATTTCTCTTCCTTCAATAAGGCTTTAAACGCCTTAATCAAGTCGTCTTGTTTCGATGGGTTTCGCATAAGCTACCAATTAAAAAGGGGTTGCAGAGGGCAACAGGCCCACGGCAGATAAATTATTATGCATTTAGATGAATTTTTATGCAATAAGTCTGGTAAGAGAATCGCGGTAATGACCTGCGGGGCGGGCATCATAACAGAATATGATGTTGCACCAAAATCGCGGGTGGACGCGCAAAGCGAAGGTTGCAAAGTTGTTATATTATTGAAGTGGTAACAACAATATCGATGATCATTGCCGTCCATTGTCTTCTGGCTGCGAATGAATCATTCAGGCGACTTCTGAAGTGGAGATGTCTCGGGAGCCGATTGCGGCGTAGTGTTTAGTGCGCGACAGGTTTAGTCGCTATCGCCTGAGAAGTTGATTAAACTCGTAACCTGATGGATTTTCGGCATATCTCTGCCCCACCTTAATAAGGAGTTCAGGATGAAAGTTGCCGTTCTCGGTGCCGCTGGTGGTATTGGCCAGGCGCTCGCACTGCTGCTCAAAACGCAATTACCCGCAGGCTCAGCTCTCTCACTTTACGATATCGCTCCGGTAACGCCCGGTGTGGCGGTCGATCTCAGTCATATCCCAACGGCAGTCACCGTGGAAGGGTTTAGCGGTGAAGATGCTACACCTGCGCTGCATGGTGCTGATGTGGTGCTGATCTCCGCGGGTGTGGCACGTAAGCCGGGCATGGATCGCGCCGACCTGTTTAACGTCAACGCCGGTATCGTGCGTAACCTGATCGAACAGGTTGCCAGTACCGCGCCAAAAGCGCTGATTGGCGTCATCACCAATCCGGTGAATACCACGGTGGCGATTGCGGCCGAAGTGCTGAAAAAAGCCGGCGTGTATGACAAGAATCGCCTGTTTGGCGTTTCCACCCTCGATATCATCCGTGCCAATACCTTTGTCGCGGCGCTAAAAGGCAAGCAGCCTAACGAGATTGAAGTGCCGGTGGTGGGCGGGCATTCTGGCGTAACGATTCTGCCGCTGCTGTCGCAGGTGAAAGGCGTGAGCTTCAGCGAGCAGGAAGTGGCGGATCTCACCAAACGTATTCAGAACGCGGGCACCGAAGTGGTGGAAGCCAAAGCCGGTGGCGGATCGGCGACGCTGTCGATGGGACAGGCAGCGGCCCGTTTTGGCCTGTCATTGATTCGTGCCCTGCAAGGCGAAGCCAACGTGGTGGAGTGCGCGTATGTGGAAGGCGATGGCGAATATGCCCGCTTCTTCTCGCAGCCGCTGCTGCTGGGCAAAAACGGCATCGTTGAACGCCGTCCGCTGGGCACGCTGAGTGCCTTTGAACAGCAGGCGCTAAACGGCATGCTGGAAACGCTGAAGAAAGATATCGCGCAGGGCGAAGAGTTTGTGAAGTGATAAACTCCGAGCGGCAATAAAAAACGCCCGGCATCTGCCGGGCGTTTTGTTTTTATAATCCGCCAGATTTGAAGGTTTTATTGGCGGGCGCACCGTTAGTCGCGGGGTTTTGCTTTCCTAACGTCTCCATGCGTACCTGGAATGGTGGGAACGGCATCTCAATGCCGTGCTCCTCAAAGCCGCGCAGAATCAGTTGATGCAGTTCATGGCGCAGCGGCATGCGATGCCCCATCTCCGCCGCGTGCACGCGCAGTTCAAACAGCTGAATACCTTGCTGCAGATCGACCAGGAACACATCCGGCGCCGGCATATCGAGCACGTAGGTGCAGCGATCGGCCGCTTGCTTAAGAATGTTGGTCACTTCATCGCTGTTGACTCTGGCGGGCGCTGGAATCGTCAGCACCACACGCGTGACCGAATCCGACAGCGACCAGTTCACGAACTGCTCAGTAATGAAGGCCTTGTTCGGCACGATGATCTCTTTGCGGTCCCAATCGGTGATGGTGGTGGCACGCGTGTTGATGCGCGTGATGCTGCCAGTCAGGTCGCGAATGGTCACGGTATCGCCAATACGGATCGGTTTCTCAAACAGGATAATCAGGCCGGAGATAAAGTTAGCGAAAATCTCCTGCATGCCGAAGCCCAACCCCAGACCCAACGCCGCAACCAGCCACTGCAGCTTCGACCACTCAATGCCCATCATTGAGAAGCCAATCAAGCCGCCAATCAGCATCAAAGCATACTTGGTCAAAGTGGTAATGGCGTAGCCGGTGCCCGGCGCCAAACTGAGATGCTGCAACAGCGCCAGCTCCAGCAGCGCGGGCATGTTACGCACCAGCTGCGTGGTGATGATCAGCACCAGAATCGCAATCAACACCGCACCCAGCGTAATCGCCTGCACGCTGTCCACGCCCTGAATGGTGGTGCTGGCATTCCACAGCGGAATGTTATCAAGGAAGCTAAACGCCGAGTGGATTTCTGACCACAGCACAATCACCGAAACCAGCGCAATCAGCGTCAGGATTGAACGCACCAGACGCAGCGACTGTGCGCTGATCTCATCGAGATCAATGCTTGGCTCATCGATTTCGATGGTGTCGGCATTCGCTGGCGATGATTGCTCTTTCTCTTCTTCACTGCGCGCGCGGTTGGCCAGCATATCGGCACGACGCTGACGTGCACGGTCAAAGGCGATGCGGCGGCGCTGAATCAGCATCCAGCGGCGGATGATGTGATACACCACCAGCAGGAAGAACCAGATGCCCACCGAGGTTTCCAGACGCGCCAGCAGCGCCTGCGCGGTGGCGAGATAACCGATGCAGGAGGCGAGGGCAGCCACCAGCGGCAGGGCGATCATCAGGTTCCACAAAATGCGGTTTACGAAGTTATCGCCGTTGCCCTCTTTATCCAGATAGAGCGGAATACCGGCGCGTTTCAGGCTAACGGTAACGATACTCAGCGCGCCACAAATCAGGATGAAGCACACGCGTCCCAGCGTGCCGGAGAATTGCGGATCGTCGAGATTGGCAAAGGCGATCAGCAGCATGATCAGTGGCACAATCAGCCCTACCGATAGCGAGTAATAGCGCATGGCACGCGCCACGCGCGCTTGCGGCCAGCGGAAATGCACCACAAACAAGCCATCGGGACGTGCAAACGCGGCGCTGATCATAAAGGCCCACAGCAGCGGCAGCGTGGCGGTGATGCCATCGCCAATCGCCACGGCGAACGGATAAGGCCAGGCATGTTGTAAACCGTAACCGAGCGCGGCCCACAATACCGGCAGCGGCACCGCCACCAGAATTGACCAAAATACCGTGCGCAGCGTCAGGCTGAAGCGATCCTGCGTCACTTTGCCGACGCGGCTGGCGGAGCGCTCCATAAAGGCGTTGTAGTGACGACGCGAGCTGATGCTGAAGCCAACCAGCAGAATCGCACCAATAATCGGTAACACGGTTTCGCGATTGGTAAACATCATCGCCAGCGCTTTGCCGAGTTGGCCGGCGGTATCCAGCGACAACAGACGCTTGAGATCCTGCGCCATCTCCACCGGGAAATTCAGGCCGATGGTATTAACGTCAGCGGTCCAGAACAGATAGCGATGCGTCGCATCTTTAACTTCGGCTAAGGCATCCTGCAGCTGCGTATTGGAAACTTTGAGCTTAGTGATTTCCAGAATCAGCGTATCGCAACCGGAAATCAGTGAGTTCAGCAGTTCGCGCTGGGTTTTGAGTTGCGCTTCGAGGATGCGCACCTGATCGCTGCTGAACGGCGTGCCGTCATCCTGTTTGGCTTTGCGCAGTTCCTGCTGGCGCTCCAGCAGATCCTCATAATGCAGACGCTGCACCCGCAGCTGGCCCATTTCGCTGTCAATCTGCTGAGATTTCGGCATCTCTGGCAGACGGGCAACCTGCGCACGCAAGGCTTCGCCCAACAGATTGGACGCCCCCAGCCATTGCGACTGCTCACGCAGCGTGCTCAGCGCCTGACGCACCTGCAAGGTCTGATTGGTGGCCAGACGCTGCTGCGAAGCGACTAAATCCATGCGCTGCGCTTGCTGATTGAGGTCTGCGGAGAGTTCGCGGTTAACGCGGAACTGATCGCTGATCGAACTCGGCAGATCGCCGCTGTTTTCCGCCAACTGCTCGGTGCGCTCCAGCGCCAGTTCAGCTTCGCGCTGGCGCTGATTGTTGAGCTGATTGCGCAGCGCCTGCAGATAGTTATCCAGTTGAGTCGCTTTGCGCTGATGTACTTCGGCGCGCATGCGCGCCAGTTCCTGACGGTTATTCGCCGAAAGCTGCGCCAGCTCTAACTCGTCCACGCGCGCTTTGTTGGCGGCGTTTTCCGCCTGACGCGCGTAAATCTGCGCCTGCGCCAGCGGCGTAGTCGCCGTCGAAGCGCTCTGCGCGCGACGATCGCTTTCGGTCATCGCCCGGCGTGCATCGGTTTGCTGCTGCGGCAGCTGCGACAGTGAATCGCTGATCTCGCGCGCGCGATCCTGCTCCTGCTGCGCCTGGCGGCCTTCCTCCAGCAGCTGGCTGCTGACCTGCAACAGCTCCTGATCCAGCTCGGCGCTGCTCATATTGCTGCGCACCGCCTTACTGCTGTCCGTCAGCGTGGCGATCTGCTGACGTAATTCGCGCGCCAGCCGCGGGAAATCATCAATCACCTGCTGATACTGCTTCGCGCGCTCCAGCGACTCATCGCGCTCGTTGAGGAAATTGATCGCCGATTCGAGCGCCTGCACCTGTTCAGTTTGCGCGGGTGAGCTTTTCGCCGATTTAGCCGCATCCAGTTCCTGCTTTAGCTGGCTGGATTGCGGAACGGTGGCTGCAAATACAGAACTGCTGAGCACAAGGCTCAGCAGCAAGGAGAGGAAAACACGCACGGGAGAGATTCCGGGTTATTTGCTAAGTGAGACGCTGTCGCCAGGCTGAGGCAGGGCGATGGCCAGCGGCTGACCGAGGCGGGTTTTGCTTTCGGCTTCAAGGCTCTCTGCCAGCTTCACGCGATTCGGCGCGAACAGGTTGATCACCGTTGAACCCAACTTGAAGCGACCCATTTCCTGGCCTTTCAGCAGCACCACCGCACCATCATGATCGGCAGACGGATAGCGCCAGCGTTTAATCACACCTTCGCGCGGTGGCGTAATGGTGCCCGCCCACACGGTTTCGATGCTACCCACAATGGTGGCACCGACAAGGATCTGCACCATCGGGCCATGATCGGTATCGAATACGCAGATCACGCGCTCGTTACGCGCAAACAGATTCGGGATGTTACGCGCGGTCAGCGGGTTGACGGAGTAGAGATCGCCCGGCACATAGATCATTTCGCGCAGGATGCCGTTACACGGCATATGCACGCGGTGATAATCGCGCGGGGCGAGATAAGTGGTAACAAACTCGCCGTCATGAAACTGATCCGCCAGATCGTCGTTACCGGCCAGCAGCGCCTGCAGGCTGTAAGTGTGGCCTTTGGCCTGGAAGATCTGATCGCCGGCAATGCGGCCCAGCTGGCTGATCGCGCCATCCGCGGGCAGCGCCAGTAATGAGGCATCAGTATCGATCGGACGCGCGCCCTCTTTTAACGGACGCACGAAGAAATCATTGAAGGTGCGGTAGCTGCCGGTATGGGGCTTGCTGGCTTCCGCCATATCCACTTTGTAGTACCAGACAAATAGGTCGATGACCGCTTTAGTGAGCCAGCCACCACGGCGGCTGGCACCCCAACCGGCGAGTTCGGTGAGGCCTTTTTTAGGCAAAATATGATTCAGGCCGAGTTTAAAACGATCAAACACCGTTGCCTCCTGGCTTAATTACGTGTCGTTAACAAAAAAGGGGGCGGATTGTAGCAGCGCCCCAGCGCGTTGGCGAATGTGCCGTTGTACTGCTTAATCTGCGTCGGAGGAAAAGTTTTTACGCGTCTTTACCTGCGCCATACTTTCCAGAATTCGGTGGTAGTTATCGAAGCGGGAGATATCAATCTTGCCCTCTTCCACCGCTTCGCGAATGGCACAGCCAGGATCGGTATCGTGCTTACAGTCGCGGAAACGGCAACCGCCAAGGAATTCACGGAATTCGACAAAGCCGCGCGTCACTTGTTCCGGCTCCAGATGCCATAAACCAAACTCACGCACGCCCGGTGAATCGATCACATCGCCGCCCGCCGGGAAGTGGTAAAGGCGTGACGCGGTGGTGGTGTGCTGACCTAATCCAGAAACGTTCGACACATCGTTGGTCAGAATTTCAGCCGCTACCTCCAGGCCAAGCAGGTTATTCAGCAGGCTCGATTTACCCACGCCAGATTGGCCGGCAAAGATGCTGACGCGGCCGGTTAAGGCGCTTTCCAGTTCAACCAGGCCATCTTTGGCGTGGCTGGAAACCATCAAGACGCGATAACCAATGTTGCGATAAATCTCCATCTGCTCATCAACAAACGCGCGGCCTTCGGCATCTAAAAGGTCGGTTTTGTTGAGCACCAGCAGCGGTTCCACGCCAAGGGTTTCGCTGGCGACCAGGTAACGATCAATGATGTTGAGTGACAGCTCTGGCAGGATCGCCGAAACGATAATAATCTGATCGATGTTGGCGGCGATGGGTTTCACGCCGTCATAGAAGTCTGGGCGCGTAAGCACCGTCTTACGTTCGTGTACCGCTTCGACGATCCCTTTGCCGCCGCCAATGGCAGCGCGCCATAAAACGCGATCGCCAGTGACCAGCGAGCGAATGGTGCGGCGGATGTTACAGCGATGCACAACGCCTTCGCTATCTTCCACGTCTGCGTGCATGCCGAAACGGCTGATCACCACGCCATCAGCTGCTTCTCCAAACAGACTATCATCCGGCTCCGGCTTATCGCTCCGTTGCTGCAGACGACGCTGATGGTTGGCGCTTACGCGACGTTGTTGACCTTTCGACAGTTTGTTTTTACTCACGCATCCTCTCACGGCTTTCGCCAGGTTTCGCCCTGCTGGGCAAAACGTCTATGATACACCTGAAATGAGTTTAATGACGACTTTGGCAACAGGCGGGAAACGCATGACAGCTGGAAATGAAAACAACCTGATTTGGATCGACCTCGAAATGACCGGATTGGATCCGGAACGCGATCGCATTATTGAGATCGCTACCATCGTGACCGATGCCAACCTTAACATCCTGGCAGAAGGCCCGGTGTTCGCGGTGCATCAATCTGACGATCAGTTGGCGTTGATGGATGACTGGAACGTGCGCACGCACACCAATAGCGGATTGGTGGCGCGCGTCAAAGCCAGCGAGCACGATGACCGTGCGGCGGAACTGGCCACCATCGAGTTCCTGAAACAGTGGGTGCCGGCGAACACCTCGCCGATTTGCGGCAACAGTATTGGTCAGGATCGTCGCTTCCTGTTTAAGTACATGCCTGAACTGGAAGCCTATTTTCACTATCGCTATCTTGATGTCAGCACGCTGAAAGAGCTGGCGCGCCGCTGGAAACCGGATATCTTGCCAGGTTTTAAAAAGTCCGGTAGCCATCAGGCACTGGATGATATTCGCGAGTCCGTCGCCGAGCTGGCGTACTATCGCGAGCACTTACTGCAGCTTTAACCGCCGCGGGTGCGCAGGAAATCATCAGGTTGTCGATAAAAGCAGCGAACGCGCGGAAAGCGCAAAATTTTGCTTTTAGACTCTTGCGACTGAAAGGATTTCTCGTATAATGCGCACCCCGTACCGGTGAAGAATTTCATGCGGAACGGAGAAGTAAAGTAGTACGGCGAAGTTCAGAATCGAGTAGTTGAGTTGGGTACAAGGCGGCAACTGAGCGAATATCTGGGAGCTTACTTCAGTAAGTGACCTGATTGAGTGAAGGAAGCCAACGCAGTAACCAACACAAATACGATGATTATGCGGGAATAGCTCAGTTGGTAGAGCACGACCTTGCCAAGGTCGGGGTCGCGAGTTCGAGTCTCGTTTCCCGCTCCAAACTTTCGTTGAGTAGTAAACCTCTAATGCGGGAATAGCTCAGTTGGTAGAGCACGACCTTGCCAAGGTCGGGGTCGCGAGTTCGAGTCTCGTTTCCCGCTCCAGAGTTTGTAGTAAACCATCCAAATCACGGATTTAGTCGTTAGCGTGATTGTTGTGACAAAATACGAAGAGTCAGAATCGAGTATTTTAGTTTGCAACAAGGCGGCAACTGAACGAATCCCTGGGAGCTTACATGAGTAAGTGACCTGGGTGAGTGAAGGCAGCCAACGCAGTAGCAGACTAAAATACGAAGATTATGCGGGAATAGCTCAGTTGGTAGAGCACGACCTTGCCAAGGTCGGGGTCGCGAGTTCGAGTCTCGTTTCCCGCTCCAGATTTTCATATTCACTAATGTTATTTGCCCTTAGGCGCAATCAGAATTAAAACTGCTGCAGATCTTTTTTGATCGCATGCGACACCGTTTTTTTCTGGAAATTTTGCACGCCTCGCTAGCAGCGATAATGCTTGTTGTCTGATGCAGTTATCTTACAGGTTATCCACAATGCGCCTGCAAGCTTCTGACGGCGTTTTCCCCGTTGTTTAAAACTGTTTTGAACAGAGTTATCCACAAGCTCTGGACAAACCCCTGCGCGCTAAATACGACGTGAATATTTACAATAATCGCTTAATTGATTGATTTGTAAGTGGTTATAACTATTTCAGACTGTGATCTTGCCCTTAAGACGAAATTACGATCTCCGTCACGATTCAGTGGGATAATTTTATTCACAGCATGTGGAAAAGCGTTTTATCCTGTGCGACTGCTCAATCACGCATCACGTTGCAGGCCTTTTTCGACCGCGCGCACCAGCCGCTGTTTCTTCGCTGGCTGCACTTCTACCGCTTGCGCCGCGCGTTTCTGCAACTGCTGTGCAATCGCCCATTCAATATGCTCATCAAGCAGGGGATGTTCGCCGCTGCGCAATGCTAATGCCGCCATATTTTCTTCTGCCCAGGGCGCATTACCCAATGCCACCGCAATATTTCGCAACCAGCGCAAATGCCCAATACGCCGAATCGCTGAACCTTCGGTGATACGCAGAAATTTGGCTTCATCCCATTTGAACAGATCGGTGAGCGGCGGCGCATGCAGCACCGCGCGCGGCGAGAAATCATCTTCATCGGTTAACTGGCCGTAACGATTCCACGGGCAGATCAGCTGGCAATCATCGCAGCCATAAATTCGATTACCAATCAGCGGACGGAACTCTTCAGGAATTGCGCCTTCCAACTCGATGGTGAGATAGGAGATGCAGCGACGCGCATCGACCACGTAAGGTTCGACGATAGCGGAAGTGGGGCAGATAGTGATACAGGCGACACAGCGTCCACACTGCTCTTCCTGGGGCTGATCGACCGGTAACGGCAGATCAATCAGCAGTTCGCCGAGGAAGAACCACGAACCCGCTTCACGGTTGAGGATCAGCGAATGTTTGCCGGTCCAGCCTAAACCGGCTTTAGCGGCAATCGGGCGTTCCAGAATCGGTGCGGAATCGACGAACGGACGAAAATTGCGTTCGCCACAGTGCGCCTGAATCATTTCTCCGAGCTTTTTCAGTCGATTGCGCAATACTTTGTGATAGTCGCGGCCCAGCGCATAACGGCTTACATAGCCCAGCTGCGGATTTTTTAAGGTGCTGGCAAAGGCGGCTTTAGCTGGAAGGTAATTCATGCGTACGCTAATCACGCGCAGCGTGCCAGGTAGCAGCTCATGCGGCCGCGCACGCATCATGCCGTGGCGCGCCATCCAATCCATCTCGCCGTGATATTGCTTATCCAGCCACGCCTGCAGTTTGGGCTCTTCGGCGCTCAGATCGGTATCGCAAATACCCACCTGCTGGAAGCCGAGGTCGCGTCCCCACTGTTTAATTTGTTCAGCGAGCTGTTGAAGATCGAGAGGATATGACATGAGAAACCAGGCAATTGAAGCAAACGCGCGCAGTTTAACACACTCTGTCTGGCCTGCGCAGGCGATGGCGCAACTGGAACGCGATGCCGCCGATAGCCTGGGCTTAACGCTGTTTGAGCTGATGCAACGTGCGGGCCAGGCCAGCTATGAATTAGGCCGCCAGCTGTGGCCGCAGGCGCAGCATTGGTTGATCCTGTGCGGGCACGGCAACAATGGCGGCGATGGTTATGTGGTGGCGCGACTGGCGCAGGCAGCAGGATTGAACGTGACGCTGCTGGCGTGCGCAGGCAGCAAAGCCTTGCCAGAAGAGGCGCAGCAGGCGCAAGACGCATGGCTGGCGGCGGGCGGTGTGATTCACGCGGCGGATGCGCCCTGGCCGGAGCAGGTTGAGGTGATTGTCGATGCGCTGCTCGGCACCGGCCTGAATCGCGCGCCCGCCGATCCCTACGATCGCCTGATCACACTCATCAACGCGCATGCCGCACCGGTGCTGGCGATCGATATTCCCTCTGGTTTGCTGGCGGCTAATGGCACGGCGCCGGGCGAAACGGTCATCGCCGATCACACGCTAAGCATGATTACGCTGAAACCCGGCCAACTGACCGGCAAGGCGCGCGATTACGTTGGCGTTCTGCACAACCATGAGTTGGGCTTGTCGGCATATCTTGCCGCTGAGCAGGCTCCGATTTCACGCTATGACGCCGGGGATTTAACGCGCTGGCTGAAACCACGTCGCGCTACTTCACATAAAGGTGATCAGGGGCGGCTATTGGTGGTCGGCGGTGACAGCGGCACGGCGGGCGCGATTCGCATGACCGGTGAAGCCGCCCTGCGAACCGGCGCCGGACTTGTGCGCGTGCTGACACATGAAGATAATATTGGCCCGATTCTCACCGCGCGACCGGAGCTAATGGTTGATGCGCTGAGCGATGAACGGCTGGATCAGGCGCTGGAGTGGGCGGATGTGATCGCTGTTGGGCCGGGGCTCGGCCAGCGCGATTGGGCTCAGAAGGCACTGAAAAAGATCGCGGCCAGTGAAAAGCCGATGCTTTGGGATGCGGATGCGCTTAACCTGCTGGCAATCAAGCAGGATAACCGTCAGAATCGCATCATTACGCCGCATCCCGGCGAAGCTGCGCGCTTGCTGGGGGTGAAAACCAGCGAGATTGAGAGTGACCGCTTACACGCTGCGCGCGCCTTGGCGAAACGCTACGGCGGCGTGGTGGTTCTGAAAGGCGCGGGCACGGTGATTGCCAGCGCGGCGGGTGACATCGCCATTGCCGATGTGGGCAACGCGGGCATGGCGTCTGGCGGCATGGGCGATGTGCTGAGCGGGATTATTGCCGCTCTGCTCGGCCAGAAACTGACATTACTTGATGCAGCCTGCGCAGGCTGTGTCGCGCATGGGGCAACAGCCGATGCCGTCGCGCGTCAGCGCGGTACTCGCGGCATGTTAGCCACTGATTTGTTCGAGCTGCTGTGGCAGTTTGTTAATCCAGAGATGATCCAACAATAAAGCATGAAGACCTGTGTTATCCCTTTGCCCGATGAGGCGGCAACCCTGAATCTGGGTGCGCAATTGGCGCGCGTCTGCAACAGCGCGCTGGTGATCTATCTTTATGGCGATTTGGGTGCCGGTAAGACCACCTTTAGCCGTGGTTTTCTGCAGGCGCTCGGCCATCAAGGCAATGTAAAAAGCCCAACGTATACGCTGGTCGAGCCCTACGAGCTCGGCTCTCGCACGCTGTACCATTTCGATCTCTATCGTCTTGCCGATCCCGAAGAGTTGGAGTTCATGGGCATCCGCGACTATTTCACCGGCGATGCGCTCTGTCTGGTGGAGTGGCCGCAGAGGGGCACCGGCGTGCTGCCTGAGCCCGATTTAGCGCTGACGTTGCGCTACGTGGATGCGGCGCGTGAAGCCGAAATAAGCGCGATTTCCGCCACGGGCGAAGCGCTGTTAACCCAATTCCAGCAAGGCAGGGATCCGGCATGATGTCACGGATGAAAATCATTGTACTGGGCTTGCTGTGCCTGTTTTCTGCCTCGGCGTTGTCTGCCACGTTATCGGATATCAAAGTCGAAAATGGCGATAGCCAGGCTACCGTCACGCTGAGCTTTAACGGTCAGCCCGTGTATGGCTTTTTTCCGCTGCACAATCCCAATCGTGTAGTGCTGGATATTCGTCAAAGCGGCGCGATTAAAGGATTGCCGCTCAATTTTAGCGGCGAAAATATTGTGCAGCGCATTCGCCATAGCCAGCCGAAGGATAAGCAAAGCCTGCGTTTAGTGTTCGAACTGACGCAGCCCGCGCAGACGCGCGCCAGCACGCAGCGCGATGGCAGTAATTATCGCGTGGTGTTCACCATTCGTGGGACGCAGCCAGCGAAGCGCCCGGCCGCTGCCGCGCCTGTTACCACCGCGCGTGAAAGCCAGCCGAGCAGCAGCAGCCAGGGCAATCCGTTTAACGCCAATCAGGTGACAGCGGTGACCAGCAGCAATACCACCGTGCGTCCCGGCAACTCGGTTAGTCGCAACGATGTGGTAATTGTGGCGATTGATGCCGGGCACGGCGGTCAGGATCCCGGCGCATCCGGCCAGCACGGTTTGCACGAGAAAAATGTCACCATCTCAATTGCGCGTAAGTTGAAAGCGCTGATGGATCAGGATCCGATGTTCAAACCGGTGCTGACGCGTAACGGCGACTATTTCATCTCGGTAATGGGCCGCTCAGAAGTGGCGCGTAAAGAGAACGCGAACCTGCTGGTATCCATTCACGCCGACGCCGCGCCAAATCACTCAGCCACCGGCGCATCGGTTTGGGTGCTGTCTAACCGCCGCGCCAATAACGAAATGGCGAACTGGCTGGAACAGAAAGAAAAACAATCTGAGCTGCTGGGCGGCGCAGGGGATCTGCTGGCGAACAGCCAGGCCGATCCCTATCTTAGCCAGGCAGTGCTGGATTTGCAGTTTGGTCATTCACAGCGTGTAGGTTATGACGTCGCCGTCAAAGTCCTGCAGCAGTTGCGCGGTATTACGCCGCTGCATAAGCGTCTGCCGGAACATGCCAGCCTTGGCGTTTTACGTTCCCCGGATATTCCCTCTTTACTGGTCGAAACCGGCTTTATTAGTAATGCCGCGGAGGAGCGGCTGCTTGGCAGCAGCGCGTATCAGGAGAAGATTGCTCAGTCGATTTATAAAGGCCTGCGCAATTATTTCCTTACGCATCCGCTGCAATCGATCCCAAAGGAGGAAAACCGGCCGCTGGACAGCGCACCAGCGGTTAGCGTCGCCAGCAACCCGGCGACCGGTACGGTGCAATATACCGGCGCGACGCAGCGCCATACCGTCACGCGTGGCGAAACGCTGTCGGGCATCGCGGCAAAATATGGCGTGAGCATGGCGACGTTACGTGAGATGAATAGCCTGAAGCGCGATGTGGTTTGGGTGGGACAGCGCCTGAAGGTGCCCGCGAAATCCAGCGTCAGCGTGGCGGCGAGTCGTCCAACCCGGCATAAAGTGGTGCGCGGTGATTCCCTCACGGCGATTGCCGCGCACTATGGCGTGAGCTCGAAAGCCATCATGCAGGCGAATAATATGAAGTCGAGCAATGTGATGCTGGGGCAAAACTTAAAAATTCCGCAATCCTGATTGTTGGCTCCCCGTGAGCCAACCAGCCAGAAGGATCACCACCATGCCAATACAGATTTTACCGCCGCAGCTGGCGAACCAGATTGCCGCAGGCGAAGTGGTTGAGCGCCCGGCGTCGGTCGTAAAAGAGCTGGTGGAAAACAGCCTTGATGCCGGTGCCACGCGCATTGACGTCGATATTGAGAAAGGTGGCGCGAAGCTCATCCGCATTCGCGACAACGGCTGCGGTATCGCCAAAGCCGAGCTTGCAATGGCATTGGCGCGGCATGCGACCAGCAAAATTGCTTCGCTTGATGACCTTGAGGCGATCATGAGCCTCGGCTTTCGTGGCGAAGCGCTCGCCAGTATCAGTTCCGTTTCTCGTTTAACGCTGACTTCACGCACCGCCGACCAAAGCGAAGCCTGGCAAGCCTACGCGGAAGGGCGCGACATGGATGTGACGGTGAAACCGGCTGCGCATCCGGTAGGTACCTCGCTGGAAGTGCTCGACCTGTTCTATAACACGCCCGCTCGCCGCAAATTCATGCGCACTGAAAAGACCGAGTTTACCCATATCGATGAGGTGATTCGTCGTATTGCGCTGGCACGCTTTGACGTCGCTATTTCGCTTAGCCACAACGGTAAGTTAATGCGTCAGTATCGCGCGGTCAGTGAAGATGCGCAGCGGGAGCGGCGTTTAGGGGCCATTTGCGGCACCACGTTTATGCAGCACGCTTTACGCATTGAGTGGCAGCACGATGATTTAGCGCTGCGCGGTTGGGTCGTCGATCCTCAGGGTTCGCGCCAGGTTACCGATCTGCAATATTGCTACGTCAACGGACGCATGATGCGCGACAAGCTCATCAATCACGCGATTCGTCAGGCTTATCAAACGCAGCTTGGTGACGATCAGCAGCCAGCTTACGTGCTCTATCTGGAGATCGACCCGCATCAGGTGGATGTCAACGTCCATCCGGCTAAGCACGAGGTGCGTTTTCATCAGTCGCGTCTGGTACATGATTTTATCTGGCAAGGCGTGATGAGTGCGCTGCAAGCCAGCCGCGCGCCGGAATTGCCCATCGCCCACGCCGAAGAACCAGCGCCAAAGTGGCAGCCAGAAAACCGTCAGGCGGCAGGCGCGAACCACTTTGCACAACCCAGCAACACGCCACGCAGCGGCGGCGCTTCTGCGGCCGCGAACTGGCAGAACAAAGAGCCGGTTTACAGTGCGCGTGAAGGTAATGCCTATAAGCAGTTGATGAAAACGCCGATGGTAGAAACGCCGCGCGCTGCGCCAGTTCCTGCCGCGGCTCCGGTACGTCTGCCGGAAAAGCGTGAAGCTCCGCTGGCCGCCCATGCGCAAAGCTTCGGCCGTGTGTTGAGTGTTTTGCAGGATCGATATGCGCTGCTGGAACGTGGTAGCGCATTGCAATTGTTATCGCTGGCCGTGGCGGCGCGCTGGCTAAAACAGGCCCAGCTTGAACCAGGGGAAGAAGGTTTAAAACCGCAGCCGCTGCTGATCCCGGTGCGCCTGAAAATTGCTGCGCCCGAGCTGGCTGCCATCGCCGATCATGCCGCGCTGCTGAGCCAGATGGGCATTGATTTACAACGAGAAGGGCAACACGTGACGTTGCGCGCGGTGCCTTTACCGTTACGAACACAAAATTTACAAATCTTGATTCCAGAACTGTTAGGCTACCTGGCCCGGCAGCAAGAGGTTTCTGCATCCACGTTGGCCCAATGGCTGGCGCGTCGAGATGATGCAGAAGACGCTCACTGGAATCACTCGCAGGCGATTGCACTGCTGGCAGAGCTGGAAAGGCTTTGTCCGCAACTGCTGAAGTCGCCGCCTTCAGGTCTGTTACAGACCATTGAGATTGAGAGCGCGCTAAACGCGTTGAAGCATGAGTGAACTAAACCAGGCTAGCCGGCCAAAGGCAATTTTTTTGATGGGGCCTACCGCCTCCGGTAAGACGGCATTAGCGATTTCGCTGCGTCAGCAACTTCCGGTGGAACTTATTAGCGTTGACTCTGCCTTAATCTATCGCGGGATGGATATCGGCACGGCGAAACCGTCGGCAGAAGAGTTAGCACTGGCGCCCCATCGTTTGCTGGACATTCGCGATCCGGCGGAAGCGTATTCCGCCGCAGAATTTCGTCGCGATGCGTTGGCAGAAATGGCGGATATCACCCGGAAGGGGAAGATTCCGTTGCTTGTTGGTGGAACCATGCTCTACTTCAAGGCATTACTTGAAGGATTGTCGCCGTTGCCCTCGGCCGATCCCGAGGTGCGTCAGCGAATAGAGCAAATGGCGGCGGAGAAAGGGTGGGAAGCCTTGCACCGTCAGCTGTGTGAAATCGATCCGGTCGCCGGTAGTCGTATTCATCCGAATGATCCGCAGAGACTTTCGCGAGCACTGGAAGTTTTTTTTATTTCGGGTAAAACTTTAACGGAACTGACAAAAACCTCCGGCGAAGCGTTACCCTACGACGTGTACCAGTTTGCTATCGCACCTGCGAGTCGTGAACTGATACATCAACGCATTGCGTTGCGTTACGACCAGATGCTAGCGTCAGGATTTGAAGCGGAGGCTCGTGCACTGTTTGCGCGAGGTGATTTGCATACGGACATGCCTTCCATTCGCTGTGTAGGTTATCGCCAGATGTGGTCTTATTTGTCAGGTGAAATCGATTACGACGAAATGGTTTATCGGGGAATTTGCGCCACTCGGCAGCTCGCTAAACGCCAGATGACCTGGTTACGTGGCTGGCCTGAAGTACACTGGTTAAACAGTGATGAGCCAGAGTTAGCGCGTAATGCGGTGCTTAAGGTAGTTAGTGCGTAGCAGGGATGATTGTGTACAATTGGTCCGTTATCGTGCGCAAATTTTTACGCAGTTTTTCTGAACCACGGTTCTTAAAGCAACAAACAACAAGCATATAAGGAAAAGATAGAATGGCTAAGGGGCAATCTTTACAAGACCCGTTTTTGAACGCATTGCGTCGTGAACGTGTACCGGTTTCGATCTATTTGGTGAATGGTATTAAGCTGCAAGGGCAAATTGAATCCTTTGATCAGTTCGTCATTCTGTTAAAAAACACGGTCAGCCAGATGGTGTATAAACACGCCATCTCTACAGTGGTTCCTTCTCGTCCAGTGTCGCACCATAGCAATAACGCGGGCGGCAGCGGTGGTAGCAGCAACTATCATCACAGCGGAAGCAATCAAAGCGCTCAGTCGCAGCCACAACAAGACGGCGATAACGCAGAATAATTTTGCGCTGCCGTAAAGCCAGGGCTGGAGAACGAGCACGTTTTCCTGTCCTGGTTATTTTATTTTAGCGAGGTTATAGCTTGTTTGACCGTTATGATGCCGGTGAGCAGGCCGTACTGGTACACATCTGGTTCTCCCAAGACAAAGAGCTGGAAGATTTGCAGGAGTTTGAAACTCTTGTCTCTTCTGCGGGCGTTGAAGCGCTGCAAGTCATTACGGGCAGCCGTAAAGCGCCACATCCCAAATATTTTGTCGGTGAAGGAAAGGCAGTTGAAATTGCCGATGCGGTAAAAGCGAGTGGAGCATCGGTCGTTTTATTCGATCATGCCTTAACTCCTGCTCAGGAACGTAATCTTGAACGGCTGTGCGAATGTCGCGTAATCGATCGCACCGGCTTAATTCTCGATATATTCGCCCAGCGCGCCCGCACCCATGAGGGTAAATTGCAGGTCGAGCTGGCACAACTACGCCATTTAGCAACCCGTTTGGTTCGCGGATGGACACACCTTGAACGCCAGAAAGGCGGTATCGGTTTACGTGGTCCGGGTGAAACTCAGCTGGAAACGGACCGACGCTTGCTGCGTGGCCGTATCAGTCAGATTCTCTCCCGTCTTGAACGCGTCGAAAAACAGCGCGATCAGGGCAGACAAGCGCGCGCCAAAGCTGACGTGCCAACCGTTTCGCTGGTGGGTTACACCAACGCCGGTAAATCCACCCTGTTCAACGCGATTACCTCTGCGGATGTGTACGTAGCGGATCAACTGTTCGCGACACTTGATCCGACATTGCGCCGTCTGAATGTGGCGGATGTGGGTGAAGTGGTTTTAGCAGACACCGTTGGTTTTATCCGTCATTTGCCGCACGACTTAGTCGCGGCGTTTAAAGCCACGCTGCAGGAAACGCGTCAGGCGACATTGCTGCTGCATGTGATTGACGCCGCCGATTTGCGTGTGAATGACAACATTGATGCAGTAAATGAAGTTCTGGAAGAGATTGAAGCTGACGAAATTCCGGCGCTGTTGATCATGAACAAAATCGATATGCTTGAGGACTTTGTGCCGCGTATCGATCGCAACGAAGAGAACCAGCCGATTCGTGTGTGGTTATCTGCACAGAGCGGCGTGGGTCTGCCGTTGCTGTGGCAGGCGCTCTCTGAGCGTTTAGCCGGTGAAATCGCGCAGTACGATTTACGTCTGCCGCCGGAAGCGGGCCGTTTGCGCAGTCGTTTTTATCAGTTGCATGCTATAGAAAAAGAATGGAATGAAGATGATGGCTGTGTGAGTTTGCACGTGCGTATGCCGATAGTTGATTGGCGTCGTCTGTGTAAACAAGAGCCGTCGCTAGCCAGTTATATTGTTTGAAATTGCCCAAACGCCTTTACTCAATATCTTTTAGATTGTCGTCATTATCGTTGCAGGCCGAATGTGCAGGATTTACCCGAATATTTCGGATTCCAGCAAGGCGGCAACTGAGTGAATCCCCAGGAGCTTACATCAGTAAGTGACTGGGGTGAACGAAGGCAGCCAACGAAGCTGCAATCCGAAAGATGAAGGGTAAAAAACGTAAATACAATAAATGGAGTAGAAACATGGCGTGGAATCAGCCCGGAAATAACGGACAGGACCGCGACCCGTGGGGAAGCAGCAATAATCAAGGCGGCAACTCTGGGGGAAATAAAGGAGGTCGCGATCAGGGACCACCTGATCTGGATGATATCTTCCGAAAGTTGAGTAAAAAACTCGGCGGACTGGGCGGTGGCAAACAGAATGACAATGGCCAGCGCAGCGGCGGTAGCGGTGGCAAAGTAGTTGGCATTGTTGCCGTAGCGGCAGTCGTTATCTGGGCGGCTAGCGGTTTCTACACCATCAAAGAAGCGGAACGTGGCGTCGTCACGCGCTTTGGCAAATTTAGCCATCTGGTTGAGCCAGGCCTCAACTGGAAACCGACTTTCGTCGATCAGGTTCGCGCCGTAAACGTAGAAGCCGTACGTGAACTGGCGGCGTCTGGCGTGATGTTGACGTCGGATGAAAACGTAGTGCGCGTTGAGATGAACGTGCAGTACCGCGTGACCGATCCTGAGCGTTATCTTTATGCCGTGACCAGTGCCGATGACAGCCTGCGTCAGGCCACCGACAGCGCCTTGCGTGGCGTGATTGGTCGCTCAACCATGGACCGCATCCTGACGGAAGGTCGTACCGTGGTACGTAGCGAAACTCAGCGTGAGCTTGACGAGACTATCCGTCCGTACAACATGGGTATTACCCTGCTGGACGTAAACTTCCAGGCGGCACGCCCACCAGAAGAAGTAAAAGCCGCGTTTGATGATGCGATTGCCGCGCGTGAAAACCGTGAACAGTATGTTCGTGAAGCTGAAGCTTATTCGAACGAAGTTCAGCCGCGTGCTAATGGTCAGGCGCAACGTATCCTCGAAGAGGGTCGTGCTTACAAAGAACGTACGGTGTTAGAAGCGCAGGGTGAAGTGGCGCGTTTTGCTCGCTTGCTGCCTGAATATAAAGCTGCACCAGAAATCACGAAAGAGCGTCTCTATATTGAAACCATGGAACGTGTGCTGAGTCATACCCGCAAGGTATTGATCAGCGATCGTGGTAATAATTTGACAGTCCTGCCATTGGATCAACTGATGCGCGGTGGTCAGGCATCTGGCCAGGGCGGTCAGAAAATGACGAATTTAATGAAGTCTCCTTCGTCGTCCGATAGTAATGCGAGCCGTGGAGATTCTTCATCTTACAGTCCAGACAGCATCATGGATCAGCGTCGCGCCAACGCGCTGCGCAACGATACCCAGCGCCAGGGGAGGGAGTAATCGATGCGTAAGCCAATCATCGCCGTAATTATTGTAGTGCTGGTGGTGCTTTACGCGTCACTGTTCGTGGTGCAGGAAGGCCAACGCGGCATCGTGCTGCGCTTTGGTAAGGTTCTGCGTGATGACGAAAACAAACCGCTGGTGTACGCACCGGGTCTGCATTTCAAAATTCCGTTTATCGAAACCATGAAATCACTTGATGCGCGCATTCAGACCATGGATAACCAGGCTGACCGCTTTGTTACCAAAGAGAAGAAAGACCTGATCGTTGATTCTTACATCAAGTGGCGCATCAGTGACTTCAGCCGTTACTACCTGGCAACCGGTGGTGGCGACGTTTCTCAGGCAGAAGTGCTGCTGAAACGTAAGTTCAGTGACCGTCTGCGTTCTGAAATGGGTCGTCTGGATGTGAAAGACATCGTGACTGATTCACGTGGCCGTTTAACCACCGACGTGCGTGATGCCCTGAACACCGGCAGCGCTGGCAATGATGATGACGTTCAGACGCCAGCAGCGGATGATGCGATTGCGAGTGCGGCAGCACGTGTAGAACGTGAAACCAACAGCAGTGAGCCGGCACCAAACCCGAACAGCATGGCTGCGTTAGGTATTGAAGTTGTCGACGTGCGCATCAAGCAGATTAACCTGCCGACTGAAGTGTCTGACGCGATCTACAACCGTATGCGCGCCGAGCGTGAAGCGGTAGCGCGTAGTCAGCGTTCACAAGGTCAGGAAGAGGCAGAGAAACTGCGTGCACAGGCCGATTATCAGGTTACGCGCACGCTGGCAGAAGCACAGCGTGAAGCGCTGATTTCGCGCGGTGAAGGTGATGGTGAAGCGGCAAAACTGTTTGCTGATGCCTTCAGCCAGGATCCGGATTTCTATGCCTTTATCCGCAGCCTGCGCGCCTATGAGAATAGCTTCTCAGACAACCAGGATGTGCTGGTGCTGAGCCCGGATAGCGATTTCTTCCGCTATATGAAAGCGCCCTCTAACGCCACGCGTTAAGAACTGATATAAAGTCCAGGCCGACAATGTTGTCGGCCTTTTTTTTGGGAAAAAATCATGAATTCAACCATCTGGATGGCGCTGGCTTTGGTTTTGGTGCTGGAAGGACTTGGACCGATGTTTATGCCACGTGCGTGGCGGCGGATGATTCTGGCGATGACGCAGTTGCCCGATCGTCTCTTGCATCGTTTTGGTGGCGGTTTAGTGGTGGCCGGCGTGGTGATTTACGCCATGATCAGCATGCATGCGCGTTAATCAGCCTGAAATTATGTGAGGCCGCCCGACTCAATTGTGTCTGTTGGCCGCTGTTCCCCCAACATGTTGTGAGCTGAGCAAAACTCAGGCAAAAAACAGCGCAATCGTATGCTAAAAGTGCTGAAAGAGTAAAAGTCAGGTGGTAGAATCCATTTTTAAGCAATCGGTGATTTTGAAAAAATGGGTAAGAACGTCGTCGTACTGGGCACCCAATGGGGTGACGAAGGTAAAGGTAAGATCGTAGACCTTCTGACAGAGCGCGCGAATTACGTCGTGCGTTACCAAGGTGGCCATAATGCAGGCCACACACTTGTCATCAACGGTGAAAAAACCGTCCTCCACTTAATTCCATCTGGCATCCTGCGTGAAAACGTCACCAGCATCATTGGTAACGGCGTTGTCCTGTCGCCTGAAGCGCTGATGAAAGAGATGAAAGGTCTGGAAGAGCGCGGTGTGCCGGTACGTGAACGTCTGTTGATCTCTGAAGCCTGCCCATTGATTCTGCAGTACCACGTAGCAATGGACGTGGCGCGCGAAAAAGCGCGTGGCGCTAAAGCTATCGGCACCACCGGTCGCG
This sequence comes from Pantoea sp. DY-17, assembly GCF_019795975.1. Taxonomy (NCBI): domain Bacteria; kingdom Pseudomonadati; phylum Pseudomonadota; class Gammaproteobacteria; order Enterobacterales; family Erwiniaceae; genus Pantoea; species Pantoea sp. DY-17. The sequence goes on along the minus strand of NZ_JAIMIG010000004.1, from coordinate 550,961 downwards.
GTATCGGTCCTGCCTATGAAGATAAAGTGGCACGTCGCGGTCTGCGCGTGAGCGATCTCTTCAACAAAGAAACCTTTGCGGTGAAGCTGAAAGAGATCGTCGATTTCTACAACTTCCAGCTGGTTAACTATTACAAAACCGACGCAGTTGACTACGAAAAAGTGCTGAGTGATACGCTGGCGGTGGCCGATATCATTACCAGCATGGTGGTTGATGTGTCTGATCTGCTGGACGGCGCGCGCAAGCGTGGCGACCTGATCATGTTTGAAGGTGCGCAGGGTACGCTGCTGGATATCGACCACGGTACCTATCCATACGTGACCTCATCAAACACCACCGCAGGTGGCGTAGCGACGGGTTCAGGTATTGGTCCACGCTATGTTGATTACGTGCTGGGTATCGTGAAAGCCTACTCAACGCGCGTTGGTGCCGGTCCATTCCCAACCGAACTGTTCGATGAAACCGGTGAGTTCCTGTGTAAACAAGGTAACGAGTTCGGCGCGACCACCGGTCGTCGTCGTCGTACCGGCTGGCTGGATGCGGTTGCCGTTCGCCGTGCCGTACAGATCAACTCCCTTTCAGGTTTCTGCATGACCAAACTGGACGTGCTGGATGGCCTGAAAGAAGTGAAAATCTGTGTGGCTTATCGCATGCCAGATGGCCGCGAAATGACCACCACGCCGCTGGCAGCTGAAGGCTGGGAAGGCATTGAGCCGATTTACGAAACCATGCCAGGCTGGAGCGAGACCACATTCGGCGTTAAGACGCTGGAAGGTCTGCCGCAAGCTGCACGTGACTACATCAAACGTGTAGAAGAAGTGACCGGTGTGCCGATTGATATTATTTCTACCGGCCCAGACCGCAGTGAGACCATGATTCTGCGCGACCCGTTCGACGCATAATCTCCTCAGGCCGGACTCTGTCCGGCCTTTGTATTTCTAATCTTTGACTCCACTCACTCTATTTTTTCTTGCAAATATCGATACTTGCCGGAAAAAAACGCACCGGCCACCACGCTCTGGTTTATCATCATATTTAAACATCACGCCGACCGGCGCATAACCATAACGTTCGATGATTCACTGAGGTATATGTGCAGCTAACAAGTTTTACCGATTATGGTCTGCGTGCCCTGATTTACATGGCGACGTTACCGGAAGGTAAGCAGACCAACATTACCGAAGTCACCGATACCTACGGGGTGTCGCGTAACCATATGGTTAAAATCATCAATCAACTTAGCCGGGCTGGCTTTGTCGCCGCAACACGCGGTAAAAACGGCGGAATTCGTTTAGGCATGGACCCGGAAAAAATCGTCATTGGCGATGTGGTGCGAAGAATGGAGCCATTGCAGCTCGTGAACTGCGACGAGTGTGTGATCACGCCAGCCTGTCGTTTGCGTAAAGCATTGCACGATGCGGTCCAGCTATTCCTCAAGGAACTGGACAAGTATACGCTGGCCGATTTGGTCAAAGATAACGATTCGCTGTACCAACTTTTATTGTCCGAACCGCCGGTGGCAATCCAAATTAAATGACATCGGAGGAACCGTAATGTCAAAAGATCCTTATCAGGATAGAGAAGCTGAAAAATACGAAAACCCAATTCCAAGCCGCGAATTTATTCTGGCACTGCTGGAAAAACGCGAAAAGCCGACCAGCCGCGATGACATCGCGCAGGAATTGAATATCACCAGCGAAGAGCAGTTGGAAGCGCTGCGTCGTCGTCTGCGCGCCATGGAGCGCGATGGCCAGCTGGTGTTTACTCGCCGTCAATGTTACGCCCTGCCAGAACGTCTTGATCTGCTTCGCGGTAAAGTGATTGGCCATCGCGATGGCTATGGCTTCCTGCGCGTAGAAGGTCAGAAAGATGATTTCTATCTCTCTGCTGAGCAGATGAAATTCTGCCTGCACGGCGACGTGATTCTGGCGCAGCCAGGCAGCGCCGATCGTAAAGGTCGTCGTGAAGCGCGCGTGGTGCGCGTGCTTGAGCCACGTAACAGCCAGATCGTCGGCCGCTACTTTACCGATGCAGGTACTGGTTTTGTGGTGCCGGATGACAGCCGCCTGAGTTTCGACATCCTGATCCCGCAAGAAGAAACGCTTAACGCGCGTATGGGTTCAGTGGTGGTGGTTGAAATCACCCAACGTGCGACGCGTCGCACCAAAGCGATCGGCAAAGTGACCGAGCTGCTGGGCGACGATATGGGCACCAGCCTTGCGGTCGATATGGCGGTGCGCACCCATGAAATCCCGCACACATGGCCGGAAGAAGTTGAGAAGCAGATCGCTAAGCTGAAAGAAGAAGTACCGGAAGAAGCGAAGCTGGGACGTGTTGATTTACGTAAGTTGCCGCTGGTCACCATTGATGGTGAAGATGCACGTGACTTTGATGATGCGGTTTTCTGCGAGAAGAAACGCGGCGGCGGCTGGCGTTTATGGGTGGCCATTGCCGACGTCAGCTATTACGTACGTCCGGGCACGCCGCTGGACGATGAAGCGCATCAGCGCGGCACCTCGGTCTATTTCCCGTCGCAGGTTATCCCGATGCTGCCGGAGATTCTCTCCAACGGCTTGTGCTCGCTGAATCCGCAGGTTGATCGTTTGTGCATGGTGTGTGAGATGACCATCTCCTCCAGCGGCAAACTTACCGGTTTCAAACACTATGAAGCGGTGATGAATTCCCATGCGCGACTGACCTACAACAAAGTGTGGAACATTCTGCAAGGTGATGCCGATCTGCGTGAACAATACGCGGCTCAGGTTCCTCATCTGCACGAGTTGCACAACATGTATCAGGTGCTGGAAACCGCGCGCGAGCAGCGTGGCGGCATTTCGTTTGAGACCGATGAACCCAAGTTCATCTTCAACGCCGAGCGTCGCATTGAGCGCGTTGAGCGCACCTCACGCAATGATGCGCATAAGCTGATTGAAGAGTGTATGATTCTCGCCAATATCGCCTCGGCGCGTTTTGTTGAGAAAAATGAAGAGCCTGCGCTGTTCCGCGATCACGATCGTCCAAGCGAAGACAGCATCAAAAGCTTCCGTACCGTACTGAACGAGCTGGGCTTAAGCCTGCCGGGTGGCACTAAGCCACACCCGACCGATTATGCCGCCTTGCTGAAGCAAGTGGCCGATCGCCCAGACGCAGAAATGCTGCAAACCATGCTCCTGCGTTCGATGAAACAGGCGGTTTACGATCCTGAAAACCGGGGTCACTTCGGCCTGGCGCTGGCGTCGTACGCGCACTTCACCTCGCCGATTCGCCGCTATCCGGATTTGCTGCTGCATCGCGCCATCAAATATCTGCTGGCAAAAGAGCGCGGCGAAGTGGACGGCATCACCACGCCGACCGGCGGCTATCACTACGACATGCAGCAGATGCTGCAGCTGGGCCAGCACTGTTCACTGACCGAGCGCCGTGCTGATGAAGCCACGCGCGATGTTGCCGATTGGCTGAAGTGTGACTTCATGCAGGATCAGGTCGGCAACGTGTTCAACGGCGTGATCTCCAGTGTGACCGGCTTTGGTTTCTTCGTGCGTCTTAACGAACTGTTTATCGATGGTTTGGTGCACGTTTCCTCGCTGGATAACGACTATTATCGCTTCGATGCGGTGGGTCAGCGTCTGATTGGTGAATCCGGCGGCCGTACTTATCGTCTGGGCGATGCGGTGGAAGTGCGCGTTGAAGCCGTGCATATGGACGAGCGTAAAATCGACTTCGCGCTGATCTCCAGCAAGCGTGTACCGCGCGGCGAAGGCAAAACCGAACGTGAGCGTGAGAAACGCGGTGGCAAACCGCCAGCCAAGCGTCGTCGTGATGCCGGCAAGAAGGGCACTTTCGAACCTGATTCAGCGTTCCGCGGCGAAAAGAAAAAGCCTGCGGTTGCTGAAAAACCGGCTAAAACCGAGAAAAAAGGCAAAAAAGTCTCCGAGAAAACCCGTAAAATCGCCGCCGCCACCAAGTCTAAGCGCGCGTCGAAGAAGCAGCCTGACGAAGCCTGATAGTTTGGTCGCCTTGCAGGGCGACCTGACGAAACCGTTGTAGGGTGCGCATTCATGCGCACCTGAATCTCCGTATTCAACGATCTAAATCCAACCTTGAGCAAAGTAATGAGTGAAATAATTTTTGGTATTCATAGCGTGCAGGCGCTACTGGAACGTGATCCTCAGCGTTTTCAGGAAGTCTTTATCCTTAAAGGCCGCGACGATCGTCGCCTGCAGCCGCTGATCCTCGCACTGGAAGCTCAGGGAATCCCGGTGCAGGTGGCGAACCGTCAATGGCTAGATAGCCAGGTTGAAGGCGGCGTGCATCAGGGCATCGTGGCGCGCGTGAAGCCGGGCAAGCAGTATCAGGAGGGTGATTTACCGGATCTGCTGCAGAGCCTTGAGAAACCGTTCCTGCTGGTGCTGGATGGCGTTACCGATCCGCACAACCTCGGTGCTTGCCTGCGCAGCGCGGATGCCGCGGGCGTGCATGCGGTCATCGTGCCAAAAGACCGCGCAGCACCGTTGAATGCCACCGCGAAGAAAGTGGCCAGCGGCGCAGCGGAAAACGTGCCGTTGATTCGCGTCACCAACCTGGCGCGCACCTTGCGCTTGCTGCAGGAATACCACGTCTGGGTGGTTGGCACCGCAGGCGAAGCCGATCACACCGTTTACCAAAGCAAAATGACCGGCCCAATGGCGCTGGTGATGGGCGCGGAAGGTGAAGGTATGCGTCGTTTAACGCGTGAACATTGCGATGAGCTGATCAGCATCCCAATGGCAGGCAGCGTCTCGTCACTCAACGTGTCAGTTGCCACCGGCGTGTGCTTGTTTGAAGCCGTACGTCAGCGTCAGGCGTGATCCCCACCGCAAAAAATTTTCCAGGCCAGGCATAACTGCACATCCTCTTCATACTTGAAAAATGAGTATGAGGAGGACGTTGTATGAACTGGCAAACCCACACCGTATTCAACCAGCCCGATCCGCTCAGTAACAGCAACCTGTTCACGCGCGATATCGCCCTGTGCGAGGCCGTTGCACGCGAAGGTGCCAGCTGGGATCGCGAATGGCTGGCTTCCGTCGGCTTGCAACTTGGCAGCGCCGAATCCCTTGAACTAGGCCGCTTGGCGAACGTCGAAGCGCCTGAACTGCTGCGCTACAACGCGCGCGGTGAACGCCTCGACGAAGTGCGTTTTCATCCCGCCTGGCATCTGCTGATGCAGGGATTGTGCGCCAGTCGGCTTCACAATCTCAGCTGGCAGCCCGACGTTCAGCCACAGGCGATGGTGGCGCGTGCCGCACGATTCATCCTGCATGCCCAAGTGGAAGCCGGCTCGCTCTGTCCGGTGACGATGACGCACGCCGCCATTCCGCTGCTGCAGAATCATCTGCCTGAACCCTACGCTGACTGGCGCGAAGCGCTGCTCAGCGATCGTTACGATGCGCATCATCTGCCTGGCAACAAGAAACGCGGTCTGTTGATTGGCATGGGCATGACGGAAAAACAGGGCGGCACCGATGTGTTGAGCAACACCACACGCGCCGAACCGCTCGGCGTGCGCGGGCCGGGCGAAGCGTATCGCATCACCGGCCATAAATGGTTTTTCTCGGTCCCGCAAAGCGATGCGCATCTGATTCTGGCGCAAACGTCACAGGGATTGAGTTGCTTCTTCCTGCCACGCTTGCTGCCGGACGGCACGCGCAACGCTATTCGCATCGAACGCCTTAAAGACAAGCTCGGCAATCGCTCCAACGCCAGCGCTGAAGTGGAATTTCAGGATGCTATCGGCTGGCTGATGGGCGAAGAGGGCGAAGGGGTGCGGCTGATCCTCAAGATGGGCGGTATGACGCGCTTCGACTGCGCGCTGGGCAGTCACGGACAGATGCGCCGTGCGCTGTCGATTGCCGTGCATCATGCGCAGCAGCGTCAGGTGATGGGCAAGAACCTTATCGATCAACCGTTGATGCGCGCGGTGCTGGCGCAACAGGCGCTGCAGCTGGAAGGACAAACCGCACTGCTGCTGCGGCTGGCGCGTGCCTGGTCAACACCGGCCAGCGAACATGAGCGCTTATACGCACGCCTGTTCACACCTGCCGCCAAATATGTGATCTGCCAGGCGGGCATGCCTTTTGTGGCAGAAGCGATGGAAGTGTTGGGCGGCATTGGCTATTGCGAAGAGAGCGAGCTGCCGCGTCTTTATCGTGAGATGCCAGTGAATAGCATCTGGGAAGGCGCCGGCAATGTGATGTGCCTGGATGTCCTGCGGGTGCTCGGACGTCACGCCGAGGTGATGACCATGCTGCATGATGAGTTTGATGCGGTGAAGGGCAGCAATCGTCACTTTGATCGCCGCTGGCGGCAATTACGCTTGCAGCTCGCCAACCCGCGTGAAGGGCAGGCGCGAGAAATCACGCGCGAGTTACTGCAGCTGGCAAGTGCCGCGATTCTGCTGAAAGTGGCAGAGCCGCCGCTGGCCGATGGCTGGTGTCAGCAGCAGCTTGATCTGCGCGGCACACGGGCATTAAGCGACGATCTCTGCGCGCGCTTACTGTTGCGCTGCAGCGCCGGTTGACGGCGCACCATACAGAATGGCAGTGGCGTACCAGAAGCTGGGAAGGGTGGTTTCATCCAGCATCAGAATTTGATAGTAAACCGCACCCGTCTGGTTGGCTTTCGCGGCAATAGCGCGCTGTGCATCATCCGGCGAGCCGCGTGTGGTGGTGGTGATAGTGCCGAGCTTCGGCAGGCCAATACTCTGCGCGCGTGAAATTTCCTGCGCGTGCTGCATGGGCGGCGGCGGAGCTTGTGGCGTGGTGGTGAAAGCGGCGCAGCCGCTGAGCAGCAGCGTTAAGGCCAAATAGAGAGTACGCATAGCAACTCCTGAAGCAGGAAGATGGCTCAAGTGTAAGCCATCTTCCTGTGGCTTTTAGTCCTTCAGATGAAAAATGCTCACCAGCTGCGTCAGATGATGCCCTTTCTTACTCAGATGATTGGCGGTGGTTTCTGACTGGTTAATCATATCGCTGCTTTGATGCGTGGCCTGGCTGATGTGATTCATAGCCAGATTCACCTGACCAATGCCCGCCGCCTGTTCCTGCGCGGCAATATTGATTTCACCCATCAGCGTTTTAACCTGCTCGATGTGATTGACGATATGGCTCATCGCATCGCGCGTCTGCTCAGATAACGTATGGCCGGCCGCCACTTTATCGATGGAGCTGGCAATCAATCCATCAATCTCTTTGGCTGCCGTAGCACTGCGCTGTGCCAGCGCGCGCACTTCCGCCGCGACCACCGCAAAGCCTTTACCGTGTTCACCGGCGCGAGCGGCTTCAACCGCGGCATTGAGCGCCAGAATGTTGGTCTGGAAGGCGATCGACTCAATCACATGGGTGATATCGGCGATGCTCTGCGACGCCACGCGAATCTCCGACATGGTTTCCACCGAACGTGCCACGGTGCTGCCGCCGTGATTCACGGTATTAGCCGCTTCACCGACCAGCGCCATCGCCTGCCGCACGTTGGCAGCGGTTTGTGCCACGGTGGCGCCAAACTGCTCCATGCTGGCCGAGGTTTCTTCCACGCTGCTGGCCTGACGGCCAATCTGCTCGCTGATGCTGGAGCTGCTGGCAGCGATGGTATCGGTGCCGCTGCTGATTTCCCGCGCCGCCGAACGTACCTGACTGACGACTTTCTCCAGTCCATCGCCAATGCCGTTGATCGCGCTGACCAACTGACCAATCTCATCACGACGTGAAGAGTCGAGATGTGCCTGCAGATTACCAGCGGCGTACTGTTCTGCCAGATGGATCACCTGCTGCAGCGGACGCGTGATGGCGCGGCGGCTGTACCACATAAAGCCAATGGCAAACGCGATCACCAGCGCCAGGCCAATCGCCATAAACAGGTTACGGCTGTGCGTGATTGGCGCCAGCAGGCTGGCACGGCTCACTTCACCGGCGATGATCCAGTTCCAGCCCGGCAGCTGCTGCCACGCCAGCAGTTTGGTTTCGCCATCCAGTTCAATCGCCACTAATCCCTTCGGCTGGCTAAGCAATTGCTGCTGCGTGGCGTTATCCCAGCGCGGCAGTTTGCCTTCAGCGTGACGATCAAACAGATATTGGCCCTGGCTGCTGCCCGGCGTCCCATTCAACACCGAGAAGGTGCCGCTGTCACCAAGATGGCGCGCCAGCACTTTGTCACGCATCAGCACGTACTGCGCGTCGATCTGTACCCCGACGAACAGGATGGCGATCACTGCGCCGCTGCTATCCTGCACCGGCTGATACTGCGTGATGTAACGATGGCCAAACAGCGTCGCCAGGCCGCGATAGACCGTGCCCTGATTGACGCTGCGCCAGGCGGCGCTGCTGCGATCTAGTTTGGTGCCCACCGCGCGGCTGCCATCCTCTTTTTTCAGCGAGGTGGCGATGCGGATGTAGTCTTCGCCGTCACGCACGAAGATGGTGGATACCGCACCGGTACGATCGAGAAAATCATCTACCGCGATCTGATCAAGGTTGAGGGTTTTCAATCCCGCTCGCAGCGTTGGCGTGCTGAATTCACCTACCTGCACACGTTCGCTGTCGTCACGACTAAAACGTTTTGGCAGGAAGCTTTGGAACAGTTTGGTGTAATTTGCCACCTCTTCCGACAGCGTGGCGTTGAACATGGTGGCCATTTCATTAATGCCTTGCACCTGATTCTGCATATCATCGGTTGCCAGCTGCTCCAGCTGACGTGCCGCGTTATGGCTCAGGGTCAAGGTCAGCGTAAATAGCACAATTGCCACGCTCAAAGACGTCAATACAGACAGCTTGATTCCGAGACCCATGGCGCTGAGAGAAAGACGCTTCATAAAGTACCTTTTGAGATTATTGAAGGGGTACAAGATCAACGGCAAAGTGGGCTAAATGTTTAGGGCAGAAATTATTCAAACTTAATGTGAAGTGGCTCGCATTTTATCAGGCAGCGCTTACACTGAGTCCAGTGATAATCATTCTCAATGGAGGCGGTATGATTGAGTTGGCAACGGAGAATCTGGCAGGCATTGAATGTATCCACGCATCACCGGCCGGGCAGCGCCAGGCGCGCTTGCCGACGGTGTTGTTCTATCACGGTTTTACCTCATCGAAAGAGGTTTACAGCTACTTTGCCGTGGCGCTGGCGCAGGCTGGTTTCCGCGTGATCATGCCCGATGCGGACATGCACGGCGCACGTTACAACGGCGATACCGACGCGCGGATGACCCACTTCTGGGAGATCCTTAAACAGAACATCGATGAAGTGCCGTTGCTGGAAAAGGCGCTGCGCGATAACGACTGGATTGCGGATGAGCGTTTTGCCGTGGCGGGCGCCTCGATGGGCGGCATGACCGCGCTGGGCGCGATGGCACGCTATCCGCAGATTCACAGCGTGGCGTGTTTGATGGGTTCCGGCTATTTCATGCAGCTGAGTCATACGCTGTTTCCGCCGCTGGTGGCGCGCACGCCAGAGCAGAAAGCGGCTTTTGCCGCGCGTTTCGCACCGCTGGCGCCGTATGATCCCAGCGAACAGCTGGAGAAACTGGCGAATCGACCTTTACTGTTGTGGCACGGCGAAGCGGATGAAGTGGTGCCCTTTGCTGAAACGGCGCGTTTGCAGAAAGCCTTAGGCGAGGCAGAACTCGATCACCATGTGACCACGCTATCTGAAAAAAACATCGGCCATAAAATCACGCCTGCGGCCCTGACGGCGCTGGTCAGTTTCTTTAAACATCATTTATAAAAATGCGGGTTGGCGTGATAGGCGCCAGCCCGTTTAGGTTGCCGAATCAGAGTTGTGATGACAACCGTTCGGCGGCGCTGGTATTGGCACTGACTGGGTTACTGCTTGCAGGCGCATCCAGCCGATTGACGTAGACATAGCCTGATGCCGCGTTGCTGCTGTGACTTCTCATCTGCTGCACGAAGTCAGCGGAGCTGGCAAGAGCGGGTGTAGACAGGAAGAGACCCAGTAAAGTGGCGAAAATGATCGTTTTCATTATCGACTCCTCACTCCAGGGATTGCACTCTCAGACGAGGCGAAAAGCGGAATTCGTTGCGCCTGTAAACAGTGTAGTTCTTAACCAATTTGCCGCCAGATCGTCCCTTTGAACGCCTTCTTCAGAGAATTTGATAAAACGCTCTCTAACTCACTGATGCATCTCACTTAGCACAATAAGCCGCATCAGCTGGCACGCTAGCCGCCATTTGATGAATTGTGCGCTTGAGTTTCCGCGAGGACGCCAGTATGATTACGCGTCAATTTTTCAGCTGCATTCAGAGGTGTGTTTCATTTTTTAAATGATTCGCAACCTATAACGTTCCTTGCTTCCGTGGGCCGCAGCTGACCCTGACAGGAGGCTGAATAATCCGTAAGGAGCTATCGATGCGTCATTACGAAATCGTATTTATGGTCCACCCTGACCAGAGCGAACAGGTTCCAGGTATGATCGAGCGTTACACTGGTGCTATCACCGGTGCACAGGGCACGATTCACCGTCTGGAAGACTGGGGCCGCCGTCAGCTGGCTTACCCAATCAACAAACTGCACAAAGCTCACTATGTTCTGATGAACGTAGAAGCGCCGCAGGAAGTGATTGACGAGCTGGAAACTAACTTCCGCTTCAACGACGCCGTTATCCGCAGCATGGTTATGCGCGTTAAGCACGCGGTAACTGAAGCATCTCCGATGGTTAAAGCTAAAGACGAGCGTCGTGATCGCCGCGAAGACTTTGCTAACGAATCGGCTGATGACTCAGATGCTGGGGATTCTGAAGAGTAATCCGACATGACGGCAAATCGGCTGCGCCTGTCTGGCACTGTGTGCAAGACGCCGGTTCGAAAAGTCAGTCCGTCAGGGATTCCTCATTGCCAGTTCGTGCTTGAGCATCGTTCTGTGCAAGAGGAAGCCGGTTTCCACCGGCAAGCCTGGTGTCAAATGCCGGTGATTATCAGCGGCAGCACCCATCAGGTGATTACTCAACATATAACGGTCGGCACGCAACTCACTCTCGAAGGCTTTATTAGCTGCCATCAGGCACGCAATGGTCAGAGCAGAATGGTGTTACATGCCGAGCAGATTGATTTGATAGATTCTGGAGACTAGCCAAATGGCACGTTATTTCCGTCGTCGCAAGTTCTGCCGTTTCACCGCGGAAGGCGTTGTAGAGATTGATTACAAAGATATCGCTACACTGAAAAACTACATTACCGAAAGCGGTAAAATTGTCCCGAGCCGTATTACCGGTACTCGTGCAAAATACCAGCGCCAGCTCGCTCGTTGCATCAAGCGCGCTCGCTACCTGTCCCTGCTTCCGTACACTGATCGTCATCAGTAATCGGTAGTTGTCCATTAACGACTTTAAGAGGATAAGGTAATGCAAGTTATTCTGCTTGATAAAGTAGCAAACCTGGGCAGCCTGGGTGATCAGGTTAACGTTAAAGCGGGCTACGCTCGTAACTTCCTGGTTCCACAGGGTAAAGCTGTTCCTGCTACCAAGAAGAACGTTGAGTTCTTCGAAACACGTCGCGCTGAACTGGAAGCCAAACTGGCTGACGTTCTGGCTGCTGCTAACGCACGTGCAGAGAAAATCAACGCACTGGGCAACGTAACCATCGCGTCTAAATCAGGCGACGCTGGTAAGCTGTTCGGTTCCATCGGTACCCGTGACATCGCTGATGCAGTAACTGCAGCTGGCGTTGAAGTGGCTAAAAGCGAAGTTCGTCTTCCAGAAGGCGTACTGCGCACCACCGGTGAGCACGAAGTTGACTTCCAGATCCATAGCGAAGTCTTCGCTAAACTGGTTGTGAATGTAGTTGCTGAGTAATTGTTACTCTAAATAATTCAAGGTGCAGGAAGGCGGCAAGGGAATGAATCCCCTGAGCTTACTTCGGTAAGTGACAGGGGTGAATGAGCGTAGCCAACGCATCTGTAACTTGGATTATGACGAGTATACTCGGTAATGCGAAAACGCCGGCCATGTGCCGGCGTTTTTGTTTCTGCGTTTTACTGAGCGCGGATAAAGCTGCCATCCGGCTGACGCGTAAACAGCACCGGACCGTTGCTGCCATCCACCGTTAAACCGGTCACCACGCCTTGCGCGTTCTGACGAATTTTCACCTGCTGACCATTCTGTAACGCACTCAGCGGCTGCCCATCACCTTCGACTCGCGCCATGGCAAACACATCATTCACCGGTAAATTATTGTCGCGGAACAGCTGTGCCAGCGTCTGGCCTGATGCCACATTATAGGTGCGCCACTCGCCCTGCGAATCGGTTTTCGCCGGCGTGTTATGCTGTTGATTATTATCGTAAATCTCCGCCTGCATCGGCACTTCTTTAGCGCCAGTGTCCGCCGGACGCTCAACCGGATATTGCGGCGTGCTGCTCGGCCAGAGAAACGCCACCAGCAGCACCAGCAGGGCAATGACGATGCCGCGACGATGCAAAGCGGGTAGCGGATCCATCCAGCGCACATCATCCAGCAAATGCCAGACGCGCTGAAGTGCGGCGGGAACGCGGGAAGGGTGATCGGAAGCCATTCGTGAATCCTCCTCGCTGGCGGCCTGGCGCGGAATGCGCGGCAGCCAACGTTGCAACCAAGGTAATAAAGTACGCGGTGCGCGCGTCCTGCGACGTCGTGGGGCGATCTGGCCCATGTATTCTCTCTTGTTCCGACGGTGGCGGGTGAAAACCTCGCCACAGCTATAGTATGAGCAATGCTGACAGGAAGTGCCTGGCAGCATTGAAAAATTTGACCGCTGTATTGTTTCCGTTTCGCCGGGAAATGTCATCTGCGGCGCGTGAGATTTTACGCCAGCCGCCCGCGCTGGTATGCTGCCGGTTCTATTTTTCTCCGGGATTAAGGAATCAAGATGACGACCCCTTCATTCGACAGCGTCGAATCACAAGCAAGTTACGGTATCGGTTTACAGGTAGGCCAGCAGCTGCAAGAGTCTGGACTGCAGGGTCTGCAGCCAGAAGCACTGCTCGCCGGCCTGCGCGACGCGCTGGAAGGGAACTCACCGGCCGTCCCGGTTGACGTGGTACATCGCGCACTGCGTGAAGTGCACGAGCGCGCTGAAGGCGTGCGTCGTGAGCGTGTAGAAGCGATGGCGGCAGAAGGTCAGACTTTCCTTGAGCAGAACGCACAACGCGAAGGCGTAAGCAGCACCGAAACCGGTCTGCAGTTCAGCGTCATCACGCAGGGCGAAGGTCCAATTCCTTCACGTCAGGATCGTGTGCGCGTGCATTACACCGGCAAACTGATCGATGGCACGGTATTCGACAGCTCAGTCGCGCGTGGCGAACCCGCAGAATTCCCGGTTAGCGGCGTAATCGCCGGTTGGATCGAAGCGCTGACGCTGATGCCGGTCGGTTCGAAGTGGGAACTGGCGATTCCACACAACCTCGCTTACGGCGAGCGCGGTGCTGGCGCCTCCATCCCGCCATTCAGCACCCTGATCTTCGAAGTTGAACTGCTGGAAATTCTGTAAGTCGCCAAGTTGATTCTCAAAACCGGCACACGATCGTGCCGGTTTTTTTATATCTGTAGAACAAGCTGGTTTTAAATTAATCAGCGTATATAATGTGCGAATCGAACGATTCACACGAAAGGTGCGGTATGCATTCACTTTCCGCCAACGAAGCCAAAACCCAATTTGGCGATATGCTGCTGAAAGCGCAGCGTGAGCCGGTCCAGATTAGCCGTAATGGAAAGCCGGTAGCAGTGGTCATCTCCGCTGAGGAGTATCAGGCGATAGAGGCCATGAAGCAGCAATTTTTGCAGGAAAAAATTGCCCGAGCCAGAAATGATATTGCCAACGGACAACTGACCGATGGTGAAACCTTTTTCGACCAACTGCTGGATTAAATGGCTAATTATCAGCTTACGGATGAAGCGCGACAGGATCTTGTCGATATTCGCCGGTTCACTATGCAGAACTGGGGTGATGCGCAATCAAAAATCTATTTAAGGCGTTTGCAGGAGACGTTACGCACGCTGGCAGAAATGCCGGCATTGGGAAAAAGCAGAGCGCTGGATGTTGCAGAAGGTGTGCTCAGCTTTCCCTATGTTAGCCACATGGTTTATTACCAGCCAGGCCAGAAAGGCATTATTATTTTGGCGGTATTACATCAGAGCAGGGTGCCAGCTACGCATCTGGCAACCCGCTTATAACAACTATTTCTTCTGCAAATCCACCTGCCACAACGCAAAACCTATCTCATCGCTGCCCACCGCTTTCATCGGGTAATCGGCGTGCTGCTCGATAAACTTCGTTGCTTTCGCGCCAGGCGCGGTCTCAAAACGGATATCCAGCGGCGTGCTGCTGTTAATCGGCGCTAAACGCCAGTTGTGATCGGCCTGCGGTTTTACTTCGCCATGCGCTTTGGTTTCGCTGCTGATATAAACGGCAACCACCGACCGGTTCTCATCCGGCGACGCGAAGGCGACATACTTATCGCCGGTGCCGGCAAACTTGCCGCCATAAGCGCGATAGTTATTGGTGGCGACCAGGAAACTGGCCTGAGGATCAATAGGTTTGCCTTGCCAGCTAAGATCCTTAATGCGCGAAGCCCCCTTGTTGATCAGCGAGCACTCTGCGTCATAGCGCGCCGGCTGCGTAACATCGATTTGATACTGCACGCCATCGATCACATCAAAATTATAGGTACGGAAATCCCAGTTAATCAGCGCTTGCGGTTTGCTGCTGTGCGGATCGATTTGGTTAAACTGCGCGGCTGAACACTCCAGCCACTCTTTCACCTGTGCACCGCTGACTTTCATCACCACCAGCGTATTGGGATAGAGATAGAGATCGGCGGCGTTACGGAAAGTGAGGTTACCTTTCTCCACTTCGACATAGCTGGCGGGATCGTTTTTGCGGCCGCCAGCTTTAAACGGCGCGGCGGCGGAGAGCACCGGCAAGCGGCCAAGATCAGGATCGCCCTGAATAAAGTGCTCGACGTAAGCGCGCTGCGCGTTGTTAACGATCTGCACCGTGGGATCGTCCTGCACCAGCGACAAGTAGCTGTACATCACGTCGGCGGATTTACCGATCGGTTTGGCAACAAAATCGCGCGTGGCGCGGTGATCTTGCTCCAGCACTTTCACCAGATCGGCATCTTCGGCAGCCAGCGATTTTTTCGCCGCGCTGTCATAAATTGGACGTGCCTCGGCTTTGCCCTGCGCAACCTGCCATTTGCCGCCCTCGTTATTCAGCACCAGATCGACCACACCCAGATGATCGCCCCACATACCGGGCATCACCGCCGGAATACCGTTAAGTGTGCCTTGAGCGATATCAGCGCCTTTAATTGCCGCAAACTCTTTGCTCGGGAAGACCGCGTGAGCGTGACCGAACATGATGGCGTTGATGCCAGCAACCTGGCTGAGGTAATAGACCGAATTTTCGGCCATGGCATGATAGGGTTCACTGCTCAAACCGGAGTGCGGAATAGCGATGATTATTTCAGCACCTTTTGCGCGCATTTCCGGCACATAGCGCTTCGCTGTTTCAGTGATGTCATCAACCCGCACTTTTCCCTGCAGATTGTTGCGATCCCAAACCATAATCTGCGGGGGAACGAAGCCGATGTAACCAATTTTCAGCGTATGCGGCTTACCGTCACGGTCTGTAACGGTGGTTTCCTTGATTAAGTAGGGCGTGAACAGCGGTTTTCCGCTCTTTTCATCGATAATGTTGGCGTTGACGTAAGGGAAACGCGCGCCGGCCAGCGCTTTTTGCAGATAAGGTAAACCGTAATTGAACTCATGATTACCGAGGTTTCCGACCGCGTAATCCAGCGTATTCATCGCTTTATATACCGGATGAACTTCGCCCGGTTTTAGCCCTTTCGCCGCCATATAATCGCCCAGCGGACTGCCCTGAATGATATCGCCGTTATCGACCAGCACGCTGTTCTTCGCTTGCGCGCGGGCCTGCTGAATTAAGGTGGCGGTGCGTACCAGGCCAAATTTCTCCGTCGGCGTATCTTTGTAATAATCGAAATCCATCATGTTGCTGTGCAGATCGGTGGTTTCCAGAATGCGCAGATCCACCGTAGCAGCCTGTACCGTGGCGGCAGTTATACAGAGTGCCAATAACGACATGCTCGCTTTGAACATCGCTTGCTCCTTGTTCGGTCCAATGGGCCTCTCAAAATAATGTAAAACCATGACGAATTATCATTTCAATTTGTGATGAAGCTCGGACTTTCATCCAATATCTCCCGCCGGGCCGCGCTAAAAGCGCATTCAGCATCCCGCCATAGCCGCCGATGATGAACTATGGTATTGATATTCAAATAGATTGCCGTAGCAGACAGCACAGTCGCAGGCTGTTGAATGACAACTGCTAAAATAAGGACAGATTGGCAGTTGGTGTCTGACAGGCAGAATCAGCGGAAAAGAGGTAAAGAATGTTAGATAAAATTTGTCAGCTGGCGCGTGATGCGGGCGATGCCATTATGCAGGTATATAACGGCGCAGAGCCGGTTGACGTGACCCGTAAGTCGGATGATTCTCCCGTTACCGCGGCCGATCTCGCGGCGCATCGCGTGATTGTGCAAGGTCTGACGGCGCTTTCGCCGGGGGTGCCGGTGCTATCTGAAGAGGATCCCCCGAGCTGGGACGTGCGTCAGCACTGGCAGAAATACTGGCTGGTCGATCCGCTCGATGGCACCAAAGAGTTCATCAAGCGCAACGGCGAGTTTACGGTCAACATTGCGCTGATCGAAAATGGCAAACCGGTATTGGGCGTGGTGTATGCGCCCGTGCTGGGCGTGATGTACTCGGCGGCTGAGGGTAAAGCCTGGAAAGAAGAGAACGGCCAGCAGACGCAGATTCATGCGCGTGAAGCGCGTCCACCGTTAGTGGTGGTTAGCCGTTCGCATTTTGAGAGCGATACCGAGTTGCAGGAGTATTTGCATCAGCTTGGCGAGCATCAAACCACCGCGATTGGTTCATCGCTGAAGTTCTGTCTGGTAGCCGAAGGCAGCGCGCAACTCTATCCGCGCTTCGGGCCCACTAACATCTGGGATACCGGCGCAGGCCATGCGGTGGCGATTGCGGCTGGTGCGCATGTCCACGATTGGCAGGGCAAAACCCTCGATTACACCCCACGCGAATCGTTCCTCAATCCCGGTTTCCGCGTTTCATTGTTTTAGGCTTTCAGCGGCGCAATTTAATACGTAATAAATTGCGCCGCTAAAGAATGTGCAATGCATGGATGCATCCGTATTGGCCGTCCACGGCAACTTCCGTTCACTTCTGCAACAACTCATGAATTAACTTCATCGCCTGCTGCACTTCGTCCTGCGTCAGCGGACCATCTTTGACGTAGCGCACATGTGCGGTGTTATCCAGCACCACAATCGCGGATCCGCCTTTCTCCAGCTGCCAGGCCTGACGCGCGCTGCCGTTGCTATCGACGATAAACTGCGACCATGGGAACTGCTGCTTATTGCTCTCAAGGCTGCTGCGCACGAACATGCCGGTGCCCGGAATCGCATCGTCGGTATTGACGATAGTGGTGGTTTGATAACGATCGTGCGGCAGATGCGCAGCTTTGATGGCTTCAATTAACGCCGCATTCTGCTCTTTAGCAGAAGAGCGCCCGGCAATATGCAGGATAACGCGAACTTTTCCGCTTAGCTGCGCGCTATTCCAGGATTTGTAGCTAAACTTATCTTCATCTTGTTGATAAACCAGCTCTCCTTTGTCGTTAACGCCAACGGCTGGCACGCGTTCACCCAGTTTGAAGGCATGTGCCGCAGCCAGGCCCGGCAGCAAGAGTGCCAGTGCTATCACAGTGTGTCTCAAACGCATTTATTACTCTCCTTGGTGATCCGACCAGTTGTTCATGTTCCTGCAATATTAGGCGTGGATGATGCGTCTGTCGCAATGAGTTAACAGGTTTGCAACCTATGCCACAATTCCATAATGAGTGAAGGTTTATACTGGGTTTAGTGAGGCTGATAACAGAGTATTCTGTAATGATGTGTCAATTCAGTAAATAATTCACCTTTTCGGAACACGGCTAAGAAAGGATGCTCTATAGTTATGCCTCATTTGCGCTTCACGGGTTCGTACCAAATTTGGTGACGACGGAGCGTATTAAACATTTTAGGAGTTAAACAGCATGAAGATCTTCCAGCGCTATAATCCGCTGCAAATTGCGAAATATGTCAAAACGCTATTTAGAGGAAGGTTGTACATCAAGGACGTGGGCGCGTTCGAGTTTGATAAGGGCAAAGTGATGTTGCCGCGTGTCAAAGATAAACAGCATCTCAGCGTGATGTCAGAAATCAATCGCCAGGTGCTGCGGCTGCAAGCCGAGTACAACTAAGTAAGCATAAGAAAGGGCGCCGATGGCGCCCTCAGTTTTTAGTGCGGTTGTTGGCTTGTCGCCATCAATCGCGATCCTGCGACGACTCAGATTCATCCACCGTATTTTTGTTCACATTCAGCACCGGCGGGCGTTCATCGATACGCGTGACCAGCAGCTGGTCGATACGGTAGCTATCAATATCCACCACTTCAAACTTGTAGCCGGAAAACTTCACAAAGTCGGTACGCTTCGGAATCTTGCGCAGCATATACATCATGAAGCCGCCGATGGTTTCATAATTGCCAGACTGCGGGAAATCATCGATATCCAGCACGCGCATCACGTCATCAATTGGCGTGCCGCCTTCGACCAGCCATGAGTTCTCATCGCGCGCGACAATCTGCTCTTCCTGACCTTGACCCACCAAATCGCCCATCAACGTGGTCATTACATCATTCAACGTAATGATGCCCACCACCAGCGCGTATTCGTTCATGATCACCGCGAAGTCTTCACCAGCGGTTTTGAAGCTTTCCAACGCTTCAGAAAGCGTCAGCGTATCCGGCACAATCAGCGCTGAACGAATCTGTACGCCGCTGTTCAGCGTCAGGCTTTGATTGCCGAGTACACGCAGCAGCAGCTCTTTGGAATCGACATAGCCGACGATGTGGTCGATATCGCCATCGCAGACGATGAATTTCGAATGCGGATGCTGGGCGATTTTGGTTTTCAGCGTGGTTTCATCTTCGTGTAAATCGAACCACACCACGTTCTCGCGCGAGGTCATTGATGACGGCACGGTACGTGATTCCAGCTCAAACACGTTCTCAATCAGCTCATGTTCCTGCTTACGCAGCACACCCGCCAGCGCACCGGCTTCCACCACCGCATAGATATCGTCGGAGGTGATGTCGTCTTTACGCACCATCGGCAGTTTGAACAGACGGAAGAAGACGTTCGCCAGGCCGTTGAACAGCCACACCAGCGGACGCAGCACCACCAGACAGAAGCGCATCGGGTTGATGATGCGCAGCGCTACGGCTTCTGGTGCAATCATGCCGACGCGTTTTGGCGTCAGGTCAGCAAACAGAATGAACAGGCTGGTCACGATGGTGAAGGAGCAGATAAAACTGAGCTGTTCAGCCAATTCGGGTGCCATGATGCGGCTGAATAAGCTATTAAAGGCGGGCGAAAACGCCGCATCGCCGACGATACCGCCGAGGATCGCCACGGCATTCAGGCCAATCTGCACTACGGTGAAGAACATGCCAGGTTGTTCCTGCATCTTCAGCACGCGCTGGGCATTGATATTGCCTTCGTCAGCCAGCAGCTTCAGTTTGATCTTACGGGCGGCGGCCAGCGAGATCTCCGAAAGGGAGAAAAATGAACTGATGACGATCAGTAAAAGAATGACAAGCAAGCTATCGAGCATAAAAGGTCCGTTGGGTTAATCACTTGTCATTTTTGGCCTGGGCAGCGCGGGAATGGGCGTACGTCCGGTACTTGCCAGTCAAACAGGCTATCCGTGCCAAAAATGTCTGCGCCATTTCGACAAGATAAGGTTAACGTCGGGGCAGAAAGGGTGCAGGCGAGGCCTGCTGGTCGCTGATTATAGCAGCAGCGCTTATCATGCCGCTATAGGCGCGCATCAGGGGGTCGGATTAATCTGAGTGAACGTCATTCGCGAGCTTAAGAATCGCCTTGGTTGTTGTATCGTTTAGCACATTTACCCACAATAGGTCACAATTTGGCTTAGTCGCTGAATTTGCGCCAGTGGGGGGAAAAGAGCGGCTATGCTGATGGGTAAACGCGCGCTGGTGATACCCTTCCAGAGAATAAACGCCCCTGCGGAATAGGGGCCGGCATTATTAACAGGAGTACGTGTGCCACGATTTCATATTTATTGTTTGGCCAGCCTGTTGCTTGCTGCACCTGCCGTTGAGGCAGCCAAAGTGCGCTTGCAGCTGGACGGTCTTAGCGGGGATTTGCAAAAGAACGTCAGGGCACGCTTGTCCACCATCGGCAGTGACGAGGTGTCGAACGACGGCCGTTTCCGCGCGCGCGTTGCGGAAGCGATCAAAGAAGGCCTGCGGGCGCTGGGTTATTACGAACCGGAGATCGATTTTGAATCGCGCCCGGCACCGCCGCAAGGTGGTCGTCCGGTATTGATCGCACACGTTAAGCCCGGCGAACCGGTCAAGATCGGCGGCAGCACCATTGTGATCGAAGGTGAAGCCCGCACCGACAAGGATTACCAAGCCTGGGTCAAACAGGGCACGCCGAAAGTCGGTACACAGCTGAATCACGGCGCCTATGACAAATTTAAAAACGGCTTCTCCAGCCTGGCATTGCGTAATGGTTACTTCGACGGTGACTTTAAGCAAAGCCAGCTTGGCGTTTCGGTTGAACGGCGCGAAGCCTTCTGGGACATCAATTACGACAGCGGCCCGCGCTACCGTTTCGGTGATGTCGGTTTCCAGGGCTCGCAAATCGACGAAGCCTATCTGCAAAATCTGGTGCCGTTCAAAAAGGGCGATTACTACAGCTCGCGCGATCTGGCCGAACTTAACCGCCGCTTGTCGGCGACCGGCTGGTTCAACTCGGTGGTGGTCGCGCCTGAGTTTGATAAAGGCCGTCAAAGCAAAGTGCTGCCGCTGAATGCGGTGGTATCGCCACGCGTGGAAAACACTATTGAAACCGGCGTCGGTTACTCCACCGATGTCGGGCCGCGCATTAAAGGCACGTGGAAAAAACCGTGGATTAACAGCAGCGGCCACAGCCTGGCCGCCAGCGCCTACGTTTCTGCGCCGGAGCAGCAGCTCGATCTCAGCTACAAAGTCCCGCTGCTGAAAAGTCCGCTGGAGCAGTATTACACCTTCTCCGGCGGCGTGAAGCGTACCGATCTCAACGACACCAAAGCCGATACCACCACGCTGGCGATGTCGCGAAACTGGGACAGCAGCAGCGGCTGGCAGAAGGCAATCAACCTGCGCTGGAGCCTCGATCACTTTACCCAGGCCAGCGTGACCAACACCACTATGCTGCTCTATCCGGGCGTTAGCCTGAACCGCACCCGTTCGCGCGGCGGTCTGATGCCGACATGGGGTGATTCGCAGCGCTACTCGGTGGACGTGTCGGATACCACATGGGGTTCGGACGTTGATTTCGTCATCATGCAGGCGCAAAACGTCTGGATTCGCACGCTCGCCGATAAGCATCGCTTTGTGGCGCGCGGCAATGTGGGCTGGATCGAAACCAACGACTTCGACAAAGTGCCGCCGGATCTGCGCTTCTTCGCCGGTGGCGATCGCAGTATTCGTGGTTACAAATACAAAGACGTATCGCCACGTGATGATAACGGCAAGCTGACCGGCGCCTCGAAAATGGCCACCGGCTCGCTTGAATATCAATACAACGTGACCGGCAAATGGTGGGGCGCGGTGTTCGTCGATTCCGGCGAAGCGGTCAACGACATCAAACAGAGCAACCTGAAAACCGGCGCCGGCTTCGGCGTGCGCTGGTCTTCTCCGGTCGGGCCGATCAAGTTTGATATCGCGCGGCCGATTGGCGACGACAAGGAGCATGGATTGCAATTTTATGTAGGATTGGGGCCTGAACTATGAAGCTGTGGAAAAAGGTCCTGATTGGCATCGGTATTTTTCTGGTGCTGCTGTTGGGCAGCATCGCGTTTCTGGTGGGCACCACGCCGGGTTTGCATCTGCTGCTGAAAGGCGCCGATCGCTGGGTGCCAGGTTTGTCGATCAAACAGGTGGAAGGTGGCTGGCGCGATCTGACGCTAAGCGGCGTGAAGTATGAGATGCCGGGCGTCAGTGTGGATGCCGGACGTTTCCACCTGGCGCTGAATCTCAACTGCCTGCTGCATTCGTCAGTGTGTGTCAATGACATCGCGCTGCAGGATGTCAGCGTGGTGGTCGATAGCAAAAAAATGGCACCGGCCAGCGCACCGCCGCCGGAAGAGGAGAGCGGCAGCACCAATCTCAGCACGCCGTATCCCATCACGCTCAGCAAAGTCGGGCTGCATAACATCAACGTTAAAGTGGATGACACCGCAATTTCCCTGCTCGACTTTACCAGCGGCCTGCAGTGGCAGGATCGCGTACTGACGCTGACGCCAACCCATATCCAAAGCCTGCTGATCGCGCTGCCGAAAGCGGCCAAGGTGGTGGATGAGCAAGTAGTGCAGCCAAAAGTGGAGCAGCCGCAGCCGGATGAACAGCCGCTGGGCGAAACGCTGCAGGCGATGTTCGCTAAGCCGCTATTACCAGATATGCCGGACTTCCAGCTGCCGCTGGATATCACCGTGCAGGAACTGCTGGGTGAGCAGCTGCGCATCACCGGCGATACCGACATCTCAATCACGCGTCTGCTGTTAAAAGCCAAAACCGCCGATCGTCATCTCCAACTGGAAACCTTTGATGTCGATTCGCCGCAAGGGCAGGTGAACGCCAGCGGTGAAGCAACGTTGGCCGATAACTGGCCGGTGAATTTTGCGCTGAACGGCACCCTCAATCTCGACCCAATCAAGGGCGAGAAGATCAAAATGAACCTTGCAGGCGCGATGCGTGACGAGCTGAAGCTCGGGCTGAATCTTTCCGGTCCGGTGCGTGCGCAGCTGGATGCGACTACGCAGCCTGCGGTCGCCGGTTTGCCGCTGGCGCTAAAACTCACCAGCCCGCAGCTGCGCTGGCCGCTCACCGGCGCGGTGCAGTATCAGGCGGATAATCTCGATTATCAGTTCAAAGGCAAAGCCACCGATTACGTGATGTCGCTGCGCACTGCGGTGAAAGGCGAAGGCGTGCCGCCTGCCAGCATTGCGCTGGACGGCAAAGGCAACGAGCAGCAGTTCAATCTTGATAAGCTGCGCGTGGCGGCGCTGCAGGGCAATATCGATCTGACGGCGCTGGTGGACTGGAGCAAAGCCATCAGCTGGCGCAGCGAATTGACGCTTTCGGGCATCAACACCGCCAAACAGTATCCGGATTGGCCAGCGAAGCTGGAAGGCAAAATTGCCACGCGCGGCAGCTTGTACGGCGGAACCTGGCAGCTCAGCGTGCCGCAGCTCGAGCTGAAAGGAAACGTTAAGCAGAACGCGGTGAGAGCCAAAGGTACGTTGACTGGCAACAGCTACAACCAGTGGAAAGTGCCCGGCCTTAACATTGCGCTGGGTCGCAACCATCTGGACGTGAAGGGCGAGCTGGGCGACACGCTCAATCTCGACGCCAGCATTGATGCGCCAAAGCTGGATAACGCGCTGCCGGGCCTGGGCGGCGTCGCCAAAGGCACCATCAAAGCACGCGGCACCTTACAAGCGCCGCAGCTGCTGGCCGATCTCACGGCTACTGGTTTGCGCTGGCAGCAGCTGCAGATCCGTCGTGTGGCGTTGCAGGGCGATGTGAAATCCAGCGATCAGATCGCCGGTAAGCTGCAACTGCGCGTGGAACAGCTGCAGCAGGACGCGCTGAAAGTGAACCTGTTAACGCTGAACGCCGACGGCAACGAAAAGCAGCATCAGCTTAAGCTCGAGGTACAGGGCGAACCGGTTTCCGGTCAGTTGGCGCTGAACGGCAGCTTTGATCGCAAAACCGAGCGCTGGCAGGGCAATCTCAACAACACGCGTTTCGACACGCCGGTAGGCGAATGGCGACTGACGCGGGCGATGGCGATTGATTACCTCAACAGCAAGCAAACCGCCACCATTGGGCCGCACTGCTGGCAGAACCCGAACGCGCAGCTGTGCGTACCGGAACCGATTGAAGCCGGTGCCAGCGGACATGCGCATGTGGTGCTCAATCGCTTCGATTTGGCGATGATCAAACCGTTCCTCACCGATGCCACCAAACTGAACGGTGTGTTCAGTGGTGATGCGCGCGTTAACTGGACCGCCGACGGCGCGCTGCCAACCGGCACCTTAGCGCTGAAAGGCAGCGGCGTGAAAGTGGAGCAAGACGTGCAGGGCAACAGTTTGCCCATCGCCTTCGACACGCTGAACCTGAATGCGGCGCTGCGTAACGGTCGCGCACAGCTTGATTGGTTGATCCATATCGTCAACAACGGCCAGCTGAGCGGCAATGTGCAGATCGCCGATCCTGAGAATCGGCGTCAGCTGTCGGGCAACATCGGCATCAGCAATATTTCGCTGGCGATGCTGAATCCGGCGCTGATGCAGGGCGAGAAGATTAAAGGCAACCTGAACAGCAACCTGCGCCTTGGCGGCACGCTGCAGCAGCCGCAGGTGTTTGGTCAGTTGGGGCTGAGCGATGTGGATGTCGACGGCAGCTTTATGCCGGTCGATCTCACCGCCGCCAACCTTAACATGGTGTTCAACGGCATGAGCTCAACGCTCAACGGCATGATTCAGACGGCGCAGGGCAATCTTAACCTGAGCGGCAACGCCGACTGGAGCCAGCTGGATAACTGGCGCGCGCGCGTGGCGGCGCAAGGTAGCCGCATCCGCGTTACCGTGCCGCCAATGGTGCGCATGGATGTCTCGCCGGATCTGGTGTTTGAAGCCACGCCGGCCGCGTTCAGCCTTGACGGCAAAGTGGATATTCCGTGGGCGCGCATTACCGTGCAGGAAGTGCCGGAAAGCGCCACCGGCGTCTCCTCTGATGAAGTGATGCTGGATCAAAATCTCAAGCCGATTCAGCCGAAAACGGCGGCGATTCCGATCAACAGCAATCTGGTGATCCACGTCGGTAATGATGTGCGGCTCTCGGCATTTGGCCTAAAAGCCAGGCTGAATGGCGATCTCAAACTGGTGCAGGATAAAAACGGCCTCGGCTTGAATGGCCAGATTAATATCCCATCCGGCCGTTTCCACGCGTATGGTCAGGATCTGCTGGTGCGTAAAGGTGAGCTGCAATTCGCCGGACCGCCGGACCAGCCTTACGTTAATCTCGAGGCGATCCGTAATCCTGAGGCCACAGAAGATGATGTCACCGCCGGATTACGGGTAACCGGGCTGGCGGATGAGCCGAAAGTGGAAGTGTTCTCCGATCCGGCGATGTCACAGCAGGAAGCGCTTTCTTACCTGTTACGTGGTCAGGGACTCAACAGCGATGGCGACAGCAACGCATTAACTTCCGCGCTGGTGGGATTGGGGGTTGCGCAAAGTGGTCAGGTTGTGGGTAAAATCGGCGAGACCTTCGGTGTCAGTAATCTCGCGGTTGATACCGCTGGCGTAGGCGATAGCCAGCAGGTGCAGGTGAGTGGTTACGTGTTGCCGGGTCTACAAGTAAAATACGGTGTTGGCATATTTGATTCACTGGCGACCTTAACCTTGCGTTATCGCCTGATGCCCAAACTCTATTTAGAAGCCGTGTCGGGTCTCGATCAGGCACTGGATCTGCTCTATCAGTTTGAGTTTTAGCAATGCGAATAATTGTCTATGGCAGTTTACGGCGCAAACAGGGAAACAGTCATTGGATGACGAATGCGCAGTGGCTCGGCGACCATCAGATTGTGGGGTTTGATCTCTACAATCTGGGTCACTATCCGGGCGTGGTGGAAGGAGAAGGCAGCGTTTATTGCGAGGTGTATCGCATTGACGCCAGCACGCTCGGCGAACTTGATGCCTTGCGCACCAAAAATGGCGAATACAAACGCCAGCTTATTCAGACGCCTTACGGCAGTGCCTGGCTGTATGTCTATCAGCGTTCAGTTGCGGGTCGCACGCACATCGCGAGCGGTGACTGGTTAAGGCGAGATGGCGAAACAGAGGCATAAATAAAAACACCGTCCATTGGACGGTGTTTTTTTATGCGTGGCAGAAAAGAATCTTATTTCTTCTGCGCGCGCTCGTAAGAGGCGATGATTTCAGCTTTGGCCGCTTCTGCGTTGTCCCAGCCGTCAACCTTCACCCATTTGCCTTTTTCCAGATCTTTGTAGTGCTCGAAGAAGTGGGTGATCTGCGCTTTCAGCAGTTCTGGCAGGTCGTTCACATCTTTGATGTGATCGTACTCTTTGCTCAGCTTGGTGTGCGGCACCGCAACCAGTTTGGCATCTTCGCCAGACTCGTCGGTCATTTTCAGCACGCCAACGGGACGGCAGCGGATCACTGAGCCCGGTACCAGCGGATAAGGGGTTGGCACCAGCACGTCAACCGGGTCACCATCCAGAGACAGGGTGTGGTTGATGTAGCCGTAGTTGCACGGATAGAACATGGCGGTAGACATGAAACGGTCTACAAACAGGGCGCCAGACTCTTTGTCGACTTCATATTTGATCGGATCGGCGTTTGCCGGGATCTCAATGACAACGTAGATATCTTCTGGCAACTCTTTACCTGCAGGCACCTGGTTCAAACTCATCTGGCTTTCCTTCATTAGTCATATGTTGAGTGACGGCTATTATAGCCAACTGACTCTGAAAGTATGCCCCCTTTTTGGCGTTTCGGAATGCTCCAACCCGCTACTTCGCCGTGACAAACAGCGAGACGATCCCCGCCGCAATCAGTGGTCCAACCGGCACACCACGGAAGAAGGCCACGCCAATCACCGTACCAATCAACAGTCCACCAATCACCGACGGCTGCACGCTCATAAAGTTCACGCCGCGTCCGCCCAGCCAGGCGACAAAAATGCCCACCACAATGGCCACAATCGATTGCCAGTTAGCGAACGATTTCAACAGTGAAGAAGCCGGCAGCGTACCGCTTGCCAGCGGCGCCATCACCGCAACGGTGAGGATGATGATACCAATCTGAATGCCCTGTTTTTCCACATAGGGAAAGAATTGCGACAGCGGAGTGAGCTTGATCGCCAGCAGGATCAGAATCGAGATGGTAACGGCGCTGTTATGAACGAAATAGCTGAGGACGGCGAGGCAAACAAGAATGATGGTGGAGGCATAAGCAGCCATGGTTTCTCCCTGCAGATCAATGGGCGCGCTGGCCGATGCCAGCGCTATGCGTATTAAACGCTTACATTAATCAACAATCGTCGGGGTTGGCGCAACTGCCTTTGTTAATTGATTGCAACATCAGCGCCTGATTACGCACCAGACTGACGCCCTGCGCACCAACTGACAGCGCGGCCATCGTGCCCTGGCTGCTAACAAAATAGCTGCGGCTGGCATCCAGCCAACTGTCGCGATAGGTCAGCCACGCGCGCTGGGCGCTGCGCAATTTGTCTTTAGGTGCGCCGGTTAATTTTTTCATTGCTTGGGTGTACTGCGCGTTCATCTCTTTATCCCAGGCTTTATTGGCGGTGCCGTAGCATTGAGACATGCCGGCGGTGCTGGATTCCTTATTCAGACACTGATCGAGCTGCTGATCGATAGGGTTTTGTTGCGCTGCCGCAAAACCACTGACCAACAAACACGCCATCGGGAGCCATTTTTTCATCGTTTCATTCCTTAAATTTTGCTGGGGCAGAGTTCAGTAAAAATGAAGTCTGGATGATCGTCAGCCAGTTGACCATCAACAATGGATAAAGTTTCCGCGATCAACTGCCGATAATCTTTCCGTTTTAGGGCCAGCGGATTTCTGCCTTTTCTTGCAAACGGGGATAATCATGTTCAAACAGCTATCAATTCGTACTGCATTACTCACGCTTTTGGCTTTTATGACGCTGCTGCTGCTGGCAGTCAGCGCGATGGGCATCTCTGCCATCAACGCAGGCAATCAATCACTGGATGCCATTAACCGCATTCAGGGAATCGAACTGAACAGTTTGTACCAAAGCAATGCCGACCTCATGCGCGCGCGCGGCAGCGCCGCATTGGCCGTGCGCAAAATCGAAATCGGATTACTGGAGGACGGCGCCAGCGTCACCAAACAAGCTGAGGAGGATGTCACCAGTTCCCAGCGTCATCTGAAAGCCTTTATTGATGCCGGAACGGTAACGGCTCAGGGTAAAATCCTCGCCGATGCCGTGGCTACTTCGTTCGCTGCCTATCATAAGGGCGCTATCGTGCCGATGATGGATGCGTTACAAAAGCAGTATACCGACGAATATTACCAGGTTTTGGAAGGCAACCTCTCAACGCTGGCAAGCAACTACGCGAAAGCCGTGCATGATTTTGCCGTTTATGCTGATGAAGTCTCAGCTACACGTCTGGCGCAAGCTGCACACAATGAGTGGCAGATGAAAATCATGATTGGCGTGGCGATGGCGTTGACGCTATTGCTGATCGTCATTGCCTGGCAACTGCTGCGTCGTCTGCTGCTGCGTCCACTTGATGGCGCGATTGTGCATCTGGAGCAAATTGCGGCCGGCGATTTATCCCAGCCGCTGCCCGCAGCAGGAAAGAGTGAATTAGGCCGTCTCAATCAGGCGCTGGCGAATATGCAGCTGGCGCTCAGCAGTTCGGTCAGTCAGGTGCGCGAAGCCAGCTTGCAGATTGACGTGGGAAGCCGCGAGTTAGCGGCGGGCACCGTGCATCTCTCGCAGCGTACCGAAGAGTCCGCCGCTTCGCTGGAGCAAACCGCGGCCAGCATGGAACAGCTCACCGCCACCGTGCGTCTCAATGCCAGCAACGCCAAAGAGGCCAATCAGCTCGCCAGCAATGTATCCGACAGTGCCGATCGCGGTGCCGAAGTGGTCGGCTACGTGATGGAGAAGATGCAGGAGATCACCCAAAGCGCCAATCGCATCGGCGATATCCTCAGCGTGATTGATGGCATTGCCTTCCAGACCAACATCCTGGCACTGAACGCTGCGGTTGAAGCCGCGCGTGCCGGTGAACAAGGACGGGGTTTTGCCGTGGTCGCTAATGAAGTGCGCACGCTGGCTGGTCGCAGCGCTACCGCCGCCAAAGAGATTCGCGAGCTCATCGCAGAATCGCAGACGCGGGTGCAAGAGGGCAGCGATATGGCCACGCGCGCTGGCGAAACCATGGATGAGATTTCAAGCGAAGTGATGCGCGTGACTACGCTGATGAAAGAGATCTCCATTGCTTCGGAAGAGCAGAGTCGCGGTATCGAGCAGGTGAATCAGGCGGTGACGCAGATGGATGAAGCCGCGCAGCAGAACGCCGCGTTAGTCGAAGAAGCCAGCGCTGCCACCCAATCGCTGGAAGCGCAGTCACAGCAGTTGCAGGATTCGATGGCGCAATTCCGTGTAGTCGCGGCGCTGCCTTCGTAGGCAGCAACAAAAAGCCCGCACGGAGGCGGGCTTTGCACAGCGGGAAAAAACTTAGGCTGAATGGTCGTCCGGATATTCACGGATGAAGCGTTCAACGTCGCCCACCATTGCATCGTTGCCGCAGAAGAACGGGCAGCGCTGATGCAGCGTTTCTGGCTGGATGTCGAGGATGCGATTGGCGCCATCGCTGGCTTTACCGCCCGCTTGCTCCGCCAGGAAGGCCATTGGGTTGCATTCGTACAGCAGACGCAGCTTGCCTTTCGGGTGGCTGGCGGTGCTTGGATAGAGATAGATGCCGCCTTTCAGCAGGTTACGGTGGAAGTCGGCCACCAGTGAACCAATGTAGCGCGAGGTATACGGGCGCTTGGTGGCGATATCTTCTTCCTGACAGAACTTCAGGTATTTCTTCACACCTTGCGGGAAGCGAATGTAGTTACCTTCGTTGATCGAGTAGGTGTAACCCTTCTCCGGGAAGGTCATGCGCTCGTGGCTCAGGCAGAATACGCCGAGCGACGGATCGTAAGTAAACGCATGCACGCCCACACCGGTGGTGTAAACCATCATGGTCGAAGAACCGTAAACCACGTAACCCGCGGCAACCTGCTTGTTGCCCGGCTGCATGAAGTCGGCTTCGGTGATTGGCGTACCCGGCTCGCTGATGCGATGGTAGATAGAGAAAATGGTGCCGACGGAAACGTTAACGTCGATGTTTGAAGAACCGTCCAGCGGATCCATTAATACAACGTATTTGCCATTCTCAGAGCCTTCAAAGATGACGAACTCGTCTTCTTCTTCCGACGCGATACCGGCCACCACGCCGCGTGCTTTCAGGGCGGCTTTCAGCTTTTCGTTGGCAAACAGATCAAGCTTCATCTGCTGCTCACCCTGCACGTTTTCCACGCCGCTGGCACCCAGAATATCCACCAGACCCGCTTTGTTGATGTCGCGGTGGATAATTTTAGCGCCAAGCTTAATGGAAGAAATCAGCGCCGTCAGTTCACCTGTGGCGTGTGGAAAGTCGTGTTGCTTCTCGACGATGAATTCGCCTAACGTTTTCATAACACATTCCCTGCATCTACGATGGAGTGGCAGCAGCTGTAACAAGCTACCAACGTATGAGCGCAGTTTAGCCGATTGAACTTTAAAAACCATAGTCCTAATCCGTTTCTTCCCTCTCAACTCGGCGTTACACTGTGCGCCGAACTTTTGAGTAATGGATCTCTTTATGCGTATTCACATCCTCGGGATTTGTGGCACTTTCATGGGCGGACTGGCGATGCTGGCGCGCTCGCTGGGACACGAAGTGACCGGCTCAGACGCCAATGTCTATCCGCCGATGAGCACGTTGCTGGAACAGCAAGGCATTGAATTGACTGAAGGTTACGATGCCAGCCAGCTCGATCCGCAACCGGATCTGGTGATCATTGGTAACGCGATGACGCGCGGCAATCCTTGTGTCGAAGCGGTACTGGAACGCAACATTCCTTACCTCTCCGGCCCGCAATGGCTGCACGATTTCGTCCTGCGCGATCGTTGGGTGCTGGCGGTGGCGGGAACCCACGGCAAAACCACCACAGCCGGCATGGCAGCGTGGATTCTCGAGGCCTGCGGCCTGGAACCGGGCTTTATCATCGGTGGTGTGCCAGGAAACTTCGAGGTTTCGGCAAAATTAGGAAAAAGTCCATTCTTCGTCATCGAAGCGGATGAGTACGACAGCGCGTTCTTCGACAAGCGTTCCAAGTTTGTGCATTACTGCCCGCGCACGCTGATCCTCAACAACCTCGAATTCGATCACGCGGATATCTTTGACGATCTGCGCGCCATCCAGAAGCAGTTCCATCATTTGATCCGTATCGTGCCGGGCCAGGGCAAGATCCTGCTGCCGGAGCACGACAACAACATCAAGCAAGTGATGGCGATGGGCTGCTGGAGCGAGCAGGAAACGGTGGGCGATAACGGTCACTGGCAGGCGAAAAAGTTGACGCCGGACTCTTCACATTGGGAGATCTGGCTCGACGGCGAGAAAGTCGGCGAAGTGAACTGGGCGCTGGTGGGCGAGCACAACATGCACAATGGCCTGATGGCGATTGCAGCGGCGCGTCATGTTGGGGTGAAACCGGGGGATGCCGGTGAAGCGCTGAGCAGCTTCATTAATGCGCGTCGTCGTCTCGAACTGCGTGGTGAAGTGAATGCCATCAAGGTGTACGACGATTTCGCTCACCATCCTACCGCGATTCTCGCCACGCTGGCGGCGCTGCGCAGCAAAGTGGGCGGCACCGCACGCATT
The DNA here is from genome assembly GCF_019795975.1 of Pantoea sp. DY-17. Classification (NCBI taxonomy): domain Bacteria; kingdom Pseudomonadati; phylum Pseudomonadota; class Gammaproteobacteria; order Enterobacterales; family Erwiniaceae; genus Pantoea; species Pantoea sp. DY-17. The sequence goes on along the minus strand of NZ_JAIMIG010000004.1, from coordinate 519,227 downwards.
CTGGCGGTGCTGGAGCCGCGCTCAAATACCATGAAGATGGGGGTGAGCAAGAACGAGTTAGCGCCATCGCTGGGCCGCGCAGACGAAGTGTTCCTGTTCCAGCCGCACCATATTCCGTGGCAGGTTTCCGATGTGGCCGAGGCGTGCATTCAGCCGGCGCAGTGGAGCGCGGATATCGATACGCTGGTGGAAATGGTGGCGAAGAAAGCCCAGCCAGGCGATTCGATTCTGGTGATGAGTAACGGCGGGTTTGGTGGGATTCACCAGAAACTGCTGGAGCGGTTAGGGCGATGATGGTGCGGGTTTTTCCCTCACCCTAGCCCTCTACCGTAAGCGGGCAAGGGAATGTTTAGGTGGAGCTCGGTCGGCCCCTTCTCCCGCTTGCGGGAGAAGGTTGGGATGAGGGGAAAACCGCAGAAAACTTAAGCTTCTGCCAGCTCGCGCAGATACTGGAAAATCAGGCGGGCGGATTTTGGTGGCTTGTTAGTGGCTTTCTCTTTCTGCGCGTTACGGATCATGCTGCGCAGTTGCTGACGATCGGCGTGCGGATAGAGATTAAACACTTCAGCGACCGCGTCATCACCTTGCTCGATCAAACGATCGCGCAAAATCTCCAGCTTATGGAACAGCGCAACCTGCTGGTTGTGACGGTTCTTCAGCTTATCCAGCGCCTGGCGAATCGGATCTTCATCGCGTGAACGCAACATCTTACCGATCAGCTGCAGCTGACGGCGACGGCCTTCTTTCTTGATGCGCTGCGCCAGCTCAATCGCGTCGCGCAGTTGTTCGTCGAGAGGGATTTTGTCGAGGGAGTTTTTCCCCAACTCAACGAGCTCGGCGCCAAGGCGTTTTAGCTCTTCGGCATCGCGCTTAATTTCGCTTTTGCTGACCCAGATAATCTCTTCATCTTCTTCGTCATTATTATCCGGCACATCGTCGAGCCAGTCTTCGGGCTGCTTGGTCATCTCTTGGCTCCCTAAAAAAAAGAGGCTAATCCTACCAGTTTATCGGGCGACTGCGAAATTGTTCTCTGAGTCTGATAGACTCAATCCATTCATACTTAAGATTAGACGGCAGGTCGATGAACGTATCTACTCAGGTTGCAGAACAACGTAAAGTGTTGGAACAGGCTGTCGCGCAGGCGTTGGAATTGGCAAAAGCCAGCACCGATGGCGCTGAAGTGGCGGTCACGAAAACCACCGGCATCGGCGTCAGTACCCGCTATGGCGAAGTGGAAAACGTCGAATTCAACAGCGATGGTGCGCTCGGCATCACCGTCTACCATCAAAACCGTAAAGGCAGCGCTTCCTCCACCGATCTCAGCCCGGATGCGATCAAACGCACCGTGCAGGCGGCGATCGACATTGCGCGCTACACCTCGGTGGATCCGTTCGGTGCACCGGCAGATCCCGATCTGCTGGCGTTTGAAGCGCCGGATCTCGATCTCTACCATCCGTGGGAGATCGATGCCGATCGCGCTATCGAACTGGCCGCTCAGGCGGAACAAGCGTCGTTGCAGGCCGACAAGCGCATCACCAACACCGAAGGCGGCAGCTTCAACAGCCACGTTGGTATCAAAGTCTTTGGTAACAGCCACGGCATGTTGCAGAGCTACTGCTCCAGCCGCCATTCGCTCTCCAGCTGTGTGATAGCCGAGCAGGACGGCAATATGGAGCGCGATTACGCGTATACCATTGGCCGCGCTTTTGACGATCTGAAAAGCCCGGAATGGGTTGGCGCCGAGTGCGCCCGCCGCACGCTGTCGCGTCTGGCACCGCGCAAGCTTTCGACCATGAAAGCGCCGGTGATCTTCGCGCCAGAAGTGGCGACCGGTTTGTTTGGTCATCTGGTGGGCATGATCAGCGGCAGCAGCGTGTACCGCAAATCGACCTTCCTGCTTGATTCGCTCGGTAAGCAGATTTTGCCAGAGTGGCTGACCATTGAAGAGCATCCGCACCTGCTGAAAGGCCTGGCATCCACGCCGTTCGACAGCGAAGGCGTGCGCACCCAATCGCGTGACATCATTAAAGATGGCGTGCTGCAGAACTGGCTGTTGACCAGCTACTCGGCGCGCAAGCTCGGCTTGCAGAGCACCGGCCACGCAGGCGGCATCCACAACTGGCGTATTGCCGGTCAGGGCCACAGCTTTGACGACCTGCTGAAGCAGATGGGCACCGGTTTAGTGGTAACCGAGATGATGGGCTCCAGCATCAACGGCATGACCGGCGACTATTCACGCGGCGCATCCGGTTTCTGGGTGGAAAACGGTGAGATTCAATATCCTGTGAGCGAGATCACAATCGCTGGTAACCTCAAGGAGATGTGGCTCAATATGGTAACCGTCGGTAACGACATTGAAACCCGCAGCAATATACAATGCGGATCGGTGCTGCTGCCGGAGATGAAAATCGCCGGACAATAAGAGTCATCGCTTTCTGAAAGCAGCCCGCAAGGCTGCTTTTTTTTGGCCCGACAATAATAAAAGGACATACCAATGCGTAATAATCATGTGATTGCAGTGTTGTCGTTATCGCTGTTGTTCTCCTCGGCTAGCGTGTTTGCAGCCGATTTAGAAAAAGATATGGATACGCTCAAGGATGGTCTGAGCGTGGTGAAGAAAACCTCTGACGCGCAGGAGATGCATACCGCGTTGGGCAAAATGCGTCAGGCGGCAACGGATGCTAAGCAATCCACGCCGGAAAAACTGGAAGGTCAGGCGGCCGATAGCGCGCAGATCAAGGATTATCACGCCGGTCTGGATTCGCTGATTGCCCAGATCGATGTGGTCGATCAGCTGGCGCAAGCCAACAAGCTGGACGAAGCCAAGGCCGAAGCGAAGAAACTGGAAGATATTCGCAACGCCAACCATAAGAAATTCCGTTGATAACCCGGCCAGCCCAGCGGCTGGCCTTATTCCTCTTTGCCTTATCTCCGCTTTAATCCGCATAACTCCATCAATTCTCGCATTTTGTGACCGCTTTCGCACACTTCGTGCGTCCTGAGATCTGGCGCACACTCGCCCGCAGGATTTCCACTTTGAGGTGGAAAAGTTGCGACTCAACAGCCTCAAGGCGAAAGCGTACTTTCTTATCAACGAGAAATATCTGTAATTGTCCGCTGTAAACAGGAGTAACAAGGTGAGGAGTGAAGCTGTCCCGCTGAAACAGAGCACGCCGGAAGCGATCCAGGCGCTGGCGGATAAGGTGTTAAGCCAAATTGCAGCGATCTACGCCGCACATCACATCGAAGCCAACGCCGTGCAGCAGCAGATGCTGGCTTCGCATGTCCGGGCGATGGCATCGCGCTCTTTAACGGGTGAAGCGCTACCGGAAGTAGAAGCTGAGCTGTTTGAAGATATCTCGCCGGAAACCATGGCGCTGGCGCAGCAGGTGGTGGATCTGTTTGGCAATCTGCCCAAAGAGGAAGCCTGGTTGTTGTCCGTCCATATCGAAGTGGCGAAATCGAACGAAGCATAAATTGCGAGGAATTGAACATGGTAACTGTAGTGATTGGCGATCGTCTGGGTAAAGGTCAGAAAGTAGCAGCGGGCATCGAGAAAGCCGGTGGTCGTGCGGTGGTGGTGCCAGGCGTGGCAGCCGACATGAAGCTGGGTGACGTGATGAAAGCGGAAAATGCCGACTTCGGTATCTCCTTCTGCGGCAGCGGCGGCGCCGGTGCAATTACCGCGCAGAACAAATATGGCTACAAAGCCAAACACGGGATGCGTTCGATTGACGAAGGCGTTACCGCCATCAATGAAGGTGCCACCGTGCTGGGCTTCGGCTTTATGGATAAAGAAGAGCTGGGTGAGCGTCTGGTGCAGGCCTGGACTAAAAAACACGGCAGCTAAGTATGAAACAGCAATACGAGACGCAGGTAACGGTGCAGGGCAAAGGCGACAGTAAAGCAAAAGCCTTTGCCGATGCGCTCAGCAAGGTGCAGCAGCAAGTGCTGCGCACCAGCCAAAAGATTCTGTTGCGCATTGAACCCATAGATGTGCGGGTGCTGCGCGCGCAGGAGAGCGTGCGCAAGGAAAAATTCTTGTTCTTCTTCCTCGCGCGTGAGCGACGGAATTACAGCGTTGAGCTGGACATTACCGTTAGCGTCACTGTGATCGACACCGACAAGGTGGACTTCATAGCGACTTAATAAAAACGACAACAAGGGTACGACGACATGTTTTTAATCATTTTGTTTAAGTCGTTAATCATTGGCGGATTGGTTGGCGTCGGGGTGGGAGCGGGCGCAGCGCGCATGTTCCACGCACCGACCACACAAGGTATGGGCGCGTTCCGTACCTTGGGAGAACTCAATTCCTGTGAAGGCGATCCGGCATCGCACTTCTCCTTTGGTCTCGGCTTCTTCTTTAACGCCTGGGCATCATCCGTGGCAGCGGGTTCCTTCACGCAGGACGTCGATCACCGCATTTTGCCGAACTGGGGCGCGGCGGCACTGATGGTGAAAAACCGCAACGTGGCGGAAACGCTGCACAACCCGAAACGCATGGCGATTGCCTGCGGCATCATCGGCATGATTGTGGTGGCCTTCCTTAACAGCACGGCATCTGCGGTTCCGGCGGCGCTGCAGGTTACCGCAGTAAAAGTGCTGGTGCCGGCGGCTAACCTGCTGGTGAATACCGTGATGCCAGTGATCTTCTGGCTGGCAGCGATTGATGCCGGTAAGAAATCTGGCTTCTGGGCCACCATTTTTGGCGGTCTGGCGCAGCTGATCATGGGTAACGCCGTACCGGGTTTGGTGCTGGGCATCCTGATTGGTAAAGGTGTGGAAGAGAGCGGCTGGAACAAAGTCACCAAGGTGATGATGTTTGCCATCGTGCTGCTGTTTGCCTTGAGCGGCTTCTTCCGCGGTTTCGATCTGAAACTGCTGCAATCCTTCCAGCTGGGTATTCCGGGCTGGCTGGATATGATCCACAACAGCGTCAGCGGCAAATAAGGAGCCATCAGCATGAACGAGAACGAAAACAAAGGGTTCTGGTACGCCGACTGGTCTTTCCCGATTTTTGTTGGCCTGCTCTCCTCCGGCGTATTTGCCGGTACGCACATGTATTACCTGTACGGCATTGGTGCTTTTAACGAAGTGGCATTTGTCTCGATGCTGCGCTCCGGTATGGAAACCGGCGTGTATGGCGCAGTGGCGGCGTTTGGTGCCAGCTTCCTGTTTGCACGCATTATCGAAGGTTCGCTGGTGGGGATTCTCGATATCGGCGGCGCGATCCAGACCGGCGTCGGCCTCGGCGTGCCTGCGCTGCTGCTCGGTGCCGGCATTGTGTTCCCGGTCGCCAACTTTGCCGCATCGCTGGCTACGGGTTTGGTGGTGGGCTTAGCGATAGGTTATCTGATCATCCTGGCGCGTAAGTTCACCATCAACCAGAGCGACTCAACCTACGGCGCAGACGTGATGATGGGCGCGGGTAACGCATCGGGCCGTTTCCTCGGGCCGCTGATTATCCTTTCTGCCATGGCGGCGTCGATTCCTATTGGTATCGGTTCGCTGGTGGGGGCGCTGCTGTTCTACCTGTGGAATAAGCCTATTACCGGCGGCGCGATTTTGGGCGCGATGGTGTTGGGTGCGATGTTCCCAATCTCACTCTGATACTGATGTGCGGCCATATGGCTGCACATATCCGTAGCGGCGTCATTTATTGCGCGATAAATCGCGCCGCTACGAAATGAGCGTTTGTACGTGAGGAGTAAGCATGTTTGATCTGATTCTGCGCCGCGCACGTCTGTGTGACGAACTGCTGGTGGATATTGCCATCCAGCACGGCAAAATTGCCGCCGTCGGCGAGGTGAGTGGCCCGGCACAGCAGGAGCGCGATCTCGCCGGACGTTACTATGTCAGCGCTGGCTGGATTGATAGCCACGTGCACTGTTATCCCCAATCCCCGATTTATCACGACGACGCCGACACCATTGGCATGGCGCAAGGCGTCACCACGGTGGTGGATGCCGGCAGCACCGGCGCTGACGACATCGACGACTTTTATCAGCTCACGCGTTCGGCTACCACCGAAGTACGCGCGCTGATCAACATTTCACGCACCGGCATTGTGACGCAAAACGAGCTGGCCGATATGGCGCAGATTGATGGCGATGCGGTGGTGCAGGCGGTGAAACGCCGTCCCGACTTTATCGTTGGCCTAAAAGCGCGCATGAGCAGCAGCGTGGTGGGTGAGAACGGCATTCAGCCGCTGGTGCGGGCCAAGGCGATTCAGCAGGCAGCCGGCAATTTGCCGCTGATGGTGCACATCGGCAACAATCCGCCGGTGCTGGAAGAGATCGCCGATCTGCTGACCTCCGGCGACATCATTACCCACTGCTTTAACGGCAAGCCGAACCGTATCTTGTCACCGCAGGGCGAACTGAAAGCAGCGGTGAAAAATGCCATCGCGCGCGGCGTGAAGCTGGATATCGGCCACGGCGGCGCCAGCTTCAGTTTTGAGGTGGCGCGTCAGGCGATTGCGCAGGGCATTCTGCCCGACACCATCAGCTCCGACATTTACTGTCGTAACCGCATCAACGGCCCGGTGCATAGCCTGGCGCACGTGATGTCGAAATTCTTCAGCATTGGCATGACGCTGCCGCAAATCGTCGAGTGCGTCACCGTTAATGCCGCTGCTGGCCTGCGTCTGGCGGGCAAAGGGCGCTTAACCGCCGGTTATGACGCCGACCTGACCATTTTTACCGTCAAAGAGGAAGCCTGCCCGTTCGTTGATGCTGAAGGCGAACGGGTATTAGGTGAACAACATATTCTGCCGCTGGCCGTGGTTATCGCCGGTCACTGGCATCTGACTGATGAAGGGAAAGCGAATCATGTCTTCGATTTATGAAAAATATGACCTGAAACAGGTCATCAACGCCTCGGGACGCATGACCATTCTCGGCGTCTCCACGCCGTCTGCAGATGTGGTGGATACCGTCAGCTACGGTCTGAATCACTATTTCGAGATGAAAGATCTGGTCAACAAGACCGGCGCTTACATCGCCAAACTGCTGGACGTGGAGAGCGCGGTGGTGGTGTCGTGCGCCTCAGCGGGCATTGCGCAGAGCGTGGCGGCGGTGATTGTTAAAGATAACGACTGGCTGCTGGAGAACCTGCACGCCGCGCCGCTCAGCGTGCCGCACGATATCGTGGTGCCAAAAGGGCACAACGTGAACTTCGGTGCGCCGGTTGGCACGATGGTGGCGCTGGGCGGCGGGCGTTTGATCGAAGCCGGTTACAGCAATGAATGTTCGCCAGAGCAGTTGGCGGCGGCAATCACGCCGACCACGGCGGCGCTGATGTACATCAAATCGCACCACTGCGTGCAGAAAAGCCATCTTAGCGTGGAGCAGGCAGCGGTAGTGGCGCGCAAGCACGGCATTCCACTGATCGTTGATGCGGCAGCGGAAGAAGATTTGCAGTGCTACTACCAAATGGGCGCGGATCTGGTGATTTACAGCGGCGCCAAGGCGATTGAAGGGCCGACCAGCGGCTTAGTGATTGGTCGTACGCAATACGTTGAGTGGGTGAAACGCCAGAGCAATGGCATTGGTCGCGCGATGAAAGTCGGCAAAGAGGGCATTCTCGGGTTGACGCAGGCGATTGAAAACTATCTGGTGCAGCCAAAAACCACCGGCGCCGAGATGGTGGCCAACATGACGCCGTTTATCGACAACCTCAACACGCTGAACGGCGTCACCGCCCGCGTGGTGTGGGATGCCGCCGGACGCGATATTGCGCGTGCCGAGATCAAGTTTGATGAAGCGGTCACCGGCTGGCCGACTGGCGAACTGGTGCAGGCGTTGAAAACTGGCGACATCGCCATCTATTTCCGTGGCTACAAAGCCAACGAAGGCATTATCGAAGCCGATGTGCGCAGCGTTAGCGCCGATCAGCTGCACATCATCTTTAGCGCTATTCAGGCGTTGATCAGCGGAGGAAAACGCGCATGAGTCTGAACCCGAATTTCTATCAGGATCGCCTGTGCCTTAACGTGCTGGCCGGTTCGAAGCAGAACGCCAAAGCGATCTGGCAGGCGGCTGAAGGTCATGTGCTGGTGGGCGTGCTGTCAAAAAACTACGCCAGCAATGAAGAAGCCATTGCCGATATGCGCGAGTATGCGGCGCTGATCGACAATGCGTTATCCGTGGGTTTGGGCGCGGGCGATCCGAACCAGTCGGCGATGGTGAGTGAGATCTCGGCGGTGCTGCAACCGCAGCACGTCAATCAGGTCTTCACCGGCGTGGCGACCAGCCGTGCGCTGCTCGGCCAGAATCAAACCGTGGTAAATGGTTTGATTTCACCGACCGGCACGCCGGGCCTGGTGAAAATCTCCACCGGACCGCGCAGCTCGAAGAACGCCGACGCGATTGTACCGATCGACAGCGCCATCGCCATGTTGCAGGACATGAGCGGCAGCTCGGTGAAATACTTTCCGATGGGCGGCCTGAAAGCGGTAAATGAGTATCGCGCGGTGGCGGAAGCCTGCGCGCGTCACGACTTCTGGCTGGAACCCACCGGCGGCATCGATCTCAATAACTTCGAAGAGATTGTGCGTATTGCGCTCGATGCAGGCGTTAGCAAAGTGATCCCGCACGTTTACAGTTCGATTATCGATAGCGCAAGCGGCGACACGCGCATTGACGATGTACGTCAGCTTCTGGCAACGTGCAAGAAACTGCTGTAACAAATGAGTAACAGGTGAGGCTCCGTGAGATTTCCCAACCAGCGTCTGACTCAGCTTTTCGCTGCGCTGCAAAATGAAACGCTGCCGCAGGATGAGCTGGCACGTCGCTTTTCCGTTTCAACGCGCACGGTGCGCACCGATATCACCGCGCTGAATGCGCTGCTGGAACAGCATGGCGCGCAGTTTGTGCTGGCGCGCGGCGCGGGATATCAACTCAAAATTGACGATGCGGCGCGCTTTGGCCGCTTACAGCAAGAGAGCGCGACGCCACTGCGCGTGCCGCGTACCTCACAGGAGCGCGTGCGCTATCTGCTGACGCGCTTTCTGACGGCGGCGTATTCGATCAAGCTGGAAGATCTGTCCGAAGAGTGGTTTGTCAGCCGCGCCACGCTGCAAAGCGATATGGCAGAAGTGCGCGAATGGTTGGGCCGCTATCACCTTAATATCGAAACCAAACCGCATTACGGCATGAAGCTGTTTGGCAGCGAGGCGGCGATCCGCACCTGCTTAACCGACCTGCTGTGGCAGATCGATCAGGAGACGCCGGACAGCCCGCTGCTGACGGTGGAAGCGCTGCACAGCGGCATTCTGGCGCAGCTCGAACCTTTGCTGCAACAGTGCTTCGCCCAGCACGCCATTCGCCTCAGCGATGAAGGCGACCGCTATCTGCAAATCTACTGCGCGGTGGCGGTGCGACGCATCAGCGAAGGTTTCCCGCTCAACGATCCGGGTGCGGAAGATGTGGGCGAGGAAGTGCGCGAGGCGGCGCACGATCTGATTAACATGATGCGTCCGCTGGTCGGCAAACCGATTTCACAGGCGGAAGAGAACTGGCTGCGGGTCAACATCGCCGCACGCCAGATTCAGGCGCTGGCACCGAGCACCATTAACGCTGACGACGCCGATGCGCTGGTCGATTACCTGCTAAATTACATCAACACCCATTACAACTATCGGCTGCAGCACGATGAGCAGCTGCGTGCCGATCTGCTCACCCATATCAAAACCATGATCACGCGGGTGCGCTACCAAATCCATATCCCCAATCCGCTGTTGAGCAACATCAAACAGCACTATCCAATGGCCTACGATGTGACGCTGGCGGCGGTGACCAGCTGGGGTAAATACACCCCTTACACTATCAGTGAGAACGAGATCGGTTTCCTGGTGCTGCACATTGGTGTTGGGCTGGAGAGGCATTACGACGTCGGCTATCAGCGCCATCCACAGGTGCTGCTGGTGTGCGACAGCGGCAACTCCACGCTGCGCATGATTGAGGCGCTGCTGCTGCGCAAATACCCGCAATTGGTGGTGACGGCGCGGCTGTCACAGCGCGACTATGAACTGCGCGAGCATATCGATGAAGACTTCGTGATCTCCACCGCGCGGCTCAGCGAGAAGAATAAGCCGATTGCGGTGATGTCGCCATTCCCAACCGAGTTCCAGCTGGAGCAGCTCGGCAAGCTGGTGCTAGTGGATCGCACGCGCCCGTACATGCTGGAGAAGTACTTCGACGCGCAGCACTTTATGGTGCTGGATAAGCCGATGGCGCAGTCAGAGTTGTTCCGCCTGCTGTGCGATCAGTTGGAGAGCGAAGGTTTTGTCGATGCGGATTTTTATCCGTCGGTTGAGGAGCGCGAAGCGATTGTCAGCACCCTGCTCGGCGAAGGCATCGCGCTGCCGCATTCACTCGGACTGCTGGCGCAGAAAACCGTGGTCTACACGGTGCTGGCGCCGCATGGCGTGAGCTGGGGCGAGGAGACAGCATCGGTGATTTTCCTGCTGGCGATCAGCAAGAGTGAATACGAAGAGGCGATGGCGATTTACGATCTGTTCGTCACCTTCCTGCGCGAAAGAGCGATGACGCGGCTGCGTGATTGCGCGGATTTTGTCAGTTTCAAAGCGGTGGCGATCGATTGTTTGAGTCGGATGTAAGGGTTGTGCGTGCTGTCCCCCATCCCGGCCTTCCCCCGCAAGCGGGGGAAGGAGATGCAGCTTCATCACTAACATGTGGCAGCATCTTCCTCCCCATGCAGCTTCATCACTAACATGTGGCAGCATCTTCCTCCCCCATTTATGGGGGAGGACCGAGGAGGGGGACTGCGTGCACAATCTACCCGCGTTTCGCCAGCAACCTCGGAATCTCACGCAAACACCAGGCTTTGGCTTCGCCCATGCTGTCGCGGCGCCACGCCATAATAATGTCCACTTCGCGCGTATACTCGGCGCTCACCACGCGTAAACGACCTTCGGCGATATCCTGCTCCACCATCGGATACGGCATGGTCGCCACACCCAAACCGGCCAGCAGCGCGCGGCGTTTATCATCCATGCTGCTTACCGTCAGACGCTGCTGCTTATCCAGCAACTGCACCGTCAGCACTGGGCGCTCGCGCGCGGTGTCCGCCACCGCGATGCCGCGATACTTCACGCGCGTCACTTCTGACAGCGGCTCAGCTTCCTGATGAATCGGATGATCCGGGCTGGCAACGTAGACGCTCATCGTGCTGTACAGCTTGCGGGTGTTGATTTCGGTTGAGGCGCGGAAGTGCATATCCGGGGCAATCACGATATCGGCGCGGCCCTGTTCCAGCCTTTCCCAGGCACCGGCTAATACTTCCGTGATCAGCGAAATCTGCGTATTGGCTTTTTCTGACAGCTTCTCAACCAGCGGGAATAAACGCTCGGAAGGCACCAGCGCCTCGGCAACAATGGTGAGATGCGTTTCCCAACCGCGTGCCAGCGCTTCGGCATCGGTGGTGAGCTTGTCGGCGGCTTCCAGCAGCACGCGGCCCCGTTCCAGCAGCATACGGCCCACGTTGGTGAACTTGGTGCGGTGGCCGGAACGGTCAAACAGCACCACATCCAGCTCCTCTTCCAGCTTCTGCATGGTGTAACTCAGCGCGGAAGGGACGCGACCCAGTTCATCGGCCGCAGCGGCAAAGCTGCCACGACGGTCAATAGCATCCATCACACGTAAAGCTTCAAGGGTTAACGCGCGGTCTTTTGCCATGCCGATTCTCTGTCAGTAAATTTGAACATGCCAGGCAGATTAACTGGCTTACAATCCGGCGTCCAGACTTTTACCATAATCCCATCAAGCCTGCGGTCGGTTCTCACCGCAGCGCGTCGGAGGATTATCATGATGACAACCCGCTGCGCGTCCGCATGTGGCCAGGCCGATTTCGGTTGGTTGCAGGCGCGCTACAGCTTCTCATTTGGCCACTATTTCGATCCAAAATTAATGGGCTATGCGTCGCTGCGCGTACTCAACCAGGAAATTCTGGCCCCGGGCGCCGCATTCCAGCCGCGCAGTTATCCGCAGGTCGATGTGCTGAATCTGGTGCTGCAAGGTGAAGCCGAGTATCGCGACAGCGAAGGCAATCATCTGGTGGCGCGTGAAGGCGAGGCGATGCTGCTTTCTGCGCGTCAGGGCGTGAATTACAGTGAAATTAACATCAGCAAAGATCGCCCGTTAACCCGCATGCAACTGTGGCTGGCGGCCTGTCCGGAACGTGAAAACCCGCTGTTGCAGAAGCTCGACCTGCCGCAACAAACCAGCGTACTGATCGCCTCGCCCAATGGCGCGCAGGGCAGCCTGCAGCTGCGCCAGCAGGTTTGGGTGCATCAGGTGACGCTAGCGCCGGGCGAGCAGTACACGGTGAAATTGCACGGACCGCGCGCTTACCTGCAATCGATCCATGGTTCGCTGGATGTGCAGGCCAGCAGCGCCAACCAGCAGCCGCTAGGCTGCGGCGACGGCGCGTTTCTCAGCGATGAGAACCAGATTAGCCTGCAGGCCAGAACGCCGCTGCGCGCGCTGGTGATTGACCTTCCCGCCTAACCCTCACGCACAAAAAAGGGCGACCGAAGTCGCCCTGATGCTTTGCTGTAACGCTTATTTGAGAATGGTGAAGGCCGTAGTCACGTGCTTCACGCCGCTCACCCGGCTGGCAACATCGGCCGCCGCCTTCGCTTCTTCTGCAGTAACCAGTCCCAACAGGAACACTTCACCGTTTTCGGTGGTCACTTTGACGTTGGAGGATTTCACCTGATCGCTGCCCAGCAGCTGCGAGCGGATTTTGGTGGTGATCCAGGTATCCGATGAAGAGGTGCCGAGGCTGACTTTCTGTCCATTACGGATTTCGTTATACACCTCGGTGGCCCCATCAACGCCCATGGCGATCTGTTTGGCACGGCTTGCCAGATCCGGGGTTGGCGACTGGCCGGTTAGCAGTACTTTGCCCTGATAAGCGGTGACAACCACGCGCGCCTGGTTTTTGATCTGTTCATCTTTTGCCAGTGCGTTCGAGACGCGCAGCTCCAGCGTACCGTCATCGACCTGCGTGCCCACGGTGCGCGGATCAGTGGCGGTTTTGGTGGCGACGGCAGCGCCGCCGGCAACCACGGCAACACAACCTTGCAGCAGCATGGCGGTTAAGAGAATGGCGACAGCGTTCAATGCTTTCATTTGAGCTCCTTCAGTCATTCCTGGTGTGGGAATAAAGTGTTATCAATCAAATCGCACAGGCAGTTCAGCGTCAGCATATGCATTTCCTGAATGCGCGCACTGCGATGAGATGGAATGCGAATTTCCACATCATGCGGACCGAGCAGGCCCGCCAGCTCACCGCCGTCGTGGCCGGTTAACGCAACGATGGTCATATCGCGGGTAACCGCAGCTTCAACCGCTTTGACGATATCGCGGGTGTTGCCACGGGTGGAAATGGCCAGCAGCACATCACCAGCCTGACCAAGCGCTCGAACCTGCTTGGCGTAGATTTCATCGTGCAGACGATCGTTACCAATCGCCGTCAGCATCACATTATCAGCGCTCAACGCCAGCGCAGGCAGGCTAGGGCGCTCTGTCTCGAAACGGTTAATCATGCTGGCGGCAAAATGCTGGGCATTCGCCGACGACGCACCGTTACCGCAGCTAAGGATTTTGTTACCGTTCAGCAGCGACTGCACCAGCGTCATCGCGGCGCGGGAAATCGCATCGGGCAGCGCTTCGGCTGCAGCGATTTGGGTCTGAATACTTTCGGTAAAACACGCTTTAATTCTGTCCTGCACAAGACCACCTGGTTCTATCCATCGGCATTAAAGGCATCGGGCAGCCACTCCAGCTCACGCCCGGTAATGGCAATGATGTCAAAACGGCAATTCACCGTATCAAAACTGCCGCCACGCGCCAGCAACCAGAGCGCGGCGGCACGCAGCAGCTTTTGTTGTTTCTGGCGCGTTACGCTGGCGGCGGCACCGCCGTAGCGCGCATCGCGTCGATAGCGCACTTCAACAAATACCCAGCAATCGGCGTCGCGCATAATCAGGTCAATTTCCCCGCTGCGACAGCGTACATTGCTGGCAAACCACTGCAGCCCGGCGCGCTCCAGATAGCGACGCGCCAGTTGTTCCTGCTCAGCGCCAATGCGCTGGCGGTTTACTGCACCGGAACGATCTGTCCCTGACGATACTGGTTCCATGCCAACTTCCTGTTGATCACGCAATCCGTGTCGGCGTTCAGCTTGCCGGTGTTGCCATCAATGGCAAAGCCAGGCACCTGACGCATCTGGTTAAAGTTATTCGCCAGCGTCCAGGCGTCAATGCCCATCGCGTAGAGGCGAACCAGCGAATAATCGTTGTTGAACGACTTCGCCGCCTGCTGCATTAAGCCCGGATTGCTACCGGACAGCAGCGGAATATCGCTGAACTGCAGGCCATCCATCTCCAGACGGAAGTCCGGGCCTGCACCCGCCTGCGCACTGCGTGAGCTGGCGTACAGCGCGGTATTGTTGCGGCTGCTGGTGCGCATCGCAATCATCGGCTTGATCAGCTGCAGCTCATCCTGGCTGGCGACGATGTACACCGCATCAACGCTACCGCTGCTGGCATCGGCCGTTGGCGCCGGTGCGCTGGTTTGCGGTGCAGGAATCGTCAGGCCAGCAATCGCCACGCTCTGCGATTGTGCAGGCTCAACGTTGAGCGGCGTGCCGCTTAACGCGATACCCGCACCGCTGTTGATGCCTTGCTTGAGTTCGCCGACGCCGCCAAAACGCTGCTGCAGCACGGTTGAGCCACCCAGCGTTTGCCACTCTTGCGCGAACGCTTTGCTGATACGGTCGCCATAACTGCTGCGTGGCACCAGCAATAATGGCTGGCGTTTGCCTTGCTCGTAGATATGGTGCGCGGCATCGCGTGCTTCGTCTTCAGGAGAAAGCGCAAAGTAACAAATATTCGGATGGTTCTGGATCTGTTCTGGCTCGTTCAGGGCCAACACGTTAAGCGGCGTGTTGCTATTGGCGACGGTTTCAACGT
Organism: Pantoea sp. DY-17; assembly: GCF_019795975.1. Lineage (NCBI taxonomy): Bacteria > Pseudomonadati > Pseudomonadota > Gammaproteobacteria > Enterobacterales > Erwiniaceae > Pantoea > Pantoea sp. DY-17. The sequence goes on along the minus strand of NZ_JAIMIG010000004.1, from coordinate 504,223 downwards.
CATTTTTTAGAAGCGGGCCGACCACCAGCGTGGCGCCATCTTGCTGCGCCTGCTGCATCACCTGCGCAATCGGCTGGCTACTGGTGTCATACACTTTCACCTGCGCATTGCTGTTGCCCTGTGGGGCGGCGGGTTGTGCGGCTGGCTGTGACTGCTCGGTTTGCGGCGGTGTGTTACCTGCAACGGCGGGGCTGACCACGCTATTGGCATCCGCTGGCGGCTGTGCGCTGGCATCGGCTGTATTAGCCTCAGGAGCGGCTTGCGGTGCCGGTGCATTGAGCACGCCATTGCGCGCATCGGTGAAGCCTTTCTGAATCGCATTGGCAAACACCTGCGCCTGGCCGTTAAGCGGCAGCAGCAGCGCGATGGTATTGGTCGACGCTTTGGTGAAGTTCTGCACCTGGCTGAGCTGGGTTGGCAGTGTCTTCGCGCCTGGGTTCTGCGGATAACGCGTCTGCCAGTCCTGAATCGCCGCTTTCAACATTTGTGGGTCCTGGCTGTTTGCGCGCCAGGTATTCAGCAGATCGAGCCAGCCCTGCAGGGTATTTTCATCAGCATTGATCACCAGGCTGTTGATCTGATCCTGGGTCATCTGCGTCAGCGCTTGCCAGGTTGCATCGATATTGCTTTGGTGATCGGCACCTTTCAGCAGCGGCTCCTGCGCTATATAGGCACGCAGCAGCGAGAGTGAAGGGCGATTCTGTGCCGCCGCGATTTGCAGCGCGTAGTAACGCACCTGCTGGTCCTGCGACAAGCCGCCGCTTTTCACCTGGCCCAGCAGCTGTTGCGCACCGGTGTAATCCTGCTGCCCAATCTGCATCTGCGCGCGCAGCAGCAGCAGTTCTTGCTGTTGCACTTCGCTTAACTGCTGCGGCAATTGATTGAGCTGATTCGCCGCCTGCGGATACTTTCCTTCCTTCAACAGGGCACGGATGGCAAGTAATTGCCAGTCGGTCTTGCTATCATCGCTGCTTTGCTGCACCTGCTGCAGATAATAGTCAGACCGGCCAGTCGCAGGACCCTGAATATTGACGTTAGAGGTTTGTTGCGGTCCCTGACCACTACAGGCGGCTAAAATCAGCCCAGCGAGAAGAACAGGTACTAAGCGTCCTGCTTTATGACGTACGACTTTTGAAGGAAGCATACTGTATCCAGTGATGTTTTTTTCAAGATGCTCAATATTAAATCGGCAATTCGGATGAAACAATGAAACAACTCGATCGGGCAGAGATTTCTGCCAGCACGCTCTATATCGTTCCTACCCCGATCGGTAACCTGGGTGATATCACTCAACGAGCGTTGACGGTGCTCTCAAGCGTCGATCTAGTCGCAGCGGAAGATACACGTCATACCGGGCTGTTGCTACAACATTTCGCCATCAATGCGCGACTCTTCGCACTTCACGACCACAACGAACAGCAGAAAGCTGAGGTGCTATTAGCTAAGCTGCAAGAGGGCCAGAGCATCGCGCTGGTCTCCGATGCCGGCACGCCGTTAATTAACGATCCCGGCTACCATTTGGTGCGTCGCTGCCGTGAAGCTGGTGTGCGCGTGGTGCCGTTGCCAGGTGCTTGTGCAGCGATTACAGCATTAAGCGCGGCGGGGTTACCGTCCGATCGTTTCTGTTACGAAGGGTTTCTACCGGCCAAAAGCAAAGGACGTTGCGATGTGCTGCGTGCGCTGGGTGAAGAGCCGCGTACGCTGATTTTCTATGAATCGACCCATCGCCTGATCGATAGCCTGCAGGATATGGTCAGCGTGTGGGGCGGCGAGCGCTACGTGGTGCTGGCGCGTGAGATCACCAAAACGTGGGAATCTATTCAGGGCGCACCGGTCGGCGAGTTGCTGGCGTGGGTGCAGGAAGATGAAAATCGTCGTAAAGGCGAGATGGTGCTGATTGTTGAAGGCCATAAAGCGGATGAAGAAGCGCTGCCGGCGGAGGCGTTGCGCACGCTGGCGCTGCTGCAAAAAGAGCTGCCATTGAAGAAAGCCGCTGCGCTGACGGCGGAAATTCATGGGGTGAAGAAGAACGCGCTTTATAAGTACGCGCTGGAGCAGCAAGAGGCGTGACAAACGCTGGCAAATCGCCTATTATCCCGCGCCGAAGCTGACCAGACAGTCGCCGCTTTGTCGTCGTCCTCTTTCGGGGGGAGACGGGCAAAGGGGAGGAAAGTCCGGGCTCCATAGGGCAGGGTGCCAGGTAACGCCTGGGGGGCGCAAGCCTACGACCAGTGCAACAGAGAGCAAACCGCCGATGGCCCAGTAATGGGATCAGGTAAGGGTGAAAGGGTGCGGTAAGAGCGCACCGCGCGGCTGGCAACAGTTCGTGGCACGGTAAACTCCACCCGGAGCAAGGCCAAATAGGGGTTCACAAGGTACGGCCCGTACTGAACCCGGGTAGGCTGCTTGAGCCAGTGAGCGATTGCTGGCCTAGATGAATGACTGTCCACGACAGAACCCGGCTTATCGGTCAGTTTCGACTTTTTTAAACACAAAACCCGCTTCGGCGGGTTTTGTGTTTTCTGAGGCTTGTGCGTGCTGGTCCTCAGCCTAACCTTCTCCCGCCTGCGGGAGAGGGGACCAATCGAGCGATCTTTCAAACCGCAATAAACAGTTCCCTCTTCCTCTGGGAGAGGGTTAGGGTGAGGGAATACACACACTTTTAATTAAACGCCTCCACGTAAAGAAATGAAAATCCCTGAAAACATTACTGCCGCTATGCCAGAATAAGCGCGTGTTTAACTACTGAGGACAAATTTAATCCACACTGACGAGAAGCAACAACGTGGATAAGTTGTAATTTTATGGACAAAATGTTTGCGTCAAATAAGGCTCCACTCTCCTCCTCTCTCTCTGAATCAAACTGCTCAATCTGCGATCAGCACTGGCGCTTCGCGCTTTAGTTCCGTTCTCTCCTATTCTGACTTTTTAATTTAACTTTGCTAACACGCCTATTTTCGCGTGGGTGGCGTTTATTTCTCGTTCAGGAGAGAAATCATGCTGTATTGGATTTTATTAGCGCTGGCGATCGCCGCGGAAATTATTGGCACCGTCTCAATGAAATGGGCCAGCGTAAACGGTGGCAACGCCGGTTATATTTTTATGCTGGTGATGATCGCACTTTCTTATATTTGTTTATCCTTCGCCATTAAACGTATTGCCCTTGGCGTGGCGTATGCCATGTGGGAAGGCATTGGCATTCTGTTTATTACGCTGTTTAGCGTGCTGTTGTTCGATGAAGCCTTATCCGCCATCAAAGTAGCCGGCCTGCTGACGCTGATCCTCGGCATTGTCCTGATCAAATCCGGCACGCTGAGCCGCAAGGAGCTGCGCCATGGCAACGTTTAACTGGCTGCATATCGCGTGGCTGGCGCTGGCCATTGGCCTGGAGATCGTCGCCAATATCTTCCTGAAATACTCCAACGGTTTCCGCCGTCCACTGTTTGGCGTGTTATCGCTGGTGGCGGTGCTGGCGGCGTTCAGTGCGCTGGCGCAGGCGGTGAAAGGCATCGATTTGACGGTAGCCTACGCGTTATGGGGCGGGCTGGGATTGGTCGCCACCGTGGCGGCAGGCTGGATTCTGTTTGGCCAGCGTCTGAGTCGGGTTGGCTGGCTGGGCGTGGGGTTGTTGTTGATAGGTATGGTGCTGATTAAGTTTGCCTAAAGTACCCTCTCCACGTTGGGAGAGGGTAAGAACATCAACCCCGGCCGTGTGGCTCATCCCAGTCAAAGGCTGGACCCAGCGAGATCACGCCGCTTGGGTTGATGGTTTTGTGGCTGCAGTAGTAGTGATGGCGAATGTGCGGCAAATTAACCGTGTCAGCGATGCCTGGCATCTGATAGATGTCGCGCAGGAAGCCGCTCAGATTACGGTAATCACTGATGCGGTGACGATCGCACTTAAAGTGGGTGACGTAGACCGGATCGAAGCGCACCAGTGTGGTCCACAAGCGCAAATCGGCTTCGGTAAGTTGGTTGCCAGTGAGATAGCGGTGTTGGCCAAGAATCTGTTCGAGACGCGCTAACGAATGGAACAGCGCCGTTACCGATTCATCGTACGCCGCCTGCGAAGTAGCAAAACCGCTTTTATACACGCCATTGTTGACCGTGTCGTAAACCCAGCTGTTCACTTCATCAATTTTGTCGCGTAGCTGCGCCGGATAATAGTCACCCGCGCGGGCACCTTGCGCATCAAAAGCGCTGTTGAGCATGCGCATGATGTCGGCAGATTCATTACTAACGATGGTTTGCTGGGTTTTATCCCACAGCACTGGCACGGTCACACGGCCGGAATAGTGCGCATCGGCGTGCAGATAGATTTGATAGAGAAACTCTTTTTGATACAACGCATCGCCGGTGGCGTCAGGGAAGCTGGCGTCAAAGGTCCAGCCGTTCTCCAGCATCAGCGGATGCACCACCGAAACTGAAATCATCTCCTCCAATCCCTTGAGTTTAAGCATTAACAGCGTGCGATGCGCCCACGGGCAGGCAAGCGAGACGTAAAGATGATAGCGACCACGCTCAGCGGCGAAGCCCGCTTTGCCGGTTGGACCGGCGCTGCCATCGGCGGTAACCCAGTTACGCCAGACGGCTTCTGTGCGCTTGAAGCGGCCACCGGTTGACTTCGTATCGTACCAGGTATCATGCCAGACACCGTCAATCAGCTGTCCCATAAGCCCTCCATAATAAAAAGGGGCGAGGAAAATCCCCACCCCTGCAATTCAGTATATGTGTTCTCTAACGCTTGTGCTGCTTAGCGTGCGGTCGCTGGCTGAACGCGCTGACGAATCAGTCGGTCAATGCTGTAAGCGCCTGGACCTACCAGACCCAACACCAGGAAGCCACCGGCGATGGAGAGGTTTTTCATGAACATCAGCTGGTTAACACCTTCCGCGAAGTTGCTGTGGAACAGGAACGCGGTCAGCAGAGTAAAGCCAGCGGTGAACAGGGCGGTAAAGCGCGTCAGGAAACCGAACAGAATCGCCAGGCCGCCACCGAACTCCAGCAGAATAACCAGCGGCAGCAGGAAGCCTGGGACGCCCATTGCCTGCATGTATTGTGCGGTACCGGCGTAACCGGTGATTTTGCCCCAGCCTGCGGTGATAAACAGAATGGTCATTAGTACGCGTGCTACCAGCAGGCCTGAGTCTTCGAATTTTTTCATCATCTACTCCAACAAGGTTTTTGTTGCAGGTTGTTGGCCTGCGGGTTTTGAATCCCCTTGAACCGGTTGTTTCAGTTCACTGGGCTGATGGAGGAAGATGATAATCGCAGGTTGAAAGAGTTGTAAGCGAGATAAACTGTCAATGTTGTTCAGTAAATTTGAGGGGGAGTGAAACCGAATCAATTCGATCCGGTTTTAGAGAGAGAGAAGCTAGCGGGTATTTAAAGTCGATTTGATCATGCGCCAGGTGCTCCAGACGCCGAAACCGCGCTTGGCCCAGCGCAGCAGACGATTGGGGCTGCGAATCGACCAAATGGCCAATGCACTGCTGCCAATCGCCAGATAACGACGCATGCCAATGATGGTTAACCAGCCGCGATCGTACTGCGCGGTGCTGGTCAGCCAGTCGCGGCTGTCGGCGCTGAGGTCAAGCCGCTGCTGCTGCACCTGATTGAGCAGTTCGTGAATGCGTGCTTCACGTTCGCGGCGGCTCATGAGCGATGCTCCTCCAGCAGTTTACGATCGGTATCCAGCTCTTTACGCGTATGGCGCAACAACGTTGACTGACGCGATTTGTATAACGTCCACAAACCGAAGATGAGCGCCAGAGCAAATAGCACCGCCGTAGTGATGGCAATCGCCATCAAGCGATATTGTGCGTCCACCGCCCAGATGATCAACACCATCAGGCTCATGAGACCGAAAGCGGTAAACAGCATAGTAAGGCCCACCATCATCAGCATCTGAATCAGGTTGGCCTTTTCCTCTTCCAGTTCCACAATTGCCAGTCTGACGCGCGTCTCGACCATGCTAACCAGCGTGGTAACTACCCGTTGACCGATGTTAAAGACCCCTTTGCCGGGGCCGTGGCTTTGCTGACTATCACTCATCATTAACGCCGTGAGATTAAAATGCCGATGAGAATACCTACCGCTGCACCGATACCCACGCCGTGCCACGGATTGTCGCGCACGTATTCGTCCGCTTTTTCCGCTGCTTCACGCGTGGTTTGTGCAATACGTTCGCCGGAATCGCCGAGACGTTCACGGGAGCTTTCAATAGCGCCGCGCGCTTTATGACGCAGTTTATCCAGCTCACCTTTGGATTTATCTGCTGAGCTGCTCAGCACTTCTTCCAGGGTATCAGCCAGATTTTTCAATTCAGCGCGCAGATGTTCAGATGTTGTTTCTTTAGCCATGGAAATCTCCTTTTACAGCATTGAGTTAAGTCCGATTAATAAGGTTCAGCTTCAAGCTTTTTCAGTTCGTGCTGCGCATCGAGCAGCTTACGTTCGCGCTTCTCAATTTTGTCCTTGTCGCCATCCTGACGCTCTTCTTTCAGCTCACGCTCACGTTCGGCGATTTTGTGCTTCTGCTCAGCGATGCGTTCGCTATGTGCAGATTTCAGCTTCTCATCGGTGCAGCCTGCGCGGACTTCGGTCAACGCGCGCTCCAGCCCGGTAACGCGGCGCTGGTTGTCGTGCTGTTTCGCCATATCGATCTCGCGTTGAATATCCTGCTCTTTTTGTTGGCAGAGCGATTCAGCCGCCAGCAGCGAACCCGAGAGTGAAAAAAGAATAGCACCTAGCAGTAATTGATGTTTCATCAGGTTGTGACCTTCCATTGTTGATGACCTGCCCGAGAGCAGACAGGAGAAGCTTCCCAGCATGTCTTAGGCTTACGCTATCTCTAAGGATAGACAGCAGACGAAAAAATTCAAAGAAGACGCGGGGATAGCGAGGATTAGCTCACCGCCTGGCTTAACGTCAGGCGGTGAAATTTAGCTAAAAATTGGGCGACTGGCGTCAGGATATTGCTGCGAAGCCTGCGGGCCAGCGGCGACGACAAAGCCTTGTGGCAACAGGCGCTTCAACACTTTTTGCGCCGCCAGGCTCTGTTCTTCATTCTCAAAATGAATTACCAGCGCATCGCCGGAGGGCGTAATACTTTTGATACGCACGCCCTGCGCAGAAAGTTGCTGATAAAGATAAAAACCATCGGGCAGATTGGTGCCGCTGTTGGCGACGCGGATCTGCACCACGGTTTCATGCTGCATCAAGGTCGGAATGAAACAGATCGCCAGCAGCGCCAACGCGCCACCCAGCGCCCAAGGCAGGAAACGCCTTGGGAATCCACGGAATGTGATCATGACTGTGAATTCCCGCTACGCGCTGACTGACGTTTACGCCAAATAACCACTAAAGAACCGACCAGGCCAACCACCAGCAGCACCAGCGGCAGCAGCATCAGGCACAACATCAGCTCATCTTCGTAACGACGGAAAATCGGCGTTTTACCCAGCGCGAAGCCCAGCACGGTAAGGATCAGCACCCACAGGAAGCCACTTACCCAGTTGAAGAACTGGAAGCGCGCATTACTCAGGCCAGAAAGCCCGGCGATGGTAGGGAGCAAGGTGCGAACGAAGGCAATAAAGCGACCCACCAGCAGTGCAGACAAGCCATGGCGATGGAACAATCGGTGGGCGCGTTGATGATATTGCGCGGGCAAGTGTGAAAGCCATTTTTGCACGGTAGGCGTATTACCGAGCCAGCGACCCTGAATGTAGCTCACCCAGCAGCCGAGGCTGGCGCCGGTGGTCAGAATCAGCAGCGTCAGCGGGAAACCCATGGTGCCTTTAGCAATCAAAACGCCGACCAAAATCAGTAAACTATCGCCCGGCAGAAAGGCGGCGGGCAGCAATCCATTTTCCAGAAACAGAATCATGAACAACACGCCATAAATGGCCCAAACCAACGTCGGGTCGGAGAGCATTTCGTAATCCTGCTGCCATAAGGCATGCAGCAATGCTTGCAAAATATCCATCAATCATTCCTGAACATCATTGTTAAACGTGCCCGTGAGGGGCTTAGGCGCAGACTGGCGTTGGTTATACATTTTAGATAAGCAGCCTGAGCAGGAGTTTCCGGATCCTTCCAGAATTGATTGTTAAATCAGCGACTTTTTAAAGCCCTGTCGCAAAGGGTAATAAAAGGGCGATAACTGTAACAAAAATAACGTTATCCAGACAGGGGAAAGTGCCTGCCGCACAGGAGTTTTACCTTTAGACGCAGGTGGTCAAAAGGAGCTTTACATGAGCTGACACTATTGCAGACTAACTGACTTTTTCAGCAACAAAACGCCTGAAAAATAAGCAGGATCAGCGTGGGTTTTCGCTACCTTCAGGCAGGATGACCGGATTTTCAGCAAACATGTAACGATCAACGTTAAATTCAAAATCGTCGGTGGTGGCGTTAAACAGCATCTGCTTAGTATTTTCCAGATGTTGCCACATTGCCAGCTTACTGGCGGCGGGATCTTTGCGGATCAGGGCTTTGAGAATCTGGTCGTGATCGTCACACCAGCTGGTGATATTTTTGGCATCAATATGTTCGTGCAGCTTTAACCAGTAAGGATTGTGCAGACGGTGCAGCCACATCTTCTCGACAATCGCTGCTAAGGCGCTGTTCTGCGTCGATTGCGCAATGCGCACGTGAAACTCCATATCCCACGCCGAATCGCGCGAATGATCTTCCTGACGCGCTTTCTCCTGAATTGCCATCAATGCCACGATATCCTGGCGTGTCACCTGCGTGGCGGCAAACTCAGCCACGTTGCTTTCAATCAACTGGCGCGCCTGCAATAACTCGAAGGGGCCGAAATTAGCGAACTCCAGCTGGCTGGACGTTACCACGCGGTTCTGTTGCTGGCTGCTGATGACGTGAATGCCGGAACCTTTCCGCACCTCCACGTAACCTTCCACTTCCAGCATGATGATCGCTTCACGCACCACGGTACGGCTCACCTGCATCTCTTCCGCAATCAGACGCTCGGCAGGCAGTTTGTCGCCGACCCGGTAGTCGGCAGCTTCAATGCGGCGTTTGAGTTCGCTGGCGAGCTGTTGATAGAGGCGTCGTGATTCGGTCAGGTCCATTGCGCGGTCCGCTGTGGGAGAAAGTTGAGTTGTTATACCACTTCAGCCGCACAGAGGAAATGGGCTGGCCGATGCCAGCCCGAGAAGGTTAGGTGCGTACTGCAGCGGACTGCACCGCAGGCTGATCGTCGAGTTCAGAAACCGGCTGGTTTTTCAGCACCGTCCAGATAACCACCGCGCCTAGCAGATCAAACACCGCCAGCGCCGCGAACAGCGGGCTGAAGCCCAGCGTATCGGCCAGCGCACCGACCACCAACGCAAACAGGGTGCTCGCCGTCCAGGCCGCCATGCCGGTTAAGCCGTTGGCGGTAGCCACTTCGTTACGGCCAAATACATCCGAAGAGAGCGTGATCAGCGCGCCTGAAAGCGCCTGATGGGCAAAACCACCGACGCATAACAACCCAATCGCCACATACGGGCTGGTGAACAACCCAATGGTGCCTGGCGCAATCATTAACACCGCGCCCATGGTCACCACCAGTTTGCGTGAGACGATGAGATTGACGCCAAACCAGCGCTGAAACAGCGGCGGCAAGTAGCCACCGACGATGCAGCCGAGATCGGCGAACAACATCGGCATCCAGGCAAACATGGCGATCTCTTTCAAATTGAAGCCGTACACCTTAAACATAAATAACGGAATCCACGCGTTAAACGTTCCCCACGCGGGTTCGGCGAGGAAACGCGGCAGCGCAATGCCCCAGAACTGGCGATTGCGCAGGATCTGGCGTGCCGACATCTTCTTATTATTACCGGTTTGATGCTGCAACTCCTGGCCGGCAATGATGTAGTGACGCTCCTCATCGCTCAGCTTGGTTTGTTGTTTAGGATGCTTATAAAACACCAGCCAGCAGAGGGCCCACACCATGCTCAGCACGCCAGTAATAATGAACGCCATTTGCCAGCTGTGCGCCATGATCGCCCACACCACCAGCGGCGGCGCCAGCATTGCGCCAATTGACGAGCCCACGTTGAAATAGCCCACCGCCACCGAACGCTCTTTGGCAGGGAACCATTCGCTACTGGCTTTCAGGCCTGCGGGAATCATTGCTGCTTCAGCGGCACCCACCGCGCCGCGTGCCAGCGCAAAGCCGCCCCAGCTGCCCGCCATCGCGGTTGCCGCACAGAAGATTGCCCACAGCACGGCAAACACTGCATAACCAATTTTGGTGCCGAGCATGTCCAGCACATAACCGGCTACCGGCTGCATGATGGTGTAGCACGCCGAGTAGGCGGCGACGATATAAGAATATTGTTGCGTGGTGATACCCAACTGCGTTTCCAGCGTGGGCGCAGCGACGGCAATGGTATTGCGCGTCAGGTAACCGAGCACGGTGCCCAGCGTCACCAGCCCAATCATGTACCAGCGTAGCCCTTTGATCTTACGCATTATTAACCTCGTCCAGTCTGTCGTTGCGGTTTTACCGCTGTAGTTATCTGGAGCGGGAAGACGTGAACAGTGCTGTTCACTCCCGCAGTTCCTTGCCTGTGCCATTAATCCCGTTAGCAACGGAGCGAGAGGTTAACTTGTTATACCGCTTTAAAAGTTGAATGCCATCACATAAACCTTGCGGCCAGTGTGTGTTAGGGCGAAAGATCGTTAATACAGCCATTTAACGCATTATCCGCAACATAATCGTCCATATACCCACAGTGAAACTGTCATTATTGTGAGTCGGATCGCAAACAATTTTGCCGCCCGTTTAAATTGGTATGATAACTTTTAGTTAAAAGCCATCTGGCTACAAAATGAGGAAGCAGGTATGTCGCGTTTTATGAGTGAGGATTTTCTACTCGACACCGAGTTCGCCCGTCGTCTGTACCACAACTACGCTAAAGATCAGCCGATTTTCGACTATCACTGTCACTTACCGCCGCAGCAGATTGCCGATAATTACCGCTTCACCAACCTCTATGACATCTGGCTGAAAGGCGATCACTACAAATGGCGTGCGATGCGCGCTAACGGCGTGCCGGAAGCGTTATGCACCGGCGATGCCAGCGATCGTGAGAAATTTAACGCCTGGGCACGTACCGTGCCGCATACCATCGGCAATCCGCTCTATCACTGGACGCACCTCGAATTGCGCCGCCCTTTTGGCATTACCGATGTGCTGCTGAATGAGCAGAGCGCAGATCGCATCTGGCAGCAGTGCAATGAACTGCTGGCGCAGGACGCCTTCAGCGCGCGCGGCATCATGCAGCAGATGAAGGTGAAAATGGTCGGCACCACCGACGATCCGCTCGACGATTTACAGCATCACCGCAAGCTGGCGCAGGACAGCAGCTTTGACGTCAAAGTGCTGCCGAGCTGGCGTCCGGACAAAGCCTTTAACATTGAGCTGGAGAGTTTCCTGCCGTGGATTCAGCGCTTAGCGCAGGTCGCGGATGTTAACGTGCAGCGCTTTGACGATCTGCGCCGCGCCTTAAGCCAGCGACTCGATCACTTCGCCGCGCATGGCTGCAAAATTTCCGATCACGCGCTGGATGTGGTGGTGTTTGCGGAAGCGGATGACGCCACGCTGGATGGCATTCTGGCGCGCCGACTGCAAGGTGCAGCGCCTTCCGCTGAAGAGGCGGCCCAGTTTAAAACCGCCGTGCTGGTGTGGCTCGGCAGCGAATATGCGCGTCGCGGCTGGGCGCAGCAGTATCACATTGGCGCGCTGCGCAACGCCAATCGCCGCCAGTTCGATAACCTCGGGCCGGATGTGGGCTTCGATTCGATTAACGATGCGCCGCTGGCGATTCCGCTGGCGCGTCTGCTGGATGCGCAGAACCGCAATAACGCGCTGCCCAAAACCATTCTTTACTGCCTCAACCCGCGCGACAACGAAGTGCTGGCGACCATGGCAGGCAATTTTCAGGGTGAAGGCGAACCCGGCAAGATGCAGTTTGGTTCGGCGTGGTGGTTTAACGATCAGCTGGATGGCATGCAGCGGCAGATGACGCAGCTGGCGCAAATCGGCCTGCTGAGCCGCTTTGTCGGCATGCTAACCGACAGCCGCAGCTTCCTCTCTTACACGCGTCATGAATATTTCCGTCGTCTGCTGTGCCAGATGATCGGCAATTGGGTGGCGCGGGGCGAAGCGCCTGAAGACGAGGCGTTGTTAGGACAGATGGTACAGAACATCAGTTTCAACAATGCGCGCGATTACTTCGGCATTGAGCTGGGAGCCTGATAATGCAGCGACTCAACCGTCACGATTTTCCTGGCGCGCACTACAGCGAGCGCGTTATCCAGTTTGGTGAAGGCAACTTCCTGCGCGCCTTTATCGGCTGGCAGCTCGACTGGCTTAATCAGCATCACAATACCGATGCGGGCGTGGTGGTGGTGCGGCCGCGCAACCGCGTGGTGGAAGAGACGCTGAATCAGCAAGATGGCTTATACACCACGCTGATTCGCGGACTCAATGCGGCGGGCGAGCAGGTGAGTGAAGCCCGCCTGATCCGCAGCGTGAATCGTGAAATCCAGCCGTATCAGCAGTTTGATGCGTTTCTCGCGCTGGCACGCGCACCGCAGATGCGCTTTGTCTTCTCCAATACCACAGAAGCCGGCATTGCCTTTGCGGAGCAGGATCGGCTGGACGACACGCCCGCCTCATCCTTCCCCGGCAAGCTGACGCAGCTGCTGTGGGCGCGCTTCAACCATTTTTCCGGTGCCAGCGATAAAGGTTGGCTGGTGGTGCCCTGTGAACTGATCGATTACAACGGCGACACGCTGCGTGAGCTGGTGCTGCGCTACAGCCAGCATTGGCAGCTGCCGCCGGCGTTTGCCCGCTGGGTGCAGGATCACTGCGCGTTCTACAACACGCTGGTGGATCGTATTGTCACCGGTTATCCCGCGGATAGCGCGGCGATCGAAGCGTCATTAGGCTACGAAGATCGCTATCTGGTGGCGGGCGAAGTCTATTACCAGTTTGTGATTCAGGGACCAAATGCACTGGCGCAGGAGCTGCAGCTGCACGCGCTGGCACCGGAAGTGAAGCTGGTGGAGGACATCACACCGTACAAAGCGCAAAAGGTGGCGATCCTTAACGGCGCGCACACCGCGCTGGTGCCGGTGGCATTTCAGGGCGGGCTGGAGAGCGTGGGAGAGGCGATGGATGATGCGCAGATGGCTGGCTTTGTCGATGCGCTGCTGCGCGATGAGGTCATCCCCACGCTGGATCTGCCGCGTGACGAGCTGCACGCCTTTGCCGACGCGGTGCAGCGTCGCTTCCGCAATCCCTTTATCCGCCATGCGTTGCTCTCCATCGCCCTTAACGGCATGACCAAATTCCGCACCCGTTTGCTGCCGCAATTGTTGTTGTCGCAGCAGCAAAACGGGCAATGGCCTGTGCGGCTGACTTTTGCCTTTGCCGCGCTGCTGGCCTTTTATCGCGGTGCAGAGGGCAAACGTCACTGGCCGCTGCAGGACGACGAACAGTGGCTGCAGCGTTTCGCTGAACTGTGGTCAGCAGTAAATAACGATAAACAGACTCCAGAACAGTTGGTGCGTGCGGTACTCAGCGACGCCAATCACTGGGGCGAAGATCTCACTCAGCAGCCCGGATTAGTGGCTGTGGTCAGCCAACACCTGCAAAACATCATCGTCCAAGGGATGCGGACGGCGTTGACACAACTGAGATAACGCTATGCAAGATGCCATTAGAATCCATTCACGCGACAACGTTGCTGTGGCGTTGCGCGATTTGCCAGCCAATACCCAGGTCGAAATCAATCAACAGGCGATCACCTTGCAGCAGGAGGTTGGACGCGGCCATAAGTTTGCGCTGCAGCCTTTAGCCACCGACGCGCTGGTGATCAAATACGGTTTGCCGATCGCGCACGCCACTCAACCGATTGCGGCCGGCGAAATCATTCACTCCAGCAATGCGCGCACCAACCTGAGCGACGTGGATGAGTACGACTATCAACCCGATTTTCTCGATCTGCCGCCGCAAGCTGGCGATCGCGACGTGCAGATCTATCGTCGCGCCAGCGGGGAAGTGGGCATCCGTAATGAGTTGTGGATCCTGCCCACAGTGGGCTGCGTCAACGGCATCGCGCGGCAAATCCTGACGCGCTTTATGAAAGAGACCAATGACGCCGAAGGCATTGATGGCGTGCATCTGTTCAGCCATCCGTTTGGCTGTTCGCAGCTTGGGCAGGATCACGAGAACACCCGCACCATGTTGCAGAACATGGTGCGCCATCCCAATGCCGGCGCGGTGTTGGTGATTGGGCTTGGCTGCGAGAACAATCAGGTTGATGTGTTTCGTGAAACGCTTGGTGGCTTCGATAGCGATCGCGTGCAGTTCATGGAGTGCCAGAAGCAGGATGATGAAGTGGAAGCGGGGCTGGAACGTCTGCACGAACTCTATGGTGCCATGCGCGCGGATCAGCGTCAGCCGGGCAAACTCAGCGAGCTAAAGTTTGGTCTGGAGTGCGGCGGTTCGGATGGTTTTTCCGGCATCACCGCCAATCCTATGCTGGGCTGTTTCTCCGACCAGATGATTGCCAACGGCGGTACCACGGTGCTGACCGAAGTGCCGGAGATGTTTGGCGCAGAGCGCATTTTGATGAGTCGCTGCCGCGATGAAGCCACCTTTGAAAAAACCGTGGCGATGATTAACGACTTCAAGCGCTACTTTATCGATCACCAGCAGCCGATCTATGAAAATCCATCACCCGGCAACAAAGCGGGCGGCATCACCACGCTGGAGGAGAAGTCGCTCGGCTGTACGCAGAAGGCCGGACAAAGTCAGGTGGTGGATGTGCTGAAGTACGGTGAGCGCCTGCATACACCGGGACTGAATCTGTTAAGTGCGCCGGGCAACGATGCGGTTGCAACCAGCGCGCTGGCGGGCGCCGGCTGTCATATGGTGCTGTTTACCACCGGACGCGGCACGCCGTACGGCGGTTTTGTGCCGACGGTGAAGATCGCCACCAATACGCAGCTCGCCGAGAAGAAGCCGCACTGGATCGATTTTAATGCCGGGCGTTTGCTTGAAGGAATGAGTATGGCGGAGATGCTGGAGGACTTCGTCGATATGATTGTGGCGATTGCCAATGGCCAACCCGCGCGCAACGAAACTAATGATTTTCGCGAGTTAGCCATCTTTAAAAGCGGTGTGACCTTGTAAAACCAGGTCGCCATGAATGGCGACCCATATTCAAAAACCTTACCTTACTCCGATTCTGACACCGTGCGACGCGGCTGCCGCTCGGCTTCGGCCTGGCATACGGCCGCGGTAAACAGAATATCCGTCGAGGAGTTCAGCGCGGTCTCGGCGGAATCCTGCAGCACGCCAATAATAAAGCCCACCGCCACTACCTGCATCGCCAAATCATTCGGAATACCAAACATGTTGCAGGCTACCGGGATCAGCAGCAGCGAACCGCCGGCCACACCGGATGCGCCACAAGCACACAGTGACGCCACCAGACTCAACAAAATGGCGGTTGGAACATCCACCGCAATACCCAGCGTATGTACTGCCGCCAGCGTCAACACCGTGATGGTGATGGATGCGCCAGCCATGCTGATGGTGGCACCCAGCGGGATCGACACGGAATACGTGTCTTCATCCAGATTGAGACGTTTCGCCAGCGCCATATTGACCGGAATGTTGGCCGCTGAACTGCGGGTGAAGAACGCGGTGACGCCACTTTCACGCATGCAGGTAAACACCAGCGGATACGGGTTGCGGCGAATCTTCTGGAACACCAGCATTGGGTTGATTACCAGCGCCATAATCAGCATGCAGCCGAGCAGCAGCGCCAGCAGATTGGCGTATTCCCACAGCGCGTCAAAGCCGGTTGAGGCGAGAATAGAGGCCACCAGACCAAAAATTCCCAGCGGCGCACAGCGGATCACACAGCGCACGACCCAGGTCGCGGCATTGGACGCGTCATTAAGAAACGCTTTGCTGCTTGGGCTGGCATGACGAAACGCCAGCCCCAATCCCAGCGCCCACACCAAAATACCGATGTAGTTGGCGTTCATCAGTGCTTCAATCGGGTTCGACACCATGCTCATCAGCAAACCGTGCAGCACTTCGGTAATACCCGACGGCGGCGTAATTTGCGTGGCGCCGACGTTCATCGACAGCGTCTGAGGGAACAGATGGCTGAAGATCACCGCCACAACCGCAGCAAAGAACGTGCTGAGCAGATACAGCATGATAATCGGGCGGATATTGGTTTTCTGTCCCTGCTGATGGTTAGCAATCGAAGAGATTACCAGCACCAAAACCAACAGCGGCGCGACGGCTTTTAGCGCACGCACGAACAGCTCACCCAGCAAGCCAACGGCCAGTGCGGCATCGCGTGAGAACCACGCCAGCGCCACGCCCGCCACCAGGCCGATCATGATTTGTTTTACCAGGCTTCCTGCGAACAGTGCGCCCAGACGTCCAATAAAGTTGTTTTGCATATCACAGTCTTTTTATATTCGCGGTCATGAGTATTGTGCGCGGTTCCACCACGCACAACGGTTTGCCCGGCGGAGTATAAGGAAAAGAGCTTATGAGGAAAGAGATAATTCTGTGCATGCGCAGCAGATCGGTTTTTTGATCTGCTGATGATGGGAAGTGTGACAGATATATAAAAGGTGAAGGTTGCCACTGGCGAAACAAAGCAGGGGCGATTAGCGCCCCTGCAGAAGATTATGGTGAGATCTTCTTTTGGTCGTTTCTGTGGTTTACCCAGGCGTTGATCAGCAGCGTACCGCCGAGAATTACACCCACCACCGTCAGCGAGATGCCGACGGGAATGTGATAGAACTCGACAATCAGCATTTTGATACCGATAAACACCAGCACAATCGCCAGGCCATATTTCAGCATCGAGAAACGCTCCGCGACGTTAGCCAGCAGGAAGTACATGGCGCGCAGGCCAAGAATCGCGAACAGGTTGGAAGTCAGCACAATGAACGGATCGGTGGTCACCGCGAAGATCGCGGGAATGCTGTCCACGGCGAAAATCACATCGCTCAGTTCAACCATGATCAGCACCAGCAGCAGCGGCGTAGCAAACAGCACACCGTTTTTGCGGGTGAAGAACTTCTCGCCGTCCAGACTATCGGTCATGCGCAGATGTTTGCGCAGCCAGCGCACCACCGGTTTGTCGCCCACCGTGCTGTCATCTTCCTCTTTCGCCAACGCCATTTTCAGGCCGGTGAACAGCAGGAAGGCGCCGAACACGTAAAGGATCCAGCTGAACTGAGTAACCAAATAGCTGCCAGCGAAGATCATGATGGTACGCAGCACAATCGCGCCCAATACGCCATAAATCAGCACGCGGCGCTGTAGGTTGGCCGGTACAGCGAAGTAACTAAACAGCATCAGCCAGACAAAAACGTTATCCACCGCCAGCGCTTTCTCTAAAACGTAGCCAGTGAGGAAAGCGAGGGTTTGCGCGGTGGCGACTTCACGTCCGGCGGTGCCGTCGAGATACCACCAGAAGGCGGCGCTGAACAGCAGTGAAACTGACACCCAAATCAGCGACCAGACCGCTGCTTGTTTGAATGACATGGTTTGTGCGCCGCGTCGGCCCTGTAATAGCAGGTCGATCGCCAGCATGATGAGCACTACGACAGCGAAGCTGCCCCAAAGTAACGGTGTGCCAACTGAGTGCATAGTCGTATCCTTTTCCAGAAATAAAAAAAGCGGCTGAAGTCAGAAGACGTCAGCCGCTTTGATCGTGCTGCAAGCAAACCTCGCCTTCCGGCAAGGTCTCACTTACAACTCAGAATAGATTCCGGGTTGCCTGACGACCGGATGCGTAACGCATATTGCGTGGCGCATCGTAATGACGATCAATCAGCGTAGAAGTTACTCCCCTTTGCAGCGCTAAACATACGGAGTTCGATAATCGCTTTCAAGAGGGCTTTGGAAATGTTTTGCAATATTTACACTTCAGTCTGATCCGCCGGGAATACCACGCCGGTCTGGCGACGGATTTCCGTGAGCAACTGTGCCGTGATGCGCGAGTTTTCTAAGGCCGCATGCTCAACTTCACCGGCTTCCACCAATTTGGCGAAGGTTTCGGCTTCATACAGCATGGTATTGATGTGCTGCGGCTGCGTCAGGTTTTGGCTCTCGCCACCGCGCGGGATAAAGCGCAGTTGCTGGCACTCGGAGATCTTTTCAATCACCAGCGATCCCGCTTCGCCCTGAATTTCACTCGGGATCAGTGAATCGCTGACCTTTGAGTGCAGCAGCGTGACATCAAAATCGCCGTAGCCCAGCACCACCACGCCATGCGCATCAACGCCACTTTCCAGCAGGGAAGCTTGCGCCTTGACCTGCTGTGGCGCACCCCACAAGGTGACAGCGGCGGCAAGGCAGTAAAAGCCGATATCCATCATCGAGCCATTCGACCAGCGAGGATTAAAGGTATTCGGGTTCTCACCATCCAGATAGCGCTGATAACGCGAGGAATACTGGCAATAGTTGATCAAGGCTTTACGCAGTTTGCCCAATTGCGGCAGCGTTTTTTGCAGTTGCAGGAAGGTGGGCAGGCTGGCGGTTTTAAAGGCTTCGAACAGCACTACCTGATGCTGGCGCGCGCAGGCAATCATCGCCTCGGCTTCACGCAGGTTAGACGCCATCGGCTTCTCGCAAATCACATGCTTGCCATGTGACATAAACAGTATCGCCTGCTCACTGTGCAGCGCATTCGGACTGGCGATATACACCGCATCGATCTCACTGCTGGCGGCAAGCTCATCCAGAGAGGTGAAGGTCAGCTTACAGGGATAATCCACCACAAACGCGTCTGCCTGCTGCTGATTACGCGAATAGACGCCGCTCAACTTCATTTTGCCGGTTTCATGCGCGGCGTCGATAAACTGGCGGGTAATCCAGTTGGTTCCCACGATGGCGAAACGAATCACGTGCTGCTCTCCTGCTAAAGTAAAACGGCAGAGTAACATGTTCATCTGAGCGCCAGGCAGGCGAAATTTGATCCTGAGATCCGCATTCCAATATGATGATGCCGCACAACTTTTTAACCGACTTAGCGGGGACGCGCGGGTGAGTGGAAGTAAACATGCTCTGAACTGGACCACATTACTGATCGCCATCCCCGTTGGATGTGTGGCCTCGCTGGTGACGCTGGCCTTTCGCGGCGTAATTGAATTGATCAACCATCTGCTGTTCAACAGTGACAGTGAAATCACCGTGGCGATGCATGCCTGGCCGTGGATCTTCTGGCCGCTGCTGGTGGGCGCCGGCGGCGTATTAGCCGGTTTTTTCCTGCGCTATGCGGTGGCGATTGAGAAACAGGAAACGGTGCAGACCGATTATCTGGAGGTGATCAACGCGCGGCTCGATGCGGTACCAACCAAAACCTCGCTGTTCCGTGCGCTGTCATCGATGGCCAGCATCGGCAGCGGCGCGTCGATAGGTAAAGAGGGGCCGATGGTGCAGCTATCGGCGCTGAGCGGCAGTTTAATCGGGCGCTGGCTGCCCAAATCGCTGAATCTGCGTAACAGCGATATCGTGGCGATGGCCGCTGCTGCCGGGCTTTCATCGGTGTATCACGCCCCTTTGGCGTCGGCGATATTTGTCGCGGAGATCGCTTTTGGCATCTCGGCGCTACAACGCTTGATTCCGCTAATTGTCTCGTCGGCGGTGGCGGTGATGACCATGTGGTCGCTGGGTTTTCGCAGCGCGCTATATCCGTTATCCGAAGCGCTATTCCAGATGGATATCAGCAGTTTGCTGATGACGTTGCTGATTGGTTTTGTCGCCGGTATCGCCGGCTGGCTGCTGATCAAACTGATTGCGCGTAGCAAGGCGCTGTTTGGCCGCGTGCGTTCGCTGCCGCTGCGGCTCGGCGCCGGTGGATTAGCAGTGGGCTTTTTGGCGCTGATCTCCACCGATATTCTCGGTAACGGTTACGAAGTGATCGTGAAAATCATTGATGGCCAATATCTACTGATGGGATTACTGGGATTGCTGGTGCTAAAAACGCTGGCGACCACGCTGTCGGTGGGTTCCAACGCGGTGGGCGGGCTGTTTACCCCTTCCTTATTGATCGGCGCACTGCTCGGCGTGGCGCTGGCGCAGATAGGTGTGATGCTGCATTTACCGGTCGGCAATACTTTGCTGTATGCGGCCATCGGCATGGCGGCGGTGCTGGCGGCGGTCAGCCAGGCACCGTTAATGGCGATGCTGATGGTGCTTGAGATGACGCTGAATAGCAGCCTGTTGTTCCCGATTATGATCGCGTCAGTGCTGGCCTCGATGGTGGTGTATCGCCTGCAATCGTCCAGCACTTATCCAGTGGTGAGCAGCCATTTCAGTCGTTCCGAAGCCAAGTATGATTTCGATAACATGCGTGTCGATCAGTTGATCATTCCCGGCGCGGCGTTGCAGCCAGAAGAGTCAGTAGGGCAGGCGCTGGCGGTGAGCTCGCTCAAGCGGGAACGTTATGTCTATGTGATTAATAGTGAAGGGCAATTTCTCGGTGTGGTGTCGATACACGATATCTCACGCAAGGTGTTGTCGCAGGAGATCACGCTGCATTCGCCAGTCAGTAGCGTGATGGACAATAACTTTCCCTGCATTTATCAGAATCAAAGCATGCGCGAAGGTTGGGAAGCCTTTGCCCGCGTCACGCTTGAACGCCTGCCGGTGCTAAATAATCCGCAGGAGCGCCGTTTTATGGGCGCACTGACCAAAACCAGCCTGATCCAAAAAGCGCAGGAGTTTCTTTAAGCTGCGTTGCCGCGCATCGCCTGATCGGTCATCCACAAGCGGGCGTCAAATTCCAGCTGGTGATAATCCGGTTCCATGTGGCAGCAGAGTTGGTAAAACGCTTTGTCGTGCTCTTTCTCTTTCAGGTGCGCCAGCTCGTGCACCACGATCATGCGCAAAAACGCTTCCGGTGCGAGGCGGAAGAAAGTGGAGATGCGAATCTCCGCTTTGGCTTTTAGATTGCCGCCTTGCACGCGCGAAATCGCCGTGTGCAGTCCCAACGCGTGCTTCATCACCTTGATCTTATTGTCCCAAATCACTTTGCTCACTGGAGGCGCGCTGCGCATATAGCGGTTTTTCAGCGCCTGTGTGTAATCATAGAGCGCGCGGTCGCTGACGATATTGTGCGTATCGGGATAGCGTTGCTGGAGAAAGGCACCTAAGCGCTCATGTTCGATCAGCGTCTGAACCTGCTCGAGGATGTTTTCAGGGTAGCCCTGCAGATAGATTAATGACATTGGGATTCCCGGCGAAAGACAGTATACTGCGCCCCCTTTTTAGGGCGAAAATCGCGCAAAGTGTACCACGCCGGAGATTCCATGAGCCAACTTGAACTGACCAATCGCACGCTGACGCTGCACCGCTTCCCGCCAATGCGTGAGGAAAGCCCGCTACAGGCGTGGGATTCCGCCGATGAATACCTGTTGCAGCAAGCGCTGCCCGAGGGACCGGTTTTGGTGTTCAACGACAGCTTTGGCGCGCTGACTTGCGGGTTGGGTGCACGTCCGGTGTGGCACGTCAGCGATTCACTGCTGAGCGAACAGGCGGCAAAACAGAACCTGCGACTCAATGAGATGGATGAAGATCAGGTGCATTTTCTCGATAGCCTGGCGCCATTGCCGGCCGCACCGGCGGTGGTGATGATCAAAATCCCCAAAGCGCTGGCGCTGCTCGAGCATCAACTGCGTGCACTGCGCGAAGTGGTGACGCCAGACACGCTGATTCTGGCGGCGGCGAAAGCCAAAGATATTCACAACTCCACGCTGCAACTGTTCGAGCGCATCCTCGGCGAGAGCAAAACCTCGCTGGCGTGGAAAAAAGCGCGTCTGATTTACAGCCGCTTCACTGCGCCGCAATTAGCGGATCAGCCCGCCACCACCGTTTGGCCGCTGGATGATTCTGAGTACCAGATCCACAATCACGCCAACGTGTTTTCCCGCGCGTCGCTGGATGTGGGCGCACGCTTCTTTATGCAGCATCTGCCTTTTGACATTGAAGGTGAGATTCTCGACCTGGGTTGTGGCAACGGCGTGATTGGCTTGCTGGCACTGGAACAGAACCCAAACGCGGACGTGCTGTTTTATGATGAATCCTACATGGCGGTGGCATCAAGCAAACTGAACGTGGAAGTGAACCGTCCGCAGGATATGGCGCGCTGTCAGTTTCGCGTTAACAACGTGCTGAGTGGCTTCCCGTCCGATCGCCTACACGCGGTGCTGTGCAATCCGCCATTCCATCAGCAGCACGCGGTAACCGATCATCTGGCATGGCAAATGCTGCGTGATGCGAAACGCTGCCTGCAGTATGGCGGCGAGTTGCGCATCGTCGGCAACCGCCACCTCGGTTATCACGTCAAAATGAAAAAGCTGTTTGGCAACTGCGAGCTGGTGGCGTCCAACGCCAAGTTCGTGGTACTGCGTTCGGTCAAACTGCGCTAATTACACACTCAGCGCCAGTTCGGTCGCCTGAGCGATGGCGCGGCGAGCATCCAGCTCCTGCGCCACATCCGCACCCCCAATCACACGTACGGATTTGCCACGCGCGCTGAGCTGATCCGCCAGCAGGCGCAGCGGTTCCTGTCCGGCACAAATCACCACGTTATCCACCGCCAGCGTCATCGCTTCGCCCTGATGACGCAGATGCAGTCCTGCATCATCAATCTGCAAATATTCGACATCGCCCCACATCTGCACGCCGTGCGCCTGCAAGCTGGCGCGGTGGATCCAGCCGGTGGTTTTCGCTAAGCCTGCGCCCGGCTTGCCGGATTTACGTTGCAGCAGCCAGATTTGCCGATCGGCGGGCTGTAGCTGTGGCGCCATCAAACCACCTCGCGCCTGCAGGCTGCGATCGATGCCCCAGCTTTGGTAAAAATCGTCATGGCTGGTTTGATGCAGCAGAAACTCGGCGGTATCAAAACCAATGCCGCCCGCGCCGATAATCGCCACGCGTTTTCCCACCGGTTTTTTATCGCGTATTACATCGAGATAGCTCAGCACGCTGGGATGATCGATGCCAGGAATCGTCAGCTGGCGCGGCAAGATACCGGTTGCGATGATCACTTCGTCAGCGGCTGCCAGTTCGTCAGCGCTGACGCGATGTTCCGTTTTAATAGTTACGCCTGCGGCAGAAAGTTGGTGACGGAAATAGCGCAGCGTTTCACTGAATTCGGCTTTGCCGGGAATCTGCCGGGCGATATTAAATTGTCCGCCAATTTGCGCATCGGCTTCGTAAAGCGTGACCTGATGGCCGCGCTGCGCCGCCTGCAGCGCGAACGCCATACCCGCGGGTCCCGCGCCCACCACCGCCAGCTGTTTCGGTTGCTTGGTGGCGATCACCGGCATCAGCGTTTCGTGGCAGGCGCGCGGATTCACCAGACAAGAGGTGATTTTGCCAACAAAGATTTGATCGAGGCAGGCCTGATTACAGGCAATGCAGGTGTTGATGGCATCGGGCTGGCCGGTTTCGGCTTTACGGACAAAAGCCGCATCGGCGAGGAAAGGGCGCGCCATCGAGACCATATCAGCGATGCCATCACGCAAAAGCTGTTCAGCTACATCGGGATGGTTGATGCGATTGGTGGCGATGACCGGCACCGATACGCGCTCGCGCAGGTGCTGCGTGACCCAGGCAAAACCAGCACGCGGCACGCAGGTGGCGATGGTGGGAATGCGCGCTTCATGCCAGCCAATGCCGCTGTTAAACAGCGTAACGCCGCACTGCTCCAACGCTTGCGCCAGTGAAAGCGTCTCTTCCAGCGAGCTGCCGTTATTGACCAAATCGAGCATCGACAGGCGGAAGATAATGATGAAGTCGCTGCCGACGGCATCACGAACCGCTTGCGTCACCGCTAACGCAAAGCGCTGGCGTCGCGTCACATCGCCGCCCCAGTCATCCTCACGCTGATTGGTGTGCGCCACCAGAAACTGGTTAATCAGATAACCTTCCGAGCCCATGATCTCCACGCCGTCATAGCCGGCCTGTTGCGCCAGTTTGGCGCAGTGCGCGAAGTCCTGAATGGTTTGCTGAATATCCGCATCGCTGAGCGCTTGTGGCGTAAAAGGATTGATCGGCGCCTGTAATGCCGATGGGGCAACCAGGTCACGCTGATAGCTGTAGCGCCCGGCATGCAGAATTTGCAGCGCGATTTTCCCGCCTTCTGCACGTACCGCATCGGTGATGATACGGTGCCAGTTGCACTGACTTTCCTGGTTGAGGATCGCTCCGCCTTGTGCCACCACGCCTTGCGGATTGGGCGCGATACCGCCAGTGACAATCAGCGCCACGCCTTCACGCGCGCGCTCAGCGTAAAAAGCGGCCAGACGCTCTGCGCCCTCGGCGTGTTCTTCCAGTCCGGTATGCATCGAACCCATCAGGAAACGATTTTTAAGCTGGGTGAAACCCAAATCCAGCGGGGCGAACAGGTGGGCATAATGCTCAGACATAATCACATACTCAGAGAGTGGTCGGATGAGTGAACTCTAGCGGGATTTTGCAGGGAAGGAAGTGTGTGGCGTTCAGCCTGTGAGAAGTATCAAAAAAAAGCAGGGCGGTAAGTCGCAGACGAAAGTATCGGACTTCTTTCGGCAGGCACGGGAAGAAACCTACTCGCCCTGTAATAGCATGAAGAAGGGGCTAATAAATTAGCTCTGTGGTTATTAATTCCTTTATAACTCAATCTTTTTAAAAACTGTCCGAGGTTAGGACAAGGCATATCATGCCACGCCATAACGTTATTAATCAGCAAGACTAGTCTTGATTTTTCTTTCAACAAGCCCCATTGCGACGTGCAAGTTCGATGATATCAACCAGGTTTTTTGACTCAAGTTTTTGGAATATCTTTGTTTTATAAGTGCTGATTGTTTTATTATTTAATCCCAATTCGCAAGCGATGGTTTTATTCGACTTCCCCTGTGCGAGCTGTCGCAAAATTAAATTTTCACGGTCAGTCAGGCGAGAAAGCATATCTTGCTCATTTGCATAACGCTGACGTTTGTCCAGAATGTCGCCCGGTAGATAATTCACATTATTAGAAACGCAGCCAATGGCGGCGATCAGTGTTTGAATGGGATCGTAAGTTGACACGAACCCGTTCGCGCCCTGGCTAAGTGACTGTATTGAAAGGTGGTTGTTGCCATCCCGACTAATCAATATGACTTTCATCCACGTCTTTGATTTGACGATATCGCGTAAAAATGCGATGCCATTTTTTTCTTTAAAGTCAGGGTCTAATATTAGTATGTCGATGTGTTGATGAATGATGTCATCAATACCATCGTTAATTGTGTGCGCAGTAGTGACACAATTAAAGCCATTCATTAATAATAAAGCCTGCACGCCGGCGGCAACCAAACGATGCTCATCAACGATGAGAATTTTTGCATTAAACATATCTCTCCCTTTAACGGCACCGTAATGATGACGTTGACGGCCATTATGTCCGCCAGATTAATAGGGCGAACCGAGAAATGTCTCGATAAGATTATGATTCTATAAATCTTGATGATTTTTCAAGCGATGTTTCTCAAATTCTTGCAAGGACTCATTAACACGTTTCATTTCCTCGACAATCTGCTGAATTAACGCTTGCGGATCGAGGGCTTCCTCGCGGTGTTTCTCCAACTTGCGGCCCAGTTCAGTCAAGGTTGGAGCATTTAGCATTGCTGCTCCTCCTTTTAATTTGTGACCCAGCTGTGACAGGGCGCTGGCATCATCGGTTTGCTGAAGTGATATCAACAACTCATCGTGGCTGGTTCGTATGCTGTTGAGTAACACCAGACAACCTTCACTATCCTGTTCGGCCAGTTGTGTTAACAGCTGTGGGAAAGAGGAGATACTCGCTGCCGGCGGGGCCTGGATTTCTGGTTTTATGGCGCTGCGCCGGGTACAACGTGCAACCTGAGCAAGTAAGCTCTCTAAATCCAGCGGCTTGAAAAGACAATCGTTCATTCCCGCCTGAAGGCAGCGTTGCATAATATGCTGCTCAGCCGATGCAGTCAGGCCGAAGAGCATGATCGGTGTTAACTGATGCTCATGCTCGTATAGACGCAGCGCTTCAGCGAACTCAAAGCCGTTCATGCCCGGCATATTACAGTCTGTGATGATGAGGTCGAAACGTAATGGATCCTGCTGCCATAATGTCAGTGCTTCTGCCGCACTTTCACTCACCATGACTTGATGGCCGGCCAGTTCAAGCTGTTTCCCAAGCAGTAATCGGTTGGGTGCGTGATCGTCGATGATCATCACGGAGAGCTTGTCGGAGATCAGCGGCTGCGACAAATGAGGCTGTGTTTGATCCTGCGGTTCACCGGCCAAGGCACGGAAATAAAAAGAGAACACCGCGCCTTCCCCTGGCGCACTTTCCACAATCAGCTCACCATCCAGTAAATGCGCCAGATTACGACAAATGCTTAATCCTAATCCGGTGCCAATTTGCTGCTGCTGGCGATCGCCCACCTGCACAAAAGGTTCGAAGATGGCGTGCTGTTGGTCTTCCGTCATGCCACAACCTTGATCGCTAACTTCGATCACGAATTCACAACCGTCCTCCTCCTGCGCAATGCCCTGCATGAGCACGACAGTGACAGTGCCGTAATCGGAAAACTTAATGGCGTTGCTCAATAGGTTGGAGAGAATTTGATTCAGCATCAATGGGTCTGTCTTCACCCAGTAAGCAGCAATATCCATCTCTACCCGCAGTTCAAGTCCCTTAATCTCTGCTTTATTACGGAATAGCGTAACCGCTTGATCGAGAACATCAGGAAGGTAGACCGTTTCTAACGTTGGTTGATAAAGGCCGGACTCGATTTTCGACAAATCGAGAATATCGCCAATCAATGACAGCAACGCGCGTGCCGAATGGTACGCAACACGGATGTTCTCTGAGAGAGAATCAGCCGGTTGCAAGCGAGTTTCGAGCTCCAGTAAGCCAATCATGGCATGCAATGGCGTGCGGATTTCATGGCTCATGCTGGCAAGAAATTCACTTTTGGAGCGGTTGGCTTTATCAGCCACATCTTTGGCGAGCTGTAACTCCTGCAGCAGCGCATTGCGTTCAGTGACATCCAGCCAGCCCCCAATAACACCTGCGACATCACCGTGCCGATCGCGAAACGGCAGCGTCCAGTGATAAAGCTGGAATGTCCGCTGTTCAAAATCCATGTGTATATCGCGCATGACGGCTTCGCCATCCAGTAAGGTTTTTTGATAGCCATCTTCAATACTGTGAATGCTGGCGTTATTGCCAGTGAGAACGTCCGACAGTCGTTTACCGATGACATCTTCTCGCTGGAAATCCATAAAACGTAGGTAGGCATTGTTGCAATCCACTAATCGGGTTTGTTTATCGCGGATATACATGGCAACGGGCGAGTCATTGAAGAGTGTATGAGTGAAATTGAGCTGATTTTTCAATGCATTTTCAGCCTGAATACGCTGCTGAATAACCTTCCGCAGATGACGGTTCCACAGCAAAATAAGGGCTATCAATCCGGCCGAGACGGACACGATCAGCAAGATAACTTGTTTGTAACTCTGCCATGAAGCACTGAGGAACGGCATCTCTGACTGACGCCAATGTGCCAGCAACTTGAACATGGTTTCGGGAGGAATCGCGATCAAGGCTTTATTGAGAATGCTAATCAGCGTTTCATTACCGGGTTCAACACGCATAACAAAACGTGCCGGGTCTGCACCCAACGTGGTTTCAATAATCAGGTCATCTGCATAATGGTTGTGGAGCAGATAATCCACAAAAATTTTTGGCAGCACTACCGCATCGATTTCATGCGCCTGCAGTTCGCGCAAGGCCTGCAAAGGATCGTTGATATAGGCGAGGTTCAGATGGGGATAATGCAGAAGCATCCAATCCTTCATCTGCCGATTGTTCAGCATGAGAGCCGAGCCAAAGGGAAAAGGATCCCGAGCCATAATATTCCGAGGGCGTTTATGGCGAATAATGACCCAGTGTGAAACCAGCCATGGGCGGGTTATTAACTGAGGTGGCATATCCGGGGTAAGCATCTCAAGCGCATACAGATGTGGAAAATGCTTATCGGTTTGGTTACGTCCACTTTCTTCCTGAACTTCTGAATTAAATGTAATGCCACTTTGGTTGGCTATCAGATCTAAAACATCAATGATCATGCCGCGAAACGACATGCTTCCGTTGCGACTGCTGAGTGGAGCGAGGGTTTGCGGTAGTGCGGTGTTAATACGCGGGTGTGCCTGTAGCCATTTCTCCTCTTCATGCTTGAGTGCAAGCGGATTACGCTGCAGCACATGGTACGTATCCAGTTGCCAGCGCTTCGCTATCTGCATGCGAATAGAGAGAGGAATTTGTGTTAAGGAAAAATTAATCGCTTCGGCAAGTTGTGGATAACGCGGGCTAATGCCAAAGCTGAAATTCATTGGAATAGCGTGGTCATCTTTGGTTATATCCAGCGCATTTGCGAACATGAAGCGATTAAGGTGCGTAAGTGTGGCGGCATTGCCCCATACACGCTCTGTTTGGCCAAATACTGTTGCTGCGACAGCATCGTAGTAACCAGGAAAGCGAACTAAAAGGTCGCTCTTAAAAGTCTCTTCTAAATGTGCACGCATCAACGCTGAACCAGACCAGGCCATGCGATTGGGTTCATCAATTTTTAATGGAGCGTTCTGCCCAGACTTAAAACCGATCGCTGCATAATCCAGCATCCAGGGGTCGCTGGCGATCAAGGTTTGCGGCTTTGATACTGAGGGGGGTTCCACATAGATCGCTAATAGTTGCATTTCTCCGCTGGTTACGGCTTCCTGGGCCGCGCTATGGCTGGCGTAATAATGGATTTCTATTGTGGTATCCAGCATATTCTGAATCAGAGAGAGATAATCCGCACTCACGCCTTCGAATCGTCGCGTATCTACATCCATAAAAAGGGGCGGTTGTGGTTGCCCAGCGACAGCAACTTTGAGAACGTGATGACGAAACTCCGAAGAGATTGGTTCAGCCAGTTGTAAAGCAGGTTGAGCTACATCATATCGCGCCAGTAATTGCAGTTTTTTCTCTGATGCTATTAATGAACATGAAACTAAAGCCAGAAAAAATAATGCCAACAAGCGAAAAGTATTAAGATTAATTAGCACGCTGCCTTCTTAAGGTATCCATTAATGTCT
The DNA here is from genome assembly GCF_019795975.1 of Pantoea sp. DY-17. Taxonomy (NCBI): domain Bacteria; kingdom Pseudomonadati; phylum Pseudomonadota; class Gammaproteobacteria; order Enterobacterales; family Erwiniaceae; genus Pantoea; species Pantoea sp. DY-17. Next base: position 475,012 of record NZ_JAIMIG010000004.1, on the reverse strand, counting down.
ATCAGGACCAGGGATTATAAAGATATTATTATCTTTCGCTCGCTCTATTCTTTTATTGTTAATATTTTGCGACCATTCTCAAATATTTGATTTTTAGCGAAAGAGAGTGGGTGATGACGATGTCACTATATGATGTTCATTTCTTAGCTTATTCAGTTAGTTAGATTACCCCTTTTCTTTCAAGACAATTCTTATGTGGTCTTGTTAAGGAGTTAAGTCAGACTTTTCCCACTTTTACGTGAGCAGGAAAGTAAGAATCTATCACGGAAAAATATAAACCTAAAAGGGGTATATAAAAATGACCGCTATTAGGGTGACGCTATCGATTTAGAATTCTGATGTTGTGAAGGCTATTTTTTCACAGCTGTTGTAATCGACACCATTTATTCATTGAAGCGGGTGTGACAGTCAGAATTGGACAAAGTTAATGCTGTAATAAAGGAATAAACAAATGGTATATGCACACAATAAACAAGTGCGTGTGGCTGTCCTTGATGATCACCCCATGGTCCGTACCGTTTTCGAGTTGTGTTTGAAACATGAGCCCGATATTCATTTGGTGGGTACCTGGGCTTCAAGTAATGAATTATTTAATCAGCTGAGAAGTACCGTAGTCGATGTGCTGGTACTGGATTTCCTGCTGGGTGAACGTGAACTGGATGGTTTGGCGCTGGTGAAGCAACTGCGTAATCACCATCCCCAGCAAAAAATTCTGATCTCTTCTTCAATGGAGAGTCCGGCCATCGTCAAAATGGTGCTAAGTGCAGGCGTGAAAGGCTTTATTGGCAAAAGCCACAATATGCAGGAAATTACCCATGCGATTCGTCAGGTGGCGCAGGGACGTTTGTTCTTGTCTAAAGAAGTCGCCTACGAGGTTGAAAATCTCTATGTCATGAGCGAAGAGTCGCTGGATGACAGCCTCGATTTCAGCAGCAAAGGCAATATGTATGAGAAGGTGAAAACCCTCAGCCCGCGTGAAGTTGAAGTGGTGCGTTGTTTTCTCGATGGTTTGAGCGTGTCACAAATTGCCGTGAAGTTTAAGCGCAGTCGTAAAACCGTGAGCGGGCAGAAACAATCGGCGCTGAAAAAGCTCGGTTTACGTTCGGATTCTGAGCTGTTCAAATACAGCCACGACCTGATGTCAGGCTATTAATTCTCTTCACGGGCGGCCACTTACGGCCGCCTGTTTCCTCTTCGGCATCGCAGACTTCACGTTCCAGGTAACAGCTTTCCGTAACATGTTTTTAGGTGATGTTCATCACAGTTTTAAGCCGCATAACCCGGTCTGATGGCCCCCATTGCTACAGCTCTTATGGGGACGTTATGAATATCGAAACGCAATCCGGCGTAATCACTGGAAAAAAACAAGTCAGCGTTGCGCAGCAGCAGGTGAAATGGGACGGCAAAGGTACGCTAGTGCGTATCACGCGTGGCGGCATTTGTGGATCCGATCTGCATTACTATCAGGAAGGCAAGGTCGGTAGTTTTGAGATCAAAATGCCGATGATCCTGGGCCACGAAGTGATTGGTTATGTGGTGGAGAGCGACAATCCAGCACTTAAACCCCAACAAAAAGTCGCGGTAAATCCCTCTAAGCCTTGCGGCGCGTGCAAATATTGCCAGCGCGATCAGGAAAACCAGTGCACCACCATGCGCTTCTTCGGCAGCGCCATGTATGTGCCGCACGTTGACGGCGGTTTTACCCAATACAAAGTGGTGGATAGCGCGCAATGCGTGCCGTTCCCGCAGGATGCTGATGAAACGGTCATGGTGTTCGCTGAGCCGCTGGCGGTGTGTATTCACGCCACGCAGCAGGCAGGTGATCTCACCGGTAAGCACGTGTTTATCTCAGGCGTGGGTCCGATTGGCTGCCTGATTGCGGCGGCGGCCAAAGCGCGCGGCGCGGCCTCCATTGTGTGCAGCGATATCAGCGAGCGTTCACTGGAGATGGCGCAGCAGATGGGCGCAAGCGAGGTGATTCATGCCGCCGACGGCGATTTCGCGCCCTATCTTGCCGACAAAGGCTATTTCGATGTGGCGTTTGAAGCCTCCGGCCATCCTTCTTCGCTGCAGCGCTGCCTCGATGTGGTGTGCGCCAAAGGTACGCTGGTGCAGGTTGGCATGGGCGGCACCATTCCCAATTTCCCGATCATGGCGCTGATTGCCAAAGAGATTAATCTGGTTGGTTCCTTCCGCTTTACTCATGAATTCAACACCGCCGTCGAATGGCTGGCTACCGGCGTGGTAAACCCGTTGCCGCTGTTCAGCGGTGAGTATGCCTTGCAGGATATCGATGCCGCGCTGCAGTTTGCCGGCGATAAAACCCGTGCCGCTAAAGTCCAGTTAACTTTTTAAGGAGCAGTGATGAGCCAGTTATTTTCCCTCGAAGGCAAGCGTGTGCTGCTGACCGGTTCGGCGCGCGGCATTGGATATCTGCTGGCGCGCGGCCTGGCGGAAGCCGGTGCTGAAGTGATCGTCAACGCCACCACGCACGAAGGCGCAGAGAAGGGCGCGGCGCAGCTGCGTGAGTTGGGCTTACGCGCGCACGCCAAAGCGTTTGATGTCACGCAATCGGCGCAGGTGAAACAGGCGGTAGATGAGATCGAAGCGGAGTGGGGCGCGATTGATGTGCTGGTGAATAATGCTGGCATCCAGCGTCGTCGGCCGTTCCTTGAATTCCCGGAGCAGGACTGGAATGACGTTATCGCGGTCAACCAGACCGCCGTATTCCTGGTTTCGCAAACCGTGGCGAAAAAAATGGTCGAGCGTCAGCAGGGTAAAATCATCAATATCGGTTCGATGCAGAGCGAATTAGGGCGCGACACCATCACGCCTTACGCGGCCTCCAAAGGCGCGGTGACTATGTTGACGCGCGGCATGTGCGTGGAGCTGGCGCGTCACAATATTCAGGTGAACGCCATTGCGCCGGGCTATTTCGTCACGGAGATGACTCAGGCGCTGGCTGACGATCCTGCCTTTACCGGCTGGCTAACCAAGCGCACGCCAGCCGCTCGCTGGGGCAAACCGGAAGAGCTGATTGGCGCGGCAGTGTTCCTCGCTTCCGGTGCATCGAACTTCGTTAACGGGCATCTGCTGTTCGTTGACGGTGGTATGCGCGTCGCCGTGTGATGACCGGGCGCGGCTGGCATTATCATCGGGCCGCGCCTAAACCTTAATCACCCCTCTGTATTCCTAAGGATAATAAAAATGCCAATAACCATCATTGTGCTGGGTGTGATACTGCTGCTGGTGTTGATGATTGTATTTAAGGTCAATGGCTTCATTGCTTTGGTATTTGTCTCGGCGGTGGTCGGTATTGCCGAAGGCATGACGCCACTGAATGTAATGGCCTCGATCCAGAAAGGTATCGGCTCGACGCTGGGCGGATTAGCCATGATCCTCGGCTTCGGCGCCATGCTCGGGCGGCTGGTTTCCGATACCGGTGCTGCACAACGCGTGGCTACCACGCTGATCGCCGCTTTTGGTAAAGAGCGGCTGCAATGGGCGCTGGTGGTAACCGGACTGATCGTCGGCCTGGCGATGTTCTATGAAGTTGGCTTCGTGCTGTTGCTGCCGCTGGTGTTCACTATCGTGGCGGCTGCCGGGTTGCCGCTGCTGTACGTCGGCGTGCCGATGGTCGCCGCGCTCTCGGTCACTCACTGCTTCCTGCCGCCGCATCCTGGCCCAACGGCGATTGCCACCATCTTTGGCGCCAATCTCGGTACCACGTTGCTCTACGGCATGATCATCACCATTCCAACGGTGATTATTGCCGGACCGGTTTTCTCGAAGTTCCTTAAAAGCTTTGAGAAGTCACCGCCGGAAGGGCTCTACAACCCAAAAATCTTCACGGAAGAGGAGATGCCAGGCTTCGGCATCAGTATTTTTGCCGCAGTGATTCCGGTGGTGCTGATGGCGATTGCCGCCGTCTTCGAGTTGACCACGCCGAAAGAGAACGCGCTGCGTCAGTTCTTCGAATTCATCGGTAATCCGGCAGTGGCGCTGTTTATCGCGGTGGTGATAGCGGTGCTGACGTTGGGGCTGCGCAATGGCCGTAAGATGGAAGAAGTGATGGATATGTGCGGCGAGTCGATTGCCGCCATCGCCATGATCATCTTTATCATCGCGGGCGGCGGTGCATTTAAACAGGTGCTGGTGGATAGCGGCGTAGGTAACTACATCGCCGATATGATGAAGGGATCGTCACTGTCACCGCTGCTGATGTGCTGGACGGTTGCGGCAATGCTGCGCGTGGCGCTGGGTTCAGCCACGGTGGCGGCGATCACCACCGCCGGTATTGTGACGCCAATTATCGCGGCCACGCATGCCGATCCGGCCTTGATGGTACTGGCGGTGGGTTCCGGCAGCGTGATCGCTTCACACGTGAACGATCCCGGCTTCTGGCTATTTAAGGGCTACTTCAACCTGAGCGTGGTGGAAACCCTGAAAACCTGGACGGTGATGGAGACGCTGATCTCAATTCTCGGTTTAGCCGGCGTACTGGCGCTCAATGCCATAATTCACTGATCGATAAAGCTTCACAAGGATGTGAAGCCCTTAACCGCGCGTGCGGATCCACGAGAAACGTGACTGATAGCCGCTGTCAAAATGGGTGTTGTAGCGATAGCTGGAACCCGCTTCCGCCATGCAGTAGGTACAGACGTTCAGCACTTCAATATGTTCCGCCACCACTCCCCGCTGTAACAACAAGCCTCGCGCTAGGTTAGGCAGATCAAACCAGATTCCATCCTGCTGGGCCCGCGCCTGCGGACGGATCGCTTGTGCGTTGTGCGGCTGCTGGGTGGAGTAGGGTAACGGCGGAAGATCGTGACGATCCTGCATCTGTGTCACCAGATCGTTACCCAGTTCATAGCAGCACGGCCCGATCGCTGGACCGATTACCACACGCAGCGTTTCACGGCTGGCGCCGCGCTCTAGCAGACGATCAATCGCGTTGTTCAATACACCACCGAGCGTGCCTTTTAATCCGGCGTGCACCGCCGCAACCTGCTGTTGTTGCGGATCGGCAAATAACACCGGCAGACAGTCGGCGGTATACACCGCGACCGGCAGATGATCTTCGCCAATCAAGCCATCTGATTCGCAACGTTTAGGCGGGATGTTTTGGCTTGCCAGCAACACATTGGCGCTGTGACGCTGTTGACCATAAGCCGCCTCTGCCGGAACGGGCTGGCCAGCCGGCTGAAAGGCGTATTCCAGCCAGGAAAAGTCATCCAATAGTCTTGATCGTGGACCGCTGTGGGGGTGCTGTACCATAAGTGTCTCCTCTCACCAAACCGCTGTTTTCTGCTGCTCACAGCTTACGTTAACTGCTACATTTTTAAAGCTTTACAAAAACTGACCCTAATCACTTAAGGATGAAATGATGAAGAAAACCACCTTGCTGGCGGCATCCGGCTTAATGGCGCTGGCATTAACCGGTTGTGCGCAGCCTTCTAAACAGCAGGCTCAGCAGCAGCTCGGCCAGCAATCGGTGCTGGCAGTAAACTGGTTCCAGCAATCCGGCGAATATCAGGCATTGAGTTGGCAGGCATTTAACAGCGCGCGCATGGCCTTCGATCAGGCGCCATCGCTGGCGGGTAAACCGAAAGCGGTTATCGTCGATTTAGATGAAACGATGATTGATAACAGCGCCTACAGCGCGTGGCAGGCGAAAAACGGCCAGCCCTTCTCGGGTAAAACCTGGTCAGCGTGGACGCAGGCGCGTCAGGCAACGGCCGTTCCGGGCGCAGTGGAGTTTGCCAACTACGTCAACAGCCACGGCGGCACTATGTTCTATATCTCCAACCGCGACCAAAAAGATTTTGCCGCAACGGTGGAGAACCTAAATAAGCTGGGCTTCAGCGGCGTGAGCGAGAAAACGGTGCGCTTGAGTACCGGCAATTCTAACAAGCAAGAGCGCTTCGACGCGGTGAAGAATGCCGGTTACAACGTGGTGCTGTATGTGGGCGACAACCTGAATGACTTTGGCGGTTCAACCTGGCATCAGGGAAATGCGCAGCGTCAGCAGTTCGTTAGCCTTAATCATCAGCGTTTTGGCACCCAATTTATCGTGTTACCGAACCCGCTGTATGGCGACTGGGAAAGTGGCATGGCGGAAAACTACAACAAACTCACGCCTGAGCAGCAACTGCAGGTGCGTGAAGCGCGTATGAAAGCGTGGAACGGTAAATAAATCGTCAGGTAAAATAGCGTCTGCTTAGGCAGGCGCATTCATGTCCTTTTCAGGTCCATCAATATTTACATAACTCCGTAACTATTATTCCCCTCACTGTTTTCCTGATCTCTTACTAAATTCATGGCAACTGAATAGCGAAATATCTCGTCTTATTTGCTGAATGGCAGTGAATCGCACTAATCATAAATTTTTTAATTAGGAATTCTCCCAGCTCATAAGGATTAAATTATAGCGTCGCTAAAATGGCATATAATTTTTGCGTGTATTGTTTTGTAATTGCACCGAAAATATCACATTTAAAATCGCTCTTATTTAATTGTTAATAATGCTTTTTATCGATCCTGCTCATCATTCCGCTCCTTGCATAAACTTACCTGATTCATACGTTTATTGAAGTTTTGTTTACAAAAAGATTCGTTTTGTCGACGTCAGAAATATTCATGATGCAAGGTAATGCTTAAGCGTCTATAAACTATTTTTGTGAGGAAGTTCTGCTTTCATCCTCAATGGTTCTCCATAGCCGCGTTTAATGACGTCGCTATCTGCCTGAAAGCGATCTTTTTAAATGTTGAGAGAAGATTATTGTGATGACCCTGAAACCCTTATTAGTGATAAATCGTACTCTGGCTTTGCGGCGCCGCGCGCGGTTAATTCAGCCATCTGCAGAGGAATCAACGCCATGAATTTAAGCACGCTTCGTCAGGATATTCCGGCTGGTTTGGTGGTGTTTCTGGTCGCGCTGCCGCTCTGTCTTGGCATCGCGCAGGCGAGTGGATTGCCGCCCTTTGCGGGTCTGCTCACCGGCGTGATTGGTGGGTTGCTGGTGACTGCGCTGAGCCCCTCGCGTTTTGCGGTTAGTGGTCCGGCGGCGGGATTGGTAACGATTGTGGTCGCGTCGATCGCCACGCTAGGCAGCTTTTCCGCCTTTCTCACCGCGCTGATTCTGGCGGGTGTGTTGCAGTGCCTGTTTGGCTTACTGCGTGCAGGACGTTTTATCGCCTTAGTGCCGAGCAGCGTGATTAAAGGTATGCTGGCGGCGATTGGTATTTTACTGATTATGCAGCAAATTCCGGTAGCATTCGGCGCGGCGGGCGATGTTGAGCTGTTGTCGCTGGTAAACGGGGAATTTCACTTTTCCAGCAGCGCGATGCTGGTTGCTGGCGTGGGATTGGCTATTTTATGGCTGTGGACCACGCCAGTAATCAAGTCAGTTAAAGTGCTGAGCTGGATGCCCGGTCCGCTGGTAGCGGTGCTGGTGGGCTGTGCGGCGACGGTGTTTGGCGATCGCCTGTTTCCAGCGTTAGCTGAAGGCTTGCCGCGTATCGCGCTGCCCGCGTTCGACAGCATGTCGGCGCTGGTGGCTGAACTGGAAACGCCAGACTGGCAAGCGTGGCAGAATCCTGCAGTGTGGATGGTGGCGATCACGCTGGCGCTGGTCGCGAGCCTTGAAACGCTGCTCAGCCAGGAAGCGCTGAAGAAACTGCGTCCGCAACATCCTGCACCTTCACCCAACAAAGAGATGTTTGCGCAGGGTATTGGTAACTTGACCGCCGGTTTCCTTGGCGCGATGCCGATTACTGCAGTGATTGTGCGCAGTTCGGTGAACGTCAGCGTTGGCGCGCAAACCAAACTGTCGATTCTGATTCATGGTGTGCTGCTGTTAATCTGCGGCCTGTGGTTCAGTAATCTGCTTAACGCGATTCCCCTTGCCAGCCTTGCGGCGGTGCTGCTTTATACCGGCTATAAGCTGGCCACGCCGCGCCTGTTCATTGAGCAGATGCGCATGGGACCGCAGCAATATGTGCCATTCCTTGCCACTATCGGCGGCATTATTGTGTTTGGCATGCTGGCCGGCATCGGAATTGGCATCGCTACGCAAATCCTCTACAGCATCTATAAAAGCCATCGCAACGCCTTGCAGCTTACGCGACATGACGATCACTACGTTTTACGCCTGCAGCAAAATCTGACCTTTATGCACAATCCAAAGCTGCAGGGATTGCTGGCAGAGATCCCGGAAAACAGCGTGGTGATTGCTGAGCACGGCAATGCCCAATATATGGATCCCGACGTTAAAGCGGTGCTAAAAGACTTTGGTGAAAACGCACGTAAACGTGGCATTCGTCTGAGTCAATGGCCTGTTGCGGTGAAATAGCCATAAGTCTGTGCTGGAACAACCGCTTTAAAACTAAAAAATCGGATATCTCGGATAGCCGATTTTTTTATTTACAGGGCATAATTGCCACAAGTTTTATCCTTTGTCTCTGGCGTTTCCACAATGCCATTTGGCGCGTCGCTGCTTTTTATGGCAGGTGAGCGCCGTCCAGCCGCAGAGTAGGATGACGAACACTTGCTTAATTACCGAATCATCGCACGGGTATTTCCGGTTTAATGCTTGCAGATGCTTAGGGTTGATGCCGGCACTTTCCAGGTTACAGGGTTCAGACGTATGCGCGTTATGCTGTTTGAAGAGAATAATTTTAAAAAGAATGCCCTCACGCTGTTCTTCATTACGCTGTTTTTCTGCTTTATCGGCAGCCATTTACGCATCCCCGAAGAGTTCTCACTATTCTGGCCGGTGAATGCGCTGGTGGCGGGATTAATAGTGCGGAATCCGTTTTTGCACACTACCTCCAGCTATCTGGTGTGCTTCAGTGCGATGATTTTTAACGACACGGTATTTTCCGGCTGGGCGCTGCCAGCGTTTACCGTCAATTTTGCCAACATTCTGTTTATTCTCGTCGCGGTCAGCATGCTGATCAAACATCTGCAACGTCCTTCCGCCCACAGCCAGGTGTTCAATGCCATGCGCATTTTTCCCGCCTGTTTTCTTGGCGCGGCGGCTTGTGCAACCTGGGGCGCGTGGGCACAGGATATTGATTTCAATGCGCGCTTTATTGTGGCGTGGAGCGACTGGTTCAGCGAACAGTTCTCTACTTCGCTGATGCTGCTGCCGGTGATGCTGGCACGCCCGTTGCGAACGGTTGCACCGCGCACCTTGCTGCATCCTGGCAAATTGCTGCCGCTGGCGGCGGTGATTCTATCGCTGACTGTTGGGGCACTAATTGGCGGGGCCGGTAGCCTGACATTCCCGGTTCCTGCGCTGATCTGGTGCGCCATTGTGTTACCGATTCCATTGACTAGTTTAGTGATCCTGATAACCGGTATCACGGAGATTGTGCTGGTGTCGCATGGTGTGATGAACATCCAGGGAGACGATGCACTGCTACCGATTAGCCATCTCACCTCGGCACGGCTTGGCGTCGCCACCGTTGCGCTCAGCCCGCTGCTGGTGGCGGTGAGCATGGATGCGATCCGCCAGTTAAATCATCGCCTTGCACTCCGCGCTAATTTTGATTTTCTCACCCAGTTGCTGTCCCGTTCCGGTCTGTATGAAAGCTTAAGAAATGAACCTTTCTCGCTACAACGGGAAGCAGGCGTTATTATGCTTGATGTCGACTATTTCAAAGCCATTAACGACAATTTTGGCCACGATGCCGGTGATTGCGTGCTGGAAGAGATTGCGCGGCGCATTCAGCGCGTGATTGGCAATCGTGGCATGGTGTGTCGCTTTGGTGGCGAAGAGTTTGTGATGGTGATGTTCGATTGTAGCCATAGCCAGCTTTACCAACTCGCCGAAACGGTACGTCAGGCGATGGTCAAAGAGAAGTTCTGGATTCAGGGCAACACGGTGACGGTAACTGCCAGTTTAGGTCTGGCGCGCGGCAGTGCGCAGAACGAACGTGAATGGCCAAGCGTGATCAATCGCTTAGTGTCAGCGGCGGATAAGAATCTTTATCTTTCCAAACGCAATGGCCGTAATCAAACCTCACCGGCGATGGAGCCGCGCAGCATGATGAATGACGTGGCCTGAGCCACGTCATGGCGATTCAAACGCTACTTTTCAGTTGGCTGGTTTGCTGGTGACGCTGCTGAGCCAGCTCAATCAGACGGGAAATCAGATCGCTGTAGCTCAAACCCGCTGCCTGCCATAACTTCGGATACATGCTGATATTGGTAAAACCCGGCAAGGTATTCACTTCATTGACAATGATCTCGCCGCTTTCCGTCAGGAACACGTCAACACGCGCCATGCCAAAACACTCCAGCGCTTGAAACGCAGTAATTGCCACCTGACGAATTGCCTCGCTGGCTTCATCGCTGATTGCCGCTGGCACCACCACTTGCGCACCGCTTTCGCTGATGTATTTGGTGTCGTATGAGTAGAAGGCATCATGCACCACCACTTCGCCGCACGGGCTGGCTTCTGGCGTATCGTTGCCCAGCACGGCACATTCAATCTCGCGCCCCTTAATCCCTTGCTCGATCAAGACCTTGCGATCAAACGTAAAGGCGAGATCCAGCGCGGCATCGAACGCTTCAGGGCTCTCGACTTTGCTCACGCCAACGGACGATCCCTGGTTAGCCGGTTTGATAAACAGCGGCAGGCCAAAGCGTGCAATCACGGCCTCAGCATCAATGTTCGCGCGCTGTGCCTGCGTCACGCTCAGCCAGGGTGCAACGTTCAGTCCGGCATCACGCAGCAGCCGCTTGGTAAAATCTTTGTCCATGCTGACGGCAGACCCGAGCACGTCAGAGCCGACAAACGGCAGATTCGCCATACGCAATAAGCCCTGTAGCGAGCCATCTTCACCCAGCGTGCCGTGCACGATGGGAAAAATGACATCCAGCTGTGACAACGGCTGCGCCTGCTGACGGGTAATCAGCTGCTGGGAAGAACTGCCCGGAACCAGCGCGACATTTTCACCTGAACGATTAAGCGCAATCAGCTTCGGGTTCTCTGCGTTGAGCAAGAATCCCGAAGCATCATTGAGATGCCATTCACCCTGTTTATCAATTCCCAGCAACACCACCTCGTACTTGCTCTTATCGATGGCTTCGAGGATGTTTTTGGCCGATTGTAATGACACTTCATGCTCGGCCGATTTGCCGCCAAACACGATCCCTACGCGCTGTTTTACCATTGCTATTTGTCCGATTGCGATAAAGCGAGCCAGTAAGATAACACGCCCAGGACGAGCATCAACAGCCTTGCATTTTTCTGCGCCAGGCAGTGCAAAAAGCCCGCCTCCGTGCCTGCAATCACGAGTTTAAACAATTATTCCTAACCGTTTGAGACAAGTCTTGGACTGCTCAAAACCTGCCTTCTGTCAGAATTTTCCCAATTCAAACAGGTGCAACGGTGGGCAATGTGCTCACCGTTTTTTTGTCAGGTTTACAGGAGTCGGGAAATGGTCGACCAGAAGCAGGATGCTGTGGAGCAGGATGCGCGTTCTGTTGCTCGTATTGAAACCACGGTAGATGACACGCTGTTAAAAAGCGTGGCTTGGATCTGCAAACACTACAAACGCGAGAAAAGTGAAGAAGCGCTGGTGGCAGGTTTGCCAAAAGCGACATTGCTCTCACCATCACAGGCCATGACAGCGCTCGAAAACGCCGGCATTACCGGCGGCATGGTTGAGCGTCGTCTGCAGGATCTGCCGGAGCAGTTGATGCCGATGATTCTGCTGCGCAAAGGGGGCGGCGGTTGCATTGTGCTGTCGCGCCGCATTCACACTAATGAGGAAAATCAACGCGAATTGCGCTTCCAGCTGGTGATGCCAGAAGTCAGCGCTTCAGCCGTTGAGATGAATCTGGCCGAGCTGAATGAGATCTACGCGGGCTTCGCCGTCATGGCGAAACCCACTGCTGTGGTCGATGAGCGTGCCAGTGAAATGCTGCCGGAAGTCAAAGGCCATTGGCTGTTCACCACACTGTGGCGCTATCGCCGCTATTACCGCAGTGCCGCGATTGCGGCGGTATTGATCAACGTTCTCGGTCTTTCCAGCATCTTCTTCACCATGAACGTCTATGACCGTGTGGTGCCGAACCAGGCATTCGTGACACTGTGGTCACTGGCGATTGGCGTGACCATTGCGATGATCTTCGAAGCCGTTACCCGCTTCGTACGCGCGCATCTGCTGGATATGGCTGGTAAAAAGGCCGATTTAGTGCTCGGCAGTATGCTGTTCCGTCAGGCACTTTCTATCCAGATGGAACACAAACCCGCTTCCTCCGGTACCTTCGCCAACCAGATTCGTGAGTATGAATCGGTACGTGACTTCGTGGCATCTGCCACGCTGGCGGCGATTTCCGATCTGCCCTTCATTCTGATGTTTGTGGGTGTGATCTTCTTTATCAGCGGTCCGCTGGCGATCATTCCACTGATGATGATCCCATTGATCATCATCGTCAGTGCCGCGATCCAGTGGCCGCTGGCGCGCATCATGAAAGAGAATCTGCGCGACGCCTCACTCAAGCAAGGTGTACTGATTGAGTCGGTTGAAGGTATGGAAACGCTGAAAGCGGTGGGCGGTGAAGCACACATGCAGCGTCGCTGGGAAAATTTCAGCGCACTGCAATCCGCTAACTCGATGAAATCAAAACGCTACTCAACGCTGGCAACCGGCGTGGTGACGTTCCTGCAGCAGTTTCAGACGGTGATGTTGGTGGTGGCCGGTGTTTATCTGATCAATGAAGGCACGTTCACCATGGGTGCGATGATCGCCACCGTGATGCTTGCCAGCCGCGCGACTGGCCCGCTCGGTCAGGTTATTGGCCTGGCTGTACGTTATCAGCAGGCAAAAGCGGCGCTAACGTCACTCAACAAGCTGATGGAGATGCCTATTGATCGTGACAGCAGCAAAACCTATCTCACCGATCCGCCGTTGAGTGGTGAGATCACGCTGACCAACGTCAACTTCTCCTATCCGGCACCGCCAATGAAGCCCAACCCGGAGATCCTTAAAGATATCTCGTTGAGCATTAAAGCCGGGGAACGCGTCGCGATTCTTGGCCGCATCGGTAGCGGCAAATCCACCTTATTACGTGTGATGGCGCGCCTTTACCAACCGGTGAAAGGTCAGCTTTCGGCCGATGGTCTGGATGTTAACCAGATTGATCCGGCGGACTGGCGCAAGGCTGTTGGCTTTGTCGGTCAGGATGCGCGTCTGTTCTACGGCACGCTGCGCGAAAACGTAATGATTGGGCGCCCGGACGCCACCGCCAATGAGCTGCTGCGCGTGCTGAATCTGACCGGTTTGGACCACGTTGCGGCACGCCATCCAAGTGGTATCAATTTAACGGTTGGCGAGGGCGGCGAAGGCTTGTCTGGCGGTCAGCGTCAGCTGGTTTCTCTGGCGCGAACGCTGCTCACCCGTCCTAAAGTGCTGCTGATGGATGAGCCAACCAGCGCCATGGATAGCATGACGGAAAACCAATTCCTCGCGCATTTACGTCGCGCCAGTGAAGGACACACGCTGATTGTGGTGACGCATCGTCCATCCATTCTGGCATTGGTCGATCGCATCATCGTGGTGGAAGAAGGCAAAGTGGTGGCGGATGGCCCGAAAGATCAGGTGCTTGCCGCTTTAGAAGGAAAAAATAAAGCCCGCAAACAGCCGCGTCAGGCGGTTGAACCGGCGGTACGTGCGCCAGCTCCCGCTAACGATTCAGCGCCGACGCAAGCAGCAGCAGAGGAGGCCGCAGTATGAGCAAGTTAATGTCATGGCGTAAGAGCGAGAAAGGTATGTCCGCTGCTGATGCCGAATTTATGAATGACGTGCAGGCTTCTCTGCTGTCGCAGACCACGCCGGGTTCCAAGCTAGTGATGTGGATCATCATTGCGGTGTTAGTTGGTGGCCTTACCTGGGCCAATTACGCACGAGTCGAAGAGATCACTAAAGGCGATGGCAAGGTCATCTCACGCAGCCGTGAGCAGGTTATTCAAAGCCTGGAAGGCGGCATTCTGGCAGAGATGAATGTGCGTGAAGGTACGGTTGTAGATCGCGGTGATGTGTTACTGAAAATTGACCCAACGCGTGCGCAATCCAGCTATCGCGAAGTACTGAGTAAAGTGGTGGGTCTGAAGGGCAGCATTGCACGCTTACGTGCTGAAGCTTATTCATTGCCACTGGCGTTTGATGAGCAGGTACAGAGCGATCCCGCCGTTGTGGCGCAGGAAACTAAAGCTTATGAATCGCGCAAACGTGCGCTAAGTGACAGCATCAACTCATTGCAACGCAGTTACGCACTTTCGATGCGCGAGATTCATCTGGCTGAGCCGTTAGCGGCCAAAGGTCTCTTGTCAGAAGTCGAACTGCTGCGTATGCAGCGTCAGGCCAATGACATTCAGGCGCAAATCGTCGAACGTCGTAACCGCTATCAATCAGATGCCCACACCGAGCTGGGACGTCTGGAATTAGAACTGAGCCAGGTTAGCGAAAACCTGATTGGTCGTGCCGATATTGTTGATCGTACCACGATCGTCGCACCGGTGCGCGGCACGGTGAAAAACGTACGCGTTAACACCATTGGCGGGGTTATTCAGCCGGGTGAGCATATTCTCGAAATCGTTCCGCTGGAAGAGCAGTTGCTGGTGGAGGGAAAAATCCGTCCGTCGGATGTCGCCTTCCTACGTCCAGGCTTACCGGCCAAGGTGAAAATCACCGCCTATGACTTTGCCATTTACGGCGGGCTTGATGGGCACGTGGAGTATATCAGTCCGGATACCTTAAAAGACGATCAGAAAGCCGCCAGTGGACGCCCGGATGATACCTACTATCGCGTACTGATCCTGACGGATAAAAGCACGCTGCACGCAGGTAACAAAGATCTGCCGATCATTCCCGGCATGATCGCTACCGTCGAGGTGCGCACGGGTGAGAAAACCATTCTCGATTACCTGCTGAAGCCGGTCCTGAAAGCTAAAGAAGCATTCCGCGAGCGTTAATAATCATGAAAAATAATAACAAGATGCGCCATGCACAGGCGCGTCATCTCTCTCTGCTTGCCGTTTGTATTGCCGTTGTGATGGCGCCCGCGGTTAACGTGATGGCGGATTCCACCAGTGAGTTGATGATGTTTGCGGAAATGAGCGGCCAGCGTCCTGTCGCTCCTGCGGCAGCGCCGGTGCGAACGCAACGTTTGCAAGGTTCTACGGCGCCTGCATCTGCTCCAACGACACCTGCGGCAAAGGTTGCGCAACCAACGTTCACTGCGCCAGCGCCGCTGTTTGTTGAAAGACAGATACCGGAGGTCGCGATTACTCCGCGGGTTCAGCCGCCAGTTGCGCCAATCGTACCGGCCCCAATAGCAGAAGCGCCGCACCAGCGCGAAGCCGCCGAACGTCCTGCACAGATCAGCGCGAAAACCAGCCAGCATGCTGAAATTCAGGGCGGAGGTTTCCTGACGGAGGATCAGCGTCGCCCTGAACCACAGCCGTTTAACCCGATGCAATCGTCGCGAAATGTGGGTCAGCAGCAGGCTGCAGCAACGAAAACCTATGCTCCAGCTGAAAGCGCTAAGGCAGATTTTAGTTATGTTAGCCCTCCAGCAGCGACTACAGCGGCAGAAACGACTTCACCCGTTACGTTAAGCGGCGGAGTTAATGAAACAGTTGCCGAGAGTGAAATACGGCAAAAGTTTCTCTCAGCTGCGCGTATCACCTGGCGAATCAGCCCGGCGCTGAAGTCCTATATCGCTCAGGGTGATGCGGCTGAAGCCAGCGTAGATGAAGCGAAAGGCCAGCGCTGGCCACAAGTTGATGTAAGCGCCGCTTCGGCAACCAAAGAGTTTGGTGGTGGAACTAAAAATTATGAATACCAGGGGAATATGCCGTCTTTAGGTGTTTCAGTAGCGACTAATCTAATCGACTTTGGCCAAACCAGTCGCACCATTGAAAGTCGCGAAGAGCGCGTTAAGTCAGCCTTACAGTCGGTGCAGGCACAGCGAGAAGATTTGGCGATGCAGGTAAGTAACGCCTTGATTGAGTGGAATAAACAGCAGCACGTCATCGCCATCAGTAAGCAGTATTTGGCGCGTATGGCAGAGCTGACCAAAATGCTCAGCGGTATTGTTCAGTCAGATACTGGACGTCGCAGTGAACTGACGCAGGCAAAAGGGCGCTTACTGCAAGCGCAAAGCTACCTGGAAAATGCCGAGTCTCGCGCGCGGGATGTTGAAATCACTCTGAATCGCCTGATGGGCAACAACCGCGTGACGTTACCAGCCAGCGATAAGTGGGCGCTTTCCTTTGGTGATTTAAACCGCCAACTGACGAGTTTGGATGTCCATCCTCTGATCTTGCGCGCCAGCGCTGAGGAGCGAGCAGCCTTTAAAGAGGCGGAGGCAATCAAAGCTTCTGGCCTGCCAAAGCTCAACTGGACGGTAAGCAAAAACACCCGTGAAGATCAGCTCGGACGCCAACAGGCATGGCAAACCGGCCTGAACGTTAGCTGGGGCTTATTCCGCGGCGGTTCAACCAACGCCCAGGAAATTGCGGCGATTAAACGTGCCGAAGCGAGTCGTCAGCAGGTGCAGGAGCAACGCCGCGATCTGGAAAATCGTGTGCGTGCTGCCAACCAGAATGCACACTCAACAGCGGAACGCGCCGTGCTGTATAAAAACCTGATTGTGGAATCCGATCGGATTCGTAAGGACTTCTTTGATCAGTGGTATCACTTAGGCCGCCGTTCATTGCTGGATGTATTGAGCGCAGAAAGCGATCTGTACAACAACCAGGTCAGTGAAGTCAGCAACCGTTTCGATAGCTATGCCGCCATTATCAGCGGATATGCTAACTCGGGCACGCTAAGTCGTTGGCTAACGACGGGGCGATAACAATTCCATACACCCGCTTCGGCGGGTTTTTTGTTTTAACCCAACGTAAACGAACGGGCTATTTGAGTTGGCAATGCTGCGTAAGTCACTTTAGAATCGCGGCGAATTTTTACCCAAGAGGAGAACGGCATTGGACACAAGTCCCAAACGATTACAGCAGGACCTCGCGGTAAGATAGCCTTCACGCTGTCTTAACTGCGCGTTAAGACGGTGAATTTCCTTCCAGAATCACCCCTTTTCATAAGCACAATGCGGCTGGTTCCCAGCGGTATTCGCACTGTCTGTAATCCATTTATTAATCTTTTGTTCCGCAAACAGAAAGCTGCGGATTGAGGTCTATCATGGATTGGAAAATCTTTTTACTGCGCGTCACCGTCGCGCTGGTTTTGGGTGCGCTGATCGGCAGTGAGCGCCAACTACGTCAACGTATGACCGGATTACGCACCAATGCGCTGGTGAGCACCGGCGCTTGTCTCTTCGTTCTGATGACACAAAGCGTGCCCGGCATCGCTACGGATGCGTCACGCGTTGCGGCTTATGTGGTTTCCGGTATCGGTTTCCTCGGCGGCGGAGTGATCATGCGCGATGGCTTGAACATCCGCGGATTGAATACCGCCGCCACCTTGTGGTGCACCGCCGCCATTGGCGTGCTGTGCAGCATGGGATTGCTGCTGGAGGCGGCCCTCGGCTGCATGGTGATCCTGTGCGCGAATATACTGCTGCGTGAACTGGCTTTGGGTATCAACCGCCAAACCATCGTCTCAGCAGCCGAAGCGATGCAACACTACAAAGTACAAATCATCTGCCTCGCGCAGGATGAGGTTCAGGTTCGCAGCCTAATGCTGCACACGCTGGGCGGCAGCGGATTGCGCCTGCAATCACTGCACAGTGAGGATTTGGATCCGCCGCATCGCATGGAGGTGAATGCTGAAGTGATTGGCAATCCCACTTTAACCGATCAGCTGGAAAGCCTGGTGAGTCGCATCAGTCTGGAAAAGGGCGTAAGTTCGGTGCGGTGGCAGGTGAATGAGTTGGAGCGTGATTGATATTTAGAATCGCTTAGAAAACGTATCGCCATTTGATCGCCACTGTGAATGACAAACAAAAAAGCCACCTTGAAAAAGGTGGCTTAAATGCACGAAATAACTAGGAAAATTTGGTGGCCCCTGCTGGGTTTGAACCAGCGACCAAGCGATTATGAGTCATATGAATAGCTTGTTTCATCATTTTCCATCTTTAATAATATCTACATTTTAAATAATATAAATCAGTAATTTATGTTTGTGTCTTCGTTTCATGTTGTTCCAGGTATTTGCTTTCAGTATCATCCTTACGTCACCTGCTACATCACCCAGAAAACGGTAATAAATTTCTCGTAAGGACTTCCTCTTGGCAGACAATCTAACGGATTCAATGGTGCGCGGTCTTAAAGCTCGCGACTCGGCTTATCAGGTATGGGACAAAAGTGGTGAGCGAGGAGCAGGGCGTCTGGGCGTTAAAGTTGAGCCATCCGGGCAGCGGGTTTTCTACTACCGATACTACTGGGATGCTAAGCGCCACTTCATTCAGCTGGGTCGTTGTCCTGAGATGTCTTTAGCCCAGGCTCGTCAGCTTGCTAAAGGTTATGCCGGTACGCTGAAGGCAGGGAAGAACCCTAAGGTCGAAAAGGCTGAACAGGAAATCGCGCTGGAAAAGCAAAAGCGTGCCGAACAGTTAAAGGGCAGCATCAAGCAGCTTATTCAGGGCTACACCAACAAAATGCGGGAAGATGGAAAGCGGACATGGCAGCAGGTGCTGTACCGCCTTGAGAAGGAAACATATTCCTTTATCGCCAAAGACACCAAAGCTAACGAAGTCACGCCGCTTCATATCAAACAGATTTTGTCTGCCATTATTCAGCGCGGTGCGAGCGTTGAAGCGAACCGAGTGCGCTCTTATCTGATGGCAGCGTTCAACTACGGGCTTAAAGCAGACAACGACCCTGCCAACCACCAGCAGAATGTGATGTTTGGACTTGAGATGAACCCGGTGAGCGTCATCCCTAAGCAGTCGGCTGCAGAGAAAGCGGGAACCAACTGGCTGAAGTTGAATGAGCTGCAACAGTTGATGGGTGACTTTCCCAAAACGCCAAGCGTTGGCAGCACGGTGAACTTGCTGCTTAATTTATGTGTTTACGCTGGTGGTCAGCGCCCGCATGAACTGGCTTCCAGTCGATGGGATGCCGTGAACTGGGAAGAGAAAACACTGTTGATAGTTGCTGACGTCTCAAAGAACAAGCGCGGCCATCTGGTGCCGTTAACTGATTCAGCGGTCTATATTCTGGAAAGGCTGAAGGTGGAAAACGTTAACGATAGTCCGTTTATCTTCCCGCAGCGGCTGGACGCGAGTAAGCATCTACGAACTGACAGCTTTGCTCAAGCCATCATCTATTATCGCGAGCATTTTCCTGACAATCCGGTGTTTGTTGCGAGAGATTTACGGCGGACCTGCAAAACGTTGATGGGCGAAATCGGTGTCTCGAAAGAGCTGCGCGACCGTATTCAAAACCATGCATTACAGGATGTCAGCTCGAAGCATTATGACCGTTATGATTATCTTAGCGAGAAGCGTAAGGCGCTGAAGTTATGGGAAAGGCGGGTGAGCAAGGTTGAGAAAGCCACCAGCAACGTTGTGAGTTTATTTGGCTAACTGGGGCCATTTATTTAAAATTAAGAGTAAGGAAGGATGAGTAATTATAAGGATATCCTGAAAGATATCATAAAATCAATATGTTACATTAGGGTTTGATGTTATTCTAAATGCTTTTTTAGTGGCTATCGCACCTTGATTATAAGAGGTGTGATTGTCATGGCTTTTATATGAGTTAATGGTAGGTAAAGATGTAACTTATCAGGAAATAAAATTTTCAGCAGCTTAATAAATTTTAGCTCGGCCATTATTAATGGCCGAGGTGTGTGCAATTTATTGTAAGATATTAATCTGGATAGCCGTTCATCAAATAATCAATAATTATCTTTAAATCTATAGAATACCTCTATATTAATTATATTAATGTTAAACAATACGGCTATATTTTTTTGCGAAGTGAAAGAATAGCCTGTGCAATTGATCCGCGGGAGGAGAGTAATATGCTGCGAATCGCTTGATCAACTTCTTCACCGCTCCGTTTGTCCAATTTTGCTAGCATTTCAATTGGCAGTAGCGTACCAAGTGTTTCATGTTTAAAATTATACCAATTGACCTTTGCGATGGCCCTCTCTGTCCTCTTAATTATTAAGTTCTCAAGAAGTTGTAAACGTTCTGGATCAATAGTCATATAACCAATCGGCCATGTTAAGGCACTATCATTGTTCGGTTGACCGTGATATTGCACTAATCCAATTACACCCGGAATAAGAAGCATCTCCATTCGATCAAAATTGGCTGCTGAAGATAGTGCAATACCATTGGCGAAGCGACCAGAATGATGTTTACGATTTAAACGACATTCAGCTTCACTATCACCCGAATGCAACATGGAAATTCGAGCAGTTTTATCATCAGCATAATTTTCGAGAATATGACTAAGATCACGATTAAATCGCGAAAGATGACTTCCATTAGCCCCCCAAAATGGCACTTTACTGCTATACCAAAGAGCCTTTGGTGCTAACTTACCATCATAATTCCTTAAAGCATCATGTAGAGTGCTAAAAAAACGTTTAGAGTTATCGGGTAAATAAATAGCCCCTAGCATCCCAATAGTTTGTTGATTACCGTAACCAGTTTTTCTCTGAGCGCGTGCATCTATCCAGCCGGAAAAGTTAAACTTATACCCCTCAGAAAATTGTGCCATCACATGATCGTCAACTAAGCTGCAATATTCTTCGCAGTTAATACCAACATTATCAAGCTGATGTTTACCCAGGAAATCAGCGATATGTGCCTCTAGCTCATTTACAAGAGGTAAGCGAGTGTTCCCTATAACCTCGTAAGAACGAGTATATTTATGAGGTTCACTTCCAGGAACCGAATCGTAACTTACCTCAATTTCTATTGGTAACTGTACCATTTCGTGAGAATTACAACCCATGACTTTGTAAAGCTTAGTCCTTTGACGCTCGTATTCATTATTACGGCTTAGCATAAGATGATGACGATATTGTGAACTAAATGCCTCGGTTACTGCGGTTGTATCACTTCCCACTTTATACTTCGGTAACAGCTCTGGGAGTCCCGAAGTAATGCGGCGAGGTGGCTGCGGCTTACATATAGATAAAGTTAATAAGTCGAATGCTACTTCTTCAGTGCGATCTTGATATTTAATCAAGCTAGGCTTACCGCCATTGCCCGCTGCATGTTTTCTCAGAAACGAACTAGCCTCGATATGGCCATCTGGATTAATTGTAATAAGTCGGTTTTCCAACAAGCTATCTAACAATACCTCACGTTCTCTGTCATTTAAGCCAAAGTAATTTTGCAGTTCGCTCGGATAAAGACGCTCAAAAATCAATAGTAGTCGACAAGCAAATTGCTCTATACCCGGCATTAACTTTTCAGTAGTCCAAGCACAATTAATCTTATAAATGCGAGCAGGTAGTAGTACGGTAATAATATTACCCAATCGTGGTTCTTGCATCATTTTTTATCTCCTGCCAGACTATGGCCGCAAAGAATTTGATAGTCAGGCTTAGAGGTTGCGACCTGCTTACTTATAAATTCATGTACGCTTCCTAAAGCTGAGTCATTATTGTTTTTTGACCACATACGGACAGCACCTAAAATCAATAATCGTTCTTGGGCCCGAGAAATAGCTACGTTGATGCGAGGCGCATCCCTGAGGAAACCTTGTAGCTTATCTGAATTATCGCGTACAAGGCTAAGGATTATGATCTTATTTTCTTGTCCTTGGTATGAATCAACAGTATTTATTTTAATCAAATCACGTAGCTCCGTGGCCCATTCCGCTCGGCTGATAGCGTTTTCGATCTCATCTTTCTGCTGACGATACATTGTAATAATTCCGATCGGATATGGTTGTTCAGTAGTAATGGTCTGCTTGAGGTTGTTAATGCTATTATCATTTGCTAGTTTTTGCAGTGAATCAAGTAATAGTCTAACTTCTCGCTGATTGTAATAACGACCATTACCCATACGCTCTTCGCCCCCTTCAATACTTGAGCTAGAGCTATCAATCCAACTAACAGATTTATTCCAAGGACTGGGTAACTCTGAATACCAATCTGGTGAATTCTTCCTGACTGAATGCAATTTACCAATATCTTTGGCATAAAAGCACTCAGATACCAACTCACCTATTGGTTCGACCATTCTATATTGTGTATCCAACGTAACACCATTAGTCGCTTTGAAAGCTCGTTCAAAGTCAGATTCATAGAAAATCCCGTGTCCAAGTTCCAATTTCTTAGCAGCCAATTTAAGATGCTGCTGATGATAGAAAGGTGGTAATTGCTTATGATCCCCCACTAGCAGTATTCTTTTACCTGATTGAAGAGCTACCATTAATTCGGCCGCCTGTGCTCGGCCAGCCTCATCAACGATGACCCAGTCAAAGGTTGATTCTGCTAATTCCAGCCTGCGGCTACCTACGCCAACTAAGGTGCCACATACCAATTGCTTACTTTTGAGCATAAAGCGATCAAAACCTGCTTCGCCACCATGTAACACATCCATCCATTCTTGACTCATCTCCAACAGCTGAAGAAAACGATCTAAATTTTCTGGATTGTTGTAGCCAGATTGAATAGCTATTCGCTCTGATAATTGTTTTATTAAAGTTTCATCATATTGCAACTTTTCCAACACGTCACAGTCAAATATCGAACTGATTATCGCTTGAGTTCTTTTTTTAAACAGACTGTTTTGTTCTAATAACTCATTAATATGAAACGGGTAATCATTATTGCCGCCTTTAGTCTGCTCGAACTTAGCTTGTTCGCGACGGGATTGGCCTAATGAGACTATCAATGGGTTCAGGGTGCGGTGTAGCTGGCAAATTTGCTTAACTAATGAAGGCGGCATACCTAAACGTTTACCTAAAGAACTCACCCTTAGGTCATACTCTCTATGAAATTTATGTTGGATCTGTCGCTGTAATGCCTTGGTTTCAACGTTTAGCATGCCCTCATCAATCATTAATTCATTACCGATTCGTACTGTGTCAAGCAGCATGCCTTTGCTGTAGCAAAGTTCTCGAGCTTTTATCGCGACATTGTCAACTGCGGCATGAGACTGTCCAACCAGCAAAATATTACTGACCCCACAATGTTTATAGAGATAATGAATAAATTTAGATATAAAGGTGGTTTTGCCTGTTCCAGGAGGGCCCTGTAGAACACCTACAGGTCCTAACTCTACTAGCTGCTGGAAAGCCATAAGCTGTTGTTCATTAAAGGCTTGACCGGGTTGGTCATATAGTTCGCGTAATGCCTCAGCCGTAGGGCGCGGTTGCATTTGTTGCATGTCCGGCTTTTGATGGTAATCAAAATAATGTGGCAGATTGAGTATTTCGGCTTTGTTCTCAATTACTCGCTGTAATGCACGTTGACGCAGTTCTCGGGATGATTTATCGCGAATCGACTCCAGCTGTAATTGACTACCATCAACAATACGTTTGCGGGCCGCGTCGAAGTCAAAACGTATAGCCAACAGGTTTGGTGTAGTCTCATTCAATCGAAGTTCACCTAGCTGTATAGAGTCGCGTTTATCTTTCAAATAAACGATGATTTTGTCATCAAATTCGAAGTTAAGATCCGAGCCAGACTCAGTGGTATATGGATATAGTAAACAGCCACTAAATGATTCCTGATAGTTAGCTGAATCAATATTTACCAGATCTCGCAACTCAACTTCGGTATCAGACAGAGCCTGCCATAGCTCGACAGGACTCGACTCACTGCTATCAAAGTCATTTTCAGCCATCTCTTGGTTAGGATTATCTTTCTCAATTATGGCATCAAACACTGCCTCCAGATTCATCAGTAACTCAATAAAGTCGTTACGCTCTTTAGGTAAGCCGCGTTGTAGCGATAGCGGGGTCTTAATCTTGGCTTGAGAATATTTTCCGGCCTTGATAGTTTGCTCAATTGAAAGATCTGTATGATATTTTATTATGCTAATAGTACGGTCTTTAGGAATAAGACCGACCAGCAACTGTTCACCCAAGCCAGTAATATAGCAACGTAATTCATTAACAAAACGTGGATCCGTCGACCATTTACAATGAAAGTAATATTCTCCATCGTTTTGCTCCAGTAATTTCATTTCCTTTGGCCAGAAGTCACCTCCCCAGTAAACAGGGACAGCTTGCTCGATCAAAGAGTCAGACTCAATAGGTAAGTTCGTCTCAGGTAGTACAGGCGTTTGTAGCGCTTGTAACAATGGATCTAGCGCGATGGGAATACTATCAGCAGATTGCTTAGCGCGTTCAAGTTCAGCCAGCACTGAGGCAGGCATACCTTCGCTAAATAGTTCCTCTACCATACGATAGACAGCAAAGCAGTCTCGGCCAAATGCATCAGTGCTTTCAGGATTAGCTGGCTGGTAATGTTTATCTCCAGTTAGCTCGTCACTGTATTCAAGTAACCCAACCAAAATAAGTGCTGTTTCGTCGCCTGCTTGCACTAATAATTTTTTTGGACAAAGGTCACCATGGGGTAACTGCTTTTCGTGGAAGGAATGGACAGTATTAATTAATTTCTCAGCAATCGCGAAGCGCTGGGCTTGGTCCACTATATTTTCGGTCGTAAACTGTGTCCATGATAAGCCTTCAATATGCTCGCTAACAACATACAAGCCGCCTTGACTTAACAATCCACTAGTATGAACTGCGGGAGTTGGAAGGTTTACATGTTTGAGCTTATCAATACGTTGCTTGAAGGCATGTATCCGGCGATTTATTCCCGGCTGTTGTGGATTTAAGTTAACACCATCCCACAGTTTAACCATAAGCGGTAGCCCGTTTTGGCTACTGCGATAACTAATAGAACCAGTTGCGGCAATAGCTGCCAAAGCCGGATAAATTTCAGCTTGCAGCTCGGGAAGCGGCTGAAATTCCAATAGCATACCAAAGCTGTTCATACCTTCACGGAAGAACTCGCTCTCTCTTAGTTCTTCGTAAATTTGGTTAGCTTCGTCGTGATCATGACTCTGTTCTTTAGTTGCGGAATTGAATTCGTTGAGCATGATGTCGGCCCGAGGAAAGCGTTTCCCAGGCTCAAGATGAAGTGCTTGTTCAAACCAACTATTAAGGATTCCACCAAATGGATCCTGTTGTGGAATTTTCCACTCGGGAACCTGATTGGCGATCAGCAATGACTCACCAGCAAAGCAAATACGATAAGCTACGACGGCTAACATGAATACATCTAAGCGATAGGGTTCAATCGCCTCTTCGTAAGCATCTTCAGGTAATACATAAGGAGCGCTTTGTAGTTTTGAACGCAGTGATTCCAGACTTTCACGCCCTTCCAGCGAAGCAGCACCAAAACCTGTTACGACTATACTTCGCTGATCTCCGGCGTACCATAGATTATGGAGATCAATATCGCAGTGTCCTACGCCAAGACTATGCAATTCTGAAAATGGAGCAAGGAGCGCCCGTACATGATCGATTCGCTGAGATTTGCTCCAGTCGGTAGCTTCACTATCTAATACTTCATCAAGACGTTTAAGACTACGCCGCAACTCATACAATTCACGTGCATCGTCAGTTACTTCTTCTTCGGATAATTCACTGACTGAGCGCAGCATATAATCCTGCATAGTAGAGCTAGCATTACGTACCTGACGGCCTACTCGTGTTTCACGTAGAGCAACTTCTGCCCAGAGTGGCTGCAATGCATTGGTTATGCCTAAAGCATCAAAGTCCCATTGTCGTAGTAAGCCTTGATGTTGAGTATTATCTTTATGAGTCGCGCGAAATTCGCTGTAAATATTATGGGGATGGCTATAGAAAGGTTTTTTGTTAGCAATATATCCATTTTCTTTGAGGGGTAGGGCTTTTACCTTAGGTCCCTCAAAAAATGATTGAATAATTGGTAAGATTTCAGGCGAGTTAGGTCGAGGCTTATCTCCCTCAAATAAATGAGAAAAATTTGTCTCTTGTACAAGCTTTTCGTATTTCTTAGGATTACCAATAACCAAAAACTCATCGCGAGTATGAACATAGCGGCGTTCGCTTAGTGGCAGGTTATCAGGACCTGCATTGCCACATAGCACAACGTGAGCTTCAACATGCAGGAAGTAACCCAATTTTCGGGATAGCTCTTCCTGTAGCAAGTTTCTTAACCGTATTGCATGATCTCTTTTAATTTGATAGGGGCTTTTACCTCGTGGTTTGCCATTCTGCAGCCATTTGCCGCCCTCATATGTAATGACGCCATTCCATTCTTTAAGTTCGATCAATAAAAGCCGATCTGCAGTAATGATCAGAGAATCAATTTCCATTGAACCTTGAGCATCGGTTACTACAAGTCCCGCATAGCCAAACCAGCTATCCGGTAGCTGCTTAACCATCATATCAAACATTCTGGTTTCGCTGCGGTGCAGGCCTGCGCCGCCAACTATCTGATATTTCAAATTTTATCCTTTATCACTAAAAGTGATTTTAGTTGTTAAGCCAAATATACATATTGGTTTTACTTATTATTTATCGTTTATATCTTTTTCGATGAGCTATCTACACAGCGATATAGACTCAGCCTCTGAGATAAAATCAACTAGTTAAGTGCAGAAATCACGCCGAGGAAGGCTAGAGACAGGCCTACAGTTACAAGGAGTTCCGGAACGATGCGCCAGAAGCCTTGCGTAAAGTGAAAGTCATCCAGATTAAAAAACTGGCTCGGACGGACTGCATTACGCACCACAAAAGTGCCATCCTGATCGTCGATTACATGGGTTTCACGATATTCTTTCCAGGCTTCGGCCACCCTTTTTTGTTCTTCCGTCTTATTGGCTTCTGCAATTCTGGCGTCAATGTCAATGTCAGTGACATGCTGGCTGAACTTGATCGTCAGGCGTGTTTGCAATAACGCCATGGATACTACTAAAGGCAGTGCGGCGGCTTTTTACCAACTCCCGCCAGCTGATAACGGCAAAACAAAGCGCGGCGACTAACAGGATAGTCACGTAACCTGGAGCGGCATCATTTTTCAAAACCGAAGCGATAGATAAAATGTCATTACGCACCAGCACACCAGGAAGCAGCAACGAATCCATTTTTTACACCATAAGTAACAAGGAGTAGGGGGGGGTTTCTTTTAAGATTACTCTAATGGATTTCACTTATATTATCTATAGTTACGAATTTACGATGTAACCAAAACTGCGTATGTATTTTAATTCATAAAAATCAAGATTTTGATTAATGGTGTGCTCGATTGAGAGTCTTGGGTTCAGAATAAAACATTAGTTTTTCTGCGTTTTGGCAGTGTTTAATGGATGATTTTCTTAAGGCATTCGTTGCTTACAGCCACGCACACGCGCTGTATGATTTTGCCCATCTCATTCTGTATCTTACGTTTGCCGTTTTGACATGCTGTCGACCATTCGCCTGCTCCCCGTTGATTAACATACCGCGATTTTAGTAATGTCTTCATAAGTCACATGACGACATCCACATGAAGAAGCGATTTTCCGACGAACAGATCATCAGTATTCTCCGCGAGGCAGAAGCCGGGGTTTCGGCCCGGGAACTCTGCCGCATGCATGCCATTTCAGACGCTACCTTCTACACCTGGCGCAAGAAGTTTGGCGGCATGGAAGTCCCTGAAGTGAAGCGGCTCAAGTCACTTGAAGAGGAGAACACCCGCCTCAGGAAGCTGCTCGATGAAGCTATGCTGGATAAGGAGGCGCTTCTGGTGGCTCTGGGTCGAAAGCTCTGACGACAGACCAGAAGCGGGAAGCCGTGGAAGTCATGTGTGAGACAACGGGTCTGTCGTAACGCCGTGCCTGCAGGCTGGCTGCCTTGTCCCTTTCAACCTGCCGTTATGCGGCTCAGCGTCCGGCTGCTGACGCGCAACTGTCTCTGCGTATCACAGAGCTGGCACTTGAACGCCGCCGCTTTGGCAGGCCAGCATTCCGTCATGTAGTGCTTTTATTTTCTGAAAGGGTCAGCGAGACAGCATAGAAACGACAATGTCTGTTTTATCAGGTATTCATTGGTGCGTTTACGTTTTCACTGACATGAGCCTTTTTCTGGCAAGGCGGCGTTCAGATCAAGTACATACCCCATCATAATTAGGCAGATTACACTGCCAGGCTAACTGAATAAGGATATGTTCAAAATGGCTCTACCCGACATAAATCTGTATGAAATTCGCCCGCACCGAAGCAGCCAGGCTGATGCATTCGAAGAGCTCTGCTGCCAGCTGGCAAATGACGAACCGATTGAGGACCGCATTCGCTTCGATCGAAAGGGGCGTGGGGGTGACGCGGGCGTGGAGTGTTTTGCCACGCTGAAAGATGGATCGGAAATAGGGTGGCAGGTCAAATTCTACTCCGATTTTAAGAGCATGATGACCTCACTAAGTAATTCGCTGAAGACCGCTCTAATTAAACATCCGGCGATGACCCGTTTTATCGCCTGCTTCCCATTCGATCTTTCAGACTCACGTAGAGACAACGTCCAGACAGCACTGGCTGAATGGAACAAATGGACGACTAAGCAAACAGAACTTTGCGGTGCGTCAGGTCGAAAGATTTCAATTGAGCGCTGGGACGCTCACGAAATTAAAATCAGGCTCACCGTCAATAATCCCCGAGCAGCAGGTCGTGTGGCATTCTGGTTCGATAATGAAACGCTGACGCCAGAGTGGCTCTCAAACGCTTTTGAGCGCGTTAAATTTAGTCTGGGTGATCGATACAGTCCTGAAAACCATATCAACCAACCCGTCAGGCAATCGATACTTGCCGCGCTCAGAGATCCTTCCGTATTTGAAGAAATACAGAATAATGCCGAAAAGATCGAAGACAAACTGCGTTCAATGCCCGGGTGCGGTGATGGGGACGAAAAAAGTATTATTCACGGCGCCGTCTGTGCGTTACGTCAGGCTGCTTTAAGCAGACCAGAACCTTTTCCTGCCTTGGACCTGAAAAACACGGTCGAAGCAGCCACGGGGGCGGCATTGACGTGGCGAAACCAACTGGAAATCAAGCATTCTGAACAGGACAAGTCTCACCCTGCGTTATCCAAAGCGTCCAATCTTGTCAGTGCACTCTATGCAGCCGCACGGATGATTGGGTCTGAGCGCTGCCAGCACATTAATTCGCGGGCGCTGCTTATTCTGGGAGATGCAGGATCGGGTAAATCACATCTTCTTGCTGACGCATGCGCTCACCAACTCCAATACAACAGACCTGCGCTGATGATCCTTGGGGGTAAGTTAACTGATGCAGAACCATGGGGTGAAATTTTAAAAGAGTTAGATCTGCCAAAGCACCTGCAGGTGAAGCATTTCCTGGGAGCACTCAACGCTGCGGGTGAAACGGCAGGTGTTCGCACCCTCATCGCCGTTGATGCGTTGAACGAAAAAAATGGGCAGTCAATATGGCCAGAACGACTGCCCGGGCTGCTTAAAGATTTGAGTGACTTTCCCTGGATAACTGTTGTGCTTTCCTGCCGCTCCACATATGAGGATGTGGTGATTCCTGCCACGCTTGACGGTAATAAACTACCTCGTGTTTACCTCAAAGGTTTCAGTGATGCAGAGGTCGTGCATTATCTTTCGAAACGGGGGATCAGTGTTCCGGAAACGCCGCGCCAGCTTGAAGAGCTGCAAAATCCACTTTTCCTTCGGCTTGCCAGTGATGCAGTTAATAATGGCGAAAGTGAAACGATCTTACCTGAAACCCTGTCTGGCATATCCGGTACTTTCGCGCTGTACACCGCTGCAGTCACAAAGCGTGTGGAGACGACTCTGAGAGTGGTACCGGCTCGTAAGATCGTGCAAAAAGCCATTGCGCTTCTTGTAAAGGAAATGGCTGATACGGGGCGGGGGCAACTGGGTTATTGTCGTGCGGATGCTTTGATTAGAACCATTCACAATGGCAGTGAAATGGCCAATGATCTCCTGTTCCAGCTGGCAAATGAGGGCATGCTGGCTATTGAGCCAGACACGCACTCGGTCAGCGATGAGGATGAGATTGTTCGCTTCGAGTTCGAGCGTGTTGGTGATCACACGATCACAGCGAACCTGCTGGAAAGAAGTGCTCTTCACGGTATTGGCGAGCTTTGTCAGCACGGTACGCCACTTCATGCTGCCTTGTCAGATGAAGGTTCCTTCATACGAGCAGGTTTACTTGAAGCGCTGGCAGTCCAACTGCCGGAGAAATACAACCTTGAACTGCTGGATCTGCACGGCATTCCCTGCGCAGACATGCTGGCAGTTCCTTTTGAAAAGAGCCTGCTAACACGGCAGCTCTCAGTTTTCAGCGCGCGCACCTGGCAGCTGGTTGAGGAAACAGATGACGATGACCTGCGATATGACACGTTAATCGCGCTTGCGTCTGAGCCAGGCCATGCCTTTAATGTGACTTTTCTTGATGCCGAACTCCGACCGCTCAGCATGCCCGAGCGCGACGCCTGCTGGACTGCGCATCTTGCCTATTTTGAGCGGGCCGATCACCTTGTGAACTGGGCCTGGCGCGCTAATCAATCGCGCATTACACCGGAACGTGCGGAACTGGCCGCTGTTCAGCTTGCATGGTTTCTGACAGCTACGCGGCGTCCACTACGGGATCGCGCAACCAAAGCACTGGTTGCGCTTCTGGCAGACCGGCCTGCACTGGCAAGCGCCGTTTGGGAGCGTTTCAGGGGGCTTGATGACGGCTACGTGACCGAGCGTGTACTTGCCTCTCTCTATGGTGCTGCAATGCAGGGACGCTGGCGACAAGATCAGCTATCAAACACAGCTCTCACCATCCATCGCGACCTTTTCTCTGATCAGCGACTCACACAGAATGCGCTATTGCGGGATCATGCTCTTGGACTGATTGAATACGCGAAACTAAATTCAGCGGCTGATGACCCCGTTCTCATGATTACTCCACAGGTATCGTTTAAAAGCGCCTGGCCCATTGAGTACGTTTCTGAAGACACAATTGACGCTTACACGCGTGAATATGGGGCTGGAAGACGAGGGCATGATGAGATTGTCAATTCCTGTATCGACGGTGACTTTGGCCGATACGTTCTTGATCCTGCGGTGAGAGACTGGAGCCAGGCACCTCTGGGGACTGCCGTTTTGCCTACAGCTCTCGACTTGCAAGAGGAGTGGTTTGAGCAGTTCAAATTGTCAGCTTCACCGGAAATGCTTGAGGCATACGAGGCGTTAGTTAAGGCGCTCAGTCACAAGGGATCCAAAAGCAGTGCTTTTTCTACTGAAGAGCGTGCGCGCATCAATGAGGCAAAATTGCATTTCCGTACTTTCGTGGGTGATTTGGCCTATGAAGAATGGCGTGCCAAAGCAGAGAACTGGCGTGCTGACGGTATGTATCAACGTATCGCAGGAAGCAGTGCCGCTGAATTCAATCTTGGATGGGCGCGGCGCTGGGTCGTTATGCGCGCACACGAACTGGGCTGGAGTAGCGAACTTCACGGCCGCTTCGACGCTAGGATAAGAGGAAGCCGCAATGAGCATATGCTTGAACGCATCGGCAAAAAATATCAGTGGCTTGCGCTCTACGAACTGGTAGCACGCATGAGTGACAATCTGGCACGGTTGCCCTCATGGGATGACGATGATGCGACCCTGCGTAACCTGGACCCTTCATTACTGGTTGAACACACGTCTGAAGTGGTATTGCGAAACTACCAGGGAGAGGCATTCTGGACGGGTCATCCGCCATCCCTGCCAGCCTCGACGCCTGCCGAGGCGATTGCCTGGTTACATTCGGATGAAGATTTTCTCGATGGGATTGATGTCCTCGCGGTCACTTCCCCCGAGGACGAGCGTGCCTGGCTTGTTCTCAGTGGTTTTGAAAGCTGGAGCGAATCCGTTCAGGAAATAAGAACCGAAAGCTGGAGGCGGGTAGGGTGCATCGTTATTCCTGCTGAGGATCTCGTCACGGCGCTCAATATCATGTCCGCAAATCACTTTACTTCTGATTCAGATCTCCCTGCAGCAGAAGGGGGAGGCTATCGCGTACACTTAGGGGAATACCCCAGACACAGACTTACTGCCGGTTATACCGACTGGATTGACGAATGGCAGCCACACGGATTTCACCGACGATCTGAAAAGGCGATATCAGTATTGCCCACCACAGCGGAATATTCCGCAGAGGCAGGAGGCTATGATGGTTCTGTCACCGATAACATCAATATCTCTATGCCCGCATCCTGGATAATGGATGAGATGAAAATCCGGCTTAAGGATGGCAGATCTATCCTTTTCCAGGACAGCAGTCATAACGTGATGTTCTGGGATCCTGCAGTCACTCATGCAGGGCGCAGCGCAGGTCTTATTGACAGAGAAGCCTTTCTTGAATTGCTTCATGAGCAAGAACTGGTTGTCGTATGGGCGGTGGCTGGGGAGAAAAATGCTTACAGTGAAGGCTATGGCAATGGCTTCGGTGGCCGGGTGACCTATACCCGCCTTTATCACTCCTGCGGAGAAGAGATACGAGAGATGCCGCGTTTTCAGAGCTTTGATGAACCCAGCGAGGAGCAACTAAAAGAATTCATGGGTGACGATCGGGGTATTGAAGATTAAAACGGGATGGCTGGGAGGCAGCATCCGAGGAACACCCCGTTTCCTCAGACGCTGGCCGGGAACTCAGTCCGCCTTCCTCTCAATAGAACCTTATCAATAGATAAGCCTGATGGTGACCGAAAAAAGTTGGCAGCCTGGCCGTCAGCGCTGCCGCTTCAACTTACCCTAGGCCCGCCACGTTAAGTATTGCTGGTATCAAACATGCCTGGCAGCATAACAGCGAATACTGATTCAGGATTTTGCCTCCCCATTCGTTCTCTTCATCCGGGATACACCGTCCGACTCAATATGATGAAGTGGAAAATTACAAGGTCAACATACCGACAATATTAACTGAGCGTTGTATCTAATACTGAGGGCAGGTCAGCACAGACACGTGCAAAGCCGGGCATTTCATCATCAAGCGCCTGTAGTGCTAACTGCCGCTGATTTCCAGTGCTGTTCACTAAGTTAAAACACAAGATGTGTCTCTTCCTCACACCAGTCAACACTTGCTTGTTTTATATACAAAAGCTGATGGTAGGGTTTTCAAATCCTGATCATTGCGTTGTTTACCGTTTGACGGTTTTGATCATTATCCAGTGATCAGGATTCATGATCATATTATTGAGCTACTGGCTTGCCATAATCACATCCAGGGTTTAATCAACATTGGGTCAAAAAGTCTTTTGGGAAAGTTGAACAGATACTGTCGGGCGGTAGTAACATTTAAACCATAAAAATCTGCATATTCTCTGACGTTACAATCCCTCAGCCACGCATCACTGTAATAGTTATCAAAATGCTGAGCCCAGATTTCACTCATTGGCTGTCGCGACAACTGACGATACGCTGTGCGTTGGTGGAGCTGATGCTCAGAAACGTATTCCTGAACCGTGAGTCGCTGTTGCTGGTGGAACTGCCGACGATGATAAACCCAGAACAGCACACGAATTGCCGCGCCACCGCATTTATGCAAATTGTCATACATCACACGTTGAGGGAGCTTACGTGCTTGTGCATATTGCTGCTGCGTTATGCCATTCATAATCGCTTCACGACGATAATTTTGTTTGTGGTAAGCCCACTGGATGCGCCACGTATCGCTCCAGAAGTTGTAGTCCTTGTAATGCACGTCGCACTCTATGGCAGGCAGCAGGAAACGCTCAAACAACTCATCCAGCGTTGCAGGCAGAGCATGCAGATGCCGCTTTCTTTGCAGCCGCTGTTCATCAGTCAGCGGCACAATTTCATAACCGGTTAGCCAGTCAATTCCGCCTGCATAAGTCTTCATCTTACGATTAAGAGAGTAGGGCATCGCAATTTTTGCATTGTACTCCTCTTTTATCTTTTCCATTTTTACCAGTCTTAATAGGCGCTTATAGCCAGCGTGCTAAAAGCCACGGATTAATTAAATTAGCCGGGTAGTTACACAAATAGCGGCTGCAGTAGACGGATTTAGGTAATACCAGCGGCAATACTGTGAAACGCTGATATTGCATGGCCAGTAATAGCGGTAGTAGCGCTCTAAGTGACGTTGCCAGTGAGGTTTCAGTTTAGTGCCAGCCACGACGCTATTATCGTCAGGCAGGCGACCTTTAAGCATGCTAAAACGCTGCAGCGCTCGTCTGAGCGCCTTCATTGGCAGTGAGGCAGCCTTATCCAATTGTTGGCTATCTGACAAAGTTAGTGCCGTAGGCTTACCAGCAGAGTGCTCTACGGGAGTGAAAAGCGAATCCAGCTTTCCGGGAATAGGGCAATGCGCTTGTGCCCGATCAAAATCAGCAATTTGCGTACGTAATTGCGCAGTTTTAGTATGTTTGTCTTTTTTCAAATACGGATAATGCCGAGCTCCGGAACGCGCAATGTCTTTAGCAATTCCTTCCTTAGAGTGCCGCTTAGCAAAGTAACTCACCCGCAGTAACAATGCGGTCATAGCCTCAGTGTCGTTCTTTCGAATTAAGTAGTAACCATGCTTTGGAAACCAGACCGTTCCGCCCGTTGCTATTTTCCAGCAGCTCTCCACCAGCTTGTTAATTTTAAGAGGATGACGCACGCAGTTACCATCCACCATCAGTAAGTAATGATAATGCTGAGCTGGAGCCTTATTCTGTTCTCTGACCCAAAACACTCGGGCAAAGCTTTTGGAATATAACTTTCTGAATGCAGGAATCATCAACTGATGAAAGCGGGTAATAACGCGGTTATCAGCCGTGTATTGAGGCAGATGAAAATCATAACGGATTGCCAGAAAGCGAGAGCAACTGGCATAAGTTCTATCAACTGCCTTGAACAAAGAATTCATGATCTTCACATCCTGCTGACTCTCTTCAGGCATGACTGGCCAGAGAACATCGTCATACAGAAACTCGCCTTTAGCCCGGATATCCGGATAAACCGTACCGCGCGTAATATTATTAATTACCGGTTCCTGATTGGTTGAATCCAGACTGCCAGTTTTACTGTTTATCATAGGGTTACAGCTGTATCAGAATCACAGATTGATAACGATTTGATACGCTCATTGTTTCAAATGGTTGCATCAGCACATAAAAAGAAAGGCTGGAAATTCCAGCCCTGCTTAGAGGTTTAGCAGCAGTTATCGAGCCACTGTTCATATTGCGTGACTGTCCAGCCCATAGTTCTGCCTGCACGCTTTTTTGGCGCAGGAAAACCCACCGATAAAGGGTGGTTCGGCTGCAATTCAGGAGGTCAAGCATCTCACAAATACGGATCAGACGTTGAGGGCCCGGAAGGTGGCTGACAGTCGTTGATAAAGAATTGATGTGTTTCATGTTTAATCTCTCGGTAGCGAATCAATATGAAACGTATCTTAAAAACCGAGAGGGTTTATGTCGTGGATACCTTAGAAAGATACCTTGCTGACCTTTGCTATCCTACTGACTAAGAAGATTTATTTTTTCTTGTTTTTTGCATCTGTCTCTTTTCAGTCCGCAACTGATGAAGATCAGTCACGTCGCGTTCAAGCAGGCTAATGGCTTCCCGAAGATTTTTCAGGCATTGCTCTTCACTCATTGGAAAACATTTTTCCGCTGGCCAGAATAGCGAGATCTTTCTTTCGACCAATCTCAAAAGTTCCGGTGCTTTTGGCAGTAGATCCTTTGAAGAGGTGAGCCTGTTTTTATCGTACAAACTGGCTATGACAGCAATGAGAAACTCTTCCCGTTTAGCTGCATAGGTTTCGGCTTTCTCTATAGGGGCAGCCAGACGTTTTTCCAGCGCCTCAATTTTTTCTTTTAGTGCCACGTTTTCAGCTTTCAAATCCAGTGTATCTTGTTCAAACATCGGTGCTTCTGGCCTTGCAGTATCAAGCGGAACTCCAAGCGCGTCAGCAATTTCTGTCCGCAGAAAACCACAATCAGCCAGCTTATCAGTATTCATGACCTCATCACTTAACGCCCGCAGTGCCGCCTCGGCATTAGGATAATAGTCAGG
The DNA here is from genome assembly GCF_019795975.1 of Pantoea sp. DY-17. Lineage (NCBI taxonomy): Bacteria > Pseudomonadati > Pseudomonadota > Gammaproteobacteria > Enterobacterales > Erwiniaceae > Pantoea > Pantoea sp. DY-17. The sequence continues at coordinate 438,985 of NZ_JAIMIG010000004.1, read as the reverse complement.
AGCACCAATGTTTGGCGCGCCATGTTTATCCAGGAGCTGGTATGGGGCAACGGGTGGAGTGTCATACCAGCTTTCATATCTAAACCAATAAAGCGAAGGTTGATGCTCTGAACGTCGATACTTTTTCAGCGCTAAAAGGCACAGGGCGTTGTAGCTCTGATCTGGATAACGCTGTTTGAGCTGTTCAAATAGAGTCTTAACACTGATGAAGCGTTCTGTATCGGACCGGCGCGCGAGTTGCTCATTACGCAATTGCTGAATGGAATCGTCGAAACTCATAACTTGTTTTTGACCTGCAATCCTGGGATGGTTCAGATAAGACTGTATTGATGATTGAATCAAAGGGCTGTAAGGCTTTTCGAAAACAGGAAATCAGGTTTCTGGCAACCTGCCAGCCAGACATTTAAACCCACACTACTTACGTCACCCAGCCATTCTCTTACGTCACCCACTACATCACCTGAATCGCATCCAAAGAAAAAGGAGTCAGACGATTTCTCATCTAACTCCTTGTTTTATTTGGTGGCCCCTGCTGGGTTTGAACCAGCGACCAAGCGATTATGAGTCGCCTGCTCTAACCACTGAGCTAAGGGGCCAGCGGAGCGGGGATTATAGAGTATCTTGTTAGGGTGATCCAGAGTTCGCCATTTGGATGGTGAAAATTACAGCAATAGCTGACTCATTGATCTCAAAAGAAAATTCTATCGTCCCACGCTCTATCGCTTATTAAGCGCCCAATCATCATTGGTTTTTGAGACCAGGCTCATTCGAAAGTTTGCTGATACTACAAATAGCGTGATGCAGGCTTGTTAAGCGAGATAAAGGGCAATATGGCGATGCGTGCCTCTTCATAACTCTGCCAAAGTTGCACATCTTCAACGGATGGGATGGTCACCAACTCGCCGGCATCAAGTCCACGTAGCGCAGCCGAGACTAAATCATCCACTTCCATCAGCATCTCAGCGGGAAGTTCGTTAATGGATTTTCCTGCGCGCTCGAAAATCTCAGTGCGCGTTAAGCCTGGCAACACCGCCTGCATACGCACACCGCTTTCGGCTAATTCACGATGCAAATTACGGGTCAGGGAAAGCACATACGCTTTGCTGGCGTTGTACGCGCCATTCGCCGATTCGCTCACTAGCGCTAGCACTGAAGCAATATTCACTATCGTACCATTGCGACGTGCACGAAACGCCTGCGCAGCAGTGTGGGCCAGCTGTGTCAGCGCCACGATATTTAACGTCAGCATTGTTTGAATTTTCGCGATGTCACCGTCGATGAATTCACCTTCAACCGTCATGCCCGCATTGTTTACCAACAGAGTAATCGCTTTATTTTGCTGGATTTCGTGATCGACTCTTTGCAAATCATCATGGTTGGTGAGATCGGCCGCTAACACGCTGACTTCAACGCCATGTGATTCACGCAAAGATTGCGCCAACAGATGGAGCCTGGCTGCATCGCGCGCCACCAGAATCAAGTTTGTGCCGCGTGCTGCCAGCTGTTTTGCATAGGTCGCGCCAATTCCGCTTGATGCGCCGGTGATCAAAGCCAAGTGTTGTGACATGGTGTATTCCTCTAAATGATGGTTATCATATTTACGCGGTTTAATATGACGACCATAATATTTGTCGTCAAGCTAGAATATGATGGTTGTAATAATTACACTGATTGCTATCAACGATATCGGAGTCAATGAAGATGGAAAAGCTGAGCCATAAAGCGCGTACGCGACAGCGCATTCTGGATGAAGCCTCTGTGGTAATGCGCGAGAACGGCACTGAAAGCATCGGTGTCGCGGCGCTGATGAAGCGCGTGGGCTTAACGCACGGCGGCTTTTATGCCCACTTCGCCTCGCGCGAAGATTTAGTGCAAGCGGTGATCGCTGAGATGTTTGCCGATTCGGCGCGCCGCTTTGCGGATATCACCTCAATTAACGATCCCGCTGAACGACTAAGTCAGTTAATCGATAGCTATTTATCCGAGCATCATTGCAACACGCCGGGTGAAGGCTGTCCGCTGCCTGCGCTGGTGAGTGAAATGGCACATTTACCGGTTGAGGCGCGCGCACTATTTTCCCAGCGGCGAGAAGCCATGCGGCAGCGCCTGGCGTTGACGCTACATGAACTTAACCATCCGCATGCGGATGACGCCGCGACCACCATGTTGGCTGAAATGGTTGGCGCGGTGGCAATGGCACGTGCTTGTCCGGACGACGAGGAAGCACGTACGATGCTGGCGAGCAGTCGTCGGTCGGTAAAACAACGCGCCGGACTGGAGATGGCATGAGCGAGCACGATATCCGCGACATTATTGCGCCTGATTTACAGGTGCTGTTTTGTGGCATCAATCCGGGCAAATCGTCGGCGCACACCGGATTTCACTTTGCGCATCCCGGTAATCGCTTTTGGAAGGTGATTTATCAGGCCGGCTTTACGCGCGAGTTACTTAAGCCCGAGCAGGAGCAGCGGCTGCTGGAAACTGGCTGTGGCATCACCATGCTGGTGGAGCGTCCAACGGTGCAGGCTAACGAGTTGGACGGCGATGAATTACGCGACGGTGGTTCACGCCTGCAGCAAAAAATTCTGCACTATCAGCCGCGTGCGTTGGCGGTGTTGGGCAAGGATGCTTTTCAGAAAGCGTTTCGTCAGCGCAAAGTTGAGTGGGGCGAGCAGCCGCAAACGCTGGGTGAAACGCGTTTGTGGGTGCTGCCTAATCCAAGCGGGTTAAATCGTGCGACGCTGGAAGAGATGGCCGCATCCTATCGCCAACTGCATGATTGGCTGCAGAACAACGCGTGAAAGAGCTATTCTTCAGGCAATAAAAAACCCCGGCAAGCCAGGGTTTTTTCGTCTCGACAACGATTAATCGTCGAGGAAGCTACGCAGTACTTCTGAGCGGCTTGGGTGACGCAGTTTACGCAGCGCCTTGGCTTCGATCTGACGAATACGCTCACGCGTTACATCAAACTGTTTGCCAACCTCTTCCAGCGTGTGGTCGGTGTTCATATCGATACCGAAACGCATACGCAGCACTTTCGCTTCGCGCGCGGTCAGGCCAGCCAACACGTCGTGAGTCGCTGAGCGCAGGCTTTCTGAGGTTGCGGAATCCAGCGGCAGCTCCAGCGTGGTGTCTTCGATAAAATCGCCCAGATGCGAATCTTCATCATCACCAATCGGCGTCTCCATAGAGATCGGCTCTTTAGCGATTTTCAGCACTTTGCGGATCTTATCTTCAGGCATCAGCATACGTTCTGCGAGCTCTTCCGGCGTCGGTTCGCGACCCATTTCCTGCAGCATCTGACGCGAAATACGGTTGAGTTTGTTGATGGTCTCAATCATATGCACCGGAATACGGATGGTGCGCGCCTGGTCAGCGATAGAGCGGGTGATAGCCTGACGGATCCACCATGTAGCGTAAGTTGAGAACTTATAACCACGACGATATTCAAACTTATCAACGGCTTTCATCAGACCGATGTTGCCTTCCTGAATCAAATCGAGGAACTGCAGACCACGGTTGGTGTATTTCTTGGCGATAGAGATAACCAGACGTAAGTTTGCTTCAACCATCTCTTTCTTCGCACGGCGCGCTTTCGCTTCGCCGATAGACATGCGACGGTTAATGTCCTTCACCTGCTCGATGGTCAAGCCGGTTTCTTCTTCGATCTGCTGCAGTTTGTACAGCGAACGATTCACATCATCTTCAACTTCCAGCAGCTTCTCAGACCATGGCTTGTTCATTGCCAGCGCGGCTTTGAACCAGCTTGGGTTGGTTTCGTTGCCGGTGAACAGCGTGATGAAGTTTTTCTTCGGCATCTTGCACAGTTCAATACACAGCTTCATGATCAGGCGCTCTTGCGTACGCACGCGCTCCATCATTTCACGCATATTGTTTACCAGGTAGTCGAACTGCTTCGGTACCAGGCGGAACTGCTTGAACACTTCAGAGAGATTCTGGATTTCGGCTACGGCGTCAGCATGGCTGCGACCTTTCGCTTTGATGACGGTACGCGTGGTTTCATACTGCGTACGCAGGTCGCCAAACTTCTCGCGAGCCAGTTCTGGATCGATAGAATTATCGTCGTCAGAGCTGTCGTCATCCTCTTCATCTTCTTCTTCATCGTCGTTACGATCTTCCTGAGATAACTCAGAACCCACGTGCGTGGCGGTCGGCGCGATATCTTCTTCCGCGTTAGGATCGATGAAGCCGATGATCAAGTCAGACAGGCGATAGTCGCCCGCTTCAACGCGATCATACTGATCGAGTAGATAGGTGATCGCTTCCGGATATTCGGCTACAGAGCATTGGACCTGGTTGATACCGTCTTCGATGCGCTTAGCGATGTCAATTTCGCCTTCGCGCGTCAGCAGTTCAACGGTACCCATTTCGCGCATGTACATGCGCACCGGGTCGGTGGTGCGGCCAATTTCAGATTCAACACTGGATAAAACCTGAGCGGCGGCTTCTGCGGCATCTTCGTCAGTATCGGAGCTGTTTTCATTCAGTATCAGATCATCAGCATCAGGCGCTTCTTCAACAACCTGAATACCCATGTCATTAATCATCTGGATGATGTCTTCGATCTGATCGGAGTCGACGATATCTTCCGGCAGATGGTCATTGACCTCAGCATAGGTCAAATAGCCTTGCTCCTTACCACGGGTGACAAGTAGCTTAAGCTGTGACTGCGGGTTTTGCTCCATAAGACGGTATCCACACTTCTGTTAATTAGATTGGTGTCGGTCGGCGCGAGCCAACTATAACAGTGAAGGCGTTGTGTTTTTGCCGCTGCCTACATCGCGGCCAGGGCTGAAGCCCATCTATAATCGGCACTTAAGCCGCTTGTGTTCTTTCCGAGGCTAACTTACTTGCCATTTTCAGTGCTGGCAGTGCTCGCAATCCTCACGTACTTCAGTACGCTCCGGTTGCTGTGCGCTGGCAGCACTGAAACTGGCTGCGACGTTGACGCCTCTAAATTTGTGCTGTGTGTTTCCGGCTTCGCTTATCGCGTCTATCATTCCGGAAATCACTGAACCAGAATGCTGTTTTTAACGTACTTGCAGTTCTGATCCCGTTAAAATCTTATTTTTTCGCTAATGCCTGGCTTAAAGCCCAGAATTCACGGCGTTCGACGGCGCTTAGGCCTTCAGTTCGCTCGCGTGCGATCAGCGCTTCAAGGCGCTGTTCGAGTGCGGAATCGTAAATGCTCGCCAGTGAATCCTGGAACACTTCTTCCGCCTCTTCATCCACTATCATGTGGTTCCAGGTGGCCAGTGTTTCAAGGGGCTGGCTAAAATTTGTTCCGCGATATAACTCTAGTAGCTGTCCGGTGGTCAGGCCAGGATTCTCTGTACAACGGCTGACTAACTCCACAAATAGCGGTAAACCCGCCATTTTTGACTGCTCTAGTCCATCCAGTGTAGGCACGATGGAGGCAAATTGCGGATTCTGCACTAATAACGCGATCAATACGCGCATGGTGGTGCGCTTCAACGGTGGGGCAGTTGGCAGCACTCCGCTTTCTGCCAGCTTCGGCATCAGCTTGTCTAACTGGTTATCGTCAAGAATCCCGAGTTTATTACCCAAGGTTTGACGCATATAAATGCGCAGCGTTTCACCGGGAATTTGACTAATCAGCGGTAACGCCAAGGTCGCCAGCTTGGTCTTGCCATCGCGTGTACTCAAATCCACTTGCGGCATCAGGCTGTCGAACAAAAATGTGGAGAGCGGTGTCGCCTGCTCCATCCGCGCTTCAAAGGCTGCTTTGCCCTCTTTGCGTACCAGCGTGTCCGGATCCTCGCCATCGGGCAAAAACATAAAGCGTAGCTGACGACCATCATTCATGTAAGGCAATGCGGTTTCGAGCGTACGCCATGCTGCTTCACGTCCGGCGCGGTCACCGTCGTAACAGCAAATCACGGTATCCGTTGAGCGATAAAGCAGCTGAACGTGTTCAGCGGTGGTCGAAGTGCCCAACGAAGCTACGGCATAATCGATGCCAAACTGCGCCAGCGCCACCACGTCCATATAACCTTCGACAACCAGCAAACGCGTGGGTTGCGGATGATTTTTCTGCGCTTCATAAAGTCCGTATAACTGGCGGCCTTTATGGAAAATCGGTGTTTCCGGTGAGTTCAGATACTTCGGCGTATCGTTGCCCAGCACGCGGCCACCAAAACCAATCACGCGGCCACGCTTATCGCGAATAGGGAACATCACACGATCGCGGAAGCGATCGTAGGTGCGGCCTGAGTCATTACTGACCAACATGCCCGCTTCCATCAGTGATTCGCGATCGTCTTTCTGCTGCCCAAAGCGCTTCAGAGCATTATCCCAACCCGCAGGCGCATAGCCGATAGCGAAGTGATCGATCACTTCCTGACTAAGACCGCGCGTGGCGAGATAGTTCTGTGCAGATTGCGCTTGTGGATTACGCAGGCTCTGTTGATAGAAGCCGTTCAGGCCATCCAGCAACTGATAAAGACTTTGACGTTGATGGCGCTCCATCTGGCTAGGACCGTTGCCCGCTTCATACGGCACTTCTAAGCCATGAAGCGTGGCGAGCTCTTCAACGCTCTCAACAAATTCCAGACGATCGTGATTCATCAGGAAGTCGATGGCGTTGCCTTTGGCGCCACAGCCGAAGCAGTAATAGAACTGCTTCTCACCGCTTACGGTGAAAGAGGGGGTTTTCTCGTTATGAAAAGGACAGCACGCGTGATAGTTCTTACCCTGCTTTTTCAGCTTAACGCGGGCATCGATAATATCCACGATGTCCGTGCGGGCAAGTAAGTCGTTGATAAATATGCGTGGAATTCGTCCAGCCATAAGCCCCGATTTTTCAGCTCATAAACGACAACAAGCCGCGCTTCCTTTCGGAAAGCACGGCCTTTTACTTGACTCTGTCTGCGTTTATCACGCGGCGGAAGCAAGCTTCCGCAAGAAATTAGTACAGACGAGTGCGGCGTGCGTTTTCGCGAGCCAGTTTCTTGGCATGACGCTTAACTGCAGATGCTTTAGCGCGCTTACGCTCAGTGGTAGGCTTCTCGTAGAACTCACGGCTACGAACTTCTGCCAAAACACCTGCTTTCTCGCATGAACGCTTAAAGCGACGCAGTGCTACGTCGAACGGCTCGTTTTCACGTACTTTAATTACCGGCATGTAACTCTTACCTCGATAAAATTCGGTTTTTGCTGCTGACTGCGGCGCCAGCACATTTCAAAATGGTGCAGCATTTTACTCCAGCCGCGGCCGACTTGTAAAGCACCATGTATAATTTAGAACCAACAGGGGCATATGCCATCGCGGCTGCCGGTTTTTTCAGGCCGTGGAGTATAGCGCACTCTTTGTGCGACAGAAAAACACTTTTTCAGGGGCAAAGTCTCTGGCGTGAGAATTGCCTGTGTTACACTGCGCGCCGCACGAAGAGGGTGATAAAAGCTATGCGAGTTCTGGGTATTGAAACGTCCTGCGATGAAACCGGCATCGCGATTTACGACGATGCGTCCGGTCTGCTGGCAAATCAACTATATAGCCAGGTGAAACTGCATGCCGATTACGGCGGCGTGGTGCCGGAACTGGCATCGCGTGACCACGTCCGTAAAACCGTGCCGCTGATTCAGGCGGCACTGAAAGAAGCGGGCCTTGAGCCACAACAGATTGACGGCGTCGCCTACACCGCCGGGCCCGGATTGGTGGGCGCGCTGCTGGTTGGCGCCACCATTGGCCGAGCGTTGGCATTCGCCTGGAATGTGCCGGCGGTGCCGGTGCATCATATGGAAGGGCATCTTCTGGCGCCGATGCTGGAAGAGAATCCGCCGGAATTCCCGTTTGTCGCGCTGCTGGTTTCCGGCGGGCATACGCAATTGATCAGCGTGACCGGCATTGGTGAATACACCTTATTGGGCGAATCGATTGACGATGCGGCTGGCGAAGCGTTCGATAAAACCGCCAAGCTGCTGGGGCTGGATTATCCCGGCGGACCGATGCTGTCGCGTATGGCGCAGCAAGGCACGCCAAACCGTTTCCGCTTCCCGCGGCCAATGACAGATCGTCCGGGGCTGGATTTCAGCTTCTCCGGCCTGAAAACCTTTGCGGCGAATACCATTCGCGAGCATCAGGGCGACGAGCAAGCTCGCGCGGATATTGCTCGCGCATTTGAAGATGCGGTGGTTGATACCTTAATGATTAAGTGCAAACGCGCGCTTGAGCAAACTGGCTTTAAACGTTTGGTGATTGCGGGTGGCGTCAGCGCCAACCGAACGTTGCGTGAGCGCATGGCCGAGATGATGCAAAAGCGTGGCGGCGAGGTGTTTTACGCACGCCCTGAGTTTTGCACCGATAACGGCGCGATGATTGCTTACGCGGGCATGGTGCGCCTCAAAGGCGGCACCAGCGGTGGACTCAGCGTCAGCGTGCGGCCGCGCTGGCCGCTGGCAGAATTGCCCGCCATATAAAAAAACCGGCCTTGCGCCGGTTTTTTTATTTCTTCTTATTCCGTTTCCAGATCTTATTTTCCTGGCCGCGCCACAGGCGCTGGATGTTGTCGTGGTGCCGCAACAGAATCAAACACGAGAGCATCGAAACGGGGAAAGTGAATTGCGGTTTGAACCACCACACGTAAAAGGGTGCGATCAGCGCGCTGACAATCGCGCCAAGTGATGAATAGCCGCTTAGCAGCACCGTCAGCAGCCAGGTGCCGGTCATCAATCCCGTCAAATCCCAGCCAATCGGTGCAATCGCACCAAAGGCCGTCGCCACGCCTTTACCGCCGCGAAAACGAAAGAACACCGGATAGATGTGGCCCAGACAGGCGGCAATCGCCGTGAGGCCAAGATAGAGAGGGGCAACGTGCAGCAGATAAGCGATCCACACCGGCAGCATGCCTTTTGCCACGTCGAAAATCAGCACCGCCGCAGCGGCGGTTTTACCACCAATGCGCAAAACGTTGGTCGCGCCAGGATTGCCTGAGCCTTGCGAGCGCGGATCGGGTAAACCAGCCAGTTTACAGACCAATATCGCACTGGAAATCGAGCCGCAAAGATACGCGAAAATAATCATACCAAGCGCGATAGCACTCATAGCGTCGTACCGTTCCTTTTGGGTCGTTTTGTTCTCGATAAGCGTGGATAATACGCATAATCCGCCGGAAGTGGTATCCGGCTTAGCCAAAAACAGAGACTGACATCATGGATATCGTATTTATCGAGCAGCTTACCGTGTTCACAACTATTGGCGTTTACGACTGGGAACAGGGCATGCAGCAGAAGCTGGTGCTCGATGTCGAAATGGCGTGGGACAACCGTCACGCCGCCGCCAGCGACGATGTGAATGATTGTCTGAGCTACGCCGATGTCACGGAAGTGATCCTCAATCATCTGCAAGGCCAGCGTTTTGCCCTGGTCGAAAGGGTAGCAGAAGAAATCGCCGATCTGTTGATGAATCGTTTCAAAACCCCTGGAGTACGCATAAAGGTAGGCAAACCGGGCGCTGTAGCCCAGGCGGCCAGCGTTGGCGTGCGTATTGAGCGCGGGACTATTCCGAAATAAATCTTCCGTGATTGCCATCACAATGAAACCAAACCAAATTATGGTGTGTCTCACTTGAGACCGTTGCGCTAACCAGCAGGAAGTGACCGAATTTCTTAAGGTTTCCTTCAGCGTGACGCAGGCATAATTTCAGGCGGTAGCCCTTTGCGACCGCCTTTTTACTGTTTAAAACGGATAGAGGAAATATTTTGATGGCAGACATTCACCAGCTTTGGGTAGCTGCAATCCTGGGGGTTGTAGAAGGCCTCACGGAATTCCTGCCGGTCTCTTCCACGGGCCACATGATTATTGTTGGCCATCTGTTGGGTTTTGAAGGCCAGACCGCTGAAACCTTCGAAGTGGTGATTCAGCTCGGTTCGATTCTGGCTGTGGTCGTGATGTTCTGGCGCCGCCTGTTTGGTTTGATCGGCATTCACTTCGGTGAGGTCAAACATGAAGGCGTGGGTACGGGCAAATTAACCCTGATTCATATTCTGTTGGGTATGGTGCCAGCGGTGGTGATTGGTTTGCTGCTGCACGACCAAATCAAAACGCTGTTTAACCCGATCAACGTGATGTATGCGCTGGTGGTCGGCGGTGTGCTGCTGCTGGTGGCGGAATACTTCAAGCCGAAGCAGCCGAAAGCGGTTGGCGTTGACGATATCACCTACCGTCAGGCATTTATGATTGGCTGCTTCCAGTGTCTGGCGCTGTGGCCGGGCTTCTCGCGCTCAGGTGCGACGATTTCTGGCGGTATGCTGATGGGCGTGAGCCGTTATGCGGCGTCAGAGTTCTCGTTCATTCTGGCGGTACCGATGATGATTGGCGCCACCGGACTGGATCTCTACAAGAGCCTCGGCTTCCTGACGATGCAGGATTTCCCAATGTTTGCCGTCGGTTTTGTAACGGCTTTCGTCGTGGCGCTGCTGGCGATCAAGGTGTTCCTTGAGCTGATCAAGCGTATCTCGTTCGTCTCTTTCGCTATCTACCGCTTCATTGTTGCGGCCGTGGTTTACGCCATCTTTATGTAAGTTGCCCCGCGCGGCTGGTTACACTGGCCGCGCGTTAATCAATTGCGCCTGCAGCACCGCCACACGCCGACGCGTCAACTCTTCCCGCACTTCCGCCCCTTTAAAACCTGCTGCCACCACATCTTTGGTTGGCACCGCTTGCGCCAGCGCAAACGCCTGACGCAAATAGTCGCCTTGTGGATAAGTCATGCTTTCCAGACCCGCACGCCCGCGCGCATCCGCTTCGCTGGTCAGCGCCATCTTCTCCACGCGATCGGGCTTGCGCCAGGCATCAATTCGATCAAAAAGCGCGATTAACGCGTCAGCTGGCTGGCGCTCAATGGTGTGCACCACGTCATGGAATTCGGTCACCACTAACGCCAAATCACGCACCTGATTCGGCACGCGCAGGCGCTGGCACAGCGCTTCAACAATCGGCACGCCCGCGAGGCCATGACCATGATGGCTCGGCCATTTTTCTGCTGGCGTCAGCGCCTTACCGACATCGTGGAACAGCGTAGCGAAACGCACATCAAGCTGATCCGAGAGCGCAGCGGACATCGCCAGCGTCATCAGCGCATGGATGCCGGTATCAATCTCGGGATGCCATTTGATCGGGGCCGGAATGCCATAAAGATTATCGATTTCCGAGAACAGCACCTGCAGCGCGCCGCAATCACGTAATACCTGGAAATAGACCTGTGGATTACGCGTCAACAACGCTTTTTCCGTCTCTTTCCACACCCGTTCTGCGGTGAGATGCGCCAGTTCGCCGCTGACCGCCATTTCGCGCATCAGCGCCTGGGTTTCATCAGCAATCCGGAAATTCAGATGGGCAAAGCGGGCGGCGAAACGCGCCACGCGCAGTACACGCAGCGGATCTTCGTTAAAGGCGCTGGAAACATGGCGCAGCTGGCGTTTCGCCAGGTCGCGCTGACCGCCATATGGATCAATCAGCTCGCCGCTGTCGCTTTGAGCGATGGCATTGATGGTGAGATCGCGGCGCTGCAAATCTTGCTCAAGCGTGACATCCGGCGCGAACTGCGTCACAAAGCCGGTGTAACCGTTGCCGCTTTTGCGTTCCGTACGCGCCAGCGCATACTCTTCACGGCTTCGCGGATGCAAAAAAACCGGAAAATCCCGGCCAACCTGCTGATAACCTTCCGCCAGCATCGCATCTGGCGTCGCGCCTACAACAACCCAATCTCTATCTTTTACCGGCAAACGCAGTAAGGCATCGCGCACTGCGCCACCGACCAGAAACGTCTTCACTCAACCACTCCAGAGGCAGATCAAAAATTGCGTGCTGAACACGCTTGTTACTTTATTGTTGCATACTTTGGCTAAATATCGGGCACGCCAAAAAGGGCATCTTACGATCCCCTTAAATAAAAGAACAAATCTGCGTGGCGCGTTAGTTCATCCAGCGATCGTTTTTCTTACGACGCGGCACCATATGCGGCAGCAACAGACCCAACAGCAGACCAACGCCCAGCACGCCGCCGCCATACATAAACCACTGCATGATGATGGTGCGCTGCTTGTCATCCAGCTGCACATTGGCGGCGCTGACTTTCTTCTGCGCGACAATCAGCTCATTTTTCAGCTTCTGATTTTCCGCTTTCAGGCCATCAATGGTGCCGTCGCTGTTGGCGACTTTGTTCTGCATCTCAGAAGTGCGCTGATTCCAGCTGTTGTCAATATTCGCTAGCTTGGCCGTCAGATCTTTAACCTGCTGCTCCAGTTGCGGTACGCGGGTACGCAGGCTAGGACTGGCGCTCAGTTGCGACAGTGGAATCCAGTTAGTTTTGCCTTCTGCATCACGAATCTGACCATATTGAGAGTCGTTATTGGTCTGCAGCAAGGTCACTTCCTCTCCGGCGTTCAGCTTACCGATCAGGCGATATTGATCGCCCGGACCGCTGCGCACCCAAGTGGATAATTCATCGGAGATGTAGCGTTTTTCGTCAGCAGCATGAGCAGGTGTGATGGCGCTGAAAGCCAGCAAAGAAAGGGCAGCAAGTGTGATTTTTTTCATTCGATGTCGTTTTTTCTTAATGGCGTAAAATTACCGGCACAGTCTGGAGACGCTTCTCAAAAATCTGAATGAGAACTATCCTGGTCTCAATCCGGTGCGAAAAGGGTCGTAAAAGCACAAGAAAGCGGAGACAGCGGGCTTCCGGTGCATTACTCTTCGCCAGATTAAACTCGTAAGTGCCAGCAGCGTATTGAATAAAAAATTATGACCATCGAAATCGAATTAAAGTTCATTGCTACACCGCAAGCCGCCGAAAAACTGGCGGAAAAGCTTGCCGCGTGGCCACATCAGCACTTCGCCGCGCGCGAGCTGACCAATATCTATTATGAAACCGACGACAACCAACTGCGTCGCTGGGACATGGGCCTGCGCATTCGTGGCGTTGACCAACGCTATGAAATGACGCTGAAAGCGGCCGGTAAAACCGTTGGCGGTCTGCATCAGCGTCCGGAATACAATGTTGATCTCACGGAGCCGCAGCTGGATATCGCGCGCCTGCCAGCCGAGATTTGGCCGCAGGGCACCGATATTGCTGCACTGCAATCGCGCCTACAGCCGCTGTTCAGCACTCATTTCCAGCGCGAAGCCTGGTTGGTGCAATTTGGCGACAGCGAAATTGAAGTGGCGTTTGACCGCGGCGAAGTCGCTGCCGGTGAATTCAGCGAACCGCTTTATGAAGTCGAGCTGGAGCTTAAAAGTGGTCAACGCGATGACATGCTGAAGTTCGCTGAAGCGCTGGTTACGATGGGCGGCTTACGTCTCGGCAGCCTGAGCAAAGCCGCGCGCGGCTATCAGCTGGCGCAGGGTAACTTACCGCGCCCCATCCGTACGTTGCCATTGCAGAAAATCGCCGCGAAAGCGTCGGTTGAGCAGGGCATGATCAACGCAATGACTGCGGCACTGAATCATTGGCAATATCACGAAGAAGTGTGGCTGCGTGGTAATAAAGATGCCAAAGCAGCGGTAATTGATGCGCTGGAAACGCTGCGTCAGGCGTTCTCACTGTTTGGTGCGTTGGTGCCACGCAAAGCCAGCAGCGATCTGCGCCAGAAATTAACCCGTCAGGAAGAGTTGCTGGCCGATGATGAGAACAATGCTGAAGCTACCTGCTTTTCGTTAACTTCGGTTGAGGCTCAGTTAGCACTTACTCACTGGCTGGTCGAGTCGCAGTGGCAAAAATGGCTCGACGACAAGAGCAAAAGCAAGCTGCAGGGATCGTTCAAGCGCTTCAGCGATATTATGCTAAGTCGTATTGCCGCCGATCTCAGAGAAACATTCGTTGATGTTCAACTGTTTAATGAGTTCCAGGATAAAGCGACGCGCCTGAATCGCCAGCTGTTGGCGGTGAACCTGCTGGCGGGTGCTTATCCGGCCGAAGAGGTGAATGTTTGGCTGGACGGTTGGCTGGAGTTACAGCATGCGATTCGAGAGAAGCAGGAACGTGGCTTAATGCATCTGGTTAACCTGGCCGTGCGCCCCGCACCTTTCTGGCTCAATAGCGGAATCAAACGCTAACGAAAAATCCAATCAGGGAGAGAAGATGTTGTTACCGTTACCGGCGCTCATGCAGGCGCAGTTGGCTAATGTGGCAGAGCGACTTAATTTGCCATCCTCAGCGTTCACGCCAGAACAGGCGGGCGCGCTGACCTTTAGTGACTTTATCCTCGATAACCTGCAGCAGCATCCCGAATGGTGGCAGCATCTGCAACAGCAAGCGCCTGCGCCAGATGAGTGGCAGCACTATGCCCGCTGGCTGAATGACGTGCTGCACTCAGTTGAAAATGAAACCTCCCTGATGCGTGAACTGCGTTTGTTCCGTCGTCATATGCTGGTGCGCATCGCCTGGATGCAGGCGCTGCAACATGCCACTACCGAACAAAGTTTGCAGCAACTCAGCACGCTGGCGGAAATCCTCATCGCTGCCGCGCGCGACTGGGTTTGGCAGGATTGCAGCCGCGACTTTGGTACGCCATGCAATGAAGCGGGTGAAGCCCAGCCGATGCTGATTCTCGGCATGGGTAAACTCGGCGGCTGTGAACTCAACTTCTCTTCTGATATCGATCTGATTTTTGCCTGGCCGGAAAACGGCGTAACCCAAGGTGGACGGCGCGAGCTCGACAATGCGCAATTCTTCACGCGCATGGGGCAGCGGCTGATCAAAGTGCTCGATCAACCAACGGTGGATGGATTTGTCTATCGCGTGGACATGCGCCTGCGTCCGTTTGGTGATAGCGGTCCGCTGGTGCTGAGTTTCGCGGCACTGGAAGATTATTATCAGGAGCAGGGCCGCGACTGGGAACGCTATGCAATGGTCAAAGCCCGGCTGATGGGCGACGATCACGGCCACTGGAGCCAGGAATTGCAGCAAATGCTGCGGCCGTTCGTCTATCGCCGCTATATCGATTTCAGCGTGATTCAATCGCTGCGTAACATGAAGGGCATGATTGCGCGCGAGGTGCGTCGACGCGGCTTGAAAGACAACATTAAGCTCGGCGCCGGCGGCATTCGTGAAACGGAATTCATTGTGCAGGTGTTCCAGCTGATTCGCGGCGGACGTGAGCGCTCACTACAACTGCGCTCCTTGCTCCCTACGCTCAAAGCGATTGGTCAGCTGGCTTTGTTAAGTCAGAAACAGGTCGATCATCTACGTGAAGCCTATTTGTTCCTGCGTCGGCTGGAAAACCTGCTGCAAAGCATTAATGACGAGCAAACGCAAACGCTGCCAGAGAACGAGCTCGACCGCCAGCGCTTAGCCTGGGCGATGGGCGCGGCAGACTGGACCGCGCTGATGGCGCAGCTTGAGCTGCAAATGGCCGGTGTGCGCGCCATCTTTGACGAGCTGATTGGCGACGATGCACCGGATGTCGACGATCAGCCGCAGTTGGCTGAGTTTGCCGGGCTGTGGCAGGACGCGCTGGAAGAGAGCGATCTCATCCCGGTGGTACCGCAATTGGACGATGCGCAGCGTCACGCGCTTTACAACGCGTTGAACAACTTCCGCCAGGATGTGAGCCGCCGTACTATTGGTCCGCGTGGTCGTCTGGCGCTCGACCAGTTGATGCCGCGTCTGCTCTGTGAAGTTTGTCCGCGCGAAGATGCCGATGTGCTGCTGAATCGTCTGACGCCGTTGTTGCTGGGCGTGCTGACGCGCAGCACTTATCTGGAATTACTCACCGAATATCATGGCGCGCTGCGTCATCTGATTCGTCTGTGTGCCGCGTCACCAATGGTTGCCAGCCAATTGGCGCGCTATCCGCTGCTGCTGGATGAGTTACTCGATCCCGCAACGCTGTATCAACCTACCGCAACCGACGCTTACCGCGACGAACTGCGCCAATATCTGCTGCGTATTCCCACCGATGACGAAGAGCAGCAGTTGGAAGCATTGCGCCAGTTTAAACAGGCGCAGCATCTGCGCATCGCCGCTGCCGATATTGCTGAAACGCTACCCGTAATGAAAGTGAGCGATCACTTAACCTGGCTGGCAGAAGCGATTATTGAATCCGTGGTGCAGCAAGCCTGGCAGATGATGGTGCAGCGATATGGTCGTCCATCGCATTTGACTAGCGACAATGAGCGCGGTTTTGCGGTTGTCGGTTATGGCAAGCTGGGTGGTTGGGAGCTGGGTTACAGCTCTGATCTTGATTTGGTGTTCCTGCATGATTGTCCGGATGATGCGGAAACCGATGGCGAGCGCGTCATTGATGGTCGCCAGTTCTATCTGCGCCTGGCGCAGCGTGTAATGCATCTGTTTAGCACGCGCACGTCGTCCGGCATTTTGTATGAAGTGGATGCGCGTCTGCGTCCTTCTGGCGCGGCGGGTATGCTGGTCAGTACTTTTTCCGCTTTCAACGAATACCAGCGCAGCGAAGCATGGACCTGGGAACATCAGGCGCTGGTGCGCGCGCGCATCGTGTTTGGCGAACCTGCGCTCTGTGAACGCTTTGATGAAATCCGCCGTAACGTTCTTTGCCTGCCGCGAGACGTTGAGACGTTGCAAAAAGAAGTGCGTGAAATGCGCGAAAAAATGCGGGCGCATCTCAGCAACAAACAGAAAGGTCGCTGGGAAATTAAGACCGATGAGGGCGGTATCACCGACATTGAATTCATCGCGCAATACCTTGTCCTAAGCTACGCGGCCGATCAGCCAGCGTTGACGCGTTGGTCGGATAATGTCCGCATTTTCGAATTGATGGCGCGTCATGGCATTATGCCGGATGAAGAGGCGCAGGCTTTGACGCATGCGTACGTCACGCTGCGTGATGCACTGCACCATCTGGCATTGCAGGAATTACCGGGCCATGTGGCGCCTGAAGCCTTTGTCGCTGAACGTGCGGTGGTCAACAACAGTTGGCAGCGTTGGTTAAGCGGTACTGAATCTGACAGCGCGGAACAGTGAGCCTGATGGCTTATGTGGTAATATCCCGCGCATTATTTTGACCGTGTTGGAGTCTCTGAATGAAAGTAACACTGCCCACTTTTGGCAAGGCCACTGTGCTGGTCGTCGGCGATGTGATGTTAGATCGCTATTGGTATGGCCCAACCAGCCGTATTTCCCCGGAAGCGCCGGTGCCGGTGGTGAAAGTGGATACCATTGAAGAGCGTCCAGGCGGCGCGGCAAACGTCGCCATGAACATTGCTGCGCTCGGTGCAGCATCACGGCTGATTGGCTTGACCGGCGCCGATGATGCCGCGCGCGTGTTGAGCGAAACCCTGCAAAAGGTCAACGTCGACTGTGATTTTGTGGCGGTACAAAGCCATCCAACCATCACCAAATTGCGCGTGCTTTCGCGCAATCAGCAGCTGATTCGCCTCGATTTCGAAGAGGGTTTTGAGGAGATTGATCCGCAGCCGATTCACGATCGTATGCGTCAATCGCTGACGCAAGCGGGTGCGCTGGTGCTGTCTGACTACGCCAAAGGCGCGCTGAACAGCGTGCAGACCATGATTCAATTAGCGCGTGAAGCTAATGTGCCGGTGTTGATTGATCCTAAAGGCACTGATTTTGAACGTTATCGCGGTGCAACGCTGCTGACGCCGAATTTGTCTGAATTCGAAGCGGTTGTGGGTAAATGCAAAAGCGTGGAAGAGATTGTCAGTCGTGGCATGCAGTTAATCGCTGATTATGAGCTTTCCGCGCTGCTGGTAACCCGTTCTGAAAACGGAATGACGCTGCTGCAGCCGGGCAAAGCGCCGCTGCATCTGCCTACGCAGGCGCAGGAAGTGTATGACGTGACCGGTGCGGGCGATACAGTGATTGGCGTGCTAGCCGCAGTGCTGGCGGCTGGCGACAGCCTGGAAGAAGCCTGTTTCCTGGCGAATGCTGCGGCTGGCGTCGTCGTCGGGAAGCTCGGTACTTCCACTGTCAGCACTGTTGAGCTGGAAAATGCCATTCACGCCCGTCCGGAAACGGGATTTGGTGTGATGACCGAAGCGGAGCTGAAAGCCGCTGTTGCGCTGGCGCGTCAGCGTGGTGAGAAAGTGGTAATGACCAACGGCGTGTTTGACATCCTGCACGCTGGCCATGTTTCTTATCTGGCGAATGCGCGCAAGCTGGGCGATCGCCTGATTGTGGCCGTTAATAGTGATGCCTCGACGAAGCGTCTGAAAGGCGAAACGCGTCCGGTCAATCCGCAAGAAAACCGTATGATTGTGCTGGGTGCGCTGGAAGCGGTGGATTGGGTGGTGCTGTTTGAAGAGGATACGCCACAGCGTCTGATTGCGGGAGTGCTGCCAGATCTGCTGGTAAAAGGCGGCGACTACAAGCCGGAAGATATCGCGGGTAGCAAAGAAGTGTGGGCAAACGGTGGTGACGTGCGCGTATTAAACTTCGAAGATGGCATCTCAACCAGCAACATCATCAAAACGATTCGCAGTCATTAAGTGTGAATGGGCGGGAGGAAAACTCCCGCCCATTAGCTTACTGCGGAGTATCAATTTTCCCAGCGGGATCTGGCGTGATGATCGCCGGCGCGGGTGCTGCTGGACTTTCACTTTCTAACTTCGCCAGGCGCTGTTCCAGCGCAGCTAATTTCTCGCGCGTGCGCAGCAGAACCTGCGTCTGCACATCAAACTCTTCACGATTAACCAGGTCCATGCGCGTCAACTGCGCCTGCAATACCTGACGGATTTTCTTTTCGACATCATCGCCAAAATCGCGAATCCCTTTCGGCATCGCTTCATGTACCTGGCGAGCCAGTTGTTCAATTTTTTTCGTGTCGATCATGATTATTTCCTGGTTACGGTGGCCGATAGCTGCGCGTGTTCGGACTCAATAGCTATTAAGTGTAATGCCTGAAACGAAAAGGTTAAACCTGAAATCCGCAACGCAGGAAATGCAAAAGCATTTGCACTTTTGTCGATTGCCCGACCAGATGATTGGCGTTATAGTTTGTTCGCTTATTCTCAGGGCGGGGCGAAATTCCCCACCGGCGGTAAATCAGCTCTTGCTGAAAGCCCGCGAGCGCTCTCACAGTAATGTGAGAGGTCAGCAGATCCGGTGTAATTCCGGAGCCGACGGTTAGAGTCCGGATGGGAGAGGGTAACGACATCAGCCGGGCTTTGCCCGCTTCACGTTTTTGCCATGTGTTTTGTACGCACTCCTAAGCACGCCCTGGTTCTGGTAACTCATATTTTATAAGGTTTTTTTACCATGAATCAGACGCTTCTTTCTGAATTTGGCACGCCTGAACAGCGTGTAGAGCGCGCCATTGATGCGCTGCGCAACGGCCGCGGTGTAATGGTGCTCGACGATGAAAATCGTGAAAACGAAGGTGACATGATCTTCCCGGCAGAAACCATGACCGTTGAACAGATGGCATTAACCATCCGTCACGGCAGCGGTATTGTGTGCCTCTGCATCACTGAAGAGCGCCGTCAGCAGCTTGAGCTGCCAATGATGGTGGAAACTAACACCAGCGCTTACGGCACCGGTTTCACGGTGACAATTGAAGCTGCAAGCGGTGTGACCACCGGCGTTTCTGCTGCCGACCGCATCACCACGATTCGCGCTGCGGTGGCTGATGGCGCGAAGCCTTCAGACCTTAACCGTCCGGGCCATGTGTTTCCGCTGCGTGCGCGTGAAGGCGGCGTTCTGTCGCGTGGTGGACACACCGAAGCGACTATCGATCTGGTGACGCTGGCAGGATTCAAACCTGCGGGCGTATTATGCGAATTGACCAATGATGATGGCAGCATGGCGCACGCGCCAGAAGCGATCGTGTTTGCTAAGCAACATGATATGCCGGTCGTCACCATTGAAGATTTGGTGGCGTATCGCCGTCAGCGGGAAACGCGTCACGCCAGTTAACTGAATTAATACAGAAGAAAGAGGCCGGATAGATATCTATCTGGCCTCTTTTTTTTGTTTTAACGATTGGCATAAAACACGTGATTGCCAATTACTACTGTACGCTGAAAGGTATGACGCCAGGCCGGTTTAGCATGATGTGCATGGAAAAAGGTCGCGCCTTTCGTTACGTCCTGTAATTCCCCTTCAACAATCTTCTGTGCCAGCTTTCTGGCGCGTTGCCAGCTTTTATCTTCATGTGGTGGATAACGATAAGGATGCTTTTTGAGAGACGTCCAGGAGAACTGCTTAGGTGCATACACCACAGGACAGATCTCTTTGACATCCCAATTGGCACGGTTCATGGTCACCGTACCAACGGCTATTTGTCCTTTAATCGGTTCGCCTCGCGCTTCATGGTAGATATTCATCGCCAGGCACAATATTGCTCCCTGTATTAACATAAATTCCAACTCATCTTTCTAAAACCGAGGGGAGTTTAAGAAGTAGATTGATTGGATGTAACAAGACTGGTCTCGCTCGGTCTTAGGTGCGGGCTATATCACTGATATCTAAAAGGCTCGCGTGCAATATTAAGACCTAACCTGTGTCGAATTTATCCGCCCTATATCATTCAAATTCTCTGACAGAGACCATCATACTTATCAGCGTTAATCCCCCAGCGAAAGCGCGTATCGTAGCGGTTAACAAAGCGACACTTCGTCAAAGGATTAATCATGAGCACTACACGCATGCCTGCGCTGTTCCTTGGTCACGGCAGCCCGATGAACGTACTGGAAGATAATCGTTATACCCAAACCTGGCAGCAATTGGGTGCAACCTTGCCGCGTCCACGTGCGATTCTCGCGGTTTCGGCGCACTGGTACACACGCGGCACGGCGGTGACGGCGATGAATAATCCGCGCACAATCCATGATTTTGGTGGTTTCCCGCAGGCGCTATTTGATGTGCGCTATCCCGCGCCGGGATCGCCAGAACTGGCTCAGCAAGTGATGAATTTACTGGCTCCGATCGCCGTTCATGCCGATCAGGAGTGGGGTTTTGATCATGGTTCCTGGGGGGTGCTGGCAAAAATGTATCCCGATGCCGACATCCCAGTGGTGCAACTGAGTATCGACGGCACTAAACCTGCTGAATGGCACTACGCATTGGGGCAAAAGCTGGCGTCATTACGAGATGAGGGTGTGATGATCGTGGCCAGCGGTAACGTTGTGCACAATCTGCGTATGCTGCGCTGGCAAGGCGCAGAAACCGTGTATCCTTGGGCGGAGAGCTTTAATCAGTTTGTCCGTGAGAATCTGGATTTCCACGGTGAGGCAGCAGATCACCCATTGGTAAACTTTATGCAGCATCCGGATGCACAGCTTTCGAACCCAACGCCTGAACACTATCTACCGCTGCTCTATATTCTTGGCGCGCGTGCCGCTGATGAAGCGATCAGTATTCCTGTGGAAGGGATGGAGATGGGCGCGATCAGCATGATGTCAGTGCAGATTGGCTAATGCGCAAGGCCGCCCGAAGAGTGCGGGCGGCACAGCCTTTACTCAACAAAGGTATGCGGATAGAAGCGCGACAGATCCTGCGTGATCAAGGCACGATCTTCGCGTAAGCCGATGCCCGCAGGTTGATCGTCAATCAGCCAGCTACCGATCAAGGTATAGCTATCACCGAATTTCGGTAGCTGATAGAACTGCTGGATAATCATGCCTTCTTCGCCATACGGACCATCGGCGCAGGCGATCTCCTGACCGTTTTCAATGATACGAATATTGGCACCTTCGCGTGAAAACAGCGGTTTCACCACGTACTTATCCAGCTGCGGCGCGTTCTTATCATCGGCAAAATAAGCGGGCAGCAAGTTGGGATGATTAGGAAACATTTCCCACAGCAGCGGTAACAGCGCTTTATTGGAAATGATGCTTTTCCAGGCCGGCTCCAGCCAACGCACGCCCGCATCCGCCAGCTTGGTAGAAAACACTTCGCGCAGCATGAATTCCCACGGATAGAGCTTAAACAGATTGCTGATGACCTGATCGTTTACGTCGGTAAACTGGCCTCTTTCACCCAATCCAATCTCGTCAATATAGAGAAATTCGCTCGGCAATCCGGCTTCAGTGGCGCAGTCCTGCAGATATTGCACCGTGGCGCGATCTTCCTCGGTATCACGGCAGCAGGAGAAGTGCAGCCAGTTGAAACCGAACAGCTGATGCAGCGTGGCGAAGCGCTCAATCAGCTTCTCTTGCAGGCTGTTGAACTGGTCGCTGCCCTGCGGCAGATTGCCCGCTTTGACCTGGTCTTCTAGCCAAATCCACTGAAAGAAGGCGGCTTCATACAGCGAGGTTGGTGTATCCGCGTTGTTTTCCAGCAGCTTAGCGTCACCTTTGCCATCCCATGCCAGATCGAGGCGCGAATAGAGCGAAGGCTGGCGCAACTTCCAGGAATCACGCACAAAGTCCCAGGTGTGCTTAGGAATACAGAAACGGGTGAGCAGCTCGTCACTGTTCACCACTTTTTCCACCGCCTGCAAACACATCTGGTGCAATTCGGCGGTGGTATCCTCAAGCTGTTCAACCTGCGCTAGCGTGAATTGGTAGTACGCATCTTCACACCAGTAAGGTTCGCCATACATGGTGTGAAACTGGAAACCATATTCCGCGGCTTTTTCACGCCAGTCTGGACGTTCGGGGATTGCAATACGTTGCATGCTGCGGCTTAGCCTCCCAGCGAGCGGCTGCCGGTGCCAGAAGCACTGCTGCGCTGCATGGTGTTTTGTTTTGCCACGCTGTCACCAAAGCCGCCACGCGTAATGGTGGAAGTGGTCGCGGGTTTCGGCGCCATTGCTGTTTTCGGCACGTTGATGGTGCGGCCCGATGTGGCATTACCGTAGTTTTTACCCGCAGCATCAACAAATTTACCGTTTGCCGGGCTGTTCGGATTTTTTGGCGAGAACAGGGGCTGCTGGGCAAACCCTGCACCGCCGCTCATCATACGTCCCATCATGTAACCGGCCATCAACGGCATCCAGAAGCTACCGCTTTGCTGAGCTTCAGCATTGTTTGCGGTGGTGCCCACACCCGCTTGTGCAGGCGTTTGCTGGCATTGGTTTTCACCAAACTCAGCCACACAATCTTCGCGTGTAGCGTATTTTGGCGCGGTACGTTCGGCTTCTTTCTGTGCGTTGTTATACGCAGTGGTACATTGCGCGCTCTGGCCTGGATTGGCTTTGGCGCAATCATCCGCGTTTTGATAGAGCGACACCGTTTCGTCACTCTGCTCGCAGCCTGCCAGCATAAACACTGCGCTAACGGCAAAGGCGACTGGCGTTAAGTGGCGTGCCTGCCAGCTTTTACGAAAAGCGGCATGGCGAATATTTTTCGTCCGTTTCATTATTTTCATCCTGTGCCCAAAGGTGGGGTAAGGATAGGGGATGAGCGGTGGAAAATGAAGCGCGAAGCCAGATGGGGAAAGGATCTTTACGTAGCTATACGATTGAATGCGAAAGGGGCCGCATACGGCCCCCTGGGGAATTAATTACCGAATGGATTTCCGCTGCTGCGTGCGGCAGCTGGACGGGCTTGTGCGGCGGCTGAAGGCGATGAAGCTTTCGGACCGTTATCCACACGCGCGGCCTGCTGGTTATTCTCCGGCGCCACCACTTCAGGTGTCGTGGTGATCTCTTTGCCCAGCGTGCTGTTCAGCTGCTGCAGATCCTGTTCGTTCAGCGTACCCAGCGCATATTTGATATTCAGCTGGTTGATCAGATAGCTATAACGCGCATCAGAAAGCTGCTGTTTAGCATTGAACAGCGTGGTGGTCGCATCCAGCACATCAACGATGGTACGCGTACCGACCTGATACCCGGCTTCCATCGCATCCAGTGAACTTTGTGCAGAGACAACGGCCTGCTTATAAGCATCAATGCTGCTGATAGAGGCATTCACGTTATTGAATGATGAACGTACCGTCTGAACCGCACTACGATGTGCGCCTTCCAGCTGTTCGCTGGCCGCGACATAGTTGTACTGCGCTTGTTTCACCTGCGAGGTGACCGAGCCGCCGCTGTAAAGTGGCATGGTGAAGCTCAAGCCAACCTGGTTAGAACCTGTGATGGAATCGGTGCTGCCAGCGCTCTGATTGGCGCGACTGCCGCCATATTTGCTATTCGACATACCGGTTGAGGCGGTCAAATCCAGCGTTGGCATGTGGCCGGTTTCGGCTGAACGAATCTGTTCACGCGCCAGATCCTGGCTCAGACGCGCAGACAGCAAGGTCAGGTTGCGGCTTTCCGCTTCTTTCAGCAGGCTGGCCACAGCATCTGGACGCGCGGTTTTGAAACGATCGATATTCAATGAAGCCAGCGACAGATAATCCATGCCGGTAATCTGACGCAGCGATTCCACCGCATTATCGAGGTTGTTACGTGCGGTCACTTCGTTAGCCAGCACGGTGTCATACTGTGCACGGGCGTTTTGCACGTCAGTAATCGCGACCAAACCCACGTTAAAGCGCTGAGTGGTTTGATCCAGTTCGCGATAGATAGATTGTTTCTGTGCTTCGGTGTAAGAAAGCGTGTCGATTGCCTTTAACACGTTAAAATAGGCAGTCGCCGTGTTAAGAATCAGGTCTTGCTGAGCAACCTGATAGGTAACATCTTGAATACCAGCCTGTTTTTCCTGCAGCGACAGCGCACGCCATTTCGACATATCGAAAATAGTTTGAGTTAATTGCAGAGAGGCGCTGGTCGTGTTGGAATGAAGTCCGCTGCTGTCACGGTAGCCATTGTTATAAGTGTAATCTGCGCCCAAGCCTAACTGCGGCAATAAAGGACTACGCGCTTCATTGATTTTCTCAAATGCAGCGTCGCGGTTAGCGGCTGAAGATCGCAGATCGGGGTTGCTAAGGCGCGCCTGCTGATAGACCTGCAACAGGTTTTCTGCCTGGCTGGCAAGGCTGAATCCGCCCAGAGTCAGCCCAATAAAAAGTGGGAGCAGTTTTTTCATTTGCATTCCTTTTGTTGCAGCAAAATGCACTGGTAGTGCTGCAGGTAAGCCAAAAAAATAATCGCCGATTCTACAGAGGCGGCGTCAGAGATAAGTTGGCTGAACGTGCCTTCTTCCCCTAATTTACGTAAATAATTCAAAAAGAACCACTCGGACGGAGCGGTAGACTTGGCTTTTCTTTGCTCCATCCCAATCTGCATAAGGAATCAGACGATGGCGAGTGAAAAAAAATCCCCTGTGACTTTCACAAAAAACGATGTAGAAATTATTGCACGCGAAACGCGTTACGATGGTTTTTTTTCCATCGTCAGCTACCGTTTCCGCCACCGTCGTTTTAATGGCGAAATGAGTGGTGAAGTGGTGCGCGAAGTTTTTGAGCGCGGACACGCCGCCGTGCTGCTACCCTATGATCCCTTGCGTGATGAAGTGGTACTGATCGAACAGATCCGCATACCCGCTTTCGATTCCAGCCCAACGCCCTGGCTGCTGGAAATGGTGGCTGGCATCATCGAACCTGGCGAAACACCAGAAGATGTCGCACGACGTGAGGCGGTAGAAGAGGCGGGCCTTAAGGTTGGCCGCGTCAAACCGATAGTGAATTACTTAGCCAGCCCCGGCGGAACGTCTGAACGTTTATCGGTGCTGGTGGGCGAAGTGGATGCCAGCCTGGCAGAGGGAAATCACGGGCTGGAGGAAGAGAATGAGGATATTCTTGTCCATGTGGTGAGCCGCGAACAGGCTTATCGCTGGGTGGAAGAGGGGATTATTGATAACGCGGCATCTGTCATCGCCTTGCAATGGCTGGCGTTGCACCATGAAAAACTACGACAAGAGTGGAAGCTAAAATGAAACAGCGCTATACCCCTGACTTTCCCGAAATGATGCGTCTGTGCGAAACCAATTTCGCCCAGCTGCGTCGCCTGCTGCCGCGCAATGACGAGGCAGGCGCATCGGTGATTTATCAGGTGAATGGCGCCAGCTATCAGCTCACCATCGAAGAATCGACGCGTTACACCACGCTGGTGGAAGTGCGTCAGGTGGCACCCGCGGTGAGCTACTGGAGCCTGCCTTCTATGTCGGTGCGGCTCTACCATGATGCGATGGTCGCTGAAGTGTGTTCCACTAAACAGATCTACCGATTTAAAGCGCGCTATGATTATCCTAATAAAAAACTGCATCAGCGCGATGAAAAACATCAGATTAACCAGTTCCTTGCGGATTGGCTGCGTTACTGCTTAGCGCACGGCGCTGTGGCAGTACCGGTTTGCTGATAGCGTAAAAAACGCAACGATGGCGTGGAGATTAAGGAAACGCTTTGGATAGCCTGCTAACTCTTCCTGCGCAAGATGGGTCTGATATCAGGATTTTACAAATCACGGATACCCATCTTTTCGCCGGAAAACATCAATCGCTGCTTGGGGTAAATACCTGGTCGAGTTTTGATGCGGTACTGGATGCTATTGAAGTACAACAGCGTCAGTATGATCTGATTATCGCCACTGGCGATCTCGCTCAGGATCACACCGTCGAAGCTTACCAACACTTTGTAGCAGGCATTAATCGTCTGCCAAAACCTTGCGTCTGGCTGCCGGGGAATCACGATTTTCAGCCGGCAATGGTGGATACGCTGGCCGACGCGGGCATCAAATCTGACAAGCACGTTCTTTTGGGCGATCACTGGCAACTGGTGCTGCTCGATAGCCAGGTATTTGGTGTGCCACACGGCATGTTGAGTGAATATCAGCTGGAGTGGCTACACACCGCACTTAGCAAGTACCCAGAACGCCACACTTTGGTACTTCTGCATCATCACCCGCTGGCTTCCGGATGTACCTGGTTAGATCAGCACAGCTTGCGCAATCCGCATCAGCTGGAAGCGGTACTGCAGCACTTCCCGCGCGCACGTAATCTGGTATGCGGCCATATTCATCAGGAGCTCGATCTCGACTGGCATGGTCGCCGCGTGATGGCTTCACCATCAACCTGCGTCCAGTTCAAACCGCATTGTACTAACTTCACCATTGATACGCTGGCGCCGGGCTGGCGTTGGTTTACCTTGCAGCCCGACGGCACGCTGCAGACCGAAGTGAACCGCCTGCAAAGTGACATGTTCCGCCCCGATCTTGATTCCGAGGGCTACTAAGCAATGGCGGCGCTGATTTATCTGCATGGCTTCAACAGTTCCCCGCAATCGGCGAAAGCCACGCAGTTGCAGCAGTGGCTCAACGAACAGCATTCGCATATCAATGTGATGGTGCCACAACTACCGACGTTTCCGTCTGAAGCCGCCAGCATGCTGGAAGATCTGGTGATGCAATATGCCGGTGAACCGCTGGGATTGGTGGGATCGTCGCTGGGCGGCTATTTTGCTACCTGGCTGTCGCAGTGTTTTATGTTGCCAGCGGTGGTGGTTAATCCCGCCGTACGGCCGTTTGAGCTGCTGGTGGATTACCTCGGCGAAAACCGTAATCCCTACACCGGCCAGCAATATGTGTTAGAGTCTCGCCACATTTACGATCTGAAAGTAATGCAGATTGACCCTCTTGAAGCGCCCGATTTACTCTGGCTGCTGCAACAAACCGGCGATGAAATACTCGATTATCGCCAGGCGCTGGAGTATTACAGCGCATGCCGCCAGACGGTTGAAGAGGGCGGCAATCATGCCTATATCGGATTCGAACGCCATTTCGCACAGATCGTTGATTTTCTGGGATTAAACGCCCAGTGACCTTGCGAAGTGGGGCCATTTTCCTATTGCTAATCAGACATTTACGATGAGCCAATCAAGCTATAATGCCGATGCCATTGAGGTCCTGACCGGCCTTGAACCGGTGCGTCGTCGTCCGGGGATGTACACCGATACCACGCGCCCGAACCACCTGGGCCAGGAGGTGATCGATAACAGCGTCGATGAGGCGCTGGCCGGTCACGCTAAACGCGTGGAAGTCATTCTTCATGCCGACCAGTCGCTGGAAGTTATTGATGATGGTCGTGGCATGCCAGTGGATATCCATCCGGAAGAAGGCGTGCCAGCGGTTGAGCTGATTCTTTGTCGCCTGCATGCGGGCGGCAAATTCTCCAACAAAAACTATCAGTTCTCAGGCGGCTTGCACGGCGTCGGGATCTCGGTGGTTAACGCCTTGTCGAAGCGCGTGGAAGTTACCGTGCGACGTAACGGCGAAATCTACCAGATTGCCTTCGAAAATGGCGACAAGGTGCAGGATCTTACGGTTACGGGCACCGTCGGTAAACGCAATACCGGTACCAGCGTGCACTTCTGGCCAGATGAAAGCTTCTTTGATAGCCCGCGTTTCTCGGTTTCTCGTTTATCACATCTGTTAAAAGCCAAAGCCGTGCTGTGTCCGGGCGTTGAAATTGTTTTTAAAGACAAGGTCAACGACACCGAACAAACCTGGATGTATCAGGATGGCCTAACCGATTACCTGTGTGAAGCGGTTGACGGCTTACCCACGCTGCCGGAAAAACCCTTTGTAGGCAGTTTTGCAGGCGATGTGGAAGCAGTGGATTGGGCGCTGCTGTGGCTGCCGGAAGGCGGAGAGCTGCTAACAGAAAGCTACGTTAACCTGATCCCAACCATGCAAGGCGGCACGCACGTCAACGGTTTGCGTCAGGGCTTGCTGGATGCCATGCGCGAGTTTTGCGAATACCGCAATATTCTGCCGCGCGGCGTGAAGCTGTCGGCAGAAGATATCTGGGATCGCTGTGCGTATGTGCTGTCGGTGAAGATGCAGGATCCACAGTTTGCCGGTCAGACTAAAGAGCGCCTGTCGTCGCGTCAGTGTGCGGCATTCGTCTCCGCGGTGGTCAAAGATGCCTTCAGCCTGTGGCTGAATCAAAACGTGCAGGCGGCTGAAATGCTGGCCGAGCTGGCAATCTCCAGCGCGCAGCGCCGCATGCGCGCCGCGAAGAAAGTGGTGCGTAAAAAACTCACCAGCGGCCCGGCGCTGCCGGGCAAACTGGCTGACTGCACCGCACAAGATTTGAACAAAACCGAACTATTCCTCGTCGAAGGGGATTCTGCGGGCGGTTCCGCCAAGCAAGCGCGCGATCGTGATTATCAGGCGATCATGCCTCTGAAAGGTAAGATCCTCAATACCTGGGAAGTCTCTTCGGACGAAGTGTTGGCCTCACAGGAAGTGCATGATATTTCAGTGGCGATCGGTATCGATCCTGATAGCGAAGATCTGAGCCAGCTGCGTTACGGCAAAATCTGTATCCTCGCGGATGCGGATTCCGATGGTCTGCACATTGCCACGCTGCTGTGCGCGCTGTTTGTGAAGCATTTCCGTACGTTGGTGCAACACGGCCATGTGTATGTGGCGATGCCGCCGCTTTATCGCATCGATCTCGGCAAAGAAGTCTACTATGCCCTGGATGAAGACGAGAAAGAGGGCGTGCTGGAGCAGTTGAAGCGCAAGAAAGGTAAGCCGAATGTGCAGCGTTTTAAGGGCTTGGGTGAAATGAACCCGCTGCAGCTGCGCGAAACCACGCTTGATCCGAATACGCGTCGCCTGGTGCAATTGACGATCAGTGATGAGGATGTCGATCAAACCCTACGCGTGATGGACATGCTGCTGGCGAAGAAACGCTCGGAAGACCGCCGCAACTGGCTGCAAGAAAAAGGCGATTTAGCCGACCTCGAAGTGTAAAAAAACAGGGACGCCGCGGCGTCCCTGTTTTATTGCTGCTGTAATGCCTGCTTAACCCGCGTAATAACCATGCTCCACGCTTCATCCTGACCGCGCCCAAACAATCTCATTTGCGGATACCACGGCGATTCATCGCGATTTTCCAACCAGCGCCAGTCTCGCGCCCAGGCGGGAAGTAATACCCAGCAAGGTATCCCCATCGCCCCTGCTAAGTGGATTACCGACGTATCTACACCAATCACCAAATCCAGTTGTGAAATGACCGCGGCGGTATCCTGATAATCAGTGAATTGGGCACCAAGCGGCTGTATGTGTGGGAAGTCAGCGATTTCCTCTTCACCTGCACCTTTTTGCAAGCTAATCCAGTTGATATCAGGCAGGTCAAATAAAGGTGCAAACTGTGAAAGGTGCGCAAGCGATCGTTGGCTATCATTCTTATGCCCGCTGGCGCCTTTCCATACGATACCAATTTTTTTCCCGTTCCCCTTAATCGGCCACCTCGCCTGTTGTTCTGCAGAGCTAAACAGATAGGGATGATGCGCGCTAAAGGGCTGTGTTGAGTTGAGGAAGTGCTGCGGTAAATCCAGTAGAGAGCACCAGTAATCTGCCGGTGGCAACGTGTGTTGTACATCTTCCCGTGTCAGATAATTATCGAGGTACGGCAGCGTAACCATTAACGATTTTAAGGACTTGCTACCCAGCATGATCACTTTTACCGCATGCTTTTCAGTTTTAACGCGTGTGAGATAACGACAAAACTGAATTTCGTCCCCCATGCCTTGCTCGGTCCTTACCAACAGCGTTTTGCCGCGCAGATCCTCTCCTTGCCAGTAGCGAATAGGGAGTTTCGGTAAGGTAAAGAAGCGATCGGGATTATCGGACGCATAACGCGCCTGATAGTTAGACCAGCCAGCAGCGAAGTTGCCTTGTTGTAGCTGAACCATGCCGAGCGAATTTCGGCAACGTTGATCGGCGTCACGCACTTGTAGCACTTGCTGCATCTGACTTTCTGCTTCTTGTAGCTGGCCCATGTGCGCTAGCAACGTACTTATGCCATAGCGGGCTTCGGTATAATCTGGCTGGCTTTGCAGCGCCAATCGATACTGATCTAAAGCAAGGTGATAGCGCTGCTGTTTATGCAGCAAAATAGCGTAGTTATTGTGACAGGCGGCATAGCCCATATGTGATTGCAGCGCAGCCTGATAACAGGCTTCCGCCTCGCTCCAGCACCCGGCGTCATAATGGGTTAGGCCAAGACCGTTGAGTAATCCCGCATCTTTTGGCGCAAGTTTTAGCGCCCGCTGATAATAGCGCTGCGCCGTATCCAGATCGCCGTTGCGCCGTGCAAGCCGTGCGGCTTCATGAAGGAACCAGCCATCGTAGGGAGCAAGCGTCAGGTGTGCCCGAATCTTACGCCAGGCTTCTT
The DNA here is from genome assembly GCF_019795975.1 of Pantoea sp. DY-17. Taxonomy (NCBI): domain Bacteria; kingdom Pseudomonadati; phylum Pseudomonadota; class Gammaproteobacteria; order Enterobacterales; family Erwiniaceae; genus Pantoea; species Pantoea sp. DY-17. The sequence continues at coordinate 408,001 of NZ_JAIMIG010000004.1, read as the reverse complement.
CCTGTCGCCCTTGCTTCAGCAACTGGGTTACCGCTTGTTGCTGACGTAAATCGTTAGCCACCCGAGGTTTATGGCGCATTGTGATATCCTGCCGCTAATAAAGTGGCGTAATTTAAGCCAAAAGTGCCAGAAACCGCGCTAAGACAGGTCTCGATCTTTAAGGATGGGAATTTGAAAATAACACTGGAAGAGTTACGTGCCTGGGTTGCGGTGGTGGATACCGGATCAATCACATCAGCCGCGGAGCAGTTAGATCAAACCAGCTCTGGCGTAAGCCGTGCGCTTAGCCGGCTGGAAGGTAAGCTGCAAACCACCTTAATGCATCGCACCACGCGTCGCCTGGCATTGACCGAAGAGGGGCTGATTTTTCTCGATCATGCGCGGCAGATTCTGGCGTCGGTTGAACAGGCGGAAGAACTGATCGCGCAGCGCCGGGACATTCCTTCTGGACGCTTACGCGTCAATGCCAATACGCCTTTTACCCTGCACGTCATTGTGCCGCTGGTGGCGGAGTTTCGTCAGCGCTACCCGCTGATTCAGCTGGAATTAAACACCGACGATATTGTGATCGATCTGCTGGAGCAGCAAACGGACATCGCCATTCGCATCGGTGAGCTGCGCGATTCGACGCTGCGTGCGCGTGTGCTCGGAAGCAGCGCTATACGCCTGTTAGCCAGCCCAGATTATCTTGAAAAGTTTGGTGTACCGGAAAACGTTGATGCACTGGCGAACCATCAGCTGTTGGGGTTCAGTCAGCTTGATGTACACAACGTCTGGCCGGTTTGGCAGCGCGAAGGCGAGTTCCTGCGTATCAAACCTACGCTGTCCGCCTCCAGTGGTGAAACATTGCGTCAACTGGCTTTAGCTGGGCAAGGTATCGTACGTTTATCCGATTTTGTCAGCCGTGAAGATCGCGAGAGTGGGCGTTTGGTACAGGTTTTGGCAACGGAAACCCGTGAACAGCGTTTACCCATCCACGCGGTCTATTATCGCAATCAATCCCTTACCTCGCGCATTACCTGTTTTCTGAGTTTTTTACGCGAAAAAATTCAGGAAAATCATCTGTTATAGTCTTGTTCCTGCTCGATTATTTACCCTTCATCTTCATATCTTTATTCATAAAAACGCTTTAATTCATATAGTTAATTAACTAATAACTTTTCTGTCAATGTTGGGAAATTTTTTCTTTCCTAACGGGACGTTTCTTATGTCTCGGAAATCTCTCTTTCCCGATTATGTCGCTCACTTTGAGCCCGCACAGGTGGGTTAAGCCAGGGAGATTGTTGCGCTTGTACGCAATCGCACAATCAAAATCTAATGTACGGAAGGGATTAAACATGAACGTTTCGCCCGTGAGTGTTGCGGTTATTGATAAAAAAACAATAACGAAAGCGGAAGCATTGCGTGTAGGTAAAGACGGTAAAGCTGCAAAAGTTCAGGCTATTACCAACGGCAAATATTTGCTGACCCAGGGTAATGACGGCGTTGCACCAGAAAACATTACCGTTAAGCGTGTCGGGAAAGATTTGCTGGTGATGCTGGAAGGATCCGACGCCAGCGAACCAGATCTGATTATCGAAGACTTTTTTGCTAAATCAGGTGCTTTAGTTGGTAAAGCTGAAGATGGCGCCATGCATGAATACGTCGCTACCGATGGTGATGCCGATCACGATGCTGCCGCATTGGCTGATGGCGAAACCACCGCATTAGCGCTTGGAGAGAGCACGGTTGATACCGATTCTGGTTTCATGCTGGCCTCAGGATTTGAATGGTCCCCGGCGTTGATCGCTTTAGGCGGATTGGCGGCTATCGCTGCGGCCGCCGGCCTGGGCTACGTGGCAGCCAAAGAGCAGTATCAGGATAAAAACGCTCACGAAAACGGCAGCAGCGATCAAAATGGTGGGGACAACGGGAAGGGCGGTGATGGCGGCGGTGATGGCGGCGGTAAAGGTGGCGGCGACAGCGGCGGCGGCAATGTAAACGTCCCGGTAGTTAACGGCCTGTATGACGACGTGGGCAGCATTACCGGATTGATCGCGAAAGGCGGCCGTACCGACGACACCACGCCGACACTGAACGGCACGGGCACCAAAGGGAATGTCATTGAAATTTGGGATGGCAGCACAAAAATTGGTGAAACCACGGTTGGTGAAAACGGCACATGGTCCTTTACACCTGGTAAAGCATTGGGCGCCGGTAGCCACAGCATCACCACACGTGAACGCAATGAAAGTGGCGTAGTAGGCGATTCAAGCGAGGCCTGGAGCTTCGTTATCGATCTGACCGCCCCTGCCAAGGGCACCATTGGTAGCATGGTGGACGACAGCGTGAATCCGCCGAAAGAGATCGTTAAAGATGGCATCACCAAAGACAACACGCCGACGCTGGCGGGTAAAGCCGAAGCGGGCGCTACCGTTGAAATCTGGAAAGATGGCCAGTTGCTGGGCACTGCCAAAGTAGACAGCGAGGGTAACTGGACCTACACCAGCCCGACGCTGGCAGAGGGTAAACATGATTTCAGCATCGTCGTCGTGGATGAAGTCGGGAATAAATCGCTACCTTCCGAAGCCTGGATTATCGAGGTTGATACCGTAGCACCAGAAAATAAAGGCATTGGTGCCATCGCTGATGATGAAGGTAAGTTGATTGAAAATGGTGGCGAAACGCAAGACAGCACGCCAACCTTCTCTGGCATCGGTGAAAAAGGCGACATCATTAAAATCATTGATAACGGCCAGGTTATTGGCAGCACCGTTGTAGACGACGAAGGAAAGTGGCAATTCACCCCAGAAAAAGCCATTGGTAATGGCGATCACGAATTCCAGATTATTGAAATGGATCCAGCAGGTAATGAATCTGCGCCTTCAGAAAAAGTCATTATCGAAATTAACGATCCGAATAACCCTATTGATCCCGGCAAGGAAGTGATTCCGAATCCCGATGTACCGGTAACTGGCGCGGTTGACGACGTGTATCGTGATGAAATGTTGGATAACGGCGAAAAGTATTTCATCGGGAAACAGCCTATTGCTAACGGCGATGCGGTGAATGATTCAACGATTTTTGTGGGTGGCTCCGGCAACGCGGGCGATATTGTTTATATCTGGCTCAGTGGAAGCAATAACCATTATTACCTCTCCTCTGTCGTAGATGAGAACGGGAAGTGGAGTATCTCCACGCCAGAGTTATCTGATGATGTTTACAAGATTGAAGCGGCATTTAAAAATGCTGAGGGCGTAGTAACAGCCAAAACTGAAGCATTTGAAGTTGAGATCGACACGCTTCCACCAGAACCCATCGATCCGGGCGATCTCTTCCCAGATTTACTTAGCCATGTTGAATTATCTGAGCTGCTCTCGGCAAACGGTGACACGTTATTCAATGAAGCGCAGGAAGAATCTGCATTACTCAATAATATTGATGAAAGCATTTTGAGTAATATGATTTTTGATGCGGATATTAAGAGTTCTGCAGTGGACGGCGTAATGTCTCTCGATATTACAGCTTTGAAGGATTTAGATATTCATTATTTATCTGAATAATTATCACATCATTGCGATTAATAGAATAAAAACAGGCGTCGTCCGGCGCCTGTTTTCTGGAGTTATAATGAAACTTAAAAAATATGCTATTGCCACGGTGCTTGCGTCATTGTCCATCAGCGCAACTATCCAAGCGCAATCTAATTTTGGCAAAGCCTGGCAATCCATGCCTGCAGCGGCCTCAGAGCAAACCCGCATCGTTTATTATCGAGCTACAGACGATAATAATAATAAAGCAGCACACATCTATGTTGATGGCGAATTCCAAACGGCATTATTAACCGGTGGCTACACGGTGTTTTGCCTGAAACCGGGTGTACATTCATTGGGGAGCTATATCGATGATGCGCCGGGTTATCAGGGCAAGCAGCAACAGCCATGGCGCGATAATCTGGCGGCGGGCAAAACCTATTATATTATTGCCAGCCTTGACGGTTCTGGCCGTCCTCTGGTGATGGATAGCGAACAGGCACAGCAGCAATTAGTAGGAACACGTCAGCAAACTCACTTGCTTTCCCGCGCGTCAGCGGTGGTGCCGTGCCAGCCTGGAACTACACAGTCTTATGATAATTATGAGTTTTCATCGGATTTGTTGTTTAATTTTGGTAGTGCGAGCAGTGCCGATATCTCCGCTCAGGGTCACAGCGCCATTCAACAATTTGCGACCTTGTTGAAAAGCAAAAATAAAGCCGAACAGCGCATTATAGTCACCGGCTTTACCGATCCGATTGGGGAGGAGGAAAGCAACATCAAGTTAGGCCAACGCCGCGCGGATGCAATCAAGAAATTATTGGTTAATAACGGGCTCGCGAGCGAGCATATTCATTCGCAAAGTATGGGTGAAAGTCAGGTCACGGCGCAGTGCACCGGCTCGCTGAAGCAGCAAAAAGCATGCTATCAAGGCGAACGTCGTGTAATTATCAGTGTGGAGAATAAATAGTTTTATCACTTTCTGAAAATTAACCAATGGTCTGATTTTTTAAAATTTAGACCATTTTTTTCGGCCGCCGGTTTCTATTAGTGATTTCGTTAAAAGACCATTAATTAAGACATGTCCTGTGTTGGTTATTTCACTAACTGGTCGAGAATACTTGCGTTCCGGGAGGGAACCGGAACACGAATCTAAATATTAAAGGAATATTATCATGGCAAATAACAGCATTAACGCATTAAAAAAAGTGGACATTAAAACTATCACCGATAGTCAGTTTGGTTGGATAGGTCAAACGGTCGATCCTAAAGACGCCGGTGGTTATGTTGAAATTCTTATTGATGGTGTGATTTACAAAGCACCTATTGATGAAAACGCTAATTGGTCTTTCACACCGCCAGCGGGCTGGGACGAAGGCTCACATACCGTGCAGTTGATCACCGTCGATAAAGCAGGTAACCGCGCACCACCATTGTCCTTTATTGTAAATCTGGATACCCAAGCCCCAGAAGCGCCGGAAATCTGGCGTGTGGTGGACAACACTGGCAGCAATAAAGGCAATTTGAATCCGGGCGAAATCACCGATGAACATAAGCCTGTCATTTCAGGCGTAGCGGAGCCGGGCGCGATTGTTTACCTGTATGACAACGGCGGAAAAGATCCGATTGCGTCAGTCAAAGCCAATAGCATGGGTGCATGGACAATTACTCCAGAATTGGCTGATGGCGAACATAGCCTGACCGTAGTGGCTAAAGATGCGGGTAAACACGAAAGCCCAGCCTCTGCGCCTTTCGTGGTCGTGGTTGAAGCGGGCGCGGTGGTGAAAGCCGAAGGCCCAACTTCAGAGTTACAGCAATCTGAAGAGTCAGTAATTGGCACGCATGATTTCGGCACATTTAAAAATGCCAATGAGGCCTATACAAGTAAAAGTTATATTGAGCAAGCGGGAACAATTAAGGACAAAAACGCCGAAATTCAAATCACGTTAAATAACGAAGTTTATATCATTCGTTCTGATTCAGAGGGTAAATATCATTTCAAATCTGAAGAGCTGCCAGATGGTATTTATTACTATCAGACGCGCGTTCGCGACAACGCTAATAACTGGGGACCAGCTACCACATTTATTATACATATTGAAGCTGAAACACCCGAAGCGCCGCAAATCCTGCGCGTGATTGACGATGTAGGGAATGTTGACCACTTAACTTCGGGTCAATACACCGACGATAAAAACCCAACGCTGTCTGGCGTGGCTAAACCAGGCTCGCTGGTCTTCATTTACGGTGCGGATTCAGCACCGATCGGCAGCGTGACAGCAGGTGGCGATGGTCGTTGGACCTTCACACCGGAACTGACCACGGATGACACCTATATCTTCAACGTGGCGTATCAGGATCGCTACGGTCGTATGAGTCCGAAATCAGACAACTTCATCCTGAAACTGGATGCTACTGCACCTGAAGCGCCTTCACTGGAAGGTGTTTACGATGACGTAGGCCGCGTAACCGGTGAGCTGAAATCAGGCGACACCACTGACGACACCACCCTGTCGCTGTCGGGTAAAGCGGATGCCGGTTCCATTGTACGTATCTGGGATGGTGAAAAAGTAGTTGCAACCGTTATTGCCAACTCACGTGGTGAATGGTCTTACGAACTGGATGTCGCCGAGGGCAAACATGCACTGCGCGTAGATTCCGTCTCCAAAGGTGGTGCTGCTTCTGCTCCATCAGAAGAGTTCATTGTGATTGTTGATACCCAAACGCTGCCTCCGGCACAGATCGAAGAGATCGTTGCCAACAACGGTGCAGAAGAGCGTCCGCTGGTGAGCGGTGATGCTACCAACGATGATACCCCAGTGCTGCGCGGTTCAGGTGAAGAGGGTGAAATTGTTTATGTTTACGATAAAGATAAAGTCATTGGTTCTGCTACCGTAGGCAAAGATGGCAAATGGGAAATCGAGCTTGATCCTCTGGAAGAAGGTTCGCATGAGCTGAAGATCAAAATCGAAGATCCAAAAACCGGCAAAAGTTCAGACTTCTCAGATCCGGTCACCATCGTGGTGGATTTGACTGCACCTGAAAAACCGGTTGCTCCGGGCATTGTCGATAACACCGGTGATGAGCAGGGCGTTATCCAGCCAGGCACGCCAACCGACGAAACCCAGCCGGAGTTCACCGGTGGCGGTGCTACGCCGGGCGACGTTGTGGAAATCATCATCATTGATGAAGACGGAAAAGAGCAGGTCATTGGTAGCGGCGTAGTCGACGAGAAAGGTGATTGGACCGTCACCCCAACCGATCCAATCGGTGATGGTGAGTACGACGTGGTGGTTGAAATTACCGATCCGGCGGGCAACACCTCCGATCGTTCCGATCCAATTGAACTGATTATCGATACCAAAATGCCGGGCGAAATCAAGGACTTCGAATTGTGGGATGACGTAGGTGCAATTACCGGTCAGATCCTCGATGGCGGCGTAACTGATGATAAATCGCCAACCGTGCGCGGTACCGGTGAAAACGGGTCTAAAGTCATTATCTATGATGGCGATAAGCAGATCGGTTCAGCAACCGTGGTTGATGGGAAATGGAGTTTTGATCTGCCTGCTCTGACGGAAGGTGCGCACAATATCCGCGTTCAACCTGTCAGCGCTTCAGGTGTGAAAGGCCCGATCAATGACGGCATCAACTTTGATGTGGATCTGACCGCGCCTCAGGCTGGTACATACACCGGTGGTACGTTCATTGACGTTGATGGCTATCCTCGTCCAATTGTTCCTGATATCAACGGTCAGGTCATGAAGCTGAACGGTACCGGTAAAGAAGATGGCACCGTGGTAGTGGTCTATGGCGATGCGGCGCGTACCGAAATCATCGGCAGCGCGGTGGTGACCAACGGCAAATGGACACTGGATACCAAAGAACTGGCTGAAGGTAGCTACCATATCTCCTTCGGTTACCGTGACGCGGCGGGTAATGAAGTGGCCGGTGAAGAATCGTTCGATGTGAACGTCGACGTTACACCACCAGAGCCTATCGATCCAGGCGACCTGTTCCCAGACTCATTCAACGAAGCGCTGATGAGCATGTCACTGTCGGATATTCTGTCCATGAGCGATGACTCGTTGTTCATTGACAATGGTAAAACGCAGTTGATGATTTCGGATTCTGCGCAGGAAGTGACCTTGCAAGACATCCTGCCGGAAGGTGAAGACGTGAATAACTGGAGCCAGGCAAATGGCACCGTAACCGTGGCAGGCGTTGAATATAACGTTTACCAGAACAACGGTGGCGATGCTGAAGTGATGGTTCCACAGCACCTGCTGCAGGAACAACAGCACTAATTTCTGATTAGCTGCGAAACAAAAGCCCCGATCAAAAGACCGGGGCTTTTTTTATGCACGATATGTAACAACACAGTAAATTGACTTACTTAGCCGCTTCCAGCACCAGGATCTTCACATCGACCACTTCATCTTTAATCAACGCGCGATGCGCATCCATGTGTGGCATCTGCTGATGCTGCTCCAGATGACGCAGTGATTCCCACAGCTCCAGCATGAAAATGGAATCGGGTGAATTCTGTTTCCACGGCACTTGCGCCTGATGATCAACTAATGCGTCATATTGATGGCAGCCATCTTCTTCCAGCACGGTAGGAATCAGCTGATTAATCGCATCCAAAACCACCTGGCGACGGCCCGGTTTGACACAAATCTCTGCAACGACGGTTAACATAGTGCTTCCTCTTTTCCCTGGGTGCTTACAGTTAAGCAAAGATCTGGCTGAGATGAGTCCGATAACGTTCGATATCGCGCGGTACGTCCGGCATTTTAATCACGTCGTTACAGATAAAGGTCGGCAAACCTTCCATACCGAGGAACTGGTTGGCCTTGTGGAAGTGCAGATACAAACCGTCCACGCCCACGCCTTCAAAAAACTGCTCGGGATCGTTAAAGGCTTCCAGCGGAGCGTTCCAGGTCAATGACAGCATGTATTTCTTACCCTGAATCAGGCCGCCGGAGCCGTATTTTTTACCGGCATCGCTGCGTGTGCGGCCATCGCTGGCATACAGTGAACCGTGACCTTCGGTGAAGACATCATCGATATACTTTTTTACTGTCCACGGCTCGCCCATCCACCAGCCGGGCATTTGATAAATCACCACATCGCTGTCGAGGTACTTCTGCACTTCTTCTGCCACGTTGTAATCGCTGTCGGCAATCGTTACCTGTACCTGATGACCAAGATCGCGCAACTGGCTGGCTGCGACGTCAGTTAAGGTATGGTTCAGTTCGCCTTTCGAATGGGCGAAGGTTTTGCCACCATCGATAATTAAAAAGTTCATGTAATCCGCTCCGTTTCTCGTTGATGCCGCACACTCTACGCGCGCGCAGCAGCGAGAAAAATGCGTGATCGATCACAACACTTTTGCTAATAAAGCAATAATACGCAGGGTTATGAAACAATCCGTGAGCAAACCAACATCAACTCCCATAAAAGAAGAAAACATGAAAACCGCGATACTGAGTGTATTATTTCTGGTGACGGGCGCTGCTCAGGCGCAATCCCACCTCGATGACATCCGCGCAAGCAAAACCTTAAAAGTCTGTACCACCGGTGATTACAAGCCATATAGCTATTTGCGCAGCGATGGCCAATATGAAGGATTGGATATCAGCATGGCGCAATCGCTGGCGGCAAGCCTGGGCGCAAAAGTGCAGTGGGTGCCAACCACATGGAAAACCCTGAGCGATGATTTTGTGGCCAGGCAGTGTGATATCGCATTGGGCGGCGTATCGGTCACCCTCAAGCGTCAGCAGATCGCCTGGTTTGCCCAGCCGCTTGGCATCGATGGAAAAATTCCACTAGTGCGCTGTGCTGATAAAGCGAAATATCAGACGGTTGAACAGATTAACAAGGCGAGCGTGCGCGTGATCGAACCGGCGGGCGGCACCAACGAAGCCTTCGTGCACAGCCATCTGCCGCAGGCAACGCTGCAACTGGCTGACAATGTGGGGATTTTCCAGCAGTTAGTGGATAACAAAGCGGACGTAATGATCACCGATGCGTCTGAAGCGCTGTTCCAGCAGCAGCATTATCCCGCGCTGTGCGCCATTAATCCGGACAAACCGATGCAGTACGGCGAGAAGGCCTACATGATCCCGCGCGATGATATGAGCTGGAAGTTGTATGTCGATCAATGGCTGCATCTCAGCACCGCCACCGGCGAATACGCGCAGATTGCTAAACAATGGTTGGGTGCGACTAAATAACAAAAGAGCGCGACAAATCGCGCCGCTACAAATATGTGCGCGTGGCTGATTACCATACTTAATATCTGCACATATCGTAGCGGCGCAATTTATTGCGCATTGCCGAGCACGTTGAAGATGCCAGGCTTACTACTTAACTCAGCGATACAAACTCGCCTTACCCAACCCGCCAAACAGATTCATTTTGTAGCGAATGACTTCCTTCGCCGCCGCAATGGCATCGGGATAAATCACATTCGGATCCCACCAGGTTTCGCGTGCCAGAATCTCGCGCAGCTTAGCGAAATAGGCGAACTTCATGTCGCTGGAAATATTGATTTTGCCCACGCCCAGCGTCACCGCTTCCGCGATCTCGGCATCCGGATTTGCTGAACCGCCGTGCAGCACCAGCGGAATAGTGGTGCGCTGCGCAATGTCTCTGAGGATATGCATCTGCAACTCAGGCTTCATATCTTTCGGGTAGATGCCGTGCGCGGTGCCAATCGCTACCGCCAGCGTATCTACACCGGTGCGCTGCACGAAATCCTCTGCCTGCGCCGGTTCGGTGTAGATCACTTTACTCACGCCGCCTTCCACTGAAGTGCCGGTATCGCCGATGGTGCCGAGTTCACCTTCCACCGAAACGCCCACCGCATGCGCCAGTTTCACCACTTCTTTGGTCAGCGCCACGTTCTCTTCATAAGGCAGCAATGAACCATCGATCATCACTGAGGTAAAGCCGCATTGAATAGCGCGCAGCACCTGAGCAATGGACGCACCGTGATCGAGGTGGATGGTGAACGGCACTTTGCTTTTCAGCGTGCGCTCGCGCACATAGCCAAAGAACTCATCAGTGACAAACTCCAGCTCGCTTGGATGGATGGAAATGATCGCCGGCGTATGGGTAGCTTCAGCTTCTTCAACTACCGCGCGGATAAAGCAGCTGTCGGCCACGTTAAAAGCGCCAATCGCGTAGCGGTGCTCACGAGTCGGTGCCAACATCTCTTTCATTGAAATCAACATGTTAATATTTCCTCAGCGTGATGTTTACCGGAGCCGACGCATGCGCCGACCCGATAGTGGATATGAATGTGAAATTGATAATGCGACCTTGTGTCGCCATTCATGGCGAACACTAACCAACCTGATGGCTAAACCTTGCCCGCCGATCCCGACCAGCTTAGGTACTCCGCCACCACTTCGCGGCAGGCGGACTCCATCAGCCCAAGCACATCGGCTAACTCAGCGTGAGGATGCTGCTTCAAGGCCTGTTCCACCGCCATTTTTCCGGCATCAAACACCGCCGCGCCGACGTTGATCTTGGCAACGCCAAACTCACTAACGCGGCGAATATCCTCAGCGGGCGTGCCCGATCCGCCGTGCAGCGCCAGCGGTCGCGAAGAAACCGCCTGCAACTCCTGCAAGCGCTGAAAGTCGATCTTTGGCTTCACACCCGCCGGATAAAGCCCGTGCGCGGTGCCAACCGAGATCGCCAGCAGGTCGATATCGGTCTGTTCGATAAACGGCAGCACATCGGCCACCTGCGTCATCTTCACTGAGGCATCAGCCAGTTCGTAGGTTGGCGCATCGGCGATATGTCCTAGCTCGCCCTCGACGCACACGCCGGCGGTATGCGCCATCTTCACCACGGCGGCGGTCTGGCGAATGTTCTCGGCGAGCGGTTCAGAAGAGGCATCGATCATCAAGCCGGTAAAACCAGCGCGAAACGCCTGACCAATCAGCGGGAACGCTTTGCCGTGATCGAGTGCCAGCGCCACCGGCACGCTGGCGGTCTCGGCCAGCGCACGCACTAACGGCACCGCGACAGCAGGCGGGAAGTGCGCGCTGTGTCCCTGATAAACGTTGAGGATCAGCGGAGCGCGCTGCTGCTCGGCGGCCTGAATGGCGGCGCGCGCGGTTTCAAGGTTGAAGCAGTTGATCGCTAACACCGCATAGCGCTGTTGGGCGGCGGCCTGAATCAGGTCGTTCATCATGGCAAACATGGTGGCTCCTTATTCCAGAGTGAATTTGATCTCTTCATCGCGGACGCCGGGGGCTTCCACGTCATCGAACTCTTCATCCGCCTGCGTCACCGGCTTTTTCAGTACCGACAGCATCACGCCGCACACCGTGGTGCCGATACCGAGTGCCAAACAGAACATCCAGGGTTTGGTGAACAGCGGCACCACAAACATGCCGCCGTGCGGCACCGGTGCGCCGACGCCCCACACCATAATCAGCCCACCGGCGATGGCGGAGGCCACCACGCAGCTGCCGACCACGCGGAACAGGTCGCGCGCTGCAATCGGAATCACGCCTTCGGTAATCATGCAGATGCCCATCGGGAAGGCGGCTTTTAGCGCCTCTTTTTCCGCTTTGGTATATTTGTTGCGGCTCAGCAGATAAGAGAGCGTGATGCCGAACGGCGGAATCATTGAGCCGACAAACTTCACCGCTTCCGGTCCGTAAATGCCATCAACCAGCATACCGTCGGCGAACAGCGACATGGTTTTATTCACCGGACCGCCGAAGTCGAAGGTGGCCATCGCGCCGAGGATCGCGCCCATCACAAATTTCGAACCGCCTTGCATCGACTCCAGTAGGGCAATCAGCGCCTTCTGCAGCCAGACAATCGGCTGGCCGATGAAGGTCATCATCAGCAGCCCGGCGATGATGGTGCTCAGCACCGGCAGCACCATAATCGGCATCAAGCCCTGCATCGATTTCGGCAACTTAATAGTGCGGCGCAGCAGCAGCACGGTGTAACCGACCAGGAAGCCACCGAAGATGCCGCCGATAAAGCCTGTGCCGATCTGCCCGCAGATAAAACCGACGATCAGGCCAGGCGCGAAGCCGGGACGATCGGCAATCGAGTAAGCAATCGCCGCGCTGATCAGCGGCACAATCAGCCCCATGCCCCAACCGCCGATCTGATTCAGCATCCACGCGAGGGTGCCGGTCTGTTTGCCGACATCTGGCCCGCCGATCACCTGGCCGAGCGCGATGCAGATCCCGGCGGCGACGATCAGCGGGATCATCCACGAGATCCCGGTAAGCAAATGCCCTTTGATCTCCTGGCCGTACTGACGTTTGTTGTCACTCATGATGGATCTCCTCAGGCGCGCGCCAGTGAATCCGCCACTTTTTCGAGGAATTTCACCGGTGATTTGATCACTACTTCGGTTTTCACTCGCACAATGGGTTTGCCCTGAAAGCGCTCCTCGCCTTTGATCTTCACGTCAACGGCGAGGATCACCACGTCCGCAGCGGCGATATCTTGCTGCGTCAGCGCCGTTTCGGTGCCGATGGTGCCCTGAGTTTCAACGTGGATGGTGTGGCCCAGCGCGTGGGCCCCTTTAATCAGTTTTTCGCGCGCAATATAGGTATGCGCGATGCCTGCCGTGCAGGCCGCTACACAGACGATATTCATGTGTCACCTCAGAGAGTTAGGGTGTTAACAGAGGTCGGTTTCGGCGTACTGACTAAACAGCCGGATGATATTGCTGGCATCGTTTTCCACCAGCAGTTGGGCTATCACCTCATCATCGGCCAGCGCACTGGCCACCTGCGACAACAGGCGAATATGGGTGGTGTTCTGATCTTCCAGTCGCACCGCGAACAGGATGATGCAGCGCACCTGGCTGCCATCGAGCGTTTCCCACGGAATGTCGTGTTGGGTGCGGCCGATGGCGAGCGTGGTTTGTTTCACCGCGGCGGATTTACCGTGCGGGATGGCGATATGATTTTCGAAGCCGGTGGAACCTTCAGCTTCCCGCAGCCAGACGTCTTCAATAAAGGCAGCGCGGTCGCTGATGGCGCCGTCGTGGTAGAGCAAATCGGTGAGCTCATGAATCGCTTGCTCTTTGGTGGTGGCGGTCAGCGCCAGGTTAACGCGGCGTGGCGTCAGAATGCGCGAAATATCCATGATCAATCCTCATTCAATTAATGTTCAGCCAAAGCGCAGGAGGCGCCGTCGGGCAGCTGGCTGCCAATCATGGCGTCAGTCACCCGCCGAATATCGTCATCGTTAAAAAAGGCGCTGACATACACCGCCGGAACCGCTCCGGCGTTGAGGTGAATAGTAGTAATCACCAAATCCACCGTTTCTCGCTGGCAAAACTCCGCGTGATTACTGGCGGAAACCACGCCGACAATCTCCCAATCCGGGAAGGCGCGCAGAATGCGACTCTTCAAAAGGTGCGAGGTTCCCACGCCGCTGGAGCACACCACCAGAATGCGTTTGTGGGCGATTTGTCGCTCCAGCGCTGCCTGGAAATGCACGCACAGATAACCTATTTCGTCATCCGCCACCGATGAAAGTCCCTGGCTGCGCGCGGTTAATTGCATCGCCTGTTGCGTTAATGAAAATATTTCCTTCATCTCCTGCTGAATATCCTCCAGCAGCGGATTACGAATATGAATATGATATTTGAGTCGATTTAATAACGGCTTTATATGAACTAATAACCCTTCAAATAATAATCGGTCCTGCGCTAAGTCCTGCTGAATAAATGACGCGAATCGATCGATTAATTCACAGGTTATTTTTACTGATTCAGCGGTGGAAAATTGATTATGCAGCGGCGCGTTATCGCCACGCTCTTCTACCACAATGCCGGACGAGACAATATATTGATAAATAAAACCCACTTCATCGGCTGGCAATGCGCAGCACATGCGCTGTTCAATCTGCACCACCATGTTTTGGGCAATCTTCAGAATGCGCTGATCGAGATCCTGCGCGCTGGTCAGGGTTTCCAGCGCCAGCGAGTTACCTTGCGCCATGCGATGCATCATGATCAGAATATGGGTGCAGAGATTGAGGTACCACGCGTCGCCCAACGGATAACTCAGTTGCTGCTCCATCTGCTGCAGCAGCGCCTGCACAAAAGCCACATCCTCGTCGCCAAAATAGTGCACCAGCGCTTGCTGGCTGCCGGGATCGAGGCGTGGTAGCAGCGGCGTGCCGGCGACGTTCTGCTGCATCACATCATTGATCAGCGAGACCATCGCCTGGCGCAGCGTCTGCTCATTGCCTTCTATGTGGGTGCCGCCGGGGCCGCGCTGCAGCACCAAACCCAGCGGCTGCAGCCACTCCTCGATCACCTTCAGGTCATTCACGATTGACGCATGACTGATAAAGTAGCGTTCCGACAATTTACTGATTGAAGTCGCGCGTGGCGCATCACTCAGCAGCTGCGAGGCAATCTTCACCCGTCGGCTGTTGTGGCTCAGCGCATCCGAACTGCTTTCGTCGCCGTTAAGCTGCTGCTCCAGTTGCAGACGCTGCTGCAGATCGTCTACCCGCAGACGTATGCCGCGTCCCGGCATTTTTTCCAGCTGCAGCGACCAGTCGCGAAGCCAACTCTCCAGCCACTGCAAATCGCGCTGGATGGTTTTCTCCGACACGCCAAGCTGTAAAGCTAATTCTTTTGTCGGCTGCGGTGCGGCATGATGCAGCAGCAATTTTACTAATCGGTGTTGTCGCGAAGTCAGTATTTGCATTCGTTCACCCTTATTTTGGCAAAACGTTTATGGCTAATTGGTGATTATATTTATTCCATGCCAGAAATCAGACGCGCAAAAATGTGGGGCTTGTGGAGTATGAATTTAGGAGAGTAATCACTAAGCAACAATACTAAATGTTGTCCCGGCTTGCGGACACCATTAATACGCTAAATGCCTCGCGATATTAATTGCGAAGTTGCTCACAGATTATTGCCGATATTCACTGTGACATGGCTCCCATTCCGTTTTAATTTTCCAACCAATATCACGCTATTTAATGCAAGACGATTCTGTTTGCTGAACGGGCTTCTCTGTGACTAAACCGCACGAATAAGGTAATATCCTCGCCAAATGACCGCCGGATGTCCCGCCGTTGCGGGCCACGAAGTGAGGATGCGAGCTGAATGAGCGAATTGACGCAGGATGGTGCAGAGCGTCTTGCCCTGCACACGTTTACCGAAAACGCGTACCTGAACTACTCCATGTACGTGATCATGGACCGCGCGCTGCCGTACATCGGCGATGGCCTTAAGCCAGTGCAGCGCCGTATTGTGTATGCCATGTCGGAATTGGGTCTCAATTCCAATGCTAAATTCAAAAAATCGGCGCGTACCGTTGGTGACGTGCTGGGTAAATACCATCCGCACGGCGACAGCGCCTGTTATGAAGCGATGGTGTTGATGGCGCAGCCGTTCTCCTACCGTTATCCGCTGGTGGATGGCCAGGGAAACTGGGGGGCGCCGGATGATCCAAAATCCTTCGCCGCGATGCGTTACACCGAATCGCGCCTGTCTAAATACGCTGAAATCCTGCTGGGTGAACTCGGTCAGGGCACGTCCGATTACATCCCGAACTTCGACGGCACCCTGCAGGAGCCGAAGATGTTGCCGGCGCGTCTGCCCAACATTCTGCTCAACGGCACCACCGGCATCGCCGTGGGGATGGCGACCGACATTCCGCCGCATAACCTGCGCGAAGTAGCGGAAGCAGCGGTCAAGCTGATCGACAACCCGAAAACCACGCTGAATGAGCTGCTGGATATTGTGCAAGGTCCGGATTACCCGACCGAAGCGGAGATCATCACGCCACGCAGCGAAATCCGTAAGATTTATCAGAGCGGTCGCGGTTCGATTCGCCAGCGTGCGGTGTGGAAAAAAGAAGATGGCGATGTGGTGATCACCGCGTTGCCGCATCAGGTGTCGGGCGCACGCGTGCTGGAGCAGATCGCTAACCAGATGCGCAATAAAAAGCTGCCGATGGTGGAAGATCTGCGTGATGAGTCCAACCACGAAAACCCGACGCGTTTAGTGATTGTGCCGCGCTCCAATCGCGTGGATCTCGAGCAGGTGATGAATCACCTGTTTGCCACCACCGATCTGGAAAAAAGCTACCGCGTTAACCTGAATATGATCGGACTGGATAACCGTCCGGCGGTGAAAAACCTGCTGGAAATCCTCTCTGAATGGCTGGTGTATCGCCGTGATACCGTGACGCGACGCCTCAACTATCGTTTAGATCGCGTGCTGCGTCGCCTGCATATCCTTGAAGGTATGCTGGTGGCGTTCCTCAATATTGATGAAGTGATCCACATCATCCGTACCGAGGATGAGCCGAAGCCGGTGCTGATGTCGCGTTTTGACATCAGTGAAACCCAGGCCGAAGCGATTCTCGAACTGAAACTGCGCCATCTCGCCAAACTGGAAGAGATGAAGATTCGCGGCGAGCAGGCGGAGCTGGAAAAAGAGCGCGATCAGCTGCAGGCGATTCTGGCGTCCGAGCGCAAGATGAGCAATTTGCTGAAGAAAGAGCTGCTGGCCGATAGCCAAACCTACGGCGACGATCGCCGTTCGCCGCTGCACGAGCGCGAAGAAGCCAAAGCGCTGAGCGAAACCGAGCTGGTGAGCGCTGAGCCGGTAACCATCGTGCTGTCGCAGATGGGCTGGGTGCGCAGCGCCAAAGGCCACGATATCGATCCGGCGGGCTTAAGCTACAAAGCGGGCGACAGCTATCTGGCCGCCGCACGCGGCAAGAGCAATCAGCCGGTGGCCTTTATCGACTCCACCGGACGCAGCTACACGCTGGATCCGACCTCATTGCCGTCCGCGCGCGGACAGGGCGAGCCGCTCACCGGCAAACTGACGCCACCGCCGGGCGCGGTGATTGAGCAGGTGCTGATGGAGCCCGACGATCAGAAGCTGTTGATGGCCTCTGACGCCGGTTACGGTTTCATCTGTACCTTTGCCGATCTGGTGTCGCGCAACCGTGCCGGTAAAGCGCTGCTGACGCTGCCGGAAAACGCCAAAGTGATGACGCCAATGGCGGTACATTCGGGCGATGATATGCTGCTGGCAATTACCCAGGCCGGACGCATGTTGATGTTCCCGGTTGGCGATCTGCCGCAGATGTCGAAAGGCAAAGGCAACAAGATCATTTCGATTCCTGCAGCGGAAGCCGCGGCGGGCACCGACAAACTACAATGGTTGCTGATTCTGCCGCCGGGCGCGTCAATCACCGTATATGTCGGTAAACGTAAGCTGATCATGCGTGATGAAGATCTGCAGAAAGTGCGTGCCGAGCGCGGTCGTCGCGGCAGCGTGGCGCGTGGCCTGCAACGCATCGATAGCGTAGAAGTGAATGCACCAGCGCGTCCGAAAGCCGACGCGAGTGAAGAGTAACGCTGTAATTCAGGCGATGGAATGCCCCATTTGAGGAATCTATGTTACTAATTTTACGAGCAATTATTGTTATTGTTTATTCGATTCTGGTCAGTATTGTTGGCTGTATCTGGTGTCTGTTTTCACCGCGTAATCCGCGTCACGTCGCAACCTTCGGCCATCTGCTCGGTCGTCTGTCGACGGTGTTTGGTCTCAAAGTGGAACTGCGTAAACCGGCGGAAGCCGCGCATTACGGTAACGCGATCTATATCGCTAACCACCAGAACAACTACGACATGATCACGGCGGCCAAAATCGTGCAGCCGACCACCGTGACCGTGGGCAAGAAAAGCCTGCTGTGGATTCCGTTCTTTGGCCAGCTCTACTGGCTGACCGGTAACCTGCTGATTGACCGTGATAACCGCTCCAAAGCGCACGGCACCATCGGTGAGTTGGTGGAACAGTTCAACAAAAAGCGCATTTCGTTCTGGATGTTCCCGGAAGGGACGCGCAGCCGCGGTCGTGGTTTGCTGCCGTTCAAAACCGGTGCGTTTCATGCAGCGGTAGCCGCCGGTGTGCCGATCATCCCGATTGTGGTTTCCAACACCCACGACAAGATCAAGCTGAACCGCTGGAACAACGGTTTGGTGATTGTGGAGATGTTGCCGCCGGTCGATACCTCGCAGTTTGCCACCACCTCGGTGCGTAAGCTCGCCACGCACTGCCGTGAATTAATGTCGACTAAACTGGAAGAATTGAACGCCGAAGTCGCCGAACGCGAAAAAAACGGTAAACTCTGAGCAGCCAAAATGGGGCAGGTGATCATCTGCCCCGTTCTCAAGCCACACAGCAACTCATCATTAATTAGAACAACATGGACACGGCGTCCTCACGCCACGCTCAAAAGGTCTGAAGTTTTATGTCTTGCAGCAGACGTCAGTTTATTCAGCTTTCTGCCGGTGTCGCACTGGCTTCCGGTGCTATGCCTTTCGCCGCCCGCGCCGCCGCGCCATTGGGCGATACGCCACTTCCTATTCCACCGCTGATTGAATCCCGTCGCGGTCAGCCGCTGTTTCTCACCTTGCAGCGCAGCCATTGGTCGTTCAGCGGCAACAGCAACAAAGTGCCGGTGTGGGGCTTTAACGGCATGTATCTCGGCCCAACGGTGCGTGTGTATAGCGGCGACGATGTGAAGCTGATTTACAGCAACCGCCTCAACGAACCGGTATCGATGACCGTCAGCGGTTTGCAGGTGCCGGGCGCGTTAATGGGCGGTGCGCCGCGCATGATGTCGGCCGGAGCCGACTGGGCGCCGGTGCTGCCGATTCGTCAGGGCGCGGGCACATTGTGGTATCACGCCAATACGCCAAACCGCATGGCGCCGCACGTCTACAACGGACTCGCCGGCATGTGGCTGGTGGAAGATGACGTCAGTAAATCGCTGCCGCTACCGAAGCATTATGGCGTCGATGATTTCCCGCTGATTATTCAGGACAAGCGCCTCGATAACTTCGCCACGCCGGTTTATAACCCGCCCTCCAGCGGCGGTTTTATGGGCGACGTGCTGCTGGTGAACGGCGTGCAAAATCCCTATGTCGAAGTCTCACGCGGCTGGGTGCGTTTGCGTTTGCTGAACGGCTCGAACGCGCGCCGCTTCGATCTCACCTTCTCCGATAATCGTCCCTTTACGGTGATCGCCAGCGATCAGGGCTTCCTGCCTGCGCCGGTGGCGGTGCAGCTGCTGACGTTGGCTCCCGGCGAACGTCGCGAAGTGCTGGTGGATATGTCGCAGGGCGATGAAGTCTCGATCATGGCCGGAACGGCGGCGGGTTTGATGGATCGCCTGCGCGGATTGTTTGAGCCGTCATCGATTCTGACCAATACGCTGGTGCTGAGCTTACGCCCAACCGGTTTATTGCCGCTGGTAACCGACAATCTGCCGATGCGTTTGCTGGCGGATCAGATTCTTGATGGTGTGGCGGTGCGCACGCGCGAATTCCGCATTGGCGATAGCGAGCCGGGCATTAACGGCGTGTTGTGGGACATGAACCGCATTGATACCACCGTGCAGCAGGGCACCTTTGAGCGCTGGATTATCCACGCCGATCGTCCGCAATCGCTGCATATTCAGGGCGTGATGTTCCTGATTAAGAACGTCAATGGCGCGCAGCCGATGGGCGAAGATCGCGGCTGGAAAGATACCGTTTGGGTGGATGGCAGCGTGGAACTGCTGGTGAGCTTCCCGCAGAGTTCGTCGGATCACTTCCCGTTTGTCTATTACAGCCAGACGTTAGAGATGGCGGATCGCGGGACGGCGGGGCAGTTATTGGTGAATTCAGCGTCTTAATGCCCTCACCCCAGCCCTCTCCCGCAAGCGGGCGAGGGAGCAGATCGAGCAAAACGCACCTTATGGTTCCCTCTCCCGCAAGCGCGCGAGGGAGCAGATCGAGCAAAACGCACCTTACGATTCCCTCTGCCGCCTGCGGGAGAGGGAGCAGATCGAGCAAAACGCACCTTACGGTTCCCTCTCCCGCTAGCGGGAGAGGGTTAGGGTGAGGGGAAACGCGCGCCATTCTACCCGTTAAACGCCTCCGGATCCGGTCCCAAACGGTTACCGCTATCCAGCCTACTGATCTCACTCACTTCAGTTTTATCCAACCTAAAATCAAACACCTGGAAATTCTCACGAATGCGTTCCGGGGTAATCGACTTCGGAATCACCACCAGGCCGCTATCCAGATGCCAGCGAATCACGATTTGTGCCGGCGTCTTGCTATATTTTTTCGCCAACTCGCGGATAATCTCCTGATCAAACACGCCTTTACCGCCTTGCGCCAGCGGGCTCCAGGATTCGGTTTGAATCTGGTGCAGCGCATTCCACGCATGCAGCGTGCGCTGTTGCAGCATCGGGTGCAGCTCGATCTGGTTCACCACCGGCGATACGCCGGTTTCATCGATCAAACGCTTCAGATGCGCCTCGTGGAAGTTACATACGCCGATGCTTTTGGTTAAGCCCTGTTGCTGCAGCTCAATCAAGCCTTTCCAGGCTTCAACGTAGTTATCTTTTTCCGGGCACGGCCAGTGCATGAGATACAAATCCACCTGCTCTAACTGCAACTTCTTCAGGCTGGTTTCCATTGCCTGTTGCCAGTTGGTCTGGTCATCGTTCCACAGCTTGGTGGTGATAAAAATGTCATCGCGCGCCACGTCGGTCTCTTGCAGCGCTTGCCCAACCGCTTCCTCATTTTTGTAGATAGCGGCGGTATCGATGGAGCGATAGCCGACTTTCAGGGCTTCCAGGATGGCGTTGCGCGCATCCTCAATGCTCGCTTGCCACACGCCGAGGCCAAGCTGCGGCATCATGTTGCCGTCGCGCAATTTAATAATGGGTTGATCTGCCATAATTGCTCCTTATCTGTTGCAGGGACTTACCGTAGAAAAGATGTGCTTAAGTCTAGTCAACAAACCTCACCTCAGGATCATTGTGGCAAGCGTGCGGCACTTTTGCCTGATAGATTTCTGCAAGAATCTTGCCTGATTCTCCAGAATAGTGGAGCTTTGCACAGCCTTACGGCAAACTGACTTTTTAGCTGCCCAAGAGAGATGCATGCCAAACGACGCCCTTTGCCGCCAGCTAGCGCAGCGCGTAGTTGCGCTGATGAGTGACCTGCATAAGCCGCTGTGCGCGGTAGAAAATGTCAAATTGATCTATGCCTGCGAAACCTTGCCGCGTACGCCGATGATGTATCAACCCGGCATCGTGATTCTGTTTCAGGGGCGTAAAACCGGCTATCTCGGCAGCACCGTTTTCCACTACGACGCCACCAAATATCTGATGCTCACCGTACCGCTGCCGGTGGAGTGCGAAACCGAAGCCACTCTGGCGGAGCCGCTGGCCGGCATGTGTTTGAGCGTGGATGTCGCCAGCCTGCAGGATTTGCTAATGGATATCGGCGATGACGAGCAGTTCCAGCCGCAGGCACAAACTTCCGGCATCCATTCGGCGTTCATGAGCGAAGAGATGCTGTGTGCGGCCGAACGCTTGCTGGATGTGATGAATAACCCGCGCGACGCCCGCGTGCTGGGGCCGCAGCTGGTGCGCGAGATCATCTATTACGTGTTAACCGGACCGATTGGCGGCGCGCTGCTGTCGCTGGTCAATCGTCAGACGCAGTTCAGCCAGATTGCGCGTGCGCTGCGTCGCATCGAAAATCATTTCGCGGAGAGTTTGAGCGTCGACATGCTGGCCGCTGAAGTGAACATGAGCGTTTCGGCGTTTCATCATAACTTCAAAGCGGTGACGCAAACCTCGCCGCTGCAATACCTTAAGCGCTATCGCCTGCATCAGGCGCGCCTGATGATGCTGCAGGATGGCATGAAAGCCAGCGCGGCGGCGGTGCGCGTCGGTTATGAAAGTCCATCGCAGTTTTCGCGTGAGTTTAAGCGCTATTTCGGCGTGACGCCGGGAGAAGAGGCGAGCCGCGTGCGTCAAACTTTACCGTTTGACGCCGCGTCGTAATCAGGAGAGTTTCTGGCGGCGTTTTTTCCAGATCACCACAATGCTGCCGGCCAGGCCGATAAACAGCAGCGCGATCGGCAGAATCATCAGGATCGCCATCACCTGATCTTCATGGCGCTTGATAAAGGGCACATGGCTGATGCCGTAGCCCAGCGTCACCACAATCCCAACCCACAACAAGCCGCTCAGCCAGTTAAACAGCTGGAAGCGGCCATTGTTTAAGCCGGAAATCCCGGCCATGGTCGGCAGTAAGGTGCGCACAAAGGCCAGGAAGCGGCCAACCAGCAGCGCCATCAAACCGTGGCGGTTAAACATATTCCACGCGCGCTGATGATATTGCGCGGGCAGATGCAGCAACCAGCTTTTCACCAGTTTGGTGTTGCCGAGCCAGCGTCCTTGCAGATAGCTGAGCCAGCAGCCGAGACTGGCCGCCGTGGTCAGAATCACAATGGTCGGCACGAAGTCCATCACACCTTTGGCGACCATCGCGCCCGCCAGTAACAGCAGGCTATCGCCCGGCAGGAATGACGCGGGCAGCAAACCGTTTTCCAGAAACAGCGTTAAAAACATCACGCCGTAGACAATCCAAACCACATCCGGATTGCCGAGCGCGGCAAAATCCTGATGCCAAAGCGCCTGGACAATCTCATGTAAAACACCCATCAGCTATTCCATCGAGTCACAAGGAGTCTAATTTTAACCTTCTGTGGCATTGCATACGTTGATCTCTCATCGCCGCCACAGCGTGGTTTATCTTCTGTTTAACTTCTTAAACGTGCAAAACCGGCTTTAAGATCATCCAGCAAGTCATCGACATGTTCGAGGCCGATATGCAGACGCACCAGCGTGCCGTCAAAATCCACGCCGCCCGCCGGACGAATCGCCGCCAGCTCTTCAGGCTGGTTCGCCAGAATCAGGGATTCATAGCCGCCCCACGAATACGCCATGCTGAAATGGTGGAAGTGATCGAGGTAATTTGCCAGCTGCTCACGGCTCAGTTTTTCATGCAGGATGAACGAGAACAAACCGCTGCTGCCGCTGAAATCGCGCTGCCAGAATGCGTGGCCTTTACACTGCGCCAGCGCCGGATGATTAACGCGCGCCACTTCCGGCTGCGTGGCCAGCCATTCCGCCACCTGCAATCCGCTCTCTTCGTGCTGACGCAGACGTGTGCCCAGCGTACGAATGCCGCGGCTCGCCATATAAGCGGTATCGGCATCGACCATTTGGCCCATCAGATAGGAGTTCTCGCGCAGCTGCGGCCAGCAACGCTCATTTGCTACCGCCGTGCCAATCATCGCGTCGCTGTGACCAATGATGTATTTGGTGCCGGCCTGAATCGAAATATCGATGCCATGCTCCAGCGCGTTAAACAACACGCCCGCCGCCCAGGTGTTATCGATCATGATGATCGCCTCCGGCGCTTTGGCGCGCACGGCGGCAACAATCGCGGGAATATCCTGCACTTCCATGGTGATCGACGCCGGTGATTCCAGGAACACCACGCGCGTATTCGGCTGCACCAGTTCGCCAATTTCGCTGCCGATGCAGTGATCGAAATAGGTGGTGGTGACGTTCAGCTTACTGAGAATTTTCGAGCAGAAATCCTGCGTCGGTTCGTAGACCGCGCCGCTCACCAGAATATGGTCGCCGGCTGCGACAAAGGACAAAATCGCATTAGAGACCGCCGCCGCGCCGCACGGATAGAGCGCGCAACCTGCGCCGCCTTCCAGCTCGGTCATGGCGTCTTGCAGCGAGAAATGGGTGAGGGTGCCGCGACGACCATAAAACAGCTCGCCTGACGCGCGGCCAGCGGTAGCACGTTTCTTGTCGGCGACCGTGTCAAAAACCAGGGATGAAGCGCGTTGAATTACGCTGTTAACTGAGCCTTGCGTGTAACGTTTACTGCGTCCCGCGCTGACAAGCGTGGTGTCTATTTTTTTCGTTGCCATCACTGCCTTTCCTGACATTTCCCACAAAACATTCACGTTACCACGAATCAGTGTAGCGGGTTGAGCCTGATTGCGGATTATCAGAGTGAGGCCAGTATTGCGCATAACATCCGCTAACTTGTGGAAATCGCGGGCATCTTTGCTTTGTAAATAGTAATGAGAACCACTATCACTTCGGTGGTATTTTTTGCTATGATCCGCGCTTCAATCGTGAACTGTGCAACAGAAGTTGGAGATGCAGCGTGGTAGCCAGTGATTTGATGCAAACGGATCTTTCCGTTTGGGGCATGTATCAGCATGCCGATATCGTGGTAAAGATTGTGATGATTGGCCTGTTACTGGCTTCGGTTGTCACCTGGGCAATTTTCTTCGGTAAGTTTGCTGAGCTGAGCGGGGCGAAACGTCGCCTGAAACGCGAGCAGCAAGCGCTGGGCGAAGCCCGCTCGTTAAACGATGCTTACCGTGCTGCTGAAAACTTCAAAAGCAACAGCCACAGCGCTGTGCTGCTAAACGACGCGCAGAATGAGCTGGAGCTCTCCGCCGGTACTGAAGATCTGGATGGTATCAAAGAGCGCACCAGCTTCCGTCTCGAACGCCGCGTGGCTGCATTTAGCCGTCATGCCGGTCGCGGTAATGGATTCCTCGCCACCATCGGTTCCGTTGCGCCGTTTATCGGTCTGTTCGGTACCGTTTGGGGCATCATGAACAGCTTCATCGGCATCGCGAAAACGCAAACCACTAACCTCGCAGTCGTCGCGCCGGGCATCGCCGAAGCGCTGCTGGCTACCGCGATTGGTCTGGTGGCGGCAATCCCCGCCGTGGTTATCTACAACGTCTTCGCGCGTATGATTGCCAGCTACAAAGCGTCGCTGGGCGATGTCGCCGCGCAGGTGATGTTGCTGCAGAGCCGCGATCTGGATCTCGGCAACGTGGATACCGCGAAAGAAGCCAACCGTCCAGCGGCGGCACAGAAACTGCGCGTAGGATAAGTATTATGGCGATGCGTTTAAACGATGACTCGGTCGGCGATGGCGAAATGCACGAAATCAACGTGACGCCGTTTATCGACGTCATGTTAGTTCTGCTGATCATCTTTATGGTCGCCGCGCCATTAGCTACCGTCGATGTGCGCGTTAACCTGCCAGCATCGACCAGCGCGCCGCAGCCGCGTCCGGAAAAACCGGTTTATCTCTCCATCAAGGAAGATAAGCAGATCTTCATCGGAAACGATGCAGTCACCAAAGAGACGCTGGTGAATGCGCTGACGGCACAAACCGAAGGCAAGAAAGACACCACCATCTTCTTCCAGGCGGATAAATCGGTGGATTACGCCACCCTAATGGAAGTGATGGATCAGCTGCGTGAAGCCGGTTATCTGAAGATTGGTTTGATGGGCATGGAAACGGTGAAGAAGTAACGTCACTCCACTTAGCCTTGCCGTAAAGGTCGCTCCCGCAGCGGCCTTTTTTAATGCCTGCACGCGATTTGTTAATTTATTGTTACTATTGGTCGTATTTTTGTAAACTGCAATGGTGAAGAAGATCACGTTTATTCCTGTCCCGGCACGCTACAACGGAAGAAAAACCAGGAAGGACAATATGAGCGCGAGTCACTCTTTACAAAAGTCGCCGCAAAGCGGTGCCAAAACCATCTTTAGCGTTACCAGCGGTAACTTCCTTGAGATGTACGATTTCATGGTGTTTGGCTATTACGCCACGGCAATCGCCAAAACCTTTTTCCCCGGCGATGATCCCTTTGCCTCTCTCATGCTGACGCTGATGACCTTCGGCGCAGGCTTCCTGATGCGCCCGCTCGGCGCGATTATTCTTGGTGCTTACATCGACCATCATGGCCGTCGTAAAGGCTTGCTGTTAACGCTCGGCTTGATGGCGATTGGTACCTTAACCATCGCGCTGGTGCCCGGATACGCCACGCTCGGTGCCGCCGCACCGATCCTGATTCTGCTCGGTCGTTTATTGCAGGGCTTCTCGGCGGGCGTTGAGCTGGGCGGCGTCTCGGTGTATCTGGCGGAAGTGGCGCCGAAAGGGCGCAAAGGCTTCTATGTCAGTTGGCAATCGGGCAGCCAGCAGGTTGCGGTGATCTTCGCCGCGCTGCTCGGTTTGGGCCTGAACCATCTGCTGGCGAAAGACGCCGTCACCGAATGGGGCTGGCGTATTCCGTTCGTGGTGGGATGTATGATCGTGCCGTTCCTGTTCTACATCCGCCGCATGCTGGAAGAGACCGAAGCCTTCAGCCAGCGTAAACATCACCCCTCAATGCGTCAGATTATGCGTTCGGTCGGGCAGAACTGGGCGCTGGTGCTGGCAGGGATGTTGATGGTGGTGACCACCACCGTAATGTTCTACATGATCACCGCCTTTACCCCGACGTTCGGCAAAACCGTGCTGATGATGAGTGACAAGCAGAGCTTCCTGGTGACGCTGTTTGTCGGCATCTCCAACCTGTTTTGGCTGCCGGTGATGGGTTCGCTGTCGGATCGCATCGGTCGTCGTCCGCTGCTGATTGTCTGCACCCTCTTGATGATTTTAACTACCTGGCCGGTGCTGCATTGGCTGGTGGGAGCGCCGACCTTCTCCCATCTGGTTGAGGCCGAGCTGTGGCTGTCGTTCCTGTATGCCAGTTATAACGGCGCGATGGTGGTGTATCTGGCTGAGATCATGCCGGCAGAAGTGCGCGCTTCGGGTTTCTCACTGGCCTACAGCCTGGCAACCGCGCTGTTTGGCGGCTTTACGCCAGCGGTGTCGAGCTATCTGATTCATGCCACCGGCGATAAAGCGATGCCGGGCGTGTGGCTCTCTTTTGCTGCGGTGTGCGGATTGGTCGGCACGCTGCTGATTGGCCGCATGGTGAAGCAATATCAAGCGCAACATCGTTCCCCTCACCCTAACCCTCTCCCGCAAGCGGGAGAGGGAATGTTTAGGTAACGGCGCGATCAGCGCCTTCTCCCGCCTGCGGGAGAAGGCTGGGATGAGGGACTGCGCGCACCCCGCTAAAACGACACATCCACCACCACGCTATCGGTATAATTCCCCGCCGCGGGCGTATTCTGCGTGGTCAAAATCTGCGCCGTATAGGTAAAGTTGCGCGTCACGGTATCCGCATTCAACGATGTCGAGGTGGTGCTGCTCCAGCGATCGGTGCCGGTCGGTCCCCAGCGCGATGTGGTGGTGGTGCCTTTGTAGATGTCATACGCCAGCCGGTTAGTTCCGCTCGCCATCTGCCGCGTGGTGCCGCTGTAGTAACTGCCGTTGCTCAAGCCCACGGTATAAGTGCTGCCCTTCGAACACACCACGTTAATCGTCTGCTGCACCGTTGAGAAACTGCCCACCAAAGGCGCGCTGCCAAAACTGACGTTGGGCGCAGTGATGGTGGTGCAATCGTTGGTGACCACCAGATTCACGGTAATCGGCATCGCCGTGCCGGTGCTGGTTTGCACCGTTCCTACACACAATCCTGCCACGTTCAACCCGGCGCACACCGTATAACTCACGGTAATGGTAATGGTGGTGGTATAGGTGCCGGCGGCGATCACCTGGCCGGGTACGGTGCGGAAGTAGAGCGGAATATTGAAGTTAAGGGTGTTTCCCAACGCCAGCAGCGAGGCTGAACTCCAGCGATAGCTGCCGCCCTGCTGTAATTCGGTGGCGCAGGCGCTGTCGATACACAGCTGAATCGGAATGTTATCGGTGCCGCCGCTGGCGGTTTTCAACACGGCACGCGTGCCGCTGAGGTTTGAGGCGGTGGTAAAGGCATAGGTGATGTTATCGGAGCCCAGCAGCGAAAGCGTA
Source organism: Pantoea sp. DY-17 (assembly GCF_019795975.1). Classification (NCBI taxonomy): domain Bacteria; kingdom Pseudomonadati; phylum Pseudomonadota; class Gammaproteobacteria; order Enterobacterales; family Erwiniaceae; genus Pantoea; species Pantoea sp. DY-17. Next base: position 379,829 of record NZ_JAIMIG010000004.1, on the reverse strand, counting down.
CCCGAACCGCAGTTGACGTTAGTGGTGCTTGAGGTGTTATTCACCGTTGAAGCGACGGAAAACGTGGTAACCGATCCGAACGTGGCGGCGGGGGCCGATAAGCTACACAACGCATAGCTGGTGCCCGGCAGTAAAAACAGCGCCAGCAGGAGCAGAAGCTTTCTCATGGTGAAATCCCTGACGGTGAATTATCCGCGCTGCTCACCGCAGAGCCTTGCGGTGGCGGTGGCAGCGGGCAGGTAAGCGGTCCGTAAGTTTCCAGCGCTTTTGGCTGCCCGTCGGCGATAGCCAGTTGCGTATCGCAGCTGCGTCCATCCGGCGTCACCACATGAATCGGGTTATTAGCACCGAGATCTTCCATCCACACAATGCCGTCCCAGCCGACATATTCGGTGGCCTGATTCGGACGTAACACCTGGCTGGAAATCGGCAGCGGCTGATGATTGCTGTCATGCAGTACCACGCTGGCGGCGCGCAGACGCTCCACCGGGAAGTTGAGCAGATAGCCGCTCTTACGCTTCACCGCAAAGCGTTGTTCAACCTTCGGCGCGGTGCGATCGGCGGGCAGGTCCAGCGTATCGATGTCGTATTTGGCGCCGTAATAGCTGCTGATCGATGGCACCAGCAGATAGCCTTGTTTATCGGTGCGGCCCATCGTCTGGTTCTCATAACGCACCGTGACATCCGGATAATCGGTTTTCACCACCACAAAGGCATCGTTAATGTCGTTGGCAGCGAACACGCGGTTATCCATCAATACCACCGAGCCGGTAAAATCGGCCCATTGCGTGGTGTTGTCGTTATCGCCGTAGAAACCGGCTGAGGTATCAATTTTGTTATTGCGATAACGCAGGCTGCCCTGGCGATAATCGCCGCTGTCGCTGGCCTGATTAGCCCAAGCCGCATCCCAGGAGAAGCCACCGTCGGTGGGCATCGCGCGCGACACATACAGACGCTGGCTGTTATTGCCCTCCTGATCGCGTTCCGTACTTACCGAGGCGCTGCTCTGTTCGCCGAACGGGATGATCAGCGAAATGGCGCCGCTCCAGTTGCCCTGATCCTGATCGCGGCTGGCGGAGATATACAGGCTGCTGTTGCCCCACAGATTTTTACTCCACGACAGATTTAATAAACGGGTGCGGTCACCGTTGCCGCCGGAGATATCAAAATAAGCCAGGCCAAGGCTGCCGTAGTCACTTAGCGACACGCTGGCGGTGTATTGCGCGCTGCGTCGCGCCAGCGAGTAACTGGTGTTGGCGCTGTCGCCACGGCTGCCGACCAGCGCGAGATTCCCGAAATCGACGCTGCGAATGATGTGCTGGGTTCCCAGGCTGAACCAACTATTGTTGTACTGATAGCCCCAGCTGTATTGCGTGCCGGGATTACCGTCCATCTGGCTCTGCGCCAGCGCGCCATTCACCACGCCAAAACTGCCGAGCTTCACCAATCCACCCGCGCCGCCCATCGCCACGCTGTCGCTGCCTTCCGCATGGCTCTCCAGCGTCAGCCAGTCGTTCAGCCCGTAGCGATAGGAGCCGCTGGCCGCCGCCGCACCGTAATCAAAATTGTTGATGCCGTAGTTTTCGCGAATGGCACCGGCGGAGAATGAATAATCGGATAACCCGGTTTTCAGCAAGCTGCTGGAGACGTAAAACGGCAGCGTGGTGGTGACTTGTCGGCCCACCGCATCGGTGGTGGTGATCACTGCATCGCCGGCGCCGTTAACGAAAGGGACATTGGTGAGCGACCACGGGCCCGGTTGCACGTCGGCCTGTGTGCTGCGATAGCCGTTGATAAACAGATCGACCGAAGAGGGCACCGCCGCCTGGCCGGAAAAGGCGGGCAGCGGATAGGTCACCAGATCCGGCCGTACGCTGAAGTCGCGGCCAATCTGCACGCCACCCAGCCGCACGCTGTTGCTCCAGCTCAGCGCATCAGTAACCAAATCCCCGGCGCGCCAACTGATCGCTGCGTTCTCGTTTTCATTACTGAACCAGCTATCGTAGCGGATATAGCCTTCCTGCTGACCGGCAACGCCACCTTCCAGTTGCTGCACGTAAACGCCGTTGGTAGAAAACTGACCAGCCGGGCCAAACAAGCGCAGTTCGTTCCAGCTGGAGAGGCGCGAACCGGCGTTATCGGTACGGGTGGCGTAAAAGTCATAGTTGAGCAGCGCGCCATTGCTGGCGCGACCGGGAAAGCGCGGTGCATGCTGTAACTGGCCAATGGTTTGACCCGGCAGCCAGGCGGGTGGCACCGTCAATAACAGGCGCTGGCGTCGTTCGTCATACTCCACTTTCGCTCCGCTGAGTTGATTGACATCGATCTGCTGACCTTGCAGTTTCTCGGCCGGAATACCGGCGCGTTGCAGATCGCCGCGTCGCAGCCAGAAATCGCCATTCTTACGTTCAACCGGCACGATGTCGCCACGTTCGCCCTGATTCACCACCAGTTCCAGCATGTATTGCTGACCGCTGGCGTTATTCTCCAGCGCAGGCGGCGGTGGCAGTTCGGAGAAGGTCTCCGCGCTGCTACTCATCGGACTGACACAAAGCACGCTGGCGACGGCCAGCGTGCAGGGATGCGGCGTAAACTTCATCAACGCGCGGCCGCGCTGCTCCAGTGACCTTTATTCATTTCGGCCGACAGCTCACCGCTCACGCTGCGGGTTAACGGCCAGCGATGGCTGCTGTTGGCCAGCACATAGCCAAACAAGCCATTGCCCATTTTGCGTCCGCCAATTGTGACGTTACTTAAACGCGCGTGGCCGTTACCGCGATTGGTCAGCTCCAGCCAGCGTTTGCCGCCGCTGTTCACTTCCTGCCAGCTCAGCTGCGGTTTTGCCGTGTCGCGCGTCACGCCGTTGCCGTAGATGAACAGCGGCACCGAATAGCGCATCTGGAAAGTGAGTCCGGCCTGATTCTCGCCCGGCGTACGCGGCGTAGGGATCTCATCCAGCACCACGCGAAAGGCCACTTCACGTCCGGCTTCAGGTGGCGTTTGCTTAATTAAACGCACCAGCTGCTTCTGCCCTGGCTCGAGGCGCACCATCGGCGGGCTCGCCACCACTTGCTGCTGGGTTTGATACTGCTCCTGGCCGTTAACCTGCTGCCAGCTGAAGATGCGCACCTGCATCATGGTGGTGGCATTGCCGCGATTCTCCAGCCACAGCTCGCTGGCTTTATCTTCCGGATCAATCGCCGGATCGATCGGCCACACCATCAGCGAATTAGCGGCATGCACCGCAGGCGTTAGGGCCACAAATAACAACAGGATCAGGGCGCGCAGGTTCATCATCATTCCTCCTTTTAAGTGACGCCATCACCAACTCAGCGTGACGGTTAAAGTGTCGGTATAGGTCCCGGCGCGCGTGGGGCCGGGCAGCGTTAATAAGCCGTAAATCGGCAACGTGATGTTGTTGGCATTGCTGTAGCTCAGCGCCATCGGGCTATTCACCGGAATTGCCGTGGTGTGTGCCGCATTGGTATACAGGCTGTACGCCACGGTATTGGTGTTACTGGTGTGTTTGAGATTGCGCGTGGAGGTGTAATTACTGCCGCCGTTGATGCTCATACTCACGGCGGTGCCTGGCGTGCAGGCGAGCGTGATAGTGGTGCTTTGCACATAGCTGGCGCTGACGCTGCTCGCGGTCACGCCAGATTGGGTACCAAAATTAAGCGTGCCAAATACCCCGGTATTGGTTCCGGAGACAACACAGCCTGCCACTACTGATGCTGAAACCTGAAACGTTGCGGTCGGCAACCCCCAGGCGGAGACGCTCCCTATCAGCAGGGCAAGGCCGCCTGCACTGTGCACCCACCGCTGCACCACGGCCTCCCTGATTATCCTTTCCCTCAGTAATTCACCGCCACGTTGATGGTGTCGGTGTAGGTCCCTGCCGGAATCAAGGGGTTAAAGCCGCCACCCACAACCTGACCATAAATGGCGTAGTTGGTCCCGAGTGTGGGATCGGTGGTACCACTGGCAGCGATATTGGTGTTGTTGGCGATGGCGGTAGTGAATGCGGCGTCGCTATACAGCGTATAGGCAATGCCTTGCGTATTGTTGGAGCCGAGGATCAGGTAGCGTGGCTGGCCACTCACCGTGCCGTAAACGGTCGCCGGTGCAGCGTTGCTGCTGGTGACCTGCACGTTGAAAGTTTGTCCGGTGGTGCAGCGAACAAAGATGCCGTTACCTGCTGCGCCAACCAGGGTGGCATTGAGCGTATCAAAAGTGGCTGCGCTGCTACCAAAGTTCAGGGTACCGAAGTTCACTCCCGCCGTTGCCGATTGACCGTTCACCAAACAACCGGTGGTCAGCGTCAACGTCGCATTGATGGTTCCCGTTGTGGTGGCGGCAAAAACAGCATGAGGTGCCAGTGCGGCGCTTAGGCTAGACGCCACAAGAAAAAGCTTGAGTTTCATAATCATTCCTTACTGATTATCCAAGGTCAGTGCTTTTTCACCTGGTCATACATTTATGGAAATACATCCGAAATCAAACAAGAGCCGCAATGGACTCGACAGCGTAAGCGCCTGCCGCCTAAGAAAATTCCTGGATGGCGGATTAATGATTTATATCAGTTTTATTTACTATAGATCAGCAAATTGGCCCCTGTATGCAGATGGTTCAATTTTTCCCTAATCAATTCACACTTTTCGCCGATAACTTAGTAATCACAAGGGGTAGCGAGCGGTTAAAAAAACTAAATAGACGATGATTTCACCCTCTACCGCGCGCTTCGGTTCAATGTTATGTTCGTGCATTAATCAGATATTATTAATTTTTTGCTTAACGACTGACGATGAAAATAAAAAAAATCCGCACGACAACTCCAGATTTTTCTGGACCAGTTCTGTATTGAACTGCGCCGCAGGGGGACATTAATCGCCCTTGATCGGCGCTTTATCATTCTTGTTTTGTTTTGACGACACCGCACCCGCTCCGCAGCGGGTGGAGTTTAGGAGCGCACATGCTGCTGGTTACCTGGGATAGCGTTCTGGTTACCGTTTCACTGATCGTGGCCTTCATTGCCGCGTTCACCGCCTTAGATACCGCCGGGCGCGTGGCCGTTTCACGCGGTTATCTGGCAACACTGTGGTTGATCGGCGGGGGCACCGCGATGGGCATCGGCGTGTGGGCAATGCACTTTATTGGCATGCTGGCGATGATGATGCCGATGACCATGCGCTACAACGTCGAGCTGACCGCCATCTCATTGCTGGTGGCGATTATCAGCGCCATCTTCGCCTTTGCGCAGGGCGTGCAGGGCAGTCATCTCACCCGACGCCGCTTAATTCGCGGCACCCTTATCATGGGAAGCGGCATCATTGTCATGCACTACCTCGGCATGAACGCGCTGATGATTGCCACCCCGATTTACTGGAATCTGCCGCTGGTGGCGCTCTCGGTGCTGATTGCCTACGCAGCATCAGGTGCGGCGTTGTGGCTGGCGTTTCATCTGCGCCAGGGCGAAAGCCTGCTGCTGCTGCGTGCCTGCGCGGCACTGGTGATGGGCATTGCGATTGCCGGCATGCATTACACCGGCATGGCGGCAGCAGAATTCGTTATGCCGGTGAGCATGCAACATCACGGCGCCAGCGAAGAGGGAATGGCGGTGTGGGTCACGATTATCACGCTGAGCATTCTGGGGCTGATGTTGCTGATCTCGATGCTGGATGCGCAACTGCGTGCCGCGCGTCTCGCCGCCAAACTCAAGCGCGCCAACAGCGAGCTACGTCAGCTGGCGATGCATGATAACCTCACCGCGCTGCCAAATCGCGTGATGCTGGAGCAGCAACTCACCACGGCGATCAAGCAGGCGACGCTGCAGGATGAAAACTTCGCGCTGATGTTCATGGATCTGGATGGTTTCAAAGCCATTAACGACACATGGGGCCATCACGTTGGCGACCGCTTGCTGATCGCGGTAGCCGATCGTTTGCGCGATGAACTGAGTGAGGAGATTCTTTTGGCGCGTCTGGGCGGCGATGAATTCGTCATACTGTGCCCGCAATTTCATCTGCATCAGGCCACCAAACTGGCGCAGCGTTTGGTTCAAATCATTGATGCGCCTTTCGAACTTGATCGCTATTCGCTGCGCGTCTCGCTCAGCGTCGGTATCGTTATCTTCCCGCTGCATGGTCGCAGCCAGCAGGAGCTGATGTTCAACGCCGACTCCGCCATGTATCACACCAAACACAGCGGGCGTAACGGCTGGTGCCTGTTTGAACCGGCGATGAGCGCGGTGGCGCAGCATCAGTTGGCGCTGGCTAACGATCTGTGGAACGCGCTGGAGTATCAGGAGATGCGCCTGTTCTATCAGCCAAAATTCCGCGCGGGTGGCACCGTATTAATGGGCTTCGAGGCGCTGCTGCGCTGGCAGCATCCGCGTCGTGGCCTGCTGATGCCCGATATGTTTCTGGCGCGCGCCGAGAAAACCGGGCAAATTGTCGCGCTGGGTAACTGGGTGATCAATGAAGCCTGCCGCCAGCTGAAGCAGTGGCACGATGAAGGTAACGGCGACTGGACGGTATCGGTCAATCTCTCGGCTCTGCAGTTTCAGCAGCGTGATTTGATTGAGAGCGTGCGCCAGGCATTGCAGCGCCATCAAATCCCTGACGGGGCGTTGATGCTGGAAATTACCGAGAACATTGCGATGCGCGATCCGCAGTTCAGCCAGCAGCGCATTGCCGAACTGCATCGTCTTGGGGTGAAAGTGGCGATTGATAACTTCGGCATCGGCTACGCCAACTTGCTGCACTTGAAACACCTCGAAGCCAGCGAGTTGAAAATCGACCGCGCCTTTATCAACAGTTTGCGCGCCGGCAGCGAAGACGCCACGGTGGTCACTGCGATGTTGACGCTGGCACAAACGCTTAACCTGCGCATGGTGGCGGAAGGGGTCGAAACCGAGGAGCAGCAGCGTTTGCTCACCGGGTTAGGCTTCGACACGCTGCAAGGTTATCTGCTCGGCAAGCCCACGCCAGCCGATCGCATCGGTGAATTTACCGCTGCGCTTGCGGTGCCGCTGGCCTTTAGCGATAACGTGGTGCCGCTGGCGGGCGCGCAATAAACAATTTTTAGTTTCTTCCCCATCGGAAGGTTTCATCGTTCAAAAACTCATATCGGCAGTTACGCTGCCGATAATTCCTACAATAAAACCAATAGACCGCACTTTTTTAACAACAACACCACAGCTGACTTACACCGGCTTTTACTTGGGAAATCACTATGTTAGTGACTTCGTACGATTCGTTTACCGTCATCGTCTCGATTCTGGTAGCGATGCTGGCCTCGTTTACTGCGCTTGATATGGCAGGGCGCGTGGCTTCCTCAACTGGCAAGGTGGCGCTGGTTTGGTTATTCGGCGGTGGATTCGCTATGGGCGTGGGCATCTGGGCGATGCACTTCATTGGCATGCTGTCGATGAGCCTCGATATGGTCATGAGCTATGATCCCACGCTCACCGTCACCTCCATGGTGGTGGCGATATTAGCCTCGGTTTTTGCGCTGTGGCTGGTGTGCTCAACGCCGACCTTGCCGTGGCTGCGACTGTGTGGAGGCGCTGTGGTGCTGGGTTCCGGCGTGGTCGCCATGCACTACACCGGCATGGCGGCGCTGATGTTTACGCCCGGCATCACCTGGAATTGGGGTTGGGTGGCGGCATCGGTGGCGATTGCGCTGGTGGCCTCAGGCGCCGCGCTCTGGCTGGCGTTTAACCTGCGCGAAGGTCACGGTCGCGTCACCGCGCTGCGTTTAGGCGCATCGGTGGTGATGGGCTGTGCGATTGCCGGCATGCACTACACCGGCATGGCGGCGGCCAATTTCCCGATGCACAGCCATGCAACGCACATGGGCGTAAACAGCAACTGGCTGGCGGTGGTGGTGACGGTGGTGACGCTAGCGATCCTCGGCATTACTTTGCTGGTCTCAATGCTCGATGCACGTCTGCAAGCGCGCACCTCGATCCTCGCCCACTCGCTGGCGGAAGCCAACCGTGAGCTGGCACAGCTGGCGCTACACGATAACCTGACGCGTCTGCCCAACCGTATTTTGTTAGAAGATCGTCTGGAGCAAGCCCTCAATAAAGCCAACCGTGAGAAAACGCAGTTTGCGCTGATGTTTATGGATCTGGATGGCTTCAAAGCGGTAAATGACGCTTTTGGCCATCACGTGGGCGACAACCTGCTGATTGGCGTGACCGAGCGCATGACCGAACAGATGAAAGGGCACTACACGCTGGCGCGCATGGGCGGCGACGAGTTTGTGCTGCTGCTGGAAATTGATGAACCCAATGATGCCGCAGCGGTTGCTGATACGCTGGTGAAAGCGGTGGATCGCCCATTCGATATCTCGCGCTATGAGCTGGTGGTGTCGCTGAGTATTGGAATTGCGGTTTACCCCGGTGACGGCAAAGATGATCGCGAGCTGATGTTCAACGCCGATGCCGCCATGTATCACACCAAGAACAACGGCCGCAACGGTTACACCTTCTTCCAGCCGTCAATGAACACGCTGGCGCAGTCGCAATTGCAGCTGAACAACGATCTGTGGCAAGCGCTGGATAACGAAGAGTTACGCCTGTTCTATCAGCCCAAATACTGCGCGCCGAGCGGCCCGATCCTTGGCTTTGAAGCGCTGCTGCGCTGGCAGCATCCTTCACGCGGTCTGCTGGCGCCGGACGCCTTTCTGCCGATGGCGGAAAAGACCGGCATGATCATTAACATCGGCAATTGGGTGATCAACGAAGCCTGTCGCCAGTTGCGTGCCTGGCATCTGCAGGGTCATCCGCACTGGTCGGTGGCGGTCAATTTGTCGGCTGTACAATTTGAGCAAAGCAATCTGGTGGAAACCGTTACCGAGGCGCTGACGCAGCACCAGATTCCGGCTGAACTTTTGACGCTGGAAGTGACCGAAACCACGGCGATGCGCGATCCGGAAGAGAGCGTGCGTATCCTCACCGAACTCACCAACATGGGCGTAAAAGCCTCGATTGATGATTTCGGCACCGGTTACTCCAGCTTGTTGTATCTCAAGCGGTTACCGGCCAGCGAGCTGAAAATCGATCGCGCTTTTGTTAATGAACTGCAGGCGCATTCGGAAGATGCCACCATCGTCTCCGCCATTGTCGCGCTGGCGCAGTCGTTGCATCTGAAAGTGGTCGCCGAAGGGGTAGAAACCCAGGGTCAACAGGCGTTCCTCACCGGTTTAGGCTGCGATACGTTGCAGGGCTATTTGCTGGGCAAACCGGTGCCGCCGGAACGCATTGGCGAGTTGCCGAATTTTTATCAAGAAGAGTTAGCGCTGGAGCAGGTGCCTTAACGCCTTCATTCCCTCTCCCGCTTGCGGGAGAGGGTTAGGGTGAGGGAAACTAGCCGCCAAATCCTCTACATCGGAGTTCGGGTGGCGAAATATCAGCAGTTGGTCGAGCAGCTTCGCACGCAAATCGAGGCGCGCATCTGGCCGCCGGGCGAAAAACTGCCGTCGCTACGTCAGCAGGCGGAGCAGAGCGGGTTGAGCCTGATGACGGTGATGCACGCCTATGAGGTGCTGGAGAGTCAGGGCTGGATCGTCTCAAAGCCGCAATCCGGCTATTACGTGGCGCCGCGCGCCGCCGAAAGCCGTCCGCGACTGCCCACGCAAGAGATCGGCAAAACCGATCAGGCGGATACCAACAGCTTCGTGTTCGACGTGCTGCAAGCCACGCGCAATCCCGCCATCATGCCGTTTGGCTCAGCCTTTCCCGATCCCGAACTCTTCCCGCAGCGCCAGCTGATGCGCTCGCTGGTAAAAGTCTCACACAACTTAAAGCCCACCGATGCGCTCAACAACCTGCCGCCAGGCAATGAAGCGCTGCGCAAAATTCTCGCCCAGCGCTATGCACAGCAGGGCATCACGCTGTCGCCGGATGACATCGTCATTACCAATGGCGCAATGGAAGCGCTCAACCTCAGCCTGCAAGCCGTCACCGAACCCGGTGATTGGGTGATCCTCGAAAACCCGTCGTTTTATGGTGCGCTACAGGCGATAGAACGCCTCAAGCTGAACGCGATTGCCATCGCCAGCGATGTCGAACACGGCATGGATCTGGATGAGCTGGAGCAGGCCTTGCAGCGCTGGCCGGTGAAAGCCTGCTGGCTGATGACCAACCGGCAAAATCCGCTCGGCTTCACCCTGAGCGCCGAGCGCAAGCAGCAGTTGGTGGAACTGCTGGCGCGCTACAACGTGGCGATGATTGAAGACGATGTGTACGGCGATCTGTATGAAGGCCATGACAAACCGCTGCCGGCTAAAGCTTTTGATCTTGATGGCAACGTGCTGCACTGCGGAAGTTTCTCGAAGAATCTGGTGGCGGGATTTCGTGTCGGTTGGGTGGCTGCCGGACGTCATGCGCAGCGCGTGCAGCGTATTCAGTTGATGAGCACGCTCTCGACCAGCGCGCCGATGCAGCTGGCCCTGGCCGATTTCCTCAGCACGCGCAGCTACGATACGCATTTAAAGAAGCTAAGGCAGACGCTGGCTAAACGTAAGCAGCTGGCGCAACAGGCGCTGCGCCGGGTATTACCTGCTGAGGCCAGCATCAGCGATACGCCGGGCGGTTATTTTCTCTGGGTTGCGCTGCCGGCGCAGATCAATACTACTGAGCTGTATCATTTGGCCTTGCAGCAGGGCATCAGTATCGCGCCCGGCCAGCTGTTTTCCAGCCGCGAGGGCTTTAGCCACTGTTTCCGCTTCAACACCGCCTGGCCGTGGGATGCACGCGCCGAGGCGGCGGTAGAGACGTTGGGAAAACTGATTAGCAAGCTAAACGGTTAAACCTGGGCCGCCTGCTGGTGGCCCCAGGTGAGATAGTAAACGTCGTAGAAATCCACTTCACCTTTCTGCTTCATCAGGCGATCAATGCCGCTGCGTACGCGCTCCGGCGTGTGGGGGTTATCGAGGATCTTATCCAGCGCTTGTTGAGAAACCGGCTGCACGTAATACCATTCGCCGTTGTAACAAACGCGCAAATCCAGCGTGTCGATATCTTCGAAGCGATATTTCGGGTTGATATCCATCAGCATCAGCACGCTCATCACCACCACAAACACCGTGGCAAACCAGAACGCTGGCCAGCCGAGCATGTCGGTTGAAAAGATCAGCGCCACGCACAGCGCGTAGCACAGATACATGATGGCCCAGAGCCCCGGATGGGTTTTGAGGAAGGAAAAGCTAAAGCGCGGCAAATTATCACGCTGTCCTTCGCGGTTCAGCGTGGCGATTTCGTCGAGCAGGATTTGTTTGATCGCGTCCATTGTTCACCTCTAATTATCACTGCCTGCCAGTAAAGCACATAACAGTGAAGCGAATTAGAGACAGATTCGCTGTGTTTTTTTATAACAGTTGCGAGGGGTCGGTGTTTCCCTCACCCTAACCCTCTCCCGCAAGCGGGCGAGGGAACCGATTGAGCCCGTTCTAACTACCCTTTCTACTTGTGGGAAAGGGCCGGGGTGAGGGCATCAAGCCGCAGAGGAATAAATCAAGAAACCTGACCCACAATCTGCAAATTCGCATCATCTGGAACTTCGTTGTACGACAACACATTCAACCCATTGGCAAACAGACGGGCGTAGCGCGCAATCAGCGGGCGCAGTTGCGGCGTTACCAGCAGCACCTGCGTCAGGTTCTGCGCTTTCAACTGCTCCACCATCACCGGCAGCGTGCTTTGCAGCTGCGTCAGAATATTCGGATCAACCGGGAAGCTATCCAGCGCCACTTTGCCGGCTTGCTGTGCCTGATTCAGCGCCGCCAGCAGCAGATTCTCCAGGCTGTTTTCCAGCGTATAAGCCGACAGCGGTTTGTTGTCCGGCGCAATCGCCGCCACCATGGCGCGACGCAGGGCATAGCGCACATCGGAAGTCAGCAGGATCGGATCTTTGGTGATCGCCGCGCTCTCCAGCAACGTCGTCGCGATGGTGGTGATGTCTTTCAGCGACACCTGATCGTTCAGCAGCAGACGATACACTTTCAGCTGCAAGCTGAAGTTCACCGCCGCATTCACATCCTCCGACAGCTTAGGCGCCACATTCGCCAGACGCTGATGCAGCTGAGTGATGTCATCGTAGTTAAACAGCTCCGGCAGATTCTCGCGCACCACTTTATTCACATGGGTGGCCACCACGCTGGCGCAATCCACCACCTGATAACCCAGGTTCAGTGCTTTGGCTTTCTGCTCGGGCAGAATCCACGTCACCGCCATGCCGTAGGCCGGATCGGTATCCAATACGCCATCGATTTCGCCGTACTGTTCCGGCGTCGGGATCGCCATCAGACGATCGGCATGCACTTCGCCGACGGCGGTGCGCACACCATTGATCTTGATCGCGTACTGCGCCGGCTTGAGGTGGAAATCTTCGCGCAACGCAATTTCCGGCAGCAGCACGCCGCTGGTTTCCGACACCACTTGCCGCACGCCACGCATACGCAGCGTCAGCGGCGCACCTTTGCCTTTATCCACCAGCGTCACCAGCTTGTAGCCGAGATTCAGCCCGATTGGCTCAACCATCGGGATAGTGTCCCACCCGATGGCGGGCTGATCGTCCGGCTGCGTCAGCGCCTGGTTGATCGCTTCCATAGCGTGATGATCTTGCGTCGGCGCTTTGATTTTCTGGCTTTGACGCCACGCAGCGAACAGCAGCAGGCCGGTAAATACCAGGAACACCAGATGCGGCATGCCCGGCACCACCGCCAGCACAAACATCACGGCCGCAGCGGTATACAGCGTACCTGGCTTAGCCAGCAGCTGAGACTTGATGTCATCGCCCATGTCCGCACCATCGCTGATGCGCGTCACGATAATCGCCGCCGCCGTTGAGAGCAGCAGTGAAGGAATTTGTCCGACTAAGCCATCACCGATGGTCAGCAGGACATATTGTTCAAACGCTTGTCCTGCCGGTAAACCGTATTTGAATACGCCAATCAAAATACCGCCAACCACGTTAATCAGCAGGATCATGATGCCGGCGATGGCGTCGCCGCGTACGAATTTGGACGCGCCATCCATTGCACCGTAGAAGTCGGCTTCGTTTGCCACATCCTGGCGACGCGTGCGCGCCTGTTCCTGATTGATCAACCCGGCATTGAGATCGGCATCGATCGCCATCTGTTTGCCTGGCAACGCATCAAGCGTAAAGCGCGCCGAGACTTCAGATATACGTTCGGCACCTTTGGTGACCACCACAAAGTTGATGATCATCAGAATGACGAACACCACAAAACCAACGACAAAATTACCGCCAATCACCACATTACCGAAGGCTTCAATCACCTTACCGGCGGCGCCGACGCCTTCGTGGCCGTTAAGCAGCACCACGCGCGTTGAGGCGACGTTGAGCGTCAAACGCATCAACGTGGTAACCAGCAACACGGTGGGGAAGATGGAGAAATCCAGCGGACGTTTACTGTTCACGCTCGCCAGCAGCACCATGATCGCCAGCACGATGTTAAAGGTGAATAACACATCCAGCACAATCGGCGGCAGGGGCAAAATCACCATTGCCAGCACGCTGAGCAGCAGCACCGGTACGCCGATGTGTGCCTGGCGCAGCATCTGGCTTAACTGGCGCGGATTAAATTGGCTCATGAGCTTTCATTACCTCATCTAAGTTCGGCAGTTGGGTATCCAGCCGCGGTTTTTCGCCCTGGCCACTACGCCAGGTTTGCAGTTGCATCACGTAAGTCAGCACCTGTGCAATCGGACGGAACAGGGCTGCGGGAATTTGTTGGTTGATACGCGTGCTGCGATAGACAGCGCGCGCCAGCGGCGGAAACTCCACCACATCAATCTTGTGTTTACCGGCCACGCTTCGGATGTAGAGCGCGACGTCATCCACACCTTTGGCCACCACGTAGGGTGCAGCGGCCTTTTTCGGGTCGTATTTCAGCGCCACCGCGAAGTGCGTGGGGTTGGTGATCACCACATCCGCCAGCGGCACTTGCTGGTTAATCTGGCCCATCGCCATCTGGCGTTGCAGGTTACGAATGCGGCCTTTTACCTGCGGATTTCCTTCGTTGTTCTTGTGCTCATCGCGCACCTCTTTCTTCGACATCTTCATTTTTTTGGTGAAGAAGAATTTGGTCAGCGGCACATCAATCACCGCGAACAGCACGATGGTGAGGATAAACAGCCGCATCATCGACTCGAACAGGTGCAGGCCCTGATTGATGGCGTCGCGTAAAAACAGGCCTTGCAGATCCATCATCGCAGTCAGATTGCCGGTAATGGTGCTCCACAGCAGCGCCAGCATCAGCAAACATTTGGCGATCATCTTCAACACCTCAACGTAGTGCTGCATCGAGAACATGCGCTTTACTCCGCTGATCGGATTGAGCTTTTTAAAGTCTGGCTTAATGCGTGTCAGCACAAAGATCCAGCCACCCGGCACCAGCGTTGAAAGGGCGGCGGCGAAAGGGATCGGGATCAGCGTGACGATAAATTTCATGATGATCAGCACCTGCGTCAGCATAAACTGGTGCAGCGCGCCGTCATCCTGGATGCGATCGGCCATCTGGCGTACGGCCTGAAAGGACGCCTGGATTAACCCCCGATAGTAGGGAAAAAACAGGCCCATCATCACCAGCGCCATCACCAGGCTAACGGCCAGGTTCACCTCTTTGGAGCGGGGAATGTCGCCTTTTTCACGCGCTTTACGCAGTTTTCCCGGGCTGGGTTTTTCGCTCTTATCACCACTTCCTGCATCGGCCATCAGTAGCTCCTCATTTTTTCCAACATACCGAGCACCTGATTGGTGAGCTCAAGGTAGTGGCTGCCGACATTGCCCATCAGCAAGGTGAAGCAGAACAGGCCGAACAGCATGCTGATCGGGAAGCCCAGCGCGAACAGGTTCAGCGTCGGTGAAATGCGGTTCAGCAGGCCAAATACGCCCTGTACCAGCATCATGATGATCACCGTCGGCATCGCCAGCAGCAGCGCGCCGCTGAAGATCCAGCCCACGCCGCCCGATAGCGTACGCAGGGAAATCTCATTAATTGCCTGGCCAATCGGCCAGTAGGTAAAACCGCTAAACAGAATCGACATCAGCAGCAAATGCCCATCCATGCTGAAAAACAGCAGCGCGGCCCACACCTGAATAATCTGTGAGATCACCATGGTGGAACTGCCGCTGGTGGGATCGTTCATCACCGCCATGCCGAGGCCCATGTTCATCGACAAAATATTGCCCGCCGTCTGCAGCGCCCAGAAGGTCCACCACAGCATCTGGCCAAACAGGAAGCCCCAGAAAATTTGCTCGCCGGTCAAAATCAAACTCTGTACCGACATCAGGTCACGCAGCACCACGTTGTGCGCCAGCATCGGCGTCATAATGATGCTGAGCAGCAGCGCCAGACCCAGTTTGGCCTTGCGCGAAAAAGCCCGGTTATCCAGCAGCGGGCAAACGTGCATAAAGGCATAGATGCGCACGAAGGGCAGCCACAGCGCGAAGATCGGTTGGATCAGATCGTTGATGGCGATATCCATCGTTAGCCTACTAGCTGCGCGGCTTGCTGAAAGATCAGCTGGGTGAAATCGATCAGCTGCGTCAGCATCCATTTACCGGCAAACACCAGCACCAGCAGCGTCATGATCAGACGCGGCAGAAAGCTCAGCGTCTGTTCGTTGATCTGCGTGGTGGCCTGGAAAATACTCACCAGCAGGCCAGTGATCAGACTGGGCACAATGGCAACCGCAGAGATCATCAGCACCAGCTTCAGGCCCTGCGCCAGAATGTCGCCGGCAATGTCGATATTCATCATAATCCCAGCCCCTGCACGCTCTGCGTCAGCGTGCCTACAATCAGCGACCAGCCGTCACACAGCACAAACAGAATCAGTTTGAACGGCAGCGAGACAATCAGCGGTGACAGCATCATCATCCCCATCGCCATCAAAATACTGGCGACGATCAGGTCGATCACCAGGAACGGGATGTAGATCATGAAGCCAATTTTAAAGGCGGTTTTCAGCTCGCTCAGCACAAAGGCCGGCGCGATGATAGTGAGATCCTGCGCTTCCGGCTCGCCGGTCGCGTTCGCAATGGTCATGATCTGCGCCAGCGAGGTGCTGTGAGTTTGCGACAGCATGAACTTTTTCAGCGGCACCTGACCGGTGCTCAGCGCCTGTTGCAGGCTGATTTCATTGTTCTGATATGGGACAACCGCGTTGTCATAGACGTTGGTCCACACCGGACGCATCACCAGCAGCGTCAGCACCAGCGCGATGCCGGTCAGCACTTTGTTCGGCGGGCTTTGCTGCAGGCCAATTGCCTGACGCAGCAGAGCCAGCACAATGATAAAGCGGGTAAAACAGGTCATCATCAGCATCATGATCGGCAGCAAGCCGAGCAGCGTCATCAGAATCAGAATTTCAACTTTTACGCTGTACTCCTGGCCGCCATTGGCGGAGGGCACAGCCGAGAACAACGGCAGTCCGTTCTGTTCTGCCAGTGCCAGTGTTGGCGCCAGCAGCAGGCCAGCCAGCGCCAGCCCTCCTTTCATCCAGCCGGAATTGCGCATCATCATTAGCCCGCCAGTTCGCTAAGATCGCTGTTGTTGAACTCAATCAGGCGCAGACCATATTTGTCGTTCAGCACCACCACTTCGGCTTTACCAAACAGAATGCCGTTCACTTTCACGTCCAGCGGTTCACCGGCCAGCTTATCCAGTTCAATGACCGAATCGTTGCCCACGCCAATCAGGTCGGCGAGAGAGATCTCTACTGACGCCACTTCCAGCGTCAGCGTGACCGGAATGCGGCTGAACAGCGCGAGGTTGCGCGGTGCGTCACGCGTGACCGCAGTAACCGGCTCGGCTACTTCCGTTTCAGGCTGGTTTTCCAGGTTAAAATCGAGGTCCAGCGCAGTGGCTAAATCATTTAAATCGCTCATGTTATTCACTCGTACGGTCACTGAATTCGGAGAAAAAGAGTTTGCCGCGCTCTTCGCAGATTACGGCGCTAAACAACGGTTGATCGCCCACCAGCAGTGGAATGCGGTCATTCATGGCAAAGGGCAGGACATCGTCCGGCTTCAGACGTGCCAGGTCCGCTACCGTCATTGGCAGCGTGGCTAAGCGTCCGCGCAGGCGCACCGGCAACTGCTTAAAGCTGTGTGGACGGGTCGGCACCGGCGTGTTGCGATTCGCCTCGGCAGGTTGGCGCAGCGTGCTGAGTAAACGGTCAACGTGCGCAGCGTCCAGCAGCAGCGAGAACTTGCCATTGCTGTAACCGTCAAGGAAGAAATCCACACGATAAGACCATTGGGTTAATAACGATGCCGGGTCCGGTTTAATGGTCAGCGCTTCGGTAAATAACTCGTCACCGCAAATTAAATGCACCAGCTCGCTGGCCAGTTTCATTTGCAAACGCTCTTCCGTTTTGGTTACCGGAAAATTATCGGCCGTTAACTCATGCTGGTCGTCGCGTGATAATCCGTAATAGTCGTGTAAAATATTCAGTAATAAGGCGCGGTCGAGGCGAAATGCCAGGTTGCCCAATTCACTGCTGAAAATGGTGGCCTGCTTAACCGCACAATCCATCTGAAATTGCATATCGCGCAAACTGACATCAACACGAAACTTCTTCAGAAAATAGATACCCAGCTTGGCGTCTAAGCGATCGCTATTATCTTTAAATACTTTCGGCACCTTGTGATAAGGGCGACCGAGTTTATTGACTTCCAGTTTCATCAGCTCAGGCTGATTCTCTGCGGTATAGATTCTCATCCGATTGGATTTCGTGCGCATCTTCATGCTTCCGTTTGTCAGGGCGAGCCTGTCTTTAATAGAATGAATGCGATCCCGCTAGCGATTCAGCTTATCAGCCACATCTTAAATATTAAGGATTTGCTGATATAGGAATCTTCTAATCTTTTTAAGCGAGATGTTTTCTCTGATGCAAATTAAAACGTTTCTGTCTGATTAAAACAAGATGAGAAAACTTATTAATCCATTAATTGAAAACCGCGATTAAGATTAATTAAATTAGCTAAGCTGCTAATAAACATAGATTAATGTTTTAATATTGCGAAGATGCTAGCCAGGAATAGTCCGATACGTATACTCAGCGCACAACACAGGCGGAACCAGCAATTCGGCATCTTTACCTGGCTTGAGATAAGCCGATTCTTAATAACGAATAGTCTGGCTTTCACCTTAGGGCTACGTATGAAATGTCATGCGTAATAAAGGCCGATCTTCTCTTTATATAGATGAGCCTTTTATTTGGTGTTCAGGAATTTTTTCATTATGAATAGGGCTGACTCAATGCAAAAGAATAACGATGACCGTTTTATCGCTCAGGCATCATCGAGTGTGAATCTGTTTGCACTGGCGCAACGTGTAGCAAAATTCAATGTGCCGGTATTAATTACCGGTGAAACGGGCACCGGTAAAGAGTGTGTGGCGAAATATATCCATCAACACGCATTCCCCGCTTCGGCACCTTATGTGGGGGTTAACTGTGCGGCGATTCCAGAAAATATGCTGGAAGCGATTTTATTCGGTTATGAAAAAGGCGCGTTTACCGGTGCGGTGAGTAGCCAGCC
Organism: Pantoea sp. DY-17; assembly: GCF_019795975.1. Lineage (NCBI taxonomy): Bacteria > Pseudomonadati > Pseudomonadota > Gammaproteobacteria > Enterobacterales > Erwiniaceae > Pantoea > Pantoea sp. DY-17. The sequence goes on along the minus strand of NZ_JAIMIG010000004.1, from coordinate 361,249 downwards.
CGGTAAGTTTGAATTAGCCAACGGTGGCACATTATTACTGGATGAAATCGGTGATATGCCATTAGCGCTGCAGGTTAAATTGCTGCGCGTATTACAAGAGCAGGAAGTTGAGCGCCTCGGCAGCCATAAAAAGATTCCGCTCGATATCCGTTTAATTGCCTCAACGAATAAAGATTTGGAAGTGGAGATCGCCGAAGGGCGTTTCCGTCAGGACCTGTTCTATCGCCTGTCGGTGGTGCCAATGCACATCACGCCGCTGCGTGAACGTACCGCAGACATCCTGCCGTTGGCCGAACGCTTTATCGAAAAGTATAAGGCTTTTGTTAAACATCAACCGCGCATCACCGAATGTGGTCGCCAGGCGCTGGAAAATTACAGCTGGCCGGGCAACGTGCGTGAGCTGGAAAACATCATGCAACGCGGCCTGATTATGTGCGCCGATGGCGATCTGCACGCAGGTTGCTTCAACCTGAAAGTCAGCACCACCTTGTTGCCCGAAGTGATGGTGCAGCCGCTGGGCGATGCCGCCAACGCCGACGAATGCCAGATCAAGAGTCACGGTCGTCGCGCCGAATCGCAATACATCCTTGATTTGCTGAAACGCCATCAGGGAAACAAATCCAAAACCGCCGAGTTTCTTGGCATTACTCCACGCGCACTGCGCTATCGACTGGCCTCCATGCGCGAGCAGGGCTTTGACCTCGGCTGCGCCTGATAAAAGAGAACGACACAATGTTAGACAAACTTCCCGCTATCGGCGTGCAGGGCAACATGATGGCCGAGATGCAACGTATGCAGCTGCAGGCGCAAACCAGCCCTATCGCGCCGGCCAGTCAAATGGCTTCGCTTAGCACCCCGAGTTTCACCGAGGTGCTGAAGGGGTCCATCGGCAGCGTTGATCGCCAGCAGCATGTCGCGTCTGAGAAGCAAACGGCCATTGATATGGGCCTGAGCGATGATTTGAGTGGCGCGATGATTGAAAGTCAGAAAGCCAGTGTGGCGTTCTCGGCGCTGATGCAGGTACGCAACAAGCTGCAACAGGGCTTCGATGAAGTCATCAATAGCCCAATGTAAATGGAGTTGAGACGTGCTGGATAAATTACAAGCGCTGCTGCCTGCGAACCTGCAAGCCACAGTGAAAAAATGGCTGCTGCCGGCGGCGATTGCGGCAGTCATCACCGCGGTGATCGTGGCACTGCTGTGGCAGAGCAATAACAAGTGGACCACGCTGTTCGGCACCCAGGAGAACCTGCCGATGTCCGACGTGGTGGCCACGCTGAGCGGTGAAGGGCTGAAATATCGCGTTGCGCCCGACAGCGGCATGGTGCTGGTGCGCGAAGGTGATTTGCCCAGGGCGCGCATGGCGCTGGCCGCTAAAGGCATCCGCGCAGCCACGCCTGACGGCTACGAGCTGATGGATAAAGAAGAGATGCTCGGCAGCAGCCAGTTCGTACAGAACGTGCGTCTGCGCCGCAGCATGGAAGGCGAACTGGCCCAGAGCATCATGGCGCTGGACAGCGTGGATTTTGCCCGCGTGCATCTCGGCATTTCGGAAACCAGCTCGTTTGTTCTTTCCAATAAACCAAACAGCACCGCTTCCGTGGTTCTGCGCCTGAAATATGGTCGTCAACTCAGCGACGAACAGGTTGGCGCGGTGGTGAGTCTGGTGGCGAACAGCGTGCCGGGCATGAAGGCCGAGTTGGTTAGTGTTGTCGATCAACAAGGCGCGCTGCTGTCGGCGAATATCGCTGACCAGCTGAAGGGGCGTACCGGCCTGCGTAACAGCGGCGAGATGGTGCAGCAGATGCGTGAGCAGGTAGAACGCAACATCGCCAACCTGCTGGTGCCGGTGCTGGGACATGAAAACTTCCGCGTGAGCGTGGTACCGCGCGTTGACTTCAGCCAGGTCGAAGAGACGCAGGAACGCTTCCTTAACGAACCGCGCGTGGCGAGTGAGCAACTGGCGCAGGACAACACCACCGAGCAGCTGGCGGTCGGTATTCCGGGGTCGCTCAGCAACCGTCCGGCCAATGCACCCGCGCAAAACAACGCACAACCGCAGATGTCCTCGCGTAATCAGGCACAGCGCCAGTTCAACTGGGATCGCGATGTTCGCCATATCAAACATCAGGGCTATCAGGTGCAGAAACTGACCGTGGCCGTGGTGCTGAATCAAAACGCGGCGGTGGTGCAGGGCTGGACGGCGGATAACCAAACGCAAATCAACGCCTTGTTGACCAAAGCGGCCGGTATCGATAGCGAGCGCGGCGATGAGTTATCGCTGGCACTGCTGGCCTTTAATCAGCCGGAAGTGCCGCCCGAAGCTGCGCTGCCGTGGTGGGAACGCGACAGCACGCTGCTGTGGGCAGAGCGCGGCGGCATTGGCCTGCTGGCACTGCTGGTGATTCTGTTTGGTCTGCTGCCGATGATGCGCCGTGTGGCGCGCCAGCCGGCCGTGAACGAGGCGCCTGACGCCAGCGCCGCGCTGCCAGCAACCGTGGCCGAGGCGGAAGAGGATACACCGGTATTGCCGGGCAACAGCTTTAACGGCGACGACAACTTACCGCCGCAGAGCTCTGGCCTGGAAACCAAAATCAATCATCTCCAAAACCTGGCGCAGAGCGAAACCGATCGCGTCGCCGAAGTGTTGAAACAATGGATCAGCAGCAATGAGCGAAGCAACAGAAAGTAAAAATAGCAAAAGCAGCGACCAGACCACCAAGGTGCGCTCGCGTCTGGAGCAGGCCGCCATCGTGCTGCTGAGCATCGGCGAAGAAGCCGCTGCGCAGGTGATGAGCAAGATGAGCCGCGAAGAAGTGCTGCGCCTGTCGGAAACCATGGCGCGCCTGCACGGCGTCAAGCTGACGCATGCCCGCCTGGCGATGAACAATTTTTTCCAGGAATACCGCGAACAGAGCGGCATTAACGGCGCGTCGCGCAGCTATCTGCGCAACATCCTTGAACGTGCGTTGGGCGGTGAAATCGCCCGCAGCGTCATTAACGGCATCTACGGCGATGAGATTCGTCATCGGATGGCGCGGTTGCAGTGGGTCGATACGCCGCAGCTGGCGGCGATGATCGCCCAGGAACATCTGCAGTTGCAGGCGGTTTTTCTCGCCTTCCTGCCGCCGGATGTCGCCGCTGGCGTGCTGGCGCAGCTCGACGAATCGCGTCAGGACGAAATTCTCTATCGCGTGGCGCGTCTTGATGACATCAACCGCGATGTGGTGGATGAGCTGGATCGCCTGATCGATCGCGGCGTGGCGGTGCTGTCCGAACACGGCTCGAAAGTGCAGGGCATGCGTCAGGCCGCCAACATCGTTAACCGCATCAGCGGTAATCAGCAGGCGCTACTGGCGCAGCTGGAGATGCGTGATGAAGCGGTGGTGGATGAGCTGAAAAGCGAAATGTACGAGTTCTTTATCCTCAGCCGCCAGAACAGCGCAGTACTTGGGCGTCTGCTGGAAGAGGTGCCAATGGATCAATGGGCGGTGGCGCTGAAAGGCACCGAGCCGATGTTGAGCCAGGCGATTTACGATGCCATGCCGCGCCGTCAGGTGCAGCTGCTGCAGAACACCACTTCGCGCCTCGGTCCTGTGCCGATCAGCCGTATTGAGCAGGTGCGCAAAGAGATCATGACGCGCGTGCGTGAACTGGCGGAAAGCGGCGAGATCCAAATTCAGCTGTTTAGCGAACAAACGGTGGAGTAAGCGATGACCAGCAAACAGATGCGTTTGCATCAGTTTCCCCCGCTGCGCAAAGCCTGGCAGCGCAGTGACGAATCCGGCGTGCCTGCTGACGCGGCGACGCTGCAACAGCAGCTGATGGATGGTTTTCAGCAGGGCATCAGCGATGGTTTTGCCCAGGGTTTAGAGCAGGGCAACAGCCAGGGGTATGAGGAAGGCGTGGCGCGCGGGCGTGCTGAAGGTAAGCAGCAGGGTTTTGACGCTGGCAAGCAGCAGGCGCTGGAGCACTTTCTCAGCGCCGGGCAGCCGCTGGATGCGTTGAGCAGGCAGTTACAGCAGCAGCTGGATGAACACGAAGAGCGCCGCAAAAGCGAACTGTTAGCGCTGGTGGAGAAAGTGACGCGTCAGGTGATCCGCGTTGAGCTGGCGCTGCAGCCTTCGCAGCTGCTGGCGCTGGTGGACGAAGCGCTGACCAGCTTGCCGGAGCGGCCGAAGCAGCTGCGGGTATTGATGAATGCGGAAGAGTTCAGCCGCATCAAAGAGCTGGAGCCGAAGAAAGTGAAAAGCTGGGGCTTAGTCGCCGACAGCGAAATGGAGCCCGGCGAGTGCCGCATTGTCACCGATGCCAGTGAAATGGATATTGGCTGCAATCAGCGGTTGAGCCAGTGCATGAGTGTGCTGCAGGAGAATTTGTAAATGCGTAGCGGCTGGATGCCCTCACCCTAACCCTCTCCCTGTGGGAGAGGGAACAAGCAGCTCCCTCTCCCGCTGGCGGGAGAGGGCTGGGGTGAGGGGCAGGCCGCACAGCACTAACAGGAACCATCATGACGCAATCCTTCAATAACCTACTGCAATCGCTGGAAAATATCCCGCTGGCGCGTGTCGCCGGACGGCTGGTGCGCGTTAACGGCATTCTGCTGGAAAGTGTCGGTTGCCGCTTAGCCGTCGGCCAGCGCTGCAACGTCGAGCAGGCCGATGGCACGCTGCTGGCCGCGCAGGTGGTGGGATTTGATCGTGATGTCACCTGGCTGATGCCGTTCAAAAGCCCGGAAGGGCTGATGGCGGGCGCCCGCGTTTTTCCCCAGGAAAAACAGAGCGACATCCTGATTGGCGAAGGCTGGCTCGGGCGCGTGGTTAACGGCCTCGGCGAAGCAATCGACGGCAAAGGCAAGCTGGGCGGCGATGATGTGCTGCCAACCCAGCCTACACAAATTCATCCGCTGACGCGTAAAGCGGTGGCGGAACCGCTGGATGTGGGCGTCAACGCCATCAACGGTCTGCTGACCATCGGTAAAGGCCAGCGCGTTGGCTTAATGGCCGGTTCGGGCGTGGGTAAAAGTGTGCTGCTCGGCATGATCACCCGCAGCACCAATGCGCAGGTGGTGATCGTGGGGCTAATTGGCGAGCGTGGCCGCGAAGTCAAAGAGTTTATCGACCACGCGCTCGGCCCGGCTGGCATGGCGAAATCAGTGGTGGTGGCCGCGCCGGCAGATGAATCGCCGCTGATGCGCATGAAAGCCACCGAGCTATGCCACACGCTGGCGGCGTGGTATCGCGATGCCGGTTATGACGTGCTGCTGCTGGTCGATTCACTGACGCGTTACGCCATGGCGCAGCGTGAAATTGCGCTGTCACTCGGCGAACCGCCGGCCACCAAAGGCTATCCGCCTTCGGCGTTTGGCATCATTCCCCGGCTGGTGGAGAGCGCGGGCAACAGCGCCTCGAACGGCAGCATGACCGCCATTTACACCGTGCTGGCGGAAGGGGATGACCAGCAGGATCCGATTGTTGACTGCGCACGTGCGGTGCTGGATGGCCACATTGTGTTGACGCGTGCGCTGGCCGAAGCGGGCCACTATCCGGCGATCGATATCGCGCAAAGCATCAGCCGTTGCATGAGCCAAATCACCGACAAAGATCATCAGCTGGCGGCGCGTACGCTCAAGCAGCTGTACGCCGATTACATGGCCATCAAACCGCTGCTGCCGCTGGGTGGCTATGTAGCAGGCGTCGATGCGCAAGCCGACCGCGCGGTGCGCTTGCAGCCGGCAATCACCAGTTTCCTGTGTCAGACGGTGGATCAACCCGCCGCGCTGGCGCAATCCATTAATGACCTGCTGGCCCTGAGCCAGGCATAAGGCAAGGCATGATCAGAAAACAAAAAATGATCGCCACCCTGACGCAACTGCGCGACATGCGCGAGCGCAAAGTGAACGATCTCAGCAGCCAGCTGGCGCAGCAAAAGCAGCTGGTGCAGCGCTATCAAAATAATATTTCGGCGCTCAATCGTTTGGGCGGCGGCACCGGCACAGAAGGGGCGAATGCCACGCAGCTCAGCAATCTGGCGCGTTATAAAACCAATATTCAGCGCGTGATTGATTGGCAGACGCAGGCGTCGGCACTGGCTGAAAAACAGCAGGATGAACTGCAAACCGAGCTAATCAGCCACGCGTGTCAGGAGAAAACCGTCTCGCTGGTGCTGGAGCAGCAACAGCAGGCGCTGGCACAGGCGCGTCAACAACAACAGCAGAAACTCACTGATGCGCAGGCCATGCAGTGCTGGCTGCGTAATCGAGGGAAATTCGCATGAGCAATCGGCTGTTTAACCAATTGATGAGCAAACGCCAGCCGCTGAAACAGGGCGAACTGCCGTTTATCAGCGTGGTGACGCCAACGTGGAATCGCCGCGAGTTTCTGCCTTATCTGCTGTACATGTTTCAGTATCAGGATTATCCGGCCGATCGCCGCGAACTGGTGATTCTCGACGATTCACCGCAGAGCAACGCCGAACTTATCGCCTCGCTGACGCGCTACTCGCCGAATCCGGAGCTGATTCGCTATTACCATCAAAGCGAACGCATGACGATTGGCGCCAAGCGCAACCGGGTGAATGAACTGGCGCGCGGCGAATACATTGTGTGCATGGACGATGATGACTTTTATCGCGCTGATAAGCTCAGTTACACCATTAACGAAATGCGTCGCCACAAGGCGTTATTTGCGGCATGTAATGTGATCCCAATTTGGTACAGCCATGTGAATCGCATCTTTATGAGCAGCGATAACGGGGCGCGTAACGTGCTGAATGGCACCTTTGCCTATCATCGTAACTTCCTGAAAAAACACCGTTACGACGATCGTGCCACCTTAGGCGAAGAGCTGGGTTTCACCAATCACTTCACCGCGCCGGTGCTGTTGCTCGATCCGTGGCGCTCGATTCTCTGCGTGTCGCACAGCAGCAATACCTTTGACAAAGACTTTGTCCTCGGCAGCTGTGAAGCCCAGCGCGTCACGCTGGATGAAGCGGTACCTGACACGTTTATGCGTAAGTTTTATCAGCGCCTGCATCAGGCACCGTTATCACAACAGCCGAACTGGGCCTTTTTCCATCGCGTGGTGCTGGTAGGCGACGACGCCAACCTGCTAACCGCATTTAGCCAAAGACTGCGGGATGCGGGTTTATCGCTGGCACAGCTGGAGCAGATTGCGCCAGTGAAAAACGATTCCCGCCTGACGCATTTGGCCGTGACGCAACGTGCCCAGCGCGAGCAGTGGCCAAACTATTTGCTGCTCGATAGCCGCCTCGATTGGGTACGTCAGCAGCGTTGCATCGATGCCCTTAATCGCCTGCTGCGCGCCCTTGAACATATTGCATGGGACGGCTTTCATCTGGCTGCCGAAATCGAGTCGGGCCATATCCTCAGCCAGCTGGAAGGCGTGGTCAGCGCCACCGTGCAATCGCTGCCGCATCTGGCCTGCTGTGTGAACCAGCAGGCGTATGCACCCTTAATCGAACGTTTACAGGATCAGCTGACAGCAGCTGGTTATCTCAATACTGCGGACCTGCGCTGGTTTGCCCTCTATCCCAGCATGTTTTTCCGCAGCGAAGATGACAATGGGCAGGCATGTACCGCGCGCTTTTTCCGTAAATTAGGTGTCGTGCCGCAGGTCGGTGCACAGGAGCAACCATGAATACCGCAAACAGTTATACCCCGGAATATGTGACTCGCCTGCAGGCGCAACCCTGGCAGTGCCGCTGCGCTGGCTGCAACGGCGAAAAACCGTTGCGGCATTTGCGCTGGCGTGAAGAGCAGCGTGCCAGCGCCGATCTGCGTTGTGATGCCGCCGCATCGGCGATTTTATTTGATGTCGATGCCTTCGCCTTACAGCATACCCTGGCTGCAGCGCAGGATGCGCCGGCACTCTGCTCGCGCTTGCAAATGCTCAATCAACAGGCGATTTTCCTGCTGGGCAACGAAGAAGCCCCGCTGGCAGAGAAGCTGTACGCGGCAGGTGTGCTGCTGAGCAAATGCCAGCAACTGCAGGAAGTGGATGAGATTCAGCAGGTGGGTGAGGAGTTGCTGGCGTTGATGAACAGCGGACTGCTGGCGGAAGCCTTTGCTTCGCTGCCGCAGATTGATGCGTATCCGTTAGCTGTGTTGCGCCAGCTGGCGCAGGTTGAGCTGGATGCGACTCTCGATCCGCTCACCGGCATGACGCTGGTAATGAAACTCAATGAATTAGCCATGCTGAGTGATGCGCAGCTGTTACCGCTGCTGGCGGAACTGCGTGAAGATGCGCAGGTGCAAACCGTCATGCAGCGGATGGCCAATGTGTGGCGTAACTATCTGCTATGGCATGCCTATCACGGCGTGTTCCCTGGCACCGCTGATGCACAGTGGGAAGCGGCGTTTCTGCAGTTGTGCCAGCGTGTATTCGGTATGCAGATGATCATCGCGCTGTTGCTCGCGGAACAGTGTGAGCTGGATGATGCCACGCTGGCCGCGCTGTTTGCCGCCTGGGAGCGTCAATCGCTGCCTGTGTTGCGCGAAGAGAATGCGCTGTTGATTGGGTTGTCGTTGTTGAAGTAAAGGACGTGGCCGACAGGGCTGGCTTAATGCCTGTCGGTTAAGCGCTGAAAAAACAAATCACTGAGCGCCGCACACAGGGTAGCGGCGCAATTCATTGTGCGATCAAGCGCGCCGCTACGAAATGGGCGGCGGTTTGATGCGGGGCTTAACCGATCGGCATTTTTGCCAATGATGGCCGCTTAATTTACCCCCATAAACAAAAAAGTCGCCAATGTGGCGACTTTTTTTATGCAACAAGCGGGAGTTTATCGTTGATAGAGGAAGTTTTGCTGGCCTTGTCCGGTCAATGATCCCAGCGTTTCCTGCTGCATAGATAACAACAAACCGTTGCGCTCATTCATCTGCTGACAAGATAACGCACTGAGCTCCAGCGTACGCCACCAGCTTTCTGCTTGCTGTGCCAGCGCGGCGGGCAGGTACGGCATAAGCTGGCTGATGCCACGGCTGTCGGAAGCCAGCTTCAGCGCCTGTAAGGTTTCGCTGCGACGCTGCGCCGAACCGTGTAACTGCTGATAAATGGCCAGCAACTGCTCATTCACAGACTGCAGGTTCATCGCATCGCAGGCGATCATCGCCTCACGCTGCTGCTGCAAAAGTGCCGTCAGCGCATCGTAGTGCTGCGTATCCTGTTTGATATCACGCAGCAGCGTTTTTACGCGTTCCGCGGTGCTGTTCATGAGCGATAAAAGTCCATCATGGCCTGCGCCAGCGTGTCGGTATCCACCTGTAAACGACCAGATTTCAACGCGTCCTGCATGGCGCTCACAAAGGTCGCGTCCACGTCTGGCATTTCACGCAGTTGTTGCTGTGCAGCCTGCATTGGGCCTTGCTCGGTTTTGTCGCTGCGTACTGCTGCGGCCTGACTTTTGGTTGCAACAGATGCGTCGTTCAGCGATGTAGTAACAGATTTAGCAACTGGCGCTATGCCAGTCTCATTACGGGTGATTTTCATTTTCTTATGTCTCGGGTCGATTACGGCATACCTGAGCACAACGACACTGCCCAGCGGAAACTTAAATTCCGCTTTTAGGGGGTGCCCGGCGCGACCAACATGCGCACCACGCCGCGATCGTCGACGCGCGCGCTCACCACGCGCTGGCTTTGCAGATTGCGCACTTTAATGATGTCGCCTTTGCGGCCTTTTTTCAGCGCTTCGCCCATCATCTTCGCCTGCACGCCATCCTGCTCGGCAATCATCACAATCTGTTGGCCGCGTTCGATCAATACCGGCTGGTCGAGATGGGCCGGCGCGATCGCCTGCAACTCACGCACACGTTTTTTCAGCGTAAAACCAACCGCCTCGTCGGGATGGGTGAGAAAGCCGTCACGCAGGCCCACAATATTGCGCTTCTTCATTTCCACATCGCTGGCCGCCAGCTGTTTGCCCCGTTCCAGCATGTTTTTCGCCACCAAAATCGGCAGATAAACATCCGGTTTTACCGTCACGGCAATTTCCCAGCCGTTGGCACCATCGCAACGAATGTCATAGCGCAGACGCGCCAGATCCCTGCGATCGCCCGCCGGCAATGCCGAGGTTAAGGGGCGCGCGCAGCGTTGGAACCGGCTGACTTCGGAAGGAATAAAGACGTTGAGCTTGCTGCTGAAATCTTTCCAGCCTTTCTGTTTAGCAATGCGCTGGATGTCAGACGTCGCGTTGGCGACGGCCTGATTATAGATCTGCTTACGTGCCGTTTGCGCCTCAGGCGCGGCAAAAATCGGTGTTGAAAAAATCAGCAGGCTGAGCGGAATCAGGCGGAAAAGCGACTTCCCGTTAAAACGCAATGTGTTCATAAAATTCTCACCAAATCAAAGATTTAAAAGTTGGCACGCTGTTTGCTTTATGGCGTGTGAATCGCAACTGATGAGGAACACCACATGGGGATAAGTTTTGACAAAGCGCTGGGGGCACATCCCGCCGCCTTACAGCTTCGACTTTCGCGAGCAGAGCTGTTAACGGCCAACCTGGCAAATGTGGATACCCCGAATTACCAGGCTAAAGATATTGATTTTGCCGCAGAGATGCAACGTTCAATGCTGAAAAGTTCGTTCACTTCTTCGCCATCAATTCAGTATCGCGTGCCGTATCAACCATCGTCCGATGGCAACACCGTGGCGCTGGACGTTGAGCAGGCCGAGTTCTCGAAAAACTCGCTGGATTACCAAACCAGCCTGCAATTTCTCAGCAGCAAATTTATCGGCCTGAAGCAGGCTATTGAAGGGAAATAATTTTGTCTTTCAACGATATCTATCGCGTATCGGGTTCAGCAATGACGGCACAAACCGTTCGTCTGAACACCATCGCCAGTAACCTGGCCAACGCGGAATCTCCGGCAGCAAGCGAAGCTGCCACCTATAAGGCGCGCCGTCCGGTGTTTGCCGCCATTTATCAGAACAGCAAGCTGATGGATTCACCGGCTTTGGCGGGTGCGCGCGTGCAGGTGTTGGATGTAGTGGAAACCGGTACGGCGGTACGCCGTTACGAGCCGGGCAACCCGCTGGCGAATGCGCAGGGCCACGTCTTCTATCCCGACATCAATACCGTCGAAGAGATGGCCGACATGATGTCGGCGTCGCGCAATTTCGAAACCAACGTGGAAGTGTTGAATAGCGTGAAAAGCATGCAGCAAAGCCTGCTGCGTCTGGGTGAGGCTTAAGTATGAGTGTGAATAACGTCAACAACAGCGGCGCGGGCGTAGAGACCTACGGCCAGACGCCGCAGAGCAACGGCGGCACCAGCAGCATGTTCCTGACCTTGCTGGTGGCGCAGATCCAGAACCAGGATCCCACCAATCCCACCGACAGCGCGGATTACATCAATCAACTGTCGATGATGTCGCAAATGGAGTCGATGCAGACGCTAACCGACACCATGACCGGCGTCTACTACATGGCCGAAAGCATGCAGGCGATGGGGATGGCGAATCTGGTGGGCCAGCAGGTGTATGCCAGCAGCAACAGCATCAAGCTGGAAGGTAACTGCATTGATGGACGCATCAATCTGCAGCATCCGGCGGAAAACGTCACGCTGCACATCAAAGACAGTGCAGGCAAAGAGGTCAAACTGGAACTCGGTAAGCAGCAGCAAGGCGATGTCGGATTCACCATCGATCCCGCCACGCTTGGCCTGGCTGATGGCGACTACACCTTGAGCGTGGTGACCGATGCCGGGGAAGAGAAGATTCCGATTGAGATCGCCGGCACCGTCAACAGCGTGCGTTTCGATCCGCAGACGGGCGCACCCATGATCAACATTCCTGGCCTGGGCGAAGTGGCTTACAACACCATTCGTCAGTTTGGCAGCAGTAAAAATCCGGCGCCCGCGCCATTTCTTTCTCCTGACGCGAATGCAGCGCGTCGTTTTTCCTAAGGGTTTTTTCCATGAGCTTTAATATTGCAACCTCTGGCCTGAACGCGGTCACTAAACAGCTTGGCGCGATCAGCAACAACATCGCCAACGGCGGCACCGCTGGCTACAAATCAATGCGGGCTGAATTCTCGTCGCTGTACGCGGGCGGCCAGGCGATGGGCGTTGGCGTGAGCAGCATCTCACAAAGCATCACCCAGAACGGTGGTATTACCGGTTCTTCACGTGGTCTGGATCTGGCGATCTCCGGCAACGGCTTCTTTATGACCAAAGATACCAGCGGCAACGTCAGCTATAGCCGTGCGGGATACATGGGCACCGACAGCCAGGGTTACATTACCAATAACCTTGGTAAACGTGTGCAGGGTTATCCCGTGGATGCTAACGGCCAGTTGCAGACCGGCGTCATTGGCGATCTGAAAATTTCTGCAGGCAGCATTCCAGCGAAAGCCACCGACAGCATGGGCTTTACCGGCAACCTGAACGCCAATGCCAAACAGCCAGAAGTCACGCCGTTCGATAAGAGTGACAGCAAAAGCTACAACAACACTTACACCAGCAAAGTCTACGATTCACTGGGTCGCGAACACACCATCGAACAGTTCTTCGTTAAAACCGCAGACAACGAATGGGAAGTGCATTATTTCGTTGATGGAAATACGGCTACGCCAGCTTCACAACCCCTGGAATTCAGCACCAATGGGGTCATCACCTCGCCAACCAGCGCCGTCAACATTACTGCCGCCATTCCGGGCGCAGATGGACTTAGCATCGCGCTGGATTATGCGGGCACCAGCCAGTACGGCTCTGAGTTCAACGTATCGAAAAACAGCCCGAACGGTTATTCCGCCGGTGAGAAAAACGGCGAGCAGATCGACGACGACGGCAAGATCTACGCGACTTATAGCAATGGCGAACGTCTGCTGCAAGGCCAACTGGTGCTTGCTAACTTCACCAACCCGAACGGCCTCAACTCTGAAGATGGCACCGCGTGGTCAGCAACCAACCTTTCCGGTCAGGCGATTATTGGTGTGCCGAAAAGCGGCCTGAACGGCGCTATCCAATCCTACGCACTGGAAGGTTCTAACGTCGATATGACGGAAGAGTTGGTCGGCTTGATGAGCGCGCAGCGTAACTATCAGGCAAACACCAAAGTCATCTCGACCAATGATTCGATGATGAACGCCCTGTTCCAGGCGCTGTAATTATGGATCGCATGATTTATACCGCCGTCAGCGGCGCCAATCGCAGCCTGACGCAGCAGATGATTCACTCAAACAACCTCGCGAATGCCAATACCGAAGGTTTTCGTGCCGATCTCGAACGCGCTACGACGCAAGCGGTCGCGGGTGGCGGTTACGACAGCCGTCATCAGGTGCGCAGTGAAAACGGTGGCATCAACATGGCGCACGGCTCACTGCAGGAAACCGGTCGCGAGCTGGATATCGGCATCAAAGGCGACGGCCTGATTGCGGTGCGTGAAGGGCGTCGTGAGCTCTACACCCGCAACGGTCACATTGATATCGATGACATGGGCAACCTGTCGATTGGCGGCAAACCGCTAATCGGTGAGAACGGCCCGATTCAGCTGCCACCGTTTTCGCAGGTAGCGATTGGCGATGACGGCACCATTACCATCATTCCGGAAGATGGCAACGTGGCGGCAGCAATGGATGTTGAGCGCATCAAGCTGGTGGATATTCCCGCCAATCAGCTGCGCAAAAACAACGACGGCTGGCTGATGGCCAATCGTCTGACGGCGCCACGCAGCGAGAACGTGCAGCTGGCGAGCCAGCATCTGGAAGGCAGTAATGTCTCGGCGGTGAATGAGATGGTGCAAACCCTTTCGCTCAGCCGCCAATTTGAAGCGCAAATCAAAATGATGAAAGCCGCAGAAACCCTCGTGCAGGCAGGCAATCGCCTGATCCGCGGCAGCTAACAGGAAGCAAAGCAATGAATCCAGCTCTTTGGGTCAGTAAAACCGGTCTGGCGGCGCAGGACGCCAAAATGGCCGCCATCTCTAACAACCTGGCGAACGTTGATACCACCGGCTTTAAACGCGATCGCGTGGTGTTTGAAGATCTGTTCTATCAAACGCAGCGTGCGCCTGGCACCCAGTTAAATCAGAACAACCAGACGCCAACCGGCATTCAGTTCGGTAGTGGTGTGAAGATCCTCGGTACGCAGAAGCAGTTCACTCAAGGCGCGATGAAAAACACCCAGCAGGAGCTGGATGTGGCGATAGCCGGACAGGGCTTTTTCCAGGTAGAAACCGCCGATGGCGACATTGCTTATACCCGCTCAGGCAACCTGAAAATCAGTGCCGATGGCGTGATGACCAACGCACAGGGCTTGTCGTTGATTCCACAGATTGAGCTGCCGGAAGGCACCAAAAATCTCACCATCGGCAAAGACGGCACCGTCAGCGCCACCGTGGCGGGCGAAACCGATCCGGTTGAACTCGGCCAAATCACCCTGGTGAATTTCGTGAATCCAGCCGGGCTGGAAGCGACCGGCAGCAACCTGTATCGCGAAACCGCCGCCAGCGGTGAAGCGGTAGAAGGCGTGCCGGGCGAAGAAGCCTTTGGCCAGCTGGAACAAGGCTCGCTGGAAGGTTCCAACGTGCAGGTGGTGGAAGAGATGGTTGACATGATCACCGTGCAACGCGCTTACGAGATGAACGCCAAAATGGTGTCGGCTGCCGATGACATGCTGAAGTTCGTCACGCAGCAGATGTAATTTTTTTTGGGCGGAAGGTGTTTTTCCGCCCATCGGGTAAGGCCATAAAAACAATGACACTGACAAAAAAACTCACCGGTGGTTTATTGCTGACCGCCGCACTGCTGCTGACCGGCTGTGAAAGCCCGGCGCTGCTGGTGCACAAAGATGACGCCGCCTTTGCGCCGCCGGAAGATCTGGCCCAGCCAGACGCCCGCGTCAGCGGAGGTGGACTTTATAACACCCAATATCAATGGTCGCTGATGCAGGATCGTCGTGCTTACCGCGTGGGCGACATTCTCACCGTGCGGCTTGATGAATCGACGCAGTCGAGCAAACAGGCGCGCACTAACTTCGGCAAAAAGAATGATGTCGAGCTCGGCGTGCCGTCGGCGATGGGCAAAACCTTTGATGATTTAAGCGGCTCGATTAAGGGCAGCCGTAACTTCAACGGTAACGCCACGTCGGCGCAGCAGAACATGTTGCGCGGGTCGATTTCCGTTGCAGTGCACAAAGTGCTGCCGAATGGCGTGCTGGCGATTCGCGGCGAAAAGTGGCTCACCCTGAATCAGGGCGATGAGTACATGCGCGTAACCGGCCTTGTGCGGGCCGATGACATTGAACGCGATAACAGTATTTCATCCCAGCGTATTGCCAATGCGCGTATCTCCTATGCCGGGCGCGGTGCGCTCAGTGATGCCAATTCAGCGGGTTGGCTCACACGCTTCTTCAACCATCCGCTGTTCCCGATTTAAGGTGAAGAACATGATCAGAATGACCGTTCGCTATCTGCTGCCGCTGTTCCTCGCGGCCGGAATGATGGCATCCAATCACGCGAAAGCGCAGGCGCTGAGTTCGCTGGTCGATATTCAGGGCGTGCGTGATAACCAGTTGGTGGGTTACAGCCTCGTCGTCGGCCTCGACGGCACCGGTGATCGCAGCCAGGTGAAGTTCACCGGCCAGTCGCTGGCCAACATGCTGCGCCAGTTTGGCGTGCAGATGCCGCCAAAAATCGACCCGAAAGTAAAAAACGTCGCAGCGGTAGCGCTGAGCGCCACGCTGCCTTCAATGTATGCACGCGGCCAGACCATCAACGTCACCGTTTCATCGATTGGCGATGCGAAAAGCCTGCGCGGCGGCACCTTGCTGTTAACGCAGCTGCGCGGTGCTGACGGTGAAGTCTACGCGCTGGCGCAGGGCAATGTGGTGGTCGGCGGGGTGAAAGCGGAAGGCGACAGCGGTTCCAGCGTCACCATCAATACGCCAACCGTTGGCCGCATTCCTAACGGCGCCTCGGTTGAACGTGAAGTGCCGAGTGATTTCCAGGACAACAGCGCGGTGATGCTGAACCTGAAGCGCCCGAGCTTTAAAACCGCTAACAACATTGCCGTGGCGCTGAATCAGGCATTTGGTGCCGGTACTGCGGTAGCGAAAAGCGGCACCAACGTTTCGGTCAACGCGCCGCACGATCCTTCCGCACGCGTGGCCTTTATGTCGATGCTGGAAGACGTGCAGATCAACGCCGGTAAACAGCCGCCGCGCGTAGTGTTCAACGCACGCACCGGCACCATCGTGTTGGGTGAAGGCATTGTGGTACGTGCCGCTGCCGTTGCCCATGGCAATCTCACCGTGACCATCGCCGAGCGCCCGAACGTCAGCCAGCCTGGCCCGCTCAGCAACGGTGAAACCGCGGTGACACCGGAATCGGATATCAGCGTCGATCGTGGTCGTGGTCAGATGGTTAACGTGCCGGCGGGCACCAGCCTGCGCAGCATTGTGAATACCATTAACAGCCTCGGCGCGGCGCCGGACGACACCATGGCCATTTTACAGGCGCTGCATGAAGCCGGCGCACTCGATGCAGAACTGGTGGTGATCTAAATGATTGATCGTATCTCAACCCCTTTTAGCCCGCTGGCCAACGGCATTGCGGGCGGCGCGAAGCCCAACAATCTGGAGCAGGCGGCCGAGAAATTTGAGGCGATGTTCCTGCGCACCATGCTGAGCGAAATGCGTAAAGGCACCGATGCGTTTGCCGGTGAAAGTGGCATGTTCAGCAGCCGCGAAGCGCGCAACCTGCGTGATTTTTATGATGATGCGCTGGCGCAGGAGCTGGCGAGTCAGCGCAGCACCGGCATCGCCAACGTACTCATTCAGCAGTTATCGCCAAAGTAGACTTAATAAACGCAGCATGAATGTCGCTCTGCCCAGGCAGAAACGGTGAATGCGAGAGGAAAACATGAGCATCATTAATATCGGTTACAGCGGCGCCAGTGCGGCGCGTATTGGCATGAACGTCACGGCGTTGAACATTGCTAATGCCGCTACCCGCGGTTACAGCCGTCAGCGCGTTGAGCAGCAGGCGATTGGCCCAATGGGCAATCAGCGCCTGGCGAGCGGCAACGGTGCGGAAGTCACGAATATCCGCCGTATGGCCGATCAATTTCGTATTGGCCAGGTTTGGCGTGCCAACACGCAAACCCGTTATTTCGACGAGGGTCAATCCTATCTCGGTGCGCTTGAGAAGCTGCTGGGCACCGACACCAGCGGCATCGGCGACGGTTTAGATAATTTCTTCAAGTCGTTGAGCGGCGCCAGTGAGAAGCCGGACAACCAGGCGATGCGCCAGGATGTGTTGACCGAAGCACGCGCGTTGTCGACGCGTTTCAACAATATCCAGTCGTTCCTGCAGAAGCAGCGCAGTAATAGCCAGCAGCAGCAGCGTGATTTGACCGTCTCAATCAACAGCGTGAGCGGCAACATCGCGGAGTACAACAAGCGCATCAAAGAGACCGAAGCGATGGGCGGCGATACCAGCATCCTGCGCGACCAGCGTGATGAACTGGTGAACGAGCTCAGCGGCTACGTCGACGTGCGCGCGCAGGAGAATGAGAAAGGCGAATACAGCTTGATGCTCCCTTCGGGTCAGCCGTTGGTTAGCGGCAGTGATGTGGGGAGCTTGTCGATGGAGAAGGACGCCAGCGGTGAGCCCTTCCTGCAGCTGAATTTTGCTGGCAGTAGTTATCAGGTGGATATGAAAACCGGTGGTGCGTTTGGCGCGCTGCATGATTATCAGGTCAATACGCTGAACGGCATTGAACAGAGCATCATTGGCATGGCGGAGTCGATGGCCAGCGCCTTTAACGATCAGTTGGCTCTAGGTTTCGATCTGAAAGGCAATGCAGGCAAACCGCTGTTTGATTTCGATATCAGTAATCCTAACGGCATGCTGCAGGTTAACGATCTCGCCTGGGATGAGCTGGCATTCTCCAGCGATGCAACCGCCACCGGCGACAATAAAAATCTGCTGGCGTTGATTGGCATTAAAACCAAAACCTTCACCATTCCGGGCATCGGCGAATCAACGCTGGATAGCGCCAGTGCGTCGCTGATCAGCACCGTCGGCATTAAAAGTCGCCAGAACCAAACCGAACTCACGGCGGCGGCTGCACTGTTAGAAGATGCGGTGATGCAGCGTGATAGTTATAGCGCGGTGAACTACGACGAAGAGTACGTTGGCCTCACTAATTATACCCAGGCCTATCAAGCGAATATGAAAGTGATTGCCACTGGCGATCAAATCTTCACCGATCTGCTGGCCCTGTTCTAAGGAAAATACCATGCGAGTGAATAGCTTCAGTTTCTCCAGCACCATGTTAAACAGCATGGGGCGCAATACGACCCAGCTCAATAAACTGATGATGCAGATTACCGAGCAGAAGCGGGTGCTTAATCCTTCTGACGATCCGATTGCCAGCACGCAGCTGTCGCAAATCCGCCGTGAACAAGTGGCGATTGGGCAGTACCAAAGCAATATCGAGCGTTTAGGCCATAGCCTGGGCCAGCAGGAAACGCTGGTCGATTCAAGCAGTAAGCAGTTACTGAACATGCTGGATAAGTTGCGCGAAGCCAACAACAGCAGTCACGGTGCAGTCGATATGGCCGGTTACGCGACCGAGCTAAGCGCCATGAAAGAGATGCTGGTAGAGCAGATGAACAGCCGTGACGAAAGCGGACGCTATCTGTTTGCCGGTACCAAAACCAATCAGCAGCCGGTAATGCGTGATGCGACGACGGGTGAATGGATTTTTGCCGGTAACCACGAAAGCAACAACACACCGGTCGCGAACGGTGTACTGATGAAATCCAACACCGATTTAGCGGCGGCCTTTGGCGATGATCTGAAGCTGCTTAACCAGCTTGAGACATTGTTAGAAAAAATGTCCGATCCGACCGTCGCACCAGAAAGTTATGCCGACGAAATGACGGCGATGATTGGTCAGGTACAGAGTACGTCCGATAATGTTGCCGCGATTTTCACCGAACTGGGTGGACGTCAGAACAATATGGCGTTGCTGCAGGATGTGCATCTGGATAGCAAAATGATCCACGATGAAGTGGCGAATGGGCTGGAAGGACTGGATATTGCCACCGCGATGACCAATCTCAACAACTACACGATGGCCACGCAATACTCCTATAAAGCTTATGGTCAGATCTCCTCACTTTCACTGTTTAACCTGGGGTAATCGACATGATGCAGGTGGAGAATCGTCTGGCGCCGGGATTGCGCGCTCCCGCGCTGCACAGCGCACCGCTGACGGCAAAAGCGCCGGTCAGCAACGTGGCCAACACCCCCCCGCGCCAGAGCAGCAACTTTCCCGATGCGCCGCTGATCTCTTCTCAGCCGCTGCGCTACAACGTTCAACTGAATCAACAGCTGACGCGCGTGCAGCAGGCCGATCATTTTTTGCAGGCGACCGAAAGTCAGCTGCTGAAGGTGAACCACGCGCTGAGCCGTCGCGGCGATCGCCAGACGGCGTTAGCCGAAACGCAGACGTTGCAGTCGCTGCTGGCACAGCGTCAAACGCTGTCCGGCGGCAGTGTGAATCGCCAGCTGCAAGTATCGCTGGAGGGGAAATCACAGGTTAATTTCCAGCTGCGGGATGGTCGGGCATTAGTGAATAATCCCCAGCCGGAACTGCTGACGTTTTCCCTTGCAGGCCAGCAGCGCGAAATCAGCGCGGCGGCGATTGCCGCCGACAGTACGCCGCAGCAAACGTTACTGAGTCTGAACCAGGCGCTGGGCAAGTGGGGCATTCACGGCAAGCTGGATGCGCAGCGCGACATCCAGTTTCAGGTCGACGAGCAGCAATGGTCACGCGTGAACCAGCATCTCAGCGTGCAGGGCGGCGGCGAACGTTACCCACAGAGCCAGTTTTTTCCGGTTAAACCGCAGGCGGAAACCACACTGGAGGATGAAGTGGCACGCGTGCTGGCGAATCCGGCACAGCTGGAATCGCTGCAGCCCACGCTCGATAGCACGCTGGAGCAGCTGACCCGGCAGCGTAAGCAGCTCGTCCGCACGAAGGCGCTGGTGCAGCAACGTGTTGATAGTATGTCGAACTTCAACAGTGTGCAGGCGGATAGCCTCGCACAGGAAGTGGCGCAGCAGTTAGGGCAGCGTAATTATGGCCGTGTTGCGGATGCGCTGGGCGCACAAGCGAACGTGCCGCGCGCCACCGTGAAAAACGTGTTGGGCAGCGCAGCGTTGCTGCGCGCCTGAGGTTAATGTTGCTGGTTGATCATCAATCCTGACGGCATCACCAGCATGCGATTGCCTTCAAACTCCACGCTATTAAAAGTGACGCCGTTGTGAGCATTAAAGTTAAAGATGCTTTTAACCAACGGCTTATCTTTACTGGCGTGCACCATCAGCGGTTGATAGCTGTAAACCACGCCGTTCCGCGTATTCGCTTGAGGAGTCAACAATATTTTGGCGAGAAATTGCCGGGTGGCGATTTCGCTGGTCAGCGTCATTAATACACTGTCAGATTTCACGGCAAAAAACGGCACATACAGCTCTCGCTGACCGTCTTCCACATCGTAAATACCCATCTCAATACCGCTACCGGTAAAATCTTCATCAAATATCGTATGACTTGACCACGGCAACCAGCCACGTACTGCTGCGGTAATCAGCAGTAACAAGGTCAGCAGCGCCAGACTAAGGGTTGCAAGACGCCATTTCATTCAGCTTTCTCTCCATCTCTTCAGTGAGCAGTTTGCTCAAGGCTTGCTGGTTATCTTCGGCATTGAACACGGTCATCACTAACTGCTGATGTGTGCAGGCGCTTTTAAGATTCAACGTCAGATTGATCACATCGCTGCTGGCGGAATAGTAGATATCCATGCGGGTAGCGCGCTGCTGCAGCGTGGTGTTCAGCTGACGCAAGGTGTTGCCAAGGAGTTCGGAGATATCTTTTTGCCGGGTGCTGGCGTCGCGCGCGGTATTGGTCAGTTGCAACAAGCGGATTTGCGTTGCGCCTTCCAGCGGCAGCTGCGCCAGATAAGGTTGCTGCTGCAGTGACGAACGCCATATCCCCACCGCGAGCGCGATGAAAATCACCAGCGTTACGCCGAACAGCGCCATCCACAGATGAGGAGGTTTAGCGGCTGGCGGCGCTGCAGGAGTAGGCGCGGCTGACGGCGTCTCGGCGACAACGATGGGGGCGTGTTCGGCAGGTAATTCCGGCGGTGCGGTGGGCGGAGGTGAAGGCGGTGTCATGCTCAGTAGCTGTAGATCGCTCTCTTCGTCATCCTCTTCATTGACACGTCGCTGGAAATGGCAAAACTCGGCTTCGAGAATATAGCCTTTCTTCGGCACGGTTTTGATAATCAGCTGCTGCTTACCATCATCTTCCAGCGCCACGCGCAGTGCATGAATGGCATTCGGCAAGCTATTGCTGCCAATGACACGACGTTCCCATACCAGCTGATTCAGCTCTTCACGCGATAAAATCTGCCCGGCATGCTGAATCAGCACCACCAGCAGTTTCAATTGATATTCACCGAGTCGCCGCTGTTCGCCGCTCTCCTGGTGGATTAATGAAGCACTGGCAATATCGAGTAACCAGTGATTGATAATGCAATCTGACGTCATCGTTACTTTATTTCCCTTGGTATGGCGGGCATTGTTATCACCATCGTCGTCGCATCGAAAAAACGGGGTTAGACGTTAGTTATTTTATTATGCAAGACTAGTCTCAAAAAGAAGTGATTTCAATGCGTTGATTTAAGAACGATGAGATTTGTTGCAGAAAAAACCGGGAAAAAGGCTCTTAAGAAAAAGCATCATTCCTAAAAAATGATGAATAATAGCTATCAACACGATCCATTTTTAAATAAGTCGATATTTATTAGTGCGTTATCTATTTTTATCTTGTGCTTGTTTATGGTTTAATTTATTGGGTTACTCTGCCGCCTTTATTTCCCCTCTATATTTCATTCGCAAATAAATAATATTTTTTTCGCGAAAAGATTTTAAATGCATTTAAGAGATTCTATTAGCGTGCCGTTTTCTCCTGTTACTTGAAACGGAATCATCGGATTCCAACCTTTGGAGATAAACCTCATGTTAACTATGTTTACAAACTCAGCAGCTATGTCCTCAACTAACTCCATGAACCGTGCAAACTCTGCACTGTCCACCGCAATGGAGCGTCTGGGTACCGGTTACCGCATCAACTCTGCAGCTGACGACGCAGCTGGCCTGCAGATCGCTACCCGCCTTGATGGTCAGGCGCGTGGTATGGGCGTTGCGCAGAACAACATCTCGAAAGCCACTGCCATGATGCAGACCGCAGAAGGTGCTTTTGATGAAGTGAACAACATTCTGTTCCGCATGAAAGACCTGGCTACCCAGGCTGCGGATGACACCAACAACGCCGATGACCGTGGTGCGCTGCAGTCTGAGTTCGATGCACTGAACGCAGAACTGGGCAACATCATGAGCAACACCTCGTACGGCACAGAAAAACTGTTTGCCAGGGATGCAAGTGGTAATGGTGTTGGCAAAATGACGGGTGAGTTGCAATTCCAGATTGGTGCTTCTAAAGATGAAACGCTGAAAATTAACCTGAGCGGCGCGCTGGGTAAAGTCAGCAACGCACTGACTAAACTGTCTGCGTCAGGCATTTCAGGTGGCGCTGCTGCCGGTAACGCCATGCTGGAGAACGTAACGGCTGCACTCGATTCAGTGGGTTCAATCCGTTCAGATCTGGGTGCCAACATCAACCGTCTGGGTCATACCGCGGCTAACCTGGCCAACATGAAAGACAACACTGAGCTGAACCTCGGCATCATCCAGGACGCTGATTTCGCTGCAGAAGGTGCAAAAATGAGCCGTCAGCAGATGCTGATGCAGAGCAGCCAGCAGATGCTGAGTCAATCTAAAGGTATGGGCCAGATGGTTCTGGGCATGCTGGGCTAATCCTCCCTCATTAAGTATTGAAAAACACCGCTCTTGAGGCGGTGTTTTTATTTCCGCCTGCACAGGAATCGTCTTCCTGTATAGCGGAAAGGTTTTTTCCCTCATTTTTGCGTAACTATTTGAATAAAAACAAAAATAAAAACTGGCATGCTGTTTGCTATTAACAAGTCATTCGTAGGAGAAAAAAGATGAACATGAGTATGGATCCTTCCCAGTATGCGGAAATCCTCGCCCAGAACAGTATTGCTGCGATGCAGTCTCGTTTGGTGGCGCAGCAGAAAAAAGTCACTAGCGAGCAGAGTGCGTTAACGGAACTGAAAACGGCGCTAACGGATTTCCGTACTGCGCTGAAAGGCTTCGGTGCCAAGGGCGAGTTGGTGAAGAACAGCGCTAAGCCAAACATGGAAGGCTACGTCAACCTCAAAGCCAGCGCCAATGCCAGCAAAGGTCTTTATCAGGTTGAAGTCAAGGAGACGGCTGCCGCAAAGCAAGACTCGTTTAAGGATTTAACCGATGAGTCAGTCAAAAATGCCACCGGCACCATGAAGATTGAAGTGGGTGAAAAAGAGATCGTAATCGATCTGACTGACGTTGAGACCATGGCAGATCTGCGCGATGCCATTAACAAACACCCGGACAATCCGGGCGTCACGGCATCGCTGATGAAGGTCAACGGTGAAACCCGCATGTTGATGGGCAGTGATAAAACCGGCGATAAAAATAAATTTGAAATTACCGTTTTCGGTGATGAGGCTTTTAAGGAGGCGCTCAAGCCAACCCCTATTTCCCCTGCGCGTGATGCTCAGATCTCGATTGGCAGCATGGTCATCACGAGCGACTCCAACACCTTCAAAGACGTGATCCCCGGCGTTGAAATCAACGTGGTGCAGAAGACCGATCCGGCCCGTCCACTGGTAATCAGCGTGGAGAACGACGAGACGCAAACCAAAGAGCAGGCGCAGAAATTTGCGGATGCCTACAACGCGCTGTTCACCAAACTCGGGGAACTGACCAAAAGCGGTGGCGATAAAGATAAACGCGGCGCGCTGGCGGGCGATTCCGGCCTGCGCGTGCTGGAACAGCAGATGACGTCACTGCTGCGTCAAACCACCAATGGCAAAAGTCTGGGCGACTTCGGTATCTCAGCGGATAAAGCCGGCAAGCTCGAAATCGACAACGAAAAATTCCTTGAAGCGGTGCGTGATAACCCCGCAGCGCTGGATGCCATGTTCGGCGGCGCTGACGGCATCATCAAGAAGATGGACAAAAGTCTTGATAGCTTCCTCAGCACCTCGACCGGTTCCATCAAGAGCCGTCAGGAGTCGCTTGACCGCAAAAACACTCAACTCACTAGCAAAGCCGATCAAATCCAGATGCGCTATGACAGCAGCTATGCCCGCTACCTAAAGCAATTCTCGCGGGCACAGGCAGCCATGTCGCAGATGGAGAACACATTGGCGAACTTCTTCGGTTAATGAAGGTGACATATGTACGGTAATACTTCCGAAATTCATGGCTACAACGATGCGGATCTGGCGATCCGCACCGCCGCCGCCACGCCGCATCAGCTGGTGCTAATGCTGTTCACTGGTTTGCAGGACGAGCTGGTGCGTGCCAAAGGGCACGTTGCCGCGAAGCGTTTTGAGCGTAAGGCCAGCAGCATTTCTAAATGCATCGACATCCTCAATGCGCTCACCAGTGCGCTGGATTTTGAACGCGGTGGCGAACTGGCGCTGCGTTTGGCCTCCCTCTACGACTATTGCGTGTATCGCCTGTACGACGCCAGCCACAACTTGTCTGTTGCACAGATTGAAGAAGTGGAAGGCGTGCTGGTGACCTTGCGCGAAGGCTGGGAGGGCATGCAGCCATGAAACAGCAGTTTGTGGCGTTGGGTACGGCATTAGAGCAGGCCGCGCAGAATGATGATTGGCTGCAGGTCACGCAGATTGATAAGCAAATCAACGATCTGTTGTTGCAACTGCGTCAGCAAAGTCTCAGTGAAGCCACGTTAATGCAGGTAAAAATGCTCCAGCAGCGCCATCAGCAGGTTGCGGCGCAGTGCCGTGCGCGTGTGGAGGTGTTACGCCACAAACTGCAACAGCATCAATCGCAACGTCAGGCTCGGCAGGCTTACAGCCTGTTTGGCGATGAGCCAGGAGGGGCATGATGATCCCGTCACTCGCCTTTTTCGTTTTGCCAAACCGCGGTGCGCCCGCTGTTGCACCGGGTACGCCGGGCGCGACAGATCTGGCGAATGCGCCGCTGCCGCTGGTGCCGACCTTCATGCTCGGCGGCAGTGTGCCAGCGCCGGTTCAGGCTCCGCAGCGACAGCAGGATGAAATGGCTGCGCCAGCGGAAAGCAGCGATCCCGAACAGCTGATGCAGCTGTTGCTGGACCCAACGCTGACAGCGCCGATTGCCACGCCGCTGCCTCCGGTTATCACGCCACAGCCCGCGGTGACGACGCCGCAGCCCGCGGATACCCCGCCAACGCCTTTGCCGTTCAGCGCACCACCGCAGGCGCCTGAACAGGCTGTGGTGCGTCCCGTGGCACTGCCGCAAAGCGCCCAGTCTCCTCAACCGGCGATGCTGGCGGGACAGATGACGCCGCCGGCTGAAACGGCGCCGAGCCAACCGGTAAAACTGCGCTCGCCGCAGGATGCGCGCGATGCCAGCAAGCAGGTTGTGGCGATGATGCAGGCATCACCGGATGAGCCGCTGGCAAAAATGTTGCCCGCGCAAGTGATTGCACACAGCCAACAGCTGATCGCCGCTAACCAGACGAACGTCCAGCCAGTAATCAAAATGCAGGCCCCGCTGACATTACCTGAGGCCGCACACGAGAAAGCCGCGGTACTGCGTGAAGCCCTGGGCGATCGCCTGCAGATGCAGGTCGATCAACGCACGCAAAAAGCCACCATTCGTCTCGATCCGCCGAATCTCGGCAAGCTGGATATTTCCCTGCATTACGAGGGCGGCAAATTGCAGGTTCAGATTCAGGCGGCACAGCCTGACGTCTACCGCGCTTTGCAGCAGGTGAGTCAGGAATTACGTGGCGCACTGAGCGAGCAAAACCAGGTGGCGGTCAACGTACAGATTTCGCAGCAGCAGGGTGAACAGCGCCAGGCGCCGCGTCAACAGCCCGAACAGGACGTGGTGCTGAGTAACAACATTGCAGAAGTGACGGAAGAACAACGTCACCGCGATCTTTCCATACTGACAACGGTATAACTTAATGAAAACTAAAAATATTGCTCGCAATGTTGCGATGGTGCTGGGCAGCTCCGTGCTGACCGCCGCGCTGGTTGTAGCAGGCACTGAACTGATTCATCCCGCCAGCAACACCGGCGAATCCCAGGGCTTCTCTTCTCTGTTTGAGAAAAAAGAGGCACCGACACAAGTGCTTTATCTGGAAGTCAAAAACCAGGTCATCACCCTGAAAGGCAACGGCAGCAAAGAGCGTTATCTGCTGCTCGATCTGGCTTACGTCGCTAACAGCGATGAGAGCCTGAAAGCCGCTGAACACAACCTGCCGAAGATGAAAAGCGTGCTGGTCGCGATGTTCTCTGGCATGGAATATGACGCGGTGCGCACCATGACCGTTGATGACATCCATATGCAGATGATGGCGCGTTATGAAGGCGTGTTCGGCAGCGATCAGCCGTTCTCCGACGTGATGATCTCCAAAATGGTTTTCCAGTAAGGGGGATGTCATGAGCGTATTTAATGAAGTGACCGAACTCACGCCCGTCGAAGAGAGCCGCTATCTGCAGCAGTGGCTGCCGCTGGTTAAGCGCGTGGTGCGCCAGCTCTCGGCGCAAACCGATGCGGTGATGGATCGTGAAGATCTCGAGCAAATCGCCTTGATGGGCCTGCTGGAATCGCTGCGTCGATACGGCCATCCCGACGATCATTTTGCCGGTTACGCCTTACAGCGCGTGCGTGGCGCAGTGCTGGATCAACTGCGTCTGCACGACTGGCGTCCACGTCGTCTGCGTCAGAAAACCCACAAAATCAATGATGCGGTGCGTGAACTGACGCGCCGTCTCGGTCACGAGCCGAATGAAGAAGAGTTGCGTGTGCATCTAAAGCTCAGTGCCGAAGAAGTGCAGGAGTACCTGCTGCTGGAATCGGCCAGTGCGATGGAGAGCTTTGACGAGCTGCTGGCGGGCGAAGGTTTAGGTCTTGGCCAGGCGCTGAGCGGCCGCGCGTTAGAGGAAGAAGTAGGGATCCAGCGCACGCTGAAAACGGCACTGGCATCACTTTGCGAGCGTGAGCAGCTGATTCTGAGCCTCTATTACCAGCATGAAATGAGCCTGAAAGAGATCGCTCTGGTGCTGGAACTGACCGAAGCACGCGTTTGCCAGATCAACAAAAAGATCGGCGAAAAGATTAAACAATTCTTCGAGTAAAACATCATGCAAAAACTGATTGGATTAATTGTGGTGCTAGGCAGCGTGATTGGCGGCTATACGCACGCCGGTGGTTTGCTCAGCGCTTTCTGGCAGCCCGGTGAGCTGCTGATCATCCTCGGCTCAGGGGCCGGTGCGTTGGTGATTGGTAACTCCAAAACCGTATTAAAAGATATGTGGTCGCAGGTACGCGGCACCGTTAAAGGCAATATCTACACCGCAGAATTCCAGCAGCAGCTGCTGATGCTGCTGTATGAACTGCTGGAACTGGTGCAGGACGGCGGTCTGAAAGCACTGGATGCGCATATCGAAGTGCCGGAAAACAGCGAGATTTTCCAAAAGTATCCGCTGATTCTCGCCGATCGAAGCTTCATTTCCTTTATCTCGGACAACTTCCGTTTGATGGCAATGGGCAAGATTAACGAACATGAGCTGGAAGGGATTCTCGAATCTGAACTGCATGCGGTAGAAGAAGAGTTGCTCAAGCCGTCACGCTCCATGCAGCGTGTTGCTGAAGCGATGCCGGGCTTTGGTATCTGTGCGGCGGTACTGGGCATCATCATTACCATGCAATCCATCGACGGCTCCATCGCGCTGATCGGCGTGAAAGTGGCGGCCGCATTGGTCGGTACTTTCCTCGGCGTCTTCTTCTGTTACTGCCTGCTGGATCCGCTGGCGAATGCCATGGAGCAGAACCAGAAAAAGCGTCTGGCGGTGCTGGAGTGCATTCGTACCGTGCTGGTGAATCAGGTGGCGGGTAAGCCAACGCTGCTGGCGGTGGATGCGGGACGTAAAATGTTGCCACTCGATACCAAACCGACATTTGCCACGCTGGATGGCTGGGTCAATCAACTCACTGAAGGTGCGTAATGAAACACAATGCGCATCACACCACCATCATCAAACGCGGCGGCAAAAAGGCACACCATGCGCATCATGGCGGCGCGTGGAAAGTGGCCTTTGCGGACTTCACGTTGGCGATGATGGCGCTGTTTATGGTGCTGTGGATCATGGGCGCGGTGAGTGAAGAGGAGCGTAAAGAGATCGTCGCGCAATTGAACGGCACGTCGGTTTTTGATGGCACCAATTTCAATCCTTTTGACGTTGAGAACTCCGGCGGATCGGCGATTATCGGCGAAACCATGGCAATTTCCCCGCCGACGCAAACAGCGACTGTCAGCCAAGGTAAGGCTGACATCAGTTTGAACGCCGGCAGCAAGCCACAGGAAGATTTAGACAGCGTGCTGTCACGCTCGGATGCGGAGTTGGTGTTGTTACACAACCAGCTGCAACGGATGATCAACAGCTATAACGCGCAAAATTACCTGATGCTGGAAACCTTGCCACAAGGGCTGCGCATCCTGATTCAGGACGATCAGGATCGCATGATGTTCCCACGCGGTAGCGCGGTACTAACGCCATTCTTCCAGAAACTGCTGACCGAGCTCGGCCCGGTGTTTAACCGCATCGACAACAAAATCATGATCAGCGGCCACACCGATGCCGCGCAGTACAGTGGCAACGCCGCCTACAACAACTGGAATCTGTCGGGCGATCGTGCGCTGGCGGCACGCCGCGCGCTGGAGCGTGGCGGGCTGGAGAGTGCGCGCGTATTGCAGGTTAATGCCATGGCGTCACGCATGCCGCGCGATCATGACGATCCCATGAGTGCGCGTAATCGCCGCATTGAAATTCTGGTGTTAACCGATGCCGCTGCAGAAACCCTGTTCCAGTTTTATGGCCGCGAAGGGGAGAACGTTGTGAAACCTATCGCTGAGCGCCTGCGATAACCTGTCAGTGCCTTTGAATCGCTTTTTTTGATTCGGCCGGTGGCGAAATCCACCGGTTTTTTTTTGCATTAAATTCATGCCGCTTTGCGGCCTGGTGCGCATAAATGCGCGCCAGTTAGGGCGACCCTCATTCACCCGCACGAGATGTTAATTATGTTGCTAATAAATTTGGCTTTAGTTAGCTAAATCATTCTTTTTTGTGAATTTTGTTGGTGGGCGCACATTGCAATGCCACTTTGGTAAGCCACAATTAAGCATCGTGATTAACCGGAGAAAGAGTATGACTGCCAACCACTCCAGCCTGCTGTTACTGATGTCTTTCGCCGCCGGCACCTTTTCCGCTGGATCCTCCAGCAATCCGCAACATCTGATGTTATCGCTGCCGTCGGGCGGCGTGCCCAACAGCCCGCTGCCGCTGATCATCTGGCCCGGCATTGTGCCGTATGACGATGAAAATCCTACGGAAGACAGCGCTGCCTGGTTTGAAAAAACCTTTACCCGCAACGGCTGGCCCGCCGCATGGCGCGCGCCGATCTTCCCCTATACGCATTACCATCCGAACACCCATGAAGTGCTGGGTGTTGCGGCTGGTTGGGCGGAAGTGCTGTTCGGCGGTGATAGCGGTCGCATGGTGACGCTGCGTGAAGGCGATGCGGTACTGATCCCGGCGGGTGTCGGCCACAAACAGGTATTTGCCTCCGAGGATTTTTTCACCGTTGGCGCCTATCCTGAAGGCATGTCCCCGGAAACCGTGCGTGATGAGCCGTCGCGTTTACGTACGTCGAAGGAGAAGATCCAGCAGGTGCCGCTGCCATCCCGCGATCCTTTTACCGGTGGCGAAGGCGCGATGACGGAGATCTGGCTGCCAATCGCGCAGCAGCTAATGCACCAGTAAAGTGCAAAACAGCCATTTCCGTTGACGCGGCGCGTGTGCCTTACCGGGGCAAGCCTCTGGCACAGTTTGTGCAGGAGAGAGTGAGGTCCTCTGACAAGCGCCGGGTAAATCATGAAAGAAAGCTACCAGATAGCATCACAATTCTATGATGAGATGTGGCTGAGCGATGGCCAACACCGCGCTCACTACCAGCAATACTGGGAATGGTTACAACAGGCGGACAAAGAGGCAGTGGCGCGCAAACGTGAAGAAGCGGAACTGCTGTTTCATCGCGTCGGCATCACCTTCAACGTCTACGGTGATGACGGCGGCGCGGAACGTTTAATTCCTTTCGACAGCGTGCCGCGCATCATACCTGCCAGCGAGTGGGCGATGCTCGATCGCGGCATTCGCCAACGGGTACAAGCCCTTAACGCCTTCCTGCACGACATCTACCATCAGCAACTGATCCTCAAAGCCGGCATCGTGCCCGCTGAACAGGTGCTGGTGAACGATCAATATCAGCCCTGTATGCAAGGCGTCGATCTGCATCGCCACATCTACGCGCACATTGTTGGGGTAGACATGGTGCGCAATAACGACGGCGAATATTACGTTCTCGAGGACAATCTGCGCACGCCGTCTGGCGTCTCCTATATGCTGGAGAACCGCAAGATGATGATGCGCCTCTATCCGGAACTGTTCGCCGGGCAGCACATCGCGCCGGTAGAGCGTTATCCTTCGCATCTGCTGCAAACCCTGCGCGAAAGCTCGCCGGTCAACGATCCGGTGGTGGTGGTGCTGACGCCGGGCCGCTTTAACAGCGCCTACTTCGAGCACAGCTTCCTCGCGCAGCAGATGGGCGTTGAGCTGGTGGAGAGCGCCGATCTGTTCGTCAAAGATGGCGCGGTGATGATGCGTACCACCGCCGGGCCGTGCAAAGTCGATGTGATCTATCGTCGCGTTGATGATGCCTTCCTCGATCCTCTGGCGTTCCGCCCGGATTCGATGCTCGGCGTGCCGGGCTTGTTGTCGGTGTATCGATCCGGCAACGTGGTGCTGGCGAACGCGATCGGCACCGGCGTCGCCGATGATAAATCGATCTATCCCTACGTCCCGGACATGATCCGTTTCTATCTTGATGAGGATCCGATCCTCAATAACGTACCCACCTGGCAATGCCGCAAACCGCAGGATCTCACCTACGTGCTGGCCAACCTGGCGAAAATGGTGGTGAAAGAGGTGCACGGCGCAGGCGGTTACGGCATGTTGATTGGCCCGGTGGCGAGCCAGCAGGAGCTGAGTGATTTCCGCGATCGCCTCAAAGCGCGCCCGGAAAACTACATCGCGCAGGACACGCTATCGCTCTCCACGTGTCCAACCTTTATCGATAACGGCCTCGCGCCGCGCCACATTGATCTGCGCCCGTTTGCGCTGTGCGGCGCGGATATTCGTCTGGTGCCCGGCGGCTTAACCCGCGTGGCGCTGAACGAAGGTTCGCTGGTGGTGAACTCGTCGCAGGGCGGTGGCACCAAGGACACGTGGGTTCTGGAGGATGACGCATCATGCTAAGCCGCACGGCCAGTGGCCTCTATTGGATGGCGCGCTATCTTGAGCGCGCAGAACAACTTGCTCGCGTGTTAGACGTGACCAACCGTTTGTCGTTAATGCCGGTGCGCGGTGACCAGGGCGACGATCTGCTGCTGCCGCTTAATCTCACCGGCACGCGTGAACTGTTTGAAACCCTCAACGGTCGCTTCACCATGCCGCAGCTGTTCAACTTTTTCGCCCTCGACGATCGCAATCCGTGCAGCATTTTCAGCTGCTGGCAGGAGGCATGGAACAACGCGCATGCGGTGCGCGGCAGTTTGTCGTCGGAAGTGTGGGAGAGCATCAACTCGACGTGGATTGAGATGCGCAATACGCGGCGGCGCGGTATTACCAGTGCCAACGCCGATAGCTTTTTCGATTGGGTGAAAGAGCGCTCGCACCTGTTTCGTGGCGCGATGTTCGGCACCTTGCTGCGCGGTGATGCCATGAGTTTTATCCGCATCGGCACGCTAATGGAGCGCAGCGACGGCACCGCGCGTTTGCTGAGCGTCAATCAGCAACTGCTGGAACAACAGTCCGATTCGGTGCGCGAATATTATCGCCTCGATACCTTGCTGCGCGCGGTGTCGGCGCGTGAAGCCTACAACGCCATCTTTAAGCAGCAGCTGTTGCCGGATCTGGTGAATGAGATGCTGATCCTGCGCAGTGAAAGTCCGCGATCGCTGCACTCCTGTATTGATGAGATCGCTACCCAGCTCGAGCAGATCGGCAGCAGCGGCGAAGATCGTCCGCGTTATCTGATCACCGTGCTGCTGGCGGAAATCAGGTTTAGTACCTGGGAAAGCCTGACCCAGGAAGGGTTAACGCACTGGCTCAATGCATTCCTGACGCGCCTGAACGCGCTGGCAGACAGCATCAATCACACCTATCTGGAGGCGAAATGAGACTGAACATCGAGCACAAAACCCGTTACGCCTACGAGCAGCAGGTGACACTCAGCACCCAGTATCTGCGTTTGACGCCGCAAAATTCGGTGCATCAGCAAATTATCTCGTGGGATTTGGAGCTGCCCTGCGCAGCCACCTGCACGCAGGATGCTTACGGCAACGTGATGCATGTGCTAACGCTGGATACGCCGCATCAGCAGCTCGATATCGCCGCGCGCGGTGTGGTGGAGATCCTTGATGCCGGCGAGTGGGCACCCGATCCGGAGTGCGCGTTGTCGCCGCTGGTGTTTCTGCGCGCCACGCCGCTGACGCTGCCCAATCCTGAGATCCGCGAGTTTGCCCAGCGCTACTGGCGGCCGGAAAAGCCGCTCGCCAGCCTGGAAAAGTTGATGGATGAATTGCTGCTGAAGATGCCGTATCGTCCCGGCAGCACCCAGGTAACTGATACCGCCGCGAAAGTATTTGCCGCCGGCAGCGGCGTTTGCCAGGATCACAGCCACGTGTTTCTCGCCTGCTGTCGCACTCTGGGAATTCCGGCGCGCTATGTAAGCGGCTATCTCTATACTGAAAACGTTGAGCACGTCGCCACTCACGCCTGGGTTGAAGCCTGGCTGGATGGCAGTTGGCACAGCTTTGATATCACCAATAATACCCGCAGCACACGCCAGCATTTACGTCTGGCGGTTGGTGTGGATTATCTCGATGCCTGTCCGGTGCGCGGTATGCGGCTGGGCGGCGGCGGTGAAGATATGCTGGCGGTGGCTGCGGTGCTTCAGGTGCATGCGCAGCAGTAATCAGAACAGGCGTAACTATGACTTATTGTGTGGCAATGCGTTTATCGTCAGGGATGATTTTTGTCTCTGATTCGCGGACCAATGCGGGCGTCGATCATATTTCCTCATTCCGTAAATTGCATGTGTTTCAGGTCGATGATGAACGCACGCTGGTGCTGCAAAGCGCTGGCAATCTGGCTACCACGCAGAGCGTGCTGAGCCTGCTGCGACGGCATAACGGCGATAACGATCAACCCAATTTGCTGAATGGACGATCGCTGTATGATATTGCGCTGATGGTGGGTGAAACGCTGCGCGAGGTGATCAAGCGCGATGGCGAGGAGTTTGGCGGCACGCTGCTGCTGGGGGGACAGATTCGTGGCGAGGAGCCGCGTCTGTTCCAGATCTATCCGCAGGGCAATTTCATCGAAGCCAGCGTTGATACGCCTTATTTCCAGATTGGTGAGAGCAAGTACGGCAAACCGATTATTGATCGCGTGCTGCGCTATGAAACGCCGCTCAGTCAGGCGATGCAGTGTGCGTTGATTTCAATGGATTCCACGTTAGCGAGTAATATTTCGGTGGGATTACCGCTCGATGTGATGGTCTATCGCACCGACAGTTTCAGCGATAGCGAGCAATATCACATCACCGAACAGCATCCCTATTTTTCACAAATTCGTCAGCTGTGGAGCAAAGGATTGTTGAGCGTGTTTTCGCAGCTGCCACCGTTAAATCTCTAATTGAGTGGGGTCGCCATTTATGGCGACCCGATCTTTCACACCAACTCATTCAATTTTGCTGTCATATTAATGCCACTAATCCCTTTTAAACCTAATTTACGCAGGATTTTTATTTTATAGGTACTCACCGTTTTACTACTGAGTTGTAATTGTGAGGCGATCTCTTTATTTGTCATTCCCGACGCCAGTTTCACCAATACCATCAGTTCCCGGCGCGTCAGGCTCATCAATTTTTCACTCTCAATTAACTCGTTTACCTCGGCCGCTTCCTCCGTTACCGGATAAAAACGCTTACCACATTCCACCTCTTTTATTGCGGTAAGGAGAGTGTCTAAATTGCCGCGTTTACACACATAGCCTTCCACGCCTAATTGCAAACAACATCGTTGATAAAAAAGGCTTTCTGACGCGGTATAAACAATGATTTTGAGGTCTGGCAACGCGCGCTTAATGTCCGTAATCAACGGAATGCCAGCGCGCCCAGGCATGGTGAGATCGAGCAGCAAAACGTCCGGACGAGTCCTATGCAGCTCGGTAATTAACAGATCGCTTTTATTAGCAGTGCCAGCGATGGCGTAGTGATATGACTGCAGTAATGCCTGAATGCCCGTACAGATTAACGGATGGTCATCAACAATAAATACCGAATGAATCATATGTGTAGCCCAGAGGAAAAAATAAAAAATAAACGCAAAGTTAAAACACCCTTTAACAAACTATTTAACTGGTGTGACCAGATTAATTCACGCTGCTTAACAATAAGCTTTAAGTCATGTCTTGAATTTGGGGTTTTAAGGTGAGTTTTTGTTTTTTATGCGCAAGAACAATGCAAGTGGCTGCTTTTTAGGCTTTCACGGCGCCTTAGTCATAAATCTGAAAACAAGCCGTTTTAACGTCGAAGCGATAAACCGCTGCGTGTAAAAGGTGAATGATGTTTTCCGTTGATCAGCTTCTCGATACCTACTGGCCAGGTCATCAACCGGCAAACTGGCAGAAAAGCGCCCTGAAATGGGCCGTTCGCGAACATGAATTCCAGGCGTTTGCCGCCCGCTATCGTCATCTGAAAGGCGTGGATATGGTGGAGCAGGTACTGGAGCATCTTGATGTGCGCTGTGAACTGAGCGAGCGCGATTTGGAGCAGATTCCCACGCGTGGCCCGGTTGTGATAGTTGCCAACCATCCGCTCGGTGCACTGGATGGTTTAGCATTGCTGGCGGCGGTTTCGCAGGTGCGACGCGATGTGAAAATTGTTGCCAACCGCATGTTGATGATGCTGGAGCCGATCAACAACATGATGTTGCCGGTGGATAACATGGGCAATCGTACCAGCCGCGAACAGCTAACGCGCATGCAGCAGCATCTCGATAATCAGGGCGTGCTGATTATCTTCCCGGCGGGTGAGGTGTCGCGCCTTTCCAGCCGAGGCGTGCGCGATCGTCACTGGCATCACAGCTTCTTACGCCTCGCGGCCCGCGCTCGCGCGCCCATCGTGCCGGTGCACGTGGTGGGGCGCAACAGCCTGGCATTTTACGCCGCCACAAAAATTGCCTCGCCGCTCGCGTTACTGATGCTGGTACGCGAAATGTTTCGTCAGCGTGGTTCGCGCATTAAGTTGCACATCGGCGAACAGATCCCGTTTGCCAACTGGCATGATGGCCACACGCCGGGCAAAGAGCTGGCGAAGCGGCTGCGCAAACATCTGTATCGCATTGGTCAGGGACGACGCGGCTTGTTTCAGACTGAAGCGGCGATTGCGCGGCCGGAAGATCGCGCCGAACTGAAAAAAGCGCTGATGGAGAGCGAGCGACTCGGCACGCTGCCGGATGGCAAGCAGATCTACCTGTGGCGACGCAACGGTGCCAGCTGGGTGCCGCTGCTGCGTGAGCTCGGGCGCTTACGGGAAGTGGCATTCCGCGCGGTGGGTGAGGGCAGCGGGCGTCGTCGCGACCTCGATAAATACGATGACGATTACTATCACCTGATTCTGTGGGACGACGATACGCTGGAGATCGTCGGCGCCTATCGCTTTATTCCGGGCGCTGAGCAATTGGAGCGTCGTGGGCTGGAAGGCATCTACAGCGACAGCCTGTTCCACTACGACGAGCGCATGTTGCCGATCATCAATCAGGGGCTGGAGCTGGGCCGCAGTTTTATTCAGCCCGCCTATTGGGGCAAACGCGGCCTCGATTATCTGTGGATGGGCATTGGTGCCTACATCGCTAAATATCCCGAAACCCGCTACTTATTTGGTCCGGTCTC
Organism: Pantoea sp. DY-17; assembly: GCF_019795975.1. Classification (NCBI taxonomy): domain Bacteria; kingdom Pseudomonadati; phylum Pseudomonadota; class Gammaproteobacteria; order Enterobacterales; family Erwiniaceae; genus Pantoea; species Pantoea sp. DY-17. The sequence goes on along the minus strand of NZ_JAIMIG010000004.1, from coordinate 324,989 downwards.
GATCTCGGGCGGCATGCCGCTGGCGGCGCGCGATCTGCTGGTGGCGTTCTATCGTCTCTATTTCCCTACCGAACTGCCGCTGGCGACTTCACGCCGCCCTTATCCAGCCTCGTTACCGGAAGTGCTGGCGCAGTTCACCGGCGATAACTACAGCGAAGATTTACGCCGGTTGAAACATCTGCTGGCGAATCTCGGCACCGCCATTCCCACGCTCTACAAGCAATATTCCGAGGTGTGCGAGCCGGGCGGCGTGCAGTTTATCGATTTCGGCAGCGATCCCGATTTCAATAACTGTATTGATGGCTTAGTGCTGGTGGATCTCACGCGGGTGAAGCCCGCACGTTATGAGCGTTATATCGGCATGCATCTGTGAATCGGTCGCGATGAATGGCGACCAGCTTCAATGTCATGGAATCGTCATCACGGTGTCGTAGGGTCTTAGCCGGACGGTTAGCGAAAGGCCAGAAACATGGCATCAATCACACTGCGCGGGCTGCGCAAATCCTTTGCGGCGCAGCCGGTATTACAAGACATCTCGCTGCAGATTGCGCAGGGAGAATTTATCGCCGTATTAGGCCCGTCGGGCTGCGGCAAAACCACCTTGCTGCGCCTGCTGGCCGGTTTTGAAACCGCCGATGCCGGAGAGATCCACGTGGGCGAACGCTGCTTCGCTGCGCCGGGCGTGCATCTGCCGCCGGAAGATCGTCAGCTTGGCGTGGTGTTCCAGAGCTACGCACTGTGGCCGCATATGACGGTGGCGGAAAATGTTTCCTACAGTCTGAAAGTGAACGGCGTCGCGCGTGCCGAGCGCGAGCGCCGCACGCAGCAGGCGCTGGAGCTGGTGGGATTGGAAGCGTTCGCCGCCCGTCGTCCCGCCGATCTCTCCGGCGGTCAGCGTCAGCGCGTGGCGCTGGCGCGCTGTTTAGTGGCGCAACCGACCTTAGTTCTGCTCGATGAGCCGCTCGCCAACCTCGATGTCTACCTGCGCGCCACCATGGAAGAGGAGTTCCGCCGCTTCCATCATCACAGTCACGCCACCTTGCTCTACATTACCCACGATCAGCATGAAGCGATGGCGCTGGCCGATCGCATCGTGGTGATGGATGCCGGCCGTGTGATGCAGTTCGCCACGCCGCAAACGCTATGGCGCGAACCGGCGAACGCCATGGTCGCGCGCTTTATTGACGACGGCAAAGTGCTGCCGATCAGCGATATCGAACCGCTCGGCGAGGGCCGCGCTTATGCCACCCTGTGCGGCCTGCGCGTGTCGTTACGCTGCGCGCCGCATCAGCGCCCGCAGCCGCAGGCGCAAGCCAGTTTTCACGCAGTCGATTTCCACTTAGCCGCGCCGGGCGAACCACAGTTTGCTGCACGCGTGCAGCGGGTGATCTATCGCGGCGGCCACCATCAGCTCAACGTGACGCCGCTGGCCGCGCCCGAATGCAGCATCACGCTGCTGCTGGCCGATCAGCCTTTACCCGTTGTCGACGCCACCGTGGGTGTGGCGCTGCGTGACGGCTGGATTCTTCCTTCTTAATCTTCTAAACCTTCAGGGAAATGCTATGCGTACGACGTTAAACGTGTTGATGTTAGCCAGTGGATTCGTGATCTCTGCCGCCAGCTTTGCCGACGAGGCGCCAGCAGGGAAATTGGTGGTTTATACCTCGCAGGCACCCGAAATTGCCCAGCAAACCATGGATGCGTTTAAAGCCGCCTATCCCAATGTGCAGGTCGAGTGGACGCGCAACGGCACCACGCAGTTAATGAACGTGCTGCGCACCGAAATGATGAGCGGCGAAGCCAAGCCGGATGTGCTGCTGATTGCCGACGCCATCAACCTCGGCGCGCTGAAAAACGAAAACCATCTCTACAGCTACAGCGATGCGCCGCTCAGCCACATCAATCCATCGTTCTACGACAAAGACAAAACCTTCTTCGGCACCAAAATCATCGCCACGGTAATTGCCTACAACACCCAGCATGCGCAGCCGATTGATAGCTGGAACGCGCTGGCGGTGGAAGCCAACAAAGGGCAGATTGCGGTACCAAGCCCGCTTTACTCCGGCGCGGCGCTCTACAAGCTGCACACCGATATCAACACGCCGTCGATTGGCTGGAGCTTCTACAAAAAGCTGGCGGCCATCGGCATCGCGCCGCAGGGCGGCAACGGCCCGGCGCTGAAGGCGGTCGCCAGCGGGCTGGATAAGTACGGCATCATCACCGACGCCGACGTGATTCTGGCGAAGAAAAAGGGTTCACCAGTGGATCTGGTCTATCCCAAAGAGGGCGTGTCGTATGTCACCGAACCGGTTGCCATCATGAAAACCGCGCACAACCTGCCGGCTGCTAAAGCCTTCGTTAACTTTATGCTTTCCGAGCCAGGCCAGAAGCTGGTGGTCGAGCAGGGCAACCGTCCGGTGGATGATCGCGTCTCAGCACCGGCAGGCTTCACGCCGATCAATAAAATCAAGCTGCTGTCGCCGGACGTGGCGAAAGCGATCAAAGAAGATGCGGCAGTGCGCGATCGGTTCAGCGCGCTGTTTGGTGGCTAAGCATGAGCGTGTTGAGCAACGAATGGCGTAACGCGGCGCGCAAAGCGCCGCGCGTTAACAGCGAACAGCTGATTCTGGCGCTGCTGGTGCTGCTGATTGGTTTGCTGTCGGTGGCGCCGCTGATGCGGCTGGTGTGGACCGCCATTGCGCCCAGCGGCGTGCCGGATATCGCACGCTTAACGCGCCTGCTGGCGAGCGATCGCGTGTTGATCGCCAGCGGCAATACGTTGCTCATCGCGCTCAGTTCTACTTTGATTTCCGTGGTGCTCGGCACCGCCGCTGCGTGGCTGGTGGCGCTTAGCGATCTGCGCGCCAAAACCGCGTGGGTGTTTGCGTTTATCCTGCCGCTGATGATTCCGCCGCAGGTGACGGCGCTGGCCTGGCTGCAGGCGCTGGCTCCGAGCAGTCCGCTGGCGCTGCTGTTCGCCACGCTTGAGTTGCCGTGGTTTGCGCCCGGCGAGCAGCCGCTTTACTCCTTAACCGGCATTGTGCTGCTGCTCGGCACGCACAATGCGCCGTTGGTGTTCCTCACCGTGCGCGCCGGTTTGCGCCGTTTGCCCGCCGATTTGGTGGAAGCGGCCCAGGCCAGCGGTGCGTCACGCGCGCGCATCCTGTTCACCATTGTGCTGCCGCTGGCGCGCCCGGCAATTTTTGCCGGTGCCGCGCTGACCTTCGTTGCGGCGGCGGGCAACTTCGGTATTCAGGCGATGCTGGGGATTCCGGCGCGCGTGCCAACGCTGATCACGCTGGTGTATCAGCAGTTGAATGGCATTGGTCCGAGCGCGCTGCCAAACACCGCGGTGTATGCGTTATTGATTGCGGTAATTACGCTGGCGGGCATGGCGGCCAGCGCCTGGTTGGGCGGACGCCATGATGTGCGCGTCAACGGTGCACCGCGCCTGTGGCAGCAATCGCTGGGGCGCGGGCGTATGGCGGTTGAGGGCGTCGCCTGGCTGTGGATGGCGCTGACCTTGCTGTTGCCGCTCAGCGCGCTGTTGATCACCGCGCTCACCAGCGGTTTTGGCCAGGCGCTGAGCTGGCAAACGCTGACGCTGGAGAACTTCTGCGCCGCGTTGTGGGGTTATCCGGCGGTGCGACAGGCGTTTCTCACCAGCCTCGGATTGACCACGCTGGCGGCGCTGATTTTAACGGTTTGCGCGCTGTTTCTCGCCTATTTCCTCAGCTGGCGGCGAACCAAATTAGTGCGCGGTTTGTGGCTGGCGAGTGAACTGACTTACGCGCTGCCGGGCATTGTCACCGGCGTAGCGGCGATGCTGTTCTTCCTGCGTCCGCTGCCGATCGTCAATGTCTCGCTGTATGGCACTGTGTGGATCATCCTTGCCGCCTATCTGGCGAACTTCCTCGCGCTGGTGCTGCGCCCAACGCTGGCCGGATTCGCCCAGCTGGAACCGGCATTAGATGAAGCGGCACGTTTGTGCGGCGCCGGTTTTCTGCGCCGCATGCGCGACATCTTATTGCCACTGGCGGCACCGTCGGCGCTGGCGGGCAGCGTGCTGGTGTTTCTCACCGCGCTGAATGAAATCCAGGTTTCGGTGCTGCTGGTCACCTCGCAAACGCAAACCATCGGACCGACCATCGTATTCCTTGATGAAGGCGGATCCGCGTCGCTGGCGGCGGCGGTGGGCTGCCTGATGATTGTGGTGGTTTGCTTATTAATGGCGGTTGCCACACGCCTGACGCGACGCTTGCCGCACGGCATTTTACCGTGGCAAGCGTAACGCCAGCCTGCCGTCAACGTATGATGATTTGTGAAGTATCCTACTGAACATTTTCTCGCCACTGCCGATAACTTACCTACCAACATTTGTCTGCGGATGAATAGCGCTTGTCAGCGCTGCGTATTTGCGCTTAAGTCTGCTTGATAATTAAGAATTTTCTTAAGTTTCGACGATACCAGCCCAGCAATAGGCGAATAACAATGAATAATAACTCTGACGTCATGTACCGACTTTTGGTACAGAGCGTGGTGGATTACGCCATTTACATGCTCAAACCCGATGGCACGGTGGCGAACTGGAATAGCGGCGCGCAGCGCGCCAAAGGTTACACGCCCGATGAAATCGTAGGGAAGAATTTTGCGCTGTTCTACAGCGAAGACGATCGTAAAAACGGCGCGCCACAGCGCGGACTGGCGACCGCGACAGCAAACGGGCGCTTTGAAACCGAAGGCTGGCGTTACCGTAAAGATGGCAGCGCGTTTTGGGCGCATGTGGTGATCGACGCTATCCGCGATGAGTTTGGTGAGCTGCTGGGTTTTGCCAAAATCACCCGTGACTGCACCGAGCAGCAAGAGCAGCAGCGCAAACAGCGCGAGCAGGAACAGCGCTTTCGCATGCTGGTGGAAGGCGTCAGTGATTACGCCATCTATATGCTCGATTTGGACGGCAACGTGGAAAACTGGAACGTAGGCGCACAGCGCGCGAAAGGCTACGTTGCCGAAGAGATTGTTGGACAGCACTTCTCACGTTTCTACAGCGCGCAGGAACGTAAAAACCACATCCCGGAAAAAAACCTCACCACTGCCTTCAAAACCGGTCGTTTCGAAGACGAAGGCTACCGGTACCGCAAAGATGGCAGCGCGTTTTGGGCACATGTCATCATTGACGCAATCCGTGATGATGCCGGCAAGCTGATTGGCTACGCCAAAATCACCCGCGACTGCACCGAACAACAGGCGCTGCTGCGTAAACAACACGAGCAGGAGAAGAACTTCCGTCTGCTGGTGGAAGGCGTGCGCGATTACGCCATCTATATGCTGGATGTGCAGGGCCGCGTGGTGAACTGGAACAACGGTGCACAGCGCGCTAAAGGTTATCTGGCTGACGAGATTGTCGGTCAGCACTTCTCGGTGTTTTACAGTTCAGCGGAACGTCATGCCAATGCGCCCGAAGCTAACCTCGGCATTGCGTTGAAAACCGGGCGTTTTGAAGATGAAGGCTGGCGCTACCGCAAAGATGGCTCGGCATTTTGGGCCCACGTTGTTATCGAAGCGATTTATGATGAAAACGGCAAACTGATCGGCTTCGCCAAAATTACCCGCGATATCACCGAACGGCGTGAGAACGAGCAGCAACTGCTGCGCGCACGGGATCTGGCGCAGTCGCAGAGCGCGAAAATGTCGGAGCTGTCGGGTTTTCTCGACACCATCATCAGCAATATTCCCTCATGCGTGATCGTTGAAGATGCCATCAGCCGTGAAATCCTGATGGTGAATGACAAAGCTGAGCAGCTGTTTGGCATTAACAAAGCGCTGATCATGCACAAGCGCCCGCACGAATGTATGTCGGCGGAGCTGGGTGATTACTTCAACAGCCTGGCGGATGTGGCGCTGCGCAGCGAAGGCATCCACTCGCGCGAACAGCTGCTGCTGACGGCGGGCGGCGAGCGCATTCTGCATACGCGTGCCACCACCATCAGTGGCAAAGATATGCGTCAGAACTACGTGATGCTGATTGTCGAGGACGTGACCGATCAGCGCGAAGCCGATGCGCGCATTCGTCATATGGCGCATCACGACAATCTCACCAGCCTGCCGAACCGCGTGCTGTTCCGCCAGAAGCTGAGTGAAGCGTTGCGCGTCGATAGTCAGAACCACCAGGTCAGCGCCACGCTGTGTCTCGATCTCGATAACTTCAAAAACGTCAACGATGCACTCGGCCACCAGATTGGTGATGACCTGCTGCGCGTGGTGGCGAAACGCCTGCGCAGCGCGCTGCGCGATCACGATACGCTGGCGCGCATTGGCGGCGATGAGTTTGCCATCGTGTTACCCAATGTTCGTGCTGCCGATGAAGCGGCGGTGGTGGCGCAGCGGCTGATCGAGGCGATTCGTCCGCCGATCAACGTTGAAGGGCATAATCTGTCGGTGGGCTTGAGCGTTGGCATCGCGCTCACCTCGCAGGCCACCAACACGCCGGAGCATATGCTGCGCTGCGCCGATATGGCGCTGTACGAAGCCAAACGTAATGGCCGTAATCGCTTCGAACACTTCACCATTGAGATGGACAATCAGGCGCGCAGCCGTCGCGTGATTGAGAACGATCTGCGTGATGCGATTTCTGGTCGTCAGCTCAAGCTTTACTATCAGCCGATTACCAACGAGCAGGGCATCATCGGCTATGAAGCGCTGATGCGCTGGCATCACCCGATCAAAGGGCTGATTATGCCGAGCGATTTTATCCCGATCGCTGAAGAGACTGGTTTGATTCACATGCTCGGCGCCTATGCGCTGTATGAAGCCTGCCGCGAAGCGCAGAGCTGGAACACCGAACAATCGGTGTCGGTGAACCTGTCGCCGCTGCAGTTTAAGAACAGCTCGCTGGTGTCGGTGGTGGAAGGTGCGCTGCGGGAATCCGGGCTGGCGCCGCATCGGCTGGAAGTGGAGATCACCGAATCAGTGCTGCTGGACGACACGCTCGGTAATATCCGCACCTTGCAGAGTTTGAAAACGCTTGGCGTGCAGATTGCGCTGGATGATTTCGGCACCGGCTACTCGTCGCTCAGTTATCTGCGTTCATTCCCGTTCGACAAAATCAAAATCGATAAGTCGTTTATCAACGATATGGGCGACAGCCGCGAGGCGCTGGCGATTATCCGCGCTATTACCGGCATGAGCCGCAGCCTCGATATTCAGATCACCGCTGAAGGCGTGGAGAACGGCGAGCAGTTTGCGAAGCTGCGCGAAGAGGGGTGTACGCTATTCCAGGGTTATTTCTTTGGCCGTCCGCAGCCATCGGAATTGCGGTTGAAAGAGTTGGAATAGGCATAAAAAAACGCCCGACATGTCGGGCGTTCTCTATTTTGCTGTGTGTAATCTTTATTATTATGCGCCGTGGCCGTCGACGGACATGTGGCCGAGATCTTTGTCCACCAGGAACAGGCCTTCGCCTTTGTTGCCGACCATCGCCAGTTTATCCAGCACGGTTTTGAACAGCTTCTCTTCTTCATGCTGCTCGGCAACGTACCACTGCAGGAAGTTGAACGTTGAGTAATCCTGCGTGGTTAAGGCGGTGTGCACCAGCTCGTTGATTTTTTTGGTAATCAGCTGCTCATGCTTCAGCGCTTCTTCCAGCACGTCGTTCAGTGAAGTCCAGCTAATCGCTGGCGCCGCAATGCTGCCCAGCACCGGCAAAGCGCCGGCATCGCTGACGTAATCGAACAGCTTCTGCATGTGCTGCATCTCTTCGCGAGAATGCATTTTCAGGAATGAAGCGGCACCTTCATAGCCTTTATCGCTGCACCAGGCGCTCATCTGCAGATAGAGGTTGGCAGAGAAGAATTCGAGGTTCAGTTGGTCGTTTAAACGCGAGGTCATTTCAGCAGTTAACATGGCTGAGTCCTTTTTAATTTGTCAGGTGAAGTACGGCGAATTATGCATCAATCTATACTTTTTTGTGAAGGGTTTTTCGCAAAAAGGTTGAATTTATCTTATTGATTGTAAATGGAATTATTCCACATGTTGAATGCGAGGAGTTCTCATTTTTGACTAATTTTCATTCACGCTGGATTGATTATAGCTGCGCATCGGGCGATGCTGAGGCTTGCCTTTACTTGTCAGGAGCTTAGCGGTGTCGAACGTCTTAGAGCATTACCATTTTCTGCATGAAATTCCCGAACTGGGTTTTCAGGAATTCAAGACCTCTGCTTATATTGCCGATCAGCTCGAGAGCGCCGGAATTAAGGTGACGCGCGGCATCAATAACACCACCGGCATGGTGGCGGAAATCGACAGCGGCGTGCCCGGTCCGGTGCTGGCGCTGCGTGCGGATATGGATGCGCTCGGCCATATCATTGATGGCGTAGCCTGTGCGCGTCACACCTGCGGCCACGATGGCCATTCGTCGGTGGTGCTGACGGCAGCGCAAGAGCTGATGAAAGAGGGCGCGATCAAGAAAGGGCGGCTCAAGCTACTATTCCAGCCGGCGGAAGAGCTCGGTGCGGGTGCGCTGGCGATGATTGAGGGCGGCGCGCTGGAGGATGTGGAGATGATTCTCGGCTTCCATGTGCGTCCGCTGGAAGAGTGTCATGTGGGACAGGCGACGCCAGCGGTGATTTACTCTGCCTGCAGCACGCTGGAAGCCACCATCAAAGGTGCACCGGCGCATGCGGCGCGTCCGCATTTGGGCGTCAACGCGCTGGATGCGGCGGTGCAAGCGGTACAGGCCGTCAACGCCATCCATCTGCCGCCGGGTTTGACCTGGAGCGTGAAAGCTACACGCTTTCTGTGCGATGCGGGCGTGACCAACTCGGTGCCGGATGAGGCGCGCGTGGTGTGGGATCTGCGTTCGCAGGAAAACGCGCCAATGGCGGTGCTGAAAGAGAAAGTCACGCTGGCGATTCAGCACAGCGTGGCGGCGCTGGGTGCCACGGCCGACGTGGTGGTGCTAAAAGAGATGCCAGCAGCAGAAATTCATGAAGAAGCCACGGCGGTGATTCGCGCGGCGATTGTCGACGTGCTGGGCGACGCCGGTTTGCTGGATACCAAAACCACGCCGGGCAGCGAAGATTTCTTCTATTACCCGGTGAAAAACCCGCAGGTGAAAGCCGGTTTCTGGGGATTGGGAACCAATCTGGTGCCGGGTTTACATCATCCTGAGATGCGCTTTGAGCTGAGCTCGCTGGAGATTGGGGTGAAGATCTTCAAGGCGGCAGTGGTGCGGGTGTTGGGGTGATTAGAGGGTTAGGGTGAGGGCTATTAGGGCACCGATTCCCCCTTTCTGCGAAATATTGTATGCTATGCCGCCTCAATGCTGACGGGATTCAGGACTGCCGCCAATGTAGATCGCACACCTCTTGCTGTGAACCGACGCCACTGCGTCGCCATTGGCCGCGTTATCCTGCGGAATGACCTCGAAACGATTTATTCGCAGCGCGCTGTCCGCGTGTTGCCCTTGAAGAAGAATTCACTCAATGTCTAATGCCTCCTTTTTAGAAGAAGTGGCGCGCCGCCGTACCTTTGCGATCATCTCGCATCCGGACGCCGGTAAAACCACAATCACCGAAAAAGTGCTGCTGTTCGGACAGGCGATTCAAACCGCCGGTACCGTCAAAGGCCGCGGCTCCAACCAGCACGCGAAATCGGACTGGATGGAGATGGAGAAACAACGTGGTATCTCCATCACCACCTCGGTGATGCAGTTCCCGTATCGCGACAGCCTCGTGAACCTGCTGGATACGCCAGGACACGAAGACTTCTCTGAAGATACTTACCGTACGCTGACGGCGGTTGACTGCTGTTTGATGGTGATCGACGCCGCGAAAGGTGTTGAGGATCGCACCCGCAAGCTGATGGAAGTGACGCGCCTGCGCGATACGCCAATCATCACCTTTATGAACAAACTCGACCGTGACATCCGCGATCCCATGGAGCTGCTGGATGAAGTGGAGAGTGAGCTGAAGATCGCCTGCGCACCTATTACCTGGCCGATTGGCTGCGGCAAGTTGTTCAAAGGGGTTTATCACCTCTACAACGACGAAACTTACCTGTATCAAACCGGTAAAGGCCACACCATTCAGGAAGTGCGCATTGTTAAGGGGCTGGCGAATCCAGAACTGGATGCCGCAGTAGGCGAAGATCTGGCACAGCAGCTGCGCGATGAGCTGGAGCTGGTGCAGGGCGCTTCGCACGAGTTCGATCAGGAGCTGTTCCTGAGTGGCGAGATCACGCCGGTGTTCTTCGGTACCGCGCTGGGTAACTTCGGCGTTGATCATATGCTGGATGGCCTGGTTAGCTGGGCGCCGCGTCCAATGCCGCGCAACACCGACGCGCGTTTGGTGGAAGCAAAGGAAGAGAAATTCAGCGGCTTCGTGTTTAAGATCCAGGCAAACATGGACCCGAAGCACCGCGACCGCGTCGCCTTTATGCGTGTGGTATCCGGCAAGTACGAAAAAGGCATGAAGCTGCGTCAGGTGCGTACCGGTAAAGATGTGGTGATTTCCGATGCACTGACCTTTATGGCCGGCGACCGTTCGCACGTAGAAGAAGCCTATCCGGGCGACATCATTGGTCTGCACAACCACGGCACCATTCAGATTGGCGACACCTTTACGCAGGGTGAAAACATGAAGTTCACCGGCATTCCGAACTTCGCGCCAGAGCTGTTCCGCCGTATCCGTCTGCGCGATCCGCTGAAGCAGAAACAGCTGCTGAAAGGGCTGGTTCAGCTGTCGGAAGAGGGCGCGGTGCAGGTGTTCCGCCCGGTACACAACAACGATCTGATTGTGGGCGCGGTCGGTGTGCTGCAGTTCGAAGTGGTGGTGGCGCGCCTGAAAAGCGAATACAACGTTGAAGCGATCTACGAAGCCATCAACGTCTCAACCGCTCGCTGGGTTGAGTGTGATGATGCGAAGAAATTCGACGATTTCCAGCGTAAAAATGAAGTGAACCTGGCGCTCGATGGCGGTGATAACCTCACGTATATCGCGCCAACCATGGTGAACCTCAACATCACTCAGGAACGCTATCCTGACGTGAGATTCCGCAAAACGCGCGAGCACTAATCGCCGTTGCCAGCAGGGCCTGTGATTTTCACTGGCCCTGTTTTGTTTGTTACAGACTCCTCCTAATTCCGCTGTTTTTTTCTCTTTTTGGCGATATATCAACCACAAGAGCCAGCAAAAGCTGTAATCCCTACTACTATTATCCTGTCGGACGAGAAAAGAGACCTTTCGGGTTTCATTACGTCCAGTAACTCAGCAACGCCGTTCGTTGCTGGCGCATCCGCGATAACGGATGAGTTAACTGATAGAAGGATGATATCGATGAATAAGACTAAGATTGCTAAAACCCTGATTGCTGCCCTGGCCGGTTCTGCTCTGCTGAGCGGTGCGGCGTTTGCAGATGAATCACTGTCGCAGAAAGCACAGCAAACCTCCGACAGCGCGGGTGCGAAGATCGATAGCTCTATGAAAAAAGTCGATGGCTATATGGATGACAGCGGCATCACGGCTAAAGCCAAAGCGGCGCTGGTGGATGATGACGCAATTAAAAGCACGGATATCTCCGTCAAAACGCACGATGGCGTGGTGACACTGAGCGGCTTCGTGGCTTCTCAGGATCAGGCTGAAAAAGCCGTCGCGCTGGTGCAGAAAGTCGAAGGTGTGAAATCCGTCAGCGACAAACTACACGTTAAAGACAGCAAAAATGCTTCTCTGAAAGGTTATGCGGGCGATACCGCAACCACCAGCGAAATTAAAGCTAAGCTTTTAGCAGATGATATCGTGCCATCACGCAACGTTAAGGTTGAAACCACCGACGGCGTGGTGCAGTTATCAGGGGAAGTGGCGAATCAGGCACAGTCCGATCGTGCTGAGAAGATCGCCAAAGCCATTGAAGGCGTGAAAAGCGTGAAGAATGACCTGAAGGTGAAATCTTAACGCGAGCGACTCGGCACCAGCAGGTGCCGTTTCGTAATAAAAACAAAGGTGTAAATAAGCAGTTCGATTTTCACAATGGTAAAGGAGAGGCTTATGTTTCGTTGGGGTATTATCTTTCTGGTCATCGCTCTGATTGCTGCGGCATTAGGTTTCGGCGGTCTGGCGGGTACGGCAGCATGGGCAGCTAAAATTGTCTTCATTGTCGGTATTATTCTGTTCCTCGTGAGCCTGTTTACCGGGCGCAAACGACCCTGACTACTTGCGTCTCAATAGACGCTAACCCGCGAGTCACCTAAAGCGGAGACCGGTCTTGTGCGGCATACTACGAAGCCGCAACGATTGCAGAAGCAATTGGTCAGGGAACGACAATGACTGGTTCTCCGGGATGCTGCTTCGGCGACTCCCTCAGAGCAAGCAACACTGAGGGACATCCATTGGGCACACGTATACCGTTGACATTAGGTTCATTCGAACCGCTGGCTTTAACTCCTTTCAAATCAAATAAAATTGCCTTGGTGTGCGAAGGCGGCGGTCAGCGCGGCATCTTTACCGCAGGCGTGCTGGACGAATTTCAACGCGCAGGCTTCAATCCTTTTCAACTGTTACTCGGCACCTCGGCCGGGGCGCAAAACCTGTCGGCTTTTGTCTGTGGCCAGCCTGGCTACGCGCGACGCGTGATCTCCCGTTACACCACCAGCAAACTGTTCTTTGATCCGCTACGATTCGTGCGCGGCGGGCATCTTATCGATCTCGATTGGCTGATCGATATCACTAAACAGGAATTCCCGCTGGCGCTCAACACCGCCGAAGGGCTGTTTGCCAAAGGCAGCGAATTCTATATGTGCGCCTGCCGCAGCGACGATTACCGCGCCGAGTACTTCAACCCGATCAGCACCAACTGGCACGACATCCTAAAAGCGTCCAGCGCGATCCCCGGTTTTTACCGCAGCGGCGTGCAGATGGACGGCGTGAGCTATCTTGACGGCGGCATCAGCGATGCCATTCCGGTACGCGAAGCTGCGCGCCGTGGCGCGGATACCATTGTGGTGATCCGCACCGTGCCGTCGCAGGTGTCGTACACGCCGAAGTGGTTTAAACGCATGGAACGCTTTTTGTCCGACAGCGCATTGCAGCCGATGATCAACATCCTGCATCAGCATGAAGAGAGCTATCGCGAAATTCAGCAGTTCATCGAGCAGCCGCCGGATAATCTGCGCATCATCGAAATCTGTCCGCCGAAACCGCTGGCGAGCATGGCGCTTGGCAGCCGCTTGTCATCGCTGAATCAGGATTACCATTTAGGCCGCCGCAGCGGGCGCTATTTCCTCGCCACGCTTGGTCAATGGCTAAGCGATGCTGAGCCGCTGGTGCGTTCAACCACGGTTACGCCGCCGGCAGCGGTGGCGAATGCGCCTGACAATCGCCCGCTGATTACGCCCGCGCTGGCGGAAAACGATGCCGATTTTGATAAAGGCTCGCTGGCATGAGGTTTATCGACACGCATTGCCACTTCGATTTCCCGCCGTTCGTTGATGATGCGCACGCCAGCATTGCACGCGCTGCGCAAGCCGGCGTGGAACGCATCATTGTACCGAGCGTGGATGCCAGCCGTTTCGCGCTTGTGACGCAACTGGCGCAGCAGCATCCGGCGCTATATGCCGCGCTGGGTCTGCATCCAATCAATATTGCTGAGCATCAGGAAGATGCGCACCTTGATGAATTAGCGCGCTGGCTGAAAAAGCCGGATAGCAAGCGTGTGGCGATCGGCGAGATCGGCCTCGATCTTTATATGGACGATGCGCAATTTGCCAAACAGACGCGGCTGCTCGATAAGCAGCTCAAGCTGGCGAAGCAGCACGATCTGCCAGTGATTTTGCACTCGCGCCGCACCCACGATCAATTAGCGCTGCATTTACGTCGTCACGATCTGCCACGTCGCGGCGTGGTACACGGTTTTGCGGGTAGCCAGCAGCAGGCGGAGCGCTTTATTCAGCTTGGCTATGCCATTGGCGTTGGCGGCACCATCACCTATGAACGCGCCAGTAAAACCCGCAACACCATCGCCAACCTGCCGCTCAAGGCGTTATTACTGGAAACCGACGCGCCCGATATGCCGCTGCACGGTTTTCAGGGCCAGCCCAATCGTCCGGAGCGGGCGCGCAATGTGTTTGACGTGCTGTGTCAGTTACGCAGCGAATCCCCTGAAGAGATCGCCGATGCGCTTTGGCATAACAGCCAGCAGCTGTTCGCCTTGCCTGCCTGATTCTCACCCGACAGATTCTGCATTTACGCTGCCTTACGCCTGATTAGCTACATTGATAAAGCTGAGAGTACACTTTTGCGTCCATTTTTGTGATAATAATAACAATGGCCATCACGGCGCATTCCCGCCTGGTTAGCGATTATTTGTGATAATCATCACTAAATAATTGTATTTAAATGACAGGTTTTCTTTTTCGTGTGACGTGAAGCGCAATTCATTGTCACGGTAGTTGTTAGAATTATCACATTTCCCGGTGGGTTGTGCCCGCCGATCTGAATTTTGGAGAGCATCATGACCGACTTGAAAGCAGCAGCACAGCGCGCATTGCAACTTATGGATTTAACCACCCTGAACGAAGACGACACCGACGAGAAGGTGATCGCGCTGTGCCGTCAGGCGAAATCCCCAGCCGGTAACACCGCTGCCATCTGCATCTATCCGCGTTTCATCCCGGCAGCACGTAAAGCGCTGCGCGAGCAGGGCACGCCGGAAATCCGCATCGCCACCGTCACCAACTTCCCGCACGGCAACGATGACGTTGAGATCGCGCTGGCCGAAACCCGCGCGGCCATCGCCTACGGCGCTGACGAAGTGGATGTGGTGTTCCCGTATCGTGCGCTGATTGCCGGCAACCGCGATATCGGTTTCGAGCTGGTAAAAGCCTGTAAAGAAGCCTGCGCGGCGGCGAACGTGCTGCTGAAAGTGATTATCGAAAGCGGCGAGCTGAAAGACGAAGCGCTGATTCGTGCCGCTTCGGAAATCGCTATCGATGCGGGTGCCGATTTCATCAAAACCTCCACCGGTAAAGTGCCGGTCAACGCGACGCCAGAAGTGGCGGCGATCATGATGCAAGTGATCCGCGACAAAGGCGTGAAGCAGCAGGTTGGTTTCAAACCGGCGGGCGGCGTGCGCACTGCAGAAGACGCGGCGCTTTATCTGCAGCTGGCGGACGACATTCTGGGTGAAGGCTGGGCGGATGCGCGTCATTTCCGCTTCGGTGCCTCCAGCCTGCTGGCAAGCCTGCTGAATACGCTGGGCCACGAAACCGCGACCAGCAAAGCCGGTTATTAATCTCTTTCGCTGATGGTTCTGCGATTCGTAGCGGCGCGATTTATCGCGCTGGTTTTTACGCTTCAGCCCCGACTTAACATCGCGCGATAAATCGCGCCGCTACGGCAGGTGCAAGCTGCCGTATCATTTCAATTTCTATCCCTTCAGGGAGGCAACCGTGTTCCTGCCACAAGAAATTATTCGTAAAAAACGCGACGGCCAGGCGCTGAGTGAAGCGGAGATTCGCTTCTTCATCAACGGCGTGCGCGACAACAGCGTTTCGGAAGGTCAAATTGCCGCATTGGCGATGACCATCTATTTCCATGATATGACGCTCGACGAGCGCGTGGCGCTGACTATGGCGATGCGCGACTCCGGCACGGTGCTGAACTGGAAATCGCTGAATCTCAACGGCCCGATTGTTGATAAACACTCCACCGGCGGCGTTGGCGATGTCACTTCGCTGATGCTCGGCCCGATGATAGCGGCGTGCGGCGGTTATGTGCCGATGATCTCCGGGCGCGGCCTCGGCCACACCGGCGGCACGCTGGATAAACTGGAAGCGATTCCGGGCTTTGATATCTTCCCGAGCGACGATCGTTTCCGCCAGATTATCAAAGACGTCGGCATCGCGATTATCGGTCAGACCAATTCGCTGGCGCCGGCCGACAAACGTTTTTACGCCACGCGCGATATCACTGCCACCGTGGACTCCATCCCGCTGATCACCGCGTCGATCCTCGCCAAAAAACTGGCGGAAGGATTGGATGCGCTGGTGATGGATGTGAAAGTGGGCTCCGGCGCCTTTATGCCGACCTTTGAAGCCTCAGAAAATCTGGCGCAGGCGATTGTTGGCGTCGCCAATGGCGCAGGTTGTAAAACCACCGCGCTGCTCACCGACATGAATCAGGTGCTGGCTTCTACCGCCGGTAATGCGCTGGAAGTGCGTGAAGCGGTGCAGTTCCTGACAGGCGAGGCGCGCAATCCGCGCTTGCTGGAAGTGACGATGGCGCTGTGCGCGGAAATGCTGATCTCCGGCAAACTGGCTGAGAATGACGCCGATGCGCGCCAAAAGCTGCAGCAGGTGCTGGATAACGGCAAAGCCGCTGAAGTATTTGCCCGCATGGTGGCGGCGCAAAAGGGTCCGGTAGATTTCATCGAGCGCATGGACAGCTATCTGCCCGCGCCAACGCTGAGCAAAGCGGTATACGCCGATGGCGCCGGTATCGTCAGCGCAATGGATACGCGTGCGCTCGGCATGGCGGTGGTTGCGCTCGGCGGGGGGCGCCAGCGCGCCAGCGACAGCATTGATTACAGCGTGGGCCTGAGCGACATGACCACGCTCGGCACGCAGATTGACGCACAGCGTCCGCTGGCAATTATCCACGCCGCGTCGGAAGCGCAGTGGCAGCAGGCCGCCGCCGCCGTTAAAGCAGCCATCACGCTGAGCGACACTGCGCCAGCGATCACGCCGGTAGTTTATCGTCGCATTAGCGAATAACTGGCGCTTCTTCGTGCCAGGCAGCGGCCGTTCGGGTATACTGATCTGATCGCTTTTTTTTGACTTGTCATCGCGCATTGCGCAGGAGACTTGCATGAAACGTGCTTTTATTATGGTTCTCGACTCCTTCGGGATCGGCTCCAGCAAAGACGCCGATAAATTCGGTGATGAAGGATCGGACACGCTCGGCCATATCGCCGAAGCCTGTTTCGAAGGCCGCGCCAATGAAGGTCGCGAAGGCCCGCTGCACTTACCGAACCTGACCAAACTGGGCCTCGGCAAAGCGGCTGAGCTCTCTACCGGTCGTTTCCCGCCAGGCCTCGATCCCAACGCGGAAATCATCGGTGCGTATGCTTACGCCAGCGAATTGTCGTCCGGTAAAGATACGCCGTCGGGCCACTGGGAAATCGCTGGCGTGCCGGTGCTGTTTGATTGGGGCTACTTCAGCGATAAAGAGAACAGCTTCCCGCAGGCGCTGCTGGATATTCTGGTGAAACGTGCCGATCTGCCGGGATATCTCGGTAATTGTCACTCATCGGGCACGGTGATCCTCGACCAGCTCGGCGAAGAGCACATGAAAACCGGCAAGCCGATTTTCTACACCTCGGCGGATTCGGTTTTCCAGATTGCCTGCCATGAAGAGACCTTTGGCCTCGATCGCCTGTACGAACTGTGTGAAATCGCCCGTGAGGAGCTGACCAATGGTGGCTACAACATCGGTCGCGTGATTGCGCGTCCGTTCGTGGGCGACAAAGCGGGTAACTTCGAGCGTACCGGCAACCGTCATGATCTGGCGGTGGAGCCGCCTTCAGCGACCATGCTGAAAAAACTGGTTGATGAGAAGGGCGGTGAAGTGATTTCGGTGGGTAAAATTGCCGATATCTACGCCGAGCAGGGCATCACGCAGAAAGTCAAAGCCACCGGCTTAGACGCGCTGTTCAACGCTACCATTGAGCAGATGAAGAAAGCGCCAGATACTTCGATTGTGTTCACTAACTTCGTTGATTTTGACTCAACGTGGGGACATCGTCGCGATATCGCCGGTTATGCGGGCGGACTGGAGTTGTTCGATCGTCGTTTGCCAGAGCTGATGGAGTTGGTGCAAGAGGGCGACATTCTGATCCTCACCGCCGATCACGGCTGCGATCCAAGCTGGAAAGGCACCGAGCACACGCGTGAGCACATTCCGATTCTGATCTACGGCCCGAATGTGAAGCCAGGATCGCTGGGATACCGCGATACCTTCGCGGATATCGGTCAGACCATCGCAAAATATTTTGGCCTGTCCAGCATGGACTACGGCAAGAGCATGCTGTAAAACAGCGCCCCAAATTTAATAAGGAAAATAACCATGGCAACGCCTCATATTAATGCAGAAATGGGTGATTTCGCGGACGTCGTGCTGATGCCAGGCGATCCGCTGCGCGCAAAGCACATTGCGGAAACCTTCCTCGAAGATGTGGTGGAAGTGAACAACGTGCGCGGCATGCTGGGTTACACCGGGACTTATAAAGGCCGCAAGATTTCGGTGATGGGTCACGGCATGGGCATTCCATCCTGCTCGATCTACACCAAAGAGCTGATCACCGATTTCGGCGTGAAGAAGATTATCCGTGTCGGTTCTTGCGGCGCAGTGCGCGCAGACGTGAAACTGCGCGACGTGGTGATTGGTATGGGTGCCTGCACCGATTCCAAAGTGAACCGCATGCGCTTCAAGGATCACGACTTCGCGGCGATTGCTGACTTCGACATGGTGCGTAACGCCGTTGATGCCGCGAAAGCGCTGGGCGTTGATGCGCGTGTGGGTAACATCTTCTCCGCCGATCTGTTCTATACGCCAGATCCGCAGATGTTCGACGTGATGGAGAAGTACGGCATTCTGGGTGTGGAGATGGAAGCGGCGGGTATTTACGGCGTGGCAGCAGAGTTTGGTGCGAAAGCGCTGACCATCTGTACCGTGTCGGACCACATCCGCACCCACGAGCAGACCACGGCGGCAGAGCGTCAGACCACCTTTAACGATATGATTAAGATCGCGCTGGAGTCAGTGCTGCTGGGCGATTAATCTCTTTTCCCTCACCCTAACCCTCTCCCGCACGCGGGAGAGGGGACCAGTCGGCGCTTTTTTTCTCCCTCTCCCGGTGGGAGAGGGCCGGGGTGAGGGCACCATACCGCACCATCCCGTAAACATCTGACACACTTTTACCCAGGCTTGTGCATCTTCGTGCTGGCTCTGAAACAATCTCTGCTTATCATTAGCGTGATAACAAAGAGACTAAGCCCACCTGATGAATTTCCGTAATTTCGAAGCAGAAGAAAAGCTGTTTGCCCGCCGTGCGATTGTCGCTTTTGCCCTGGTTGTCATCTGCTTTACCATTTTAGGCATCAACCTGTATCGCCTGCAGGTCGATCAGCACAGCTATTACCAGACGCGTTCCAACGAAAACGACATCAAAATGATCCCCATCGCGCCCACGCGTGGATTGATCTTCGATCGCAACGGCATTCCGCTGGTGCGCAACGTCAGCTGGTATGACATTCACATCACGCCGTACAAAATCGACAACATGCAGGAAACGCTGAAAGAGCTGACGCCGATTGTCGATCTTACGCCGGAAGAGATTGAAACCTTCGAGCACGAGCTCAAACAGAACAGCCGCTACAAGCCGGTTGAACTGAAAGCGGAACTGACTGACGAAGAAGTTGCGCGCTTCGCCGTCAATCAATTCCGCTTTAGCGGCGTCACCGTCGATACCTATCAGGACCGTGAATATCCTTACGGTGCCGACCTGGCGCACGTGCTTGGCTATGTTTCGAAAATCAACGATAACGACTACAAACGCCTGAACGCAGAAGGCGTTGGCGAGAACTACGCGGCTGACCACAACATCGGTAAGCAGGGCATTGAAGGCTATTATGAATCGCTGCTGCACGGCAAAACCGGCTATCAGGAAGTGGAAGTGGATAACCACGGCCGCATCGTGCGCGTGCTGAAAGAGGTGCCGCCGGTGGCCGGTCAGAACATCACGCTGACGCTCGATCTGCATCTGCAGCAGTACGTCGAGAGCCAGCTAGCCGGGCAACGTGCGGCGGCGCTGATTGAAGATCCGCACGACGGCAGCGTGCTGGCGATGGTTTCCGCGCCGAGCTACGATCCCAATCCGTTCGTCAAAGGCATCAGCTACAAAGCCTATAAAGCCCTGCTGCAGGATAAAGATCTGCCGCTGATCAACCGCGTTACGCAAGGCTTGTATCCACCGGCGTCCACCGTGAAGCCTTATATGGCGATGTCGGCGCTGCTGACCAAAGTCATCACGCCGAGCTTTACCCTATTTGGCGCGCCGACCTGGACGCTGCCGGGCACCGATCGTAAATATCGCGACTGGAAAAAAACCGGTCACGGCATGCTGGACGTCACCAAAGCCATCGAAGAGTCGGCGGACAGCTTCTTCTATCAGGTGGCGTTTATGATGGGCATCGATCGCATCCACACCATGCTGAGCCAGTTTGGCTACGGCAAATCGACCGGCATCGATCTTAACGAAGAGTACGCTGGATTGCTGCCGAGCCGCGAATGGAAGCAGAAGGTGCACAAACACGTGTGGTATCAGGGCGATACCGTTTCAGTGGGCATTGGGCAAGGTTATTGGGTGGCGACGCCGATTCAAATGGTGAAAGCGATGGTGGCGCTCATCAACAACGGGCGTGTGATCAATCCCCATCTGCTGGAGAAATCACAGCGCGGCAAGGAGGTGCAGCTCTACCAGGCAAAACTACCGCAGCCGCAGATTGGCGATGCTAAATCGCCGTATTGGTCGCTGGTGCGCCACGCGATGTTCGGCATGGCGAATGCGCCGAACGGCACCGGCTACAAATACTTTCACACCGCGCCGTACGGCATTGCGGCGAAATCCGGCACCTCGCAGGTATTCAGTCTGAAACAGAATCAGGTGTATAACGCCAAAATGACGCCGATGCGCCTGCGTGACCACATCTTCTACACCGCGTTTGCGCCGTTTAACGATCCCAAAGTGGCGGTGGCGTTGATTCTGGAAAACGGCGGCAACGAAGGCGTCACGGCGGCACCGCTGATGCGTAATATTCTCGACCACATCTTTATGCCGGAAGCCTCACCGCCGCCGGTGGCGACGGCGGCGCAGTAAACCATGCGGCCATGGCAGGTTATTGTCATGCCGCATAGTTTGTGGGGTCGCGGTGCATTGCGACCTGCAACGCATCACTCCTCTCGCAATGTCGCGGTAACATGCCCAATCGCGCGTACCACTTCGCTGGAACTGTCACGAATATCCGCCATCATGCCTCCAGCTTCCTTCGCCAACCCCACGCCCTGATCGGCGCGTTTCAGGTTGGAGGCGATACCTTTCAGCGCTTTCTCGGCCAGCGTATGGTTCTGCTGCACCATGTTCTCAATTTCGGTGGTGGCGCGATTGATGTTGGCCGCCAGCGTGCGCACTTCATTGGCCACCACGGCAAAGCTGCGACCATGCTGACCGGCACGCGCCGCTTCCACCGCGGCGTTCAGCGCCAGCAGGTTGGTTTGATCGGCAATCCGGCGAATACTCTCAACAATGGCGCCAATGCGATCCGACGACTGACTCAGATCGTTGATATCACCAGAAATGCCGTGCAGCTCGCCCGCCAAATCATTCATGGTCTGCACGCTGTTCTCAATCACCGTGGCGCCAAGGCGCGTGCTTTCGCTGGTTTGCAGTGCGGTTTGATACGCCTGCTGCGCCGCGTCGCGCTCTTGCTGATTCTTCTCCACCTGCGCGGTGACATCGGTAGCGAACTTCACCACTTTGTACAGCTCGCCGGTTTCGTTAAACACCGGGTTGTAAGTGGCGCGCAGCCACACCGTTTGGCCGCGTTTATTTACGCGCTGGAACTGGCCGGAGATAAATTCGCCCTGATTCAGCTTGTGCCAGAAGCGGCGATATTCGTCGCTGTTGCGCATCTCCGGCGGGCAGAACTGGCTGTGATGCACGCCGATCACTTCTGACGCGTTATAGCCCATGGTTTTCAGGAAGTTGTCGTTGGTCATCAACACTTCGCCCTTGAGATTGAAGGCAATCACCGCCATCGAACGCTCAATCGCGGTGGTCATGGCGCGCTGCTCTTGCGCGTCCATGATGCGCGCGGTGATATCGCTCGCCAGCTTGACGATTTTGATCACGCGGCCGCTGCGATCCTGCACCGGCACGTAATTCGCCTCCAGCCAGATAGGACGGCTGTGTTTCGCCACGCGCAGGAATTTATCGCTGAAGCCTTCGCCGCGATTCAGGCGTCGCCAGAAGTCGCGGTATTGCGGTGAGTTAAGCATATCGGCGGTGCAGAACATGCTGTGATGCTGACCAACAATCTCTTTGAGCGTGTAACCCATGCGCTCGAGAAACAGCTCGTTGGCGGTAAGGATCTTCCCCTCTGGGGTGAATTCGACCATGGCAATGGCATCTTGTAATGAACTGAGCGTTGCCTTGCTGTGACCGCGTTTTTGCCACGCAAGGCGTGACAGTATTCCTGATGTAATAGTGCTGAACATGGTGGACCTTATTATTGGTATCGGTTGTCAGCAAGGTTATCGGCACAAGCGACTAAAAATTCACCTATACCAGCGATAGGCGAATGAATTTTTACCGGTTGGTCTGGAGGTTGCTGTAAAAGGCATCAGTCAGCTGATTTTTGCCGAAAAGCGTTTGACGGTGCCGCGCGAGTAGGGTTTAATGCGCCCCGTTGCCCGGATAGCTCAGTCGGTAGAGCAGGGGATTGAAAATCCCCGTGTCCGTGGTTCGATTCCGCGTCCGGGCACCAACATTCTGAAAACCCAGCTTATGGCTGGGTTTTTGCTTTTCTGGGTTTCATCACTCTTCATACAACCTTGCGACGATTACGGCTCGATGCGGTGCTTGAGTCTCTGTATCTCAAAAGCAGGAAAGTTTGTTCTAAGCGGTTGGACGCTCGTTCCAAGCATCGGTGTACTGGATGTTGCCATCCACAATTCGCCACGTGATTTTTTCATACTGCAAACTGACGCTTTCCGTATGGTTTAGTTTGTCATTGCCTGCAAGCTTCACATTTGCCACGCCGCAGTTAACGCCGGTGACTTTCACGTTTTCCATCAGCACTGTGTAATAGCAAACCTCCTGGCCAGCATCGCTAATGTTATAGAAGCGAAGTTCAGCGCTTTTTAGCGTCTGCCCGGTGGCTGCTGCCTTGTACAGATAAGGCGTGGAGCTATCCACTTCTTTCTCAATCATCATTGATGAATGCTGGCGCGTACCGGTGATCCAAACGTTAGATCCGTCCACTGGCAGGTTAATGCCATGGCTCATGCCGATAATTTCAATGCTGCCTTCACGATCATGAACATCAACAGATCCTCGAATATCTGCGCCACCATCATCTTTAAGCCACATATACGGAGGGATTGGTATTTTACTTGCTCCTTATTTTTTTGATTAACTTCATGGTTATTAAGTAAACAGCCGTGGTGATGGACACCACGATGACAACATCAATGTAGAAATAGGCGTCGTAGAGAGTTTCAATGTTGGATTCGCCGCTTATTAACACGGCAACCTTTCGGGCGAAATTCTGTGAGATGTACGTTTCAGCGCCACCGAGCGATCTGCCCACAGCCAGCGTTACTAGTATGAAGAAAACGCATTTTGCGGCCCTACGGGCAAGTGTTTGAGCCATTGGCAACAACCTCAATTAATCCTCGGGCCATCAGCGAAGGCTTGCCTGGCACGGGCACCATTAATGTGTTCATAAACGCCTGGCGGATACGCGCATAATCGGAGTTGTGGGGGATGGTGATGCAACCTTCTGACACGGTTCCCGGATGAAGCCGGAACAGTTCGCGGCGCACGCCCTCATACCAGGTTTCGTCGTCAATGGCTGCATCCTCCCGATAGAGTGCAAACCATTCACTTCGGCCAAAGGCCACGCCTTTCGTGTACTTGTTCCAGGCGTCCTGTAATTCCGCCTTTCGCTTACCAAAGAAACCACCCGCGCCGCGATCGACAACCCAGTATTTCCCGGGTGGCAAAGGGCCGTCCCCCGAAACTGCGCCGCATCTACCTCGATTTCGATAAGCACCATTACCAGAAAATGCCATGAAAACGCCGACGCCATAGATGTTTAATGGTGCGTATTCCGCGCCGTTCAGAATAAGTGTTCCATTCAGTGCCATCGTTCCCTCAATATCCATGTAATAACTTTGGGTGATAGTAACAATGAATGGAATATAGTGCCAAAAATTGTTAGGGATTCTTATGGGTTGATCTAACGTTTTGAACTAATGATTTTTTGAATGGTGCGGTTGGGGTTGTTTAATATGACCTATAAATCAATATTTTAATTGAGTTAATGCCAGGGGAGGGTTACTTAAACTAGCACTGCTACTTCAAGTGCCAGTGGTGATATCGCCAGATTGATAACAGGAGCTTTTGTAACTACAGCAACTTTGGCTAAAAGAAATTCCTGAAGAGCGGATGCAAATCGTGGCATCCGGTGTTTTAAACTTTCATCCAATGCATGACCGTAAATTGCAGGTGCTGAACATAGGCTTTGATTTCTACCAGTTAGATAACATCGTGAAGTTCATCAGTGAGAACATTGGACTGTTGGGCATCGCAGCGCTGGCAATCCGCTTCGCGCACGAACAGCGCTAAGCGACCACCTGAATCATGCGCGATACCTGCGGCATTGCCCTTGTTGACCGGCAGAATGTTGGGCATCAGGCGCTTCCAGGCAGCATCAACTTCGCGCTGGAATTTGAGCTCTTTTTGGGTGCGCTCGTATTCTTGTTTTACCCAGAGTTCGGCGTAGCGACGGCGTTCGGCGTCGTTACGGGCTTTAATACCTAGTGTGGTGACAGGGTCTAAATTAGTGGAATGAACTCTTCGGATACTTTCCTTCAAAAAAAGATATCTATCATACTCACTATTTGATAATCCCCATTTTTCACATAACATTTCGAAAGATATTTTTTTGTTTCATTTAAATATGCATGTTCCTTATAAGTTGTTTTCTCTTTCGCTTGAATAACACCAGAGTGGATTGTAGTTAATATGACTAAGTATGCTATTCATACTCGCATGAATATCCTTATTTTTTATATTGTTTACTTGATTCATTTTTAATTTAAAAAAGAAATTCAGTTAAGGATTAAGTGATTGCCGAAAAATAAATAGAATCTGGGCAGGTATTGCACTAAACCCACCAGTCATTGTGTTGTTGATTGTCTTTGAAATCTTTAGTATTTATACATGATTGCCTAAGTTATGGTTGAAAAACAGACTCGCTGGAGGACATCAAAGTGCATG
Organism: Pantoea sp. DY-17; assembly: GCF_019795975.1. Taxonomy (NCBI): domain Bacteria; kingdom Pseudomonadati; phylum Pseudomonadota; class Gammaproteobacteria; order Enterobacterales; family Erwiniaceae; genus Pantoea; species Pantoea sp. DY-17. The sequence goes on along the minus strand of NZ_JAIMIG010000004.1, from coordinate 299,879 downwards.
TAAGTAGCTTAAAAATAGAGAATTATAGGAAGTTTGGGGATTCTGATAACCTTATAGGGCTTGTCGACTCTAACAGTAGTAATGCTAAAGATAACATCGTAGCATCATCTACAACTCTAGTTATCGGAAAAAATAACTCTGGGAAAACTACCGTCACAAAGGCTCTTGAGTTAATAATATCAGATTCTGATCGAATTACAGGTCATGATTTTAATTATAATTACATTAACGCAGTCGTAAATAAGCACATTTCACAAGACTTCACAGTATCACCTAAAATGAGATTTGAAATTGTAATAAACTTTGACAACAGTGAAAATGATTTTACTGGTGCTTTAGGGGCATTTATAAATGCTAAGGCGGCGAAAGAAAATGGTATAAAAGTAGCAAGGGTACTTATAGAGTATCAAGTTAAGGAAATATCATCATATAATGAAAGGGTAAAGCAATTATTTGAAGGCATTAGCAGTGGAGAAGTAAATCATGCTGTTCTTTTTAGAAAGTATATAGATATCATTTCTTCGCTTCAATTCAAAAAAATTGTAAGGAATTCAGCTGGCAGAGTTATTGATAAGGTATCCCCAAAAAATATAATTGACTTGAGAGTTATTTCTTCTGCAAAGAACATACACGACAGAAAACTTTTGACGAGATCTTTCAATAAAATAATTAAATTTATGTATGAGAATAATAAAGAAGATTATAATGCAATACTAAATTTAGTTGAAAAAAATAATGATGCCCTAACAGGAGATATTAAACTCAAGCATCAATCGGGAGTTGAGAGCGTTCTTGAGCAAATACTATCTGATAAAAAAATTGGTATTGACCTACGCTCAGACCTGACTTTTGACAAGCTAATGACTGATCTTGTGACCTATGAACATAAAGATGGCGACTATATGGTGCCTGAGGGGCAATTTGGTCTTGGATATGCTAGCTTAGTTAGTATTATTGGAGAGATTATTGACTACGCCAATCAAGGGTTAAAATCAAATAAGCAAAGCAGGATTCGACTGTTGTGCATTGAGGAACCAGAAGTGTTTATGCACCCACAGATGCAAGTAAATTTTGTAAGGCACATTCAAGAGGCATTATTGGCGATTTTTGAACTGGCACAAAAAAGTATCAATTCAATAAAAACACAATTACTAGTCACCACTCACTCATCTCATATACTTAATAGCATTATTCATGGAAGCAATACCTTCGACGAAATCAACTATATATATTTGAAAGAGGGCAATGCAGCAAATCTAATACTTAAAGATAATGACATTTGTGATGGTAAATCTGTTGAAGAAAAAGAACATTTCGAGTTCATAAAAAAACACATTAAACATCAAGTTCCAGAATTATTTTTTTCAGATGCAATAGTTTTAGTTGAAGGTATTACTGAAGAGAGAGTCTTAAATTATTATATTGAGTCGGATAAATTACTTAGCAGAATGCATATATCTGTATTTAGAATAGATGGTGCTCATGGTAAGGTTTATGAAAAATTGCTGTCAAGGTTAAAAATCCCAACATTAATAATCACTGATGTTGATTATAAGTATGATACTGGCGAGGATTTAATTGGTGACGAATCAAGTGATGAAACAATTAGTCAAGAAATAGGTCAGATAACCAATATTGATAATAATTGGATTACAACTAATGCAACACTAAAGCATTTTTTTAATAGCAACAAAATTAAGGAGTTTAACGAGTTTTATTCAAAAGACAAATTGATGGTTGTTTACCAGAAAGATGGTGTAACTATCACTGATAAGGGTGAAGAATTTACTTATTTCGCAAGGAGTTTTGAAGAGGCTATATTACTTGAAAACTTTGAAAATGAAATGCTATATGATGTTTTGGAGGGGATCTCTAAAAAAGTTATACGTGAAATGGTTGGCATGCCAAAAGATTACATAAAGCTGGCACACAATTCTAGTAAGATACAAAAGTTACTCACGTCGAATAAAAGCGACTTTTCAAACTCAATGATATATTCGTTGGTTACTAAAGAAATCAATAGACCTGTGTTGCCTGTATATATAAACGAAGGCTTAAAGTGGCTTAGCAATACATTAGCGAGCAGGGAGGTTGATGATGTCCTATAAAATTGATAAGACTCAAAAAGATATCGAAGATTCAGTAAGCTGTAAGCTTCTCAATCACGTCCGAGACTTTGAGTCATTTTATTTTATTGCTGGCGCTGGCTCTGGGAAGACGCATGCATTGATCGATAGTGTCAATGAAATTATTACTTCCAAACATAATGAATATGGGGTGACGGGCCAGAAATTACTATGTATAACTTACACTAATAACGCTGTGGATGAGATTAAAAGTAGGATTGGTGACGTCAATTATGTGGTCATTTCAACAATTCACTCATTCCTTTGGGAATCGATTAATGTACATATGCAGGAATTATTGGAAATTCATGTGGATTCTATCCAGCTTGAAATCGATAGAATTGAATTTGAAATATTCCAAAATGAAGACTCATCTCCTTCAGTCCAAAAGTTGCGTGATTTGGGGCGCGATAAGTTAGACGAAATTATTGAAGTCCTACTCCTAGATGAAAGCCGTTTTTATGAATGTTATTACTCTAAGGCTAGTGTTTTTTGGGGGTACTTGATTGAAAATTTCGGGGAGAACTTAGTATCAAGCATTAAAAAAGATTACAGGGAAGTAGGTCGTGCTTTAGCTAGTCTGTTAAAAGTTAAAAAATTTACAGGTTGTATTACTAAAATCAAATGCAATGATTTAGAGTATCAAGAGGTAAAGTATTTCAGTAATAGAAATCTTGAGGTTTTACACAAAAACATAATTGGTCACGATACCCTGCTTAAATATTCATGCGATATCTTCAAAAAATATGAGTTGCTGTCTGAAAAAATAATAGACGCCCATCCGTTTGTGTTTATAGATGAATTTCAAGATTCAAAATGTGAAATATTAGATATATTCATCGATTTAAATAAATATGCCAAAAAAAATAATAAAAAATTCTGCCTTGGCTTCTTTGGTGATCCACTTCAAGCTATCTATAATAATGGAAAGCACATTTTAAATCCTGATATGTTCTTAGTAGATAAAAATATCAATCGAAGATCTCATCAAAATATTGTGTCTTGTATGAATAAGATAAGAGGTCAAAGTCATTTAATTCGTCAGGAACCTATAAAAATACATAACAACACTTGTGATCTTTCATTGAGAATTGAAAGTGAAGTAAATTATCAATATGATTTTGTCCTAAATGAGATTAAAAGTGGCATAGAGAAATGGAATATAAATAAAAATAATAAACTGACTTGCTTAGTGCTTAAAAATAGTATGTTGGCCGAGTTATGCGGCTTTAAGGATATTTTCAACTTAATGTATGAACTCTACTGCTTGGAGTCACCTAAGGGCTTTGAAAAAGTCAGTTCTGAGTTTTTGTTCAATAACAAAAAAAATGCTGGAAATCTTCCTCTATTGATATTCGAAATGCTTCTTCCAGTTTATATTATTAAGCATGACGAGAGCGCATCCCTTGAAGAGGTTTTTGAAACAAATCTGACTAATACCATCAGCCTAAATGAATTAATAGATAGCGTTCGATTTTTTAATGAATTAGAATTTAATAATTTATATGAATACATTCACAATGCTTTATCCAAAAAGAATGGGTTGTTATCTCCTAGCAATAATTTAGTGAGTGTAATTGAGTTTGTAGTGGGTTATAAAACCCAAGACTTGAATGAATTAATTGATTGTATATATCAGAAAGTTAAGCTACGGAAAGGAGATGAGGCCAAAAAAATACTATCCAATATTTTCATGGTTGACATAAAACAAGTTTATGCTTGGATTTCATATGTTTTACAGGACTCGGTAAATCAAGATGTTCAATTTATGACATGCCATGCATCAAAAGGATTGGAGTTTGATAACGTAATTGTTTTCCTGGATGATACATTCAATAGGAAGCGCGGCTATATTTCAAACTTATTCAATTCGGACCTTGATGTTATTTCCAATGATGATATTGAGGCAGCAAGGAGACTGTTTTATGTTTCATGCTCAAGAGCGATAAAAAACCTTCAAGTGATATTGTATACTGATAATGAGATATCAAACACTTCAATTTATGACATTTTTAAATGTTAAGAAAGATTTTGTTTTATCCTAAAAAGCCCCGTCAGGGGCTTTGATTAGAAAGAATTACCTGCATAGTCGCTATTTTTTTCTTCACGAGGAGGTGTTGAATCACTCCTTTCTGACCTATAAACCATCGCCTGACCAATCTTGAATCAATCGACCTTAATCAGTCTGTCTTTAAGGCTAACCCGCTGTTCGCCTGCATGATCACCTTTATTAAGGGTGAAAATGTCAGACGTCAGGTTGCTGAAAGTAAGTCCAAGCAGCACTTTTGATCCTCATCTACGGCTTTCTGGCAGCGGCTTATAAGATCCGTTGTTCCTTACCAACGACAGTGGCAACAAAGCGCACATAGGTTGGGCTGTCAGTGGGGCCCCTCAGCGCATTCATCCCTGAAGGATAAATGCTTCCGTCATGAAGCGCGGATAGCTATGCCGCGCTAGCTGGTTAGTACAAAGAACCTCAACACAAAGGTGATATCCGCATTAAGAGGTTGAGCGGATCGACCAAAGGTTAACTCCAGAAATCAGCCTAACCACAGCAGCTATGTCCAAATAAAGAATCGCTTGTCGCCCACAACCATCCTTCATAAATTCTCTTACACCCCAACCCAATTATCGTAGGTCGCAGAGATGAGTGAGTTCGTCATAGAAGAGTGGAACAAAGAGGGTTATCTCATCAGCACGGATGAAAATAAACTGGACCTCGCCGCCATACACCGTTATCTCACCACTTCGACATGGGCAGCAGGCATTGATGAAGAGACGGTTTATGCTTCGGTACAAAACAGCCTTAACTTTGGTCTTTACCATCAGGGCGAACAAATTGGTTTTGCGCGGCTCATCACGGATTACGCCACCTTCGCTTATCTGTGCGATGTTTACGTGCTCGACGCGTATCAGGGAAACGGCCTGGCACGCTGGTTGATGGCGTGTATTCATGCGCATCCGGTTTTTGCGCGGCTGCGCAGAATTACGCTGTTCACCAGCACGGCGCCGTGGCTGTATGAAAAGTTTGGCTATCAACCGGTTAACCAGCCGAATTACGCGTGGACGATTACCCGGCCTGATATCTACAAAAATAAAGCGTGATAAATCTCACAGCGCCAGCTGAATCGCCTGCACCTCATCCTCCTGCTGCGCCGGCCGCGCGCAGCAGATCAGCACTTCATCATCCGCCACTTGCGCGCTCGGTGGCGTTGGGTAAGTCACCGCGCCTTGCAGCAGTTTGGTTTTACAGCTGCCGCAATGTCCGGCGCGACAGCTGTACGCTGGGCTCAGGCCACGCGCTTCAGCCAGCTCAAGCAGCGAACCGGTATCCGGCGTCCAACGCGCCTCTTTCAGTGAATCCGTGAACTTCACCGGCACCGATTGGGTTGCTATCGGCAACAGCGGTTTTGCTTCTTTAACAATATCGTTGGTGCGCTGCAGCGACGACGGCCCAAAGGCTTCGGCGTGAATGCGATCGTCGGCGATATTCAAGGCGCGCAGCCCGTCGTACAGCGCCTGGGTAAATTGCGGTGGACCGCATAGATAGAAGTCGTAATCGTTAAACGGCAGCACCCGCGAGAGCAGCGCCATATCGATGCGGCCGGCAAAATCGTAATCAACATCCGGTTCTGCATCCGCCGTCTGGCTCAGCACGCGCACCAGTTTCACCGCGCCGTGCGCCGCCGCCAGCAACTGGTCGATTTCTCGCACAAAAGGGCGCTCGGCTTTGCTGCGCGCCGACTGGAACAGAAACGTGGGGCGCAGGCGCTGTTTGCGCTCTCCTTCGTATATCAGATGTCGCAGCATCGCCAGCATCGGCGTGATGCCCACGCCAGCGGCAAGCAGCACCGCCGGACGCGGTTCGCTGGCGTCGAGAGTAAAATCACCCGCCGGCGCACGCGCTTCCAGCGTATCTCCGGTGTGGAGATGATCGTGCAGGTAGCACGAAACCACGCCATCGCGCTTGACGCTGATGCGGTAAAACCCATCCGATGGCGCGACCGAAAGCGTGTAGGCGCGCATCAGCGGCTTATCCGTACCGGGCAACTGCAGGCGAATCGGCAGATGTTGACCGGCCAGATGCGGCAACAGACCCGCGCCATCATCCGGCACTAAATGAAACGAGCGGATCGTGGCGCTCTCATCCACCACCTTAATCACCTTGAACGGACGCCAGCACGAAGCCAGATCTGCTGCACGCAGGCGTTCGGCGGCGGCTTGCCAGTCGCCGGTCATCAGCGAACTGGGTGCGACGCCATCCGGCGGCGTTAACCAGCGTAAGGCGAGGGCGGCACGACGACGCACGATACGGCGCGGGCGAAACGTCCACAGCCGCTCGGCACCCTGAAAAGCGGCGATCTCGGGCGAGTCGAGAATCACTTCGGCATCGCCGCTCAGTTGCAGCGTGTCGCCGCTGGCGTAATCAACAAACAGCAATCCCGCTTTGCCATTATGGTGAATGTTGCCCAGCGTGGAGAAAAACAGATTGCCGTTGAAGTCGGGAATGGTCAGCAGACCACTTTCGCTCACGCGCACGAAACCCGGTTTGCCGCCGCGATGCGAGGCATCAACCTGGCGTTCGGCATAGGTGGCGACGTAGAAGGTATCCGCCGCGCCGATGCTGGCGCGCGCGGCATCATCCAGCGCGCTCAGGGTTTCCACCTCACCGCGATAAGGTTCGGCGGGATGGTGCGCAAAGTGAAAGTCACGCAGCTGGATATAGCGCGGGCAGTTGCCAAAACTCTGTTCCACTTGCACGCGAAAACCAGCGCCAATCGCCTGCAGCACGCCGTTCATGCGGTTACGTCGCCGCGTGTGCAGTTCGATGCCGAGCAGCCCAATCGGCGCGCCATCCTGCATGCCCGCCGCCGCGGGATCGCCTTGATGCGGACGCGCTTCGATATCCAGCGTGGTGGCATTCGGCGAGAAGATAAAACCGGGTTGGCCTTCCAGCAGCGTGGCCCACGCATCGCCGTGCGCATCCACGCTGCCCGCCACAATAAACGGCAGCTGCGTGTAGAAGTCGCGGTGTTGATCGGGCATGTGATCGCGGATCACGCGCTGGCCAACGTCCGCCATGCGTTCCGCCACGCCCGCCTGTTGCTGAAGTGCAATTTCACCCTGATGCCAAACCGGCCGTTTCTTGCTCATGATGGTGGACTCAGGCGATGCTGCGCAGGCCAGCTGCAGTTTGAGGGAAGGGCACAAAGCCCGGCAGCGCTTCGATGCGACGCAACAGCGCGTTCACCGCCGGATAGCCGGAGAGATCGACATTGCCTTCTGGCGCACCCACGATATAGCTGTACTGCGCGACGTCGGCGATAGTCGGGCGATCGCCAACCAGCCATTCACGGCCTTCAAGATGCTGCTCAATGCGTGACAGCACCAGATGCGCGCGGGCAATCACCTCTTCTGGATTGAACGGGCGGCCAAATACGGTAATCAAACGCGCCGCAGCCGGACCAAAGGCGATATCACCGGCTGCCACGGTGAGCCAGCGCTGTACCGCCGCCGCGCCCAGCGCATCTTCCGGCAGCCATTCGCTGCGACCGCTTTTCTTCGCCAGATAGACCAGAATGGCATTGGAATCGGCAATAAACACGCCGTTATCTTCCAGCACCGGCACCTGACCAAACGGATTCATGGCGAGGAATTCCGGCGTTTTGTTTTCGCCAGATTTGAGATCAACATCGATGACTTCATGCGGTAAATCCAGCAGCGACAGGAACAGACGTGCGCGGTGAGCATGACCAGAAAGCGGGAAGTGATAGAGTTTCATGTTGCGGTTCCTTAGGTGTTGCTCGGGATAATCCCGAGCCTTGCCATAAGGTTCGCACAGACAATTTAGCGGCAGAATAGCCGGGTTAGCGAAGTCATTGTTGCGAAAAATGGAAGAATCGTGCCGGAGCTACTTCTTAGCTTCCACGCCTGGCGTAGCGGAGCGAATCAAATACTGTTCGGTCACGTCCGGCAAATGCGTCAAGGTCCAGTCGGCCATGGCGATTTCCTGCTCGCGGATGCGCGAGAAGATATCGGCACTTTCGTGATCGTTGAGATGCTGCGCCGCCGCAATCAGTGAGGTGTAGCTGGCAATCTCAAGGTGCTCAAACACGTGGCCGCTGATCGCGCCTTTCACCACTTCATCTTCCACCATCACGCCGCCAATCGACTGACCGAAAGCGGAGATTTTGCCGGCGAGGTCTTTCAATACCGATTGAGAAGTGGAGTAGCGATCGATCACGCTCTGCACCAGCGTCTGATGTTCACGGGTCTCAACAATATGCTGCTCGATACGCAGTTTAAGGTCGGGATAGTGTTCAAGGCGCGAGGCCATTTTTTCCAGCATGCTTTCAGCCTGTTTTTCCATGGCATGGGCATCTTTTACCCAATCGAGAAAGTGCTCTTCGCTGTTGTGGCTCATAATATTTTCCTGCCAAATAAATAAAAGGAGATTGCGGCTGTTGCCGAATTACCGGCCAGCCGCAATAACGTTATGCGGGAGATTTATCGACGACTCGACGGCTTTTTTTACCGCCTTTTCGTCCCGCTTCAATCGCACGCTCTGGATTATTACGAAAATTGCCGCCGCTTAATTGGCCGCCTTTTTTACCCGCTTCGCGGGCTCTTTCCGGGTCCATGGCAAAATTGCCAGAACCGCCACGTGGTGCTGTCATAATGAATACCTCAGATAAAGGGGATAACGCATATTTCATTTGCTACTTAAGGTTAGCTCTAAAAGCCAAACGTACAACCAGTTGCAATTAGGAATTATCCTAATAGGATTGAAATCGTTAAGTTATTTTACATACTTAAAATAATTTGATTTGGCAAAAAAGATAATTAAAGCTTCGCGATTAATGGGTGAGAGAAAATAATTGACCGCTGCGCTTATAATTTTTTTCTCTTCCAACGTGATGAAATGAATTAAAATTCCTGATGCTTTTATTTTTTTCTTAGAGAAAGAGTGGCGACCAGATCATTAGCCATAATCTTAAAAGGGGTTTTATAAATATAAATGCTAATAAAAAAGGGATTATTTTAAGCGAAGCGCACTATTTCTGCTTTTTAACCATAAATAGTGCGTTGGGATTATTTTACCAGCACCTGCGCACCGGCGTTTTTCTCCAGTCGCATTACATCAAATAGCGACAGCAGCACCAACAGCGCCACACCGGCGAAGGCGATATGAACATCGCTTTGCGCAATTTCGCTATGCTCCTGCCACAGCATGGATGCGCGCAGGAACAGCGCCGCCAGCGCAATACCCGCGCTCATGCTGAACTGGAAGAAGATGCTGAACACCACCGAGGCATCGCTCATCTTGTTTTGCGGCACATCGGCGAAGCCCAAGCTGTTGTAACAGCTGAACTGCAGCGAGCGCGACAGCCCGCCAACAAACAGAATCGCGGCAATCGCGAAGTAGCCCAGCGACGGATTGAGCAGCAAGCAGCCGAGCATCGCCGCAAGGCTGATCATGCCATTGAACATCAGCACGCGACGAAAGCCCCAGCGCTTCATTAACCAGGTTGTCGCTGGCTTCATCGCCAGGTTTCCGGCAAATACCCACAGCACCATCGCACCGGCCTGCGCCGCGCTCCAGCCAAAGCCAAGCTGAAACAGCAACGGCAGCAAATAGGGCACCGCGTTGATTGAGGCGCGGAACAACGAGCCGCCAATCACCGCATTGCGGAAGGTGGCAATTTTCATCGCGCTAAACGGCAGCAGCGGCTGCGCATGGCGGAAGCTGTGACGATACGCCAGCCAGCTGCACAGCATGCCCAGCAGCAGCAACGGTATGCCAAAACTGAGATGCATCTGCCCGAGCGCTTCCAGCGCGATAATTAATGAGGTGCAGGCGGTGGCGGTAAGCACAAAGCCGCGCACATCAAACGGCCGCCGCTGTTCGCTTTTAAACTGCGGCACCAGATAAGCGGTGGCGATAATGGCGAGGATGCCGAGCGGAATATTGAGCCAGAAAATCCACGGCCAATGCCCGTAGGTGACAATCAAACCGCCCAGCGGCGGGCCGAGCACCGGCGCAATCAAACCCGGCCAGGTAATAAAGGCGATGGTTTTCACCATGTCCTTTTTCTCCGTGACGCGCAGCACTACCATGCGACCGACCGGCACCATCATCGCGCCGCCAATGCCTTGCAGAATGCGACTCAGCGTGAACATCGCGAGCGTGTCGCTCAATCCACACAGAATCGACGCGAGGGTGAAAATCAGGATGGCGCTGGCAAACACCGTACGCGCGCCAAAGCGCTCTGCCAGCCAGCCGCTCATCGGAATAAATACTGCCACCGCCAATAAATAGGCGCTGACGCCAATGTTCAGCGCCACCGGGCTGGAAGCGAAGTCGCGCGCCATCTGCGGAATCGCGGTGGTAATCACCGTGGCATCGAGGTTTTCCATAAAGAAGGTCACGGCAACCAACAACGCTAACAGCAGGGTGCGATGGGAATTCGGTCTGGCTTCTCTGCCTGAGTCGATCATGCGAGGTCCTGCGAAAACAGAAGGATGCAAAGACTTTTAATGAAAAGCGCAGCAGGTGCAAATCAAAATCACAGAATGCATGAGTCGTAGCGGCGCAATTCATTGCGCGATAAATCGCGCCGCTAAGCAATGTGCGATGACAGGATGCGCACTGGATAAAATCAGATGGCTTCTGCCACAGTAGCTTTTGCCTCAATAAACGCTATCACCGCTTTCGTCACCTCTGCCGTATTCGCTGTGCCGCCAACATCCGGTGTCAAAATGCCCTGAGCACAGACATATTCAATACCTTGCATAATCAGCGCCGCAGCATCCCGCTCGCCGAGATGCTCCAGCATCTGCACCGCCGTCCAGAAAGTGGCGATCGGGTTGGCGATGCCTTTGCCGGTGATATCAAACGCCGAGCCGTGAATCGGTTCGAACATCGACGGGAAGCGACGTTCAGGATCGATATTGGCGGTGGGCGCCACGCCTAAACTGCCCGCCAGCGCGCCGGCCAGATCCGACAGAATATCGGCGTGCAGATTGGTGGCGACAATGGTATCGAGGCTCTGCGGATGCAGCGTCATGCGATGCGTCATCGCATCCACAAGCATCTTATCCCACTGCACATCCGGGAACTCCTGCGCCACTTCAGCGGCAATCTCATCCCACATCACCATGCCGTGACGCTGGGCGTTGGATTTGGTCACCACCGTCAGCAGCTTGCGTGGGCGTGACTGCGCCAGTTTGAAGGCATAACGCATAATGCGCGTCACGCCAACGCGGGTGAAGATCGCCACTTCGGTGCCGACTTCTTCCGGCAAACCACGATGCGCGCGCCCACCATTACCGGAATATTCGCCTTCTGAGTTTTCCCGCACAATCACCCAGTCGAGATCGCCGGGGCCGCGATTGCGCAGCGGCGAGGTGACGCCCGGCAGAATTTTGGTCGGACGCACGTTGGCGTACTGGTCAAAGCCCTGACAAATTGGCAAACGCAAACCCCACAGCGTGATGTGATCCGGCACGTCGGGCGCGCCGACCGCACCAAAGTAAATCGCATCAAACGTCTTCAGCGTTTGCAGGCCATCTTCCGGCATCATTACGCCGTGTTGCTTGTAGTAATCCGAGCCCCAGTCAAAGGTTTGCACCGTAAACGTCAGCTGCGGATCGTGACGCGTCAACGCGTGCAGCACGGCTACGCCAGCAGAGATCACTTCCGGGCCAATACCATCCGCAGGAATCGCGGCAATTGAGTAGTTACGCATGATGTTTCTCCAGTTAGGTCAATGTGTATGAGGATGAGCAAGCTCTGCGGGATGCGGTGTTTTGCCGCGGGCAGAGAGAATCAGAACTACAATCGCCGATAGCACCAGCAGCCCGGCAACAAAATAGAGTCCCCACGTATAGCTGCCCGTTTGCTGACGGATCACGCCAATCATCATCGGGCCGACAAAACCGCCAAGGTTGCCGATAGAGTTGATGGTGGCGATGCCCGCGGCCGCCGCGGGACCGCTCAGGAACAGCGTCGGCATGCTCCACAGCGGCGGTTTGGAGGCGCTGATGCCGACGGTGACCAGCGTCAGGGCGATAATCACCGTAAACAGCGTGCTGACGTTCCCGGCATAAATCAGTCCGGCAGCCGCCAGCAAACAGGCACCGATAACATGCCAGCTGCGCTCTTTGGTGCGGTCCGAATGGCGCGCCCACAGAATCATGCCGATCACGCCCAGTACCGCCGGGAAGGCGTTGAGGAAACCAATTTCTATTGAGGACGCGCCGAAGCTGCGGATGATTTGCGGTGACCAAATGCCCAACGTGTACAAGCCTGCGGATGTGCCGAAATAGACCAGCGCCAGCGCTAACACACGCTTATCGGCCAGTCCGCGCCAGGCGCTGCTGTGGCTTTGATTGGCCGCGCGCGCCTGTTCTTCGGCCTGCATGGTCTTTTCCAGCCACGCCCGTTCTTCATCGGTGAGCCACTTGGCTTTCGCCGGGCGATCGGTGAGGTAAAACAGCACCACGATGCCGAATATCAGTGCCGGTATTGCTTCCAGCACAAACATCCATTGCCAACCGGCGTAGCCAAGCAGGCCATGCATCTCCAGTAATGCGGCGGAAATGGGCGAACCTAACGCAGTGGAAAGTGGGGCCGCAGCCATAAAGATGGCGGTGACCTGCGCTCGTTTCGCCGCCGGGAACCAGTAGCTGAGATAGAGGATGATGCCGGGGAAGAAACCGGCTTCTGCCACGCCAAGCAGAAAGCGCAGCAGGTAGAAGCTGGTGGTGCCCTGCACAAATGCCATGCAGCCGGACACCAATCCCCATGTGATCATGACGCGCGCAATCCAGATGCGGGCGCCGACTTTATGCAGAATTAAATTCGACGGTACTTCAAATAGAAAATAACCGAGGAAAAAGATTCCAGCGCCAAAGCCAAATACCGTGGGCGAGAAACCTAAATCCTGATTCATAGTTAATGCAGCAAAACCAATATTGACGCGATCGAGAAAAGCGATGAAGTAGAGCAGCATGATGAAGGGCACAATGCGTAACGTCACTTTACGCATCACCCTTTTTTCGAGGTGAGAGTTCATATTAAAGTGCTCCAGATTGTGTAGGGTGGTGTTATTTTTTGTAATCGAGTTCAGTATGCAGTTTTACTTTGGCTTATCATCAGATGTGGATTATATAAACTATTTGCATAATCAACGGGTGAGGGGAATGTGGATATAAATCAATTGCGTTGCTTTGTTGCGGTCGGTAAAGAACTGCATTTTGGTCGTGCCGCACAAAAGATGGAAATGATGCCTGCGTCACTTTCTCGCTTCATTCGTTTACTGGAAGAGGACCTCGGCGTGCGTCTGTTAAATCGATCGACGCGTAATGTTTCATTAACTGCCGAAGGCGCGCTCTTTTTTGACGACGCCAGCAAATTAATCGATCAATTTGATGCGCTGGCGAAACGTTTTAAAGTGGGATTAAAAGATGAACGCCGCACATTACGTATTGGCGCGATTGATAGTGCCGCGCGTGGATTAGTTCCGGCGTTACTTAATTTATTTGTTCCGCTGCATCCGCACAGCGATATTCATATTATTGAAGACAAAACCATTAATTTAATTCCGAAATTAAAGTCGGGTTGGCTGGATATGATTTTTATTCGCGAGCCGCAAAGTATTGATGCGTCATTAGCGGTGCGCTTTATCACGCGCGAAAGCTGCGTGCTGGCGGTGCCGATTCAGCATGTGCTGGCGGATCGTGAACGGGTGGCGGTGGCTGATTTTCAACACGAAGCGATGATCATTCCAGACCGGCGCACACGCCCGCACAGTCACGATCTCACCATGAGCTTGTTTAAACTGGCGGGATTCACGCCGCACATCGCGCAGTTTGCTGAAGAGAAGCAAACCATCCTGAGCCTGGTTGCTGCGGGGCTGGGATTGGCGGTGGTGCCCGCCTCGTATCGCACCATGAACAGCGACAGCGTTAGCTATATTGCGCTGGATCTGCCGGAGCAGATTAAAGGATTGCCATTGAGCATTGCCTGGCAGAAGGGCAACGAAGATCGGTTTCTGCGCGAGATGCTGCGCCTGTTGCATGAGCATCAGCGTGAGCTGACGGATAAGTTGTGATTTCCCTCACCCTAACCCTCTCCCAGAGGGAGAGGGAACTGGCCGCTGCGGAGTCTAACAATTCCCTCTCCCAGAGTGAGAGGAAACTGGCCGCTGCGGAGTCTAACAATTCCCTCTCCCGCCTGCGGCAGAGGGCCAGGGTGAGGGGCAATGCGCACTTTCCACCCTGTGGCTAATTCCCACCACTCTCTCTATGATGAAAACTTTCCCGCGCCAATGTCGGGAACGATCAATGAGTTAGGGAAAAATTGCGCGATGACCATTTTAAACGACCTGGATTTGCGGCAGCTGGAAGCCTTTTCGGCGGTGATCTCTGCCGGTAGCGTCACGGCGGCGGCGAAGGCGCTCAATCGCTCGCAGCCGGCGGTGTCGCGTTTGATTCAGGAGCTGGAACAATCGCTGGGTTATCCGTTGTTTATCCGCAACGGGCCGCGCATTCATCCTTCGGAAGAGGCGCTGCAGCTGCATCAATACGTGCAGAAAGCGCTGCTCTCACTGCAGCAGATTCGCCTGCGCGCGCAGGAGATCGCCCATCAGCAGCATCGTCCGCTGAGCATCGCCGCCACGCCGGCACTGGCGGCGGGTTTGCTGCCGCAGGCGCTGGCCGCGCTGAACCTGCAGAATAAAGTGCAGATCATCAGCGAATCCGCCGTGCAGACGGCGCATGCGGTGATCACTGCCGAAGCCGATCTCGGTTTATGCAGTTTGCCGCTGGAGCATCACGCGGTGGAGCTGCACTGGATTGGCCAGTCGCAATGCGTGGTGGCGCTGCCAGAGCATGACGAGCTGGCGGCGCAATCTCAGCTGTCGTTAAGCAGCCTGGCGGGACGCCGTTTGATTGCACCGTGGAGCCCGCAGCGGTTGCGCGGGCGCTACGAAAAGGCGCTGAAAATGGTCAAAACGCCGCTGCACGAAACCATCGAAACCAACTCCTCCGCCAATATTCTTGGCTGCGTGCGCGCCGGGCTGGGCGTGGCGATTCTCGAACCGGTCACCGGTTGGGGCATGCCGCTGGCCGGTGTGGCGATTCGTCCAATTGAGGAGGATATTCCCTACTACTTTGGCGTGATCACGCCGCAGGGAAGACAGATTTCAGCTGCCGCGCAGGCGCTGGTTGAGGCGTTAGCCAGCGCGGCCGCCGATTTGCTGCCGGGTTTTGAGCGTCTGCCCGCCAGCGAGCATCCGCGTATTATGCGGTTGATTAATCAGGATTAAATATCTCACCCCAATCGTATTTTGTAGCGGCGCAATGTTTTGCGCGATAAATCGCGCCGCTACGGAATGTACGTGATTTCAGTCATCAGCTTGCGTATGAAAATCTTCTTTTAAAAGCCTTATAACATTTCCGGCATAAGATATAAGAAATCCATTGGTCAAAAGCTGAGCGCGATTATTGACTCTGTTTTAGGGCAAGAGGATTATGCGAAACCTTAGCTCTTACTATGTGATTTAGTGATTAATGACCATTAACTATGTGTTATCAGGATAATGGAAATGCACAATCACTTACGCGATTTGGTGGTTTCGTCCGCACCCTGGCCGCCGCTTATTTCTGGGAAAACATGTATGACTTATGCCGCCGATGGCCTTGCCGCGCTGGAAGCTCAGCTTCAGCAGGATCTGGAATATCTTGAACTGCCCGCTAAATCCTGGGTGCCCGAGCGCACGCAGGATGGCGCACCCGTGCGTGACGTGGTGGTGATCGGCGCGGGCATGTGCGGGCTGGCGGCGGTGGCGAAATTGCAGTTCAGCGGCATCAGCAATGTGGTGGCGTATGACGCCACACCCGCTGGGCTGGAAGGTCCGTGGGTGACCTTTGCGCGCATGGAAACGCTGCGTTCACCGAAATCTCTACAAGGCCCGGCGCTCGGCATGGCGCAACTGACGTTCCGCGCGTGGTTCACCGCGCAGTGGGGCAAAGAAGCCTGGCAAGCGCTGGATAAAATTCCCAAAGCGCAGTGGATGGATTATCTGATTTGGTATCGCAAGGTGCTGAATCTGCCGGTGCGCAACAATGTGCGCGTCACCCACATTGGCTTTGCTGGCGATCTGATTGCGCTCGATGTAAGCGGTGCCGAAACCGGCCGCATATACACTCGCCGCTTGGTGCTGGCCACCGGACGTTCTGGTCTTGGCGGCTTCGCCGTGCCGGATTTCCTGCAAGGTATTAGCCGCCAGTTCTGGGCGCACTCCGCCGACGACATTGATTTCGCTGCCCTGCAGGGCAAACGCATCGCGGTGATTGGCGCAGGTGCATCGTCAATGGATAACGCCGCCACCGCGCTGGAAAACGGCGCGGGCGCGGTGGATCTGCTGATTCGTCGTAAGCAGATGCCGCGCATCAACAAAATGACCGGCATCGGCAGTCAGGGCGTGGTGCACGGCATGCATCAGCTGCCGGACGCGTGGAAGTGGAAGTTTGTCGATTACACCGCCACCACGCAAACGCCGCCGCCGCGCTCATCGACGCTGCGCGTATCGCGTCATGCCAATGCTCGCTTCTTGCTTGATTGCGGCATCAAAGCGGTCAAGCAAGAGGTCAATGGGCTGCTGATCGAAACCACGCAAGGCGCGCTGCGCTACGACTACCTCATTGCGGCTACCGGCTTTAGTAACGATTTCCACGACCGCCCGGAGTTTGCCGCGCTCGCGCCACATATCCGCAGCTGGCGCGACGGACGTTATCAGCCCGAAATGGGCGCGCCGCGGGCCAATCTGCTGGAAGCGCCGGATCTCGGCCCCGCCTTTGAATTTCGCGAACTGACACCAGGCGCATGCCCGCTATTGGCGCACATTCACTGCTTCAACGATGCCGCGATGCTGACGCACGGCAAAGTCTCCGGCGATATTCCGGCGGTGAGCGCCGGTGCCGATCGTCTGGTGCGCGGCATTACCGCTTCGCTGTTTGCTGAAGATGTCGAGCAGCATTACGCCAACTTACAGGCTTTTGACACCCCTGAATTGCAGGGCGATGAATGGGTGGATTCCACGCCCTTACTCAACCAGGAGAACGCGCAGTGAGTGACGCAATTGATCGCGCAGTCGGCTTAAACGCTGAAGATGTGCTGTACGGCACGCGCCGCCTGCGTCCGGAATTTGTTGACGGCGCGGAGCAGTGCCGCATCTCGGTGCTGGCACCCAACGACGATCAGGGTTTAGCGCCGGATGTACGTTTTGCGCTGGCGCAGCGCATGGCGCAGCTGAATAACGATGCCGCGCTGCAACAGGATTATCAGACGCAGCTGGCGGCGTTGCAGCCGTCAGAGGCGCTGCTGGCGCTGGCGGCAGGCGCCACCGATCTGCCAGAACCGCTGGCGAGCATCGCGCGCCACGCCGATCTCATTACCCAGCAGCCAATGCACGCCACGGAGCAGCACATTCGCCTGCTGGAGCAGACCGGATTGAGCAATCCGCAGATTGTGGCGCTCTCCGAGCTGATCGCTTTTATTAACTTCCAGACGCGCGTCGCGGCCGGATTACGTTTGCTGAGGTCTGCATGATTCCGTCGGTTAATCTCAAGCCGCTGCACTGGCATCCGTATATTGCGCCGGTTGAGGTAGAAGAGGCCACGCCCGCGCAGCTCGATGCGATGAAAGTGACGCCATCCAACAAGAAAATCTCCGAATATGTGCGCACGTTAGCGCACGATCCCGACAGCTACGTGGCGCGTACCGTGCTCTTCAACGCCATTATGTATGTCGATGGCGGGCTGGATCGCGCGGATCGTGAACTCGGCGCGCTGGGCGCGTCGATCGTTAACGGCTGCAAATATTGCGCGGTGGTGCACGCGCGTCGCCATGCGCAGCTGGCCGAAAGTGATGCAGTGGTGAGCGCCATCTACTTTGATCGTGCGGATGTGCTCGGCGAGCGTGATGCGGCGATCTACCGTTTTGCCCGCCGCCTGTCGGTGACGCCGTCAGAAGCCAGCGCCGAAGATATGGCGGCACTGCACGCGGTCGGCATGAACGATCAGGAGATTATCGATCTGATCCACGCCATCGCCATTTTTGGCTGGGCTAACCGTCTAATGCATGTGCTTGGCCATGCTGACCTGAACAAATAAGGGCTGCTGCATGTTAGAACTCAACGATATTAAGCTCTCTTACGGCAGCACGCCGATCCTGAAAGGTGTCGATTTGTCGGTGAAACGCGGCGATGTGGTGTCGATCATCGGGCCAAGCGGCACCGGTAAAACCACGCTGTTGCGCTGCATTAACTATCTGGCGAAACCGGCGTCGGGCACCATTCAGCTCGATCAGATCCGCATGGATTATCAGGCACCGGATAAAGCGGCGATCCAGGCGATCCGCCTGCGCACCGCGATGGTGTTTCAGCAGTTCAACGTGTTCAAAAACATGACGGTGCTGGAAAACGTGATGGATCCGCTGATCGTCATTCAACGCAAAAGCAAACAGCAAGCGCGCGATATCGCCGTGCAGGAGCTGGAGCGCGTCGGATTGGGCGCCAAACTCGATCACTATCCGTCGCAGCTTTCCGGCGGTCAGCTGCAGCGTACCGGCATCGCCCGCGCGCTGGCGGTGCGTCCTGATGTGATGTTGTTTGATGAACCGACCTCATCGCTCGATCCGGAGCTGGTGGGCGAGGTGCTGAAAGTGATTAAAGATGTGGCGTCCTCCGGCATTACCTCGCTGCTGGTGACGCACGAAATGCAGTTCGCCAAAAGTATCTCGAACCGCATCGTCTTTATGGATCAGGGCGTGGTGGCCGCGCAGGGCAGCCCGACTGAGATGTTTGATAATCCAACCCTGCCGCGACTTGCTCAGTTCCTCAATTCAGAACGCGTATTCTAATAATTAAAGGAATCAACGACATGCCTGCAATCAAAACCACTTTACGTCGCCTGGCCGCGCCTGGCATCATCGCGCTGGCACTCATCAGCGGTAACAGCTTCGCCGACGCGGTGCGCACCATCAAAATCGCCACTGCGGCGGAGTCTAAACCGCTGTCGTGGGGCGCGATTGGTCACGAGCCGCAGGGCTACGAGCCGGACGTGCTGAAAGCCATCAACGCTAAACTGCCGCAGTACAAATTTGTGATGGAAGGTGCGGCGGATATCGCCCAGGAAACGGGCCTCGCCACCGGCAAATATGACATGGCGACCGGCGGTTATTACAAAGCGCCAACGCGCAGCAAACAGTTCCTGATTCCGGATGCGCCGATCGGTGCCAGCCTGATGAAGATCTACAGCCGCAGCGATAGCACCATCAACAGCATGAAAGATCTGGTCGGCAAGAAGATTGTGCCGGTTACCGCCGGCGGCGGCGTGTACAAATTCGTGACGCAGTGGCAGCAGGACAACCCGAACGACAAAGTTGAGATCAAAGCTTCGAGCGCTGGCGTGCCTTATCCGGATCGTCTGAAAGAGGTGCAGCGTGGCAAATATGATGCGCTGATCCTGCCTTCGAACCTCGGCGAGCAAACGGTGATCGACAACCAGAAACTGGCGATCAAAGCCAGCGAGCCGGTTGCCATCAACAACACTTACGTGCTGATTCACCGTTCTGCCGAGAACCAGGCGCTGAACGATGACATCAACAAAACGCTGCAACAGCTGAAAGCGGACGGCACGCTGGATAAGCTGGCGCAGAAGTGGTTTGGCGAAGACGTCACGAAGTACATGAAGTAAGGATTCACTAAAGCTGCGCCCGGTGCTGAGCCGGGCGTTGCTTCATTGTTAGCAGGAGTGTTTCACCGTGAATCTGACTTCGATGATTCCCGAGCTGCTCTCGGCGCTGCCGTTGACGCTTGGCATAATGTTTGTCGCGATGATCGTCGGGTTCTTCCTGGCGCTGATCGCCACCGTGTTCCGCGTGCGCCGCATCCCGGTTATCAGCCAGTTTGTGGATTTGTACGTCTCATACGCGCGCAGCGTGCCGGTAGTGCTGCAGCTGTTTGTCGCGTTTTATGGCTTGCCGCTGGTGGCCGAGCAGTTTGGCTTCAGCGATTTTGTCACTGCCAACATCGCGGCGATGATTGGCCTGAGTCTGTATCACGGCGGTTATCTGTCGGAAGTGATGCGCCCGGCGTTTCTAGCCGTGGAGAGCGGCCAGCATGACGCCGCCGACAGCATGGGCTACAGCTTCCGCCAGAAAATGCTGCGTATTGTCGGTCCGCAAGCGGTGCACTATGCGCTGCCGGGTTACGGCAATGCGATTATCTATCTGATTCATAACGTGGCGCTGGTGATGTACATCGGTGCGGCGGATGTGATGGCGACTGCGCATCTGATCATGGAACGCGACTACAACCAATATCAGTTCGGCACTTATCTGGTGCTGGCGGTGCTCTATTCGCTGCTGTGCGGCGTGGCCTGGTTGATTATCCGTTTCTTCGAACAACGTCACGCGAAGTACAGCTCGAAAACTGCTGCACGCGTCAAATTCACCAGCGTCTGATAAGGGAGAGAAACCATGTTTGATCTTGAGGTTTTACTGCCGGACTTCTGGAGCATTCTCGATGCGGTGCCGGTGACGCTGCTGATGGCGGTGACGGTGTTTATCTGTTCAACGCTGCTCGGCGGGCTGTTTGCCTTTATTGAACATCGCCGCATTCCTGTGCTGCGCCAGTTGGTGATCGCTTACAAGATCGCCTTCAAAGGCGTGCCGATGGTGGTGGTGATTTTCCTCGCCTATTACGGTTTGCCGCCGGCGCTGGATTTCGTCGCCACGCTGATTGGCGTGAAAGTGAATGCGCACTCGCTGCCGAACTGGGTGATCATCATCGTCGCCCTGAGCGCCTGCGTCGCGGCGTTTCAGGCGGAAGTGTGGAAGGGCGCGCTCAACTCCTTTGATAGCGGACAATCGGATGCGGCGCTGTCGCTCGGTTACAGTGGCGGCCAGCTGTTCCGCCGCGTGATGTTCCCGCAGATTATCGTGGCGGCGATTCCCGATCTGGCCAACGCCTTTATGGTGATCATGAAAGCGCTGTCGCTGGCGTTTGCCATCGAAGTGGTGGATATCTTCGCCCAGGCGCAACTGACCGCGGCGCTGAATTTCTACTACCTCGAAGCCTTCCTGGTGGCGGTGGTGTTTTACATGGTGATTGCCTATGTGGTGACCAAGATCGCCGATAAGATTGAGGCGAGATTGCGGGTACGGACCTGACCAAATCCGCGCGATAAATCGCGCCGCTACGATCAAGTGCGCCCAACCGTAGCGGCGCACTTTGTTGTGCAAAGAAGCCATCGCCAAATCACTTTCATTCTGCAAGTTACTTGCAAAATGAAAGTCACTCTGCAACAGTATCCGGCATCAAACCGATGCGGGATAGCCAACCTTGAAAAACCAACCGCTCTACAACATGCCTTGTCCCATCGCGCGCAGCCTTGGGCGCATTGGCGATGGCTGGAGCATACTGATTATGCGCGATGCGCTGGCCGGTTTTACGCGCTTCGATGAGTTCCAGAAAAGCAGCGGTGTAGCGCCCAACATATTGTCGCGGCGGCTGAAAGAGCTGGTGGACGATGGCTTGCTGGAGAAGGTGTGTTACAGCACCAGCCCGGCGCGCTTCGAATATCACCTGACGGCCGTCGGTCGCGATTTTCGCGGCGTAATTCTGGCGCTCACCGAGTGGGGCAGCACGCATTTCTCGCCGGAAGGTCGCCAGATGCAGCTGGTGGAAAGCGCTACGCAGCGTCCGGTGAAGATGCAGCTGGTCGATAGCGAAAACGGCCAGCCGCTGACGCTGGATAACTATCAGATGGTGCCCGGCCCGGCAGCGGAGCCGATGATGCACTATCGCCATGATTATCTGCAGAAAAAACGCGCTGGAGATAACACCCAGAAATTTGCGCCGCCGCCGCTGCACCAGCCGCAGTCATAACGCTAACGCGCAAGTAAGCATCCGCAGATTAAGGAATGAAAAATGAAACGAATTGTCATTACCGGCATGGGGCTGGTATCGCCGCTGGGCTGCGGCACGGAAGCGGTTTGGCAGTCGCTGCTGGCGGGAAAATCGGGCATCAGCGCCTTGCCGCCAGAGATGGTGCAGGATATCGCCTGCAAAGTGGCGGGACAGGTGCCGACGCTGGAGCAGGATCCCCAGCACGGTTTTAATCCCGACGGCATTATCGCCGCCAAAGATCGCAAGAAAATGGATCGCTTTATCGAGTTCGCGCTGGTGGCGGCGCATGAAGCGCTGACGCAAGCCAACTGGTTCCCGCAGGACAGTGCGCAACAGCAGCGCACCGCCACGGTGATCGCCACCGGCATCGGCGGCTTTAACGAAATCGCCAACGCGGTTGAAACCACCGCCGAGCGTGGGCCGCGTCGCTTGTCGCCGTTTACCATTCCTTCGTTTCTCGCCAATCTGGCTGCCGGACACGTTTCGATTGCACATGGTTTTCGTGGGCCAATTGGCGCGCCGGTGACGGCGTGCGCGGCGGGTGCGCAGGCGATTGGTGATGCGGCGCGCTTGATTCGCAGCGGCGAAGCGGATATTGCGCTGTGCGGCGGCACCGAAGCGGCGATCCATCGCGTGAGCCTGGCCGGATTTGCCGCAGCGAAAGCGATGTCGGGCAGCTTTAACGATCGTCCAGAGCAGGCTTCGCGTCCGTTTGATCGCGACCGCGACGGTTTTGTGATGGGTGAGGGCGCGGGATTGCTGGTGATTGAATCGCTGGAACATGCGCAGGCGCGCGGCGCGACACCGCTGGCGGAGCTGGTGGGTTACGGCACCAGCGCAGATGCTTACCATCTCACCGCCGGCCCGGAAAATGGTGAAGGGGCACGCCGGGCAATGGAAACCGCGCTGGCGCAGGCGGGCATTACGGCGAGCGAGGTACAGCATATCAATGCACATGCTACGTCGACGCCGGTCGGCGACAAGGGCGAACTGGCAGCAATTAGCTCGCTGTTTGCTGGCAGCAAGGTAGCGATCACCTCCACTAAATCGGCCACCGGACATCTGCTCGGTGCGGCGGGCGGCGTGGAAGCGATCTTCTCGATTCTGGCGCTGCGCGATCAGGTTGCTCCGCCGACGCTCAATCTGCAGCATCCGGATGAAGCGGCTGTTGGGCTGAATCTTGTGGCACTCAAGCCACAGCCGACGGCAATGACCTATGCGCTTTCCAACGGTTTTGGCTTTGGCGGCGTGAATGCCAGTTTGTTGTTTAAAGCCTGGCAATAGGTTTCCTATAATGGACCGACGATAGCGCGCAGGAATCGCCCCTTTGAGCACTGAAAATGAAACCCAGCAGCTGGCGGAAGAGCTCCGTAAGATGGTCAGTCATTTGGTACGTAACGTCCGCGTCAGCACCGCGACCGTGCGCACCTCGCAATATGAAACCTTAGATCTGCTCGACAGCCATGACGCGCTTTCTATCGCCGATCTCGCGCGGCTGCGCGGCGTGAAGCATCAAAGCATGCGATTAGTGATTAACGAACTCGAGGCGCAAGATTTGGTGCTGCGACAAAAAAGCGCGCAGGACGCGCGGGCGCAGGTGATTGTGCTGAGCGATCAGGCGCGCGCTGCGTTGGCGGCCGCACGTCAACAGCGTGCCGACTGGCTTGCGGTGCGCATCAATGAAACACTCGACCAGCAGGATCGCGACGATCTGCAAAAAGGGCTGGCTGCGTTACGCAAACTGCTTTAACTGCGTCATCACCGCCGCCAGCGTGTTCATGCCCCAATGTTCCGCGTATTTTCCCTCTTCAATTCGCACCATATCGATCACCGCGATCGTTACAGGTAAACCGGTGGGTGCGATGCCCATCAGCGATCCGCTGTGAACGCCGGTTATTGTTTTGCGCGTGGTGACCCAATCGCGCTCGGCGATTTGATCTTCAACGTGCACCTGAAGATGGGAGAAAGCGGGGCGCAGGATCTGATCGAAGGTGTGCCAAAGACTTTCGCGATCGCTGGGCGCGCCGGCTGGCGCTGAGCGGTTAATGAAGTTTTCGCCGACGAGCTGATCGAAAGCCTGGCGATCGCCTTCGGCAATCACCTGCTGATTGAAACGACGCACAACGGCTTTGTTATGTTCTGACATGGTGAGCCCCCGCTGAATATGTACAGTTTGACTGTATATATTTAACGGCAAGTGGGGAAGGCGAGTTTGTCAGGTTGTGCGGTGATTATGCTGCGCGCTGATGCCCTCACCCCGGCCCTCTCCCACGGGGAGAAGGAGCAAAAAGTTCCTCGCCCGCTTGCGGGAGAGGGCTAGGGTGAGGGAAAAAGCGCACCCAACTCAGCGCTTACTCAGCGCTTCCCACAATCCCAGCAGATAGGTGGTGCCTAGCGCGCGGTCGTACAAACCGTAGCCCGGACGGCCGGTTTCGCCCCAGATAAAGCGGCCGTGATCCGAACGGATGTAGCCATCGAAGCCGTTGTCATGCATTGATTGCAGCACTTTATACATATCCAGCGAACCGTATTCGGTTGGGTGCGCGCACTCGTAGAAATCTTTATCCTGGATAATCTTGATGTTACGCACATGGGCGAACGGAATACGTTTGCGGCGCGAGAACTCCGCCAGAATGGCGTACACATCATTACTCGGATCTTCGGCAATCGATCCGGTACACAGCGTGATGCCGTTAGCCTCGGAATCGACCACGTTACAGATCCAGTCGAGATCGTCGCGGTTCTTCACCACGCGCGGCAGGCCGAAGATCGAATACGGTGGATCGTCCGGGTGGATCGCCATCTTCACGCCCACTTCTTCACATACCGGGATCACCGCTTTCAGAAAGTAAGCGAGGTTTTCACGCAGCTTAGCGTCATCAACATCTTTGTATTGGGCAAACAGATCCTGCACTTTTGCCAGACGTTCCGGTTCCCAACCCGGCAGGGCGAAACCATTGGCGTTGCCCAGCACTTCCTGCACCACTTCGTCGAGGCTCTTATCAATGCCTTTCTTCTCGAACGCCATGGTGAGCGAGCCGTCTGGCAGCACGTAGTTCATGTCGGTCTTCATCCAGTCGAACACCGGCATGAAGTTGTAGCAAATCACTTTCACACCCGCTTCGGCCAGGTTACGGATGCTCTGCTGATAATTTTCGATGTAACGATCGCGGCTTGGCAGACCGATTTTGATGTCGTCGTGAATGTTGACGCTTTCGATCACTTCCACGGTCAGCCCGGCGGCATGCACCTGCTTAACCAGCGCGTTAATTTTCTCTTTCGGCCAGGTTTCACCTACCGGCACGTCATACAGCGCGCCCACGACGCCGCGCACGCCCGGCACCTGACGAATATATTCCAGCGAAACTTTATCTTCTTTCGGACCAAACCAACGCATTGTCAGCTGCATAATGTCATCCACCGTTATCGTGTCTGTGATAACTGATAAACTACCATTCTAGTAAACATCATGACAGCACAGCGCGGCCACTAAGCCTTGATCCGCGTCACAGAACACAATTTATGCATCAGTGATGCAGCACAATTTCACCGAAATGCTCTTTGTATTTAAATAATTCCAAATCAGATCGCAGACCCAATTTACGCAGTGCAGTCTGTTTTTGCCCGCTGATGGTTTTACGGCTGCGCGCATATTTTCCGGCGATTTGCGTAATGCTTAATCCATCCAGATAGCAACGGATCACCTCGATCTCACGTGGGCTGAGATTGCGCAGCAGCAGCGTGATATCTTCGCCAGTTTGACGCGGCAATAAATAGTCATGCATTTCCCGATCGCTTTCCTGAAACTTATCCATCTCCAGCAGCATATCGGCGGTGAGAAAACGCTTGTTACGGCATACCTGATGCAGGGCGGTAATCAGCACTTCCTGGTCTTCACTTTTACCCACAAAGCCATGCACACCCGCTTTTAACAGCAGTTGCACTATTGCCGGTTTTTCTACTGCCGAGGAGATCAGGATTTTCAAATCGGGATATCGCGCGCGCAGCTGTTTCACCATCTGCAGCCCGTCGAGTTCGTCCTCGCCAAGCATGTAGTCCAGCACCAGCACGTCCACTGAATGACGCTGCAAAAATGCCATCAGCTGCTGGCGTTGCGAAAAGGCGCCAGCCAGCTCCAGCAGCGCTTCCTGCGCCAGACGATACTGAATTGCTTTGCCGATCAGTGGATGATCGTCTAATACGACAACCTGCCAGATTGCATCTTGTTTCATGGTTTCACCTCATTATCAGGATTATTTTTTAGTGCGTGGAGGAAGATCGCTTCCAGTTCGGCCACTGCTGTAGCGACTGCGGGAATCAGCTGCTGCAGAAACGCACTCTCTCGTTGTTCGGCTGCCTGCTCGGCGGCAAGGCAACTCTGTTGTAAGCTTTCAGCGCGCAGTAATTTGGCGCTGCCAAGTAATTGATGTGCAGCGTGGTGTGCACCAGGGAAGTCCTCCGCCATGGCCGCTTGCTCCAGTTGTGCAAGATCGCGCGCATTTTGCTGCTGAGCGGTGGTGACCAGATCGCGCCAGGCTTGCGGATCATTGGCCGCGAGGTTTTCCAGGGTAAGCAGGGTTTCATTACGCATGCTGCTGGCAGCGCTGCCGGTGACCACTCGCAGCAGCTGGGTGCGCTCCAGCGGTTTAAACAGGCAACCATCCATACCAGCCTGCGTCGCGAGTTGTGCAACACGCTCTTCTGCCATCGCCGTCAGGCCATAAATCGGGACTGCGCGGCGATTCATTAGCTTCTCCTCAATACGTAACTGGCGGGTAAATTCAAAGCCATCCATGCCTGGCATATTGCAATCGGTGATCACACGATCAACGTCATGTTCGCGCCACAGTGCCAGCGCCGCTTCACCGTCCTCTGCCACTAACACATGATGCCCGGCGTAACGCAACTGTTGTGCCAGCAGCAGGCGATTGGTGGCGTTGTCATCCACAACCAGCATTCTTAAGGATGCGTGCACAACGTCATCAACTGGCTCAGCTTCTGCTTCAGTCAGCGTGGCGGGCTGGGCGATGAAGCGCAGCATAAATACGCTGCCCTCATCGGGCTCGCTCTCTACATGCAGCTCGGTTCCCAGCATCACCGCCAGACGGCGACAGATATTGAGACCCAGTCCGGTGCCACTGACGCGATTAGTGCCCTGATCCACCTGAACAAAGGGCTCGAAAATCGCCTTTTGCTGTTCTGGTGTGAGACCAACCCCACTGTCGCAGACTTCCAGTACGTATTCGGGTTTAGTGATATCTGCCTGGTAAAGCGCCACTTCAACTTCACCCCGCGCGGTAAACTTAATGGCATTGCTGACCAGGTTCGCCAGGATCTGCTTCAACGCCACGGGATCAAACAGCACGCTGTCCTGATCGATATCCAGCATGACATTGAGCGCCAGCCCTTTATTTAGCGCCACCTGACGGAATAGCGCTTCAGTGTCGTAAACCACATCGCTCAGTGACATCGGCATGTGGCGAATGCTGAAATGACCGGATTCGATTTTCGCCAGGTCGAGAATATCGCCGACCAGCGAGAGCAGTGAACGGGAAGATTCCCACGCCAAATCGATATTCTTTTGCCGCTGCGCTTCGTCGCTCTGACCTAAATGTTCAATCTCCAACAGGCCAATCAGTGCCGCCAACGGCGTGCGGATTTCATGGCTCATATGTGAAAGGAAAGTACTTTTCGCCTCGCTGGAGCGCAGTGCCGCACGCTTCGCTTTACGCACGTCTTCTAACAACGTTTCGATCGTGTGCAGTTGGTTGCTGATTTCGCGCTCGTGCTGGCGCTGCCTCGCCAGCGACGATTTCAGCAGATGGTTGCGCCACAGGAAAAACAGCAGGCAAATGCCGGCCACCGCAGCAATACGCAGCACGTAACTGCGATAGCTCTGCCAGGACGTGCTGGTGGCGGGCGGCGTGTACTTGATCCAGCGCTCCATCAGTGACTGCATGGTTGGCTGCGGAATATCGGACAGCGCTTTATTCAGGATGGAATTCAGATGCTCATCTGCCACATTGGTGGCCATCGCCATGCGAAACATCGGCAACGGTGCGACAAACGCCACTTTGAAGCGATCGTTGAAGTGGTTATTCAGCAAATATTGCGCCGATTCGTAGGGCACGATAAAGCCGTCAACCTCTTTGTCCTGCAGCTGCCCGAGGGAGTCGAGCGAAACCGCATTTTCACTAAAATCGATGGTTGGCCAGCGGCGACGCAGATCAAAGCGATAATAAGAACGCTCGTAGATGCCGATGCGTTTCCCTGTCATCTCATCGAAACTGTGCCAGTTACTGTCGCTGCGGGTCATCACCACCCAAGGCGAATAGACATAAGATCGCGTGTATTGAATCTGCGGGCTCTGCTTTGACGCGCCGTCACTCACCACAATCAGGGAATCGCGTTGATTAACCAGCGCATCGCGCATATTGCTCAAGCCCCGCATTGGGTTGTAATGAAAACGAATACCGGTGCGTTGCGAGATGAGATTTAACAAATCAACGCTGAGTCCGGCGACACGCTGTTTGCTGTCGAGAAAGGTGAAAGGCAGATGTGTAGGGTCGTAATTCACCGTGATGTCGCGGTGCTCCGCCAGCCATTTTGCTTCGGCTTCGCTAAGGTCCAAAGGATGATTCTTCACCACCGACCGGTAATCAAGCCCCCAGGCTTCGGCAATTTGTACGGCATTACGTAGCGGGATATTTTTAAGAATTTCATTAATGGCGTCGATCAGCTCAGCATTGTCCGCGCGGGCGGCAAAGCGTGCATCCACATCGTTCATGTAAGGCGTGCTATGGCCTTCAATGATGTTCTGCAAGCCGCGCTGCGACAAATAGCGCTGCGTGGCGGAGTTACTCCAGAACACCATGTCCTCATTAAAAGCGGTATCGGTATAGGCCCAGAGCGGCGGTGAGGCGGGCGCTAATGTGGCTTCGGGATAGCGTTTATGCAGCAGCGCTTTCAGTTCGTCGTCACCGTAGTACATCAGGCGGTAGCGGCTGTCATTCAGCTGACGATCAAATTTTGCCTGGCGGCGGCTAATCAACACGCTTTGCGCCAGCGAATAGGGAATACTCAGCGCCAGTTTGGTTTCATGATTAGCAGCCTGCGGGTAGTAAGGAATTAAATCGACTTGCTTGTTATTGAGCGCGTTAACCAGATCGAGACGGGTGTTATAGCGCTTAACTTCGACCGGGCGATTCAGCGTTTTCGCGATGATGGCCAGATAATCGGCGGACAGTCCTTCAAAGGTGTCCTCTTCGAATTCAACCGAATAGGGCGGTAACGTGTGGCTCCATACGCCAACGCGCAGCACCGAATGACGTTTTAGCCACTGTTGGCTCTCTGCATTCAGCGTCACTTCAGGGGAAACCAGACCGTAACGCGGCGTGAATTTTAAGGTGGTGGCGCTCCAGGCCGACAGGCAAAAGCCCAACAAAAAAATCATGCTAAAAATGCGTTTGCCCACGAATTGATTCTCAGTTTTCTTTGCTGCTTTAGGCACTGCCGTGCGGCGGTGCGGCCCTCTGGCTGCGCTTTAATGCGCCAGTGACCCTTCACAGCGGCACGAAGCTCAACGGTTATTAAATGCTTTTTAAGAAATTTCTTACGTATGTAGGCGGGGCTTACTACAGGCTGGTACTTAAGTAAGTTAAGTCAGCTGTTTTGACAGGAAACTTTCGACGTAACTCCTGAAGTTTCTCCAATTTGCCGCTGCTAATCGGCTTTTCATTTGTTTTATTTACAGAAACTTCCCGGCAGGCAAAATAGCGCTTATTTCCTCTCCTTCAGCCAACCATGTCAGAAGAAGCGCTGCGTCAGCAGATTCAGAACCTGAAAAAGCATAATGCGCGGTTAAAGCGTATAGCGCATGACGCGCGTAATAAGCTGAGTGCAGCGCTGGATGGAACCGGTTTATGTTTGTGGCAGCTGGATATTCCCAGCGGCAAGCTGGTGATTTTTAATCGTCGCTGGGGTGCGATGCTGGGTTTTCAGCCGAAAGAGACCAAAGCGCAGTTCGATGTGTGGCGCGAACGCCTGCATCCGGATGACGCCGACGAAGTGCTCAAAGCTTTTTACGATCACATTGAAGGGCGTGCGCCTTATTACGAAGCGCTGCACCGCATGCTGGGCAAAAACGACAACATTAAATGGGTGCTGGATCGCGGACGCGTTACCGAATGGGACGCAGCGGGCAATCCGCTCAAAGTCACCGGCACGCACATCGATATGACCAAAGAGAAGCAGTACGAAGCGCAGCTCTCATCGCTGGCGCATCACGATCCGCTAACCGGACTGACTAATCGCCATGCGCTAAATACGCAGTTCGGCAGGATGAAAGCGCTGGGCCCGCTGTGCGTGGCGTTTATCGATCTTGATAACTTCAAACACGTCAACGATACCTTGGGACATCGCAGTGGTGATGAGGTGTTGATTCAACTGAGCCAGCGCATCATCGACGTGGTGCCGCCAAACGTGGTGATTGGCCGACTCGGCGGCGACGAGTTTGTGCTGCTGATGCCGTTCCTGATCGACTATCCGAAAGTGCGCATTATGATGCAGGCGGTGCTGGATGCTGCGCTGACGCCGTTTGATATCGATAACGGCCATGCGCAGATTGGTGCGTCGATTGGCATTGCGCAGGTGCAGGAACGTGACAGCTTTGATGAAGCGCTGACGCGGGCCGATGAGGCGATGTATCAAATTAAGAAGAATGGTAAGCAGGGGTTTGGGTTGGCGGGGTAGTTTTTACCCTCACCCGCAGGCGGGAGAGGGGACCGATCAAGCGAATACGTGTGGATATGTGGCAGCGTTTCCCTCTCCCCGGGCCGATCGAGCTTACATGTGGCAGCGTTTCCCTCTCCCTGTGGGAGAGGGTCAGGGTGAGGGCATCAAGCCGCACCAATCTCAATCCGCCAGCAAATGCCCATACATGGTCATCAATCTGCGGGTGACGCCATTAGTCCAGCCGAAGCCGTCCTGCAGCGGATATTCGCCGCCGCCACCCGGACGGGCGCGATCGCCGCTGATGTCATACTTCTCCACCAGCTTATGATGCAGTGAATAGAAATTATTTACCGTATTCAGCCAGTTAACGGCAATTTCTGTCGCCAGCGTCTCTTCACCGTAGTGATTCAAACCGACCACCGCCATCCACTGCAACGGCGCCCAGGCATTGGGTTTATCCCATTGTTCGCCGCTCTCCACCATCGAGGTTAACAAGCCGCCTTGCGTCAGTAACAGATGGCGCAGCGCAACGGCCTGCAGGTGCGCCTGCTCAGGCGAGGCGAGGCCGAGGAACAGCGGCACCACCGCAGCAGCGGTGAAGGCGCCAAAGCGTTCGCGACGCCAGTCGTAATCGCGGTACACCCCGGCAGTGTTATCCCACAGATAGCGATGAATCGCCTGCTTACGCGCATCGGCTTTTTTCTGCCACGCCAGCGCCGTGAGCTCTTCACCTTTAGCGTGCGACAGCGTCGAAATCATCAGCTCCAGCTTGTAGAGGAACGCGTTGAGATCGATCGGAATAAATTGCGTGGTACGGATACTCGCCAGACGCTGCGGATCACGCAGCCAGCGTGAAGAGTAATCCCAGCCCGATGCGGCACCGGCACGCAGATCGCGATAAACCTCGTTGGCCGGACGACCTGATTTCTTCGCGGTTTCAATATCTTCCAGCCACGACTCATCGCGCGGCGTGTCGCGATCGTCCCAGTAACGGTTGAGCAGCGAACCATCTGGCATGCGCACCACGTGGCGATAGGCCTGATGCGGCATCAGCTCACCCGCGCCGTCCATCCAGAACTGGTACTCTTTCATCAGCTGATCGAGATAGCGTTTCGCACCGCGAATGCCATCCTCTTCAAACAGTTCCACCATCAGCGCAAACACCGGCGGCTGCGAACGGCTGAGGTAGTAAGTACGGTTGCCATTCGGCACGTGACCGTAGTTATCAATCAGCCAGGCGAAGTTATCCGCCATATGACGCAGCAGATCGTCACGGCCTGCATCGGCGAGGCCGAGCATGCTGAAGTAGGAGTCCCAGTAATAGGTTTCTCCAAATCGGCCTCCGGGCACCACGTAAGGTTTTGGCAACGGCAGCAGCGATGAGTGTGCCAAATGTTGCTGTGGCATTTTGGTTAACACCGGCCACAGATCGTCAATATGTTCGGTTAAGGTTTTATCTGGATTGGAAACATAAAAACTCTCATTCACCTGAGGTGAATAAAAATGTTCGTGCACGAATGCTTCCAGATCAAAATCCGCTGCGCGTTTACGGCGACGAAAACGGATTAAAATATCCAGCGGATCGAATTTTGGTGCGCAGTCCGGAAACGTTTTGCTGTCAGCAAATATGTGCGATGTCTGTACCTGCTCAAACAGTTCCATGTAGCGATCGGCAGGCGTCAGCGCATCCGGCGCGGGCAAACCTTCAATCAGCTCGGGTTCCGGCTCCGAATCCTGCATACCTTCGCGAACGAACTCGTGAGGATTATATTGATACTCCAGTTCAGCATCAGCGCGTCGATCCTCGAAAGCGTTATATTGCTGTTGGTTAGTATTAATAGCAGCCTCCTGGTAAATTCTTGAATGCGTAAAGAACAAATTATAGAGCTCTGAACGGGCGAAACAACAATGCGATTTATCTATGAACGTAATAAATCATGTCGATGGATCCGGTGTTTTTATGATTTTTCAGTGATTACAACGGACTATATTTCAGGAAATGAAAGCGGCTTTTAGGATGGATGTTTAGATAGCTGCACAGAAATATCTGTATTTAAGAAAATCGCTAAAATTTGCGCAAAAAAGCGTGGGGTGGCTTGATCAATTTATGGCAAACGCAGCGGAAATAGAGCTGTATTTCCCTCACCCTAACCCTCTCCCGCAGGCGGGAGAGGGAACCGATCGAGTTAACATGTGGCAGCGCCTCACTCTCCCACCGGGAGAGGGAACAGATCGAGCTAAAATGTGGCAGCGACTCCCTCTCCCTGTGGGAGAGGGTCGGGGTGAGGGCATCAGGCCGCACCTTACTTCTGCAACGCCGCCTTTATCACGTCCGCATACGGCGTGGTGGGGCGGCCAATCAGTTTGCTTAGCGTATGGCTATCGTCAAACAAACCGCCTTTTTCGGCGCCGGCATCTGAATCTGCCAGCATCTCTGACAAGCCCTCTGGCAAACCGGCACCTTTCAGCGCGGCGGCAAATTCGGCTTGTGGCAGATTGATGTAATCCACTTGCTCGCCAGACTGTTTAGCAATCTCGGCGCTGAACTGCGCCAGCGTGTAGCTGTCGTCGCCAGCCAGTTCATACACCTTGCCCGCCTGATCGTCACGGCTGATCACTTCGGCCGCTGCCGCCGCATAGTCAGCGCGCGCCGCGGAAGCGATGCGACCTTCGCCGACCGCACCAATAAAGGCATGATGCGCCAGCGCGGGCGCAATACTCGCCGCGTAGTTTTCGGTGTACCAGCCGTTACGCAGCAGCGCGAAAGGAATGCCCGAGGCTTTCAGCTGGGCTTCAGTCGCACGATGCTCAACGCCTAAACCCAACGGCGAGGTATCGGCATGCAGTAAGCTGGTGTAGGCGATAAAGCCAACGCCAGCGGCTTTTGCCGCATCGATCACCGCCTTGTGCTGCACTTCACGCTGGCCGACTTCACTGGAAGAGATCAGCAGCAGTTTATCGACACCGGCAAAGGCGCTTTGCAGCGTTTCCGGTTGGCTGTAATCCGCCGCTCGCAGCGTTACGCCCAGCGCCTGCAGATCGGCTGCTTTCTCGGGCGAACGCACCGCCGCAATGATTTCGCTAGCCGGCACTTTTTTCAATAACGCGTTAATCACCAGACGGCCCAGTTGGCCTGTGGCACCTGTAATCGCAATCATGTTGTTCTCCTTTTGAACTGGTATGAAAACAGCCTAAGCGATAAACTAACTTTTAGTAAGTACTTACAGATTTGTTAGTTTGGAGAAGCTGAGTTAAATGTCTGAAAAGTTGAGTGAAAAATTTACGCGCGGTGAGTTGCTTAACGTGAATTGCCCGTCACGCGACGTGTTGAAGCGCATTACCAGCCGCTGGAGCGTACTGATTTTGCTGGCGCTGCGCGAAGAAACCCTGCGTTTTAGCGAACTGCGCCGCAAGATTGGCGGCGTCAGCGAACGTATGCTGGCGCAGACGCTGCGCTATATGGAAGAGGATGGTTTTGTGGAACGCATTGCCTATGACGTGGTGCCACCGCACGTTGAGTATCGTTTGACGTCGTTAGGCCGCGAAGTGGAAGGGCAGGTGACCGGACTGGCGGATTGGCTGGAGAGCAATGTGCATCGGATTTTGAAGGCGCATTGAGAAGGGCCGCCATTTATGGCGACCGCCGCACCCTCAAGCGCGTAAATACTTCTCAAACCAACCCAGCGTGCGGCTCCATGCTAATTCGGCGGCGGTTTTGTCATAACGCGGCGTCGAATCATTGTGGAAGCCATGATTCACACCGGGATAAACATAGCCTTCATAGATTTTGTGATTGGCTTTCAACGCCTCTTCATAGGCTGGCCAACCTTCGTTGATGCCTTTATCCAGCGCGGCGTAGTGCAGCAACAGCGGCGCTTTGATGCGCGGCACATCTTCCGCTTTAGGCTGACGGCCGTAGAACGGTACCGCGCAGGCCAAATCAGGAAACGCGACGGCCGCCGCATTGGCTACGCCGCCGCCGTAGCAGAAGCCGGTGATACCCACTTTGCCGGCGCCCTCTTCGTGGTGCATCAGGAAATCAATCGCGGCGAAGAAGTCATTCATCAACTTGGTGGGGTCGACTTTGGCCTGCATCACTTTGCCTTCGTCATCGTTGCCCGGATAACCGCCCAGCGAGCTCAAACCATCGGGCGCCAGCGCGATGTAACCGGCTTTCGCTACCCGTCGCGCCACGTCTTCGATATAGGGATTGAGGCCACGATTCTCGTGCACCACTACCACCGCAGGCACTTTGCCGGATGCATTGGCCGGTCGCACCAGATAGCCGCGCACCTCGCCGTGACCTTGCGGTGACGGATAGTGAATGTATTCCGGTTTGATCGCCGGATCGGTAAATTCCACCTGCTGCGCCAGCGCATAATTGGGGCTCATGGCGCTGAGCAGCGTGGCGCCGGTCATGCCGGCGATGGTGAATTTCGCCGCCATCGCGATAAATTCGCGTTTGCTGATTTTGCCGTGCGCGTAGTAATCGTAAAGCTCGAGCAGTTCCTGAGGGAAATCCTGTGCAGTAAGACGGGCCATAACCTCTCCTTCGCTGTTTAACTGGTTGATTACTGCTCTAAAAAAGCACAGCTTGTCGCCGCTGGCAAATACCATGCCGCAGTAGGTTAACGTCACTGCGTTTACATCACCTGTTTAATAAACAGCAGAAATATATCTTTTTGTTCTAAAAATATTAGCTTTTAATTAACAATCCTGATCGTCCTGCGCTGTCCGGAAATATTTACATGCTCAACGTATTTACCGTAAATAACGCCATTTTTCTTCGCACTAAAAAATAAATAAATGAAGTGCTTACCTGATAAGCACAGCGGGAATAGGCGGAAAACAATAACAATATTGTCACAATGAATGAGGGTGATTAACCTTAACGTCGTGATTTTTAAAGTATTAGTTTCTGCTGAAAACAATGATCGAAATCAAAAAACACTGTTATAGTTTTACCGACTTCCCCTGTATCTTTTTGTTCGCATCACTTCCTTTTACATTGGCGCGACATTTCTTTAAGCACGGCGAAATAACCGCTGCGCTCTGCTTGTTAATTATAAGTAAAAATTCGGTGTAATTTGTGGCAATGAGGTAAGCAATGTTTGGATTAGACGCCTTTCATCTGGCCAGGATTCAGTTCGCATTTACTGTTTCCTTCCATATTATCTTTCCAGCCATCACCATCGGTCTCGCCAGTTTCCTGGCGGTGCTTGAAGGGATGTGGCTGAAAACCCGTAACG
Source organism: Pantoea sp. DY-17 (assembly GCF_019795975.1). Classification (NCBI taxonomy): domain Bacteria; kingdom Pseudomonadati; phylum Pseudomonadota; class Gammaproteobacteria; order Enterobacterales; family Erwiniaceae; genus Pantoea; species Pantoea sp. DY-17. The sequence continues at coordinate 263,792 of NZ_JAIMIG010000004.1, read as the reverse complement.
AGACCTATCGCGATCTCTACCATTTCTGGTCAAAAGCGTTTGCCGTTAACTTCGGCATGGGCGTGGTATCCGGATTGGTGATGGCGTACCAGTTCGGTACTAACTGGAGCGGTTTCTCACAGTTTGCTGGCAGTATCACCGGCCCGCTGCTCACCTATGAAGTGTTAACCGCCTTCTTCCTTGAAGCGGGCTTCCTTGGCGTGATGCTGTTTGGCTGGAACCGCGTCGGTCCAGGCTTGCACTTCTTTGCAACCTGCATGGTCGCGCTCGGCACCATCTTCTCCACCTTCTGGATTCTGGCGTCAAACAGCTGGATGCATACGCCGCAGGGCTACATCATCCAGAACGGCATCGTGGTACCGGAAGATTGGCTGAAAATTATCTTCAACCCCTCGTTCCCTTATCGCTTGTTCCACATGTCGGTCGGTGCCTTCCTGGCCAGCGCCTTCTTTGTCGGCGCGTCGGGCGCATGGCATTTACTGCGCGGTAACGACAATCCAGCGATTCGTAAGATGTTCTCGATGGCGCTGTGGATGGCGCTGATCGTGGCGCCGATTCAGGCGATGATCGGTGATGCGCACGGCCTGAACACCCTTGAGCATCAGCCTGCGAAAATCGCGGCAATTGAAGGACACTGGGAAAACAAGCCGGGTGAAGCCACGCCGCTGATTCTGTTCGGTGTGCCGGATATGGAGCAGGAGCGCACCAAGTACGCACTGGAAATCCCGTACCTCGGCAGCCTGATTCTGACGCACAGCCTGGAGAAGCAAATCCCTGCGCTGAAGAGCTTCCCGAAAGAGGACCGTCCAAACTCCACCATTATCTTCTGGTCATTCCGCGTGATGGTGGCGCTGGGCCTGCTGATGATTACGCTCGGCGTGGTGTCTTTGTGGCTGCGTTTCAAAGGCCGTTTGTATCACTCGCGTCCGTTCCTGTGGTTCACGCTGCTGATGGGTCCATCGGGTTTGATCGCCATTCTGGCCGGTTGGTTTACCACCGAGATTGGGCGTCAGCCGTGGGTGGTATATGGCGTGCAGCGCACCATTGATGCGGTCTCGGCGCATGGTGATATGCACATGAGCATCAGCCTGCTGGCGTTCATTCTGGTCTACTCGTCGGTGTTTGGTGTCGGTTACCTCTACATGATGCGTCTGATCAAAGAGGGTCCGGTGACCGGCGAAGGTAAAGAGGTTGATCACGGTGGTCCGGGTCAGCATCACACGCCAGCGCGTCCGTTGTCGGCGGCCAAAACCCATAGCGAAAAGAGTGGGGAGCACTAAGATGATCGACTTTTCAATTATCTGGTTTGCCATCATCGTGTTTGGCACCTTGATGTACATCGTGATGGATGGTTTCGATCTCGGCATTGGCCTGCTGTTGCCGTTCAATAAAGATCCCATCGAACGCGACATGATGGTTAATACCGTTGCTCCGGTTTGGGATGGCAACGAAACCTGGCTGGTGCTGGGCGGCGCGGCGCTGTATGGCGCGTTCCCGCTGGCCTACTCGGTGCTGCTGGATGCATTGTCGATTCCTTTGACGGCGATGCTGATTGGCCTGATCTTCCGTGGCGTAGCGTTTGAGTTCCGCTTTAAAGCCACGCTAGAACACCGTGCGTTCTGGGATAAGTCATTCATTGCCGGTTCACTGCTGGCCACCTTCAGTCAGGGCGTGGCCGTGGGCGCGATCCTGAATGGTTTCCCGGTGGTTGGCCGTGAATATGCGGGTTCAGCGATGAGCTGGTTAGCGCCGTTCCCGCTGTTCTGCGGCGTCGGTCTGGTCATCGCCTATGCACTGCTGGGTTGTACCTGGCTGATCATGAAAACCGAACACGATCTGCATCGTAAGATGTCTGCGCTGGCGACGCCGCTGACGCTGACGTTGCTGCTGGTGGTGGGCATTATCAGTATCTGGACGCCGCTGACGCACGCGGATATCGCGCAGCGCTGGTTCTCGCGTCCGAACCTGTTCTGGTTCCTGCCGGTTCCGGTACTGGTGGTGCTGTGTTCGTGGGGGATTGTGCGCGCCATCAAACGTGAAGCGCATTACTCGCCGTTCATCCTGACATTGGCGCTGATTTTCCTTGGCTTCTCGGGCCTCGGTATCAGCATCTGGCCGAACATCATTCCACCGTCGATCACCATTTGGCAGGCGGCGTCTCCGGCGAGCAGCCAGGCGTTTATGCTGGTGGGCGGCCTGCTGATTATTCCGGTAATTCTGGGTTACACCTTCTGGAGTTACTACGTGTTCCGCGGAAAAATCAAAGCCGACGAAGGATACCATTGATATGAAAACCGAGGTCAGCAACATGAAAACTCACTCTGAAACGAAGATTCCGTGGTGGAAGCAGGTGATGTGGCTGGTAGTCATTTACGGCGCGAGCGTGCTGGCACTCGGTGTGGTGGCATCACTGTTTCGTATGATGATGACGGCAGCGGGCATGCGTTCGCACTGAGCCCGCGCACCGCTTCAAGCAGTTGATATCACCGAAAGGTCTTCATTCGTGACGACCTTTTTTCTTTTCATGCGCGATAAAAACGTTAGTAACCTAAGCAATTAATGCTTTTCCCGTTGCGCTACCTTTACTCTTCCTTACGTTGGTAATACGTTTTTGTTATATTTATGTGACGAATAACGCAAATTCATGACGTTAACCACCTCATTCGATTATCAAAATCATGCTCAGCCTGAATGTAAAAAAACAGTACATCAACGATCTGGTGGACTGGATAGAAGCGAACCTGACCGACGAGCTCAACATCGATCTGATTACCCTGAAATCCGGTTACTCCAAATGGCACATGCAGCGCATGTTTAAAGAGATGACCGGACAAACGCTGGCGTCCTACACGCGCAAACGTCGTCTGACCATGGCGGCGATGGCGCTGCGTCTGACCAGCATGCCGCTGATCGATATTGCGGTGCGCTTTGGTTTTGATAATCAGCAGAATTTTACCCGTGTGTTTAAAAGTCACTTCTCGATGACGCCGGGTGCTTATCGTCGCATTCCGGAAATGCTGATGAAGGATTTCCACAGCCGCATCTCCACGCAGCGTGAGTGGGTCAATGCGCGTCTGGCGCAGAAGCCGGAGATTCAGCTGTGTGGCGAAGTGATTGAGTGGGAATGCCGTTTCGGGGAATACATCGATCATCAAAATCATGTGGTGGCGCAGCATACGCGCGATTTCATCGCTTTTGCCGGTCAGCATGTGAACCGCGGCTGGCTGGGCTTTCAGTTCAGTCCGGGCGTGCATTCTGCCGACCAGCAACACATCAGCCTGTTCCAGGCGCTGGAGAGTCAATACGCCGATGTGCTGCCGCGTAACGTGCAGAACTGGACCGGCGAGAGGGGTTTGTATGCGGAGATTGACTGGCACGGCGCGCCGGAAGAGATCAACTCATTCACCGCGGAGATTTACTACAACCATTTGCCAGCGCTGGGCGTAGCACGCCGTGCGGGCAAAGATTTGCTTAAGCTGGATCTGAAATACAGCACGCCCGATCTGCTGCAAGGCACCTTCTATATTCCGGTGACGGATAAGTAATGCATAATTCGTGCGGTAAACCGTGACAAACCGCACGATTTTATAAACTCACTGGCGTAATGAGCGTAAAATTCTTCATCGAAACCTGATTGGCCGCGTAAATCACCAGCCGCCACACATCAGGCTGGATAATCACCTGCATTTCTGGTCCATTCCGGGCCGCTATAGTGAACAGACAAAAAAATTATGCGACTTCTACCGTTGTTCCTCATGACAGCGCTTGTAGCGTTTTCTTCGCTGGCAAGTGCACAAATGGCTGAGCCTTTTTCACCGCCGGGCGGACTGCATCCGCATCAACCGCATTGTGCGCAGCATGAAATTCTGGGCGACAATGTGCTGCCGAAACATAGCCAGGATGATGGCAGTTTCGTGACCTGCGGCAATCACCAGGCGTAATCCGGTTTTAAAATCCGTGACCGCTGCAATCTAAGCGCGGTCTCGGCAGTCAAACGCATCTATGTATTGCGCAATAAATTGCGCCGCTACACTTCCTGCTTGTCATTTGCACCTTATCCCTCACAGCTCTTCATCGTAGCGGCGCGATTTATCGCGCTGTTTTAACATGCCAATTTTCCAATAGCATTTTTCGGCATTGCGTCGAAGATATATCATAACTATTCTCTCCCCATCAGATGAGAATGACTTTCACTATCTTTTAGGGAGACACCACTTGCAAACTCACCCTTCCGAACGCGCGCCACGTCGTGTGCGCAATGAACTGCGTTTCCGCCACATCAGCGTGGTCAGCAAGACGCTGATTGCCGGTGAATTCTGGCGCATTGTTTTCAACGGCAGCGATCTGGCCGGCTTCAACTCGCCATCGTTTGACGATCACATCAAAGTGTTCTTCCCGGAACATGCTGGTGCAGAGCTGGCGCTGCCGCAGATCACCGATGAAGGCATCGTTTGGCCGAATGGCGTGCGTCCTGCCGCGCGTGATTACACGCCGCTGGAATTTAACGGCGTCGATTCTCTGACCATCGATTTCTACATCCACGACGGCGGCGTTGCCAGCAGCTGGGCAAGCCAAGCCAAAGTGGGCGATCGAATCGCGATGGGCGGTCCGCGCGGTTCGTTGGTGATACCGGCGGATTACGCCTGCCAGATTTACGTCTGTGATGAGACCGGTCTGCCCGCCTTTAAACGTCGTTACAGCGAAATCCAGGCGCAGGAAATTCATCTGCTGGCCTATGCCGATGAAGCCACCGGCCGCGATTATCTCGGTGATCTGCCAAATGTGCAGGTGAGCTGGTTGGGCAGCGGCACCATGCAGGCCGATAACCTGGTATCAATAACGGCACAGCTGGATAAGATTGCGCTACCCGCCACTGAATACTTCATCTGGCTGACGGGCGAGGGCGAAGCGGTGAAACTGCTGAGCGATTACTTCACCCAGGGACGCGGTGCACATACCGATTTCGTGCGCGCCGTAGCTTATTGGCATCAGAAATAACGCCAACGCCGCGCGCGCTGCCGCCTGTGTTGAATTTTGCCAGGTGGCAGACTACTATCAACCTCCCTTAATTAGCGCTCAGGAAGGCAATGAAACAGCAGCGGGATTTTCCATGGCAGTCCGATCACGCACAGCGCACCGTCTGTGCAGGCGCACGCAAGAAGCGTCGGGAGCGGATGCTGGATGCCAGCGATATCCGCTTGTTAATGCTGCACTTTCTCGCCATCAGCTCTGCGCACGGGTATGAGCTGATCAAATCGGTTGAAGAGCTCTCCAAAGGGGAATATTCACCCAGCCCCGGCATTATCTATCCTAACCTGACGCTGCTCGAAGAGATGGATGCGATTCGCGTGGTCGATGCGCAGGCATCGCGTAAAGCCTATGCGCTGAATGAAGGCGGCGAGGCGCTGCTGGCGGAGAATCGTGACAATGTGAATGCGATTATCGAGCGCTTAACCTCGCTGGCGATTCTGGTGAATAACCGCAGCATTCCGCAGGTTGAACAGGCGATTCATCTGATCAAACACACCTTGAATCATCGTCTGGCGCAGGAAGATATTTCGGATGAGGCGCTGGAGATCGTGATCAGCGCGCTGCAGGAAGCGGCGGAAAAGATCGCTAAAAGTTAGCAGGTCGCCATGAATGACGACCTTAGGTGCGTGTACATCCGTTTATTCCGATAACGCACGAACCCCAAATCAACTCTTCTTCTTATCCACATGCCCCAACGCGCGATCCGGCCAGCAGAGGTCGCGCACGCGCTGCTTCAGCGCTGCCGCATCCGGGAATCCGCCTTCCTGCTTACGCTCCCAAATCACCTGACCATCAATGGTAATCTCAAACACGCCGCCGGTTCCCGGCTGTAGCGTTACCGCGCTTAAATCCTCGGCAAAGGTATGCAGCAACTCCTGCGCCATCCAGGCGGAACGCAGCAGCCAGTTACATTGTGTGCAGTAATGAATGGTAATCGCCGGTTTCTGTGACATAACGTGTCTCATTTAGATAATGAAGTTAACAAAATGTGCGGTCCAAGATACATCTTAGCTTACTGCTAGTTGATAATGATTACCACTTGCATTACATTCCTTTCGACATCATTTATTACAAAAAATAAGTCCATAATTTTTACGGTCTTTTAACCAAGGCCCGTACTTTCCGGCAGCAAGCAAGTGAGCGAATACTAACAATTAACCAGGTATTTCGCGCATGTCTTCACTCTTTCAGGGAACGGCCCAGCAACGTCTTTTCAAAGTTGCCATCTTATCTTCAGCTATTCATGCCGCTTGCAGCTTTGCCGCCAGCGATAGCACCAGCAATGAACCGGTTCTCACCGTCACCGCGCCAAAACCGCAGGCCGGCAATAAAACCACCATCACAGCACAAGAGCTGCAAAAACGCGGTGCGAACGATTTCGGTTCGATCATGCGTTATGAGCCGCTGATCAGCGCCACCGGATCCAGCGGCGGATCCTCTGCCGGCAAAAGCGGTTTCGACCGCGCGGGTTACACCGGTTACAACATTCGTGGTCTGGAGAGTAATCGCGTCGGCATGGATATCGACGGCATTCCGATTCCGGATGCCACCGGCCGCCCTTACGTCAGCCGCACCGGCAACAACACCTTTGGTATTGGCCGCGATTACATCGATCCCTACCTGTTCGGCAGCGTTGATATTGAGAAGGGCGCCACGGCGGTGGATCAGCCGAATACCTCGATTGGCGGTAACGTCTCGTTCCACAATAAAACTGCTGACGATTACCTTAGCAGCGACAAAAATACTTATTTCGGTTACCAGAGCGATTACGACTCATCGAATCGCAGCTGGCACAACGGCATCACCGCCGCTGCTGGCGATGACGAGCTGCGCGGCCTATTTGTTTACAGCCGTCGCGATGGCCAGGAAACCCGCAACAACAGCGACGTGAAACAGGCTTATCCGGCCAACTGGCACTCTGACGCCTTTATGACATCCGGGATCTGGCAGCCGAACGATCAGCACAAGCTGAGCGCCACCTTTGATTACTATCACAAAACCAACCACAGCCATTACGATACCTGGGACACCAGCGGCAACACCGTTTGGGGCACCGCGCAGCAGCAGAGCGATACGCGCCGTTGGGGCATCAATCTGGCGGATGAGTGGACGCCGTATAACGACTTTATCGATACGCTGACCACGCGCCTTTACTGGCAGCAAACTCAGGCGCACGACAATACCTATCTGCCGACCAGCGCGAGCGAGTACGGCTTTGTCTATTCCGATTTCAACGTCGATAGCTATGGCTTCGACACGCGCGGCACCAAAACGCTGGGCCGCCACGAGCTGAGTGCCGGTGTCAATGCGCGCCTGGACTACAGCGAGCGTCCGTTCCGCCAGGAACCAGCGCCGAGCGCCTTTAGCGCCATCACCCAACCGCAGTCTGACAGCCGCACTTTCGCGGTGGCAGGATACCTGCAAGACAAGATCAATTTCGATCTTGATAGCCACAACTTCGCGGTCATTCCCGGCGTGCGCGTAATGTATCAAAGCACCAAGCCGAAAAATCTCGGCGATCTCACCACCGGCAGCACGGTGCTGACCGAAGAGCAGGTTGATGCGCTGTATGGCAAAACTAACTCCGATACGCAGGTGCTGCCATCGCTGACCTTCCAGTACGATTTAACGCCAGCGCTGACCACCTATCTGCAATACAAACGCGGCGTGCAGTTCCCCACCACCAGCCAGCTGTATGGCTCATGGAACCTGGGTTCCAGCTATGCGGGTAGCGCGCAATATGCGCTGATTGGTAACACCGATCTGAAAACCGAAACCAGCAACAACTTCGAGTGGGGCCTGAAAGGCCAGGCGACAGAAGGCGTAACGGTCAACACCTCGGTGTTCTATAACCAGTACAAAAACTTCATCGCCTACACCCGCTATCGCCGCGCCACCAATCCGGAGATGTTCGTCAACGTTCCGAGCAACATCTACACCAGCTATCAGGCTGAAAACCGCGATAAGGCCTACATTTATGGTGCTGAGATATCCACCAAAGTGAATTACGGCACCTGGTTCCCGCAGGTCGATGGCCTGAGCAGCACCTTTGCGCTGGGCTATAACGAAGGTAAATCCAAGTCCAGCTACGCCGGTGACAAGTACATCGATCTCGATAGCGTCGCGCCACTGAAAGCGATTGTTGGCCTGGCGTGGGATGACAAAGCGCGCGGCTACGGCGCCGCGCTAACCGCCACCTTCGTGAAAGGCAAGCAGGCCACGGCGACCAACCGCGAAAGCTACACCAACACCGGCACGGCGATCACCGATTCCACCACGGAATATATGCGCGTGCCGGGTTACGGCATGGTGGATGCAACGGCTTACTGGCAGGCGACGAAAAGCGTCAAGCTGAGCGGCGGTATCTACAACATTACCGATCGCAAATACTGGGATTACACCAGCAGCCGCACGCTGACCAGCAGCAACGCCCAGGAACGCAACGACATCAACCTGGCGGTGATGCCAGGCCGCACCTTCCAGTTGGGTGTGAACGTCGATTTCTAATCCCTTTTCGCCCTGCGGCAGCGCAGGGCATTTTCATGGAGCAAGGCAATGAACTCACGTTACGATCACTATCTGGCGCTGAAAGGCGAGCATCCGAAAAAGTACGCGCGCGATTTCGCCGCGCTGATGGGCATTGGCGAAGCGCAGCTGTGTGAAGCGCGTGTCGGCCAGGATGCAAAGGCGTTAAAAGCCGATTTCCCTACGCTGCTGGCAGCTCTGGCGGCAGTAGGTGAAACCAAAAGCATCACCCGCAATGAATATGCGGTTCACGAGCAGGTGGGCAAATATGAAAACCTGCACCTTGGCGAACACGCCGGACTGATTCTCAACCCGCGCGCGCTCGATCAGCGTCTGTTCCCGCATCAGTGGCACAGCGCGTTCTTCTTGCGTGAGCAGAGCGCCCACGGTGAACGTCAAAGCATCCAGATTTTTGATCGCCACGCTGATGCGGTGCTGAAAATCTACACCACCGACAACACCGATTTCGCCGCGTGGGATGCGCTGATTGCGGCGTTTGTGTTGGAGAACGCGGCGGCGCTAGATCCGCAGCCCGCCAGCGCGCCGCAATACAGCAGGATGGTTGATGCCAGCAAAGTGGAAGCCGAATGGCGCGCCATCACCGATGTGCATCAGTTTTTTGGCCTGCTGAAGCGCCACAACATCTCGCGCCCGCAGGCGTTTCGCGCGGTGGCGGACGATCTAGCGCGTCAGGTGAGTAATGACTCGCTGGCGCAGCTGCTGGATCTGGCGCAGCAGGATGGCAATGAAATCATGATTTTTATCGGCAACCGTGGCTGCACGCAGATCTTCACCGGCGCGGTGCAGAAGCTGATGCCGATGGATAACTGGATCAACATTTTCAATCCCACCTTCACGTTGCATTTGATGGCGGATCACATCAGCGAAAGCTGGGTAACGCGCAAACCGAGCGGCGACGGCTTCGTCACCAGCCTGGAACTTTTTGCCGCCGACGGCACGCAGATCGCGCAGTTGTACGGTCAGCGCAGCGAAGGCACGCCGGAGCAGGCGCGCTGGCGCGAGCAGGTGATGTCGCTGGAGGCGTTAGCATGAGAAAACTTCTGTTGCTGCTAACTGCGCTGGCGCTGCCCGCTGTTGCGGACGAGCGGGTGATCTCGATTGGCGGTGACGTCACGCAAATTATCTATGCCTTGGATGCGCAGCAGGATCTGGTAGCGCGTGACAGCACCAGCCAGCATCCAGCGCAGGCCAACAAGCTGCCGGATGTCGGTTATATGCGGCAGTTGAATGCCGAAGGGATTCTGGCGCTGAAACCGACGCTGGTGCTAAGCAGCGAGCTGGCAAAACCGTCGCTGGTGCTGCAGCAAGTGGCGCAAGCTGGCGTAAAAGTGGTGGATGTCACCGGCAAAAACAGCCTCGACGCCATCGCGAAAAAAATCGCTACCATCGGCAAGGCGCTGCATCGTGAAGAGGAAGCCAACGCGCTGATCGAGAAGGTCAACAAGCTGCGCGCGCAGATCCCACAAAAACCGTTGCCGATCAAAGTGCTGTTTATCATGGCGCACGGCGGTATGCGCACTCAGGCGGCGGGCGCACAAACCGGCGCGGACGGCGCGATTCGCAGCGCGGGTCTGATCAATGCGATGGCGGCGGTGCCGCACTATCAGCAGCTGTCGCAGGAAGGTGTGATTGCGGCGGCACCGGATTTGATCGTGGTGGGTGAAGATGGCCTGCGTACGCTGGGCGGCGAAGAGAAAGTGTGGTCGCTGCCCGGTTTGGCACTGACGCCAGCCGGTCAGCATCGCGCGTTGCTGGTGGTGGATGAGATGGCGCTGCTGAGCTTTGGTCTTGATACGCCGGGCGCGATTATCAAACTGCGCCACGCAGCCGAAGCGGCTTCCCCGTCATACTTCGAGCCGCAGGCGCGTTAGCTGCGTGTTCTCACCCCAGTCACTTACTTGTGTAAGCTCCTGGGGATTCGAACACTTGCTGCCTTCCTGCACCTTGAATTATTTAGGGGAAAAATATGGCAACTACATCCGTGATGCGCTGGCTCGGTTTGATGGCCATCAGCACGCTGATATTAATGCTGATGGCGGCCAACTTCGGCGCGATGCCGCTTTCAATGCGCACTTTGTTGCGTGCGCCGCTCAGCGATATGGCGTGGCAAATCTGGATCAACATCCGCCTGCCGCGCGTGCTGCTGGCGGTGCTGCTCGGCATGGCGCTGGCGGTGTCCGGCGCGGTGATGCAGGGATTGTTTCGCAATCCGCTGGCCGATCCCGGTTTGCTCGGCATCAGCAGCGGAGCGGGTTTAGCGGTAGCGATATCGATCGTTATCCCGCTCGGCTTGCCGCCGCTGCTGGCGCTGTGGCTGCCAACACTCGCCGCCTTTATGGGCAGTTTGGTGGTGACGCTGCTGATCTTCAGCTTTAGCCGTATGGCGCTGGGCAATTTGTCGCGCTTGCTGCTGGTCGGGATCGCCATCAACGCCTTATGCGGTGCGGCGGTCGGCGTGCTGTCGTGGCTGAGTAACGATCAGCAGTTGCGTCAGTTGGCGTTGTGGGGCATGGGCAGTTTGAGCGCGGCGCAGTGGCCGAGCCTGGCGGTGTGCGCGGTGCTGATTCTGCCGGCGCTGATAGCGATTCAGCTGCGCGCGCGTCGTCTCAATTTGCTGCAACTCGGCGAAGAGGATGCACATTACATGGGCATCGACGTTAAGCGTACGCAGCGTCAGCTGCTGGTGCTGAGCGCATTGCTGGTAGGCACCGCCGTGGCGGTGAGTGGCATTATCGGCTTTGTCGGTTTAGTGGTGCCGCACCTGATGCGTTTCTGTCTCGGCAGCGATCATCGCTGGATGCTGCCCGGTTCGGCGCTGGCGGGCGCGATTTTGCTGCTGCTGGCCGATACGCTGGCGCGCACCGTGGTGGTGCCGGCGGAAATGCCGGTGGGCCTGTTAACCAGCCTGCTGGGCGGCCCGTGGTTTCTCTGGCTGATTCTGCGTGAGCAAAGGGGGATGAATGAATGACTGCATGCAGGCGCGCGGGCTGCGATTTAGCCACGGCTCACGCGCGTTGATCGACGACGTTTCCCTGACTTTGCAGCCTGGCGAAATGATCGCGCTGATCGGCCCCAACGGCGCGGGGAAATCCACGCTGCTGCGCTTGCTGACCGGCTTTCTCACGCCGCAAGCGGGCGAGTGCTGGCTCGGCGATCGTCCGCTAAACAGTTGGCCGCGCGAACCGCTGGCGCAGCGCCGCGCGGTGATGCGTCAGCAAAATAGCGTCAGTTTTCCGCTGCCCGCCGCCGATGTGGTGGCGATGGGCCGCGCGCCCTGGCCGCGCGCTCAATCCAGGGCGGTGATCGACGAGGTGATGCACATTACCGGCAGCCTTGAGCTGGCACAGCGCGATTATCGATCGCTTTCCGGTGGTGAACAGCAGCGCGTGCAGCTGGCGCGCGTGCTGGCTCAGCTGTGGCACGATGACGGGCCACGCGGCTGGCTGTTTCTCGACGAACCCACTTCCGCGCTGGATCTGTTCTGGCAGCAGCACAGTTTGCGTTTGCTGCATCGTCTGACGCGCAACGGACGCTTCAGCGTTTGCACCGTGCTGCACGATCTTAACCTCGCATCGCTGTGGTCGGATCGCGTGCTGTTGCTGCATCAGGGCAAGCTGGTGGCGGAAGGCGCACCCAATGAGGTGATGACCGAACACACGCTGACGCGCTGGTATCAGGCGGAGTTGGATGTAGTGGTGCAGGATGAGAAGGGCAGGCCGCAGATTCAACTGCGTGCCTGAGACCGTAGCGGCGCGATTTATCGCGCTCTGTGAAAAGACGCGCCATAAATTGCGCCGCTACGTAATGTGCGATTATCTGCAATCGACGATCAATCTGCCGCGTACTTTACCGGCCAGCAGCTGCTCGGCACCTTCGCGCGCTTCGCTCAGCGGAATCACCTTGGTTAACTGCTGCAACAGGTCGCCATCCACCAGTTCCGCCAGGCGCTGCCACGCCTGCTGCCGCAGCGGTTTTGCGCACATCACGCTATCCACGCCCGCCAGCACCACGCCGCGCAGTATGAACGGCGCGACGCTGGTCGGCAGATCCAAACCTTGCGCCATGCCGCACGCCGCGACCACGCCATCGCGCTTGATGCCCGCTAACACATTGGCCAGCGTGTGGCTGCCGACGCTATCAATCGCCGCCGCCCAGCGCTCTTTCGCCAGCGGTTTGCCCGGCTCGCTCAGCTCTGCGCGATCGATAATCGACGTCGCGCCCAGCGTGTTGATCAGGTAATCGCTGTCGCTGGCGCGACCGCTGGAAGCAATCACCTCATAGCCGAGACGTGCCAGCAAGCTGACGCTGAAGCTGCCAACGCCGCCACTCGCGCCGGTGACTAAAACCGGGCCGTGCTGCGGCGTGATGCCCTGTTTTTCCAGCGCCAGCACGCACAACATGGCGGTGAAGCCCGCGGTGCCAATTGCCATGGTTTGTAGCGGGCTGAGTGCGGCCGGCACTTTTACCAGCCAGTCGCCCGAGACGCTGGCTTTCTGCGCCAGTCCGCCCCAATGCTTTTCGCCTACGCCCCAGCCGGTGAGCAGCGCCACATCGTCCTGCTGCCATTCAGCATGGCGGCTGCTGATCACCCGACCAACAAAGTCGATGCCCGGCACCATCGGGAATTGCCGCACAATCGGGCCTTTGTTGCAGATGGCGAGCGCGTCTTTGTAGTTGAGCGTGGAGTAGCTTACTTCGAGGGTGACATCCTGATCGGGCAGTTGTTTTTCTGACAGATCTTTCAGGGATGTGCGATATCCCTGTTCATCATTTTCAATGACCAATGCCTTGAACATGCAGCCTCCGGCTGGTTGAGGAAAGTGGGGGTATAGTACTCCTTTTTTGCCCTCACCCTAACCCTCTCCCACAGGTGGGAGAGGGAACCGATCCAGCTCACCTTTATACCGGCTCGGACGGCGCCCTCGCCCGCTTGCGGGAGAGGGCTGGGGTGAGGGGCCGCGCAGCGGTTGTTCCGGCAAAAAAAAGATGACATGATTGCGCCCCAGTTAGTGTTCAACTCCCAGATTGACTTCGCCGAGGAAACCTCCTCATTGCTGTGCCATCGGCACCCACTCATCCTCTCTCAGGGATTTGTGTTATGAACCCATTGAAAATTGCTGCCAGCGTTGCTGTAGCGCCAACCCTTAGTCTTAACACTGCGCGCGACGTGGTGACGCTGGACAATACCGACTTTACCGATGTCGCTGCGGTCGTGATCACCTTGTCGGACACGCGCAGTGGCGTGCTGACGCTATTGCGCAAGGTCGGCTTTAATCTGCCGGTGTTTGTCGCCAATGCGTTCGATGAAGAAGTGCTGAAGCTGCCGGGCGTCACAGGGGAAATCAACGGCGCGCCAGAAGAGTGGGACGCGCTGGAGGACGCCGCGCAGGCGTATGAAGCCGAGTTGCTGCCGCCATTTTTCGACACGCTCACGCGCTACGTCGATATGCAGAACAGCACGTTTGCCTGCCCGGGACATCAGGGTGGTGCCTTCTTCCGCAAACATCCGGCGGGACGTCAGTTTTATGAGTTCTACGGCGAGAACGTCTTCCGTTCGGATATGTGCAACGCCGACGTAAAGCTCGGCGATCTGCTGATCCACGAAGGCTCAGCCAAAGATGCGCAGAAGTTCGCGGCGAAAGTGTTTAACGCCGACAAAACCTACTTCGTGCTTAACGGCACCTCCAGCGCCAATAAAGTGGTCACCAACGCGCTGCTGACGCGCGGCGATCTGGTGCTGTTTGACCGCAACAACCACAAATCCAACCATCATGGCGCACTGATTCAGGCGGGCGCCACGCCGGTGTATCTGGAAGCGGCGCGTAATCCGTTTGGCTTTATCGGCGGCATTGATGCGCACTGTTTTGACGATGCTTATCTGCGCGACCAAATCGCCAAAGTGGCGCCCAATCGTGCCAACGATCAACGTCCATTCCGCCTGGCGATTATTCAGCTCGGCACTTACGACGGCACGGTGTACAACGCGCGTCAGGTGGTCGATCGCATCGGACATCTGTGCGATTACATCCTGTTTGATTCGGCGTGGGTTGGCTACGAGCAGTTTATTCCGCTGATGGCCGGCTGTTCGCCGCTGACGCTGGAGTTGAACGAGAACGATCCGGGCATTTTTGTCACGCAGTCGGTACACAAGCAGCTGGCCGGTTTCTCACAGACGTCGCAAATCCATAAGAAAGACAATCACATCCGTGGGCAGCAGCGTTTCTGTCCGCACAAACGCCTCAACAATGCGTTTATGCTGCACGCCTCAACCAGCCCGTTCTATCCGCTGTTTGCCGCGCTGGATATCAATGCCCGCATGCATAAAGGCGAGGCCGGACGCAGCATGTGGCACGAGTGCGTCACCATCGGCATTGATGCGCGTAAAGCGATTCTTGAACGTTGCGAAATGATTCAGCCGTTCCTGCCGGAGAAAGTGCACGGCAAGCTGTGGCAAGCGGTGGAAACGGAAGCCATCGCCATCGATCCGGCATACTTCAGCCTTGAGCCGGGCGCAAAGTGGCACGGTTTTGAAGGCTATGCGCAGGAGCAGTATCTGGTGGATCCCTGCAAGCTGCTGCTCACCACCACGGGGATTGATGCCGCCAGCGGTGAGTACACCAGCTTCGGCATTCCAGCGACCATTCTGGCCAACTATCTGCGCGAGAACGGCATCGTGCCGGAGAAGTGCGACCTCAACTCGATTCTGTTCCTGCTGACGCCAGCAGAAACGCCGGAGAAGATGGCGCATCTGGTGGCGATGCTGGTGCAGTTTGAGCAGCACGTGCGCGAGGATGCGCTGCTGGCGGAAGTGCTGCCGAGCGTGTATCGCAAGAATATTGAGCGCTACAAAGGCTACACGCTGCGCCGCTTGTGTCAGGAGATGCACGATCTCTACGTCAGTTTTGACGTTAAGGATCTGCAGAAAGCGATGTTCCGCTCAGCCTGCTTCCCACCGGTGCAAGTGAATCCGCAGGATGCGCACCAGGCCTATATTCGTGGCGAAGTGGAGTTGGTGAAGATTGCCGATGCTGAAGGGCGCATAGCGGCCGAAGGCGCGTTGCCATATCCGCCCGGCGTGTTGTGCGTGGTGCCAGGCGAAGTGTGGGGCGGCGCGGTACAGCGCTATTTCCTCGCGCTGGAAGAGGGCATCAATCTGCTGCCGGGCTTCTCGCCAGAGCTGCAAGGGGTTTACACCGAAGAAGATGAGCACGGGCGTAAGCATCTGGTGGCGAATATGATGGTGAGCTGATTGCACTTGCCCTCACCCTAACCCTCTCCCGCAAGCGGGAGAGGGAATGTTTAGGTGGTGCGCGTAATTATTTCTGTGCTGGATCGGCCCCTTCTCCCGCGGGCGGGAGAAGGTTGGGATGAGGGACAAACCGCACCAGCTTAATACCGTCGATAACTGCGCTGCGCCTGGCTCACTTTATACAGATAACGCCGTGATTCTGCCGATGGATGGTTGGTGGTCAGCGTCTGGTAAACTTCCGTCGGCGACATACTATTTATTGACGAGAACGCGCGATCCTTATCGCTGGAGAACACGCGTAGCACGCTGCCCGCGCCGCCGTTGTACGCGGTGATCACCGCATAACGCCGTGATGTCGGATCCTGAATCCCACCTAAATAACTTCTCTGCAGCAGCGACAAATACGCGGTGCCCGCATCAATATTATTCTCAGGATCAAGCAGATAGCTGCGGCTCGGTTTGCCACCTTTGCCCTTCATACGGAACACATCAACACCGGCGGTATGCTGCACCACCTGCATTAACCCCAGCGCATCAGCGTGGCTCACCGCATACGGGTTGAAGCTCGATTCAATCTGCATAATCGCCAGAATCAGTGACGCATCCACGCCATATTGTTCAGCGGCTTTACGCACCATTGGCAGATATTTGTGCGCACGTTTGTCGAGGTGGTTTGGCACCATCGGAATGGTAACCGACCAGATGACGTGCAATCCGGAGGTGCGTTTCTGCAGTTTGTTTTGAATCAGATAATCAGCAAAGCTGCTGGCGCGGCCCTGCCAGCGGATCGGCTGGCCGGTATTATCCAGCACCTGGCCGTACAGCAGCGGCTCTTTACTGATTTGAATATCGTTGGCATCGGAGTAGAGATCGACATTGCCCGGATCTTCGCCAATCAACAGCGTGGTGATGATCGCCTGACGCAGGCTAGCCATCGGATCGGTGCCGGAAATGGTCTCAATGGTGATGCTACCGCTGTCAAAGTTGATGTGGCTGCGGGTGTAATAACCGTCGCTATATTTGACGTAATCTTTCGGTCCGGCGATCAGAACTTCATTGATTCCCCAAATGTTTTCAATATTGTGGGCAAACTGGCCCATCAAAATATCGAAACCGTTGGTGTCCTTGACCCACTCTTCATGAAACTGCGATTTTTTTTGTCCGGAGCAGGAGACCAAAAGTGGTGCAATCACCAAGAGCGCTATCAGTTTTTTATTCATTGTTAATGCGTGCCTGAATCGAAAAAGAGGGCCTCAAAGGGAAGCCCTGAACGGTTATTTTTCTGGCGGGGTGTAACCTTCAATGTGCACATCTTTGCCTTCGAACAGGAAATTGATCATCTCCTTCTCCAGCACTTTGCGATCTTCCGGGTTCATCATGCTCAATTTCTTCTCATTGATCAGCATGGTTTGCTTGGACATCCACTGCTGCCAGGCCTCTTTGGAGATCTCATTAAAGATGCGCTTACCCAATTCGCCAGGATAGAGCTGAAAGTCCTGACCTTCAGCGTCGCGTTGCAGATAAGTACAAAAAATGGTGCGGCTCATTACTCTTCCTCTTCGGTCACGTCTGCTCGACGCGTAAGCTGCTGGGGATGGCGCAATTCATGCAGCAAGCGCTCAACCGGCGCCGCCAAACCCACTGACGGTGGTTGCGCTAAGTTATACCAGAGACCGCCCGCTTCATCCATCAGCGACCCAGCGGAAGGCTTTGCGAGCCACATAGGCACAATGTCTAAGTGGAAATGGCTAAAGGTGTGGCGGAATGCGGTGAGCTGCTGCGGTTTAACATGAATGCCGCGCTCAGTTAGCCAGTCAGTTAGCGCTTGCTCACTTGTAAACTGCGGGAAGCAGAACAGTCCGCCCCACAGGCCAACCGGCGGACGCTGCTCTAACCACACGTCATCGCCATCCTGCATCATCAGCATCCAGCCGCTACGTTCTGGCAAGGTCTGTTTGGGTTTCTTACCGGGATACGCCGCCCAGCTGTTGTTGGCATAAGCTACGCATCTGCTGTTGAGCGGGCAGATTTCACATTTAGGGCGTGAGCGAGTACATACTAATGCGCCAAGGTCCATCATCGCCTGATTGAACTGGCTTACGCCTGCCGCTGGCGTCACATCTTCGCTGATCTGCCATAGCCGTTTTTCAACCTCCTTTTTACCCGGCCAGCCGCCCACCGCGTAGCAGCGCGCCAGCACGCGTTTTACGTTGCCATCCAGAATTGGGAAGTGCAGACCGAGCGACAGCGATAACACCGCGCCCGCGGTAGAACGGCCAATGCCCGGCAGTGCTGCGACATCGTCGAAGTTTCGCGGGAACTCGCCGCCGTGCTTCTCCACCACCTGTTTCGCGGCTTTGTGCAAATTGCGCGCGCGCGCGTAATAGCCGAGACCGGTCCACAGATGCAGCACTTCGTCCAGCGGTGCCGCTGCCAGATCGGCCACCGTCGGGAAGCGCGCCATAAAGCGTTCAAAATAGGGAATGACGGTAGCAACCTGGGTTTGCTGCAGCATCACTTCAGAGAGCCATACCTTGTACGGCGTTTTCTCCTGCTGCCACGGCAGGGTTTTGCGACCAAAGCGCTGATACCAATCCAGCACTTGTTGCGCGAACGTCGGCGCTTGCATCATAAGAAGGAAATTTTCCGTGTTTACTCTACAATCAGGCAGGAATTCCAGCACAGAGACCTCAGGGTGTAAACCGGAACATTGCAAAGGCTTGCTTCTGCTTCCTAACTTTGCATAATGCCCGTTTCCCAGAACAGGCTAACCAGCAGGCTTCAACATGATTAATGACGTCATCACCCCAGAATTTGATGAGAACGGGCGGCCATTACGCCGTATCCGCAGTTTTGTGCGCCGTCAGGGGCGCTTAACGAAAGGACAGCAGCTCGCGCTCGATAATTTATGGCCGGAGATGGGCGTGGAGTTCCAGCAGGAGCCGCTGGATCTGGTGACGCTGTTTCGCCGTGACGCGCCGGTAGTGCTGGAAATCGGTTTCGGCATGGGCGCCTCGCTGGTGACCATGGCGCAGAACAATCCACATCAGAATTTCCTTGGCCTGGAAGTGCATGCGCCGGGCGTGGGTGCTTGCCTGGCGTCGGCGAAGGAAGCGGGCGTGGAGAACCTGCGCGTAATGTGTCACGACGCGGTAGAAGTGCTGCAGAAGATGATTCCGGATAACTCGCTGCGCATGGTGCAGCTGTTCTTCCCGGATCCGTGGCACAAAGCGCGCCATAACAAACGTCGCATCGTACAGGTGCCGTTTGCTGAGCTGGTGATGCGCAAATTGAAGCTGGGCGGCGTGTTCCATATGGCGACCGATTGGGAAGCCTACGCCGAACATATGTTGGAAGTGATGAGCAGCATCGACGGATATAAAAATCAGTCGGAAAGTAACAATTACGTGCCGCGTCCGGAAACGCGTCCGTTAACCAAGTTTGAGCAGCGCGGGCAGCGACTGGGCCATGGCGTATGGGATCTGATGTTTGAGAGGGTGAAATAATGGCCGTACAGCGTAGCCGTCGTTTGCGTAAAAAACTGCATATTGATGAGTTTCAGGAATTAGGCTTCTCCGTCGCCTGGCGTTTCGCCGAAGGCACCACCGAGGAGCAAATCGACGCCACTGTTGATCAGTTCATTAATGAAGTGATCGCGCCGAACGGTCTGGCGTATGACGGCAGCGGTTATCTGGTGTGGGAAGGTCTGGTGTGCTTGCAGGAAACCGGCAAATGCACCGACGAGCACCGCGAGCTGGTGCGTAAGTGGCTGGAAGCTCATAACCTGACGGATGTGCAGGTGACTGAACTCTTCGACGTTTGGTGGGACTAAAGATCGTATCGGGCTAGCTTACTTGCCCTTTTTGCACCGGGCAGTGCTCGCATTCCTCACGTACTTATGTACGCTCCGGATGCTGCGCACTGGCCGGCACAAAAATGGCTGCGACGCTCAACGCCCGACCTTTCAGCGCGTAAAAAAGGGAGATTTCATGGTTCGTAAGGCACTTATCGCCGCGCTGCTGCTGGCGGCAACTCAGGCTCAGGCTGCATACGAGTGCAGCGTCAAGCCACAGGATGATGTGATCATTAAACCCCAGAGCGTGCAGGTGGTGGGAACCAACGGCAATCTCGAAATCACTCCGCAGGGTGACGTGCAGTTTAATGGCCAGAAGGTCAACGTTGATAACGCCGCGCGCCAGAAAGCCATCGACTACCAGACCGCGCTGCGTCGCGATTTGCCGTGGATCGATAGCGGCGCAACCTCGCGTCTGGAACGCAGCCGCGTGGCGCTGGATAAAGTGATTGTCGACAAGCTCGGCGCGAACAGCAATGTGCGTAACCGTCTTACTAAACTGGATGGCCAGCTCAAGCAGCAAATGAACCGCATTATTGAGCATCGTCCAGACGGACTGACGTTCCATCATCAGGCTATCGATCAGGTGCGCGCGGAAGGCGAGAAGCTGGTGCAGAGCACGCTAGGCGGCATCATGCAGGATAGTCTCAACGAAATGGGCAGCAGCCAGGCGGCGAGTGGCAGCAATCCACTGCAGGCCATTATGGGCAACCTTGGCGGTTTACAACAGTCGGTACAGGCGGAGTGGAACAAGCAGGAGCAGGATTTCCAGAACTTTGGCCACGAAGTATGCAACCGCGTAACCGTGCTGGAAGAGCAGCGCAAAGGACTGATGCAGAACGTTAAAAGCTAATGATTTGCTTCAGCTAACAAAGCCAGCCCAGTCCCGGCTGGCTTTTTGCTTTTAAGATGCACTGCATTTAAGAACCTTAGATTCGGGACGAATCTGATAACCGTAAAAACACCAAAATAATAAAGATGAAAGTGAGTTAGCAACTCATTGAAATCATTTATTTTTAAGGAGTTTTTATGTTATTTTTTAACGCCTCTGCTTCCAGTAATACCCCTTCACCTCACACCGTGCATATTCAATCCGACTGGTATAACGATGCGCAGAAGCGATGGGAAGGCAGTGCGCATTCGCCAGATACCGTTGCAGTCATCATCATGGTCAATGGTAAAAACCCAATAAGTGTGCCAGTGAGTGGCGGCCGTTTTTCCTGGGCGCCTTCTCAACCCATGCCTGACGGTGAACATGTGCTGACCTTTGTTGCCGTTGATCGCGCTAATAACCAAAGTGATATCGTTTCGGTCAATTACAACATTGATACTATCGCGCCTGACAAGCCGCAAATTACTGCAATCGAAGACTATGCAGCGGGTGGAATACATAACGGCAATAGCATTAAGCGACATGGTTACACCAACGACGCAAATCCTGTCGTGCGTGGCGAGGCAGAGGCAAATAGCCTGGTATACATCTACAACAAAAACAGCAAAACGCCCCTGGCTTCGGTAACCGCTAATCAGCATGGCAAATGGGAGGTGGAAGTGAACCTGCCTAACGACGGTGCATATGAGTTGAGTGCCGTGGCAGAAGACCGGGCAAATAATCGCAGCCAGCCGTCGCTGAAGTGGCCATTTCAGCTTGATACCGAGAAACCGGATAGCGCCACCATCAATTACTTTGAGGATGATGTTGGTTTGTATCGCGGACAGTTCGATCTCATCCGGGCCACTGACGATCGCCGCCCTGAGCTGTACGGCACTGGCGACCCTAATGAATATGTACGCGTTCAATACGCCAGCAAAAACGGCAGTTGGGTAACAACCGCGACCGTTGCGGTAGACAGTGATGGCACCTGGCTGTGGACTCCACCGCAAAATCTCTCCGATGGCGAATGGAATTTTCGCGTGCGTAACATTGATCATGCTGGCAACGTCAGTAAATGGAGCAGCACCGTCACGTTGCTGATTGATACCACAACAATTCAGCCCCTCATTATGCAGGTGCTCGATGATAGGGGACCCATTGAATCGGTATTCCCAGGGCAACATACCGACGATGCACGTCTGGATTTTATCGGTAAGGCCGAAGTTAACAGCCTGGTGATTCTGTATCAGGATGGTACGGCGGTGGGATCGGCTTATGCAAATAGTCAGGGTGACTGGAGAATGACTCCGCAGCAAGATATGCGTGCAGGCTTGAATAATTTTGGTGTGAAGGCGATAGATGAAGCTGGGAATGAAAGTTCCTACTCTGCAAATTATCCGGTGAGATTCATCCCGTCACCCCAATATCAAGCCAATTATGAAAGTGAATCAAGAGATGATGGGAATGGGACGAGCTATTTGCCCATCCCAGGAGAACGCCACATTTATGATGTCGCGAGCTGGTTAAATACTTATCCGTCTCATTATCTGGTGAAAGCGGCAAATATTATTTTTTCGGGTGAAAACCAGATAATTGATTTTGCTGCGCTAAGTGCACGTGTGGAAGGTTTGCAGAAAATAGATATAAGTGGCAAAGGTAATAATCTGCTTAATCTCGATCTGCACTCGTTACTGAATGAAGGCGGTGAGGGGCTATTTATTAACGACGATAGTCAGCAATTGATGATTGATGGCGACATGGGCGACCGCATCACGCTTGATCGCACGCAATTCAGCGACGGCTGGTTAACTTCGCAGAATAAAGTCCAGATCGGCGGGGAAAACTGGACACTGTTAACCAATAGCCAGGCGCATTACACACTGTTAGTGAATCAGGAAATTGAAATTACTTACGGCTAATACGTAAAAAAGATGCCCGGTATAAGCCGGGCATTTTTCATTACTCTTCCGTCAGGAACAGTTCCAGCAGCGAGTTCAGGAACAGTTTGCCTTTCTCAGTGATCTGCCAGCTCTCCGTGGTTTCCTCCACGTATCCTGCACTTATCGCCGCATCGATTTGCGGGCGAATCACCTGCTCATCCATGCCGGTATAGCGGCGGAAATCGGCGCGCGGTGCGGCTTCCAGCAGACGAAAACGGTTCATAAAGAATTCGAACGGCTTGTCGTTCTCGGCCACGTCGTGCTGCTTATCGAGATAGTTGCCTTTCATAAAGCCGCGCGGATGACGGGTTTTCACCGTGCGCACGATGCGACCATCGGCTTGCGTCAGCTTACCGTGGGCACCACAGCCAATCCCGAGGTAATCCCCGAAGCGCCAATAGTTGAGATTGTGCTCGCAGCGATAACCCGGTTTGGCATACGCCGAGGTTTCATATTGCTGATAACCTGCGGCGCTCAGCAGTTGATGACCTTGCTCAAAAATATCCCACAGCGCATCGTCATCAGGCAGTTTTGGCGGGCGCGAACCGAATAAGGTGTTCGGCTCAATCGTCAGCTGATACCACGAGAGATGCGGCGGATTAAGCGCAATCGCCTGGCGCAGATCATCCAGCGCTTCCTCCAGTGACTGATCCGGTAAGCCGTGCATCAGGTCGAGGTTAAAGCTGCGCAGGCCTAATCCTTCCGCCAGCTGTGCCGCGCGCACGGCTTCTTCCGGCCCGTGAATGCGGCCTAAACGCCCCAGCTTCTGCGGACTGAAACTCTGCACGCCAATCGAAATACGGTTAATACCGGCTTTCTGGTAGGCGCTAAAGCGATCGGCTTCCACGGTGCCTGGATTGGCTTCCATGGTGATTTCTGCATCGGCCGCCAGCGGCAACCGCGCACGCACGCCGTCCATTAGCATCTGCATCGCATTGCTGCTCAGCAGGCTTGGCGTACCGCCGCCGATGAAAATCGTGCGCACTTCACGGCCGCCGGTCAGCGGTAAATCCTGTTCGAGATCGTTGAGCAGGTGCTGCACATACTCAATGTGCGGCACCTCGCCTTTTAACGCGTGAGAGTTGAAATCACAGTACGGACACTTCTGCACACACCACGGAATATGGATGTACAGGCTTAATGGCGGCAACGTAGGTGAAAACTCAGGCATTGCGCATCGCTTCCAGCAGCAGCGTCAATGCTTTACCACGGTGAGAGACGGCGCGCTTTTCGTCTTTACTCAGCTCTGCCGCCGTTTTACCCAATTCAGGGACATAAAAGATGGGATCGTAACCAAAACCGCCTGCGCCCGCTGCCGCGCGGGTGATTTCCCCGGCCCAGCTACCGTGGAACACCAGCGGCGTGGGATCGGCGGCGTGACGCAGGTAAACCAGCACGCAGTGGAACTGCGCCTGACGTTTGCCATCCGGCACGTTTTCCAGCGCCACCAGCAGCTTGTCCAGATTCTGCTGGTCGCTGGCATCAACGCCCGCATAGCGCGCGGAGTAAATGCCCGGCGCGCCGCCCAGCGCATCAACCGCCAGACCGGAATCGTCGGCAATCGCCGGTAAACCGGTAATCTCAGCCGCATGACGCGCTTTCAGGATGGCATTTTCGATGAAAGTCAGGCCGGTTTCTTCGGCCGAATCAACGCCGAGTTCGGTTTGCGCCACAATATCAAGTCCGAAGGCCGCTAACAGATCGGCCAGTTCGCGGACTTTGCCGGGATTTCCGGTCGCGAGTACAACTTTTTGCATAACAGTTCCAGATAGACGAATTACAGCAAATACCAGAGACCTGGGAACAGGTCCATGCCGAGGAAATTCAGCGCGTACAGCACCAGAATCACAATCATGGCAGAGAAATCGATACCGCCCATCGCCGGCAGAATACGGCGAATCGGTGACATCAGCGGTTCAGTCAGCTGCATCAGAACCTGATCCACCGGGCCGCGACCCTGGCTGATCCAGCTCATCAGCGAACGAATGATGATCACCCAGAACACCAGATAACCGGCGGACTTCACCAGCGACAGCAGGCCAACCAGCAGGTTGGTGGGATCAACGGAGAACACGCCGACCTGAATCAGCAGCAGGATCGGATATTTCAGCGTGGTCAGCACAAAGGCCAGCAGCAGCGATGCGGTATCAATCGGGCCAATGGCCGGGATGACGCGGCGCAGCGGCTTGATAATCGGTTGGGTGATCTTCACGACAAACTGCGCCAGCGGGTTGTAGAAGTCACAGCGCGACCACTGCATCCAGATGCGCAGCAGCAGCACCATCACGTACAAATCGATCAGCGTTTTGACTAAAAACGTCAGTGTTAACATGAGGTTCCTCAATTATTGTTGTGAAGGTCGCGCATAATCCCGCGCGCCAAAAACGGCGGTGCCAATACGCACCATGGTGCTGCCCGCGGCGATTGCCGCGTCCATATCGTCGCTCATTCCCAGAGAAAGCGTATCGACGTCAGGATAGTCCTGTTTTAAGGTTTGAAACGCGGCGGCCATCTGCTGACACACCGCCAGTTGCCGTGCGTATTCTGACTCTGGCGCCGGAATCGCCATCAGCCCACGCAAGCGCAAATTCGGCAGTGCGGCGATCTGCTGCGCCAGCTCCGGCAACGCCTCCAGCATGATGCCAGATTTGCTGTTCTCGTCACTGATATTTACCTGAATTAACACGTTGAGCGGCGGCAACGACGCCGGGCGCTGATCGTTCAGACGTTGCGCGATGCGCTGGCGGTCCACGGTGTGGCACCAGGCGAAGTTTTCCGCCACCAGACGGCTTTTATTGGATTGCAGCGGGCCGATAAAGTGCCATTGCAAATCAGGATGTGCGGCCAGCTCAGCCACTTTTTCAACCCCTTCCTGCACGTAATTCTCACCGAACGCGTGTTGTCCAGCGGCAATGGCTTCTGCGACCGCGCTCGCAGGTTTGGTTTTGCTCACTGCAAGCAGCGTAATTTCTTCTGGCGCGCGGCCGCAACGTGCGGCGGCGGCGGCGATACGCTCACGCACTTGCTGTAAGTTGTGCTCAATGGAAGTCATAGTCAGGAGAAGCTAAATGGAGTTGGATGAAATAGTGGCCCTTAGTGTAAAGCATAACGCCGCCGATCTGCACCTTTGCAGCGGACATTTGCCGCACTGGCGGCGACAAGGCGTGCTGGAGCCGATTCCGCAGCAGAGCGCGCTGGATGGCGGCTGGCTGGAAGCCTTTATGCAGCAGTGGCTCACGGCGTCGCAGCAGGCCGAGCTGGAGGAGAACGGCCACGTTGACTTCGCCATTACGCTTGCCAGCGGCATACGGCTGCGCGCCAACCTGTTTATGCAGCGTCACGGCTTATCGCTGGCGCTACGGCTGATTGCCAGCCAGGCGCCCGAACTCAGCAGCCTGCATCTTCCCGAGGTGGTGAGCCAGCTGTTACAGCTGGAAGAGGGGCTGATTTTAATTACCGGCGCCACCGGCAGCGGCAAATCCACCACGCTGGCGGCGATGGTGGATTGTCTGAATCGTCAGCAGGCGCGGCACATTCTGACGCTGGAAGATCCGATTGAGTTTGTGCATCGCAGCCAGCGCTCGCTGATTCAACAGCGCGAAGTAGGTGCGCACTGCGCCTCGTTTCAACACGGGCTGAAAGCCGCGCTGCGTGAAGATCCTGATGTGATTCTACTCGGTGAACTGCGCGACAGCGAAACCATCCGCCTGGCGCTCACTGCAGCAGAAACCGGACATCTGGTGCTGGCTACGCTCCATACGCGCGGCGCAACCCAGGCGGTTGATCGGCTGGTGGATGTCTTTCCCGCTGAGGAGAAAAACCTGGTGCGCACTCAATTAGCGGGCAGCCTGAAAGCGGTGCTGGCGCAACGTTTAGTGCCGGCAAAAGCGGGCGGGCGGATTGGCTTGTTTGAAGTGTTGGTGGCGACGCCAGCGGTGGCGAACCTGATCCGCGAAGGCAAGATGCATCAGTTGCCTGGCGTGTTGCAAACCGGCGCGCAGGCGGGCATGCAAACCTTTGCGCAGAGCGAGCAGGGGCGTCAGGCGGCGGGGATGATTTGAAGAGATCCAGATAGGCGCTCAAAGGCGGAAAACCAACCCATTGTAGCGGCGCGATTCATCGCGCATATTTATGCCGCTGCCCTGCTCATCCGTGGCAATGCGCAATAAGTTGCGCCGCTACGCTATGTGCCAGATCTGGATGGCTTTAATGCGTATCAAACCAATCTTCGAGGATAATCACCGCGGATTGGGAATCAACCTGGCCTTTCTGCAACGCGCGAAAGCCGCCGCGTTCAAACAGATCGGCACGCGCTTCAACGGTGCTCAGGCGCTCGTCCTGCAGCTCGACGCGTACGCCAAAACGACCATGCAGGCGATTGGCGAACTTACGTGCGCGCGCAGTAAGTTCCTGTTCGGTGCCATCCATATTCAGCGGCAAGCCCACTACCACATAATCGGGCTGCCACTCTTTCAGCAGCTTTTCGATCAGCTTCCAGTCCGGCGTGCCATCCTGCGCTTTTAGCGCCGTCAACGCGCGCGCGGTGCCCGTTAATTGCTGACCGACAGCAACGCCGATGCTTTTGGTGCCGAAATCGAAGCCCAGTAAGGTTTCACTGGCCATCAGGCGTGCCCTGCATCGGTGGCAATGTTGTGAATATCGACGCCCAATCCGCGTGCCGCTTCACGCCAGCGTTCAGCGATGGGCGTCTGGAACAGAATATTGGTGTTAGCGGGTGAGGTGAGCCAGGCATTCTCCAGCAACTCCTCTTCCAGCTGACCTTTCTCCCAGGCGCAATAACCCAGCGCCACCAGCACATTATCGGGCTGTGAAGTGGTGCCGATCGCTTCCAGCACATCACGTGAGGTGGTGATCACCGTGGTGTCTGAAATACGAATGCTCGAGGAGTAAATGCGCTGCGCCGAGTGCAGGATGAAACCACGATCTTCCGCCAGCGGACCACCGGCAAACACTGGCTTGTCCAGTTTGATGGCAGGATCGCGTTCGGATGCGCTAATTTTAAGCTTTTTAAGGATGCCTTCGACCGTCAGGTTGTCCATTGGCTTATTAACGATCAAACCCATGGCGCCATCTTCATTGTGCTCGCAGATATAGACTACCGAGCGTTTGAACAGTGGGTCCTGCAGCGACGGCATCGCAATTAGAAAATGATGCTGTAAATTCATTATCACTCGTATACCAAAAATAACCGGCGCAGCCGCGGCAGCGCCGGTTTTGGGTGTTCACGGAGTGGAGACTCCGACGGCATCAGCCCAGGCGTTTCTCAATGGCATCCATCAGCATGCCAGTGATCGATATCGGGAACGCGGCCTCGATTTCACGTACGCAGGTTGGGCTGGTCACGTTAACTTCAGTCAGTTTATCACCGATAATATCCAGGCCGACAAAAATCAGCCCTTTGGCTTTCAGCGTTGGGCCAACGCGACGCGCAATTTCCCAGTCGCTGTCGCTCAGCGGACGCGCTTCACCACGGCCACCGGCTGCCAGATTACCGCGCGTTTCGCCGCCTTGCGGAATGCGCGCCAGGCAGTAAGGCACAGGTTCGCCATCCACCACCAACACGCGTTTGTCGCCGTCTTTGATCGCCGGCAGATAGTTCTGCGCCATGCAGAAGTACTGGCCGTGATTAGTCAGGGTTTCGGTGATCACGCCGAAGTTGGCATCGTCCTGTTTCACGCGGAAGATCGAGGCGCCGCCCATGCCGTCCAGCGGCTTAAGGATCACGTCGCCATGCTCCTGCCAGAAGGCGCGCAGCTGCTCTTTATTACGCGTGACCAGCGTATCTGGCGTCAGGTCGGCGAACCATGCGGTATACAGCTTCTCGTTGCAGTCGCGCAGGCTCTGCGGTTTGTTCACGATCAGCGTACCTTGCTCTTCTGCGCGTTCCAGCAGGTAAGTGGCATAGATAAATTCGGTGTCGAACGGCGGATCTTTACGCATCAGCACCACGTTAAGATCGGCCAGCGGGATATTCTGCTCGCTGCCAAACGTGTACCAGTTGTCGTAGTTCTGCTCAACGCTTAGCAGACGCGTGCGTGCGTAAGTCACACCGCCGCGCAGGGAGAGATCGCCCATCTCCATGTAATGAATTTCGTAACCACGGCGCTGTGCTTCCAGCAACATGGCGAAGCTGGTGTCTTTTTTAATATTGATGGACGAAATCGGGTCCATAACGATGCCAAGCTTAATCATTATTCTCTCCTAAATGGGGAAGCATTTACCCCGAAAGCGTTGTGCTGTGAAGTTACGTTCGAACCCGAAAGTATCGCTTAACCGAGGTCACCAAACCTCACCTGAAGTGCCGTAATGGCGGTGAGTGCGGTGGTTTCGGTGCGCAACACGCGGGGTCCAAGCAGAATATCGGTAAAACCCTGCTGTGCGGTCATGGCAATTTCATCGGCGGTTAAGCCACCTTCCGGCCCAATCAGCAAGCGCAGGCGCTCTACCGGCTGCGGCAGCGTGTTGATGCTGTGGCTGGCGCGCGGATGCAAATTGAGCTTCAAACCGTCTTCGGCTTCCGCGCACCAGGCTTGCAATGTCATCGGCTCGCGAATTTCCGGCACACGATTACGGCCGCACTGTTCACAGGCGGCAATCGCGATTTTCTGCCATTGCTGAATTTTTTTTGCCAGCCGCTCGGCATCCAGCTTTACGCCGCAGCGTTCAGAAAACAAGGGCGTAATCACATTCACGCCAAGTTCGATCGATTTCTGGATAGTGAATTCCATTTTTTCACCGCGCGACATCACCTGACCGAGATGTAAATGCAGCGGGGATTCACGGTCATCAGCCTGGCTGGCAAGGACCCTTACTTTTACACGCTTTTTATCAGCCTGGGTGATTTCGGCGCTAAAAGTCAGATTACTGCCATCAAACAGCTCAATTTGCTGACCGGCCGTCATGCGCAGCACGCGTCCAACATGGTTAGCGGCATCTTCATCGAGGAAGACTTCACTGTTAACTTCGAGAGATTCGGGATGATAAATGCGAGGTATACGCATGCGGTTCCTGCCAGCGTTATGCCGTGTCAGCGGACACGGCGCAATCGAAAAAAGCTAGTGTAGGGTAGCGCTTTTAGCGCTGGCAAGCCTGCTGTACGTAGGAATTGTGATTTCCCTGCACTTTGGCGATGCGATTGTCGCGCTCACACTCCCAGCTCGTTACCGGATATTGCTTATCCCACGCGGTAAACAGCTGGGTTTGCTGACGCGACAGGCGCAGGTGATATTGGTCGCGCATATAGAAGTAAGTGCGGGCAATGGCGCCACGCGCACGCTCCGGCGGCTGCGCCAGTTTCTGCTTAAAATCGACCTTCATGCTGCATTGACCGTACTGCTGTTCGCCGCCGTTCCATTGGCTGTACTGGAAATTATTGCGGTCGCCGTTCACTTCACCAATCGCCGGCTGCAGGTTATGCAGATCGCTCTCGATGCGGCGGTAATCGGCATCTTTGCTGCAGCTTTTGCGGCCGCCGTTTTGCCAGCACTGTCGCTGGTGGCCGAACTCCCACGCGGGCATCACATGTTCCCACTCAATGCGTTCGGCGCGATTGGCGTTCTTACGCACGCTGTAGCCGCAACTGCTTAGATCCGGTACGCCCTTTTTGCCGTGCCAGCTGATTTTGCAGCCGCAGTAAAAGTCGGCGGGCGCATCAGCGTTGATCTGCGCGGCATAGGCTTTGGCCTGACTAAAATTGTTTTGATGATAGTGAGTGAAACTGAGGCTGTAAGCGCTAAGCGGGGCAACTAACAAGGTAAGTAACAGCAACGTTTTGCGAGACATATTCCAAAAATTAACCTGGTCCTGAAAAAGGGCGGCAGGGTAACAGAATGATGACGCACGGGATATGAGATTAGGCTAGGTTGCTGAACTAATTCGATAAAAACTCACCGGGTTGCAGCAGGGATTTGCAGTGCACACAGCGATATTCGCTTTCTCCGCGCAGCACGCGATTATGGCGCCGTACGGTGAGCTGATGCTGCTGACAGCGGCAGCGATAGGGGAAGGTGTTGCTGCGCACCGAGGCGATTTCAAACTGGTGGGTGCGGCGCGCAGGCACGCCAAGCACGCTCTCCATCATCCATTTCCACTCTTTGCCGTGCGGCGGCACGCGGCCAAAGGTTTTCCACACCAGCAGATGCGCCAGTTCGTGCGGCACCACTTCATCAACGAATGCCTGCTGATTCTCCAGCAGCAGCACCGGATTGATGCGGATTTCCCACTTCTCCAGCCATGCGGTGCCCGCAGCGGTGCCGCGCTGCTGATAAACCAGCGAGGGCTCATCAAAGCGGCGTTCCAGCTTCTCGTTGGCCAGCTGTAAATAGTGGCGCAGCGAGCGCATAACGGCTTGTTGTAAGGCGATGGGAAGGCGCGGTGTTTTCATGGGGGGCAGCATAAAAGGTTGCCGGAACGATCTCAAATAAAAAGGGCTGCCAATTGGCAGCCCTTGCATTCGCTCATCGGGATTACTTCTGACCGATATCGCGCAGTTTTTTGCCGGACATCAGGTTGCGCTCGATGTGCTCCAGCGAGACGTTTTTGGTCTCTGGAATCAGCGCCAGCGTCAGCAGAATGAAGAACACGTTCAGACCGGCGTAAACCCAGAAGGTTGGCGCGTTGCCCAGCGTATTCAGCATGGTCAGGAAGGTAGCACCGACAATCATGTTGGCAATCCAGTTGGTCGCGGTGGACACCGTGATACCGAAGTCGCGGCCTTTCAGCGGCTGAATCTCGGAACACAGCACCCAAATCAGCGGGCCAGCAGACATCGCAAAACCAATGATGAACATCAGCAGCATCGCCACCGCGAAGTATTGCGCTTCTTGAGAATGGATGCCGATGTGCAGCATGGTGCCGAGAATGCCCATACCCAGCGCCATCACCAGGAAGCCCAGCAGCAGCGTAGGTTTACGGCCCCAGCGATCCACCAGACCGATAGCTATAAAGGTCGCCAACACGTTCACCAGACCAACAATGACCGTGCCCCACATTTGCTGCGTGGTGTTGGCAAAGCCAGCGATTTCGAAGATCTTCGGTGCGTAGTACATGATGACGTTCATGCCGGTGAACTGCTGCATCACCTGCAACAGCACGCCAAGGAACACTGCGCGGCGGAAGTTGCTATTGCTCTGGAACAGCTGCCAGCCCGACTGTTTAATTTTCAGGCTTTCACGGATTTCATCCAGTTCACGTTTGGCTTGTTCACTGGTATCACGCAGACGCGATAACACGCGCTCAGCACTGCGGAAATCACCTTTAGCCGCCAGCCAGCGTGGGCTGTTGGGCAGGAAGAAGACGCCAACCAGCAGCAGTACCGCAGGAATGGTGATGATGCCCAGCATCCAGCGCCATGCGCCAGCGTCGCTGAACGCGGTATCCGAGAGATACGCTGCCAGAATACCTATGGTGATCATCAGCTGATACAGCGAAATCATACTGCCGCGAATCTTCTCTGGTGCGATTTCAGAGAGATACAGCGGCGCGGTGTAAGAGGCAACACCCACGGCCAGGCCAAGCACCACGCGTGCGGCGATCAGCATTTCTGGGCTGGTTGCACCCGCAGACCACAGTGAACCAATAACGAAAAGAATCGCACCGGCCATCAGGCTCTTTTTACGACCCAGACGCGATGACATCCAGCCGCTGCCCACCGCACCGACTGCAGCACCAAACATCATTGAGCTGACGATCCACTCTTGCTGGTGGGCAGTGACGTTAAAATCTTTCGCGATGAAAGGCAGAGCACCGGCGATAACACCGATATCCAGACCAAACAGCAAGCCGGCCAGCGCCGCTAAGAAGCAGACAAACAAGGTCATGACCTTATTTGAAGTTCTGCTCTTGTGATTATTACCAGGCATGAAGCCTCCAAAGTTTATCCATCGTTGTTGTTATCAATGTTATGAAACCTGTCGGCGGAAAAAAGTGAGTAAGATCACACCAGTGTAATCGGTTACACACGCTGAAACCCTGCAATCCAGCATTTTCCGCCCGAAATAGTTACGTAACCAGTAAGGTATAGCACCCTTTAAGTTTCTGACATCGCACTAAATACCGGCTATCAGACGACGCTGAAAATAACGCATTTTCAGAGTAATAACTACGCTGAAAAATCTCTAAATTGCCGATTGATAAAGGATTTCAAAATGTAATCGTTATCACTAAGTTGTAAGCGAGGTGAAAGAAGTGTAGACGGCGGAGAAAAATGTGCCTGACGATGCAAAGGCATAAAAAAAAGCCCGCCAAAAGCGAGCTTCGATGTCAAATTGTGCAGCGTCGCCCTCTCCCGTGGGAGAGGGCCGGGGCGAGGGCATCAGCCCGCAGAGTAGTCTATTACTTCAAACCCGCCGCTTCGCGCAGCTGCGCGGCTTTGTCAGTCTGCTCCCACGGGAAGTGCTCACGACCAAAGTGACCGTATGCTGCGGTCTCTTTGTAGATCGGTTTCAGCAGATCCATCATCTGAATCAGGCCGTATGGACGCAGGTCGAAGAACTCGCGCACCAGCAGCGTCAGCTGCTCGGTGGAGACTTTCTCGGTACCGAAAGTTTCAACCATGATCGAGGTTGGCTCAGCCACGCCGATGGCGTAAGAAACCTGGATTTCACAACGGTCAGCCAGGCCAGCCGCGACGATGTTTTTCGCCACATAACGTGCAGCGTAAGCGGCAGAACGGTCGACTTTTGACGGATCCTTACCTGAGAACGCGCCGCCACCGTGACGCGCCATGCCGCCGTAGGTATCAACGATGATTTTACGACCGGTCAGACCGCAGTCGCCCATTGGACCACCAATGACAAAACGGCCAGTTGGGTTGATGTGGTATTTGGTGCTGGCGGTGATCCACTCAGTCGGCAGAACCGGCTTGATGATCTCTTCCATCACCGCTTCACGCAGATCGGCGGTGGTCACATCTTCAGCATGCTGGGTCGAGAGTACAACTGCATCGATACCGACAATTTTGCCGTCATCGTACTGGAAGGTGATCTGGCTTTTTGCATCCGGACGCAGCCACGGCAGTGAACCACTTTTACGCACTTCAGCCTGACGCTGCACAAGACGGTGCGCGTAGGTGACCGGCGCTGGCATCAGCACATCGGTTTCGTTGCTGGCGTAGCCAAACATCAGGCCCTGATCGCCCGCGCCTTGTTCCAGCGGATCGGTACGGTCAACGCCCTGATTGATGTCTGGAGATTGCTTACCAATCGCGCTCAGCACTGCGCAAGAGTTCGCATCAAAGCCCATATCGGAATGGACATAGCCGATTTCACGTACGGTATTACGGGTGATCTCTTCGATATCCACCCATGCGCTGGTGGTGATTTCACCGCCAACCAGCACCATACCGGTCTTTACGTAAGTTTCGCAGGCCACGCGCGCTTTCGGATCCTGCTCGAGGATCGCATCCAGCACGGCATCGGAAATTTGGTCAGCGATTTTATCAGGATGTCCTTCTGATACGGACTCAGATGTAAAAAGGTGTTTAGCCATTCTGTTCTTTACCTTAAAAATGGTTTGAATACGACTGCATAGCGTAAGCGGAATCAGACCGACTCGACGCCCCTTCAGGCAAAGCCGCAAGCAGTGGCAGCGAGAGCATTAACTCACACCGCCTGGATGTTAATCAGTTTAGATGGAAAACCATCTGGACGGCTATTCTAGGTTACTCAGTGAGCACTTTTCCAGTGCTTTTTCCGATCCCGCATTTTCCGCAACATCCTAAGTGGAATCATTTCCTGACACCGCGCGCAGTTACTGACAAAGATTTTGCAATTTACCCCGCGTGGCTGTATAAAACGCCGCTGCTGTCGACCACAGCCGCAAAGGATGACGCCGCCGTGCGTCGCGCCGTCAGATGCCATTTAATCTGACCTTCACCCAAGCCGTTTCTCGCATGCTTTAAGCAGGCGATGGAGGTGATTAAAGTAATGAACCACTCTTTCTCTCGCTTTGGTTCACTGCGCTGTTCCGGCGCGCTGGCACTCCTTTCACACTCCAAACCCGTTCTTTTCTCTTATCGACGTTGTGTTCATTCTCCCGACACGCGCGCCGGTTAACATTTCTCTGCATCTATTACTCTATTTCGCTGTCTACTGACCGTGGAAGTCTCAGGCTATTTGCCCCGACTTTGGCGCGGTGTTTTACACTTAGAGTCAGCATTGCACAGTGCAACCTTACAGAGGCAGCAAGCAGGATGAGGCAATTTTTACCTGGCGCCACCATGACAAAACTCGGTAACAAATTCATATTTCAACGGAAAATTGAGGTTCGCGATGTCTGACGACATGAAGAATATCAAGGGTTCGTCAGCTGGCGAACAAGGTGTACTCCGCTCCATGCAGGAGGTGGCGATGAACGATCAGGAAGCGAGCAGAATGCTGCGTACCTACAACATTGCCTGGTGGGGAAACAACTATTACGACGTCAACGAGCTGGGGCACATCAGCGTGTGTCCCGATCCGGATCAGCCGGAAGTGCGCGTTGACTTAGCGAAGCTGGTGAAAGAGCGCGAAGCCGACGGTCAACGTCTGCCAGCGCTGTTCTGCTTCCCGCAGATTCTCCAGCATCGTCTGCGTTCGATCAATGCCGCCTTCAAACGCGCGCGTGAATCTTACGGCTATAAAGGTGATTACTTCCTGGTTTACCCAATCAAGGTGAATCAGCATAAGCGCGTGATTGAGTCGCTGGTCAACTCTGGCGAACCGCTAGGCTTGGAAGCCGGTTCGAAAGCCGAGCTGATGGCTGTGCTGGCCCACGCCGGTAAAACCCGTTCGGTGATTGTCTGCAACGGCTATAAAGACCGCGAATACATTCGTCTGGCGCTGATCGGTGAAAAGCTCGGCCACAAAGTCTATCTGGTGATCGAGAAGATGACCGAAGTGCGTCTGGTGCTGGAAGAGGCCGAGCGTCTGAATGTGATTCCGCGTCTTGGTATCCGTGCGCGTCTGGCGTCGCAGGGCTCAGGCAAGTGGCAGTCGAGCGGCGGTGAAAAATCGAAGTTTGGCCTGGCGGCATCGCAGGTGTTGCAGCTGGTCGATATCATGCGCAAAGCGGGCCGTCTCGATAGCCTGCAACTGCTGCACTTCCATCTCGGTTCGCAGATGTCCAACATCCGCGACATCGCGACCGGCGTGCGTGAGTCGGCGCGTTTCTACGTGGAGCTGGCGAAGCTGGGCGTTAACATCAAATGCTTCGATGTGGGCGGCGGTTTGGGCGTGGATTATGAAGGAACCCGCTCGCAGTCAGATTGCTCGGTCAACTACGGTCTGAACGAATACGCCAACAACGTGATTTGGGCGATTGGCGATGCCTGTGAAGAGAACGGGCTGGAGCATCCAACCGTGATCACCGAGTCAGGTCGTGCGGTGACGGCGCACCACACCGTGCTGGT
Source organism: Pantoea sp. DY-17 (assembly GCF_019795975.1). NCBI lineage: Bacteria > Pseudomonadati > Pseudomonadota > Gammaproteobacteria > Enterobacterales > Erwiniaceae > Pantoea > Pantoea sp. DY-17. The sequence continues at coordinate 227,891 of NZ_JAIMIG010000004.1, read as the reverse complement.
GTCCAACATCATTGGTGTTGAGCGTAACGAGTTCAGCACGCCGGTGGCACCGGATGCCGATTCACCGCGTCCGATTCAGAGCCTGTGGGATACGTGGCAGGAGATGCACGAACCTGACGTGCGTCGTTCGCTGCGCGAATGGCTGCACGATAGCCAAATGGATCTGTTCGACATCCATACCGGTTATTCATCAGGCACCTACGATCTCGGCCAGCGCGCCTGGGCAGAGCAGCTTTATCTGAGCATCTGCCACTACATTCAGCAGCATCTCGATCCCAGCAACCGCGCGCATCGCCCGATCATTGATGAGCTGCAGGAGCGCATGGCGGATAAGATTTACGTCAACTTCTCGCTGTTCCAGTCAATGCCGGATGCGTGGGGCATCGATCAGCTGTTCCCGGTGCTGCCGCTGGAAGGGCTGAATAAAATGCCGAAGCGTCGCGCGGTGTTGCTCGACATCACCTGTGACTCCGATGGCACCATCGATCACTACGTCGATGGCGATGGCATTGCCACCACCATGCCGATGCCGGAATACGACATCGACAATCCGCCGATGCTCGGCTTCTTTATGGTGGGCGCGTATCAGGAAATTCTCGGCAACATGCATAACCTGTTCGGTGATACCGAAGCGGTTGATGTGTTTGCGTTCCCGGATGGCAGCGTGGAAGTTCAGCTGTCGGATGAGGGCGATACCGTAGCGGATATGCTTGAGTACGTGCAGCTGAATCCTAACGATTTGATGACGCTGTTCCGCGATCAGGTAACGCAACAAACGGATATAGATGAAGAGCTGCGCGCGCAGTTCTTGTCTGAATTCGAGAGTGGCTTGTACGGTTATACCTATTTAGAAGATGAGTAATTAATTGCTCTTAAACCGAGCTCACAAGGGCTCGGTTTTCGCTTTTCCTGCTATATCCGCGCCTGGCAATAATAATTTAATTTGATTTGTGAAGACGATCACCTTTGGCTTATTTGTAACCTGTCTCGTAAATCCCACATTTACCTCCCCAAATGCTATCTCCTTCTTTTCTCTAATAAAGCGAGTCGGCAACGCTGATTATTTTCTTAATATCCTTACCTTACTTACTGATTCCTCATGGATTAAGCAGTTATTCTGTTATGTATTCTTTGCAATGCATAATAAAAATTTAAACATTAATATTTTAATAGTCACTATAGAAATTAGTGATTATTGGCGCTTTTTGGAAGCATAGATGCCAGATAAAACATTTTGCAATTTGAGTTAAGGAGAGCTATTAAATCGTGCAGAATCTTTTTTTATCGTTATTTTTCAATTCGATAAGGTTTTTACATGTCTTTTAAAGTAAACGATAAGTTAAATTAGATTAAGAATTTTCTGAGCTTTTGTGAATTTTAGAGAAATTTACTTACGTTATTGATTGATTTAAACGATTGAAGTTACCTAAAGTGTTTACTGAAATCTATTTCTCAAAGTGTAAGTAGTACGTTAACCTTCAGTTAAGACATTAAGTTTTATCAATGTTTACCTTACTTCTTACATGAGAAATCCTGACAGTTTAAGGCTATCAGGCAGTTGCAGTAAGGATATGAAATGAGCAATCAACCGAAGACAGTGTTCTTGTTGGAGCCGGTTTACGATTTATCCGGCCAGGTGATTGCCAGGGAATTGTTAACGCGTCTTGCAGACGACGCAGATATCAATAATAAGCGTAACCCTGAAAGGGATGTTGGGTTCTTCAGTCAGCTTTCTGCTGACGTTAAATGGCAGTTATTCCTCCACCAGATCGAAAAACTTATTCAGCTATACCAGAAAGGGTTCGACCAGATTGTCAGTGTCAATGTTGATAGAGATATCGTAGCCAGCATTTTTAAAGATGCTGAAATGCAAGAAAAACTGGCTCAACTGACGCTGTTGCGTCTGGAAATATCAGCATTCTTTACTGCGCGATTTAATAGCGCCGATCTGTTGATTTTAAAAGGTGTCGCGAAAGTGACGCCGGCCCCTTTATGGCTCGATGACTTTGGTCCGGGTTATTCCAACCTTTCCATGTTTGATAGCGGAATATTTGAAATCGTCAAGATTGACAAAGAATTTTTTTGGCAATTTGGCGACGGTCGCACCTTTGACATTCTGCTCGACCATCTCAACGAATTATGCAACGGCGTCATCGTTGAGGGTGTTGAAAATCAACAACAGGTCGACCTGCTGTCGCATAAAGCAATTTATGGCATGCAGGGCTATTTGTGGCAGAGCGTCTATCTCGATGATTTATTAGCTTAATCCTGAAATTATTGGGTTGGTTTCATCCCTCGGGGAAGTAAAAAAATGTCAAAGCCTGGGCTTTATGCGTTTCACGTCATTTGTGCCCGGCCGCTTGAGAATAAATATATTTTTCCCGTGGTGATTTTAAGAAATAAAACCAATCAGTTATCAGGATGGCGGCTAAACAAAACTCAACGCGATTTCATTCTCAGCCTGTATGAAATCGATCAAGAGAAGAAGTGAATAATCGTCGCGATTATTCGCTGTAAAAGCCGGTGTCTGCTGATACCGGGCGTGATTATGGAAACTGCGGGATCTCGATAACATGAATAATATCTCAGTAACCCCAAAAGGTGGGACCGTTGCTTCTGAGCTGAGTGGAAATCAAGTTAATTTGACCGCTCCGAGTTTGGTGAAGCTGCATCTTAATCAGTCTGATATTAAGTCTTTCACACGCAATGGTAATGATTTAGTCGTCACCACGAAGTCTGGTGAAGTGGTTGTTATTCATAATTTTTATAGCCCGAATGGCGATAGCGATCTGGTTCTGCAGGACGATCGCGGCGCCATGTGGTGGGTTGAAGATCCCGGTACAGAAGGTTTCCAGTACGTTTCAATCGACAGCACCGAAGGGCTGTTAGCGGAAAACACCACCAATAACGGCACCATTGCCGCCTTTGGTATCGGTGGTGCGGCGCTGGCGGGCTTAGGTGCGCTGTTTGCCGGTTCAGGTGGTGGTGGCGGTAATGCCTCGCCGACCAATCCCGATGACGGTAACAACGGCGGCAATCCCACCAACCCAACTAATCCTACCAACCCAACCAATCCCACCGATCCCGGTGAAAACGACACTACGCCGCCAACCGCCATCACGGATTTGGTGATCAACGACGCCGTAGGTCCGTACCAGGGCGTGATTGGCGCGGGTGCCATTACCGATGACAACACGCCCACGCTGAGCGGCACCGCTGAAGCGGGCGCGATTGTCAGCATTTACGATGGCAGCACGCTGCTCGGCACCGTGACCGTTGGCGCCGATGGAAGCTGGAGCTTTACCACGCCAGCGCTGGCGGAGGGTCAGCATAGTTTGACCGCTACCGTCACCGACGCGGCGGGGAACACCAGCCCAGCGACCAATCCGGTGGATTTCACCGTGGATACCGTGGCGCCCGCAACGGTTGGCGACCTGAGCGTCATCAACAACAGCGGTTCGACTGCGCAGCCCATAGCTAACGGCGGCGCGACCAAAGACACTACGCCAGTGCTGAGCGGAACCGCAGAAGCGGGCTCAATTATCACTATCCGCGATGGCGATACGGTGCTCGGCAGTGTCACCGTTGGCAGCAACGGTGCATGGAGCTTTACCAGCCCAACGCTGGGCGAGGGCAGCCATACGTTGAGCATCACCGCCACCGATGTGGCGGGCAACGTCAGCACGCCAGCGACCATCACCTTCACCGTGGATACGCAAGCGCCAGCAGCAGTCATCGACCTGCAGGTTAACGATAATTCAGGCGGCAGCGGCGGCACCGTAACTAACGGCGGGACAACCGATGACAATACGCCGACGCTTACCGGCAGCGGTGAAGTGGGCGCGATTGTCAGCGTTTATGATGGGCAAACGCTGCTGGGTACGGCGGTCGTGGGTTCCGATGGCAGCTGGAGTTACACCACCAGCGCCCTGAGTAATGGCAGCCACAGCCTGACTGTGATCGTGACCGATGCGGCTGGCAACGTCAGCGCGCCATCAGCCCCTTATGAAATCACCGTGCAGGCCGCTATTCCGCCTGCCACAACGTCGCTGGAAATCACCGATGACTCCGGCAACACGCTGGTGCAGCTCAGCAACGGCGCCAGCACTCAGGATAACACGCCAACGTTGAGCGGCCTGGCGACGGCGGGTGCGCTGATCACGCTGTATAACGGCACCACGGTGCTGGGTAGCGTGGTTGCGGGCAGCGATGGTCAGTGGACCTTTACCCCAACTGCGTTGGCTGACGGTGCCTACGCGCTGCACGCCACCGTTGATAACAACGCGGGCAGCGTGACGCAAACGCCGACCATCACCATCACGGTGGATACCGTCGCGCCCGCTGCGGCTGGTGGCGTAACGCTGAGCGATAACGATGGCAGCACGCTACAACCGATTGCCGCCGGTGGCGCGACCAATAACACCACGCCGGTGCTGAGCGGCACCGCTGAACCGGGTAGCACCGTCACCGTGCGTGATGGCGATAGCGTGCTCGGCACGGCAACCGTGGGCAGCAATGGGTCATGGAGCTTCACTGCGCCGACCTTAACCGAAGGCGGTCACAGCCTGACCGCCACGGTCACCGATGCGGCAGGTAATGTGGGTCCAACCTCGACGCCGATCGCCTTCACCGTGGATACTCAGGCACCTGCGGGTGCCAGCAATGTGGTGATCAGCGATAACGTCGGTGCTGCAACCGGCCCAATCACCGCGGGCGGCACCACCGACGACAGCACACCCACGCTATCCGGTAACGGTGAAGCCAACGCCATCGTCAAAATTTATGATGGCAACACGCTGCTCGGCAGCGTCACCGTTGGCAACGACGGTACCTGGAGCTTTACCACGCCAACGTTGAGCAACGGTAGCCATTCGCTCAGCGTAACGGTGACCGATGCGGCAGGTAACGTCAGCCCGGCGACAACCGGTGTTGGCTTCACCGTCAACGCTGGCGTACCGCCAACCACCAGCACGCTGGAAATCACCGATGACAGCGGCAGCACACTTCGCCTGTTGCCAGAGGGTTCCAGCACGCAGGACACCACGCCAACCTTGAGCGGTCTGGCCTCGGCGGGCGCGCTTATCGAGTTATATAACGGTACCACGCTGCTCGGCAGCACCGTCGCGGGTGCGGATGGGCAATGGAGCTTTACGCCAGCCACTGCGCTGGCCGACGGGACTTATGCCTTCCACGCCACGGCCACTGATACCAATGGCAATGTGACCGATTCCGGCACCCTCAACATCACTATTGATAACACCGCGCCGGCTGCGGCTGGCGACTTGCAATTGAGCGATAACAGCGGCAGCACTGTGGTACCCATTGCCTCTGGCGGCACCAGCAATGACAACACGCCAACCTTGAGCGGCACCGCAGAACCGGGCAGCACCGTTACCGTGCTGGATGGCACCAACGTGATCGGCAGCGTAACGGTGGGCAGCGACGGCAGCTGGAGCTTCACCTCGCCAACCCTGAGTGACGGCAACCACAGCCTCACCACCACCGTCACCGATCCGGCCGGTAACACCGGTCCGGCGTCGCCAGCCGTTACTTTAACAGTGGATACCACGCCGCCAGCCGTTATTGCCGATCTGGTGATCGAAGATAGCGTCGGCGCGGTACAAGGGCCGTTAACGTCCGGCGATACCACCGATGACCGCGCACCAACCCTGAGCGGCACCGGCGAGCCGAATGCCACCATCAGTATTTACGATGGCACCACGCTGCTGGGTAACACCACCGTGGACACCGACGGCACATGGCGTTTCACCACGCCAGCGTTGAGCAATGGCAGCCATACCTTCACCGTAACCGCCACGGACAGCGCCGGTAACGTCGGCCCAGCCAGTCCGCCGATTGTGATCAACGTTGATGCGGCTATTCCGCCAGCCACATCGTCGCTGGAAGTGACGGATGAAAACGGCAATACCGTGGGTCAGCTGACTGACGGCGGCAGCACCAACAATGACAGCCCGGTATTAACCGGTTTGGCGGGGCCCGGCAATATCATAACCCTGTATGACGGCACCACCGTGCTGGGCAGCACCACGGCGGGCAGTAACGGTCAGTGGATTTTCTATGTCACCGGTTTAGGCAATGGTCCGCATGCGTTGCACGGCACCATTACCGATGCCAACGGCAACGTCACTGATACCGCCACCATCAACATCACCGTCGATACTGTTGCGCCAGATGCCGCAACCGACGTGGAACTCACCAACGATGCGGGCAGCATTACGCAGCCAGTTACCGCCGGCGGGGCCAGCAATGACGCGACGCCAGTGTTAAGTGGCAGCGCGGAAGCGGGCAGCACTGTCACTATCCTCGATGGCACCACCGTGTTGGGTACCGTGACTGTCGGCAGCGACGGAAACTGGAGCTTTACCACACCGACGCTGGCGGAGGGCAATCACAGCCTGAGCACCACCGTGACCGATGCGGCGGGCAATGTCAGCCCGGTGACCACACCGATCGCCTTCAGCGTAGACACCACCGCGCCAGCGCCGGTCAGCGGTTTGGTGGTAAACGATAACGTCGGCGGCAGCACCGGTCCGTTGACTTCGGGCACCATCACCGACGACAGCACGCCAACTTTGAGCGGCAGCGCCGAAGCGGGATCGGTGGTGCGCGTCTATGACGGCACCACGCTACTGGGCTCGGCGACAGTGGGCAGCGACGGTAGCTGGAGCTTCACGCCAGATGCCGCGCTGACTAACGGCCAACACAGCCTGACCACCACCGTCACCGATGCGGCAGGCAATGTTAGCCCGTCGTCGCCGGTATTTACCCTCAATGTCGATGCTGGCGTTCCGGCGACCAGCAGCCTGCTGGTGGTGACCGACGACAGCGGCAGCACGCTGGTTGAACTGCCAAACAACTCCAGCACTAACGACACCACGCCGATTCTTAGCGGCCAGGCGGGCGCGGGCGATCTGATCACGCTGTATAACGGCACCACCATCATTGGCAGCACGGTCGCGGGTAGCGATGGGCAGTGGAACTTCACGCCTGCGGCGCTGGCCGATGCCACTTACGCTTTCCACGCGGTCGCCACCAACGCCACAACCGGCGTGGAGACCGATTCGCCAACCATCAACATCACCATTGATACCGTGGTGCCGACCGCGCCAACCGGCGTGGCGCTGGAAGATGGTGCAGGTGTGCCGATCCCGGAAGGCAGCAGCACCAACACCAACACGCCAACCTTGAGCGGCAGCGGTGAAGCAGGCAGCACGGTCACCATCTCGGATGGCACCACCGTGCTCGGCACCACCACAGTGGGCAACGATGGCAGCTGGAGTTACACCACGCCACCGCTGAGCGATGGCGATCATAGCCTGACCTCAACCGTTACCGATGCCGCCGGTAATACCGGCCCGGCTTCTACGCCGGTGACTGTAACCATCGATACCCAGCCGCCTGCCGCAGCGGGCAATGTGCAGTTCACCAACGATGATGGCACACCGCTGGCTTCAGGTAGCACTACCGGCGACACCACGCCAACCCTGAACGGCACCGCCGAACCGGGCAGCACCGTGACGGTGAGCGATGGCACTACGGTGCTGGGCACCGCAATCACCGGCATCGACGGCAACTGGAGCTTTACACCAACCGATCCGCTGAGTGAAGGGCAGCACAATCTCACCACCACCGTCACCGATACGGCCGGTAACGTCGGCCCTGCGTCGTCGGTGGTGATTGTGATTGTGGATACCACGCCACCGGCAGCGGCGACCGATTTGCAACTGAGCAACGATGGCAGCGGCACGCTGGTGCCGGTCGCGGATGGCGGCACCACCAACGATGTCACGCCGGTGTTGAGCGGTCGTGCGGAGCCGGGCAGCGTCGTGACGGTGTCTGATGGCAGCACGGCGTTGGGTTCGGTGACCGTCGGCAACGATGGCAACTGGAGCTTTACCTCTCCGGCGCTCGGCGATGGCTCACACAGCCTGACCACCTCCGTGACCGATGCGGCGGGCAATACCGGCGCGGCCAGCGCGCCATTGACCTTCACCATTGACACCACGGCACCGCCAGCACCGGGCGGTGTGCAGCTGAGTAACGACAGCAGCGGCACGTCTGTTCCTATTCCCTCTGGTGCGGCAACCAATGATGCAACGCCAGTATTGAGCGGCACCGCAGCGGCGGGCAGCACCATTACCGTTTCTGATGGCGCTACCGTACTCGGTACCGTCACCGTCGGCAGCGGCGGAACATGGAGCTTCACCACGCCAGCGCTGAACGAGGGCAATCACAGCCTGACCGCCACCGTTACCAGTCCGGCGGGCAACACCGGTGCGCCCTCTGCGCCCATTGTGGTCACCGTGGATATCACGCCACCTGCGGCGGCAACGGGTCTGCAACTCAGTAACAATGAAGGAGCGACGCCGGTACCGATTGCTGCGGGCGGCACCACTAATGACACCACACCTGCGCTGAGCGGCATCGCAGAAGCGGGCAGCATCGTCACGGTGAGTGATGGCACTACCGTGATCGGCAGCGCAGCCGTTGGCAGCGATGGCAGCTGGAGCGTGATCCCAACCGCACCGTTGACGGCGGGAGAGCACACGCTTACTGCGACCGTCACCGATCCGGCCGGTAACGTTGGCCCGGCATCGGCCCCCATCGTCGTCAATATCGACACCGCCCAGCCGCCAGTCGCAGCTGACCTTGAGCTGAACAATGACAACGGCGGCACGCCAGTTCCGATTACGTCCGGCGGCGCGACCAATGACACCACGCCGGTGCTCAGCGGTAGCGCAGCGGCGGGCAGCACCGTCACCGTACTGGATGGCACCACCGTGCTCGGCACCGTTGTGGTTGGCAGCGGCGGCAGCTGGAGCTTCAGCACACCGGCGTTGAGCGAAGGCGCGCACAGCCTGACCACCACCGTCACCAGCGCATCGGGTAACGTCAGCGATCCGTCTGCGCCGATTAACTTCACCGTGGATACGCAGCCACCGGCAACCTCAACCGGCCTGCAACTGAGTAACGACGACGGTACGGCGATTGCCGCTGGCGGCCTCACCAACGACAGCACGCCCGTATTGCGCGGCAGCGCCGAAGCGGGCAGCACCGTCACCGTACTGGATGGCACCACCGTGCTGGGCACTGCCACGGCGGACACCGACGGCAACTGGAGCTTTACGCCAACGATCGCGCTGGGCGAGGGCGCACACAGCCTGACTACCACCGTCACCGATGCGGCGGGCAACAGCAGCGGCGCATCCACGCCGGTTACCTTTACCGTGGATACCACACCGCCAGCCGCCGCCACCGATCTGCAGCTCAGCAATAACAACAGCGGCACGGCGATTCCTGTTGATACCGGCGGTCGCACCAACGACACCACGCCAGTGTTGAGCGGCAGTGCCGAAGCGGGCAGCGTCGTCACGGTGCGTGATGGCACCGAGGTACTGGGCAGCACCACCGTCGGCACCGATGGCAAATGGAGCTTCACTCCGGCCAATCCGCTGGACGAGGGCGCGCACAGCCTGACCGCTACCGTCACCGATCCGGCCGGTAACGTCGGCCCGGCCTCTACGCCGTACGCGGTTACCATCGATACCACCGCGCCGCCAGCCGTGATTACGGTGGTACTCAGTAACGATCAGGGCAGCACGCCAACGCCAATCGTCTCGGGCGGAGCCACTAACGACACCACGCCGGTGCTGAGCGGTACCGCCGAGGCGGACAACATCATCATCGTGCGTGACGGCACCACCGTGCTGGGCTCGACGATTGTTGGCACCGATGGAACCTGGAGCTTCACCTCGCCAGCGCTGAGCCAGGGCGCGCACAGCCTGACGGCAACCGTCACTGACGCCGCAGGCAACAGCAGCGCACCGTCTACGGCAATCGCCTTTACCGTCGATACCGAGGCACCGAATGCGGCGACAGGGCTGCAACTGAGTAATGATTCCGGCCAAACGCCGGTACCGATTGCTGCAGGCGGCGCCACCAACGACACCACACCGGTGTTGAGCGGCAGCGCTGAAGCAGGCAGCATCGTGATTGTTTCTGACGGCAGCAACGTGCTGGGATCTGTTGTGGTCGGCAGCGGCGGCAGCTGGAGCTTCACTTCGCCGGAGCTGGGCGAGGGCGATCACAGCCTGACCACCACGGTGACCGACGCCGCAGGTAACGTCAGTTCGCCGTCCGCGGCCCTGAACTTCAGCATTGATACCACGCCACCAGTGGCGCCAGGTGCGATCGCGCTGAACAACAACAACGGCAGTTCACCGGTTACGATTGAGGCAGGCAGCACCACCAACGATGCCACACCGGCGATCAGCGGTACCGCAGCAGCCGGCAGCACCGTGACCGTGCTGGATGGCGCTACCGTGCTGGGCACCGCGATTGTTGGCAGTAACGGACAGTGGAGCTTCACCACGCCAACGCTGGGTGAAGGTGCGCACAGCCTGACGGCGACCGTCACCGATCCAGCGGGTAACGTCGGTCCTGCCTCCGCAGCCATTGCCTTTAACGTTGATACCGTTGCGCCTGTTGCGGCAACCGGACTGGTGCTGAACAACGACAACGGCGGTTCGCCGGTGCCGATTGCTAACAACGGCACCACCAACGACAACACGCCAGAGTTGAGCGGTACCGCAGAAGCCAACAGCATTGTGATTGTGTCTGACGGCACCACCGTGCTGGGCAGCGCCGTCGCCGATGCGCAGGGCGCCTGGAGCTTCTCACCCAATCTGACCGATGGCACGCACAACCTGAGCGTGACGGTGCGTGACGCCGCAGGTAACACCGGACCGGCAAGCAGCACCATCACCGTCACCGTAGATACCGTGGCACCGCTAGCGGCGACCGGCCTGACGCTGACCAACGATATTGGTACACCCGTTAGCATTCCGAACGGCGGGCTCACCAACGACAGCACACCGGTGCTGAGCGGTTCTGGACAAGCGGGCAGCATCATCACCGTATCCGATCAAAACGGCGTGTTGGGATCCACCACCGTCGGGGCGGGCGGAACCTGGACCTTCACGCCGGCGAGCGCGCTGGCGGATGGAACCCATACCTTTAGCGTCACGGCCAGCGATGCGGCAGGAAACGTCAGTGCGCCGAGCACCATTGGCGTCGTGATTGATGCCACACCGCCAGCGGCAGCGCTGAACGTGGTCGCCAGTAATGATGAAGGCACGTCGCCGGTGGCTATCACCAACGGCGGCTTCACCAACGACAACACGCCATTCCTTACCGGTACCGCCGAAGCGGGCAGCACGGTGATTATCCGTGACGGCACAACCATCATCGGTAGCGCTTCGGTGGGCAGTAACGGCCAATGGAGCTTTACCTCACCCACGCTGGATGAGGGCGCGCACAGCCTGAGCACCACCGTGGTGGATGCGGCGGGCAACGTGAGTACAGCGTCAGCGGCGATTGATTTCACCGTCGACAGCGTGGTTCCAGCGCCAGCCACGCTGGTGGTGAACAATGACAACGGCGGGACGCCCGTACTGGTGCCGAACGGCGCCACCACCAGCGACAACACGCCGTTGCTGAGTGGGACAGCGGAAGCGGGCAGCCTGGTCACTCTTTATGATGGCACCACCGTGATCGGCTCGACCACCGCAACGGCGGGCGGAACCTGGAGCTTCAGCTCACCGACCTTAACTGAGGGTTCGCATACGCTGACCGCTACCGTAACCGACGAGGTCGGCAACGTCAGTTCGCCATCCTCGACCTTTACCGTGGTGGTGGATGCCACCGCACCGCAACCGGCTGACGATCTGCTGCTGCAAAATAACAATGGTGGCTCACTGGTGACCATTGCCGATGGCGGCATTACCAATGACAGCACGCCAGCCATCAGCGGCACGGCGGAAGCCAACGCGATCGTTCGCGTCTATGACGGCACCACCTTAGTGGGTTCAGTCGTGGCAGGCAGCAACGGCGCATGGAGCATCACCACCAGCGCGCTGACGGACGCCACCCATACGCTGAATGTCACCGTGACCGATGCGGCGGGCAACGTGAGCGCCAATGCCTCGGTATCACTGACGGTGGACACCTCTACGCCGGCAGCGGTGTCGAGCTTTGCTATTTACAATAATGCGGCCACTACCACCGTGCAGGTGGCGGATGACGGTGACTCCAACGACAACACGCCTTTGCTGAGCGGAACCGGTGTAGCGGGCACCATCATCAACATCTACGAGGGCAGCGATCTTCTTGGCACCACCACGGTAGGCGACAACGGCGAGTGGCGCTTTGAAACTGCGGCTTTAGATGATGGCCAGCACAGCTTCACCGTTTCAGTCACCAACGCTGCGGGGACGACGGGCCCGGAAGCGATACCGATTACGATTAATATTGATACGGCTGCACCGGCAACGGTCAGCGATCTTGTCGTAACAGACGATGAGGGGGGCAGCACCGGTCCGTTGACATCGGGTGACACCACCGATGACAGCACGCCAACGCTGAGCGGCTCCGCTGAAGCGGGCAGCCGAGTGTCGGTTTACGATGGCACCACGCTGCTGGGCACCGTGATCGCCACTGGCGGCACATGGAGCTTCACGCCGGGCAGCGCGCTCTCTAACGGCGAGCATAACTTCACCTTCACAGTGACCGATGCAGCAGGCAACGTCAGCGCGGCAAGCAGTCCGGCGTTTACGCTCAATATCGCAGCGGATCTGCCGCCAGCGGTCAGTACGCTGGTGATCACCGACGATAGCGGCAATTCACTGGTTACCGTGAATGACGGCGCCAACATCAAGGACGGTACGCCGGTATTGACCGGTGCGGCGACGGTCGGTGATGTGATTACCATTCACGATGGTGCAACCGTGTTGGGTAGCGTTACCGTCGGTGCGACCGGACAGTGGACCTTCACGCCAACGCTGAATGATGGACCGCACGGCATCTATGTCACCACGGTCAATTCAGTGGGTAATCCGGGCGCAACCTCGCCAACGGTGAACTTCACTATTGATACCGTGGCACCGCTTGCAGCAACTAACCTCTCTGCCGCTAATAACAACGACGGCGTAACCGTGCCCATTGCTAACAATGGCACCACCAACGACAGTACCCCGCGGCTCGCCGGTCTCGCGGAAGCCAACGGCATTGTTACGATTTATGACGGCAACACGGTTATCGGCTCAACGGTCGCCAATGGTAGCGGTGAGTGGAGCTTCACGTCGCCAACGCTGAGTCAGGGCGGACATGCGCTGAGCGTCACCGTGACGGATGCGGCGGGTAACGTCGGTCCACGCTCTGATGTAGTAAACCTCACTGTCGATACCGTGGCACCGAACGCCTCGACGCTGGTGGTCACCAACGACGTCACCAGCACGGTGGTGCCAAATGGCGGTTCGACCAACGACAACACGCCAACGCTGAGCGGTACTGCGGAAGTGGGCAGTGTGATCACCGTTTACGATGGTACGACCTTGCTCGGTTCGGTTGCTGCCGGAACAGGCGGAGCATGGAGCTTTATTTCACCGGTACTGGGCGAAGGCAGCCATTCGCTCACCGTGCGCGTGACAGATGCCGCCGGTAACACTAGCGCGGCATCCAGCACGGCAACGGTGACTGTGGATACCGTCGTACCAACGGCGGTGAGCGGTTTGACTGCTGCCAACAACAACGGCAGTTCGCCGGTGACCATTGCTGCGGGGGGGAACACCAACGACAACACGCCAGCGCTGAGCGGTACGGCGGAAGCGGGTAGCGTGGTGGTGATCCGTGATGGCGTCGACATTATTGGTTCTGTCACCGCAGGCAGCAACGGCGCATGGAGCTTCACGTCACCCACGCTGGCTGATGGTCTGCATACCCTGAACGTGACGGCGACCGATCTCGCCGGTAACGTCAGCCCGAATGCGGCGATCAGCTTCACTGTGACCACAGCAGCACCAACGCCAGTCACCGATCTGGTGGTTTCTGACAACGTAGGTGTAACACAAGGGGCACTCACCAGCGGTGCGGCGACCGATGACAACACGCCAACGCTGAGCGGTAATGCCACCGCTGGCAATATCGTGATTATCTCGGAAGGCACCACGGTGCTGGGTTCGGTGGTGGCGGGCAGCAATGGTGCGTGGAGCTTTACCACTGCCGCATTGAGCGACGGATCGCATCCGTTGAGCGTGACGGTGCGCGATGCAGCCGGTAACACCAGCGCGGCAACCAACTTCACGGTCAATGTCGATACGGTGGCGCCAGCCAACGCAACCTTGTTAATCACTAATGATCTCACCAGCACCACGGTGCCGAATGGTGGTGCAACCAACGACAGCACGCCAACGCTGAGCGGTACGGCGGAAGCCGGCAGCCGCGTGTCGATTTACGATAGCGGCACCCTGCTAGGTACGGCGGTGGCAGGCAGCAACGGCGCATGGACCTTCACCACCGATGTGCTGACGCAAGGCGCTCATCCACTGAGCGTCACGGTCACCGATGCGGCGGGTAACGTCAGCGGCAGCACCTCGGCCACGGTGATTATCGATATCGTCGCGCCGGTGGCGGTAACCGGCTTGGCCGCTGCCAACAACAACGGCAGTACGCCGGTGGCGATTGCCAATAACGGCAGCACCAATGACAACACGCCAGCGCTGAGCGGTACGGCAGAAGCGGGCAGTCTGGTGATTATCCGCGATGGCACCTCGATTATCGGTTCTGTTACCGCAGGCACTAACGGCGCATGGAGCTTCACCACGCCAACGCTGGCGGAGGGGCCGCACACCTTCAACGTCACGGCGACGGATGCAGCGGGCAACGTCAGCCCGAATGCGACGCTTACCCTGACCGTGGATACCGTGGCACCTGCGCCCGTCACTAACCTGGTGATCAACGACGATGTGGGCGGCATTCAGGGGCCGCTGGCGAACGGTGCGGTGACCGATGATGCCACACCAACGCTGAGCGGTACGGCGGAAGCGAATGCGATTGTCACCATTTACGACGGCACCACGGTGCTGGGTTCAGTGGTGGCCGGCGCGGGCGGTGCGTGGAACTTCACCACTACCACGCTAGGCAACGGTGTGCATCCGCTGAGCGTAACGGTGAAAGATGCAGCGGGTAACACCAGTGCCGCCACCACGCCGGTTTCCATCACGGTAGACACCGTGGCGCCAGCGGCCTCAACTTTGGTGATCACCAACGACATCACCAGTAGCACGGTGCCGAGTGGTGGCTTCACCAACGACAACACCCCAACGCTGAGCGGCGTGGCGGAAGCGGGCAGCCGCGTGTCGATTTATGATGGCGCGACGTTGCTGGGGACGGCGATTGCGAATGGCACAGGCGCGTGGACCTTCACCACCGACGTACTCTCCGCCGGCACGCATCCACTCAGCGTCACGGTCACCGACGCGGCGGGTAACGTTAGTGGCAGTACCTCGGCCTCGGTAACCATCGATACCACGCCGCCAGCGGCAGTCACCAATCTGGTGGCCGCCAACAACAACGGCAGTACGGCGGTGACCATTCCGAACAACGGCGTGACCAACGACAATACGCCGCTGTTGACCGGTTCCGGCGAGATTGGCGCGAAGATCAGCGTTTACGATGGCACCACGCTGCTGGGCAGCACCACGGTGGGCAGCGGTGGCACATGGAGCTTCGTCTCGACGGCGCTGAGCAACGGTGTACATACGCTGAACGTCACGGCAACCGATGCGGCGGGCAACGTGAGCCCGAACGCCTCAACCATCCTGACGATTGATACCGTGGCGCCGAACCCGGTGACCAATCTGGTGATCAATGATGACGTCGGCACTCTTCAGGGGCCGCTGGCGAACGGTGCCTTCACCGATGACGCCACGCCAACCCTGAGCGGCACGGCGGAAGCCAACGCGATTGTGACCATCTACGACGGTACCACCGTGATAGGTTCCACCACCGCCAATGGTTCAGGTGCATGGAGCTTCACCACCGCGACCCTGAGCAACGGTAGCCATTCGCTGAGCGTGACGGTGACCGATGCAGCGGGTAACACCAGTGCGGCATCGGCGACGGTTTCCATTACGGTGGATACCGTGGCTCCAGCGGCGTCAACGCTGGTGATCACCAATGATGTCACCAGTACCGTGGTGCCGAGCGGCGGTGCTACCAACGACACCACGCCAACGCTGAGCGGCGTGGCGGAAGCGGGCAGCCGTGTCTCGATCTACGATGGTGGAACCTTGTTAGGCACGGCGATTGCGGGTAGCACTGGCGCATGGACCTTCACCACCGCCGCGCTCACGCAGGGCACGCATCCATTGAGCGTGACGGTAACGGACACGGCCGGTAACGTCAGCGGGACTACGTCGGCGTCGGTCATTATCGATACCACGCCGCCAGCGGCGGTCACCAACCTGGTCGCTGCCAATAACAACGGCAGCACGGCGGTGACCATTCCGAATAACGGCATCACCAACGACAGCACGCCGCTGTTGACCGGTAACGGCGAAGTCGGGGCACGGATCAGCGTGTACGACGGCACCACACTGCTGGGCACCACCACGGTGGGCAGCGGTGGCACATGGAGCTTCGTCTCGACTGCGCTGAGCAACGGCACCCATACGCTGAACGTGACGGCAACCGATGCGGCGGGCAACGTCAGCCCGAACGCCTCGACCACGCTGCGCATCGACACTGTGGCACCAACGGCCAGTACGCTCACCATTACCGACGACGCCGGCAGCACGCCGGTGACGCTGACCAATGGCGCGTACACCCGTGACACCACGCCAGTGCTGAACGGCACGGCGGAAGTGGGCGCGATTGTCATCATCTACGATGGCACCACCGCGCTGGGTTCAGTAACGGTTGGCGCCGGTGGCAGCTGGACTTACACCCCCAGCGCACTGGCGAACGGTGCGCATCCGTTGAGCGTAACGGTGACTGATTCGGCGGGTAACGTCAGCACCGGTAACACGGCGGTGACGGTGAACGTCGATACTGTGCCGCCTGCGGCGGTAAGTGGCCTGGCAATCAACGGTGCCGGTACCACGGTCACCGGTAGCGGTGAAGTGGGGGCAACGGTAACGGTACGTGATGCGGGCGGTAACGCGCTGGGTACAACGACGGTAGGCAGCGGCGGTTCATGGTCGGTGAGCCTGAGTACGGCGCAAACCACCGGTGCTTCGCTGTCGGTGATTCAGACTGACCGCGCAGGCAACGTATCGACCAGCACCCCGCTGACCGGTGCGATTCAAATCGTGGCAGCGAATGATGTCAACGAAGTGGATTACACCACCCAAATCGGCACCATCACCAATGCCAATACCAGTTCGACCAGCGTCGCATTGCTGAGCGTTAACCTCGGCAGCGTGCTGGGTGTGGGAGTATTGAGCAGCACTAACGCCTATATGTTTAACGTTGGCGCAGGGGATACGCGCACGGTGACATTACACGCCTCGGCCACCAGCCTGGCGGCGCTGACATCGACTTATACCTTGTACCTCTATCAACAGCAGGCGAACGGCACCTGGGCGCTGAAATCCAGCAACGCCAACTACATCACCACGGTTCTGACCATTGGTACACAAACCGGTGGCAACGTGACTTACAGCAACCTCGGTACAGGTAACTATGCCGTGCTGTTGGGCACCAGCACCGGTGTTGGCGTGTTGCCATCGACTACCGTCACCACCACGTCGGATATTACGACGCTGGCGTTGACCGTGGCGGCGACTGTCACCGGCAACCTGTTGACCAACGATACCAGCTCCGTCGCCGGTACGGTGCCGAACGGTACGGTGGTCACCCAGGTGACTGGCAATGCGATTGCGGCCACCGGTAACACGGTGATCACCAGCAGCTACGGTACGCTGACCATCGATTCGCACGGTAACTACACCTATACGCTGAAGGCGGGACTAGATGCCGATCTGGTGCCAGCCACCGACGTCTTCACCTATTCGGTGCGTGATGCCAGCGGCGCGGTGACCTCGGCCAGCTTGACGGTGAACCTGCACAACGGTGCATCCACCAGCACGCTGCTGGCGACCAACAGTCTGGTGGCCGAAGCCACCAATGACCACGACGCCAGCGGCAGCATCTACGGTTCAGCATCGGGCACGCACACCGGAACCTTGAGTATCACTAATGAACACGGCGATATCACCACGGTTCACAGCGTGGGTACGACGTCGATTGCCGGCGACTTTGGTGTGCTGAGTATTGCCGCCAACGGTAACTACACCTATTCACTGAACGCGGGCGTGGATGGACAATCCATTACCCATAAAGAGGTGTTCAGTTACACCCTGGCGGCGAGCGATGGCACCATCACCACGCAGTCGTTCACCATTGAGCTGCATCCAACCATCACAGGAACCACGGGGGCTGACACGCTAACCGGCGGTGCCTACGACGACACCATCACCAGCGGTGCCGGCGCAGATACGTTGGTGTATCACTTATTGGCGAGTGCGGATGCTACCGGCGGTAACGGTCACGATACCTGGACCGACTTCAATGTCGCGCAAGGCGACAAAATTGACGTCAGTAACTTGCTTATCGGCTGGAATGATTCCACAAGTAATATTAATGATTTCGTGAAAGTGGATCATACTTCAGATGGCAATACGGTGCTCTCCATTGACCGTGATGGTACCGGTACGGGTTACAGCACCACTCAGCTGATTACGTTGGAAGGCGTGAACGTTTCTCTGGAGGAGCTGCTGCAACAACCGCACCAAAACCACACGGCGTAATCGCTCTGTGATGCAGGGATGCAGTTAGGGCGCAGGGATGTGCCCCTTTCTCTTTATTGACTGGTGGACTATCGATGGAACTGATGCACTCAGGCGCAACTTTTCGCCGTTCGTTTAAGCTCAGCGTTCTCTGTGTGGGCATGGCTTTACTTTACAGTTCTCCACTTTTAGCGGCCAGTGACGCGTTAACCCGGGCGGGGCACATCACCTCAGCAGGTTTAGCGCAACAGCAAGAACTGCCTTCATTAACCGGTGAAGTGGCGGAACCCGCCCTCGCCAACGTCCCCGACTTTCTCACCATCAACCAGGCGGTGCAGCGCGCTGTTCAGTGGCATCCCGATATCGCTCAGGCAGTAGGAAAAATGCTGGAGCAGGCTAATCAGGTTGATGTGGCGAAAGCCAAATACTATCCACAAATCAGTGCCGGCATGAACAACGGCTACAGCAATGCCTACAGCGAAAAGGGCTTCAGCCCGTCGTTTGTGCTGTCGGTTTCACAGATGTTGTATGACTTCGGCAAGGTCAGCAGTTCGGTGCGTTCCGCCGAAGCGGGCGTGGCGCAGGAGCAGGCCAACGTGCTGGTGAGCATTGATACCGTGGCGCACGATACCGCCGCGGCGCTGGTGGAAGTGCAGGGTTATCAGCAACTGGTCAAAATTGCGCGTGAGCAGCTCACGGCGTTGAGTAAGATTGGCGATCTGGCGCGCCAGCGTAATGAAGAGGGCGCGGCGTCGCTTTCGGATGCCACCCAAACCGATGCGCGTATCGAAGGCGCGCGTACCACCCTAACGCAGTATCAAGCCAACCTCGACCGCTGGCGCGCCACGCTGGCAACCTATCTTGGCTGGCCGCTGGTGAAAAAGGTCAGCGACGATTTTCCCACCAAACTCACCCAGTCCTGTCAGGTGGCGAAAGCCGATGACAAGCTCAATCCGTCGGTGCTGGCGGCCTGGGCGCAGGCCAATCAGGCGCAGGCCAAACTCGATAATGCTAACGCGCAAAACATGCCAACCATCTCGCTGGAACCGCAGGTGACGCATTATCTCAATAATCACTATTCCGGCAGCGAATCGCTGGATCGCACCCAATATTCGGCGTTTGTGAAAGTGGAAATGCCGCTCTATCAGGGCGGCGGTATCACCGCCAGCCGGGACGCGGCCGCCAATGCATTGCAGGCCGCCAATGCGGCCGTCAACTCGGCGCGGCTTAAAGCGCGTCAGCAGCTAAGCGAGTCGCAGAACGCGTCGCAAAGCCTGGCGCTCAGCCTGGCGATCATGGGTCGGCAACAGACGCTGGGCGAGAAAACCCAGTCGCTCTATCAGGATCAGTATCTGCAACTCGGCACCCGTCCGCTGCTGGACGTGCTCAACGCCGAGCAGGAAGTGTTCCAGACCCGTTTCACATTGCAGCAAACCATCAGCCAGTTACGCTCACTGCAGCTCGATTGCCTCTACAGCACCGGGCATATGCGGTCGGCGTTTGCTTTGAATAATCAGCGGATCCAGTCCGTGGAGATCCAGCCATGACGCAATTACAGATTCCCGACGCGCCTGATAGCGCGTCCGGGGGAAACGTGCCCTTACACGGATGGGCCACCGCAATCATCCTGATCGCCAGCCATTATCGCTTGCCCTGTTCGCCGGGCATGATCATGGCCGCTGCCGAATGGCAGGGCAAACAGTCACGCGATAAAGCGTTACGCCATCTGGCGCGCCAGGCCGGCTTATCGCTGCAATTATATGAAGAGAATAAGTGGGAGATCACCAGCTGGCGCTTGCCGTTGGCGATCGAGCTGGCCGACGGCCAGGTGGGCGTTATCACCCAGTTTGATGGCGACGATGAAGTGCGGGTGCATTTTGCCGGTGATGAACAGCCCGCACCGATTGCGCTGGAGACGTTGCTGCCGGAAATCCGCTTTGCCGCCGCGCTGCGTCCGGTTACCGCCGCCAAAGATAGCCGCGTCGATCGCTATCTCGCCACGGTAAAACCGGATTGGCTGCGCCGTTTGGTGCTGCACGATCTGCGGCCGTACGGCTACGTGATGCTCGGATCCTTCCTGATCAACCTGCTGGCGCTGGTCGGTATTATCTTCTCGATGCAGGTGTACGATCGGGTGATTCCGGCGCAGTCCTATCCCACGCTGTATGTGCTGTATATCGGCGTGATCATCTCGGTGGTGTTCACTTATATTCTGCGCGTTGGGCGCGATCACGTGACCGATCTGCTGGGCAAGCGTGCCGATATGCGCGTCTCCGATCGGGTATTTGGTCACGCACTGCGGCTGCGTAACAGCGCGGTGCCGCGCTCGACCGGCACCTTTATCTCGCAGTTGCGCGAGCTGGAGGCGATCCGCGAAATGGTCACGTCCACCACGGTCACCTCGATTGTCGATATGCCGTTCTTCCTGCTGTTCATGCTGGTGATGGCGATTATCGCGCCGCAGCTGGCGTGGATTGCGCCGGTGGCGGTGCTGCTGATGATCCTGCCGGGCGTGCTGAGCCAGAAGAAGCTGGCGAAGCTGGCGCAGCAGAACCTGAAAGAGTCGACGCTGCGTAATGCGGTGCTGGTGGAGAGCGTGCAAGGGCTGGAAGATATCAAGCTGATGCAGGCGGAAGATCGCTTCCTGCAACAGTGGAACAGCTACATTCGCATTACCGCGCAATCCGGCGTGGAGATGCGCAAAGTGATGCACTCGCTGATTACCTGGGGCGTGACGGTACAGGGTTTGGTATACGCCAGCGTGATTGTGATCGGTGCGCCGATGGTGATCAACGGCGATATTACCACCGGTGCGATTGTGGCGGCGTCGCTGCTCTCCTCGCGCATGATTGCGCCGATGGCCACGCTGTGTGGCGTGCTGGCGCGCTGGCAGCAGGTGAAAGCGGCGAAAGGCAGCCTCGATGCGCTGATGAATTTGCCGGTGGAAAACAGCAAAGACGAAACGCGGATCCACACGCCGGTGCTGTTTGGTCACTATCAGTTCACCGACGCAATGTTCCGTTACTACACCGATTCGATGAACATCGCGCTGCGCATTAAAAGCCTGATCATCAAACCGGGCGAGCGTATTGCGGTGCTGGGACGCAACGGTTCGGGTAAATCGACCTTGCTGCAGGCGATGATTGGCGGCATCGATCTGGTCGGCGGTGAACTGCGGCTGGATAACCTCAGCCTGCCGCACATTGATGTGGCCGATGTGCGGCGTAACGTTGGCCTGCTAACGCAAAACGCGCGGCTGTTCCACGGCACGCTGCGCGAGAATCTCACCATGGGCGCGGCGCACGCCACCGATGATGCCATCTTTGGCGCGCTCACCGTCAGCGGCGGCGCAGATTTCATTCGTCGTCTGCCGCTCGGCCTCGACCATCCGATCATGGAAGGCGGCGTTGGGCTTTCGGGCGGACAGCGTCAGTCGCTGCTGCTGGCGCGCATGCTGCTGCGCGATCCCAACATCATCCTGCTGGATGAACCGACGGCGGCGCTCGACGATCACACCGAGAAAGAGTTTATCGAACGTCTCGGTCAGTGGCTCAACGGGCGCACCTTGATCGTGGCGACGCACCGTGCGGCGATCCTCGCGCTAGTGGATCGTGTGCTGGTGCTGAAAGAGGGACAACTGGTGATGGACAGCCCGAAAGAGAACGCCTTGCCGGCACCGCGTGCTAACGGCAGCCTGCCGGAGGCGCAATCATGATCAAACAATTACCGGCAAGACTGCGCTTAGTGACGGCGGCAGAAGTGGATTCTTCCGACGATCTGCTCGGCGAGCTGCGATCCGAAACCCATTACACCGGCGCGGTGCGGCTGATCGTCATCAGCACCGCACTGATCCTCGTTGCGGTGATCTGGGCCTGGTTTGGCGTGCTGGATGAAGTCTCAACTGGCACCGGCAAAGTGATCCCCAGCTCGCGCGATCAGGTGCTGCAATCGCTGGAAGGCGGCATCCTCACCGAGCTGTATGTGCACGAAGGCGATCAGGTGCAGGCTGGGCAAGTGGTGGCGCGCCTCGATGCCACGCGCTCGCAATCCAACGTCGGCGAAAGTGCGGCACGCTATCGTGCGGCATTGGCTGCCGCCGCGCGTCTCAATGCGGAAGTGAACGATCAGCCGCTGAGTTTCCCGGCAGAGTTGAATGAGTTCCCCGATCTGATGGCGTCAGAAACGCGGCTGTATAAAACCCGCCGCGCACAGCTCACGGATGCGACTGCGCAGTTTAAAGAGTCGCTGGCGCTGGCTAACCGCGAGCTGGCCATCACGCAGCGTCTGGCCAAAACCGGTGCCGCCAGTAGCGTGGAAGTGCTGCGTTTGCAGCGCGATAAATCAGATCTGGAGCTGAAACTCACCGATATGCGTTCGCAATATTACGTGCAGGCGCGTGAGGAGCTGGCGAAAGCCAACGCCGAAGCCGACAGCATGGCGCAAGTGGTGAAAGGGCGTGAAGACACGGTGACGCGACTGACCATCCGTTCGCCGATGCGCGGCATCGTAAAAAACATCAAAGTCTCCACCGTGGGCGGCGTGGTCCCACCGAATGGCGAGCTGATGAACATTGTGCCGATGAACGATCGTCTGCTGATTGAAGCGCGTTTGTCACCGCGCGATATCGCCTTTATCCGTCCCGGCCAGCGGGCGGTGGTGAAGATCTCGGCGTATGACTACGCCATTTATGGCGGCCTGAACGGCGTGGTGGAGAGCATCTCGCCGGATACCATTCAGGATGAGGTGAAACCGGAAATTTACTATTACCGCGTGTTTATCCGTACCGATAACGACTACGTGCAGAATAAAGCCGGTAAGCGCTTCTCCATCAGTCCCGGCATGGTTTCTACCGTGGATATCAAGACCGGTGAGAAGACGGTGATGGATTATCTGATTAAGCCGTTTAACAAAGCGCAAGAGGCGATGCGCGAACGCTAATTGGAACGGTATAACGCGTTAGTTTAAAACCGCTGTTTTCTTCAGGAAACGGCGGTTTTTTATTTGGGTGATTGATGAGGGCACCATGAAGTTTCGGCAACTATTATACGAACCGTTAAATATCAAATCCCGCACTCATATAATTAATTATAGCAAGAAATGTCTTGAGCTGGCTTGTTATTAGAGAAAAGGGGTTCCCGAAGTGAACGATAACAAGCCGTTTCTCAAAGGCGCTAAGTGCGCTTAACGCTAAGCTGAGCGCTTTGATACGTTACGCATATGAAATTATGAACAAATCAACGTGGTTTTATTTTCGAGCGCGGGAAGACGGACGCGGTACTTTTCTTTAATACGCTGCAATTCGTCACCAAAAAACATCACGAAATATTGGATTTTCCTCGAGGGGCGGCAGGGTTATTAATGCGCAGAGCCGCAGGCCGAACCTCAATGATGTGCTACGGCACGCTTATGAATATTTGATGATTGCTTCATGTTAATAAAAGAGAATTCCACCTTATCAAAGTTTGAAAAAAGATTGGGCGTTGTTTCTTTCGCCAATCTTAAACAGCACCTCGGAAAAGCGATCATTTTTCTCCCAATGACGTTGCTGATTATTTATCTGGCAATATTCAGTCAGCCGCGTTTTGTGAGCGAATCCAAAGTCGCGATTAAACGCTCAGATGATCTTGCCAGCAATAATGTGAATTTTGGCTTGTTGTTGGGGGCGATTAATCCCAGTTCGGTTGAAGATGCACTCTACTTAAAGGAGTACATCAATTCGCCGGATATGCTGGCAGTGCTAGATAAACAACTTAATTTCCGTCAAGCCTTCAGCCAAAGCGGGCTGGATTTCTTGCACCATCTGTCTCCTGATGAAACTACCGAAAAATTCCTGCGTTATTATCGTGAACGTCTCAGCGTAACGTATGACGATAAAGCCGGATTGCTGGCTATTCGCACGCAAGGCTTTACGCCGGAGTTTGCCCTTAACTTTAATAAAGCGGTGCTGAAAGAGTCCGAACGCTTCATTAATGAGTTGTCGCACCGTATTGCGCGTGATCAGCTGACCTTTGCGGAAAAGGAGATGGAAAAGTCCCGCTCACGCCTGAATAACAGTAAATCCGAGCTGCTGGCGTATCAGAACAGCAACAATGTGCTGGATCCTGAAGCGCAAGCGTTAGCAGCCAGTTCACTGGTTAACACGCTGATGGGCCAGAAGATCCAGATGGAAGCGGAGCTGCGTACTCTGCTGACCTATCTGCGTGATGACGCTGCGCAAGTTGTCAGCGTACGTAACGCCATTGCCTCGATGCAGGCGCAGATCGATAACGAGAAAGGCAAAATCACCGCGCCGCAGGGCGACAAACTTAACCGCATGGCGGTGGAGTTTGAAGAGATTAGATCGCGTGTCACCTTTGATAATGAGCTTTACAAGCTCGCGCTGATCTCCATCGAAAAAACACGCGTGGAAGCCGCTCGCAAACTGAAAGTGCTTTCGGTGATCAGTTCACCGCAGCAGCCGCAAGAGTCCACTTTCCCCAACATTCCGTATTTGATCGCCTGCTGGTTGCTGGTGTGCTGCTTAATGTTTGGCACCCTGAAACTGATATTGGCGGTGATTGAAGATCATCGGGATTAATGCTGTCGCAGAATGAGTCTGTTATGAAAATTTTAAAATCATTTGTAATGATCGCAGCTTGCTTCACTGCGCAGGCCAATGCGGCCTTAAATATTAATTCTGATGCAAACTTAACCGGCGTTAAAACACAATCTTTGCTCAATTCGGCACCGGTAAATATCAGCAGCAATAACAGCGGATTTGATGATACGCCTGTGCCAGTTGCACCTGTGGTACTTAGCCGTATGTTTGGTGCCCAGCTGTTTAATGGCAATAGCGGAGAGAACGGGGCAAGCGTAGGTTTCAATCCCGGCTATATCCTGAATCCAGGAGATAGCATTCAGGTGCGTTTATGGGGCGCATTTACTTTTGACGGCGCGTTGCAGGTTGATCCCAAAGGCAACATTTTTCTGCCAAATGTGGGGCCGGTAAAAGTCGCTGGCATTAGTAACAGCCAGCTAAACGCGTTGATTACCAGCAAAGTGAAGCAGGTCTACCAAGCCAACGTCAGTGTGTATGCATCGCTATTACAGGCACAGCCTGTGAAAGTCTACGTCACCGGTTTTGTTCACAGCCCGGGTTTATATGGCGGCGTGACGTCGGATTCCCTATTGAACTATTTGATTAAAGCGGGCGGCGTTGATCCTGAACGTGGTAGCTACGTCGATATTGCAGTGAAACGTGGCAATAAAGTGCGATCCAATATCAACCTGTATGATTTTTTGCTTAACGGTAAATTGGGATTATCACAATTTGCCGATGGCGACACCATTGTGGTCGGGCCGCGTCAGCATACGTTCAATGTGCAAGGCGATGTATTCAATAGCTATAACTTTGAATTTCGCAACAGCACTATTCCTGTCACCGAAGCTTTGAGCTGGGCGCGAGTCAAACCGGGTGCGACGCATATTACTATTGTGCGCCAGCAAGGTTTAGCAAAGCGCAGCGAATATTATCCAATTCGCGAGGCGAACGGCCGCTTCCTGCAAGATGGTGACAGACTGATTGTGAGCACCGATCGCTATGCCAGCACGATTCAGGTCCGCGTTGAAGGCGCACACTCAGGTGAACACGCGATGGTACTGCCTTACGGATCCAACATGCAGGCGGTGTTGAAGCAGATTCGACCTAATAGTATGTCGCAGATGAGTGCCATCAAGCTGTATCGTCCCTCCGTGGCCTCCCGCCAGAAAGAGATGATGAACCTGGCGTTGCAGAAGTTAGAGGAAGCCTCGCTTTCTGCGCAATCATCCACCAAGGAGGAGGCTGGTCTTCGCTTCCAGGAAGCGCAATTGGTCAGCCGATTTGTGGCGAAAGCGCGTCAGGTCGTGCCAAAAGGTGAAGTCATTCTGAACGAGAAAAACCTCGCGGCCACCCTGCTGGAAGATGGTGATGTGATTAGCATTCCTCAGAAAACCTCACTGGTGCTGGTACATGGTGAAGTGCTGTTCCCGAATGCAGTGAGCTGGGAGAAAGGCTTACGCGCGAAAGATTACATCGCCAAAAGTGGTGGCTTTACGCAGAAGTCCGGTAATGCGCGCGTCATCGTTATTCGCCAGAACGGCGCGGCCGAAGACGCGGAAGATGTCGGTGCGCTGAATCCAGGTGATGAGTTAATGGTGCTGCCGAAGTATGAATCGAAGAGCATCGAAGTGACGCGTGGCATTTCCACCATCCTGTATCAATTAGCCGTTGCGGCGAAAGTGGTTCTTACGCTGTAAGGGTGCATCGTGATGATTGGTATATTCTCTTCAGGCATTTGGCGAATTCCATTTTTGCGTAATTTCCTGGCCCAGCCGTGCCAGAAATTATCGCTGCAACGGCCTGTCGCCGATGCCGTGACCACCATTGCAGTGTGGGGATATCGTCCCAACACAAGTCAGCCGGTGGCGTGGGCGCGTGGTGTAGGAAAATCAGTGCTGCGACTGGAAGATGGCTATATCCGCTCGCTGGATCTTGGCGTTAATGGCGCGCCACCTTTTTCACTGGTGCTGGATAGATTGGGGATCTATTACGATGCTAACCGGCCCAGCGAGTTAGAGAAGATGATCCAGGAAAGAGAAGTTAATCAACGGCTTGCCGATGACGCCAAACGAGCAATGAGCATCATCGTTGAGCAAGATTTATCGAAATATAATCAGGCCCCGGCTTTTATTGCAGGAGCATGTGCAACCAGCAATGTAGTATTAGTTATTGACCAAACGCTAGGTGACATGTCCGTAACCTATGGCAATGCGGGGCCGAATAATTTTGTCCTGATGTTAGAGGCGGCGATACGGGAAAATCCTGGTGCCGTGGTCTGGATAAAGGTCCATCCGGACGTACTACAAGGCAAGAAGTCGGGATATTACCACTCCTTCCAATCCACGCATCATATACATCTCATGGCTGATGATGTGAGCCCACAATCTCTGTTGCGGCATGTCTCACGTGTCTATGTCATGACTTCGCAGTATGGATTTGAAGCATTGATGGCAGGTAAACCGGTGACGTGCTTTGGCCAACCCTGGTATGCCGGTTGGGGATTGACCGACGATCGCCATCCACAAGCTAAGCAGCTAAGTGAACGGCGTGGCAACGCTACGCTTGAGCAACTGTTTGCGGCGGCCTACTTGCGCTATAGCCGCTATATCCACCCGTTGACCGGCGAGCCCGCAACGCTGTTTGATGTTTTGCATTGGATCCAATTGCAACGCAACTATCAGCTACCACGTATCGGACACCTTTGGGCGCCGGGTTTATCGATGTGGAAATACACCATCCTTAAACCGTTTTTGCGTACCGCTACCAATACGCTGAGTTTTTCAAAAAGTAATAAGCTGGCTACCGCGTGTGTGGTGTGGGGAATTGCTGGCGAGCAGCGTTGGTTGGAAAAAGCGCAAGCCCAACAATTACCTGTTTGGCGGATGGAAGATGGTTTTTTACGCTCTTCGGGCCTGGGTTCAGATCTTATGCCGCCGTTGTCCTTGGTATTGGATAAACGTGGTATTTATTACGATGCCACGCGACCCAGTGATTTAGAGGTGTTGCTCAATGAAAGTGAATTAACCGATGCTCAATGTTCGCGGGCGAGGAAGATTCATCATCGGCTCGTAAATAACAGAATCAGTAAATACAATCTTGGAGTTGATTTTACTTTGCCAGCCGATTCAAAAGGGAAACGTGTATTATTGGTGCCAGGTCAGGTAGAAAATGATGCATCTATTCAGACCAGCACCTTTACAATCTGTACTAATCGGGATTTGTTACGAACCGTACGGGAGCGTAATCCTGCGGCATACATTATTTACAAGCCACATCCAGATGTAGTAGTAGGCAACCGCAAAGGGCATATTACTGATAGAGAAATTAATCAATATGCTGATTATCAGGCGCTGGATGCAGACATTATTCAATGTATTCAGGTTTCCAATGAAGTACATACCATGACATCGCTTTCAGGATTCGAAGCTTTATTGCATGGCAAACGCGTGTACTGCTACGGCATGCCATTCTATGCTGGATGGGGATTAACATATGACGAGCATGATTGTTTCCGCCGTGTGAAACAGTTAGGCCTTTACGATTTAATCTATCAAGCATTAATTGCCTATCCAACTTACATTCATCCGTTACGACTGGATGCTATTTCAGTCGAAGAAGCCATTGAAATTCTCATCAATACACCACGAGCAAATATGGTGATTGATAAAAATTGGCGAGACAGACTTATGCGGATGGGAAAAAAGTTATCAATGTTTATTAAGGTTAAGTTAGCATTCTAAACCATGAGTGAAGCTATTAAAAAGCTGCTAAAAGGAAAGCAGTTCCTATTGTTGCAAGGGCCAATGGGACCTTTCTTTAATGACATGGCTTATTGGCTGGAGTCATTAGGGCGTGAAGCCGTGAATGTCGTATTCAACGGCGGCGACCGCTTCTATTGCCGTAAACGTAAATACCTCGCCTTCATGCAAACAGAAAAGGAGTTTTCGGCTTGGCTCAACCAAGTTAAGCGGGATTATGACTTTGATACGATTTTGTGCTTTGGCGATTGCCGGACGCTGCATAAGGTAGCGAAGGGCTGGGCGCATACGCAAGGGGTAAGATTTTTCGTATTCGAAGAAGGTTATCTGCGACCAAATTTTATTACGCTCGAGGAGGGCGGTGTCAATGGCAACTCTTCATTGCCGCGCGATGCTGAGTTCTATCGACAGCTACTGGCGCAGCCAGCAGCGAAAATAGAGGCATGTTATCCATCTAAAATCCGCAGGATGGCGCATGCCAGTTGGTATTACTTCATTAGCTGGTATTATCGACATACCTTTGACCAATATTGTCACCATAAACCATTTTCACCTTGGCGCGAAGCCACATATTGGTTTCGTGCTGGGTGGCGCAAGACATTATATCAATTTAAGCAGAGATATATACTTAATAGATTAACGATTGAGCTAGATCAACGCTATTACCTGGCGATTTTACAGGTTTATAATGACAGCCAAATAGAGCATCATAGCCCTTATAATGATGTGCGGGATTATATCCGTGAGGTAATGTGCTCTTTTGCGCAGCATGCACCAGCGGATACTTATCTGGTGATTAAACATCATCCAATGGATTGTGGGCATCGCAATTACGCAGCGCTGATCAATGAGCTATGCAAGCGTTTAAATATTATAGATAGAGTAGTTTATATTCATGACCTCCCTTTGCGGGAATTAATTTCACATGCTCAAGGTGTGGTTACGATTAACAGCACTGCAGGAATTTTAGCGTTGATGCATGGTAAGCGTTTAAAAGTGATGGGAGAGGCATTGTACGACATTCGAGGAGTTACGTTTCAGTCGGGTTTGGATTTTTTTTGGCGGGATCAATTTACTACAGATGATTATTTGTTCAAAAATTTTATGTCACATTTGACCTGCCAGACGCAAGTTAATATCCATTATTACCAATGGAACGTTTTTTCAAGTAAAGTTTGGTATGAATTAGAAGACGTGCAAAACTTTGAATGAGCTCAATTTCAGCGTTGTTAATTAAAGCCATGCTGACACTCAGGCGCAGCATGGTTCGTCAATTTCGGGTTCCCATTCAATATTAGTCCATGTTGTTTAGTAAGGTTCTGCTGGCAGGAAGTCCATAGGAATGAGTGCACGCTGCCACCTGACGTTTTCTCTGATTATTTTTGCAGGAATACCAACGGCTAAACTTCCGGGCGGAATGGTTTTTGTCACTAATGCTTTGGAGCCAATTATGCTATTCTTTCCAATCGTAATGCCTTTTTGAATTGTGACATTCTCACCCAACCATACTGAATCCTCAATGACGATACATTTGGCAGGATTTATTCTTTCTCCAGTCATATCATCAATGATTGAATGCCAATCTGTCGTAGACATCGTTATGTCAGAGAAAAGGCAATCCTTGCCTATGGTGATTGATGCGCCTTCAGTAGCAACAATAAGTACATGACGATTCATTGCTGTTTGATCTCCGATTTCAATTTTAGATCCAGCACCAATAAAGTAACGTCCGCGAATGTAGGTTTTTTTACCAACTTTCCATTCACCGTTACCATTTTCCATATTAATAGATACATTATTTAATATGCATCCTTCGCTGAAAGTAATGCTGGAGTTCTTACCTGATTGGAAATTTAGACTGAAATCACCTAAAACTTTTTCGGGTTTACCTATAACAACATTCCCTGCTGCAATGAAGCTTGCAATCTGTTTCTCATAACTATCATTCATAACAACGTTGTTCCTATTCATTTTAAATGTTTTTCGATTGCAATCACTATAAAGAAGCTTTGTCATTCTTTTTACGTCATGACTTTACGAGATAAAAAATGATGATAGAAATTCATTCAATCTTTCACTGTAACCATCATGATTAAATTCATTAGAGCTAAAGTCATTCGCACAAAATGAATGTGGGAGATTATTGTCTTTTTTGCCATTAATAAGCGCTCGATAGAAACTGCCTGATGCAGGAGAACGGATATTAAAATAAAAACAGATGTCCAGATTCGGCGCGGATTTACCCAGAATATATTGATGATATGGAACGAGGAAGGTAGCAACATTTAAGTCATTCGTCGCTCTGAATTTGTTTCTGGAAAATGCAGCGATTTCATGTTGAAACATAGACGTACTTTCTTCAAAAACAGATTTAATCAAAGGTACATAAGTATGAGTCAGTGTATTGTCAAATCGAACAGCAAATTTTGATTCGAAAATACCGTTACAATTTTGACATGCTGATAACGTTGCTGTTGTTCTTTCTTTACCTGGAGAATATGAAGTGCTTTTGTTACTGACAAATAAACTCGCTATCCCATTTGACTTGAAGAAATGCTCAGGGGTGTTTTTTTGAGCAACAAAGAAGTCATCGTTAAAGTAAATAAAGTGTTCTGATAATCCCTTAATTTTGTGTAGGTAAGCTTCAATTACATGTGAGTTAAATGTGGGCAGATATTGTTGTGGGATGATTTCGGAATGATCAACTAACACCACTCTATCCTTGAGGCTATCTGGAATTAATGGTGTTTGATGGTCAGTGACTATAAATATCCTGTTTACCCACGGTATATTTTTTTCAATACTGAGTAGAGAGTAATAGAGTTCATTATGGTTACTGAATCTTGATTCTTCAGTTGCATAAAGTGCATATGATATGTCTGCATTGCTGTGCAGCCTTTTTTTTTGCAACCATGCTGAATCATTTGCATCGACCCAGGTGTATACAACATCGATTTTGAAGGCAGGTTTGAAGGAAGCTATTGAGTTTTGTAAAGCACTAACAATAATACCTTCTGTTGCATTGATTATATTGTTATGATTTAAGATTAAAGGGTGTCGTTTTAATAGGTAATCTCTCAAAAAGAGTATTGGTGCTCTTTTGAATTTCCTGATTTTTCTAAGAGAAATAGTTAGCATCTTATTGGGTTTCATTTTTAAAATTAATCCACTCTGTGATTTTTGAGAATGGACTAATTTATTTTTTTATTTTAATGACTCAATTCCTGCTTCACGGATAAATAGTGTTCGTCACGTGAAACATGAGGAACAATCGTATCTAAAAACATAGCATAGTCATCGTTTTTATCATTCATCTTGTTGAATGTTACGGCGGGAGGACATCTTTTCGAGCCATGCACAGATTGTATCCAGATGAATTTTTCTTCATATCCTCTATCAAGCAGGGCAAACTGAATGGGTGATTTAATTATACTTTGCTCTCCCTTAGTCATAGTGTTAGAAATGGGTAAGAACTCGAATAAGTAATCATGTGGGTTACTGACAGACTCAAGTATGTTGTTGTAATGACAAAGTTGCATATTATCAACGCAACAGAATTTTTCAGCGGGTGAAAAATTATAATCAAATTCACAGAAGTGTTCTGTAAAGGTGTTTTTTACTCGGTCGATGTTTCTTTTTTTATTCTTAATGAAAGTATAAGGAATACCCGTTGGAGATATAAAATCTTTATTCGTAACCTTCTTAAGGAATAGAAAGTTCAAATCTATAAATATAAATAACTCTCGTTTTGGACTGATATTTCTTATCTTGTTTTTGAAGGCGTCACTGTAGTTTTTAAAAACACTTATGTCACTGTTGTTGCTTATTATACTTTGGCTAATGTATGAGAGACTTTTAAAATTAGTGTACTTAATAATACTGCGATACTGATACCTTATTAAGCTTTCTTTGAATTTTATTTTATCACTTATCGTGTCGATGACTATTAAATGAATGTTTAATTTTTCATTATCATATTTTAGTAATGGAGGCTCAGTGATTTTTTCAACCGTTGGTGTTGTGTTTGCTGCATTAATTATTTCTTTTGATCTTCCACCCAGAATATTCTTAAAAGCATCCTTAACGAAAAGACCGGGGGTATTTAATAATTTTGAAGCTTTAGTCATCATTCACACTCCTTTAATAGCTTATCCATAACTTTAGATATTTCGTATTTCTCAAGATAGGTTTTTCGACTGTTCTCTCCAAGTTGAATTAGGAAGTTCTCATCAGCCATAAGTCTTTCCATGTTCATGGCAAAGTGTTGAGTATCAAAACAGGGAGAAACTAAAGCGTTATATTCATTCACCAGGAAATCTTTAGGACCATAGCCTATATCATAACTAACCACAGGTTTGCTCATGCTAAAGCTTTCAATATAGACCATCCCAAAAGCTTCTTTAGCAGATGTGAGTGCGCAGAATGCACTATTATAGATCTCTTCATAAACTAATGATGTCGGTGGATGAATGGTAACTTGCGATGTTAAACCTAGCGTTGAAATCTGATTGATAAGGTTTTCTTTTTCATCACCGTCACCAAAAATGTCTAAAATCCAATCTGGGAATTTTTTTGCTATTTTTGCAAAAGATTCTATTAATAAATTGAATTGTTTTAGCTCAACCAAACGACCAAAAGAAACAATTCTTTTCTTCTGGATATCCCTACCCGATTGTGAAATTAGTGGAAACTTATCTTCGAGTCCATTTGGAATGGGAGTAACCTTACTAATTCCTTGAGCATTGTACTCTTCTTTTTGAAAAGAGGTGAGAGTAAGTACCTTATAAGCTTTAGGATAGTTTCTTAACAAAGTTATCTGTATTTCTTTAGAGTGTGAGCTAAATTCACGATGTTCTTGAACAATGACTTTATTCGACTTATGGGCATGCTTGATGATATTCACACATAGGCCTGGGAATGTACCTATAATTGTTGCGTTCTTAATGGTTTTTATAATGCTTACCAGTTTAAAGTCTGTCAACAAAGATAAGCCATTATAAAGATCTTCTGATTTTTTGAAAATCTTTGAAGAATATTGAGCGAGGTGATTATCCAGCTTTGTGCGGAACTTGCCATTGCTGCGTGCATCATTGAGATATTCAATACGTACACTGGGATCAAGTTGTAGCTTAGGTGTATCACTGGTGCGCCGCATTGAGATAATGGATACCTGATAGCCAACAGAGACCAGATAATTTGCCTGGTTTATAACTGTTTGTACTGTTCCACCAACGCCATAGATATTATAACAGCAGTAAACAATGTGCTGTTGTTTATCGGCAATCACGTTATCCAGAAATTTATTGGTTTTATTAAAATTTTCATAATCACGGATGACTTTAAGGAAATCCTTTCTGGCTCGATGTTTGATCTTGAAATCAATGCTTTTGTCTGAAAATAGGTCTTCAAGTTCATCAATAGTACGCACGACTGAACCGTTGAATTCATAGGGGGATTTTAAAAAATGACCTCGTTCAAACTTGTAATTATCATAGTCAAATTGTAGAAAAATAACCGGTGTTTTTATCAGGTTAAATTCAAAGGCAATTGATGAGTAATCTGTTATGCATACAGCCGTATCTTTTAATACTACTGAAAAGTCATCATGCCCGACAAATGAAATAGCTCCATCATAGAGTTTTTCTATCATTGGTTTAAGATGGAGTATCTTTTCATGCAAATAAAATGCGATGTTTAAATTTCTTTTATTTGCATAATCAATGATTCCTTGGCTGTTTTTAATCTGCTGAACTATGTCTAAAAATGGATTGTCATCGCCAGGTTTTGTCCACTCTTCACGCCAGGTAAAAAAGAATAATATGTTTTTTTCATTTTTCTTCTTCATTGGTAGTAGCTCATGTCGCGACAAGCCACTATTGATCACTCTTTTGTCGAGGAAACCAATATTCAGTATGAGTTTCTTTAGCGCCTGTAAATCATCTACCTCAACAGAATTTTTGTTAACGTAATATCGCTGGAGTAGCAAGATATAGAAATCTTCCAGGTTATTCCTGGAAAAAAAGTCATCGTAGTGTGGTATTTTGTATTTGATGGCTAATCTTTTTGTTTGGTTAATATCTTTTTGTGTTTGTAGTGTATTGATAACGATATTTTTCTCTGACTTCAACGAAGTGCTAAAATATCTTATTCTACCGTTGTAGTGACCTTTAAATATGAATATTCTCTTGTAAGAGATGATTCCGTGTTGAAGGTATACGATGGGAGCCCAGCCCTTTTCTAATGGTTTTTTATTAAAAGAGGGGAAAGTATCAAGATATCCGTCATTAAGCAGGAGGTAATCTGCATCATAAAATATCTTATGATGCTTTTTGCTATCCTTAAGTATGATGTTTTTATTAAAAGGTAAAAGTTTTTCTATGTCGACATTCTGTTTGCTATATATGAAAAAAGTGTTTTTAAATCCTGACTTCATTCTATGCTGAAAATAACAAAAGCCATTATCACGGGCCTGCAACCCTCCTTTTTCTCCAATGAGTATCAACAAATCTTGATGTTCGATTCCCTTCATTTCTCTTACCTAAAATAGATTGTTGTAAAATGATCAGCGGTGTTATTTATATTGGAATAGTATTTTTGTTATTTTCACTTCTTAAGTAAGCTTCAATAGCATCATTTACCGAGTCATAATAATTGACATAATTATCCCTACCAATGAAAATAGCTGCGTCACAATACTCTTTGAGCGTACTTAAGCTATGCGACACCATCAAA
This sequence comes from Pantoea sp. DY-17, assembly GCF_019795975.1. Classification (NCBI taxonomy): domain Bacteria; kingdom Pseudomonadati; phylum Pseudomonadota; class Gammaproteobacteria; order Enterobacterales; family Erwiniaceae; genus Pantoea; species Pantoea sp. DY-17. Next base: position 192,174 of record NZ_JAIMIG010000004.1, on the reverse strand, counting down.
AAACTCGCACTTTTATGTCGTTCCTGGAACATCCTTGAGCATTTTTCTTTAAAGCGCGCATCACCTACCGCGGTGACCTCATCCACAAGATAATAATCAAAATCAAAAGCCATGCTTAAACCAAAACTTAATCTTGATTTCATTCCGGATGAATAAGTTTTGATCGGCATATTGAAGTATTTACCCAATTCAGCAAATGACTCAACAAAATCTATTTTCTCTTTCATCTCACTATGTTTGGCATATAAACGCGCGACGAATTTAACGTTTTCCCTACCGCTAAGACTGCCCTGAAAACCGCCAGTAAGGCCAACCGGCCAGGAAATCGTTTTATTGGTAGTGATTGCGCCGCTATCAGGCCGGTCAATACCACCAATCATGCGCAGTAATGTTGATTTACCTGCGCCATTTCGGCCAACCAACGCCACACTTTTTCCACTTGGAAGGGTGAGGTTCAAATCTTTAAACACGAAGTGCCGGCCTGATGAGGTGCGGTACGACTTTGTGAGATTTTCAATCTTAATCATGATGTCAGCATTGCCTCTTCACGGGTGCGATAGATGGCAAGCCCCAAAAATAATGTCGTTAGTGTGAGAATGGCGAGATAAATGAGGCTGACGCCTTCGCTACTATAGCCCGGCATCACGGCTGCTCGGCTGAGTTCCACCACATGCAGGAGGGGATTCCAGAGTAGAAATGGCCAGTAATCTTTCGGCACTGCGTGCAGTGGAAACATTATTCCCGAGATGAAATAGAGCGGTTTAAGGAGAATTGGCAAAAGTTTCTGCGTTTCTGTGTAGGTTTTACCTATCACCATAAAAATGAGTCCAGCGCCACATGAGAAAATAATCAAAAGACTCCATGCACCCACTATTTGCAGTAGATTTTCTACAGAAAAATACTCCCCGGCAGCCCAAACAATCAACATCAGAAATATATAGACAGTTACGTAGATAATCGTCTCTAACATCGCCCTTGCTAAAACAGTATCGATGGGTTTAACCGGTCGATAATTAAATAAGCCTTGGTTCGCGTCAATTGCTCCAAGTGATCGAGTAGAGATATTAGAAAAAATGAAATAGGGAATGATCCCATTAAGTAAGAATACAGGGAAGGAAATGTCTGGCATTGTCCTATGCATGATGAAGCCAAAAATGGCCATCAATATTAATAAATGGGCTGATGGTTCTAGTATCGCCCAGAGATACCCCAAACGGAACTTACCGAATCTGGTTCTTATCTCTCTAAAAAACAATGCGTTAATCGTGGCGCTTTGTACATTTAATCCACTTCTTGCCATTTAAAACTCACAGTATTCTTGATTAATAGATATGCTACCGCCCTTGGCTTAACAGTTACCAATGCGCTGAAGATAAGATAATAGATAATAAGCAGACTCGAATGGTCGCGTTGATTTGCCATCTACAGTTAGCTGATTAAATGGGTTGTTATTTGATTTGTATCGTATTTGCTACTTTTCAATCGATGAAATTATTGCCTGCCTTCCTATGAAGATAATTGAGAAAAGGCTCAATTTTCCTTATTCACTTTGCTCAAAACATTCTTGATTAAATTATTATCGTTTGTGGTTTCAAGCTCTCTCCAGCCGAAATGATTGACCTTGATTTTTCTGGAGGCTTACCACGTCAAAGCATTGATTGCACCCAACTTCAATCTTCGTAATAATCACGCCCATCTATCCCTTCCTCGTAGTATTTACGTTGAGGGGATTTTTTTCATCTATACCTAAACAGACCTATCGACTTACGGATCTTAAGAGGACCAGTTATGCATAACACCTTGGGCAATCACTATGATAACTCATTGGTTTCTAACGCTTTTGGTTTCATGCGCTTCCCCCTCAACTTCCAGCCTTACGACAGTGACGCTGAGTGGGTGATCACCGGTGTTCCTTTCGATGCCGCGACCTCAGGTCGTCCAGGCAGCCGTTTAGGTCCGGGGGCAATCCGCCAGATTTCCACCAACCTGGCATGGGAAGGCTGTCGCTGGCCGTGGGATTTCGATCTGCGCCAGCGTTTGAACGTGGTGGATTGCGGCGATCTGGTTTATGCCTTTGGCGATTCACAGGATCTCTCTGACAAACTACAGGCACACGCCGAGAAACTACTGGCGAACGGTAAGCGCATGCTGACCTTTGGTGGTGACCACTACGTCACGCTGCCGCTGCTGCGTGCACACGCTAAGCACTTCGGCAAAATGGCGCTGGTGCATTTCGATGCGCACACCGATACCTATTCCAATGGTCCTACTTTCGATCACGGCACCATGTTCTTCACCGCGCCAAAAGAGGGTTTGATCGATCCGCAGCACTCTGTGCAGATCGGTATTCGTACCGAGTTCGATAAGAGCTTGGGCTTCAACGTGCTGGATGCCGCGCAGGTCAACGATCGCAGCGTTGATGACATTCTGGCGGAAGTGAAGCGTACCGTTGGCGATCTGCCGGTGTATCTGACCTTTGATATCGATTGTCTGGATCCCGCCCACGCACCGGGCACCGGCACGCCAGTGATTGGCGGCTTGAGCAGCGATAAAGCCACCAAGCTGATTCGCGGTTTGCAGGGCATGAATATCGTCGGTATGGATCTGGTGGAAGTGGCGCCGGGCTACGATCACGCCGATCTGACCTCGCTGGCCGCAGCCACACTGGCGCTGGACATGCTGCACGTGCAGGCGGCAAATAAAGGTTAATCCTTTCTCCTGCGGCTACACTTATTGACGGTTAATTAATCTGCGGAGGCGACTATGGGTTTACTGGACGATTTAGTAGGATCGCTAGGAAACAGCAACGGAAGCGGGCAGGGCAACCAGATGCAACAGCTGATGGCTATCTGGAACTGGGTGCAGGAACAGGGCGGCGTTGAAGTGCTGCTGCAGAAGTTTCAACAGGGCGGACTCGGGCAGGTGCTGAATAGCTGGCTTGGCAGCGGCAGTAACATGTCGATTGATGGCGGCGAGATTCAAAATGCGCTTGGCAATGATCAGCTGCAGTCGCTGGCGGATAAGCTCGGCACCGATGTACAGGGTGCGTCCGGTACGCTGGCTGCCTTATTGCCGCAGGTGATTGATAAGCTGTCGCCGCAGGGCCACATTAAGACGTCGAATACTCAGGATTTGGGTGCGATGGTGGATGGATTGTTTAAGCGTTGAAGATTGTTTGCTTTGATCTTTGCTTACTGTCCCCCATCCCGGCCTTCCCCCATGAATGGGGGAAGGAGACGCAGCTAAATGCAGCTTCCTCACTGACATGTGGCAGCATCTTCCTCCCCCATTCATGGGGAAGGACCGAGGAGGGGGACAGCAAGCACGATCTATTTCCCAGCCGCAATACGCTCACGAATATGCTGGGCGCGGGCTTCCGAATCCGGATGCGAGTCAAACATCGAACTCTGTCTTCCTTGCTCCAGTTTCGCTAGCTTCTCAAAGCTGGTCGCTAATCCCATCGGATCGATGCCGCGCTTTTTCAGCAGGTCGAACGAGTAGTCATCGGCTTGTGTTTCCTGAGTTTGCGAGAATTGCGCATTCACCAGCTTTTCGCCCATTTCACCCAATTGTGATTGTGACAGCGAGCCAATTACGCCGCCGACGGAAGCCGCAGCGGTGCGCGTTGCGGTGGTCGTCAGCGCCACCTGCATCGCTTTGCGCGTATGGCCCAGCGCGACGTGGCCCATTTCATGGCCCAGCACACCTTCGACTTCGTTATCGGTCATCATATCCATCAACCCGCTATAGACGCGGATACAACCGTTCGCCATCGCCCAGGCGTTAACGTCTTTGGTCTGATAAACCTTGTAGTTGGCAGGCACGCCGTTGATGTTGTCGCCTAGCGCCGCAGCGATTTTGTTCAGGCGCTGCTGGTATTCACTGTTAGCGGGCGCAACCTGATTGTCTTTATCCATCTGCGCACAGGATTGATCGCTCAACTCTTTCACCTGCGTATCGTTCAGCGCATAGGCCTGATAAGCCTGCGCACCCGATTGTAGCAGCGCGTTGTTATCAAACCCTTCGCAGCCGCTCAGCAGCGAAGCCATTCCCAGAGCAACAATCGTGGCTCTCATTTTCATATCGGCATCCTTTGGGTAACAAGGTAAAGAAAACAAACACCTGAAACTGGCCCAGGTGTTTAAACGCTTTGGTTATAGCTCGCATGTTGTTCAATGACTAGCAGACAAGCCCGGAAATGCAAACGGTTACCCGTGATTTAGCACCCAGATGCATGTACTTTTGTCCTGATTTTCATGTACATTGATGTGCGACTTTTTTCTCGCTTCGCCTTATAACTGATTAATTACAATAAGTTAAGCGTGGCGGAGCATTAATCCGACCTGGAGTAGAAGATGCCCTCTCGTAAAGAGCTTGCCAACGCCATTCGCGCGTTAAGTATGGATGCAGTACAGAAAGCCAATTCGGGACATCCGGGTGCCCCAATGGGCATGGCGGACATTGCCGAAGTGCTGTGGCGTGACTTCCTGAACCATAACCCTACTAACCCGCTGTGGGCAGACCGCGACCGCTTTGTGCTGTCGAACGGTCACGGCTCAATGCTGATTTACAGCCTGCTGCACCTCACTGGCTACGATCTGCCAATGAGCGAGCTGCAGAACTTCCGTCAGCTGCACTCTAAAACTCCAGGCCACCCGGAATACGGCTACACCGCAGGCGTTGAAACCACCACCGGCCCGCTGGGTCAGGGCATCGCTAACGCAGTGGGTTTTGCCATTGCCGAGCGCACGCTGGCAGCGCAGTTCAACCGTCCGGGTCATGACATCGTAGACCATAACACCTACGTGTTTATGGGCGACGGCTGCATGATGGAAGGCATCTCACACGAAGTCTGCTCCATCGCCGGTACCCTGAAGCTGGGCAAACTGGTTGCCTTCTACGATGACAACGGCATCTCCATCGACGGTCACGTTGACGGCTGGTTCACCGACGACACCGCCAAACGCTTCGAAGCCTACGGCTGGCACGTAGTGCGCGGCGTGGACGGTCACAATGCGGACGCGATTAAAAAAGCGGTGGAAGAGGCCAAAGCGGTTTCCGACAAGCCTTCGCTGCTGATGTGCAAAACCGTGATTGGCTTCGGTTCGCCGAATAAAGCCGGTACGCACGACTCGCACGGCGCGCCGCTGGGTGCCGATGAAATCGCGCTGACCCGCAAGCAGCTCGGCTGGAACCACGGTCCGTTTGAAATCCCTTCAGACATCTACGCGCAGTGGGATGCCAAAGAAGCCGGCCAGGCGAAGGAGTCCGCGTGGGACCAGAAGTTTGCCGCCTACGCCGCCGCGCATCCGGAGCTGGCTGCCGAGTTCAAACGTCGCGTGAACAATGAGCTGCCGGCGAACTGGGCCAGCGAGTCGCAGAAGTTCATCGAGCAGCTGCAGGCCAGTCCGGCGAAAATTGCCAGCCGTAAAGCCTCGCAGAACGCCATCGAAGCCTTCGGCAAAATCCTGCCGGAATATCTGGGCGGCTCCGCTGACCTCGCGCCAAGCAACCTCACCATGTGGTCCGGCTCGAAGCCGATCAACGAAGACGCGGCGGGCAACTACATCCATTACGGCGTGCGCGAGTTCGGTATGACCGCCATCGCCAACGGTATCGCGCTGCACGGCGGCTTCCTGCCGTACACCGCCACCTTCCTGATGTTCGTCGAGTACGCGCGCAACGCCGCACGTATGGCCGCGCTGATGAAGATCCGTCAGATCATGGTCTACACCCACGACTCAATTGGTCTGGGCGAAGATGGCCCGACGCACCAGCCGGTTGAGCAGATGGCCAGCCTGCGCGTGACGCCAAACATGAGCCTGTGGCGCCCGTGCGACCAGGTTGAGTCAGCGGTGGCGTGGAAGTACGCGATTGAACGCGTGGACGGCCCGTCGGCGCTGATCTTCTCGCGTCAGAACCTGGCGCAGCAGGATCGTAGCGCTGAGCAGCTGGCTAACGTGGCGCGCGGCGGTTACGTGCTGAAGGACAGCGAAGGCACGCCTGAGCTGATCCTGATCGCCACCGGTTCTGAAGTGGAACTGGCGGTGGCTGCGTTTGATCAGCTGACGGCGGAAGGCCGCAAGGTGCGCGTGGTGTCTATGCCATCCACCGACGCCTTCGACAAGCAGGACGCGGCGTACCGTGAATCCGTGCTGCCAAAAGCGGTTGCCGCACGCGTGGCGATTGAAGCGGGTATCGCGGATTACTGGTTCAAATACACCGGCCTGAACGGCGCGATCGTCGGTATGACCACCTTCGGTGAGTCAGCGCCAGCGGATCAGCTGTTCAAAGAGTTTGGTTTTACGGTTGAGAACGTGGTGAAAACGGCGAAATCTATTCTGTAACTTTGCGCAGTAAATTGCGCCGCTACCGGTTAAGCACAGCCTGTAGCGGCGCGATTCATCGCGCGCACCTGCAATGCAGGCGTATCTAACCTGAAACGGTTCAATTATTCCTGCAGTAATAATCCGTCAGTGGAAAATTTGTGACGGAGATCCAATATTCAGCCACTCACTTGATCGCAATCATTCCCGTTATTCCTCTCTTGCATTACTCTAGCTGAACCGTTTCAGTTGTGAGCGAAATCGTGCATCTCACTCATGTGGGTAAGCAATAATTCCCTGTACAAACCGGTGTGAAACGCTCAGGCTAATCGGCACGTTTTTTCGGGTGTGGTTGAAGGTAGAGATGACCGTTCGCGTAGCAATAAATGGTTTTGGTCGTATCGGGCGTAATGTGTTGCGTGCCCTGTATGAAACCGGTCGCCGGGCTGAGATCACCGTGGTCGCCATTAATGAGTTGGCAGACGCCGTCGGTATGGCGCATCTGCTGAAGTACGATACCAGCCACGGTCGCTTTGCTTTGGACGTGCGCCAGGAGCGCGATCAGCTGTTTGTCGGTGACGACACCATTCGCATCCTGCACCAGGCCGAAATTGATGCGCTGCCGTGGCGCGAACTGAATGTGGATATCGTGCTGGATTGCACCGGGGTGTACGGTAGCCGCGCTGATGGCGAAGCCCATTTGGCGGCGGGCGCGAAAAAAGTGTTGTTTTCGCATCCGGGTGGCAACGATCTCGATGCCACAGTCGTGTTCGGTGTTAACGAACAAGCTCTTAAACAAACTGACCGCATTGTCTCCAACGCATCCTGCACCACCAACTGCATTATTCCGGTGATCAAGTTGCTGGATGACGCCTTTGGCATTGAGTCGGGCACCGTGACCACCATTCACTCGGCGATGCACGATCAGCAGGTGATCGACGCCTATCACAGCGATCTGCGTCGTACCCGCGCCGCCAGCCAATCGATCATTCCGGTAGATACGCGTCTCGCTGCTGGCATTACCCGTATTTTTCCGAAATTTAACGATCGCTTTGAGGCGATTGCCGTGCGCGTGCCCACCATCAACGTGACAGCCATTGATCTGAGCGTGTCGGTGCGCGAAGCGGTGAAGGCGTGTGAGGTCAACGCGTTGCTGCAAAACGCGTCAGAAGGGGCGTTTCGTGGTATAGTTGACTATACGGAATTACCGTTAGTCTCAGTAGATTTTAACCATGATCCGCACAGTGCCATAGTCGATGGCACGCAAACGCGGGTCAGTGGTCATCACCTTATCAAAACGCTGGTTTGGTGTGACAACGAATGGGGCTTTGCTAACCGCATGATCGACACCACGTTAGCAATGGCCGCAAGCGGTTTCAGGTAAGACGCGGACTGCGTCTGGCAAAACTTATGAGAATCAACGAGAGGGTTCACCATGTCTGTAATTAAGATGACCGATCTGGATCTTGCTGGTAAACGCGTTCTGATCCGTGCCGATCTCAACGTGCCAGTGAAAGAAGGGAAAGTGACGTCAGATGCACGTATTCGTGCTTCTCTGCCTACCATCGAAGCGGCGTTGAAACAGGGCGCGAAAGTGATGGTTACCTCTCACCTGGGGCGTCCGACCGAAGGTGAATACAACGAAGAGTTCTCCCTGCTGCCGGTTGTAAACTACCTGAAAGACAAACTGAACGGCACCAACGTCACCCTGGCAAAAGATTACCTCGACGGCGTTGAAGTCGGCGCGGGCGAATTGGTTGTGCTGGAAAACGTACGCTTTAACAAAGGCGAGAAAAAAGACGAAGAAGGCCTGTCGAAGAAATATGCCGCGCTGTGCGACGTGTTCGTGATGGATGCGTTCGGTACTGCGCACCGCGCACAGGCTTCTACCCACGGCGTGGGCAAATTCGCCCCAATCGCGTGTGCCGGTCCGCTGTTGTCAGCTGAGCTGGAAGCGCTGGGCAAAGTGATGAGCAACCCTGAGCGTCCGCTGGTTGCTGTGGTTGGCGGTTCTAAAGTGTCGACCAAATTTGATGTGCTGCAGTCGCTGGTGAAGATTGCTGACACCGTGATTGTCGGCGGCGGTATCGCGAATACCTTCGTTGCTATCGATAACAACGTCGGTAAATCACTGTACGAGCCAGACTTCGTCGAAGCAGCAAAAGGTCTGCGTGATCAGTTTGGTATCCCGGTTCCTACTGATTCTCGCGTAGGCACGGAATTCTCTGAAACTGCCCCGGCAACCGTGAAAAAGGTTTCCGAAGTGGCGGATAACGAAGAGATTATGGACTTCGGCGACGAAACCGCACAGGCGATGGCCGCGATTCTGAAAGGCGCGAAAACCATTTTGTGGAACGGTCCGGTTGGCGTGTTCGAGTTCCCGAACTTCCGTAAAGGTACCGAAATCGTGGCAAATGCAATCGCCGATAGCGATGCATTCTCAGTGGCAGGCGGCGGCGATACGCTGGCTGCAATCGATCTGTTCGGTATCGAAGATAAGATCTCTTACATCTCTACCGGCGGCGGCGCATTCCTCGAGTTCGTGGAAGGTAAAAAACTGCCAGCAGTTGCTATGCTGGAAGAGCGCGCGAAGCAGTAACTCTTTGGGGGCGACGCTTGGGCGTCGCCTAAAGGCTAGCCCTTTATGGGGCAAACAAATCGCAATCCCTTCGGGGATGAACGGTAACGAAACGGGACACAAACATGTCTAAAATTTTTGATTTCGTAAAACCCGGCGTTGTCACTGGTGACGACGTTCAGAAAATTTTCCAGGTAGCGAAAGAGAACAAATTCGCTCTGCCAGCAGTTAACTGCGTCGGCACGGATTCTATTAACGCGGTATTGGAAGCTGCGGCCAAAGTGAAAGCGCCGGTCATCGTTCAGTTCTCCAATGGTGGTGCTGCCTTCATCGCCGGTAAAGGTTTCAAAACCGACAAGCCGCAGGGCGCGGCTATCTTCGGCGCTATCGCGGGTGCATACCATGTGCATCTGATGGCTGAACAGTACGGTGTGCCAGTAATCCTGCATACCGACCACTGCGCCAAGAAACTGCTGCCGTGGATCGACGGTCTGCTGGACGCGGGTGAAGAGCACTTCAAGAAAACCGGTAAGCCACTGTTCTCTTCTCACATGATCGACCTGTCTGAAGAGTCTCTGGAAGAGAACATCGAAATCTCTTCTAAGTATCTGGCGCGCATGGCCAAACTGGATATGACCCTGGAAATCGAACTGGGTTGTACCGGTGGCGAAGAAGACGGCGTGGACAACAGCCACATGGACGCTTCTGCGCTGTACACTCAGCCAGAAGACGTTGATTACGCTTACACCGAGCTGAGCAAAATCAGCCCACGTTTCACCATCGCTGCTTCATTCGGCAACGTGCACGGCGTGTACAAGCCAGGCAACGTGAAACTGACGCCGACCATCCTGCGTGATTCTCAGGAATACGTGACTAAAAAACACAACTTGCCGCATAACGCGCTCGATTTCGTGTTCCACGGCGGTTCAGGTTCATCTCCAGAAGAAATCAAAGAATCAATTGGTTACGGCGTAATTAAAATGAACATCGATACCGATACCCAGTGGGCAACATGGGACGGTATTCTGAAGTTCTACAAAGAAAACGAAGCATATCTGCAAGGCCAATTGGGCAACCCTAAAGGCGTGGATAGCCCGAACAAGAAATACTATGATCCACGCGTATGGCTGCGCTCAGCGCAGGCTTCCATGGTGACTCGCCTGGAGCAGGCTTTCAAAGAGCTTAACGCTGTCGACGTACTGTAATTTTTCCGTACAGTACAAAAAAGGCCCGCAAGGGCCTTTTTTTATGCGTCTCATTCAGAAAATCCCACGAATTCAGGCCATTTTTGGCGCTTCGCCTTATTTTTGTTTACCCTTGTATTCGGAGTGTCGGAGTCAATCTGGCAGTTTTTGGCAATTTCCCGCGGGAAACTCAACAACAGGGCTAACAAATGGAAGATTTACATGTCGTTGATGGCATTAATAGTGCTGGTGGATGGCTGATACGTAATCAGGCGTTGATCCTGAGCTATGCGGTCAATATTGTGGCGGCGATTATTACCATCATCATTGGTATGTTCATTGCGCGCATCGTCTCCAATGCGATTAACCGCGTTCTGCTGGCGCGTCATATTGATGCCACTGTGGCAGATTTCCTTTCTGCAATGGTGCGCTACGGAATTATCGCTTTTACCGTCATTGCTGCACTGGGACGCGTTGGCGTACAAACCGCCTCTGTGATTGCCGTGCTGGGTGCTGCTGGCTTGGCTGTGGGTTTGGCGCTGCAAGGTTCGCTGTCCAACCTGGCTGCTGGCGTGCTGTTGGTGACCTTCCGCCCGTTCAAAACCGGTGAGTTTGTCGATCTCGGCGGCGTGATGGGTACCGTACAGAACGTGCAGATTTTCTCCACTACGCTGAAAAGCGCTGATGGCAAAATCGTGGTGGTGCCTAACGGTAAAATTATCGCCGGCAATATCGTTAACTATTCACGTGAACCGATCCGTCGCAACGAGTTCATTATTGGTGTGGCTTACGATGCGGATGTCGATCAGGTTATTAGCCTGTTGCGTGAAGTGGTTGATGCGGACGAGCGCGTACTGCAAGACCTCGGCGTACAGATCGGCCTAAATGAACTGGCGGCTTCATCGCTCAACTTTGTGGTGCGTTGCTGGAGTAAAAGCAGCGATCTGCAAAACGTCTATTGGGATCTGATGAAGAACTTCAAACGTACGCTGGACGCGAACGGCATCGGCATTCCTTACCCGCAGATGGATGTGCATCTGCATCAGGTGAAGAGCGAGCAACAACAGCCTGCACGCAGCGAATAACAGAGAAGGGCACCTGCGGGTGCCTTTTTTATTACTCATTCTAATAGCCTATTAAATATTTCAATTTCCTCTAATATCTTCGCGTCACTATACTGCATCGCATCTCCCCAGTTATTAAGGTTATTTCCGTGTTATCTGTTTATTTACAAGGGCTTGCCCTTGGTGCTGCGCTGATTTTGCCGTTAGGGCCGCAAAATGCTTTTGTGATGAATCAGGGCATTAAGCGCCATTACCATCTGATGACCGCATCGCTATGTACCCTTAGCGATATTGCGCTGATTTGTGGTGGGATTTTTGGCGGCAGCGCGTTGCTGAATCAATCGCCTCTCTTACTGATGCTGATCACTTGGGCGGGCGTGGCGTTTTTGCTGTGGTACGGTTGGGGCGCGCTGCGCGCTGCATGGCAAGGTGATGTGTCGCTGGCATCTGATGCGGAGATAAAGCAAGGGCGCTGGCGCATCATCGCCACCATTCTGGCGGTGACCTGGCTCAATCCGCACGTCTATCTCGATACCTTTGTGGTGCTCGGCAGCCTCGGTAGCCAGCTTCCGTCTGAAGACGCGCGTCGTTGGTTTGCATTTGGTACCGTGAGTGCCTCAATTATCTGGTTTTTCGGCCTGGCATTACTGGCCGCGTGGCTGTCGCCGCGGCTGCGCACCGTGCGGGCGCAGCGCATTATCAATTTGCTGGTCGGCGGCGTGATGTGGTTTATCGCGATTCAGCTGGCGCGTCAGGGCATTGCTGCACTCTAATGCAGATGTAATCCGTACAGTGCGGGCAGCGCGCCCGCACTGGCGAGCAACTCCAGTCGAATCTGGCTAAAAATCACGCCTTCTGGCACCGCGTGATGACACAGCGAGTGATGATTTTCCGTCACGTCTGCCAAAAGCATCTCATCCAGCCATACGCGATAATGTGTGGTGCAGTGCGGCGTCACAGCCTGTGCGTGGCCCATTTGCACCGTTTCCATCGCATGGTCGAAGTCGTTGTCAAACAGCAAGGTAATGTGTTTCGCCTGCTGCGGTTCATTCCAATGCCAGCTGACGTTGGGATGCGTGTCATCCTGCGCCGGCACCCAGCAGTTAGTGTGCTGTTCCGGGCGCAGCTTGCCGTTGAGCAGATAGTCGCCGTGCCACAGCTGCAGCGGCGTTTCCAGCGCAAAGGCCAGCAGGATTTGCTGTGGAGCCCGGCGCGGCAGCCAGAAATCAAACTCATCAACGCCGTAATCGCCATCGTTAATCTGGCGTGTGCGTTTCGCCACGCGCGGATTGAGACTGTTGAACACCATCATCACGCCCGGCAAACGCTGGCTGGTTAATGCAACCTCAATCGCAGCGTTCTCCTCAAAGGCGATAAATACATAGCGATCGCATTCGGCGCGATAATCAAAGCTCAGTCGATAAGTGCCTTGCTCAGTAACCGTGATGCTTTGCGTGCTCAAATGGCTGTCGCCGCAGGTATTGGCCGGATTAGCGCTGGTGAGCAGCGATACCTCTAATTTCTGCGCGTTGGCGGCGCGCAGCTGCACGCTGATTGCTGGCAAGCCTTCGCCCGCTTTGAGCGGCAGCAGCAACGCACAGCGAGATTGCAGCGGCTGCCAACCGGCATCGGCGGGCAGGGCGCGCAACTCTAAGGTGCTGCTCACCGTGACATACGCCTCGCGCGCTGGGTTGGCCAACGGATGTCGCGGGATAAACGCACCCTGACGCAGCAGATGCTGCTGCAGCTGCCCAACGCGCTCTGGCTGCGCCAGTTCGGCGGGCGTGATCTGCTGTTGCTGGCACAGCGCCGCCGCGCGGCCCACCACTTCGCCCAGCACGCCGCAGGTGCACATGACGCGTGCGCTGCCAAAGGCGACGTGCGTAGCGGAGATCAGTCGGCCGGTGAGCAGCAGATTGTCCAGCGACTGGCTGTAGAGCGCGCGGAAGGGAATGGTGTAAGTCCCTTTGCTGTGGAACTGACGACATCCATCGTGTTCGCTGTAGACGCCGTCGGCCGGATGCAGATCAATCGACCAGCCACCATACGCCACCGCATCGTAGTGGTCGCGTTGTTCGATGATGTCCTGCTGGCACAACATCGTCTCGCCGAGAAAACGCCGGCTCTCGCGCTTGCCGGGAATCAGGCCCACCCATTCGATGGTGAGGTTATCGGCATCGGAAAATTCGCCGGAGTTTTTGATGTAATCCCACACGCCCCAGACAATTTTCCACAGTTCCCACTTGATGGTTTCGCTCTCATGCACGGTATCGAGCCGTCCGCCCCACTCCAGCCACCATAAATCGCAGCCGTTCAGCTCTGAACTCAGCCGTTTATAGCGCGGAATGGCGGTGATCTCTTTTAGTGCGAAAGAGGGCGCCACGAAGCGTACCGGTTGTGCCGTGCGCTTGGTGTAGAAGTAAATGGAATGACCGAGCTTGTGGCCGAAATTCTCGCCCGGCGCCATCTTCTCGCCAAACTCCTCCACGGATTCCGCGCCCACGCGATGCGCTGCACCGGCCAGATAGCCCAATACGCCATCGCCGCTGGCATCGATAAATTGTGTAGCCGAAACCCGATAACGCGTTTGATTAATGGCATTGAACGCCTGCACTGACAGCAAACGGCGGCCAGATTTTTCGATATCGGTCACCACCGTATTGAGCAGCAAAGTCACGCCGGGCTGCGCCTGTACGATGTCCAGCAGCACCATATCGAACAGTACCGGATTGCCCTCTTTATTGCGCCACAGGTTCTCCTCCATGATCTCGCCCATGATGCCGCCTTCGCGCGCCCAACGATTGTTATTGCCCATGTGTGAGGTCGCACCGTTGGCCCACAAGCGCACTTCGCTGGAAGCGTTGCCGCCCAGCACCGGGCGATCCTGAATCAGCACCACATCAAGGCCATCGCGTGCGGCGGCCAGCGCGGCACACACGCCCGCCAGTCCACCGCCGACGATCAGTAACTCCGCTTGTAGTCGTTGTTGCGGAAAGTGGCGCTCATTTTGCGTAGAGAAAGTCTGCATCATTTCATTCCTCTGACTCTAAGGCTAAGATTGGAGTTTGCCCGCCGCAGGTGATCTATGTCTTCTCAACCGAACCAAAGCCTGATTGACGGTATTCGCTGTCTGCAATATCTGGTGTCCAGTGATAAGGCCGTGGGTTGCCGTGAACTGGCGCGCCAGATGGGGATGAACAGCACGCGTGTGAATCGACTGCTGATGACCATGGCGTCGATTGGACTGACGACGCAGGATGAGCATCGACGCTATCTGCCTGGCCCCGGTATTCACGCGCTGGCGGCACAGGCGATTCGCGGATCTTCGCTGTTCGCGCAGGCGTTGCCGCAGCTGGAACGCCACGCGCCGCGCGATATCGTGGTGGCGCTGGGCGTGCTGTGGGAGGATCAGGTGATCTATATCTGGCACTCGGAACCCGGTGAACGCATCAACGCCAGCCAGGCGCTGGCCGGTTTCCGCATGCTGCCCGCGTGGCAATCGGTGATTGGCGTGTCGTTGCTGGCGGCGGAAAGTGACGAGGCGCTGCGCCCGCGTTTTAGCGAAGAACAGTGGCTGCAAATCGCGCCGCTGCTGGCGCGTAAGCGTGCTGAGGGTTACCTGATCTGGCACCGCGATGATGGCGAAATCAGTATGGCGCAGCCGATTGATCACAATCGCGCGGCATTGGCGTTCGCCAAAATCTGGCAGGACGATGAGGCGCACCTCGCGCAGCGCCTGCAACAGTTGCAATCGCTGGCGAAAACCGTGTTCACCCCGCGCTAACATGATCGATTTTCCCGACAATAAACAGGTAACTGCAGATGCCAATCGCGGCCAGCACGGCGATAAATGCCAGGGCTGGCGCGAAGTTATCGCCGTCGATTAACGCACCAATGGCAATCGGCACCACGATGGATGACAGCGCACCGGTAAAGTTAAATACGCCGCCCGCCAGACCAATCAAGTGGCGCGGCGCCAACGCCGTGACAAACACCCAGGTAATGGTCGCCAGGCCGTTGCCGAAGAACGCCAGCGACATAAACAGAATAATCAGCGTGGAATCGTTGGTGTAATTGGCGCCAAGGATAAACAGCGTCAGGAACAGGCCAAGGATCACCGGTAGCTTGCGCGCCACGCTAGCGGAGATACCGCGACGTATCATGCGATCTGAGGCAAATCCGGCCAGCAGCACGCCACAGAAGGCGGCGAAGTAGGGCACCGAAGCAACGTAGCCGCTTTTGATGAAGCCCATGTGACGATACTCCACCAGATACGTCGGGAACCAGGTGAGGAAGAACCAGAAGGTGGCGGAAATGGTGAACTGGCCAATATAGATGCCGACCAATTTACGACTGCGGAACATCTGCGCCAAATCGCCCCAGCGCGCTATGGGCTGCTGCGAATTTTGTCGACTCTCCAGCAGCGCACCGTTGTCACGCAAATAGCTGAGCTCAGCTTTTGACACGCCTTGATGCTGATTCGGCTCGCGGTAGAGCCAATACCACACCAGCGCCCAAATCATCCCCGCAAGTCCGGTGATCAAAAACAGTCCGCGCCAGCCAAAAGCATCCTGCAGATGAAACAGCAGCGGCGTCATACACGCCAGGCCGACAAACTGCGCTGAGGAGTAAATGCCGATGGCACTGGCGCGCTCTTGCTCCGGGAACCAGCTAGAGATCACCCGGTTGTTGGAGGGCATCACCGGCGCTTCAAAAGCACCGACGCCGAGCCGCAGACCAAATAGCGCGCCAAAGCTGTTGGCAAGCGCGTGCAGCGCGGTGATCAGCGACCAGGCAAATAAACCGACGCCATAAACCACGCGCGCGCCAAGGCGATCGATGAGGAAGCCGCCGGGAATTTGTAGCGCAGCGTAGATCCAGCCAAAGGCGGAAAAGATCAATCCCATCTCCATGGGCGAGAAGCGCAATTCGCCAGCCATTGCCGTAGCGGCAACCGACAGGTTAGTGCGATCCATATAGTTGATAATGATGTTAATAAACACCAGACCGAGCATCAGAAAGCGCGTGCGTCCCGCGCGAGCGCTGGCAACGGTTTGGCTAAGCGGCTGTTCTGTCATTGGCAACTCTCCCGAACTCAGAGGTGTTTCTTTAATAGAAACGAACAAGTGTTTTATTGGCGAATCCGTACAGCTAAATTTGCGATCGCGGCTACGTTAAAAAGGAGATTGCTCGAACTTTTGAGCCGTTTACTAATCAGATAAGCACACATGTTAATGTGTTTTGGGTTTAGCCATAATGGCGACCTGCAAATTGAATCCCTCAAGGAGGACTTTCGTGAAACTGAAAGCACTGGCGCTGGCCGCCGTAATGAGCACGGGCGCACTGTCCGGTTTAGTTCAGGCAGGCGAATTGCCAAATGGACCGCATGTGGTGACTTCTGGACAGGCAAGCGTTGATGCCACGCCAGATCTCGCGACGCTCGCGATTGTGGTGAATGTTTCGTCGAAAGACGCGGCAGAAGCGAAGAAACAAGCTGATGACCGCGTGGCGCAATATTTCGATTTCCTGCAAAAGAACGGTATCGAGAAAAAAGATATTGATGCGGCAAACCTCAGCACGCAGCCAGAGTACGATTACACCAAAGAAGGTAAGTCGGTACTGAAAGGCTATCGTGCCGAGCGTCAGGTACAGGTAACGCTGCGCCAGCTGGACAAACTCAACGAGCTGTTGGATGGTGCGTTAAAATCTGGCCTGAATGAAATTCGTTCGGTCGAGTTAGGTGTGGCGAATCCGGACAGCTACAAAGAGAAGGCGCGTAAAGTGGCCATCGCTAATGCTACGCAGCAGGCTAACGCGCTGGCAGAAGGGTTTAACGCTAAGTTAGGTTCGGTTTACAGCATCCGCTATCACGTGGCGAACTATCAACCGATGCCGATGGCGCGCATGTTTAAGGCCGCCGCAGTACAAGCTGATACCACCGCGCAGCAAACTTACGAGCAGCAGAGCATTCACTTTGACGATCAGGTGGATGTCGTCTTTGAAATCAAACCAAACACGCCGTAAGGTTTGATATCAGGTCGCCATGAAGGGCGACCTGAATCTTTACGCTGGCAACACATCCTGACGCAGCACGCGATGTCCGTGCGCAATCAGCGCGTCGGTCACGCTGCGCATCAAACGACTTTCCGGCGCAAACCGGTGCCAGTACAGCATACGACGCTGATACAGGCCTGGCGTCAAATCCACCAGTTCACCTTGCGCTAACTCGCGCTCAATCTGCAGATGCGGAATCATACAGCACACCGAACCCTGACGCGCCAGCTGCACAAAGGCTTCTGACGAGTTAACGATGTGGCAAGGCACGCTGCCCGGCGACAGGTCAAAGTTCTGCTGTAAAAACGCCTGATGCATATCGTCCAGATGATCAAATGCCACCGCCGGCGCTTTCAGCAGCGCAGAGCGTGTTACGCCGTTCGGGAAATAGCGAGCAGCAAAATCAGGTGAGGCGCAGAAGAGATAATCGAGCGCACCCAGTTGATCCACCAGACAGCTTGGCAGCGGCTGCGGCTGAATACTCACCGCGCCGACCACTTCACCGCGACGTAGACGTTCCTGCGTGCGGGTTTCATCTTCTACCTGCAAATTCAGGCGCACTGGCGAATCGGCCAGCACGTCTTTCAGCGCGGGCAGCAGCCAGGTGGCCAGGCTGTCGGCGTTGACCGCCAGCGACAGCAACAGCGGCGTGGTTCCACCGTTATCATCACCCAGCCACTCCTCTTCCAGCAGTTCAACCTGATGCAACAACGCCAGTAACTTTT
This sequence comes from Pantoea sp. DY-17, assembly GCF_019795975.1. Taxonomy (NCBI): domain Bacteria; kingdom Pseudomonadati; phylum Pseudomonadota; class Gammaproteobacteria; order Enterobacterales; family Erwiniaceae; genus Pantoea; species Pantoea sp. DY-17. The sequence goes on along the minus strand of NZ_JAIMIG010000004.1, from coordinate 174,243 downwards.
GTCCCTGCTCGGTCGGACGCGGCGGCACGGTGCGCACCAGAAGCGGCTGACCAAATAAATTTTCCAGCTGTTTAATACGCTGCGAAACCGCGGATTGGGTAATGCAGAGTTTTTGTGCCGCACGCTCAAAGCCGCGCTCGCGAATCACAGCATCCAGCGCCTGAAGCGTTCGATAATCCGGGCGTTTCATTGTTGTTCTCTCTCGTTCAGGGTGGACATTACTATGCCATAAAACTGTCAAATTGTGCTGCGGCGCATTTTTTGCGGGCTGGCTTCCAAAGCGTTAATTCGGCTGTCTAACAGTCGCGCTTTTTTACAGCGCCTTGTTTTATACTACGCGCACTTCGATGTCGCACAGGTTTTAAACATACCATGACCCAGGATGAACTGAAAAAAGCGGTAGGTTGGGCAGCCCTGCAGTACGTAGAACCCGGCACCATTGTCGGCGTAGGCACGGGATCGACAGCAGCGCATTTTATTGATGCACTCGGCACCATGAAGAATCAGATTGAAGGTGCGGTTTCCAGCTCGGAAGCCTCAACGGAGAAATTGAAAGCGCTGGGCATTCACATCTTCGATCTCAACGAAATTGATGAACTGTCGGTGTACGTTGATGGCGCCGATGAGATCAATCCGCAGATGCAGATGATCAAAGGCGGTGGCGCAGCGCTGACGCGTGAGAAAATCGTTGCGGCGGTGGCGAAGAAATTTGTCTGCATTGCCGATGCATCGAAAGAAGTTGATGTGCTGGGCCATTTCCCGCTGCCGGTTGAAGTGATTCCGATGGCGCGTTCGTATGTGGCGCGTGAACTGGTCAAACTCGGTGGCTTGCCGGAGTATCGCCAGAACGTCATTACCGACAACGGCAACATTATTCTCGACGTGCATAATCTGCGTATTCTCGATCCCATTGAGCTGGAAAAAACCATCAATGCGCTGCCGGGCGTAGTGACCGTTGGCCTGTTTGCGGGACGTGGTGCGGATGTCGCACTGATTGGTACCGCAGAAGGCGTGAAAACCATCGTAAAATGATCTGTCCGGCGCGCGTAATGCGCCGGTTATTTCCATCCGCAAAACATCTTTTCTTACCAGGCTGAAATTTGGTGACTTATGTCACAAAAGATTCATCAGCAGTAAGTTCGTACTTCGTCCATTAAGGATGTCACGATTTTGTACGGCATTGTGCTGTCTCCGCGTGGGCGCGTGCTGGCTCCCAGGCAATCGTTTGTATTGCTGCGCACGAAATTTTTGATATTTTGACAGAAGGCTACCTTATGGTAGTCCTCATTGAATTCTGAATAGGGTCGGGAAATGGCAAAGGTATCACTGGAAAAAGACAAGATTAAGTTCCTGCTGGTGGAAGGCGTTCACCAGAGTGCGCTGGAAAACCTGCGTGCAGCAGGCTATACCAACATCGAGTTTCACAAAGGGGCGCTGGATGCGGAGTCGCTGAAATCCTCCATCCGCGATGCGCACTTCATTGGTATCCGTTCCCGTACCCAACTGACTGAAGAGATCTTTGCTGCCGCGGAAAAGCTGGTAGCAGTCGGCTGCTTCTGTATTGGTACTAACCAGGTTGATCTCGCTGCTGCGGCGAAACGCGGTGTTCCGGTGTTCAACGCGCCGTTCTCCAACACCCGTTCTGTTGCAGAGCTGGTGATTGGCGAAATGCTGCTGATGCTGCGTGGCATTCCGGAAGCCAACGCCAAAGCGCACCGTGGCATCTGGAATAAAGTCGCCAACGGTTCGTTTGAAGCACGCGGTAAGAAACTGGGCATCATCGGTTATGGTCACATCGGCATGCAGCTGGGTGTGCTGGCAGAAAGCCTCGGTATGCACGTGTTCTTTTACGATATCGAAAGCAAGCTGCCGTTGGGTAACGCGACTCAGGTGCGTCATCTCTCCGATCTGCTCAATATGAGCGATGTGGTGAGCCTGCACGTTCCTGAAACGCAATCCACTCAGAACATGATTGGTGCGGAAGAGCTGGCGCTGATGAAGCCAGGCTCGCTGCTGATCAACGCCGCGCGCGGTACCGTGATCGATATTCCGGCGCTGTGTGATGCCCTGGCGAATAAACATCTGTCCGGTGCCGCCATCGACGTCTTCCCGGTTGAGCCTGCGACCAACAGCGATCCGTTCAACTCTCCGTTATGCGAGTTCGATAACGTGATCCTGACGCCACACATTGGTGGTTCGACCCAGGAAGCGCAGGAAAATATCGGTATCGAAGTGGCTGGCAAGCTGGCGAAATACTCCGACAACGGTTCTACGCTGTCTGCAGTTAACTTCCCGGAAGTCTCGCTGCCGATGCACGCAGCGAGTGCTAGCCGCCTGCTACACATCCATGAAAACCGTCCGGGTGTGCTGACCGCCATTAACCAGATTTTTGCCGAGCAGGGCATCAACATCGCCGCGCAGTATCTGCAAACCACGCCAATTATGGGCTACGTGGTGATCGATATTGATGCTGAGCAGGATGCAGCGGATAAAGCGCTGCAGGCGATGAAGGCGATTCCGGGCACCATCCGCGCCCGTCTGCTGTACTGATTAAACAGGGCGCCATTGGCGCCCTTTGTTTTTCCTGCTCACGCTTCCCACTGCCACAGTTTCGATGGCGTCAGTATCGCGGGGAGCGGCACATCCCAGGCGGCAACCGGCAATGCTTCTACGCGCTGACAATCATGTGCGATGCCCACCGGAAGAAAACCATGCTGCTGCCAGTTTTGCAGCGTGCGATCGTAGAATCCGCCACCCATTCCCAAACGTTGGCCAGCATAGTCAAACGCCACCAGCGGCACCAGCATCACATCCAGCTGATCCAGCGTGGCCAGTTGCGTGATATCCAGCGGCGGTTCCGGGATGCGAAGTTTATTTGGCGCGAGTGGCGTTTCTGGCGTGTAACGGATAAACAGCAGATTGCCCGGCGAGAAGGGATGAAGCAACGGTAAGTAAACCTGCTTTTTTTGCTGCCAAAGTTTGGCGATCAGCGGGCGGGTGTTGATCTCTCCATCGACAGATAAAAACAGCGCAATGCGTTGGGCATTAGCGATCGGTGCAATGTTGATGGCGTGTTCAGCCAACTGATCGGCGGCTTGTTCCTGTTGCTCAGACGTGAGATTACGGCGCAAATGGCGCACATGCTGACGGATGTCTTGACGGTCGAGAAGGGAGGGCGCTGGCATGATATCTAAATCCCCGGAATAATCGCTTCTTAAAAGCGATTATATCATGCGAACCGGGGAAACAGACTTGCTACTAAATGGAGATCTCCGAGATGCCGCCGCAGGCTGTAACCCTTGAACCCTTGGTTCAAGGTGAACATGCCGTCACAACTATTAGGCTTCTCGGACGGACCGAGCATGCGCACAAATTGTGGAGCGTCACATTCTGTTGGTATGAAATATCGGCTCAGGGGACTGGCCCGCTTGCAAACATCTCAGAGAAAATTTACTTCACCGTCACTATAGCATGAGTGACCATGAAGCTTTATTCAAAATTAGGGCCCTGGCGGTCAGTTATGCGACCTTGCTCTACTAACGCTTGTTCAATGGTCTGCTGCAGCATGCGGATACGTTGTTCCATGTTTGCTGCATAGTCGCGCGTCTTACCTTTCTCTTGTGCCAACTCGTGGCAGATGTTTAACGCGGCGATGAACACCAGTTGCTCTGTATTGGTGACTCTAGTGCGAACTTTTAAATCTTGCAACCGTTGATTGAGATCCTCTGCGGCCAGATTCAGCGCATCTTGCTGTTCAGGCGGGCAATTCACTCTTAACGAACGACCAAAAATTTGAATATCTACTGGTTGTGCAGACATGCCACCATCCTAACTGATTACTTCGATCGCATCTCCCTTACCGGTCAATGGGTTGGGAGGTGCGAAACTATATATACCCGAGTTATAAGTTACAACCCCTTTTCTGGAAACCCAGAGGCACCTGGTGGTAGCATAACACGAACTTATTCTGCCAACGACGACCAAAGCTTATGTCTTTACAGAACGCAACGCCGAGTTACAACGCGCTGGCCGCGGCCCTTTCACAGCAGGGCGTGGGCATGACGCCAGCCGAAATGCATGGTCTCCTTTCCGGGATTCTGTGCGGCGGCAATCAGGATACCAGCTGGAAAACCATGGTTCACGATCTCACCAACGAAGGCATGGCATTTTCGCAGAGCCTGTCTCAGCCGCTGCAGGCGCTGCATGAAAGCCTGGCGACCACGCTGGAAGACGAAGGTTTTATGTTTCAGCTGATGTTGCCGGAAGACGATGACATCACGGTATTCGATCGCGCGGATGCGCTGGCCGGTTGGGTAAACCACTTCCTGCTCGGTTTGGGTGTCACGCAGCCGAAGCTGGAGAAAGTGACCGGCGAAACTGGCGAAGCGATTGACGATCTGCGCACCATCGCACAACTTGGCTATGACGAAGATGAAGATCAGGAAGAGCTGGAGCAGTCACTCGAAGAGGTAATTGAGTACGTGCGCGTTGCCGCTCTGCTGTGCCACGACACCTTCACGCGTCCGCATCAGCCAACGGCACCAGAAGTACAGAAACCTACGCTACATTAAGCGCGTCAATGCGGGTGCGTTGTGGCCCGTCTTCAACAGGGAGTGCAAACATGATTACCTTGGATACGTTTCAACAACGTCGTCAGGCGCTGATTGCCCGCATGGCGCCAGGCAGTGCGGCGTTAATTTTTGCTGCACCTGAAGTGACGCGCAGCAACGACACCGAATACAGCTTTCGTCAAAACAGCGACTTCTGGTACTTCACCGGTTTTAATGAACCGCAGGCGCTGCTGGTCTTAATCAAAAGTGATGATAAGCACAATCACAGTGTGCTGTTCAATCGCGTGCGTGACCTGACGGCTGAAATCTGGTTTGGTCGCCGCCTTGGCCAGGATGCCGCACCGGCGAAACTGGGTGTCGATCGCGCTTTGCCGTGGGATGACCTCGGCGAGCAGCTGCATCAACTGCTTAACGGCCTGGATGTGGTTTACCACGCGCAGGGCGAATACGCAGAAGCCGATCAGCTGGTGTTCAGCGCGCTGGACAAACTGCGTCGCGGCTTCCGTCAAAACCTTAGCGCGCCCGACACAGTTACCGACTGGCGTCCGTGGGTGCACGACATGCGCCTGTTCAAAAGCGCAGAAGAGATTGAGATTCTGCGCCGCGCCGGAAAAATCAGCGCGCTGGCGCACACGCGAGCGATGCAAGCCTGTCGTCCGGGCATGTTCGAATATCAGCTGGAAGGCGAAATTCATCACGAATTCAATCGCCACGGCGCGCGTTTCCCCTCGTACAACACCATTGTCGGTTCGGGCGAAAACGGCTGTATTCTGCACTACACCGAAAACGAATCGGAAATGCGCGATGGCGACTTAGTGCTGATTGACGCAGGCTGTGAATTCCACGGCTACGCGGGCGATATCACCCGCACCTTCCCGGTCAACGGCACCTTCAGCGAGCCGCAGCGCGCCATCTACGACATTGTGCTGGCTTCGCTCTACAAAGCGTTATCGATGTTCCGTCCGGGCATCAGCATCCATGACGTCAACGACGAGGTGGTGCGCATTATGATTACCGGCCTGGTCGATCTCGGCATTCTGGATGGCAACATCGATACGCTGTTTGAAGAGCAGGCGCATCGTCCGTTCTTCATGCACGGTTTGAGTCACTGGCTGGGGCTGGATGTGCACGATGTCGGCCATTACGGCACGCCAAGCCGCGACCGCGTGCTTGAGCCGGGCATGGTGCTGACGGTTGAGCCTGGCTTGTATATCGCGCCAGATGCCAAAGTACCGCCACAATATCGCGGCATTGGCATTCGCATCGAAGATGACATCGTCATCACCGCCGACGGCAACGAAAATCTCACCGACAGCGTAGTCAAAGACGCTGACGCGATTGAAGCCTTGATGGCGGCGGCACGTCACGCATGAGCATTTTGATTGCTGGCGGCGGCATGACCGGTGCGACTCTGGCGCTGGCGATTTCACATCTGACGCAAGGCCAACTGCCGGTTACCCTGATTGAGCGCAGCCAGCCCGACAGCCGCGCGCATCCCGGTTTCGATGGACGCGCGATTGCCCTGGCGGCTGGCACCTGTCAGCAGTTAGCGGATATCGATCTGTGGCGCTCGCTGGCCGATTGCGCCACGCCCATCACCGATATTCACGTTTCCGATCGCGGTCATACCGGCTTCGTTTCGCTTAAAGCGCAAGATCATCAGTTGCCTGCGCTCGGTCAGGTGGTTGAACTGTTTGATGTCGGCCAGCGGCTGTTTCAACGCCTGCAAAAAGCGTCAGGCGTCACGCTGCGCTGCCCGGATCATGTAACTTCGGTAGCGCGTACGGCGGATAATGTGCAGGTGATGTTGAACAGCGGCGAACAGCTGGCAGGCGCATTACTGGTGGCCGCCGACGGTTCGCGTTCACCTTTAGGCGCGTCCTGCGGTATCACCTGGCAGCGCGACGATTATCAGCAGTTGGCGGTTATCTCCAACGTGTCGACGCAGTTGCCGCATCAGGGTCGCGCCTTTGAGCGTTTTACCGAATACGGCCCGCTGGCGCTGTTGCCGATGTCCGGCAACCGCATGTCGCTGGTGTGGTGCCACCCGCTTGAGGCGCAAGCAACGATTAAGCAGTGGGATGATGCGACCTTCCTGCAAGAACTGCAGCGCGCATTCGGCTGGCGTCTGGGGCGCTTCACGCATACCGGTCAACGCGAGCATTATCCGCTGGCGCTGCAAACCGCCGAACGTCAGGTGACACATCGTCTGGCGCTGGTGGGCAACGCGGCGCAAACACTGCATCCCATTGCCGGACAAGGCTTCAACCTGGGTCTGCGCGATGTGATGTCGCTGGCGGAAACGCTGGCAGGCGCATATCGTCAGCAGCAAGATCCCGGCAGTTTCGCGGTATTACAGCATTTTGCCGCGCGACGTCAGCCCGATCGTGCCGCCACTGTTGGCGTCACTGACGGTTTAGTCCGACTGTTTGCTAACCGCTATGCGCCGTTGGTAGCAGGACGAAATCTTGGGCTGGTGGCGATGGACCATCTGCCTTGGCTACGAAATCCACTTGCCGCGCGCACGCTCGGCTGGGTTAAGCGTTAAGCACGAATTAAGGGGCAGCAATGCAAACTTTTGATGTGGCAATTGCCGGAGGCGGCATGGTGGGTTTGGCCGTCGCCTGCGGACTTCAAGGCAGCGGCTTACGCGTTGCCGTGCTGGAAAAAGCACCCGAGCCACAGTTTGATCCGGCGGCCAATGCGTCGATTCGCGTCTCCGCCATCAACGCTGCCAGTGAACGTCTGCTGCAAAAGCTCGATGTCTGGTCGAGCATTCTGGCGCTGCGCGCCAGCGCCTATCACGGCATGGAAGTGTGGGATCAGGACAGCTTTGGCTCAATCAGCTTTGATGACGAGCAGCAGGGTTTATCGCATCTTGGCCATATTATTGAAAACGAAGTGATTCATAGCGCGTTGTGGCAGCGTGCCAGTCAGAGCAGCGATATTACGCTGTTTGCCCCGGCGCAGCTGCAGCAAGTGGCGTTTGGCGACAACGAAGCCTTCATTACGTTGCAGGATGGCAGCATGATGAGCGCACGTTTGCTGGTGGCGGCCGACGGCGCAAATTCGTGGCTGCGCGATAAAGCGGATATCCCGCTGACTTTCTGGGATTACGAGCATCACGCGCTGGTGGCGAACATCCGCACCGATATGCCGCATGATGCGATTGCGCGTCAGGTGTTTCACGGCGACGGTATTCTGGCGTTCCTGCCGATGCAGGATCCACACTTATGCTCGATCGTCTGGTCGCTCGCGCCGCAGGAAGCGGCACGCCTGCAATCGATGCCGGAAGCGCTATTTAATCAGCAGCTGTCGGTGGCGTTTGATATGCGGCTTGGCTTGTGTCAGGTCGAAAGTGAACGTAAAACCTTCCCGTTGACGGCACGTTATGCGCGTAACTTTGCCGCGCACCGTTTGGCGCTGGTCGGCGATGCCGCCCACACCATCCATCCGCTGGCCGGGCAGGGCGTAAATCTCGGCTTTATGGATGCGGCTGAATTAATTGGTGAAATTCGTCGATTGCATCAGGAAGGCAAAGACATTGGTCAGCATCTCTATCTGCGTCGCTATGAGCGCAGCCGCAAGCACAGTGCGGCGATGATGCTGGCGGGGATGCAGGGTTTCCGCGAGCTGTTTGCTGGCACCCATCCCGCGAAAAAGCTGCTGCGTGATGTTGGCCTCAAGCTCGCCGACACGTTACCTGGCGTTAAACCGCTGATGCTGAAACAGGCGATGGGGCTTAACGATCTACCCAGATGGATACGCTAATCATCTCAGCTGACGGCGCCCAATTGGGCGCCGTTTTTCTTTGCTGCACCCCAATGATGCAGCGATGCACCGCGATCGCGCCTCGTTTGATTTATTCTAATTTGACGCCTTAATTCGCATTAGATTAATTCATGTCATAGCCCTGCGCATGCCGGACCATTTCTTAATCCTGTGGCGTGTATTCCCTCAATTTGCTGCATGAAAGTAATTTAGTCGTATTTTGTGCGAGGCTAATCACAATAATGCAGTGATTTATGCTGGGCGCTGTTCGATGATTTGATGAAAGGTGGTAGTGTTTCGCCCTCGTTTTCCTCATGGTTAATTGCCACATTAGGTGATAACTTCAGCACAAAGAGAACGTTTGCGTCAGCCTCATTAGGCGACGCAGGCGCGTCACACTCACTTGTCTTCACAGGATGGTTATGACTCAGCAAACGCCTCTATTCGAACAGCATCAGGCAAGCGGTGCACGCATGGTGGACTTCCACGGTTGGATGATGCCGCTGCATTACGGCTCGCAAATGGATGAGCATCACGCGGTGCGTAACGATGCCGGCATGTTTGATGTTTCCCACATGACCATCGTCGATCTGCACGGCGCACGTACCCGCGAATTCCTGCGCTATCTGCTGGCAAACGATGTCGCCAAGCTCACCCAGCCGGGCAAAGCCCTGTATACCGGCATGTTGAATGCCTCTGCTGGCGTCATTGATGATTTGATTGTTTACTTTATGAGCGAAGATTTCTTCCGTCTGGTGGTGAACTCCGCTACGCGTGAGAAAGATTTAGCCTGGATTAAACAGCATGCGCAGCCGTTTGGCGTTGAGCTGACCGAGCGTGACGATCTGGCGCTGATTGCGGTGCAAGGTCCAAACGCGCAGCAGAAAGCACAAACGCTGTTGAGCGCCGCTCAGCGTGATGCCGTTGCCGGCATGAAACCCTTCTTTGGCGTGCAGGCCGAAAACCTGTTTATCGCTACCACCGGCTACACCGGCGAAGCGGGTTATGAGATTGCCATGCCAGCGACTGAAGCCGCCGCTTTCTGGCAGCAGCTGTTGGCCGCAGGCGTTAAACCGGCTGGACTCGGTGCGCGTGACACGCTGCGTCTGGAAGCGGGCATGAACCTGTACGGTCAGGAGATGGATGAGGGCGTTTCGCCGCTCGCCGCCAATATGGGCTGGACCATCAGCTGGGAACCTGCCGATCGCGATTTCATTGGCCGTGATGCTCTGCAAGCGCAGCGCGAGCACGGCACCGAACAGCTGGTTGGCCTGGTGATGACCGAAAAAGGGGTGCTGCGTAACGGGTTAACGGTGCGCTTCACCGATCAACAAGGTCAGCCGCAGCAAGGTATTATTACCAGTGGTTCCTTCTCACCAACCCTGGGTTACAGCATCGCGCTGGCGCGTGTGCCAGCCGGCATTGGTGAGCAGGCGATTGTGGAAATCCGCAACCGTGAAATGCCCGTGAAAGTTACCAAACCGATTTTTGTTCGCGCCGGTAAGCCGGTTGCCCAGTAATTTTTTTTCAGGAGAAATGGCCAATGAGCAATGTGCCAAGTGAATTGAAATACCGCGATAGCCACGAATGGGTCCGTAAAGAAGCCGACGGCACCTTCACTGTGGGTATCACCGAACACGCACAGGAACTGCTGGGCGATATGGTGTTTGTCGATCTGCCAGACGTCGGTGCCACCTTCGCGGCCGGAGATGACTGCGCCGTTGCGGAGTCGGTGAAAGCGGCTTCAGACATCTACGCGCCACTGAGCGGTGAGATTGTGGCGGTGAACGACAATCTGGGCGATTCGCCAGAGCTGGTCAACAGCGCGCCGTACGCCGATGGTTGGCTGTTCCGCATCAAAGCCAGCGACGAATCAGAACTCGACGCGATGCTTGATGCCGATGCCTATAAAGCCGCAATCGACGAGTAACCGGTAGTGGCAGAAGGTGGCGCGCTGCGTCACCTTCTTTTTTATCTGCCTGATTTAACGCCATTTTTGTGACCCAGCCCGATTCAGGATTTACTGCAAATGACCCAGACTCTCAGCCAGCTTGAACACAACGGTGCTTTCATTGAGCGCCACATCGGTCCTACGCCGGAACAACAGGCCTTAATGCTGGAAGCGATTGGTGCCAGTTCGCTCTCCTCATTGATCAGTTCTATTGTGCCTGCCGACATCCAACTGCCAGGCCCGCCTGCAGTAGGCATAGCGGCGACCGAGCAGCAAGCGCTGGCAGAGCTGAAAGCCATTGCCAGTCAGAACCAACGCTATAAATCCTGGATCGGCATGGGCTACAGCGCGGTGATCACGCCGCCCGTCATCCTGCGCAATATGCTGGAAAATCCAGGCTGGTACACCGCGTATACGCCGTATCAGCCAGAAGTGTCGCAGGGCCGTCTTGAGGCGCTGCTCAACTTCCAAACTCTGACGCTGGATCTGACCGGTCTGGACATCGCTTCCGCGTCACTGCTGGACGAAGCGACCGCTGCTGCCGAAGCAATGGCGATGGCCAAGCGCGTTAGCAAACTGAAAACCGCCACCAAATTCTTCATCGCCGATGACATCCATCCACAGACGCTGGATGTGGTGCGCACCCGCGCAGAAACCTTTGGTTTTGAACTGATTATTGATCGTGCTGACAAGGCGCTGGATCACGATGATCTGTTCGGCGTGTTGCTGCAACAGGTGGGTACGCACGGTGAAGTGCACGATTACCGCTCACTGATTGCCGAGCTGAAAAGCCGCAAAGTGGTGGTGAGCGTAGCCGCAGATTTCATGGCGCTGGTGCAGCTAGAGGCGCCAGGCAAGCAGGGCGCAGATATCGTCTTTGGTTCTGCCCAGCGTTTCGGCGTGCCGATGGGTTACGGCGGACCACACGCCGCGTTCTTCGCCAGCCGCGACGAGCACAAACGCTCGATGCCTGGTCGCATTATTGGTGTATCGCGCGATGCCGCCGGGAACACCGCGCTGCGTATGGCGATGCAAACCCGCGAGCAACATATTCGTCGTGAGAAAGCCAACTCCAACATCTGTACATCGCAGGTGCTGCTGGCGAATATCGCCGGTCTCTACGCGGTGTATCACGGTCCGGTTGGCCTGAAACGCATTGCCTCACGTATTCACCGTCTGACCAGCATTCTGGCCGCGGGCCTGCAAAACGGTGGCCTCAAGCTGCGCCACAACAGCTGGTTCGATACGCTGACGGTTGAAGTGGCCGATAAAGCGGCGGTGCTGAACCGCGCGCAGAGCTTCGGCGTCAACCTGCGCAGCGATATCCACAATGCAGTTGGTATTACGCTGGATGAAACCACCGCCCGTGAAGATGTGCTGGCGCTGTTCGCCATTCTGTTGGGCGATGCGCACGGTCAGGACATTGATGCGTTGGATGCCGCCGTTGCTGCGGAAAACAGCGCGATTCCGGCAGGTCAGGTGCGTGAAAGCGCCTTCCTGACGCACCCGGTGTTCAACCGCCATCACAGTGAAACTGAGATGATGCGTTACATGCACAGCCTGGAGAAAAAGGATCTGGCGCTGAACCAGGCGATGATCCCACTCGGTTCGTGCACCATGAAACTTAATGCCGCGGCGGAGATGATTCCGATCACCTGGCCGGAATTTGCCGAACTGCATCCGTTCTGCCCGGCTGAGCAGGCGTCGGGTTATCTGCAGATGATTGGCCAGCTGTCGCAATGGCTGGTGCAGTTGACCGGCTACGATGCGCTGTGCATGCAGCCCAACTCGGGTGCGCAGGGCGAATACGCCGGCCTGCTGGCGATTCGTCGTTATCACGAAAGTCGTAACGAAGGCGGCCGTAATGTTTGCCTGATCCCGAGCTCGGCGCACGGCACCAATCCGGCATCGGCGCAGATGGCGGGCATGTCAGTTGTGGTGGTGGCGTGTGATAAACAAGGCAACATCGATCTTGGCGATCTGCGTGAGAAAGCCGCGCAGGTGGGTGATCAGCTGTCGTGCATCATGGTGACCTATCCGTCAACACACGGCGTTTATGAAGAAACCATCCGCGAGGTGTGCCAGATCGTGCATCAGCACGGCGGCCAGGTGTATCTCGACGGCGCCAACATGAATGCGCAGGTCGGTATCACCACGCCAGGTTACATCGGCGCGGATGTATCGCACCTTAACCTGCACAAAACCTTCTGTATCCCGCACGGCGGTGGCGGTCCGGGTATGGGCCCAATCGGCGTGAAAGCGCATCTTGCACCGTTCGTGCCAGGTCACAGCGTGGTGCAAATTGATGGCGTGCTGACACAGCAGGGCGCGGTATCTGCCGCACCGTTTGGTAGCGCATCGATTTTGCCAATCAGCTGGATGTATATCCGTATGATGGGCGCAGAAGGTCTGAAGCAAGCGAGTTCGGTGGCGATCCTGAACGCCAACTACATTGCCAGCCGTCTGCAATCGGCCTATCCGATTCTGTATGCCGGCCGCGATGGCCGCGTGGCGCACGAATGTATTCTCGACATTCGTCCGCTGAAAGAGCAGACCGGTATCAGCGAGCTGGATATTGCTAAGCGTCTGATCGATTACGGTTTCCACGCACCAACGATGTCATTCCCGGTTGCGGGTACGCTGATGGTTGAACCCACGGAATCGGAAAGCAAAATCGAGCTGGATCGCTTTATTGATGCGATGCTGGCTATTCGCATGGAAATCGATCGCGTTGCCGATGGCGAATGGCCGCTGGAAGATAATCCGCTGGTGAACGCACCGCACACGCAGACAGAAATCGTTGGCGACTGGGCGCATCCGTATACCCGTGAGCTGGCCGTATTCCCGGCCGGTAGCGCCAATAAATACTGGCCGACGGTGAAACGTCTGGATGATGTATTTGGCGATCGCAATGTCTTTTGTTCGTGTGTACCAATGAGCGAATACCAATAATTTAGCCGTCATACTTTGAGCCACAGCGGCGTTGGCTGCGCTCATTCACCCCGGTCACTTACTGATGTAAGCTCCCGGGGATGAATGAACTTGCCGCCTTGCTGTCTCTCAAATTATTTAGGCTAAAGTAGCGGGTGATATTTATGAAAGGGCCGATTGTTCGGCCTTTTTTGTGGAGGCAAAAATGGATCTGGCTTTGATTACCGGCGGTAGTCGCGGCATTGGACGCGCAACCGCACTATCGCTGGCGCAGGCGGGTTATCGCGTGGCGATCAACTATCGTCAGCGTGCAGCCGAAGCGGCAAGCGTGGTGGCAGAGATTGAAGCGCAGGGCGGCAGTGCGTTTGCGCTGCAGGCCGATATTGGCGATGAAGCGCAGGTCATACGTATGTTTGCCGAATTGGACCAGCAAGAGGGCGTGCTGCGAGTGCTGGTGAATAATGCCGGTATTTTGTTTACCCAATGTCGGGTGGAAGATCTGGATGCCGAACGTATTCAGCGCGTGTTCGCCACCAACGTTACCGGCACGTTCATCTGCTGTCGTGAGGCGGTAAAACGCATGGGCACGCATCATGGCGGCAAAGGGGGCGCCATCGTCAATGTGTCATCCGCTGCGTCACGTCTCGGTGCGCCAGGCGAATATGTGGATTACGCCGCTTCAAAAGGGGCGATGGATACGCTGACTAAAGGGCTGTCGCTGGAAGTGGCATCGCAAGGCATTCGCGTCAACAGCGTGCGTCCTGGCCTTATTTATACCGACATGCACGCCGATGGCGGCGAGCCGGGTCGGGTCGATCGCCTGGCGAGCGCATTGCCAATGGGACGCGGCGGCCAGGCAGAAGAGATTGCTGCAGCAATTGCCTGGCTAGCGAGCGATGCCGCGTCATACGTGACGGGCACCTTTATCGATGCGGCTGGCGGACGATAATCACCAAGCCGGTATCAATACCGACCCCATAAAACAGTATCCGTGCGGAGTGTCGCCATGCATGGCGACCGATTCATTCAAATCCTCGCCTGTCACACCCACTCACAGATTTATTTTAGCGTACATGTGTACTCTGAAAATTATCCCGGTTACTCTGGTTGCTCAGAAATAGCACACTCGCTTTTTCCGTTGTTCAGGAATCCCCTCATGGTACAAACCCCAGTTATTGCTCAGGGCTACTCATTGGCAGAAGAGATCGCCAATAGTATCAGCCACGGAATTGGCTGCATTTTCGGCATCATCGGCCTGGCGTTAATGTTGACACAAGCCGTTGAATCCCAAGCTAACGTTACCGCGATCACCAGTTACAGCCTGTACGGCGGCAGCATCATTCTGCTCTATCTCGCCTCAACGCTGTATCACGCCATTTCCCATCAAAAAGCCAAATACTGGCTGAAGAAATTTGACCACTGCGCCATTTATCTGTTGATTGCTGGCACTTACACGCCGTTCTTGCTGGTGGGGCTCAATTCGCCGCTGGCACAAGGCTTAATGGTGGTGATCTGGAGCCTGGCGCTGGCCGGTATCCTGTTTAAAATCGCCTTTGCCCACCGCTTTGAAGCGCTGTCGCTGGTGACCTATCTCGGTATGGGCTGGTTGTCGCTGGTGGTGATTTATCAGCTGGCGATCAAACTGTCGCCGGGCGGGATTTGGCTGCTGGCTGCCGGTGGCATTGTCTATTCGCTAGGGGTGATATTCTACGTCTCGCGCCGTATTCCTTACAGTCACGCCATCTGGCACGGTTTTGTGCTCGGCGGCAGCGTATTGCACTTCTGCGCGATTTATTTTTATGTGATGTAAGCTCAATCCAGGTCGCCGAAAATGGCGACCTTACGTGTTTAGTACGGACCCGGCCCGCAATTATTCTGTTAATGAATACGGCAGCGGCTGAATGGTCAATTTGCCACTTTCGTCGCCTTCCACGCGCAATACGCTATCCGGCTCCAAATCATTATTCATCACCACCTGCACCCAAACGCTGCCGTCATCCAGCTGCACGCCGCTCAATACGGTGCCGGTGCGACGCCATTTATCGCCCATCTGCAGCTCCATCGAACCGCCAACCTCCGGCACTTTGCTGGCTTTACCTGCCAGCCAATAGAGTGCGCGTTTGTTCGCACCGCGGAATTTGGCGCGTGCCACCATTTCCTGGCCGGTGTAACACCCTTTTTTGAAGCTGATGGCATCCAGCGCCTGTAGGTTAGTGGCTTGTGGAATCAACTGCGCGCTGCTGGCGCTTTCAATCACCGGAATGCCGGCTTCGATATCCAGCGCCAGCCATTGCAGGCTGTCGTTGAACTGCGCTTCTCCCGCCAGTTTCTCTTTCAACGCATTCGCCTGTTCTGGCGTGGTCACCAGCAGGAAACGTTCGGCTGGCTGATCAAACCACAAAAGCGTGCTCTCACCTTGCTGTACTACCGGCGTTTCGGCATCCGGCAGTGTGCTGAATACGCCTGCCAGCGCGGCGCGCGCCTGGAAACCGGCAACGCCGAGCAGCACCGCTTCATCGTCAGCCACGATGGTGACTTTGGCGAACACCGCGTATTTCTTCAGTTCGGTAAGCTGCTGCTCACGCAGGTTGCGACGCACCACGTAAGCGTAACCTTCGCTGCGATGGAACAGACGAATGTTGCTCCACATTTTGCCTTTGGCATCGCAGTGCGCGGCGGGACGATGCTGCGTCTCGCCCATCGCCGCGACATCCAGCGTCAACTGACCTTGCAGATAAGACGTGCTGTCGTTGCCCTGCACCTTAACCAGCGCCCATTCGTCGAGCGAAATCAGGGTTAAAGGCAGGCGTGACGATGCAGCAGGCTGGCGAGGTGGAAGGGTAAAAATCGACATGTCTCTTTCCTGATTAATGAGGTAATAGGTAGCAATGGTAAAAGAGCAGTGCGGCTTTGCAACCTGTTTACTGAATATGGCGCACAAATCGCGTGATACCCATTGCAAACTGGGGGATGTAACGCCGAGGTATTGCACAGGGTTAAGCACAGCGCCTGCAGCGAGAAAAAAAAGCAGGTACACTGAGCCCCACTGTTTTTAGTCATGGAACCTGAGACATGGAAATTAACGACAAAGCCCGCGTCCAATGGGCATGCCGTCGCGGCATGCTGGAGCTGGATATGGCTATCATGCCGTTTTTCAAATTTGAATATGATTCGCTGGACGACATCGATAAGCAGGTTTTTATCGCGCTACTAAAGAGTGACGATCCCGATCTGTTCAACTGGTTGATGAATCACGGTGAACCGGTTGATCCCGAGTTCAAACGTATGGTGAAACTGATTCAGCAGCGTAACCGTGAACGCGGTCCGGTGGCAATGTGATCTGCGGGCGTCACGCAGTGCGCGCGCACTGAATGTGACGCTTTCTCTACTGTGCACCGGTTTGCTGCTGGCGCTGGAGTGGCCTGACGCGTGGGCGTGGAGCAAAGCGCCGGTGTTAGTGCTGCTGCTGGCGGAGTGCTGGCGTAACGAGCGTCGTCTGGTACAGCGCGTAGGTCATTTGGGGCTGGACGTGAAGGGCAATTGGCTGTGGCGCGGCGTGCGCTGGCGAGCGGAACGTAAGGCGGATTGGTTGCCGTATGGCGTTTTGCTGGTGCTGCGTAATCAGCAGGGAAAACGCTGGCGGCTATGGTTAATGCATGACAACCTGCCGCCCGGTGAATGGCGCACGCTGCGCGCCTGCTGTTTTCTAAGGGATGGTCAAACGCTGCCTTAAAGCAGCGCTGCGGTTTCCGTCAGAATCTGTTCGCACCACTGCTCAATGCGCTCATCGCTCTGTTCGAACTGGTTAACATCGTCGAGCGCCAAACCGACAAACTGCGTGCCATCGGCGGTCAGCGGTTTTTTGCTGGTGAACTCATAGCCTTCCAGCGGCCAGTAACCCACAAACTGCACGCCCATCGGCTGCAGCAGTTCGTGCAGCATGCCCAGCGCATCAAGGAACCATTCGGCGTATTCGCCCTGATCGCCCATGCCGTACAGCGCCACGATTTTTCCGCGCAAATTCAGCGCCGGAATCTGCGGCCAAATCGCTTCCCAATCTTCCTGTAACTCACCGAAATCCCACGTCGGAATGCCGAGGATCAGCAAATCGTACTGCTCCATCAGCGACGGATCGTCATCTTTCAAATTGTGCAGCGTGACTAATTCTTCACCGATAAAGTCGCGAATCTTCTCCGCCGTCATCTCGGTGTAACAGGTACTCGAACCATAAAACAAACCAATATTCATGCAATTAATGCTCTGTCTGAACCTGACTCGGGGGCAATTGTACCAGAAGCAGGCTACTTTCAGGCATAATGAGCACGATTTCACACGGGCGGAGAGTACAGTGCAGGACAGCGATCTGATCGAACAGTTTCTGGATGCGCTTTGGATTGAGCGTAATCTGGCGCAGAACACGCTCGCCTCTTACCGGCAGGATCTGCAAACGCTCACCGGCTGGCTGCATCACCACGATCGCACGCTATTAACGCTTGAAGCGCTTGATTTGCAGCAGTTTCTTGCCGAACGCGTTGAGGGCGGCTACAAAGCCACCAGCTCGGCGCGCACCCTCAGCGCCATTCGCCGCTTGTGCCAATATCTCTATCGGGAAAAAGTGCGCAGCGACGATCCCAGCGCGCTGCTGTCGGCACCGAAACTGCCGCAGCGTCTGCCGAAAGATCTCAGTGAAAACCAGGTCGAACGCTTACTGCAGGCACCGAGCATTGATGTGCCGCTCGAACTGCGCGACAAGGCGATGCTGGAGCTGCTGTACGCCACCGGTTTACGCGTAACGGAGTTGGTGGGTTTGACCATCAGCGATATCAGCCTGCGTCAGGGCGTGGTGCGCGTAATCGGTAAAGGCAACAAAGAGCGTCTTGTGCCGTTAGGTGAAGAAGCGGTTTACTGGATTGAATACTATATGGAACATGGTCGGCCGTGGCTGCTCAACGGGCAAACGCTGGACGTGATGTTTCCCAGCCAGCGCGCACAGCAAATGACGCGGCAGACCTTCTGGCATCGCATTAAACACTATGCGACCCTTGCCGGTATCGATAGCGAAAAGCTGTCGCCGCACGTGCTGCGCCACGCATTTGCCACACATTTACTGAACCACGGCGCCGATTTACGCGTCGTACAGATGTTGCTGGGCCACAGCGACCTCTCGACCACCCAAATTTATACGCACGTCGCCACTGAGCGCCTGCGTCTGTTACATCAACAGCATCATCCGCGCGCTTGAGATGCGGTAACAAGGATTTAAGATGAAAAAGCAGCTAACGATGCTGGCTCTGCTGGTCAGTGCATTCACTGGATTGGCGCATGCCGATGACAACGCTATTCAGCAAACGCTGAAAAAACTGGGATTGCAGCAGGCTGAAATCCAGCCGTCCCCGCTGCCGGGTATCAAAACGGTGCTGACCGAAAGCGGCGTGCTTTACGTCTCCGAAGACGGCAAGCACATGATTCAGGGCCCGCTGTATGATGTCAGCGGCACCCAGCCGATCAACGTTACTAACCAGCTGCTGGACAAAAAAGTTACTGCGCTGGCGCCAGACATGATTGTCTATAAAGCGCCGAAAGAGCAGCACGTCATCACCGTGTTCACCGACATCACCTGCGGCTACTGCCGCAAGCTGCATGAGCAGATGGCCGACTACAACGCGCTCGGCATCACCGTGCGCTATCTGGCCTTCCCGCGTGAAGGTCTGAATGGTCAGGTAGAAAAAGCCATGCGCGCCATCTGGTGCAGCGCCGATCGTAACAAAGCTTTCGATGCAGCAATGAAAGGCGATGCGCCGCAGATGGATGCGCCAGCGACCTGCAAAATCAATATCGAGCAGCAGTACAAACTCGGCATCCTGTTTGGCATTCAGGGTACGCCAGCCATTCTCACGGATAGCGGCATGATGATTCCTGGCTATCAGGGACCGCAAGAGCTGAAGCAGGTGCTTGACGGCCAGAAGCGTGGCGGTTAACGCACAGTGATTCATTCTGTTGAATTGCGTCGGCGCGAAGCCGAGACCGAAGCCAGCTTACCCGCTGATTTGCCCCCTTTGCTGCGCCGCTTGTATCTGCAACGCGGCGTGAAAGAGGCGCTGGAACTGGAACGCGGCGCTAAACACCTGCTGCCGTGGCAAACGCTGGGCGGCATCGAAGCCGCCGTGACGTTGCTGCATCAGATGCTGCTGGCGGGCAAACGTATCGTGGTGGTGGGCGATTTCGATGCCGATGGCGCCACCAGCACCGCGTTAACCGTGCTGGCGCTGCGCAGCCTCGGCGGTAATGTGGATTATCTGGTGCCAAACCGTTTCGAAGATGGCTACGGTTTGAGTCCGGAAGTGGTCGAGCAGGCTAAAGCGCGCGGTGCGGAGATGATCCTCACCGTCGATAACGGCATCTCATCACATGCCGGAGTGGATACCGCGCATCAGCACGGCATTCCGGTGCTGGTTACCGATCACCACTTGCCGGGCGAAACCTTGCCCGCCGCCGAAGCGATTGTTAATCCGAACCTCAACGACAGCGAATTCCCCTCACGTTCGCTGGCGGGTGTTGGCGTGGCCTTCTATCTGATGCTGGCGCTGCGTGCGCACCTGCGTCAGCAAAACTGGTTTAGTGAGAGCCGAGCCGAGCCAAATCTGGCGGAGCTGCTGGATCTGGTGGCGCTGGGCACCGTGGCCGATGTGGTGCCGCTGGATGCCAACAACCGCATTCTGGTGTGGCAAGGTTTGAGCCGTATTCGCGCGGGAAAATGCCGTGCCGGGATTCGCGCGCTGCTGGAGATTGCCAACCGCGATGCGCGCCAACTCGCCGCCAGCGATCTCGGTTTTGCCGTGGGTCCGCGCCTGAATGCTGCCGGTCGTCTGGATGATATGTCGGTCGGCGTGGCGCTGTTGCTCACCGAAGATATTTCCCAGGCGCGCATGCTGGCGAATGAACTCGATGCGCTGAATCAGACGCGTAAAGAGATTGAGCAGGGCATGAAGAGCGAAGCGCTGGCGCTGTGCGATGAGCTGGAGCGTCAGCATACCGATCTGCCGCTTGGACTGGCGTTCTACCATCCCGAGTGGCATCAGGGCGTGGTGGGGATTCTCGCGTCGCGCCTGAAAGAGCGCTTCCATCGCCCGGTGATCGCCTTCGCTCCCGCCGGAGACGGCACGCTGAAAGGTTCGGGCCGCTCAATTGCGGGTTTGCATCTGCGCGATGCGCTGGAGCGTCTCGACACGCTTTTCCCTGGCTTAATGATCAAATTTGGTGGTCACGCCATGGCGGCCGGATTGTCACTGGAAACCGCGAAGTACGAGGAGTTCCGTGCGCGATTTGCCGCGTTGATTGATGAGTGGCTGGATGGCGAAGCGTTGCAGGGCGTGATTTGGTCGGACGGCGAACTGCATGCGCAGGAGTTTACCCTGCATACTGCCGAAATGCTGCGCGAGGCCGGTCCGTGGGGCCAGGCATTCCCGGAACCCGTGTTCGATGGCAAGTTCAAGCTGTTACAACAGCGGTTAGTGGGCGAGCGTCATTTGAAAGTGATGGTCGAGCCGCTCGGCGGCGGCCCGCTGTTGGATGGGATTGCCTTCAACGTGGATACCACGCTGTGGCCAGACAGCAGCGTGCGTCAGGTGCAGCTGGCCTATAAGCTGGATATCAACGAATACCGCGGCAATCGTTCGGTGCAATTGATCATCGATCACCTTTGGCCGCTGTAGTTCACTACCAAAACGCGCAATGCATCGCGCCGCTACCTGTGCACGTATCCGTAGCGGCGCGATCTATCGCGCTCAGTTGACCTGTTAAACGTTTATCAGAAACTCACATCCACACCGCCGCGCAGCACTTTTTCGTCACCGCGATCGGCGAAGTGCTGATCGGCGCGCAGGAACAGGCGCGCGCGTGACGTCTGCGCCACATCCAACCGCACACCTAACCACTGCGAACGGCGATCGAGCTGCATGCCGGGAATCGTGAAACGGTTCTGGTCATCGCCAAATCCGCCCCAGCGCGCCCTGACATCCATCGACGGATTGTTGAATGCGTACTGGTATTCGCCATAAAGACTCAGCATGCTCCACAATCCAGCCGACCAATCCTGCCGTGCGCTGATACTCAAACCGCTATAGCCGACGCTGCGTCGATAGCTGTCGCCGTCGCCGCTCAGACCAAACGCGCTGCCCTTATCCTCAAACGCACCGGTATCCAGCCCGGTTTCACGCCAGCCGAGATAGGGTTCGAGGCGATAATTCTCCTTAATCGTCCAGCGATAGCCGCTTTGCAGCGCCGCCTGCCAGCTGTTGCTGCTGGTGGTCGATGACACCGGCGAAGCTTCATCCAGCAACACCAGACGCTTTAACTCATCGCGACCATGTTGATAGCTGAGATTGCCCTGCAGATACCATGCTGGCGTCAAATCGTAGCGGCCATACAGCATCGCGCCTTGCAGGCGATTACGGCTGGTGCCGCCAGTTTGGTCGTAGGTGGAGTCGATCTGATTCTGCGTCCAGGCCACGCCCACGCGCAGACCAGAAATACCCAAATCGCTATCCACGCCCAATGCGGTAAGCGTGTTGCGGTAATCGGTGCCGAGGTAGCCCGCCTGATCCAGTGAACCGCGCAGTTGACCGCTCTCCAGCCAGAAACCGTAACGATTGTCGGCGCTGGCATCGGCGATACGGTTACTCAACAGGCGGCTTTGATAATCCAGCGCGTTAAACAGTACCGCGTTGCTGGAAGCGTGCGCCTGACCGGAAAGTGAATTGATGGCGGCCTGCGCACTGCGGGCATCTGCCAGCGACTGAAACGCTCCTGCTGCGCCCAGCGCTGACTGCTGCGCACTGCTCAGTGAACCCTGTTGCTGCCAGCTGTCCGCTACGCTAAACGCCTGCTCCAGATTCGCGGCCGTTTGCTGAGTGCTGGCGCTGTTCATGCCCAGCGCTGCCGCTACTGCTGCGGTATTTTTACGCGTCAGTTGGCCAGTGACGCTGTTAGCGTTGTAGCTGACCGAACCATCAAGAAACACGCCAGTATTGACCTGACTGAACTGGCCGCTAACACCCGCATCGCTGGTCAGCAGCGTTTCCTGCTGTTTCACCACATAAGTTGATGAGGGTGGCGCGAGGTTCAGCGTGCCGTCCAGCGTAGAGTGGCCTGCTACACGCAGCGGGCTGTTTAACGCGATATTGAGCACGCCATTACTGCGTTGCTGGTAATCGCCTTGCACCTGCAAACCGCCGTTGACCGTTCCCTGATTGAGTAAGCTGCCGCCAATCACACCGCTGCCACCTAAAGTGCCGCTGCCGCTGACGTTGGCACTGCCAGCAATCGCACCCTCAATCAGCAACGTATTGGCGGCAACGCTGGTCTGGCCGAGGTAACTGTTGTTAGCGGTTAACCGCAGCACGCCGCCATTATTGGCGCCGTCGAGTATCAGGCCACGATCGCCGCTGATGGCATTCGAGAAGACATAGCTACCCGCATCCAGACTGGCGTGGAAATCATTGGCCCAGAACATTGCCGGACCGTTGAGCGCTTTCGCCTGGTTGAGATCGCCCCAGCCGAAGATGTTGTTGTAAGGCCGCCCGTTGGCGCTATCCGCAGCGCCTGCGTAAGCATCGCTGCGATAAGTGGCGGTGGTCAGCAACGTTTGCTGCAGGTTGTAGCCGCTCATCCACGGAAAGCGCTGCAACACTTGCGAAGCGGCCGCAGCGGCGCGCGGCGCGGCAAACGAGGTGCCGTAGCTACGCGCATTTACCCAGGTACCATCGGCGTTATGAAAGCGATAATCGGTGTATCCCGGTGCGCTCAGGCACCATGCCGCGGCGTTACCACAGGCATCAAACGGCCCGGTTAACGCCGCGCGGTTCGCCGTGTCGTATGAGGTGCTGTCCATCACGCCGGTAACGGCCAGCATATTCTTTTGCAACGCGCTGTCCTGATAAATCAACGGCAGCTGCGCGTTAGGGGACGGTGTTGCAGTGCCGCCATTGCCGGTGATCACCACCGCCAAACCGTTAGCCGCTGCAATCTCACGCATGCTTTGCACCAGCACCTGATAGTGCGGCTGCGCATCGGATAGCGCCTGTGCGGAGGTTAAGCGCTCGCTGGAGGCGTACGACATATTGAAAACCCGCACGCCCTGGCTCAGCAGGCCGCTCACCGCACGGGCGGTATCGTCGTATTGAAAGATATTGTTCTGCGATGCCTGCGCCACATACAGTGTGCTGCCCGGCGACAGGCCTAATAACGTCAGCGCCACCACGGTGCCGTGACCGTTAATGCCCTGATTATCATTCAAACTACTGCCGCCGCCGACGTAGCTGGTGAACTGCACGTTGGCATAATTGATTTCACTGCGATCGGGCGATAACCCTGAATCAATAATGCCGACTTTGCTGGCATTGCCTGAAGCGCTGGGCTGAGCTGGCGTGGGTGTCTCAGGCGTGCCGGTGGTGGGCGAGGTTGCCGCGCTTCCGCCACCTCCGCCGCCACCACCACCGCAGGCGGCAAGTAACAAAGGCATTAACAAGGCAAGCAGGCGCGGTGAAGTGCGCAAACCGGGAATAAACATCGATACTCCTTCATGTCTCTCAGGACATGTTGTGCCCGCTCACGTTTACGGGCGCTGATTACTGTGTCATTCCCTGTCGAAGCTGCGCATTCCTGGCGATCGTGGTGACAAACGGTCTGGACGTCAGTGATGTCCATCGGGGGGATAGTCACTGAGCAAAATGATAAAAGGGCGCTAATAAATCGATAGGCTGAATATCAGCTGCTTAATGGCGTTATTTGAGACGTGTCTGCTTTCTTGCAGGAAATTTCTCACAAGACAATTCTTAATGATTTATCGTTATAAATCATGATCTTTAATGGCGTCATTCGGCGCTAATTGCCTTATCTTTGCAGGAAAATTCCTAAGAAGGTTCTGAAGGCGAGGTATTTGCGGAGGTGTTTGGGAAAGCGTAGCGGGTAAAGCTTTCCAGAAGGATAAGAACTTTTTTTCTTACGGCGGAGGCGCGCTCACTCAGGCGGCGTGCAATGCTACAAAGTGCGCGCACTTTCGGGTAAACTAGCGCGTTAGTTTTTATCTCCTTTCACCGAATCGTCAAAAAAGACTGAAAAGCCATGTTTGAAATTAATCCGGTCAAAAATCGTATCCAGGACCTCAGTGAGCGCAGCGACGTTCTTCGGGGGTATCTTTGACTACGATGCCAAGAAAGAACGCCTCGAAGAAGTAAACGCCGAGCTGGAGCAGCCTGACGTCTGGAACGAACCTGAGCGCGCGCAAGCGCTGGGTAAAGAACGTGCTTCACTGGAAGCGGTAGTGGAAACCTTAGATCACATGACGCAAGGCCTGGAAGATGTGCAGGGCCTGCTGGATCTGGCGGTGGAAGCTGACGACGAAGAGACTTTCAACGAAGCGGTTGCCGAGCTTGATGCACTTGAAGTGAAGCTGGGCGAACTGGAATTCCGTCGTATGTTCTCAGGTGAATATGACAGCGCCGACTGCTACATGGATATTCAGGCCGGTTCCGGCGGCACCGAAGCGCAGGATTGGGCCAGCATGCTGCTGCGCATGTATCTGCGCTGGGCGGAAGCCAAAGGTTATAAAACCGAAATTATCGAAGAGTCAGACGGTGAAGTGGCCGGAACCAAATCCGCCACCATTAAAATCATCGGCGACTACGCGTTTGGCTGGCTGCGTACCGAAACCGGCGTTCATCGCCTGGTGCGTAAGAGCCCGTTCGATTCCGGCGGCCGTCGTCATACCTCATTCAGTTCGGTGTTTATCTACCCGGAAGTGGATGACAACATCGATATCGATATCAATCCTGCCGATCTGCGTATCGACGTTTACCGCGCCTCCGGTGCGGGTGGCCAGCACGTTAACAAAACCGAGTCTGCGGTGCGTATTACCCACTTGCCGACCAACATTGTGGTGCAGTGCCAAAACGACCGTTCACAGCACAAGAACAAAGATCAGGCCTTCAAGCAGTTACGCGCCAAGCTGTACGAATATGAGATGCAGAAGAAAAACGCGGATAAGCAGGCAGCGGAAGATAACAAATCTGATATCGGCTGGGGCAGCCAGATCCGTTCTTATGTTCTCGACGATTCACGCATCAAGGATCTGCGTACCAGCGTAGAAACCCGCAACACCCAAGCGGTGCTGGATGGCGATATCGATCGTTTTATTGAAGCAAGTTTAAAAGCAGGGCTATAAGGAACCGACATGTCTGAACAACAACCGCAGAGCGCTGATGCCGCCCTTGAGTTAAACAACGAACTGAAAGCGCGTCGCGAAAAACTCAGCGCGCTGCGTGAAAAAGGCGTGGCGTTTCCTAACGATTTCCGCCGCGATACCACGTCCGATGTGCTGCACGCCAGCTATGACGCGAAAGAGAATGAAGAGCTGGAAGCGCTGGGCGTTGAAGTGAGCGTGGCCGGTCGTATGATGACGCGCCGCATCATGGGTAAAGCGTCATTCGCGACCCTGCAGGATGTCGGCGGCCAGATTCAGATCTACGTCTCACGCGACGATCTGCCAGAAGGCGTCTACAACGAGCAGTTCAAGAAGTGGGATCTCGGCGATATCCTCGGTGCGCGCGGTAAGCTGTTCAAAACCAAAACCGGTGAGCTGTCGATCCACATCACTGAGCTGCGTCTGCTGACCAAAGCGCTGCGTCCGCTGCCGGACAAATTCCACGGCCTGGCCGATCAGGAAACCCGTTATCGTCAGCGTTATCTCGATCTGATCTCCAACGACGATTCGCGCAAAACCTTTAAAATTCGCTCACAAATCATGGCCGGCATTCGTCAGTTCATGGTTAACCGCGATTTTATGGAAGTGGAAACCCCGATGATGCAGGTGATTCCGGGCGGCGCGTCTGCGCGTCCGTTCATCACCCATCACAATGCGCTTGATATCGATATGTACCTGCGTATTGCGCCAGAGCTGTATCTGAAGCGTCTGGTGGTTGGCGGTTTTGATCGCGTGTTCGAGATCAACCGTAACTTCCGTAACGAAGGGATTTCGCCACGCCACAACCCAGAGTTCACCATGATGGAACTCTATATGGCGTATGCGGATTACAAAGATCTGATCGAACTGACCGAAAGCCTGTTCCGTACGCTGGCGCAGGATGTGCTGGGCACCACGGAAGTGCCGTATGGCGATCACAGCTTCGATTTCGGTAAGCCGTTCGAGAAGCTCACCATGCGTGAAGCGATCAAAAAATACCGTCCGGAAACTGACCTGAGCGATCTGGAAGACTTTGATAAAGCGGTAGCGATTGCCCAATCGCTGCACATCAAAGTTGAGAAGAGCTGGGGCTTGGGCCGCGTCGTTACAGAGATCTTCGAAGAGACCGCTGAAGCGCACCTGATTCAGCCAACCTTCATCACCGAATACCCGGCTGAAGTATCGCCGCTGGCGCGTCGTAACGACGAGAACCCGGAAATCACTGACCGTTTTGAGTTCTTCATCGGCGGCCGTGAAATCGGTAACGGCTTCTCAGAGCTCAACGATGCAGAAGATCAGGCTGAGCGTTTCCTGCAGCAGGTGAATGCGAAAGAGTCTGGCGATGACGAAGCGATGTTCTACGACGAAGACTACGTCACCGCGCTGGAACACGGCCTGCCGCCAACCGCTGGTTTGGGTATTGGTATCGACCGTATGGTGATGCTGTTCACCAACAGCCACACCATCCGCGACGTGATCCTGTTCCCGGCACTGCGCCCGACCGGTAAGTAGTATTTCGCCGAAGTCCCCCATCCCGGCCTTCCCCCATAAATGGGGGAAGGAGACGCTGCCACATGCAACTCCCCAACTACCATATGGCAGCATCTTCCTCCCCCATTCATGGGGGAGGACCGAGGAGGGGGACAGCAAGCACGGACCGAGTAGCGATTCAGCCAGCACATTCCCCCCAACACAAAATTCCTGATGACAACCCGGCACGCTCTGTGCAGGATGGTTTTTTTCTTTTTCAGGGAATCACCATGAGTGCAAAAGCGGCAACGTTAGAGGGCCGGATTCGTCAGCACTGGGATCAACTCTCCAGCCACGAGCAGCGACTTGCCGATGTGCTACTCGCCGCACCAGGCCAGTTAGCCATGAACACCGCCACCGAACTGGCACACAGCGCGGGCGTGTCCAAAGCCACCACCACGCGCTTCTTCCGCCATCTCGGCTATGAAAGTTATGAAGCCGCACGTCGCCAGGCGCGTGACATGCAAAGCAGCGGTTCACCGCTCTATCTGCAACCGGCACCCAGCGCGTCGC
Source organism: Pantoea sp. DY-17 (assembly GCF_019795975.1). Lineage (NCBI taxonomy): Bacteria > Pseudomonadati > Pseudomonadota > Gammaproteobacteria > Enterobacterales > Erwiniaceae > Pantoea > Pantoea sp. DY-17. The sequence continues at coordinate 146,738 of NZ_JAIMIG010000004.1, read as the reverse complement.
CGTTAGCGAGCATCATGCAGCAGCATCTGGAAAGAGAGATCGCTAACCTGGTCAACAGCTATCGCACGCTGGACAGCGAACAGCTGCAGCAGGCGGTCAGCGCCATCAGCCAGGCGCGCCGCGTGGTGGTAATGGGCTGGCGCCACAGCCAAACCATCGCGCATCTGATCTATCGAGACCTGATCCATATTCACTCCGATGTGCGTCTGCTGCCGCGTCCCGGCGATTCGCTGGCGGAACATGTAGCGGCGTTGACCGCCGAGGATGTGGTGATCTGCGTCGGTCTGCGTCGTCGCATGCCCGCGCTGGAGGCGGCGATGAACGCGCTGGCCGAGCGCAATGTGCCGATGTTGTATATCGCCGACGTGCTCTCCGGCAAACCGGCGCGCCATGCGCAGTGGGTAATCCGCTGTCACACCGACAGCAGCCTGATTTTCGACAGCACCGCCGCGCTCTCTGGCGTGTGTAATCTGCTCTGTTCACTGGTGGCCCGGCAAATGGGTAAAGCCAGCAACGATCATCTCGCGCAAATCGAAGCGCTGCACCAATCCCTCGACGAACTGGAATAATGCGCCTTGCTGGCGCATTGTGCGCCAGAAAAATCACCAAAACGGTGCAATTCTGTCCAGTGCCCACCCATCCAATTATCCCCGTCTTACCGTGTGTGAAATAACAGAAACTAAAAATAAAAATCAAGAAACAAATGTTTCAATTTGATTTTATTCAATAAAATATGGTTTTTATCAGGTCTCCCTGCATGGTAGTGAAAAAGCTGGCACAAAATATGCTCAGTAGAAAATGACATTTCACCAACACCAGGGAAACACCATAATGAAAAAAACAGCACTGCTGATTGCCGCACTTCTCTCTGTCGGCACCATGGCGCAGGCACAAGCCGATACGCTGGCCGACATCAAAAGCAGCGGCAAAATTACCGTCGGTATCGATCCAACCTTTCCTCCCTACGAATACACCGATGACAAAGGTGAGATCACCGGTTACAGCGTGGCAATCATGCAATCCTTTGCCAACGATCTCGGTGTGAAACTGGAGTTTCAGAAAACCGCCTTCAGCGGCATTCTGCCGGGCCTGATTTCGGGCTCCTTTAATGCCGAAGGTTCATCCCTCAACGTCACGGCGGAACGCGCGAAGAAAGTGCTGTTTACCGTGCCGTACAGCAAAACCGTCAACGGCGTGCTGGTGCGTGAAGCCGAGGCGAAAACCTTCAGCGGTAAAACCCTGAGTCCGGAAAGCTTGTCGGGTCTGCGCGGCGCGGTGAAAACCGCCAGCGTGCCAGAGCAACTGCTGAAGGGCTTCAACGAGCAGTTGAAGAAGGAGGGTAAAAAACCGATCACCATCATCAATGTCGATTCACTCGATCAAACCGTCAGCACGCTGATGACCAAACGCGCCGACTTCGTTTATGACGACATCTCGGTACTGGCGCCGGTAGCAAAAAAATATGCCGGCAAAGTGGCGCAGGTGGGCGAAGTCGGCCCGTCGCAGTGGATGGGTTGGGCGACTCGTAAAGAAGATGGCAGCCTGAACAAAGCCATTAGCGACCACATCCTGGCGATGCAGAAAGATGGCGAACTGACCAAACTGCAGCAGCAATATCTCGGCACTACCTTTACCGTGCCCGCCAGCGACTTCATTCCGCAGGAGTAATTATGTGCCAGTCCAACCTGACGGTACCTGCCGGCTTTGGCAAAACCTTTCGCGTGCGCAAGGGTCAGTTTATTACCGTGATTGACAGCGAAGGGCAGCAGGCGGCCGATTTTGTCGCGGTGAACGCCGATGACCTGAACGAGAAGCTGTCGCCGGTGCACACGCGCCAACAGCTGCGCTCGCTGTTCTTTAAGCCGGGCGACGCGTTGTGGTCGAGTGAAAACCGCCCGATGCTGCGCATTCTTGCTGACAGCATCGGCATCCACGATGCCAACGTACCGGCCTGCGATCGCACCCGTTTCAGCATTGATTTCGGTGTCGAAGGGCATCGCAACTGCGTCGATAACCTGCTGGAGGGGATGAAGGCGTTTGGCGTCACCTACTTCTCGCTGCCGGAGCCGTTCAACCTGTTCCAGAACGGCCCGGTCACCGCCGATGGCCGCATGGAAGTGACCGATCCCAACAGCAAAGCGGGCGATAGCATCACCTTTGAAGCGCTGTGCGATCTGATCTGTGCGGTCTCATCCTGCCCGCAGGACATTATTCCTGGCAACGGCCTGCAGGTGACGCCAATCGACATCGTGGTCAGCGACCATTTTCACGCTCAGGAGATGAATCATGCTGTTAATGCGTGAAAATTATCAGGAAACCGCTGTGCGTAAGCTGGCTGAACCGGTGCAGGTTGCAGCGGGCAGCATCGGTTCGATTCGCGTGCTGCGCGGTCAGTTACTGCGCATCACCGCCCAGGGCGACGGCGCGGTGGCTTCGCTATTTGGCTTTAGCCTGGCCGATCCCGCCGTGTGGCTGTCGGTGCATCACACGCGGGTGTTTAGCAACAGCTACCTGCTCGGTTCCGGCATGCGTCTGGTGAACAACCGTCGTCGTCCGATGATGGTGCTGGGCAAAGACAGCGTGAAGCGTCACGACCTGCTGCTGCCGGCCTCCACCACGGTGTTTCTCGCTGAGCGCGGTTATCCGGGCGAAGGTTGCCTCGATGCGCTGCGCGGCGAGCTGGCGCGTCTGGGCATGGTGGTGCCGAAGCTGCCGGATCCCATCAACCTGTTTATGCACGTCAAGCTGACGCGTGAAGGCGAGATTCTGCCGGAAACCAACCTGACCCAAACTGGCGACAGCATTACCTGTCGCGTGGTAATGGACACGCAGTTCATCGTCTCCGCCTGTAACACCGGCATTGAGGGCAACGATCGTCCCGCGCCGCTGCTGCTGTCGGTGGCGGAAAACCTGCACGACTTTAACGCGGAGTAACGCATGGGGCTGGATCAACAGGTAGTGGCCGCGTTGCCGGAACTCGGGCACGGCCTGCTGATGACGCTGGTGCTCACCGTGCTGGCGTCGTTAGTCAGCGTGGTGATGGGGCAGCTCGGTTGCTTCCTGCAGCTGCGTCGTGCCTGGATCTGGCGCGCCATCGGGCGTTGCTATGTCAGCGTGATGCGCGGAACGCCGGCGATTGTGCAGCTGTTTGTGGTGTTCTTCACCTTGCCGCGGCTGGGATTAGGCGGTCAGCCGATGCTGGCGGCGGTGATTGCCATTGGCCTCAACAGCGGCGCGTACGTGGCGGAAATCCTGCGCGTGAATCGCAGCCTGGTGACGCGCGGACAGCTGGAAGCGTCGCGCACGCTGGGTCTGAGCCGCCTGCTGACGTGGTGGTACGTCATCAATCCCCAAGTGATGCGCGCCAGTCTGCCGATGCTGGTGAATGAATTCACCATTCTGCTGAAAACCACGCCGCTGGCGTCGGTGGTGGCGCTCACCGAACTGACCTACGCCGGACAGATCGTCATCGCCCGCACCTACGAAGCTACGCAAGTGCTGCTGCTGGTGGCGGCCGGTTATCTGCTGATCGCCATGCCGTTAATTGCGGCGGCGCGCCGTTTAGAAGCGAAGCGGAGGTTGGCGTAATGGATTGGCAGGCAATTATCACCTCTCTGCCGTCGCTCGGTGACGGCCTGCTCGCCACTTTGCAGCTCTGTCTGGTGGCGGCGCTCTGCTCGATGCTGTGGGGCGCGCTGCTGGCCGTATTGCTGATGCGGGCATCGCGGTTCTGGCTGCGTTTGCTCAATCTTTACAGCGGCTTAACCCTTGCACTGCCGCTGCTGGTGGTGATCTATCTGCTCTATTTTGTGTTGCCGGAATATGACATCACGCTGTCGTCGCCGGTGGTGGGCGTGCTGGCATTGACGCTCTACTACGCGCCTTACATTGCGCAGGTGATCCGCTCGGCTATTAATGCGCTGCCGCAAGGGCAGTGGGAAGCGTGCCGCGTATTGGGCCTGAGCCGCAGCGAACAACTGCGTGACGTGGTGCTGCCGCAAACCCTGCCGCAGATGCTGTCGCCGCTGGTCGGGCTGATGATCGGTTTGATTAAAGACTCCGCGCTGCTGTCGATTGTCTCGGTGCAGGAGTTTATGTACGCCGCCAAACAGGCGATTTCGGATACCTACGCGCCGCTGGAGATCTATCTCACGGTGGCGCTCTGTTACTGGCTGCTCAACAGCGTCATCGACTGGCTGGCGCACGGCCTTGAATCTCGCATGACGCGCTATCGTCGTGCCATGCAGCATTAATCAGGAGAACAACATGTCGGCTGAATTTCAGCATCGCGAAGCGGTGACCATCCCGGCACGCTACGGTAAAGCGGTGCGCCTGAAGAGAGGTGAAGCGGTGCAGGTGATTAACCTGCACGGCACGCAGGTGGTGGATTGCTGGGCGTACAACGCTGAGGATGTGAGTGAATATATGTGTATGGAGGCGACGCGCGTGTGGAATCAGCGTCTCAATCCCAAAGTGGGCGACAGCTTTATCACCAGCCAGCGCCATCCGATTTTGACGCTGGTGGCGGATACCTCGCCAGGCGTGCACGACACCTTTATGGCGGCCTGCGATGCGCGTCGTTATGAGCTGCTCGGCTGCACCGAACCGCATCGCAACTGCCATGACAATCTGTTTGAAGGCATGCGTGAGCTGGGCGTGACGCTGCCGCATGGCAATCTGGCCTCGTTTAATATCTTTATGAATATTCAGGTGCAGCCGGATGGCATCACGCTGAAGACGCTGCCGGTGGTGACGAAGCCGGGTGACTATATTGTGCTGCGCGCCGAGATGGACTGTTTTGTGGCGTTTTCCGCCTGTCCGCAGGATATCGTCAGCATTCAGGGGCAAGGCGACAACACCCCGCGCGATGCCGAGCTGCGTATTCTGACCAGCGGTTTCCCGCAGGTGCAGTTGCAGGGGGCGTGGGTTCCGGCTTGACTGTGCACGCTGTCCCCCATCCCGGCCTTCCCCCATGAATGGGGGAAGGAGACGCTGCCACATGCAGCTCCCCAACTATCATATTGCAGCATCTTCCTCCCCCATTTATGGGGGAGGACCGAGGAGGGGGACAGCCAGCACGATCTAAGACTTCACCACCCCATCCAGCCACGCCTGAAACCGTGCGTACGGTACATACAGCGCCACATTCTTAAACAGCGTTTTGCCGCTTTTATTGTCATCAATCTGGCTGCTGTAACCGACAATCACGCCCGCCAGCGTATCATCGCTGGCGTTATACACCGCGCCGCCGGACATGCCTTTCACCACGCCGGCATTGGCCGCCACCACCACACAGCTGGCTTTGTTCCAGTCATTCGCCAGCGTGGTATTGATCAGATTCTTGCCGCTTGACGCTACCGGCATCGCGGAAATAAAGCTGTAGCCATACAGATTCACGTCGTCACCGATATGGCTATTGCGGAACGGCGGCGGCAAATTGGCTTCGCTGTTTTTATGGTACACCACAGCAATATCGCATTCGGGATGCCAGGCTTTCACCCGATAGAGTGAATACTTCGCCACGTGGGCCGCCGTCAGGCTGTATTCGGGCGTGAGAGGAATGGTGGTGCCAAGCGCACCAATGCCCAGCACCGTTGGAATGCCAGTGACGGTCATATCGACGCGTTTTGCTGCTTCTTTGCTGTATTCGTAATGCCCAACAGAGCAGCCGCTTAGGCAGCCAACCGTTAGCGCGATGAGCCATCGCATACGCTTTCCCCTCGATTTTTGACACCCCATAACCGGGCAATCCATTGAGGTATCGGCAGTGCGCGTCCATCCTTTACTGTTTGTTTTCGCGTCAAAAGCTGACTCACTGTGATAACGATCACATCCTTTTCAAGCGTAGCGCGGAAACCTCCATCTGTCTCAATGGTTAGTCAGTGACATTTTCGCGCGCAGGGATTATTGCTGCGGGCGCAAAATAGTCTTGCGGCGCGCAGGGTGGTTGGCATGGAAGGGCTATGCTTTAATAACAATGTGACGCAGTTCAAATTTTAATAAGCGTCTGTTGTCACCGTACTGCGTTCGCAGTGCGGCCCGCCTGCAAAAAATTATTGGGAGAGTATGTTATGCCTGTTGCATTACTGGCGCTGGCGCTGAGTGCGTTCGCCATCGGCACCACGGAATTCGTCATTATGGGATTGCTGCCCGAGGTGGCGGGCGATCTGCAAGTGACCATTCCTTCTGCGGGATGGCTGATCAGCGGCTACGCGCTGGGCGTTGCTATTGGCGCGCCGATCATGGCGTTGCTGACCGCCAAACTGCCGCGTAAACGTACTCTGATTCTGCTGATGATCATCTTCATCATCGGTAACGTGCTCTGTGCATTGGGCTACACCTACAACCTGCTGATGCTGGCGCGTGTGGTGACGGCGCTGTGTCACGGTGCGTTCTTCGGCATCGGTGCAGTGGTGGCGGCGAGCCTGGTCGCACCAGGTAAACAAGCTTCTGCCGTGGCGCTGATGTTCACCGGTTTGACGCTGGCCAACGTGCTCGGCGTGCCGCTCGGCACCTGGTTTGGTCAGATGTTTGGCTGGCGCGCCACCTTCTGGGGCGTGGCGATCATCGGCATCTTCGCTTTTATCGCGCTGATGGTGAGCCTGCCGACCAACAAAGAAGAGAAGCCGGTGCATCTGGCGAGTGAAATCAGCGCGCTGGCCAACGGCAAACTGTGGCTGTCGCTGCTGATGACGGTATTCTTTGCGGCGGCGATGTTTGCGCTGTTTAGCTACATTGCCCCGCTGCTGCTGCAGGTGACCGGTATCTCGGATCGGGGTGTTAGCTGGACGCTGTTCCTGATTGGCGCGGGGCTGACCGTCGGTAACATCCTCGGCGGCAAGCTGGCCGACTGGAAAGTGTCGTTCAGCCTGATCCTCAGCTTTGTGCTGATTGCAGTGTTCTCGCTGCTGTTCAGCTGGACCAGCCATGCGCTGTGGCTGGCGGAAATCACGCTGTTCCTGTGGGCGATGGCGACCTTCGCCACCGTGCCGGGCTTGCAGATTAACGTGGTGCGCCACGGCAAAGATGCGCCGAATCTGGTCTCTACGCTGAATATCTCCGCCTTCAACGTCGGCAATGCGCTCGGCGCGTGGGTCGGTGGCGCGGTGATCGAGAAAGGGTACGGCCTGACGTCGGTGCCGGTTGCCGCTGCTGCGCTGGCCGCGGTCGGACTGGTGATCTGCCTGATCACCTTCCGCAAAGCGGGCGGGCAGGGCGAAGCGGTCAACGCTTAAGCCAGCCGCTCGGCAATACGTTGTGGAAACGCCGCCACGTGCTGTTGCAGGTGGTCGCAGAAGTGATCGACCAGCGCCGAAGCCGGTCGATGCTGCGGCCGCACTAAACTCACGGTGAAGGGCACGGCAATACTGAAGCGACGCATCACCACACCGCTGTCGGCGTAATCCAGCGCCGTCAGCGGATTCACAATCGAAATCCCCACGCCCGCGCGCACCATCGCGCACACTGACGCCGCGCTGTGCGTCTCCAGCACCAGACGACGCTCCACATTCTGCTCATGAAACAGGGAATCCAGCAGCTGGCGATAGCTATCGCTGCGCGACAGGCTGACGTAGTTTTCACCGTGGAAATCCTGCGGCGTCAGCACCTCGCGCTGACACAGCGGATGCTGTGGCGGCAGCACGCACACTTCGTCACAGGTCAGCAGCGGCAAGCGTTCGGTGCCCGCCGGTGCGTGTTGGGTTTCGGTCAGGCCGAGATCGTAACGCTGTGCCGACAGCCACTCTTCCAGCAGCGGCGACTCCTGCGGAATGATATTCAGGCTAACCTGCGGATAGCGCTGAAGAAAGGTCTGCAGCAGCGGCGGCAACAGCGACTGCGAAAACACGGGCAGGCAGGCGATCGACAATTCACCCTGACGAAACTGACGCAATCCTTCGGCGGCATCCATGATGCGATCTAGCCCGTACCACGAGCGCTGCACCTCTTCGTACAGCCGCAAGCCCTGCACCGTGGGCTGCAGGCGGCCGCGCACCCGTTCGAACAGCTGCAGGCCGAGCTGCTGCTCGAGGCGCGCCAGTTCGCGGCTCACCGTAGGCTGCGAAGTGTGCAGCAGCGTCGCGGCCTGCGTCAGGTTGCCGCTGGTCATCACCGCGTGAAAAATTTCGATATGTCGCCAGTTAATTTTTGCCATTGTCTCCTCCAGATAACCCATATCATATTTGTATAGACGTCGCTAAAACAGATATTTTTCTGAATTGATGCGCTGTGGCTAAATAGCCTCAATGACACAGGAGAATTGACATGCCACGCCCACTCAACAACACCGAAACCGCGTTAACTGCCGCCAACTTACTGCCGCTGGCGCAGCGTTATGCCGGCCCATTCTGGGCTTATGATGCGGCGATTATTCAGCAGCGCATTGCGCAGCTCGGCGCCTTCGACGTGGTGCGTTTTGCGCAAAAAGCCTGCTCCAACATCCACATTTTGCGTCTGATGCGTGCGGCGGGCGTCAAAGTCGATTCGGTGTCGCTGGGTGAAATCGAGCGTGCTATTGCCGCTGGTTATCAGCCGGGCGGCGAAGATATCGTCTTCACCGCCGATGTGTTTGATCAGCCAACCCTGACGCGTATCGCCGAGCTGAAAGTGCCGGTCAATGCCGGTTCGGTGGATATGCTGCATCAACTGGGCGAGCTGTCACCGGGCCACGCGGTGTGGCTGCGCATCAATCCGGGTTTTGGTCACGGGCACAGCCAGAAAACCAACACCGGCGGTGAGAACAGTAAACACGGCATCTGGCACAGCGATCTGCCGCTGGCGCTGGCGGCGATTCAGCAGCACGGCCTGCGTCTGGTCGGCCTGCATATGCACATCGGTTCCGGCGTGGATTATGGCCATCTGCAGCAGGTGTGTGACGCGATGGTCGATCAGGTGGTGGCATTTGGGCAGGATTTGGAAGCGATTTCTGCCGGTGGCGGTTTGTCGATTCCGTATCGTTTTGACGAAGAAGCCATTGATACCCAGCACTATTACGGCTTGTGGAACGGCGCGCGCGAGCGTATCGCTGCGCACCTCGGTCACCCGGTGAAACTGGAGATTGAGCCAGGCCGCTTCCTGGTTGCTGAATCGGGCGTGCTGGTGTCACAGGTACGCGCGGTAAAAGAGATGGGCAGCCGTCACTTTGTGCTGGTCGATGCCGGTTTCAGCGATTTGATGCGTCCGTCGATGTACGGCAGCTATCACCACATTTCTCTGCTGCCGGTCGATGGCCGCGCGCTGGGCGACGCCACCGTGGAGAGCGTGGTGGCCGGTCCGCTGTGTGAATCGGGCGACGTGTTCACGCAACTGGAAGGCGGCAAAGTGGAAACCCGTGCGCTGCCTGTGGCGCAGGTCGGCGATTATCTGGTGTTCCACGATACCGGCGCGTATGGCGCGTCGATGTCGTCGAACTACAACAGCCGTCCACTGATTCCGGAAGTGCTGTTCGAGAATGGCGCGGCGCGTGAAATTCGTCGTGCGCAGACCATTCAGGAGCTGCTGGCGCTGGAGCTGATTTGATGAAGATCGTCGCGCTCAGCGAGGTGCCGCATCACGCCACGCAGATCACCGACTGGCTGTGGCAGGCGTTTGGTGACGGTACGTCACGTGAGTTTTACCACAGCATTGTGCGCAGCAGCCTCAACGGCGCCGACTTTCCGGTGACCTTCGTGGCGCTTGACGGCGACATACCGCTCGGTACGGTGGGATTCTGGCGCTGCGATTTGATCAGCCGTCAGGATCTCACGCCTTGGGTGGCGGCGCTGTTTGTTGAGGAGTCCGCGCGCGGCAAGGGATTGAGCAAAGCGCTGCAGCAGCATGTGATCGATTTCGCGCAGCAGCGCGGTCATGACAAGCTGTGGTTATGGTCCACCTTTGGCGGCTATTACGAACGTTTTGGCTGGCAGTATCAGTGCGACGCGCTGGAGTTTCCGGATGTGCGGGTGAAGGTGTATTCGCGGGATTTGTGATGGGTGCGCTTTGTCCCTCATCCCAGCCTTCTCCCGCAAGCGGGAGAAGGAGCCGCCCGAGCAAGCTGTAAATCCGAGGTTCACTCCACCTAATCATTCCCTCTCCCGCTTGCGGGAGAGGGTTAGGGTGAGGGAAAGCGCGCACCAGGATTTAACCCGGCCCACTCACCGAATGCCTTCTTACCAGCGTGGGGCTAAACATATTGGTTACTTCCGGCATCTCGCTGCCATTGGCTAACGCCAGCGCCAGTTGCGCCGCCTGTTGCGCCATGGTGACTATCGGATAACGCACCGTCGTCAAACGCGGACGCACATAGCGCGACACCAGCACATCATCAAAGCCAATCAGCGACATCTCTTCCGGCACGCGAATGCCGTTATCACTCAGCACCGCCAGCGCACCGGCGGCCATCGAATCGTTGTAGCAGGCCACCGCGGTGAACTGCTTGCCGCGTCCCATCAATTCGGTCATCGCCTGCTCGCCGCCCACCTCGTCCGGTTCGCCCCACGCCACCAAACGGTCGTTACACGGCAAACCGTGCTCTTTCAGCGCGTCGTAATAGCCTTGCAGACGATCTTCGGCATCGGAAATGGTGTGCGTGGAGCAGATAAAGGCGATTTGCGTATGGCCTTGCTGAATCAGATGGCGCGTTGCCAGCCACGCGCCGTAGCGGTCATCCAGCGCGATGCAGCGATGTTCAAAGCCTTTCAGCAGGCGATTCAGCAGCACCATGCCCGGCACCTGCTTCATCAGCATCTCTAAATCGTCGTCGGGGATTTTCTTGGCGTGCACCACTAAGGCGGCGCAGCGATGGCGCATCAGTTGCTCAATCGCCTGACGCTCTTTTTGCTCATTGTGGTAACCGTTACCAATCAGCAAAAAGTTGCCGGTCTGGCCCGCAACTTCATCCACCGCTTTGACCATCGCGCCAAAAAACGGATCGGAAACATCGCCCACCACTAAACCCAGGGTTTCGGTGGATTGCTGCGCCAGGGCGCGTGCGTTGGCGTTCGGGTGATACTGCAACTGCTCCATTGCCGCCGTAACGGCGAGGCGAGAACTCTCGCTGGCTTTGGGCGAGTTATTGATGACGCGGGAGACGGTCGCAACCGACACCCCAGCCATTCGGGCAACATCCTTAATGGTAGCCATGCGATTATCGACATCCGGGAAAACGTTTACACATGCCACCAGTGTTACGGAAAACCCACCCTGTAGCAACCCGGCAGAATGCCAGCGCTGTCGCAAAAGCACGGAAAATCAGGCGCTCACAGCCGCGCTTTAGCTCGGTTACAGGCTCATGTTATGCTGCCAGACACAATCACACCTGCCTGCCGGACCCAAAAACCATGAAAACTCGCGTGCCACACCTGGCGCACTGGGGCGCATTCACTGCCGTCACCGAAAACGATCGCCTGATTGGCTGTGAACCCTTCTTCGCCGATGCCGATCCTTCGCCGATGCTCAACACCATTCCTGAACTGGTCTATTCAGATAAGCGTATTCGCCAGCCGATGGTGCGCCGTTCATGGTTGAAGTCGCGCGAGAACAGCGATCGCACCTTGCGCGGTCGGGAAGATTTCGTGGCGGTGGATTGGGATACCGCGCTGGATTTGGTGGCGGAAGAGAATCGCCGCGTGCGCGATCGCTACGGCGCATCAGGCATTTTCAACGGCTCTTACGGTTGGTCATCGGCGGGACGCGTCAACCACGCGCGCACGCTGATTCGTCGCTTCTATTTTCAGGGCGGCGGCGGCGTCGATCAGCAAGGTAACTACAGCTGGGGCGCGGCGCAGTTCTTCCTGCCGTACGTGATTGGCACCTACATGCCGCTCACCGGCCGCGTCACCGACTGGCCGGAAGTGGTGCAGCACGCCGACATCTTTATCGCCTTCGGCGGCCTGGCGCTGAAAAACGCGCAGGTGGCTTCCGGCGGCGCAGGGCAGCACAGCCTGAAACCGGCGCTGGAGCAGCTCAGTGCCAAAGGCACGCCAATTATTAACATCAGCCCAATGCGCGATGACTGCCCGGCGTTCGTCAATGCCGAGTGGATTCCGATTCGCCCGAACACCGACGTGGCGCTGATGCTGGCGCTGGGTTTTGAAATCACCAGGCATAACGCGCTGGATGAAAGCTTCCTCGCCAGCCACTGCACCGGCTGGCCGCAGCTGCGCGGCTATCTGCTCGGTGAAAGCGATGGCATCGCCAAAACCCCTGAGTGGGCCAGCAGCATTACCGGCATTCCGGCGGCGCGCATTGCTTTGCTGGCGCAGCAGCTGATCGGCAAACGCAGCTTTATTACCTGCTCCTATTCGGTACAGCGCGCCCATCGCGGCGAGCAGCCGTACTGGATGATGATTGCGCTGTCGTCAATGCTCGGTCAGCCAGGCTTGCCGGGCGGCGGTTTCTCCTTTGGTCATGGCTCGATGAACAGCGTCGGCAATCCGCGTCAGGATGGCCCGGCACCCATGATGAGCACCGGCCCGAATCCGGGCAATTTGTCGATTCCAGTGGCGCGCATCAGCGACATGCTGCTCAATCCCGGCCAGCCGTACGCATTCCAGGGTGAAACCCAGCACTATCCGGATATCCATTTGGTGCACTGGGCGGGCGGCAATCCGTTCCATCATCATCAGCAGCTCAATCGTCTGGTGGAAGGCTGGCAGCGCCCGGATACCGTGATTGTGCAGGATATCGTCTGGACGCCGGCGGCGCAGATGGCGGATATCGTGTTGCCCGCGACCACCACGCTGGAGCGCAACGACATCGGCGGATCGTCTCGCGATCGCTTCGTGCTGGCAATGCATCAGGCGATCAAGCCGCAGCATCAGGCGCGCAATGATTTCGACATCTTCGCTGATATCGCCGATCGCCTCGGCTATCGTGATGTGTTCACCGAAGGGCGCAATGAGATGCAGTGGATTGAGCATCTGTATCAGCAGTGCGCGGTAGCGCATGCGCGCCGTGATATTCCGTTCCCGGAGTTCGGGGAATTCTGGGAGCGCGGTTTTGTCGAGATTCCCGAAGGCGGCAAGCCGTTCGTGTTTATGGATGATTTCCGCGCTAACCCAGAAACGCATCCAATTCAAACCGCCAGCGGCAAGATTGAGCTGTTCTGCCAAACCATTGCCGATTATCAGCTGGAGGATTTCGCCGGACATCCCGAGTGGCGCGAGCCGCAAGAGTGGCTGGGCGCGCCGCTCAGTTCACAGTTCCCGCTGCATATGATCTCGATTCAGCCATCCGATCGTCTGCACAGCCAGATGGACGCCACCGCCACGGTGCAAGGCAACAAAACCGCCGGACATGAGACGCTATATATGCATCCGCAGGATGCGGCAACGCGTGATATTCAGGATGGCGATGAGATTGAGGTGAGCAACGCGCGCGGGCGCATGCTGGCCGGTGTGCGCCTGACCGACGGGGTAACGCCGGGCGTGGTGATCATCGCCACCGGCGCCTGGTTCGATCCTGGCTTTGGTCGCGCCTGGCAACCGTGGGATCGCGCCGGCAACCCGAATGTCCTGACATTGGATATCGGCACCTCGTCGTTAACGCAGGGTCCTAACGCCATGAGTTGCCTGGTGGAAATCAAAAAACATCTGATGTGAATGGGCAACGAATAATCTCATCGCTGGTTACATTTTGCCGGTAACTGTTGCGTTTAGGCGATGGTTTCCCAGCGTGCCACCTTGCTACAGTCAGGGTCCCAGAGGTATTGATGGGTGAACATCAAAAAGTTTTCTTGATTACACCGACCTGCGCAGATGCGCAGGTTTTTTTTTGCTTAACGAATCGAAACACAGTTTTCCTGTCAACTCGCTTTACGTTTCTTTATAACTGCAAGCAATAAGCTTCAGATTCACTTACAGCAGCGGATTGCCATGCCTCAAATAAAAAAATTTCTGGGAAAAGACCAGATAAAAGCGCCCTTTAACCCGTTTCGTTTTCGCCTGATCTGCCTTGGCGTTTTCTGCTGTTTGGTGCTGTTGCTGATTTGCGTTGGTGACCTGCAGCTGATCAAGCATCCGATGCTGGAGCACGAAGCCGATCAGCGCTCGCTGCGTACCGTAACGTTGCCAACTAACCGTGGCACCTTGCTGGATCGCGACGGCCAGGCGTTAGCGCTGAGCGTTCCGGCACGTGACATCATCGCCGATCCAATGCGCGTGCTGGAGGCAAATCCCGATTTCACCAGCGCCAAATGGGCTTATCTGGCGGCCGCTCTCAATCAGCGTCCGGAAGATCTGCGCGCGGCCATCACCGCCAACCCGAAAAAACGCTTCCTCTATCTGGGCCGCAAAATCGAACTCGGCATCGCCAAAGATATCGCCGAGCTGAAACTCAAAGGTATCAGCTCGGTGTATAACGACAGCCGTTTCTATCCGATGAGTGAAGCGGCCGCGCCACTGATTGGCATTGTAGGGGCCGACAGCAATGGCCTGAACGGCATCGAGAAGGGCTTCGACCATGTGCTGCAGGGAGATCCGGGCAAAGAAGTTTATCGTCAGGATGGTGAAGGCAACATCATTGCGATGATCGATTACCAGCCGCCACAACAGCCGCCAACCGTGCAGCTCAGCATCGACAAGTTCGACCAATTCACGCTCTACAGCAAACTGCGCGACGGCGTGCTGCTTAACAAAGCGGATTCGGGCGCGGCGGTATTGGTGAAAATCGATACCGGCGAGATTCTGGCGATGGCCTCTTATCCGTCGTTCAACCCGAACAACTATGAAAATGCCACGCCGGCGCAGATGCGTAACTCGGCGATCAACGACAGCTACGAACCCGGCTCCACGGTGAAACCGCTGGTGGTGATGGAAGGGCTGGAGCGCCATCTGGTGCGCGCCGATTCGGTGATCGATACCACGCCGTACAGCGTCAACGGCCACTTAATTCGCGACGTTGGCCACTGGCCGCGCCTCACCATGACCGGCATTTTGCAGAAATCGAGTGACATCGGCGTCTCGCACATTGCGCTGGCGATGCCCGCTGAAGCGCTGGTTAATACCTATCAGGCGTTTGGTCTGGGTAAACCTACCGGACTGGGATTGACCGGCGAGAGCGTGGGTTACTTCCCGCTGCACCGCGAGCGCTGGGCTGATATCGAACGCGCCACCTTCGCCTTTGGCTACGGCCTGCGCGTCACGCCGCTGCAGATTGCGCGTGAATACGCCACGCTTGGTTCGTACGGCGTTTATCGTCCACTGTCGATCACCAAAGTGACGCCGCCGGTGTTAGGCAAACAGGTGGCGAATCCGCAGGTGGTGCAAACCGTGGTGCATATGCTGGAGAGCGACGTACTGCCGGGCGGCACCGGGGTAAGAGCGGCGGTGCCGGGTTATCGTCTGGCGACCAAAACCGGTACAGCAGAGAAGATGGGCACCAGCGGCAAGTACGATGGCGGTTATATCAACTACACCGCCGGCATCGCGCCCGCCAGCCATCCGGAAGTGGCGCTGGTGGTAATGATCAACCATCCCACCGCGGGCGATCACTTTGGTGGCTCGGTGGCAGCACCGATCTTCGGCAACATCATGGGCCCGGTACTCAAGCACATGAACGTGGCACCCGATGCGATCTACAGTAAACCTTCTTCAGACAAATCTTAGTTAAATCAAAAGTGTAAGTGAGGTGTGGAGAATATTCACACCTCGTTTCACTTCCCCAAACACCGTTGCTTTTTGCACCTGTCTTTCACCGACTCAACGGTGCGAGTATGGAGATCCCAGAGGTATTGATGGGTGTGAAACAAGCTGCTTTGGCAGTACCCTGTTATTACACCGACCCACGCAGATGCGTGGGTTTTTTTTGCCTGTAATTTACTGCCGTGCGAACTCGCTCACACCTCTTGTCTGAGTCTTAACACTTCCCCGGCAACATAAAAATATCGGGTTGTGTAACCTGTAGGTAACGCACCGCGATGTCGCATTCCATGGCGGTTCGCTAGCCCCTTACGGTGTTGGTAGCGCTTTAAGGGGCGATTTTTTATTGCGACTCGTTGAGGCCAACCCGCGATGCCAAAAACCAAAGACCGCACGCCAAAAGGCGAGGGCCGTTCTTCGGCGTTTCAGTTACGTATTCACCCAGAGCTGCACGAGCAGCTGCGCAGTGTGACCGACGACGACAACGTCACGCTGTCGTGCTGGTTAAAAGAGCTGGCGCGCCGCGAGCTGCGCCGCAGAGGCATCGAACCCAAAGGTTAAATCGGTTGTTATTGCGTGCACATAACCGTAGCGGCGCAATTCATTGCGCTCCTTTGACCTTTTTCCCGCTGTTATCTTGCGCAATAAATTGCGCCGCTACGAAATTTTCGATAATCGATTTCGGGGCTGAAAACCCGCAAAACGCTAAAAATCCCAACCCTTTATGGCACGAAAGGTTTACCATTTTCCTTTGGAAAATATATTTTACGCAACCTTAACAACCCCGCTTAACCCGCCTCCCTACAATGGCTTTTTGAGTCATTACCTTCGTGACTATTCCCTTCCTATCTTTTAGAGAACAACTATGCGTCTGAAACTTCTTTCTGCCAGCGTGGTGTTTTTACTGGCAGCCTGTGACCAGGGCGGAGCAAAGCCCGCCGCATCCGCCACCCCGCAAGTGGGCGTGGTCAACCTCAAAGCGCAACCCGTTACGCTTGTCAGCCAATTGCCAGGCCGAACCACGGCGGTGAGAACCGCGCAGGTGCGTCCGCAGGTGAGCGGCGTAATTGAAAAAATCCTGTTTACCGAGGGCGGTGAAGTGAAAGCCGGCCAGCCGCTGTATAAAATCGATCCGGCCACCTATAAAGCGGCCTACGACAAAGCCATGGCGACCTGGCAGAACGATGCGATGGTGGTGAAGCGCTATCAGCCGCTGGCCAACGCGCACGCCATCAGCCAGCAAACCTACGACGATGCGGTCGCCGCCGCGCGTGAAGCGCAGGCCGACGTGGAAACCGCCAAAGTGAATCTCGACTACACGCTGGTGAAAGCACCGATCTCCGGCCACATCAGCCGCTCTCTGTATACCGCCGGTGCGCTGGTCACCAACGGCCAAACCGATTATCTCGCCACTATCACTCAGCTTGATCCGATCTACGTCGATGTCAGCGAATCCTCCACCGATTTGCTGCGCCTGCGCCGCGCGCTGGCCGACGGCAAAATTGCCAAAGTGGCCGACAATACCGCCGCCGTGGGCTTGTCGCTGGAAGATAACAGCCAGTACGCCGAGCAGGGCAAGCTGGCGTTCTCGGAAGTGAACGTCGATACCGCCACCGGCACCGTGGTGCTGCGCGCGGTATTCCCGAACCCGAATAACCAACTGCTGCCGGGCATGTACGTGCACGCCAGCTTCCCGCAGGGCATTCAGCAGCAAGGCATTCTGCTGCCGCAAGAGTCGATCATGCATGACACCAAAGGTCAGCCATATGTCTTTGTGGTGAAAAGCGACAACACCATCGAGCAGCGCAGCATCCACACCGGCGAGATGATCAACGGAGAATGGCTGGTGACCTCGGGCCTGCAGCAAGGGGAAAACGTGGTGGTGAACAACCTGCAAAGCGTGCGCAGCGGGGTGAAAGTGACCACCAGCGTCGCCAACACCAACGACACGCCATCTGCCAATGCGGTGAGTCTTTCGATGACTGACGCAGCGGCGCAATAAGGGGGCGGCATGTCGAAGTTTTTTATAGAACGTCCAATCTTCGCCTGGGTTATCGCCATTATCGTGATGCTGGTCGGCGCGATTGCCGCCATCAGTTTGCCGGTCAATCAATATCCCAATATCTCCGCGCCAGCGGTCTCTATCTCGGTGACCTATCCAGGTGCCAGCGCCGAAACCACGCAAAACACCGTGGTGCAGGTCATTGAGCAGCAGCTGAATGGCCTGGATGGTTTGCGTTATCTGGAGTCGAGCAGCGCCTCGGACGGCAGCGCGCAGATCATCGCCACCTTTAATCAGGGCATCAATCCCGATATCGCCCAGGTTCAGGTGCAGGATCGCGTGTCGCTAGCGGAGTCGCAGCTGCCCACCGATGTCACGCAGCAAGGCATCCGCATCCGTAAGTACCAGAAAAACTTTATGATGGTTATCGGGCTGATCGCCAAAGACGGCAAGCTGACTAACGGCGATCTGGCCGACATGCTGGTGTCGAAACTGGAAGATCCGATCTCGCGTACGCCGGGCGTCGGCGACTTCATGGTGCTGGGATCCGAATACGCGATGCGCATCTGGCTCGATCCGGCCAAATTGTACAAATACAACCTGATGCCGAGCGATGTCACCACGGCGATTGATAACCAGAACGTGCAGGTGTCGTCCGGTTCACTCGGCGGCTTGCCAACCATTCAGGGCGCAAAAACCCAGGCGACGATCCTCGGCAAAACCCGTTTCACCACCGTGCAGCAGTTTGAGAATGTACTGCTGAAGGTAAATAGCGACGGCTCGCAGGTGCGGCTGAAAGATGTGGCCAGCGTCGCGCTCGGGCCGCAAAGCTACGGCATCGATGCCACCATGAACGGCAAACCGGCCGCCGGTATCGCGTTGCGTCTGGCAACCGGTGCCAATGAACTGGATACCGCCAAGGCGGTGCGCCAAACCATCGCCGACCTGAAAGATTCGCTGCCGGATAACGTCGAGATTCAGTATCCGTACGACACCTCGCCGGTGGTCAGCGCCTCGATTGAAGAGGTGGTGAAAACGCTGATCGAAGCGGTGGTGCTGGTGTTCTTCGTGATGCTGATCTTCCTGCAAAACCTGCGCGCCACGCTGATCACCACGCTGGTGGTGCCGGTGGTGCTGCTGGGCACCTTCGGCATTCTGTCGGCGTTTGGTTACAGCATTAACACCCTCACCATGTTCGGTATGGTGCTGGCCATCGGGCTACTGGTGGATGACGCCATTGTGGTGGTGGAGAACGTTGAGCGCGTAATGCACGAAGAGCAGCTCGATCCGAAAGCCGCCACCATTAAATCGATGCAGCAGATTCAGGGGGCGCTGTTTGGTATTGCGCTGGTACTGTCGGCGGTGCTGCTGCCGATGGCGTTCTTCTCCGGATCGACCGGCGTGATTTACCGCCAGTTCTCGGTCACCATCGTCTCGGCGATGGCGTTGTCGGTGATCATGGCGCTGATCTTCACGCCTGCGCTGTGCGCCACCTTGCTGAAACCGGCAGCGGCGGAGCACAAAACCACCGGATTCGCCGGTTGGTTTAACCGCAAGTTCGACAGCGGCGCGATGCACTACACGCGCGGCGTCAGCAAAGTAATTTCCCGTCGCGGCCTGTTCCTGGTGATCTATCTGGTGATCGTCGGCGTGACGGGCTTTTTGTTCACCCGCGTACCAACCACCTTCCTGCCGGGTGAAGATCAGGGCTTGATGATGGTGCAGATCACGCTGCCGGTGAACTCGTCATCGCAGCGCACTCAGCAGGTGATCAACGATCTCAACGCCTATCTGCAACAGAACGAAGCGTCGGTGGTGACCACCACCTTTGGCGTGGCGGGCTTTAACTTTGCCGGTCGCGGCCAGAGCAACGCCATGGCTTTTGTGCGCCTGAAAGATTGGGGCGACCGCACGCACAGCGGGCAAAGCGTGCAGGACCTGGCGAACCGCGTGATGGCGCACTTCGCCAACTACCAGAACGCCAAAATCTTCGCCATGGTGCCGCCGGCGGTGATGGAGCTGGGCAACGCCACCGGTTTCGATCTCTATCTGCAGGATACCGGCGCGCACAGCCATCAGCAGATGATGGATGCCGCGCATCAGTTGATTACGTTGGCGAACAACGATCCACATCTGGCGCAGGTACGTCTTAACGGGCTGGAAGATGAGCCGCAGTATCAGCTGGAGATCAATGATGAGAAGGCCAGCGCGCTCGGCCTGAGCATGACCGACATCAACAACACTTTGTCGGTGGCGTGGGGCTCCAGCTACATCGATCAGTTCATGTATAACGGCCGCGTGAAAGAGGTCTATCTGATGGGTAAAGCGGACTCGCGCGTCACGCCGTCGGATCTCGACAAATGGTACTTCCGCAACAGCAGCGGCACCATGGTGCCATTCTCCGCCTTCGCCTCGGGCAAATGGGTGTACGGCTCGCCGCACTTTGAACGCTTTAACGGCTTAACCGCTGAGGAGATCCTCGGATCGCCCGCGCCGGGCCAGAGTACCGGTGAAGCGATGAAGGCGGTGGAACAGCTGGCGAAGCAGCTGCCGCACGGTTTCCGCGTGCAGTGGTACGGTATTTCGTATGAGGAGCAGGCATCCGGCAGCCAAACCACGCAGTTGTATCTGATCTCGATTCTGGTGGTGTTCCTGTGTCTGGCGGCGCTGTACGAGAGCTGGTCGATTCCGTTCTCGGTGATCATGGTGGTGCCGCTCGGCATCCTCGGCACCATCAGCGCGGTGCTGCTGCGCGGCCTGCAGAACGATGTGTTCTTCCAGGTCGGCCTGCTGACCACCGTGGGGCTGGCGGCGAAAAACGCCATCCTGATCGTGGAGTTCGCCAAAGAGCTGCATGAGCGCGAGGGCAAAACGCTGGTGGAAGCGGCGGTAGAAGCGGCGCGGCTGCGTATCCGCCCCATCATCATGACCTCGATGGCGTTTATCCTCGGCGTGCTGCCGCTGACCATATCCAACGGCGCGGGCGCAGGCAGCCAGCATTCGATTGGTACGGCGGTGGCGGGCGGTATGATCACCGCGACTTTCCTCGCCATCTTCTTTGTGCCGATGTTCTACGTGGTGGTTTCGCAGTTCTTTGCGCGTAAGAAACAAACATCCGCAGAGGTGGTTAAAAATGAACATGAATAACTTCCGTCTGGCGCTGTTGCCGCTCGCGCTGGCATTGGCCGGTTGTACGCTGGCACCGCACTATCAGCGCCCGGCGCTGCCGGTGGACGCTAAATACGATCAGGCGACGCCCGTCGGCAACGTCGCCGATTTACCGTGGCAGAACTTCTTCACCGATGCCACGCTGCGCCACCTGATCCAGCTGTCGCTCGATAACAACCGCGACCTGCGCGTGGCGGCGTTGAACGTGCAAGAGGCGCAGCAGGGCGTCACGGTGCAGCGCGCGGCGCTGATGCCGTCGATCAACGCCACGGCCAGCCAGACTTCGGCGCATGAACCGGCCAATCTCTACAACACCAAAACCAGCGGCGCGGTGACCTATCACGAGCTGAACAGCGGCTTGAGCGTCACCTCGTGGGAGCTGGATTTCTTCGGCCGCCTGCAAAGCCTGAGCGATCAGGCGCAGGAAACCTATCTGTCGAGCGCCGCCACCGAACGCGCCACGCGCATTTCACTGATCGCGGAAGTGGCGACGGCGTGGCTGACGCTGAGTTCGGATAACGATCTGCTGCATCTGGCGCAACACACCGCGCAAAGCCAGCAGGAATCGTATCGCCTGACCAAGCTCAGCTACGACGGCGGTGCCAGCAGCGATCAGGATCTGGCGCAGGCCGAAAGCACGGTGCGGGCGGCGCAGGCGGACGTGGCGAGTTACACGCGTCAGGTGCGGCAGGATGTGGATGCGCTGCGCTTGCTGGTCGGCACCGATCTGCCCGCCACGCTGCTGTCACACGCCACGCTGGACGCCAACTGGCACTTCCCGGCCACGCCCGCTGGCTTACCGTCGGATCTGCTGACGCGTCGCCCGGATATCATGGCGGCGGAGCACATGCTGAAGGCGGCTAATGCCAATATCGGCGCGGCGCGTGCCGCCTTCTTCCCGAGCATCACGCTGACCGCGTCCGGCGGCTCCACCAGCAGCTCGCTTGGCAGCCTGCTGGGCGGCGGCACCGGCGCATGGTCATTCATGCCATCGATTAACCTGCCGATTTTTGACGGTGGTAAAAACCAGGCCAACCTAAATATCGCGCATATCGAGAAACGCATTGAGATTGCTGACTATGAGAAGGCGATCCAGACCGCGTTTAAAGAGGTGAACGATGCGCTGGCCGGTCAGGATACCTGGCAGGATCAGCTGACGGCGCTGCAACAGGAGGTTGGCGCCAATCAGCGCGACTACGACTACTCCACATTGCGCTTCAAGCAAGGCGTCGACAATTATCTCAATGTGTTAGTGGCCCAGCGATCGCTTTACAGTGCGCAGCAGTCGCTGATCAGTGCGCATCTGGGGCAATTGAGCCAGAAAATCACCCTGTACAAGGCGTTAGGCGGCGGCTGGAAATCTTAATCACCTTAACGAAACCCTTACGGTTCGCGTATGGAATTCGCGCGGGCATTCAACCGATAATGCGCGTAGTGATGATTTCCCCTTGAAATAGTCCCCTGTTTTACAGGGGATTTTCCGTTTTCTGGCTAACTTGAAGATCCTGATGACTAACAACGCTTCCCGCTCCCCGTTTTCCCGCTGGCTGAAATGGCTGCTCCTGTTAGTTTTGCTGTTGATTGTGGCGGGCGTTATCTGGCGCGTGGTCGGTGGTCACGGCGGCATGCCGGGCGGCGGAAAGCCGCCGGGCGCACGCGGCGGTCATCGCGGTGGCGCGGGTGGCCCGCCGGGCATGGCGATGATGATGGGCGGTGCCACGCTGGTGCACAGCGGCGTCGCCAGCAGCGCGGATGTGCCGGAATACCTCAACGCGCTCGGCACGGTGATCCCCAACGCCAGCGTCACCGTCACCAGCCGCGTCGCCGGACAGCTGGAAAAAGTGTTCTTTACCGAAGGGCAGAAAGTTAGCGCCGGCCAGCTGCTGGCGCAGATCGATCCGCGCAGCTATCAGGCCACGCTGGCGCAGTATCAGGGCGATCTCAATCAGAATCAGGCGTTGCTGAAAAGCGCGCAGTTAACGCTGGTGCGTTATCAGAAACTGGCGACGCAGGACTCGCTGTCGCGCCAGGATCTTGATACCCAAACCGCCACCGTCGGCCAGTACAAAGGCGCGGTCGCCGCTGATGAAGCGCAGATCGCCAGCGCCAAACTGGATATCGAGTATGCGCGCATCACCTCGCCAATCAGCGGACGCGTCGGTTTGCGTCTGGTCGATCCCGGCAATATGGTGCAAACCACTGATACCACTGGCATTGTGGTGGTGACGCAGATGCAGCCCGCCGCCGTGACCTTTAGCGTGCCGCAGGGCAACATTCCGCAGCTGACCAAAGCGCTGCACGGCGGGCAAAGTCTGCCCGCCACCGCCTTTGATCAGGACAACAGCCGCGCGCTGGCGCAGGGCGAGGTGAAGTTCATCAGCAACCAGATCGATACCGCGACCGGCACCATTGAGCTGAAAGCCAGCTTCGCGAATGAAGACGAGTCGCTGTTTGCCAATCAGTTCGTTAATCTGCGACTGCAAACCAGCATCCTGAAAAATGTCACGGTGATCCCGGCGCAGGCGCTGCAGCTGAGCAGCGACGGCAGCTTCGTGTTTGTCATCAACAAAGACAACACCGTGACGCGCAAAGCGGTCACCACCGGGCCAACGTTTGGTGAAGATCAGCAGGCGATTCTCAACGGAGTGGAACCGGGCGAGCGTCTGGTGACCGAAGGCATCGATCGCCTGACCAACGGCAGCAAAGTGCAGCTGGCGGATGAGCGCAAAACCACCGCGACCGCCGAGGCCAAATGAATCCGTCTCGCCTGTTTATCCAGCGTCCGGTCGCCACCATTTTGCTGATGGTCGGCGTGCTGATCGCCGGGATCTTCTCTTACCGTTTTCTCTCCACCTCGGCGCTGCCGCAGGTGGATTACCCAACCATTCAGGTCACCACGCTCTATCCCGGTGCCAGCCCGGATGTGATGGCGTCGTCCGTCACCTCGCCGCTGGAGCGCCAGCTCGGGCAAATGGCTGGGTTGAGCCAGATGACGTCGACCAGTTCAAGCGGATCGTCGATCGTTACGCTGAAGTTCAGCCTCGATCTGTCGCTGGATGTCGCCGAGCAGGAAGTGCAGGCGGCGATCAATGCTGCCAATAACTTGCTGCCGAGCGATCTGCCCAATCCGCCGACCTATAAAAAGGTTAACCCAGCCGATACCGCCGTGATTACGCTGGCGGTGAGTTCCGACACGCTGCCGCTGACGCAGGTGCAGGATCTGGTGAACACACGCGTGGCGCTCAAGCTGTCGCAGATTAATGGCGTCGGCATGGTGACGCTGGCGGGCGGCCATCAACCGGCGATTCGCGTGCAGATGGACCCGAAAGCGCTGGCGGCGCACCAGCTGTCGCTGGAGGACGTCAACACGCTGATCGGCAACAGCAACGTGAACGGCTCGAAAGGCGGCTTCGACGGCAAATATCACTCGGTGACCATCGACGCCAACGATCAGCTGCGCACCGCCGATGAGTACGGCAATTTGATCATCACTTACCAATACGGTGCGGCGCTGCGGCTAAAAGATATCGCGCATATCGAACAGGGACCGGAGAACAGCTTCCAGTCGGCGTGGGCCAACAACAGTCCGGCGATTGTGATCAGCGTGCAGCGCCAGCCGGGCGCCAACGTGATTCAGGTGGTGGACAGCATCAAAGCGCAGCTGCCGAAGCTGCAGGCGGCGCTGCCGGACGGCGTGAAGATGAGCATCTTGTCGGATCGCACGCAAACCATTCGCGCCTCGATCAGCGACGTGCAGTTTGAGCTGATGCTATCGGTGGCGCTGGTGGTGATGGTGACGTTCCTGTTCCTGCGCAACGTGGCGGCGACGCTGATTCCCAGTGTGGCGGTGCCGCTGTCGCTGATTGGCACCTTCGGCGTGATGTATCTGGCCGACTTCAGCCTGAATAATCTGTCGCTGATGGCGCTGACCATCGCCACCGGCTTCGTTATCGACGATGCGATTGTGGTGGTGGAGAACATTTCACGGCGGCTGGAAGAGGGCGAAACGCCGATGCAGGCGGCGCTGAAAGGCTCGCAGCAGATTGGCTTCACCATCATCTCGCTGACCTTCTCACTGATTGCAGTGCTGATCCCGCTGCTGTTTATGGGCGACGTGGTTGGGCGGTTGTTCCGGGAATTTGCCATCACGCTGGCGGTGTCGATTCTGGTGTCGATGGTGGTGTCGCTAACGCTGACGCCGATGCTGTGCGCCTATCTGCTGCAGCACATTCCGCCAGAAAAACAGTCGCGCTTCTCGCGTAAAGGCGGCGAACTGTTCGACAAGCTGGTGCGCGGCTACGACCGCATGCTGACGGTGGTGCTGAACCATCAGAAGCTGACGCTGCTGGTGGCGCTGGCGACCTTTGCGCTCACCGCGCTGCTGTATATCGCCATCCCGAAAGGCTTCTTTCCGACGCAGGATACCGGGCTGATTCAGGGCGTCACCGTGGCGTCGCAGGATGTGTCGTTTAGCGAGATGTCGAAGCGGCAGCAGGCGCTGGCGAAAGTGATTCTGCAAAATCCGTCGGTGGAGAGTTTGTCCTCAACCATCGGTATTGATGGCAGCAACACCAGCCTGAATAGCGGGCGCATCCAGATCAACCTCAAGTCGTTTGACCAGCGCGACGACAAAGCCGACGTGGTGATCAAACAGCTGCAACAGGCGGCGCAGCAGGTGGCGGGCATTCAGCTCTATCTGCAACCGGCGCAGGATTTAACCGTCAACGATCAGGTGTCGCCGAGCCAGTATCAATTCACGCTGGATGATGCCGACAGCGAAAACCTGGTGCGCTGGACGCCGAAGATGGTCGCCGCCTTGCAGCAGCGTCCGGAGTTTAACGGCGTGGTGAGCAACCTGCAGGATCAGGGCCGCGTGGCCTACGTCGAGCTGAACCGCGATAAAGCGGCGCGCTACGGCATTACCGCCGCCGACGTCGATACCGCGCTGTACAACAGCTTCGGTCAGCGTCTGGTCTCCACCATCTTTACCCAGGCCAATCAGTATCGCGTGGTGCTGGAAGTGGCGCCGCAGTATCAGCAATCGCCCGCTTCGTTTGATGATGTCTATTTGCCGGTGACCAGCGCAAGCAGCAGCACGTCCACCACGGATGACACCACCACAACCACCACCGGCATGGTGAAGCTCACGTCCATCGCCACCATTCACCAGCGCACCGGTTCGCTGATGCACATGCGCCTCAATCAGTTCCCGGCGGTGATGGTGTCGTTCAATCTCAACAAAGGCTATTCGCTGGAAGAGGGGCAGAAGGCGATTGCCACAGTAACGCAGCAGCTCAATTTGCCGTCGAGCATCACCTTGCGTTATCAGGGCGAAACCTCGGCATTCCAGAGCGCCACCGGCAACACGCTGTGGCTGATTCTGGCGGCATTAATCACCATGTACGTGGTGCTCGGCATTCTCTATGAGAGCTTTATCCATCCGGTGACCATTCTCTCGACGCTGCCGTCGGCGGCGGTCGGCGCGCTGTTGACGCTGCTGCTGGCGGGCAGCGAGTTCAGCCTGATTGCGCTGATTGGCGTAATTCTGCTGATCGGTATCGTCAAGAAGAACGCGATTATGATGATCGACTTCGCACTGGAGGCGGAAAACAAGCAGCACATGAGCGCGCGGGACGCGATTCATCAGGCGTGTTTGCTGCGCTTCCGCCCGATTCTGATGACCACCATGGCGGCGCTGCTCGGTGCGCTGCCGCTGATGCTGGCGTCCGGTTCCGGTGCCGAGCTGCGCCAGCCGCTCGGTCTGGTGATTGTTGGCGGTTTGATCGTCAGCCAGGTGCTGACGCTGTTCTCCACGCCGGTAATTTACCTGTGGTTTGATGGCATTGCGCAGCGCGGCAAGCGCTACATGCAGCGCAAGCAGCAGCAGGCGCGGGGCGAGCGATGAACCTCACCCGGCTGTTTATCTTCCGCCCGGTTGCCACGTTACTGCTGACGCTGGCGATCCTGCTGCTGGGCGCGTTGGGCTATCGGCTGCTGCCGGTGGCGCCGCTGCCGCAGGTGGATTTCCCCACTATCATGGTGAGCGCCAGCCTGGCCGGTGCCAGCCCGGAAACCATGGCAGCCACCGTCGCTACGCCGCTGGAGCGTTCGCTGGGGCAGATTGCCGGCGTCACCGAGATGACCTCGACCAGTTCGCAGGGATCGACCAGCGTGATTTTGCAGTTTGATCTCGATCGCGACATCAACGGCGCGGCGCGTGACGTGCAGGCGGCGATCAACGCCGCACGCAGTTTGCTGCCGAGCGCAATGGAGTCGCTGCCGACCTATCGCAAAGCCAATCCATCGGATGCGCCGATTGTGATGCTGGCGCTGACGTCCGCCACGCGCACGCCGGGCGAACTCTACGATCTGGCCGAAAGCAAAATCGAGCAGGCAATGGGCCAGGTGAAAGGCGTGGGCGAAGTGTCGCTGATGGGCAGCGCCTTACCGGCGGTGCGTATCGATCTGCAGCCGCTGAAGCTGACGCAGTACGGCATTTCGCTTGATACGGTGCGCAGCGCCATCGCCAACAGCACCAGCAATAAGCCGAAAGGGATTTTGCAGGGCAGCAGCCAGTCGTGGGTGGTGGACAGCAACGGCCAGCTGGATAAAGCCGCGCAGTATCAGGATCTGATCGTTACGTATCAAGAGGGCAAAGCGGTGCGGCTGCATGATGTCGCCACCGTGTATGACTCGGTTGAAGATCAGTATCAGGCCGGTTTCCTCAACGCCATGCCATCGGTGATGGTGGGCATTAAGCGCCAGGCCGGTGCCAACATGCTCGACACCATTGATGCCATCAAAGCGCAGCTGCCGGCGCTGGAAAAAAATCTGCCCGCCGATACGCAACTGAAAGTGGTGGTGGATCGCTCGCCGACGGTGCGCGCCTCGCTGTATGACACCGAAGAGACGCTGCTGGTGGCGATGCTGCTGGTGATCGCCGTGGTGTTTGTGTTTCTGCGTAACGTGCAGGCGGTGATTATCCCGGCGCTGGCGCTGCCGGTTTCGCTGATTGGCACCTGCGCGGTGATGTATCTGCTGGGTTACAGCCTCGATAACCTGTCGCTGATGGCGCTGATTATCGCCACCGGCTTTGTCGTCGATGACGCGATTGTGGTGCTGGAAAACATCACGCGCCATATCGAAGAAGGGCTCAGTCCGCTGCGCGCGGCGCTGCGTGGCGCGCAGGAAGTGAGTTTTACCGTGCTGTCGATGACTATGTCGTTGATTGCGGTGTTCATCCCGATTCTGCTGATGGGCAGCATCGTCGGACGCTTGTTCCGCGAATTTGCCGTCACGCTGACGGTATCGCTGCTGATTTCGATGTTTGTCTCGCTGAGCCTGACGCCGATGCTGTGCGCGCGCCTGCTGAAGCCAAAGCCCAAAGTCACGCAACGCCCGCATCCGCTGTATCAGTTTATCGAAAACCAACTTAACGCATTGCTGGCGGCTTATTCGCGCGGGTTAACCTGGGTGATGGCGCACCAAAAGCTGACGATGTTCAGCCTGGTGCTGACCGTGCTGCTCAACCTGTTCCTGTTTTCCGTGGTGCAGAAAGGCTTTTTCCCCAATCAGGATACCGGCCTGCTGATGGGCGCGCTGCGTGCCGATCAGAACATCTCCTTCCAGGCGATGAAGCCGAAAATGCTGCAGTTCACCCACATCATCCAGTCCGATCCGGCGGTGGAGAGCGTGATGTCGTCGATGGGCAGCGGCATGTTCGGCTCGCGCAACAGCGCCAACTTCTTTGTGCGCCTCAAGGATTTTGACAAGCGCGATGCCACCGCCACCGAAGTGGCGAACCGCCTGAGTATGAAAACCAGCCATATCGCTGGCGCGCAGATGTTCCTGATGGCGGCGCAGGATCTGCACATCGGCGGGCGCAGCGCCAACGCCACCTATCAATACAGTTTGCAGGCCGACGATCTCGATCTGCTACGTGAGTGGACGCCGAAAGTGCAGGCGGCGCTGGCGGCAATCCCGCAGCTGAACAGCGTCGATTCCGACTCGCAAACCGGCGGTCAGGAAGTGGTGATTAATATCGATCGTGACCGCGCGAAACGGTTGGGCGTGGATGTGCAGATGCTCGACACCCTGCTGAATAACGCCTTCAGCCAGCGTCAGGTCGCCACGCTCTATCACACGCTTAATCAGTATCATGTGGTGATGTCGCTGCAGAATAGCTACACGCGCGATCCGGCGATTTTGCAGCAGCTGTATGTGATTAACGACAGCGGCGATCGCGTGCCGCTCGCCGCATTCGCCAGCTTCAAGGGCGGCAACGCGCCGCTGTCGGTGGCGCATCAGGGCCAATCCGCCACCAGCACCGTGGCGTTTAACCTCAACGATGGCGTGTCGCTGGAGCAGGCGCAGGCGCTGATTAAGCAGGCAATGGCGCAGCTTGGTTTGCCCTCCAGTATTCAGGCCGGTTTTGCCGGCACCGCCGCCGCATTCGCCCAGCTTACCGCCACCATGCCGTGGCTGATTATCGCGGCGCTGGCGGCGGTGTATATCGTGCTCGGCGTGCTATATGAGAGTTACATCCACCCGATCACCATTCTCTCAACGCTGCCGTCGGCGGGCGTGGGCGCGCTGCTGTTGCTGCTGCTGACCAACACGCAGCTGACGGTGATCGCGCTGATCGGCATCATCCTGCTGATTGGTATCGTGAAAAAGAACGCCATCATGATGATCGACTTTGCGATTCACGCCGAGCGCAGCCAAGGCATGACGCCGCAGCAGGCGATCACCCAAGCCTGCTTGATGCGTTTCCGGCCGATCATGATGACCACGCTGGCCGCCTTCTTTGGCGCGCTGCCGCTGGCGCTGGGCAGCGGCGGCGATGCCGACTTACGTAGCCCGCTCGGGCTGGCGATTGCCGGTGGTTTGGCGCTGAGCCAATTATTAACGCTGTTTACTACGCCGGTGGTTTATCTCTGGCTCGACCGTTTAAGCCGCGCCACGCAACGTCAGTGGCAGCGGTTGCGTCATGTGGAATCCCGATAGATGAAAATGTCTCTGAAAATTACGCCGTTGCTCACCGTGATGTTGCTGGCGGGCTGCGCGGTTGGCCCCGATTATCAGCGCCCGAGCATGGCGATGCCGACCCATTTCAAAGAAGCCAAAGGCTGGACGCAGGCGACGCCGCAGGATGCAAATAGCAAAGGTGAATGGTGGCAGGTGTATCACGATGCCACGCTGGCTAGCCTGCTGAAGCAGGTGAGCATCTCCAACCAGAACGTTGCCAGCTATGCCGCGCAGTACCGCGAAGCGCAGGCGTTAGTTGGGCAATCACGCGTGGAGTTGTTGCCGTCGCTAGGCTACGACGCCAGCAGCACGCGCAGCGGCAGCCGCGCCAGCTCCAGCGGACAACGTAGCGTCAGCAACAGCCATGCCGCCGATCTCAGCGCCAGCTGGGAGCTGGATGTGTGGGGCAAACTGCGGCGCACGCTGGAGGAGAACCATGCCAGCGCCGAAGCCAGCAAAGCCGAGCTGGCGAATATCACCTTGAGCGCGCAGTCCGAACTGGCGCAGGACTATTTCCACCTGCGCATCATCGACGAGAAAATCGCGCTCTATCAGCGCAGTATCGCGGCCTATCAACGCTATCTGACGGTGATTGAAAACAAATACGCGGCGGGCAGCGAATCACGCGCCACCTTAGCGCAGGCGCAGATGCAGCTGGAGAGCGCCCACGCCTCGGCGCAGGATTACCAGTGGCAGCGTGCACAGATGGAGCACGCGATTGCCTTGCTGCTGGGCCGAGCTCCGGCGGATTTCTCCTTGCCGGTGGCGAAGCTGGAGGCCGCGCTGCCCGCGATCCCGAACAGCGTGCCGTCGCTGCTGTTGCAGCGCCGTCCCGATATCGCCTACGCCGAGCGCAACGTGGCGGCGGCGAATGCGGCGGTCGGCGTGGCGATTGCCGGTTACTATCCCGATTTGACGCTGAGCGCCAGCGGCGGCGTGAGTTCATCGGCGATCAACAGTTTGTTCTCGCTGCCCAATCGCGTCTGGTCTTTGGGGCCGGAGCTGAGCGGTACGCTGTTAGATTTCGGCGCCACCTCAGCGAAAGTCGAACAGGCGCGCGCCGCCTATGATGCCAGCGTTGCCAGCTATCGCCAGTCGGTGCTGACCGGCATGGGCGAAGTGGAAGATTATCTGGTGCAGCTGAATACTTTGCAGGGCGAAATCGCCGCACAGCAGCGCGCCACCGACGCAGCGCAGGAATCGGCGCGCGTAACGCGCAATCAGTATGATGCCGGAATGATCGACTATCTCGACGTCGCCACCACCGAAAACAGCAGCCTGAGCGCGCAGCAGAGTTTGCTGTCGCTGCAGAGCACGCAGTGGGTCAGCAGCGTCGGTCTGATCGCCGCGCTGGGCGGTGGCTGGCAGGCGGATACGCAGTAAAACCAGGTCGCCATGAATGGCGTAATGCTTGTTAGTTAAGAAAGCATTTTTGGTGCGGGCTCTGACACATCTGCTGCGTCACGGGCCGTCCTCGCGCCGCTAACGCGGTGCCTTCGGCTTCCACGTCGTGCCAACGGATCGTTCGTGGATCGGCCGTCCTGGCCGCCCCGAACTGCCTCACGCATCCCTGCGTGAGGCTCCTGGCCCAACGTAAAAGCCTCAGCGCTGCGAATGGCACTTTGCCGCAGCTGACGCGCCAGCGCCTCTGGCAAATGTTGCCCTTTTCAGCAGCACACACTGAAGCTTCGGGACAGGCCGGGGACGCTTTTGGGCCGGCAATCCGCAGCGCTGAACGAAGCGAGGAAGCCAGGAGAGCCCGCAGGACGCGGGCGAAAGGCGGAGCCGGGACAAGGAAGTCCCGTCTCCGCCGGTCCGTCAGGCAAACGAGCGAAGTGAAGGCACCGCGCTAGCGGCGCGAGGACCGCCGGACCACAAGTGGCCCCGGCCTGCGCACTCATCGTTGACTTAACTGACAAGCATTACGCCATGAATGGCGGCCCTACGCCCGCTATTGCGTTTAAATCACCACGCCACTTGTCGAAAATCCCCAGATCCTGCATCGTAAGAGCCATTTTTACGATTGCTAAGGAGCTGGCATGCTACTCACTTTTTTCCGTTTCCTGTTCCGCCTGCTGTGGCGTGTGGAACTGCGCGGCGACCTCGCGGCACTGCATAAAGAGAAAGTGCTGATCACCCCCAATCACACGTCATTTCTGGATGGGGTATTACTGGCGCTGTTTCTGCCGATCAAACCGGTGTTTGCGGTCTATTCCTCGATCAGCGATCAATGGTTCATGCGCCTGCTGAAGCCGATTATCGACTTCGTTCCGCTCGATCCCACCAAGCCGATGTCGATCAAACATCTGGTGCGCATGCTCAATCAGGGCCGTCCGGTGGTGATCTTCCCCGAAGGGCGCATCACCGTGACCGGATCGCTGATGAAGATCTACAGCGGCGCCGGCTTTGTGGCGGCGAAATCCGGTGCCACCGTGGTGCCGATGCGTATCGAAGGCGCGGAATATACGCCGTTTGGTCGTCTGGCGGGCGTGTTTAAACGGCGCCTG
The DNA here is from genome assembly GCF_019795975.1 of Pantoea sp. DY-17. NCBI lineage: Bacteria > Pseudomonadati > Pseudomonadota > Gammaproteobacteria > Enterobacterales > Erwiniaceae > Pantoea > Pantoea sp. DY-17. Next base: position 114,420 of record NZ_JAIMIG010000004.1, on the reverse strand, counting down.
TTCCCGCGCATCACCTTAACGGTGCTGCCGCCAACGGTAATCCCGATGCCTGAAGCCAAACGCGCGCGCGATCGCCGCACGCTGGCGGGCGAGCACTTACACCATGTAATGATGGAAGCCCGCATGGCAGTGCGTCCGCGTGAGACGCTGTTCGAGGCTTTCCTCAATGCGCGTCAGCGTTATGGCGCGATGAAGCCGTGTATCGAAGACGTCAACTTCAAACCGGATAGCTATACCGGTTTGCTGAAGAAAGCGCTTGGCGTGGGCCGCATTCTGGAGCGTTACAGCCAGCAAGGTGAATACGTCGGTCTGCTGCTGCCGAACGCCACGGTGACGGCGGCGGCGATTCTCGGTGCCTCGCTGCGCGGGCGCATTCCGGCGATGCTCAACTACACCGCAGGCGTGAATGGCATGCGTGCGGCGTTGACCGCATCGCAGGTGAAAACCGTGTTTACCTCGCGGCAGTTCCTCGAAAAAGGCAACCTGTGGCACTTGCCGCAGGGACTGACCGAAGTGCAGTGGATCTATCTGGAAGATCTGAAAGATACCGTTACGCTGCAGGACAAGTTGTGGATTGTGGCGCATCTGCTGATGCCGCGCCGTGCGCTGGTGGCGCAGCAGCCGGAAGATGCGGCGATGGTGCTGTTTACCTCCGGTTCGGAAGGCCATCCCAAAGGTGTGGTGCACTCGCATAAAAGTCTTCTGGCGAACGTTGAGCAGATTCGTACCGTGGCGGATTTCACCCCGCGCGACCGCTTTATGTCGGCGCTGCCGCTGTTCCATGCTTTTGGTTTAACCGTTGGCCTGTTTACCCCGTTGCTGACCGGTGCGCAGGTGTTTCTCTATCCGAGCCCGCTGCATTACCGCATCGTGCCGGAGCTGGTTTACGACCGTAACTGCACCGTGCTGTTTGGTACCTCAACCTTCCTTGGCAACTATGCGCGTTTCGCCAGCCCGTACGATTTTGCGCGTCTGCGCTATGTGGTGGCGGGCGCGGAAAAACTGCAGGAAGCGACGCGTCAGATCTACATGGAAAAATACGGCATCCGTATTCTCGAAGGCTACGGCGTGACGGAGTGCGCGCCGGTGGTGGCGATCAACGTGCCGATGGCGGCAAAAAATCACACCGTGGGCCGCATTCTGCCGGGCATGGATTCGCGTCTGATTTCGGTGCCGGGCATTGAGCAGGGCGGTCGCCTGCAGCTGCGCGGTCCGAACGTGATGAACGGGTATCTGCGCGTGGAAAATCCAGGCGTGCTGGAAGTGCCGGTCGCCGATAACGGCGAAGGCGAGATGGAAGCGGGCTGGTACGACACCGGCGATATCGTCAGCTTTGATGAAGGCGGTTTCTGCCAGATTCAGGGCCGTGCGAAACGCTTCGCCAAAATTGCCGGTGAGATGGTGTCGCTGGAGATTGTGGAGCAGATTGCGCTAAAAGCCTCTAACGAGAAGCAGCATGCGGCGTCGCTGCGTCCGGACGGTAATCGAGGCGAAGCGTTGGTGCTGTTTACTACCGACAGCGAGTTGGGCCGCGACACGCTGCTGAAAGCGGCGCGTGAAATTGGCGCGCCGGAACTGGCGGTGCCGCGCGATATCCGCGTGATGAAACAGCTACCGATGCTGGGTAGCGGCAAACCGGACTATGTCAGCCTGAAGCAGATGGCGGAAGAGGAGCAGGCATGAGCCAGGCGTTAAATAAGGATGCAACGCTGTTATCGCGCAACATGCTGGCGGTGATTGTGGCGCAGTTCTTCTCGGCATTTGGCGACAACGCGCTGTTGTTTGTGACGCTGGCGGTGCTGAAAAATCAGTTCTATCCGGACTGGAGTCAGCCGATCCTGCAAATGCTGTTTGTGGCCACTTACATTCTGCTCGCGCCGTTCGTGGGGCAGATGGCGGATAGTTTTGCCAAAGGTCGGGTAATGATGTTCGCTAACAGTCTTAAGCTGCTCGGCGCGCTGGTTATCTGTTTCGGCTTCAATCCGTTCCTCGGCTATACGCTGGTGGGGATTGGCGCGGCATCCTATTCGCCAGCCAAGTACGGCATCCTGACGGAGATCACCAGCGGTGAACGCCTGGTCAAAGCCAACGGCTTAATGGAAGGTTCGACCATTGCGGCGATTCTGCTGGGTTCGGTGGCGGGCGGTATTCTGGCGGACTGGAACCTGGTCGCCGCGCTGGTGGTGTGTGCCATGACCTATGCGATGGCGGTGGTGGCTAACATCTTTATTCCGCGCCTGACGGCAGCGCGTCCCGGCCAGAGCTGGCATTTTGGCGCCATGCTGCGCAGTTTCATCGCGGCCACTAAGCTGCTGTGGCGCAACGGCGAAACGCGCTTCTCGTTGCTCGGCACCAGCTTGTTCTGGGGCGCGGGCGTGACGCTGCGTTTCCTGCTGGTGCTGTGGGTGCCGGTGGCGCTCGGCATCAGCGATAACAAAACCCCGACCACGCTGAATGCCATGGTGGCGATGGGTATCGTGATTGGCGCGGCAGCAGCGGCGAAGCTGGTGACGCTGCAAACCGTGCGTCGCTGCATGCCAGCCGGTGTGCTGATTGGCGTGATGGTGGTGGTGTTCGCGTTGCAAACCAGCTTGCTCAATGCCTATCTGGTTTTGATGCTGATTGGTGCGCTGGGTGGTTTCTTCGTGGTACCGCTCAATGCACTGCTGCAGGAGCGTGGCAAGGCATCCGTGGGTTCGGGCAACGCGATTGCGGTGCAAAATCTCGGTGAGAATACCGCGATGCTGCTGATGCTGGGATTGTATACCGTGGCGATTAAGCTGGGCGCGCCTGCGGTGGCGACCGGCGTCGGATTCGGCGCGATTTTCGCCGTGGCGATTGCGGTGTTGTGGTGGAAAGCGCGGAAGTAACAAAAGCATAGCGTCGTAGCGGGGCAGTGTATTGCGCAATGGCGAATGCCGCACAAAGGGAAAAGTGTGCGGCGTTTTTAAAGCGCGCGATAAATCGCGCCGCTACGGTGTGGTGCGATTTATGGCGCTGGATAGGTAAACTGGCGATGAATCGCTTCCAGTTCCTCTAACACCTCGGCATTCAGCGTCAGATTGAAACTCTCTACGTTAATCTTCAGCTGCTCCAGTGTGGTGGCGCCCAGCAAGGTGCTGGCGACAAACGGCTGTTGACGCACATACGCCAGCGCCATCTGCGACGGATCCATATTGTGTTTCTGCGCCAGCGCAACATAGGCTGCAATCGCCTGCTGAGACTGATCGCCGCTGTAGCGGCTAAAGCGACTAAACAGCGTATTGCGCGCACCGGCGGGTTTCGCACCGTTCAGGTATTTACCACTCAACGTACCAAACGCCAGGCTGGAATACGCCAGCAACTCGACGCCTTCATGCTGGCTGATCTCCGCTAAACCAACCTCGAAGCTGCGGTTCAGCAGGCTGTACGGGTTCTGGATGGTAACGATACGCGGCAGCTCATGCTTTTCAGCCAACTGCAGATAACGCATCACGCCCCACGCAGTTTCGTTCGACACGCCAATGTAGCGAATCTTACCGGCGCGCACCTGTTCGGTCAGCGCTTCCAGCGTCTCCAGCAGCGTCACCGGCACGCTGGAATCGGTGTATTGATAACCCAGCTTGCCGAAGTAGTTGGTCTGACGCTGCGGCCAGTGCAGCTGATAGAGATCGAGATAATCGGTGTTCAGGCGTTTCAGGCTGGCATCCAGCGCTTCGCGGATGTTTTTGCGATCCAGCGCCTGGTTCGGGCGAATCGAGGCATCCGCGCCGCGTACCGGGCCGGCTACTTTGCTGGCGAGGATGATTTTGTCACGGCTGCCGCGCTTCTTCAGCCAGCTACCAATGTATTGTTCGGTTAATCCCTGGGTTTCCGGGCGCGGCGGCACCGGATACATTTCTGCGGTATCAATCAGGTTGATGCCACTGCTAACCGCGTAATCAAGTTGTGCGTGGGCGTCGGCTTCGCTGTTCTGCTCACCAAACGTCATGGTTCCAAGCCCCAGCTGACTCACTTCCAGCGTGCTATGGGGAATACGGTGATAGTGCATGTGCCGGCATCCTTTTTTCATTATGAAAGGGAATGTTGTGTCCTTTGGGACTATAGCGTGTGAAGCGGCGCGGAAGGAAGAGGGGAAAGTTCGGGAAATCGCCTGCACAAGGGGAAAACGCGTGCAGGCAGGGCAATTTGGCACTTAACGCTCAATGATGGTTGAAACATCGTCACCATTGATCTGCATCTGATGGCCTTGCTCATCGGTGTACTGTACCAATCCGGTCTCTTTGTCGATGGCGGGTTTGCCATCTGTCATGATCATGCGGCCATCTTTGGTCGCCATGACGTAATCACTGCTACAACCACTCAATAACAGCGTCACCAAGGTTAAACCTACTGCACTCACCAACCCTTTCATTCTTATCTCCTTCTCGCGACTTCAACAGCAAAAGTGTAGTAATAAATGCTTTCGTCGTTAGGAGTAATCGCATCATTCCTAAAATTATCGGCAGCAATATGCATTTACAGTAAAAAATGTCGCGCCAAAAGCGGACCGGTGAAGCTCTTCTTCAGATAAAAGCCGCGCGGCAGCGTCATGATCGGCTCGCCGTGTTCGCCAATCGCTTCGGTCAACGCTTTGCTGTTGGCGGCTTTAGGGCGGATTTGCAGCCAGGCACCGTGACGTGCGGTGATGCGCTCCACCTGACCGAGCACAATCATATCCATCAACTCTTCCCAGTCTTCGCGCAGCTGTTGCTCCTCTTCTGCACTCGGATGCCACAGCAGCGGCGAACCGACGCGGCGTTCGGCCAGCGGCAAAGCACGATCGCCTTCGATCGGGATCCACAGCACCCGCGCCAGTTTGTGCCGCACATGGCTGGTTTGCCAGGTTACGCCGCTATTGCCGGTTAACGGCGCGACGCACACGAAGGTGGTCTCCAGCGGTTTGCCCTGAGCATCTACCGGAATCGTTTTCAGCTCAATGCCGAGATGGGCGAAATCCTGCTCGGCTTTGCTGCCAGCGCTGGCACCCAAATGCAGCTCTAACAGCATGCCAACCCAGCCTTTATCGCGTTTCAAATCTGCCGGAATCGGCAGGTTAATCTGCGCCGCCAGCGCGGCAAAGGTCTGTCCCGCCAGCTGCTGTGCGCGCTGCAGTAATTCCGCTTCGTTTTCAGGTGGCGATGGCAATAACGGTGAGAAGTGCATGCTAAAACCTACATTGGTTAAAGAGTGAACAGTAAACGCGAGCCGGGTTTGTCCACATGGCAGTTAGTTGAATAAAGGTGATAATAGCATGATTCAGCATGCTTTTTTATTTCAATAGAATGGGACGATCCAGTGATATGGCCCGGTTATCCCAGCTTGTTATCGACAATGAACAGGTGTTGAACCTGGTTATCCACAGAAAAGTGGGGTAACACCCTTTTGGCCATACCCCTGTTTCCATTTACAGCCTTGACTTTCGCGTTTTGAACGCTTTTTTTCCTTTCTTTGACCAGGTTTAGGGCATTCTCTGTGGATAAAAACGTCGATGATGGATCTTTAACCGATCGAAAAAACTGAGCGGAGTATAACTACGGATCCTGGTAACGATTTAACGGTTAATAAGTTATATCCCGATGAATATGATGATTTTTTTGCGTATTGTTATGTTGGGTGATGAGATTTATCCGAAGGGGTTATTCAATTCATTCCCGTGTTCTGCACAAAGCTATCCACAGAAAAGGTGAATAAGATCGCCGATAAATGGGGGCGTCTGTTTATAACTTGGCTAATCTCTGTGAGTTATCCTGTTTTTATTCCGCCTGCGGCCCGCTATCCAGTGGTTTACCGCCTGTAAGGAGTGTGAAACAATCAGGCTATTCAAATTTAGCTTTGAGGTAGTCCAGTGATCGATGATGATGGCTACCGCCCGAATGTTGGTATCGTAATCTGTAACAGGCAAGGACAAGTGTTGTGGGCCAGGCGCTTTGGACAGCACTCCTGGCAATTTCCTCAGGGAGGCATCAATCCGGGTGAAACTGCTGAACAGGCGATGTATCGCGAACTGTTCGAAGAAGTGGGTTTACACCGCAAAGATGTTCGAATACTTGCTTCAACCCGAAACTGGTTACGCTACAAGTTGCCAAAACGTTTGGTGCGTTGGGACACAAAGCCGGTGTGTATCGGCCAGAAACAAAAGTGGTTTCTTCTGCAGTTGATGTGCAGTGACGCGGAAATCAATGTGCAGCACAGCAGCACGCCCGAGTTTGATGGTTGGCGCTGGGTTAGCTTCTGGTATCCGGTACGTCAGGTGGTCTCTTTCAAGCGCGATGTATATCGCCGCGTAATGAAAGAATTCGCGGGCGTAGTGATGTCTATGCAGGAGAGTGCGGGGCAGCGTAATAACGCCGCCCAACGACGTAAAAGAGGATAGGCCACGCCCTTTATGCTCACTCAGTTACGCGAAATAGTAGAGAAAGTGGCGAGTGCTCCACGTCTGAATGAAGCACTCGACATTCTGGTAAACGAAATTTGCCTTGCGATGGAAACCGAGGTTTGCTCGGTTTATCTCGCCGATCACGATCGTCGTTGCTACTACCTGATGGCGACACGCGGGCTAAAAAAGCCGCGTGGTCGTACGGTCACGCTGGCGTTTGACGAAGGCATTGTTGGCCTCGTTGGACGCTTAGCCGAGCCGATCAACCTCGCCGACGCGCAAAGCCATCCCAGCTTCAAATACATTCCTTCCGTTAAAGAAGAGCGTTATCGCTCCTTCCTCGGCGTGCCGATTATCAGCCGCCGCCAGCTGCTTGGCGTGTTGGTTATCCAGCAGCGCGAACACCGTCAGTTTGATGAAAGCGAAGAGTCATTCCTCGTCACGCTCGCCACGCAAATGGCGGGATTGCTGTCGCAGTCGCAGCTCGGTCAACTCTTTGGTCAATTCCGTCAGACGCGGGTAAAAGCGATTGCCGCTGCGCCGGGCGTGGCGGTCGCGCCGGGTTGGGTAGATGAAACCCAGCCGCTGCTCGATCAGGTTTCCGCTGCGTCCACGCTTGACGTGCAGCGCGAGCGCGAGCGCCTGGTGCTGGCGATGGGCGAGGCCGGCAACGAATTCCGCCGCTTCAGTAAACGCTTTGCTGCCAGCGTGCAGAAAGAGAGCGCGGCGATCTTCGATCTCTATTCGCACCTGCTTACCGATGCGCGGCTGAAAAAGGATCTGTTTGATGAGATCGAGCGCGGATCGGTAGCGGAGTGGGCGGTTAAAACGGTGATCGAGAAGTTCGCCGAGCAGTTCGCCAATTTGCAGGATCAATATTTACGCGAGCGCGCTGGCGATCTGCGCGTGCTCGGTCAACGTCTGCTGTTCCACCTCGATGATTCGCTGGTCGGCACCAATGCCTGGCCGGAACGCTTCGTGTTAGTCGCGGATGAACTCACCGCCACCACGCTGGCTGAATTGCCGCAGGAGCGTCTGGCTGGCGTGGTGGTGCGCGACGGTGCCGCCAACTCGCATGCGGCGATTTTAACGCGCGCGATGGGTATTCCCACCGTGATGGGCGCGGATATTCTGCCGGCGCAGCTTAACAAACGCTTGCTGATTGTTGATGGTTATCGCGGCGAAGTGCTGATCGATCCGGAACCGGTGCTGGTGCAGGAGTATCAGCGTTTAATCAGCGAAGAGAACGCGCTGAGCAAAATGGCCGAAGGCGTGGTCGAGCAGCCCGGTGAGTTAAAAAGCGGTGAGCGCATTCAGGTAATGCTGAATGCCGGTCTCAGCCCGGAACACGAGCAGGCGCTGGATAACTGGGTGGATGGCATTGGCCTGTATCGTACTGAAATACCGTTCATGCTGCACAACGGCTTCCCGTCCGAAGAGGAGCAGGTGGCGCAGTATCAGGGCATGCTGCAGCTGTTCTACGATAAGCCGGTGACGCTGCGTACGCTGGATGTCGGCGCGGATAAGCAACTGCCGTACATGCCGATCAGCGAAGAGAATCCGTGCCTTGGCTGGCGTGGCATTCGTTTAACGCTCGACCAGCCGGAAATCTTCCTGGTGCAGGTGCGCGCCATGCTGCGTGCCAACGTGGCCTCCGGTAACCTGAGCATTCTGCTGCCGATGATCAGCCATATCGATGAGATCGATGATGCGCGTCGTCTGATCGATCGCGCTGGCCGCGAAGTGGAAGAGATGCTCGGCTATGTGATTCCCAAGCCGCGCATTGGCATCATGATTGAAGTACCGTCGATGTTGTTTATGATCCCGCATCTGGCGGATCGCGTCGATTTCGTCTCGGTTGGCACCAACGATTTGACGCAATATCTGCTGGCGGTTGATCGCAACAATACGCGCGTGGCGAACCTGTATGATTCGCTGCATCCGGCGATGCTGCGGGCGCTGCACACTATTGCCAGCGAAGCCCGCCAGGCCAAGCTGGAGCTCTGTTTGTGTGGTGAAATGGCTGGCGATCCAATGTGTGTCGCGCTGTTAGTGGGCATGGGATATCACCATCTCAGCATGAACGGCAAGAACGTGCCGCGGGTGAAATATCTGCTGCGCCATCTCGATTTTGAAGAGGCACAGAAGCTCAGCGAGCATGGACTGGCCGCGCATACTGCCTCGGAAGTGCGCCATCTGGTCTCCACCTTTATGGAGCGCCGTGGTTTAGGCGGTTTGATTCGCGGCGGGCGTTAACGGTTACAACTTCACGACCTGTAAAAAAAGTGGCTGTGCTATCATGCGCAGCCTTTTATTGTCCCGTTTCAGGGCAGAAAAATGATGGTGAAAGATGACTGACGGCTACATTTCGTTTCCCCAATTCGATCCGGTAATTTTCTCTATCGGACCGGTTTCGCTTCACTGGTACGGCTTGATGTATCTGGTGGGCTTTGTATTTGCTATGTGGCTGGCGACGCGACGCGCCAACAAACCTGGCAGCGGCTGGAAAAAAGAGGAAGTGGAAAACCTGCTGTATGCGGGCTTCCTCGGCGTATTCCTCGGTGGACGTATCGGCTATGTGTTGTTCTACAACCTGCCGTTGTTCCTGGAGAATCCGCTGTATCTGTTTAAGGTCTGGGATGGCGGCATGTCGTTCCACGGCGGCCTGATTGGTGTGATTGTGGTGATGCTGATTTTCGCACGCCGTACCAAGCGCACTTTCTTCCAGGTAGCGGATTTCATTGCCCCGCTGATCCCGTTTGGTTTGGGTGCCGGTCGTCTCGGTAACTTCATCAACGGCGAACTGTGGGGCCGCGTGGCGCCTGATTTCAAATACGCGATGTTGTTCCCCGGTTCACGCAGCGAAGATATCGCGCTGGCAGCCAACAATCCGCAGTACCAGGAATTGCTGAACACCTACGGCGTGCTGCCGCGTCATGCGTCGCAGCTGTATGAGCTGTGCCTCGAAGGCATCGTGCTGTTCATCATTCTCAACCTGTTTATTCGCAAGCCGCGCCCCATGGGCAGCGTCTCGGGCCTGTTCCTGATCGGCTACGGCGCATTCCGCATCATCGTGGAGTTCTTCCGTCAGCCGGATGCGCAGCTTGGTCTGTTTGAAGGCGGCGTCAGCATGGGACAGATTCTGTCGATCCCAATGATTCTGGCCGGTGTAATTATGATGATCTGGGCGTATCGTCGTCGCCCGCAGCAACAAACTCGTGAGGTAAAATGAAACAGTATCTGGACCTAATGCAACATGTGCTGAATGAAGGCGCAGAAAAGGCCGACCGTACCGGCACCGGCACGCTCTCCATCTTTGGCCACCAGATGCGTTTCAATTTGCAGGATGGTTTTCCGCTGGTCACCACCAAGAAAGTGCACCTGCGCTCGATCATCCATGAGCTGTTGTGGTTCCTGAAAGGTGAGACCAACATCGGTTACCTGAAAGAGAACAAGGTCACCATCTGGGACGAATGGGCCGATGAGAACGGCGATCTTGGCCCGGTCTACGGCAAGCAGTGGCGCAGCTGGGGCAGCGCCTCGGGTGAAGAGATTGATCAAATCGGTAAAGTGATTGAGCAGCTGAAGCGTGACCCCGATTCGCGCCGCATCATTGTCTCGGCGTGGAACGTGGGCGAGCTGGATCACATGGCTCTGGCGCCTTGCCACGCCTTCTTCCAGTTCTACGTGGCCAACGGCAAGCTCTCTTGCCAGCTCTATCAGCGCTCGTGCGATATCTTCCTGGGGCTGCCATTCAACATCGCCAGCTATGCGCTGCTGGTGCATATGGTGGCGCAGCAGTGCGATCTCGAGGTGGGCGATTTTGTCTGGACCGGTGGCGATACGCATCTGTACAGCAACCATTTAGAGCAGGCGCGCCTGCAGTTAACGCGTGAGCCGCGCCCGTTACCGAAGCTGGTAATCAAGCGTAAACCGGCTTCTATCTTCGATTATCAGTTCGATGATTTCGAGATTGAAGGCTACGATCCGCATCCAGCCATTAAAGCGCCCGTCGCCATTTAACGCCACTCCCGCAAGGTCGCCATTCATGGCGACCACGCCCAAATCGCACTTTAATCCTGAATCTGTCTCACAAAACGCTGTATCTCTCTGCACCTCTCCACGATTTCCTGCGCAACGTTTCCCAACGTCGATTTCTCTCCCTTGTTGAACTTCATGTTGCTGGGCACATTAGCCGCCATGAACAGAAACGTTAACCACGGCTTCACTTTGCCCGAACTGTTATTGGTGATGGTGATCGCCGGCATACTTAGCGTCGGCGCGCTGCAGGGTTGGCAGCGCTGGCAGCAATATCAACAGCTGCGCGACAGCGTACTGCAACTGCAGGGATTTCTGCTGCGTTTGCGCGCCCATGCTAACTGGCACAACCGCGATCTCACGCTGTGGGTACAGAGCGGTGAAAACGGCTGTCTTGGCGCGGGACCTAAACCTGCAGAAGGCTGCGCACTGCCCTCGCGCTGGTTATTTAAACCGCCGCACGACAGCGTGCGCCTTGTCGGCATCAATGGTGACGTCGGTTTTTACGGTCGGCGTGATGTCGCGCGTCCTGGCAGCATCGATCTCGCCAGTGCGGCGGGACGCTGGCGCTTAATTATCTCCGCCAGAGCGCGCATCCGTGCCTGTCAGCCGGGAGAGAAAGGATGCGAATAGCGCAACGCGGATTCAGCCTGCTGGAGATGCTGATTGCCATGGCGATTGGCGCGGTACTGATGATCAGCGTCGGAAGATTTTTACCGCTGCTGCTGGAGCAGAATCTGCGTCTGCAACAGCGCGTGCAGTTACAGCAGGAGCTGCAGCAGATCGCCAATACGTTGCAAAAAGCGCTGCGCCGAGCCGGCTATTGCCACGGCCAGTGCAGCGGTTCGGCGCTAACGATTGCCGCCAGCGGCAGCTGCGTTTTACTGCGCTGGGATGAGAACAGCAACGGGCGCTGGGAAGGCGTGGGCCATAGCGAAAGTGACTATTACGGCTATCGGCTGCGCAGCGGACAGCTTGAAATGCAGCGCGGCGTGGATGAGTGCAACAGCAGCGGCTGGGAGAAACTCTCCGATCCGGCGTTTCTCACCATCGATGCCTTCAAGCTTGAACGGCAGGGATCGCGTCTGGTGCTGCAACTGGCGGGACACGCTAACAGCCAAAGCGTAGAGCTGGCAAGCTGGATAGAAGGAATCAATCTGTGAAGCAGCGCGGCAATAGCACGCTGGGCATGGTGCTGATGATGTTACTGATGGGCGGATTGACGCTACACTCCACGCGAACGCAGCTCTCGCAAGGCATGGTGTTAGTGGCTGATGAGCAGCTGCACAGTCAGGATTTCTGGCAGGCGCAGGCGGCGTTAACGTGGGGCAGCGTGCAAAACTGGCCGCAGGCCACCGGCTGGCAATGTCAGCAATGGACAGCAGAACAGTGGCAAAGCTGCCTGCTACGAATGGAGGATGACAATGCGTTGTTATCGGGACATGGAGAAGGGCGCGCGCTGTGGCTCTATCGTTGGGTATCCATCCCCAACACGCAACCCCAGCCGCAAGCGCATGGCTGGATCGATTACTGCCCGCTGTCGCAGCCGGCGCTGTGCCAGCCAGAAGCAGCAGGGCTTTAGCCTGGCGGAAACGCTGGTGGCGATGCTGTTGCTGGCGATGACCATCAGCACATTGCTGCAATATCATCGCGCGCTGGCGCTGGGGTTTAGCCAGCAGTGGCAGCAGCGTCAGGCGTGGCGCGTTGCCGGCCAGGCGCTGCTTGGCCGTGACGTTGAGGGATGGCAGAGTCAGCGCCAGCAGCAGAGCCTGGCGGGCGGCTGCACGCTGGAGCGCGTCACGGTCACGGGGCCACAACAGCGTTCCGCCTCACTGGCGCAGCTCAATTGCCACTAGCGGTAGGCATCGCAGGTGATAAACGGTAGAGTGGCTCGGCTGCGTTGTTGTCTTGTGTTTAGGAGAAATATGTTCCGGGTCTATCACTCTAATCAGCTTGATCTGTTGAAAAATCTGGCAGGTATTCTGATTGAAAATCAACCGCTGACCGATCCGCTGGCGGCTGAACAGGTGCTGGTACAAAGCCCAGGCATGGCGCAGTGGCTGCAAATGGAACTGGCTAACAGTTTCGGCATTGCCGCCAACATTGATTTCCCGCTGCCTGCGAGCTTCATCTGGAACATGTTCGTTAAGGTGCTGCCCGATATTCCTGAAGAGAGCGCCTTCACCAAGGCCAGCATGAGCTGGAAGCTGATGCATCGCTTGCCAACTTTGCTGGAGCAGGACGCTTTCCAGCCGCTGCGTCACTACCTCAATGATGACGACGACAAGCGCAAGCTGTATCAGCTCAGCGCCCGTGTTGCCGATCTGTTTGACCAATATCTGGTGTATCGCTCGGACTGGCTCAACAGCTGGGAGCGCGGTGAACGGATTGATGGCTTAGGCGAATCGCAGCAGTGGCAGGCGCTGCTGTGGTGCGATCTGGTTAACTTTACCGAAAGCCTGGGTCAACCGATGTGGCATCGCGCCAACCTCTATGCGCGCTTTATCCAAAAGCTGGAACAGGCGCAAATGCCGCCGCCGGGCTTGCCGCAGCGCGTGTTTATTTGCGGTATCTCCGCGCTGCCGCCGGTTTATTTGCAGGCGTTGGAAGCGCTGGGCCGTCACATTGATATCCATCTGCTGTTCACCAATCCCTGCCGTCACTATTGGGGCGACATTCAGGATTATGCCTTTTTGGCGAAGCTGCAAAGCCGCCAGCGCCGCCGCATCCAATCGGATGAGCTGCAGCCGCTGTTCCGCGATCCGGCTAGCGCGTCAGCATTGTTTAACGATATCGGCGAGCAGCAGCTGACCAATCCGCTGCTGGCGTCATGGGGCAAGCTGGGGCGCGATAACCTGTTTCTGCTGAGCCAAATGGAATCCGCCGCCAACGACATTGATGCCTTCGTCGAGATGCCTCAAGACAATCTGCTGCACAGCGTGCAAGCGGATCTGCTCAATCTGGACGATAAAGCGATCATTGGCCTCAACGCCGGTGAGCTGGCGAACAGCGCCGAAAAACGGCTGCTTGATCCTGAAGATCGCTCGATCACGCTGCAGGTGTGCCACAGCGCCCAGCGTGAAGTTGAAGTGCTGCAGGATCATCTGCTCACGCTGATGGAAGCCCATCCCGAACTCAAACCACGCGACATCATCGTGATGGTGGCGGATATCGACAGCTACGCCCCTTTTATTCAGGCCGCTTTTGCCAGCGCGCCGAGCGAACGCTATTTGCCGTTCGCCATTTCCGACCGCCGCGCCAGTCAGGCGCACCCGGCAATTCTGGCGCTGCTCAGCTTGCTGTCTCTGCCTGAAAGTCGCTTTGCCTCCGAAGATGTGCTGGCGCTGCTTGAGGTTCCCGCATTAGCGCAGCGCTTTTCGGTGGATGAAAGCGGGCTGCGCCTGCTGCGCCGCTGGGTGATGGAATCCGGCATTCGCTGGGGACTGGACGATGCCAGCGTGGAAGCGCTGGCGCTGCCGGTAACCGGACAACACACCTGGCGCTTCGGCCTGCAGCGTATGCTGCTCGGCTATGCGCTGGAGAGCCGCAACGGCGACTGGCAAGGGATCCTGCCGTATGACGAATCCAGCGGTTTGATCGCTGAGCTGGCGGGGCATCTGGCGGAACTGCTATCGCGACTCGAAGAGTGGCGTGCGCGTCTGGCAGAAGAGCGCACGTTAGCGGAGTGGCAGCCGCTGTGTCGTGAGTTGATTGAGTGCTTCTTTAGCGGAGACGCCGAAAGTGAAGCCGCGCTGCTGCTGGTGGAAACACAGTGGAAACAGATTATCGAGCAGGGCATGCAGGCGGCCTATCAACAGCCGATTCCGGTTACGCTGCTGCGTGATGAGCTGCGTTCACGCCTCGATCAACAGCGTATCAGCCAGCGTTTCCTCGCCGGTCCCATCAACTTCTGTACGCTGATGCCGATGCGTTCGATTCCCTTCAAAGTGGTGTGTTTGCTGGGCATGAACGATGGCGTCTATCCGCGCACCTTAGCGCCGCTGGGTTTCGACCTGATGCAGCAACAGATGCGCAAAGGCGACCGTAGCCGCCGCGATGATGATCGCTATCTGTTCCTTGAAGCGCTGATCTCGGCGCAGCAGCAGTTCTATATCAGTTACATCGGCCGGGCGATTCAGGACAACACGGAGCGCTATCCATCGGTATTAGTGAGCGAGCTGGTGGATTACCTGGGGCAGAGCTTCCGTCTGCCGGGTGATGAAGCGCTCGAACCTGATATCAGCGAGCAGCGCGTGCGTGAACATCTGCAAAAGCTGCATAGCCGCATGCCGTTTGCCGCAGAGAACTTCCAGCCGGGCGCTCACGGGCAAAGCTTTGCTGCGGAGTGGTTGCCCGCAGCCACCGGCAGCGGCGTGGCACAGCCGGATTTTGTGCAGCCCTTGCTGCCTGCACCGATAGAAACCTTGTCGCTGGAGCAACTGCTGCGTTTCTGGCGCCATCCGGTGCGCGCCTGGTTCCAGCAGCGCTTGGGGGTGGCTTTCTGGATGGAAGAGAGCGAGCTGCCCGACAGCGAACCGTTCGCGCCTGACAGCCTGGAACGCTACCAAATCAACGCCCAATTGCTGAATACGTTGGTCAACGGTGACGATCCGGCGCAGCTGTATGCGCGTCACCGCGCCGCAGGCAATCTGCCTTATGGCGCGTTCGGGGAACTTTTCTGGCAGAGCCAAACCGAAGAGATGCAGGAAGTGGCCGCCGAGGTGAGTGGTCAACGCCAGCCCGCTGAAAGTTGGGAAATCAATCTGACGATCGGCGCAGTGCAATTGACCGGCTGGCTGACGCAGGTGCAAGCTGATGGCCTGCTGCGCTGGCGTCCGGGCGTGCTGAACATGAACGATGGTCTGCTGCTATGGCTTGAACATCTGGTGTATTGCGCGTTGGGCGGCAGCGGTGAAAGCCGCATGTACGGCCGTAAACAGAGTCACTGGCGCTTCGCGGCGCTGCCTGCTGAACAGGCGCTGTCGTTTCTGCATGCGTATGTTGCGGGTTACCAGGCCGGATTAGTCGAGCCGCTGATGCTGCTGAATAAATCCGGCGGAGCCTGGCTGGAAGCCAGCTTTGATAGCAAGTCGCAGCAGTTGCTGGAAGACGAAGCCACGCAGAAAAAGGCACTTAACAAATTGCTGCAAGCCTGGCAGGGTGGTTTCCAGGTGGAAGGCGAGGGCAGCGATCCCTATCTGCAACGCCTGAGTCGCTCATTGGACGATGAGGCCGTGCAGGCGATTACTGCCGCCGCACGCCAATGGTATTTGCCGGTGCGCCTGGCGCATCAAAATGATGAATAGCAATGGGATACGCCCTCGTTTGAGGTTGTTCCTGACACGATAAGAAAGTTTGTCTATTTCACCGCTGGGCACACAGCCAGCGGAAAAGGGTAACGTAAGGGGTTTAAATGCGGATTTACGCACGCTGGATTGGAGCGCTGCTGCTGAGCACGTTAGCGCTGAATGCCTTTGCCGATACCGATCGCGGCTGGCAACCCATCAATGACACCATTCGTAAAAGCGATCACGATCCACGCAGTTATCAGGCGATTACGTTAAACAACGGTATGACCGTGCTGCTGGTCTCGGATGCCGAAGCGCCTAAATCGCTGGCGGCGCTGACCTTACCGATCGGTTCGCTGGATGATCCTAATCAGCAGCTGGGTCTGGCGCACTATCTCGAACACATGGTGTTAATGGGCTCAAAGCGTTATCCGCAGCCTGATAATCTCGCCGAATTCCTGAAAAAAAATGGTGGCAGCCACAATGCCAGCACCGCGTCGTATCGCACGGCGTTCTATCTGGAAGTGGAAAACAGCGCGTTGCAGCCCGCAGTTGATCGTCTGGCCGATGCGATTGCTGAACCGCTGCTCGATCCGGTTAATGCCGATCGTGAACGCCATGCGGTTAACGCAGAACTGACCATGGCTCGCTCACGCGATGGCTTGCGTATGGCACAGGTGGGTGCAGAAACTCTCAACCCTGCGCATCCCGGCTCGCGCTATTCCGGTGGCAACCTTGATACGTTGAGTGACAAGCCGGACAGCAAATTGCATCAGGCGCTGACCGATTTTTATCACAGCCACTACTCCGCCAATCTGATGAAGGCGGTGATTTACAGCAACAAACCGCTGCCAGAGATGGCCGACATTGCGGCAAAAACCTTTGGTCGTGTGGCTAATCATCAAACGACGGTGCCAGAGATTGACGTGCCGGTAGTGACCGACGCGCAGAAGGGCATCATTATCCATTACGTGCCCGCACAGCCGCGCAAGCAGTTGAAAATTGAGTTCCGCATCCCGAACAACAGCGGCCAGTTCCGCAGTAAAACCGATACGCTGATCAGCTACATTCTGGGCAATCGCAGCAAAAACACCCTCAACGACTGGCTGCAAAAGCAAGGGCTGGCGGATGGCGTCAGCGCCGGTGCAGACCCGATGACCGAGCGCAACAGCGGCGTCTTCGCTATCAGCGTGTCGTTAACCGACAAAGGTCTGGCGCAGCGCGATGAAGTGGTGGCTGCGGTGTTCAACTACCTTGATATGCTGCGCACCAAAGGCATCAGTAAAGAATACTTCGATGAAGTCTCCCACGTGCTGGCGCTGGATTTCCGCTACCCATCAATTACCCGTGATATGGATTACATCGAGTGGCTGGTAGATACCATGCTGCGGGTGCCGGTTGAACACACGCTGGATGCGCCTTATCTGGCCGATCAGTTCGATCCCGCGGCAATCAAAACGCGTCTCGACGAAATGACGCCGCAGAACGCGCGCATCTGGTACATCAGTCCGCAGGAGCCGCATAACAAAGAAGCCTACTTTGTGAATGCGCCCTATCAGGTGGACAAAATCAGCGACGCCCAAATTAGCGACTGGCAGCAACGTGCCGCGCAGCTTCAGCTGTCGATGCCCACGCTGAATCCCTATATTCCGTCGGATTTCGCCATCATCCCCTCCGATGGCAAAACCTACGATCATCCGGTCGCACTGACCAATGGCGACAGCATGCGTATTTACTGGATGCCAAGTCAGCAGTTTGCCAGCGAACCGAAAGCCGCTATTACCTTAGCGCTGCGCAACAAATTGGCGATCAGCGATGCGCGCCAGCAGGTGCTGTTTGGGTTGAATGACTATCTCTCCAGCCTGGCGCTGGATGAATTGAATTCGCAGGCTTCGGTTGGCGGCATCAGTTTCTCCACCGGGGAAGATGATGGCATCGTGTTTAGCGCCAGCGGGTTTACCCAACGTCTGCCGGAATTGCTGAAGAAGCTGGTGGAGGGTTACGCCACCTTTACGCCGGACCAGCAGCAGCTGGAACAGGCCAAATCCTGGTATCTGGATCGACTGGAAGCGGCAGAGAAGGGCAAAGCGTTTGAGCAGGCGATTCAGCCGATGCAGATGTTGTCGCAGCTGCCTTACACCCAACGTGAAACGCGCCGCAATCTGGTGAAAGACATCACGCTGAAACAGGTCACCGATTACCGCGATGCGCTGATTCAACATGCAACCCCGGAGATGATGGTGGTGGGCAATCTCTCTGCAGAGCGCGTGAAACTGCTCGGCGATGAGCTACAGCAACAGTTGCACAGCGATGGCCACGGCTACTGGCACAGTGATTATGTGGCGGTGGATAAAGCAATGAAGGCCAATCTGCAGAAAGCCGGCAGCAGCACTGATTCAGCGCTGGCCGCGCTGTATGTGCCGTTGGGCTACAGCGAATATCAAAGCATGGCCAACAGCACCATGCTGAGCCAGATCGTTCAACCCTGGTTCTACAACCAGTTGCGCACCGAAGAGCAACTCGGCTATGCGGTGTTTGCTTACCAGATGCCGATCGGACGCCAGTGGGGCATCGGATTCCTGCTGCAAAGTAACAGCAAGCAGCCGGCGTTTTTACTGCAACGCTTCCAGGCATTTTATCCGCAGGCTGAACAGCGTCTGCGCAGCATGAAAGCGGAAGATTTCGCCCAGTATCAGCAGGCGCTGATCAACGATATGAAGCAGCGTCCGCAAACGCTGGATGAAGAGGCGAACCGCTTTAACCGTGACTTTAAACGTCAGAACTTTGCCTTCGATACGCGTGAAAAAGCGATTGAGCAAATTCAGCAACTGACGCCAGCCGGCCTGGCCGACTTCTTCCATCAGGCGGTATTAGCGCAGCAAGGCATGGCGATGATTTCGCAGATCGGTGGCAGCCATGATGGCGCGACCAAAGATGACTACGCCCAGCTGCCGGGCTGGACCACATGGGATGAGGTTCAGAAGTTGCAGCAGTCGTTGCCCGTGAAGAGTGATGCGCAATGAGTCTGCTACCTGAATCGCTCAATCCTCTGACGCTGCCGCTGCGCGGTGAGCGTCTGATTGAGGCCTCAGCCGGCACCGGCAAAACCTTCACCATCGGCCTGCTCTATCTAAGGCTGCTACTGGGATTGGGCGGACAACATGCTTATTCGCGCCCGTTGTCGGTAGAAGAGATTCTGGTGGTGACCTTTACCGAGGCCGCGACCGCTGAACTGCGCGGGCGTATACGCGCCAACATTCACGAGCTGCGGCTGGCCTGCCTGCGCGGCGTCAGCGGCAACCCGATGCTGATGCAGCTGCTGCAGGAGATTCCACAGCCCGCCGATGCGGCTTCGCTGCTGCTGGCCGCTGAACGACAGATGGATGAAGCCGCCATCTTCACCATCCACGGCTTCTGCCAGCGCATGCTGAATCTCAACGCCTTTGAGTCCGGCATGCTGTTTGAACAGCAGCTGATTGAGGATGAACAGCTGCTGCTGCGCCAGGCGACTGCCGATTTCTGGCGTCGTCACTGCTATCCGCTGACGCTGGATGTCGCGCGAGTGATTGTCAGCGAATGGAGCGGCCCGGAGCAGTTGCTTTCCACCTTGCGTCCGTGGTTGCAGGGCGAATCGCCCAGCCTGCGTCTGCCGCCTGCCGACAGTGAAACCCTGGCTTCGCGCCACAGCGAAAACCTGGCGCGTATCGCCGCGATGAAAGCGCAATGGCTGGCGGTGGGTGACGAAGTGCTGACGCTGGTGGGGCAATCTGACGTGGATAAGCGCAGCTACAGCAGCAAGAATTTGCCGGTTTGGGTCAATAAAGTCAGCTTTTGGGCGCAGAGCGAAACGCGTGATTATCAGGTGCCCGCCGAACTGGCGCGCTTCGGTCAGCGCATGCTTGAAGAGAAGACCAAAAAGGGCAATCCGCCGCATCACAGTGTGTTTGACGCCATCGACACTTTCCTTGCTCAGCCGCTGTCGCTGCGCGATCTGGTGATTGCGCGTGCGCTGGTAGAGGTGCGCGCTGCGGTGCGCAAAGAGAAACGTCAGCAGGCACTGTTGGGTTTTGATGACCTGCTGAGCCGCCTCGACGAAGCACTGCAGCAGCCGAGCGGTGAGCAACTGGCTCAGGCGATTCGCCAGCGTTTCCCGGTGGCGTTGATTGATGAGTTCCAGGATACCGATCCGCTGCAATACCGTATTTTCCGCACGCTTTATATCAATCAGCCAGCGCATGCGCTGCTGTTGATTGGCGATCCCAAACAGGCGATTTACGCCTTTCGTGGCGCGGATATTTTTACCTATATCCGCGCGCGCAGTGAAGTCAGCGCGCACTACACGCTGGATACCAACTGGCGCTCGTCGCCTGCGATGGTCAACAGCGTTAACCAGCTATTTGCGCGCCTCGACGCGCCCTTCCTGTTCGCTGAGATCCCGTTCCAGCCGGTGCAGTTTGCGCCTCCCAACCAGCAACTGTCGCTCAGTATCGATCAGGTTGAGCAAGCGGCGTTACGCTTCTGGCTGCAGCCGGGCGAAGGCTTCAGCGTTGGGGATTATCAACAACGTATGGCGCAGCAGTGTGCGGCCGATATCAGTCGCTGGTTGCAGGCCGGGCAGCAGCAGCGCGCGATGCTGGGCAAAGCGCCCAATTTGCGGCCGGTACAAGCCTCTGACATCACAGTGTTAGTGCGCAGCCGTAACGAAGCTAACCTGATTCGCGAAGCGCTCAATCTGCTCGGTATTCCGTCGGTTTACCTGTCGAATCGCGACAGCGTTTACACCACGCCGGAAGCGCGTGAGCTGTTATGGCTGTTGCAAGCGGTGCTGGCGCCGGAGCAGGAGCGTATGCTGCGCACCGCGCTGGCAACCTCGCTCTTTGCCTTTGATGCCTCGCAGCTGGATGCGCTGGATCAGGACGCGCGCGGCTGGGATGAACTGGTGGATACCTTTGCCCGCTGGCAGCTGGTGTGGCAGCAGCGTGGCGTCTTGCCGATGCTGCGCGAGATGATGCTGGAGCGTCAGCTGGCGGAAAATCTGCTGGCATCGGAGAACGGCGAGCGTCGTCTGACGGATTTACTGCATCTCGGCGAACTGCTGCAGGAAGCGGCTGCGCAGTTGGATAGCCCACATGCGCTGGTGCGTCATCTGGCACAGCAGATCGCCCGCCCGGACAGCCAGTCTGCCAGCCAGCAGCTGCGTCTGGAGAGCGATCGTCATTTGGTGCAGATTGTCACCATCCACAAATCTAAAGGGCTGCAATATCCGTTAGTGTGGCTGCCATTCGCCGCCGGTTTTCGCGAGGCGGATACCGCGCTTTATCACGATCGTGAGAGCTTTAACGCGGTCCTGGACCTGCAAGCCGACGAAGAGAGCCTGGCGCTGGCCGAACAGGAGCGTCTGGCGGAGGATTTGCGCCTGCTCTACGTGGCATTGACTCGTTCGATCTATCACTGCAGCGTCGGCGTGGCACCGCTGTTTCGCGGCACGCGTAAGAAAGAGGGCGAGAGCGATTTGCATAAAAGCGCGCTCGGTTTTCTGTTGCAGCGCGGTGTAGCGGCAACGGCCGAACAGCTCGGCGCGTTGCTGCATAACATGGACGCGTCGGGCACCGAGGTAGTGCTGGCCGAAGATATGCAAGCCGAGCGCTGGCAGGTTGAGGCGGTCGCCGATAGCGAGTTGGGGGCGCGAAGCGTAACGCGCGTGCTGGCCGATCCGTGGCGCGTCACCAGTTACTCTGGTTTGCAGCAGCACAGTTCTCATCGTCTGCTTGAGGTGATGCCGAATTTCGATGTGGAAGCAGCCGGCGAAGAGGATCGGGAAGAGGAAGGGGAAGCGGCGCTCACGCCCCATCACTTCCCGCGCGGTGCTGCGCCGGGAACGTTTTTGCATGAGCTGTTCGAATCGCTGGATTTCCCGCAGCCGCCTTCCGAGGAGAAGCTGGCGCAACATCTGCAGCAAAACGGCTATCCGCTGCACTGGCAGCCGATGCTCAGTACGTGGATCAGGCGTGTATTGAGCACGCCGCTTAACGCGCAGGGTATTCATCTGGCGCAGGTGCAAAGCAGCGATCGTTTGGTGGAGATGGCGTTCTATCTGCCAATTGACAACGTGCTGACCGCGCGTGAACTGAGCGCGTTGATTGCTCAGGATGCGTTATCGGCGCAGGCTCCGCCGCTCGATTTCCGTCAGGTGCAGGGCATGCTGAAAGGCTTTATCGATTTGGTGTTCCGCTGGCAGGGCAAATATTACCTGCTGGATTATAAATCCAACTGGCTCGGTGACAGCCATGAAGCTTATACGCCGCAGGCAATGGCGCAGGCGATGATCGACCACCGCTACGATTTGCAGTACCAGCTCTATACGCTGGCGCTGCACCGCTATTTACAACATCGCGTGCCGGATTACGATTATGAGCAGCATTTCGGCGGCGTATTTTATCTCTTCCTGCGAGGCATGGACGGCAGCTCGCCAGACAACGGCGTGTTTCATACCCGTCCCACCTTCGACTTCATTTCACAACTGGATAGCCTGTTTCGCGGGCCGGGAGCGACAGCATGAGCGGTATGACCGCGCTTTTAGCACAGGCGGCTGAGCTGCGTTTGCTGCGCTCGCTGGATGTCCAGTTCGCTCAACTGCTGGCTGATGATGATCAACCGGCGCGTTTGCTGCTGGCGGCCTGCCTGAGCGCGGAAGCGGGAGATGGGCATGTCTGTTTGCCGTTATCACAGCTGAGCCGCGATAACCTGTTTAAAGGACGCCATGCGGAGCTGGCCCAGGCCATCTGGCAAGCGGCAGGCGAACCGCAGGATTGGCCGGCAATTTTAGCCGGCTGGTCGGCACTGAGTAGCAGCGAGCAAGCGGCACCCATCGTGCTGAGCGAAGATCGTCTCTATCTGCATCGCCTTTGGCACAACGAAGGGCAGGTGGCGCGTTTCTTTCAGTCACAGTCGACAGCACAGCCTTTTGCGCCTGAACGGGTCAGGGAAGTGCTGGATCAGCTGTTTGGCAGCGAGCCGGATAACTGGCAGAAGATTGCGGCTGCGGTGGCGCTGACGCAGAAAACTGCGGTGATCTCGGGCGGTCCCGGAACCGGAAAAACCACCACGGTGGCAAAACTGCTGGCGGCACTGATCCGTCTTAGTGAAGGCGCGTTACGTATTCAGTTGGCTGCACCAACCGGCAAAGCGGCGGCGCGTCTCACCGAATCGCTGGGCAAGGCGCTGCAAAAGTTGCCGGTGAGCGAGGCGGAGCGGCAGCGCTTTCCGGCCGATGCCACCACGCTGCACCGCTTGTTAGGCGCGCAGCCGGAAACACAGCGCCTGCGCTATCACGCCGGAAATCCGCTGCATCTGGATGTGCTGGTGGTGGATGAAGCCTCAATGGTCGATCTCGGCATGATGGCGAATTTGATTGCCGCATTGCCAGCGCAGGCGCGCGTGGTGTTCCTCGGCGATCGCGATCAGCTGGCATCGGTGGAAGCGGGCGCGGTGCTCGGTGATATCTGTCGCTGTGCCGAAGCCGGTTACAGCCCGATGCGCGCTGCGCAGCTGAGCGAGCTTACCGGCAGCGGGGTGGCGGGCATCGATGACAGCAGCGCACCCGCGGTACGCGACGCGATTTGCCTGCTGCGTAAAAGCTACCGCTTTGACGCCAACTCCGGCATTGGCCAACTGGCCGCAGCGGTTAACGCCGGTGATGCAAAGGCGGTTGAAGCGGCATTCAAGGCTGGTTTCAGCGATATCACCCGTCAACCTTTGCAGGATGCAGATGCGTATCAGGCGATGCTGACGGAGATTGCCGCCGGTTATCAGCCGTTCCTGAAACTCATTCGCCAACGCGCTGATCCTGCTGAAATTATCGCCGCGTTTGGCCGATATCAGCTGCTGTGCGCACTGCGTGAAGGGCCGTTTGGCGTGCAGGGATTGAATCAACGTATTGAGCAGAAGCTGATGCAGCTGCAGCTGATTCGTCGTCCAACCGGCGGCAGTCGCTGGTATCAGGGACGTCCGGTGATGGTGACGCGTAACGACAGCGCGCTGGGCCTGTTTAACGGCGATATCGGCATTACGCTGTTTGATGAGGAAGGCCTGCTGAAGGTGTTCTTCCCGTTGCCGGATGGCAGCATCAAGGCGGTGCAACCGAGCCGATTGCCAACGCACGATACCGCGTGGGCGATGACGGTGCATAAATCGCAGGGTTCGGAATTTGACCACACGGCGTTGGTGATGCCGGCGCAGTTCCTGCCGGTGTTAACGCGCGAGCTGATTTATACCGCGATTACCCGCGCGCGTAAGCAGCTGACGTTGTACAGCGATGACTGCGTGTTCCGGCGTGCCGTGCAGTTACGTACCCAGCGACGCAGCGGATTACTGGAGCGGTTGAGCGGGGAGTAATTAAGTATCGATTCCGCACAATCCGTAGCGGCGCGATGAATCGCGCATATCAATGGCGGCAGCTTGCCCATGCGGATATTGCGCAATAAATTGCGCCGCTACGGTATGTGCAACTACGCAACGGCACAGTTAAATGATGCGACTACCCCAAATCCGCCATCAGCACTTTTGAACGGCGCTGGTAGTTATACATCTGCTTCTTGCTCTCGGGCAGGGACTCAATATCCACCGGCGTAAAACCGCGCTCCTGGAACCAGTGAATGCTGCGCGTGGTTAACACAAACAGCTTCTTTAGCCCCATCTGACGTGCCTGCAACGCCACGCGATCCAGCAACAGTTCGCCACGCGACGAGCTGCGGTAATCCGGATGCACTGCCACACAAGCCATCTCACCAATCTGCTCGTCCGGGAACGGATAGAGCGCGGCACAGGCGATGGTTAAATTATCGCGCTGAATAATGGTGAACTTATCAATCTCCATCTCCAGTTGCTCACGTGAGCGACGCACCAGAATCCCTTGCTGCTCCAGCGGGCGAATCAGTTCGAGAATACCGCCGATATCGTTGATGTTGGCGCGACGAATCTGCTCGGCCGACTCCATCACAATCTGGGTACCGATACCGTCGCGCGAGAACAGTTCTTGCAGCAACGCACCATCTTCCTGATAGCTAATCAGGTGGCTGCGACGCACGCCGCTGCGGCAGGCTTTGACCGCACCACGTAAGAACCGCACGGTGCCAGAGAGGAAATCGCCATCGCTCTCCATTTCGTCGATGCGCGCCTGGGCTTCGTTCGGGAATAATTCAGAAATAATCGCGCCTTCGCGATTGGTCACGCCCTGCTCGGAGCAGAAACCAATCATCTTCTCGGCCTTCAATTTAATTGCCAGCTGCGTCGCCACTTCTTCTGACGTCAGGTTAAAACTCTCGCCGGTCACAGAAACCGCTACCGGACCGAGCAGCACAATCGCATCGTTATCCAGCTGACGATGGATCGCTTCCTCATCAATGCGACGAATACGCCCGCTGTGGCAGTAATCAACGCCATCATCCACCCCCAGCGGCTGCGCAATGATGAAGTTGCCGCTCACTACGTTAATGTGCGCGCCCTGCAGCGGCGTGTTGTTGAGGCTCATCGACAGACGCGCGGTGATATCCAGCTGTAAACGACCGGCGGCCTGCTTTACCAGCTCAAGCGATTGCGCATCGGTAACGCGCGTATGTTTGTGGTAAATCGGTTCCAGCTGTTGCTGGGCCATGCTGGCGTCAATCTGCGGACGCGCACCATAAACCACCACTAAGCGAATGCCGAGGCTATGCAGCAGACCGATGTCATTAACGATGCTTGAGAAGTTCTCATGCTCGATGGCTTCGCCACCCAACATGATGACAAACGTCTTGTCACGATGGGTATTTATATAGGGAACGGTGTGGCGAAAACCCTGAACCAGTTCTGTACTGCGTTCCTTCACGGCAAAGCCCTCTATGCATGTTTATTCGTAATTTTCGTATTTTTATGCTCTTTTGCTCTTTATTGCAAGCGCCGGGCCTGACGTTACTTTACGATTTTCATGATGCAACACGCGCTAACAGACTGCATTATCTGGTTTTTCCGGCAAGACAAGACGATTCTCATCGAGTAAAGTTTTCACTTTCTTGCCATCGAGTGATGATTTTTTAGACATAACACAGCAGTTGGAGCGGCATGTCCGAAGCTTTTACACGACGACGATTATTACAGGGCGCTGGCGCATTATTAATGCTAAGCGTGACGCGTACCGGGCTGGCTGCCAGCCAGCATATTGTGGCGGTGCGCATCTGGCCCTCATCGACTTACTCCCGCGTAACCCTGGAATCAAACGTTCCCCTCAAGTACAAACAGTTCACGCTGGGGAATCCCGATCGTCTGGTTATTGATATCGAAAATATGCACATCAACCCGGTCCTGAAAGGAGTCGATAAGCTGGTGCGCGTGGACGATCCCTATATCAAAACCGCACGCGTCGGTCAGTTTGACGCTAACACGGTGCGACTGGTGCTGGAACTCAAGCGCAGTATTGCGCCCAAGACATTTACTCTTGCGCCAGTGGCAGGTATCAAGCATCGCTTAGTGGTCGATCTCTATCCTAATCAACAATCACGGGAAGAGGATCCGCTACTGGCATTACTGCAGAATTACAATCAGGGCGATCTTGAACGCGATCAGCCGGTGCAGGCGGCGCTGCCGGGCAAAGCGGGGCGCGATCGACCGATTATCATCATGATCGATCCTGGCCATGGTGGTGAGGATCCCGGCGCGCATGGCAAATATAAAACGCGTGAGAAAGATATCGTGTTGAAGATCGGTCGCTATCTGAAGGCGCTGATCGACAAAGAGCGCAACATGAAAGCTTACATGACGCGCAATGAGGATGTGTTTATCCCGCTGCGTGTCCGCGTGGCGAAAGCGCGAAAGCAGCGTGCGGATCTGTTCATTTCGATCCATGCTGATGCCTTCACCAGTCGGGCCGCGCGCGGTTCGTCGGTGTTTGCCCTTTCGACCAGCGGCGCTACCTCAGCGGCGGCGCGCTTCCTCGCACAAACGCAGAATGAAGCCGATTTGATTGGCGGCGTCAGCATGAGCGGCGATCGTTATCTCGACCACACCATGTTCGACATGGTGCAGCGGCAAACCATCAGCGACAGCCTGAAGTTTGGTAAAGAAGTGCTGTCACGCATGGGACATATCAATCACCTGCACAAGCGCACCGTCGATCAGGCGGGATTTGCGGTGCTGAAAGCGCCGGATATTCCCTCGATTTTGGTGGAAACCGCGTTTATCAGTAATGTCGAAGAGGAGCGCAAGCTGCGCACGGCGCGCTATCAGCATCAGGTGGCTGAGGCGATTCTGCATGGGATTAAGGCGTATTTTGATAAGGGTGCGGCACTAGCGCATCGCTGAGGAGGGCGGCAGCAATGCCGCTTTTTTCCGGACGCCAGAAACAAAAAAACACCCGTTAAGGTGTTTAAATGATTGGTTGCGGGGGCCGGATTTGAACCGACGACCTTCGGGTTATGAGCCCGACGAGCTACCAGGCTGCTCCACCCCGCGTCCGTCTGTCGCATTAAGCGACTTTTCACATTGTATTCTTCTTAAGACAATTGGTTGCGGGGGCCGGATTTGAACCGACGACCTTCGGGTTATGAGCCCGACGAGCTACCAGGCTGCTCCACCCCGCGTCCGACTGACGCGTTACACGACACTTCACATTGTCTCTTCATTTAAGAAGAATTGGTTGCGGGGGCCGGATTTGAACCGACGACCTTCGGGTTATGAGCCCGACGAGCTACCAGGCTGCTCCACCCCGCGTCCGTGGATGCGCACTATACTCTGGACGCGCGGCGATGCAACCCCTTTTTGAGACAAAACGTCAAATTTACAGTCAGTTGATGAATAAACTCGCCATTGGGTGGATTATTGTACAGATGTGAGCGTGACCGCTGATGGCAGATTTCATTCTCTCTGCCCCTTTGCTATCGTCGCCGGGCAAACAATCGATAAAAAGAGAAGGTTATGAAAGGACATTGGGCGAAGTATGCACTTACTGGCGCATTTATCGCGCTGCTAGCGGGCTGTAGTTCTAAACCGACCGACCGCGGTCAACAGTATATCGATGGCAAGCTGGAGCAACCGCTTGGGCTGGTCAACCAACCGAATGCTAAAGGGCGTCCGGTAAACGGCAAAGACTTTAGCGATCAGGTGGTGCAGATTCAAACCGCCTCATCCGGCCTGTTCGGGCGCAACAACGGTACTTACAGCGCAGTGCAAAACTGGCTGCTGTCCGGCGCGGATACGCGCCAGCTCAACCAGTTTGGTTTGAATGCTTATCAGATGGAAGGCACTGACAATTACGGCAACGTGCAGTTCACCGGTTACTACACGCCGGTTGTGGAAGCGCGTTATACCCGTCAGGGCGAGTTCCAGTATCCGATTTATCGTATGCCACCGCGTCCGCGTGGACAGAAACTGCCGAGCCGCGCTTCTATCTATAATGGTGGGCTCGACGATCGCTACATCATTGCCTACAGCAATTCGCTGATCGATAACTTCATGATGGATGTGCAGGGCAGCGGCTACGTTGATTTTGGTGATGGTCGTCCACTGCGCTTCTTTGGTTACGGCGGCAAAAATGGCTGGGCTTATCACAGCATCGGCAAAGAGCTGATCGATCGCGGTGAAGTGAAGCGCGAAGATATGTCGATGCAGGCGATTCGTCAGTGGGCGCAAGAGCATTCGCCACAGGAAGTGCGTTCGGTGCTTGAAACTAACCAATCCTTCGTCTTCTTCAAACCGGAAGAGTATGTGCCGGTGCGCGGTGCCAGCGCGGTGCCGCTGATTGCCAAGGCTTCCGTTGCCTCCGATCGTTCATTGATTCCGGCCGGAACCGTGCTGTTAGCCGAAGTGCCGCAGCTGAACGAGAAGGGCAAGTTCAATGGCAAATATGAGATGCGTCTAATGGTGGCGTTAGACGTGGGTGGCGCGATTAAAGGCCAGCACTTCGATATCTATCAGGGCGTTGGCCCGGATGCGGCGCATCTGGCCGGTTTCTACAACCATTATGGCCGCGTCTGGGTGCTGAAAGCCGCGCCGGGCACCGGTCAGCCGCTGTTTAGCAACCCACAAAATGGCAACAACGGTTCGCTGCTGTTAGGTTCTAATTAATGTCCCGTTTTCCCGGAAAGGTTAGGTTATGACAGTAGTAAGCGACGCCTGGCGACAACGTTTTGGCGGCACGGCGCGTCTCTATGGCCAGGACGCGCTGCAGCGTTTTGCCAACGCGCACTTTTGCGTGATCGGTATTGGCGGCGTGGGTTCGTGGGCGGCGGAAGCCTTAGCGCGCACCGGCATAGGTAAAATCACCCTGATTGATATGGACGATGTCTGCATCACCAATACCAACCGCCAGATTCACGCGCTGCAGGGCAAAGTGGGCCAGGCGAAAACCGAAGTGATGGCGGAACGTATGCGCGCCATCAATCCGGAATGCGAAGTGATCTGCATCGATGATTTCATCACGCCGGAAAATACCGCTGAACTGTTATCGGCGGGTTTTGACTACGTGATTGATGCGATTGACAGCGTGCGCCCCAAAGCCGCGTTGATCGCCTGGTGTCGTCGCAACAAGATCCCGCTAATAACCACCGGCGGCGCGGGCGGCCAGATCGATCCCACGCAGATTCAGGTGAGCGATCTGGCGAAAACCATTCAGGATCCGCTGGCGGCCAAGCTGCGTGAGAGATTGAAAGGGGATTTTAACGTGGTGAAGAACAGTAAAGGCAAGCTCGGCATCGACTGCGTATTCTCGACGGAAGCGCTGATGTATCCGCAGCCGGACGGCAGCGTGTGCACTTCACGCTCCACCGCAGAAGGCCCGAAACGCATGGATTGTGCCGCCGGATTTGGCGCGGCGACCATGGTAACCGCCACGTTCGGGTTTGTGGCGGTTTCCCATGCATTGAAGAAGTTTCTGGCGAAGGCAGCGCGTCAAACGGCCTGAGCGTGCAGACGAGCAGCGCGTTGCACCGCATCCGCCAGCGCCTGTAAACCGCTGCTGCGCGACGCACTGAGCTGTGCGCGCAGATCTAACGTATCAAACAACGCCAGCGGATCTTGCTGCAGCAAGTCGGCTGGCGTTTTGCCTTCCACCGCCGTCAGTAACACCGCTAGCAATCCGCGCACGATGCGTCCTTCGCTGTCACCATAAAAGTGCAGCGTGCCGTTGTTCAGCAACTGGCTGCTCAGCCACACGCGATTTTCACAGCCCGTGAGTTCAATATCTGGCGTCTTAAACTCTTCTGCTAACGCAGGCAACTGGCGGCTGAGCTGGATCAGCTGACGATAGCGATCTTCCCACTGATGAAAATAGCTGAATTTTTCCGTCAGGCTGGCTGCGGTAATCAGATCGCCGAACGGATGCGGGGCGAGCAGGGTTGATGTCATGGGCTTATTCACTCAGTAAGTCGACGGCATGACGCATGGCGCGCACCAGCGCATCCACGTCCTGCAAATTATTATAGGGGGCGAACGAGACACGCAGCGTGCCGGTGACGCCCAGCGCCGCCATCAGCGGCTGCGCGCAGTGCTGCCCGGCGCGCAATGCGATGCCATGCTCGGCGAGCAGCGTAACGATATCGCTGTGGTGAATGCCGGCAATATCAAATGCCAGCAGGCTGGCATTGCCACAGCGGAAGCTGCGGAAACCGGGGATCTCGCTCAGTTGCTCCTCGGCGAGGCTCGCCAGCTGCTGGCTCCACATTTCGGCCTTTTTGCCATCATGTTGCGCCAGCCACTGCAGCGCGGCACTCAACCCCACCACGCCGGCAACGTTAGGCGTTCCGGCTTCAAAACGCCACGGCACCGGCTGCGGTGTGAAACCGTTAAAATCGACCTGCGTCAGCATTTTGCCGCCGCCTTGCCACGGATCCATCGCTTCCAGCAGCTCCGCTTTGCCATACAGCACGCCAACGCCCATTGGGCCGTAAAGCTTATGGCCGGAAAAAGCATAGAAATCAATATCCAGCGCCTCTACATCCGGCGGACAATGCACCACACCTTGTGCGCCATCGACCATCACTTTGGCACCGACGTCATGGGCTAAACGGATCGCCTGCGCCAGATCCGGACAGCCGCCGGTGACGTTCGACATCTGACCAACGGCCAGCAATCGGGTACGTGAATTGAGCAGTGCTGGCAGCAGCGTGATATCCGGCAAACGATCGTCGCCCAACGGCCATTTCACCACTTTTGCGCCCGCCGCTTTTGCCACCATCAGCCACGGCACCAGATTGGCATGATGTTCGGCTTCGCTAACCACGATTTCATCGCCAGCCTGCAATCGCGGAGCCAGCCAACTGTTCGCCACCAGGTTGATCGCTTCGGTGGTGCCGCGCGTCCAGACAATCTGCCGATCGTCCGCAGCATTGAGCCAGCGCGCCACTAATCCGCGCGCCTGTTCGTATTTTTCTGTTAATGCGCGAGCGGCAGCGAACTGGCTGCGATGCACGGTGCCAGCGCTGAGGCTGTAGAACTGTGCGGTTGCGTCGATCACCGCCTGCGGCTTGAGCGCAGTAGCCGCGCTATCGAGGTAGATTCCGGCATCGCTCAGCGCGGGGAACTGCTGGCGGAAGGCGCCGGGAGAAAAAATGGTCATACTCAGCCCACTGTTAATCATGTTAGGACCAGGCTGAAAGCTGGCCCGTTGCCTGGCAAAGCTGGAAAAGCGCGTTATGCTAATTATTGCAAGGTTTGAACCGAAACCCGCATAACGCGTCGCTATTCATAGTCGATTTCACTGGCGCTACCTTTGGTGAGCGCATGCGGGTGGTTTAATGCAATCAATCTGCAAGGAGATAGAAGATGAATAAACTCACCGCAGTGCTGGCCGTGTGTACTCTGGCCTTTACCCTGTCCGCATGTTCCAGCAATTACGTAATGCACACTAACGATGGTCGCACCATCGTCGCCGATGGCAAACCTAAAGTTGATGACGAAACCGGTATGATCAGCTATCAGGATGCCAATGGCAACAAGCAGCAGATTAACCGCTCTGACGTCAAAGAGATGGTGGAGATGGGGCAGTAAGGCAAAAAAAAAGCACCGCAATTTGCGGTGCTATTTAAAATCACTATGGACAGACAGGGTAAATCTACAGGAATTAAAAGCTTGATCTGCAAGCGTCAGATCAAAATGCAAACACAACATCACGACCACAAGCCAAAAGCTCTCCAAAAGTCTGCGATCTCTCGCACGTTTCCAGAAATCTTTTCGTTCCGGCTCAGGAAGTGCGGCAACTATAGGTATTTGCTGGAGCTTCCTCAACGGACAAATTATAATGTCTCGGATTAAAAAAACTAATACGTAGCGACTTTGTATAAGTTGAAGTATTACCTTGTCAATCCGGATACGGAAAACCATGTCTAAACGCCTTCCGCCGCTTAATGCTTTACGCGTCTTTGATGCTGCTGCCCGTCATTTGAGCTTCACCAAAGCCGCTGAAGAGCTGTTTGTTACCCAGGCTGCTGTCAGCCATCAGATCAAATCTCTGGAAGATTTCCTCGGTCTTAAGCTGTTTCGCCGGAGGAATCGTTCGCTTTTACTGACGGAAGAAGGTCAAAGCTACTATTTAGATATTAAGGAGATTTTCTCTGCTCTTAACGATGCCACGCGCAAGTTGCAGGCGCGCAGCGCTAAGGGTGCGCTGACCGTCAGTTTGCTGCCGAGTTTCGCCATTCAGTGGCTGGTTCCTCGCCTTTCCAGCTTTAATATGGCTTATCCGGGCATCGACGTGCGTATCCAGGCGGTGGACCGTGATGAGGAGAAATTGGCGGACGATGTCGACGTGGCGATTTTCTACGGTCGTGGCAATTGGCCAGGCCTGCGGGTTGAGAAATTGTATGCCGAATATTTGCTGCCAGTCTGCTCACCGATGTTGCTGACGGGTGATCATCCTCTCAAATCGCCGGCCGATTTGGCGCACTGCACGCTGCTGCATGATGCATCGCGCCGTGACTGGCAATCCTATACGCGTCAGCTGGGCGTGCAGCATATCAATGTGCAACAGGGCCCGATCTTCAGCCACAGCGCCATGGTGTTGCAGGCGGCGATTCATGGTCAGGGCGTGGCGCTGGCGAATAATGTGATGGCGCAGAGTGAAATTGAAGCCGGTCGTCTGGTATGTCCTTTTAACGACGTGTTGGTCAGTAAAAATGCTTTTTATCTGGTTTGTCATGACAGCCAGGCAGAACTGGGTAAAATAGCCGCCTTTCGTCAGTGGATCCTGGAAAAAGCGGCCAATGAACAAGAAAAATTCCGTTTTCGCTACGATCACTAATGCGTTGCTGGCTGCACAATGATGTGCGCATTACCTTGAGGATTGTTTGATGTCCAGTCGTGCCATGTTTGTTTTTGCTGCCATTAGCGGATTTATGCTGGTGGCGTTTGGTGCTTTCGGCGCGCATGTGCTGAGCAAATCGCTCGGCCCAGCCGAAATGGCGTGGATACATACCGGCCTTGAATATCAGGCGTATCACACGCTGGCAGTGATCGGCTTGGGTGCCGCTATGCTGCGTCGTGCCAATATCTGGTTTTACTGGAGTAGCGCCGCGATGGCGCTCGGTATCGTGTTGTTCAGTGGCAGCCTCTATTGTCTGGCGCTGTCGCACATGAAGTTTTGGGTTTTTGTTACGCCAGTGGGAGGCTTATGCTTCCTTATTGGCTGGTTCTTGATGTTGATTGGCGCACTGCGTCTGAAACGAAAGGCAGATCGCCATGAATAAAGTTTTACTCTATTGCCGTCCAGGATTTGAGAAAGAGTGCGCGGCAGAAATCAGCGCGAAAGCGGCTGAGCGCGAGATTTACGGCTTCCCGCGCGTCAAAGATGACTCAGGTTACGTGCTGTATGAGTGCTATCAGCAGCAAGATGCTGAAAAGCTGATCCAAACGCTGCCGTTTGCCGAACTGATTTTTGCGCGGCAGATGCTGGTGGTGGGAGAGCTGCTGCGCGATCTGCCACCAGAAGACCGCATCACGCCAATTGTCGGCATGCTGACCGGTGTGGTGGAGAAGGGCGGTGAACTGCGGGTTGAAGTGCCGGATACCAATGAAGCGAAAGAGCTCACCAAGTTCTGCCGTAAATTAACCGTGCCGCTGCGTGCCAGCCTGCGTGAAAGCAAAATCCTGCTTAATTACGAAACAGCTAAGCGTCCGGTGGTGCACGTGTTCTTTATTGCGCCGGGCACCTGTTACGTCGGCTATTCGCTGCCGGAAAACAACTCGCCATTCTACATGGGCATTCCGCGCCTGAAATTCCCCTCCGATGCGCCGAGCCGTTCTACGCTCAAGCTGGAAGAGGCGTTTCACGTGTTTGTGCCTGCGGATGAGTGGGATGAGCGTTTAGCCAGCGGCATGTACGCCGTCGATCTTGGCGCTTGCCCTGGCGGCTGGACCTATCAACTGGTGAAACGCAGCATGTGGGTTTTTGCGGTAGATAACGGCCCGATGGCGCCAAGCCTGATGGACACCGGACAGGTGACGCACTGCCGCGAAGATGGTTTTAAATTCCGTCCGCCGCGTACCAATATCAGCTGGCTGGTGTGCGACATGGTGGAAAAACCGGTGCGCGTCGCAAGCCTGATGACCGAATGGCTGGTGAATGGCTGGTGCCGCGAGGCGATATTCAACCTCAAGCTGCCAATGAAAAAGCGCTACGAAGAAGTGACACAGAACCTGGCGATGATTGATGACGCGCTGAAAGCGCAGGGTATTAATGCCCAGATTCAGGCGCGCCAGCTTTATCACGACCGCGAAGAAGTCACCGTTCACGTACGCCGGTTGTGGGCAGCGGTGGGCGGCCGTCGCGACGAGCGCTAATCCTGCTTCATACTTTGCGCTACAGCGGTCCTGCTTCATACTTTGCACTACAGCGGCGTTGGCTGCGTTTGCTCGCCCCGGTCACATACTGATGTATGCTCCCGGGGACTCGCGCACTTGCCGCCTTGCTGTAGCACAAATTATTTCGCAGGAAATTGTTTTTTAGTGTCGCCATTGATGCCGTAATGATCGTCGGTTGAGGCATGAAAATCGCTAATTACCGAGAGCGCACATTGTAGCGGCGCAATTCATTGCGCGATAAATCGCGCCGCTACGGAAGGCGCGGTGATTTAATACGGCGCTTAACTGATTGGCATTACGCCATTTATGGCGACGGCTGTTTCGTTTGAAATCTCAATGTATTGAGATTGCCTTGCAGTACCAAATCACGTTTTAACGTCGATACTTTGCGGCAAATTTCTGCCATTTCCCGCTGTTCCTGCAATTTTCCCTGCCATTTGCTCGGTACCTGATCCCATTGCTGATAGATCGCATCCAGCGATCCAAACTGCATCAACAACTCGCGGGCGCTTTTCGGGCCAATGCCGGGCACGCCGGGAATTTTGCTGCTACTGATACCACACAATCCCCAATAGTCGGGCAACTGCGCGGGCGTTACGCCAAACTCTTGCTCGATAAAAGGCACATCCAGCCAGCGCTTCTGGAAATAGTCGCGAATACGAATGTTAGGTGCCAGCAGCTGGCAATAACCTTTATCGGTAGAAACAATCGTTGCCTGATGACCAGCGTCCGCCATTTTCACCGCCAGCGTGGCGGCGAGATCGTCGGCTTCGTCTAAATCAGCCACCCAGCAGCTGACGCCTGCTGCGCGGAAGGCATCCTGCAACGCGGGCATCTCCAGATGCAAATCCTCCGGCATCGGCGGGCGACCCGCTTTGTAATCCGGCAATAGCTGATGGCGCCAACCGGGCTGACGCTCATGGCTATCAAACACCGCCACCACGTGCGTGGGTTGTGTATGTCCCAATAACTGATGCAAGGCGGCAACGCAGCTGTCGCGGCATGGCGAACCCTGAACAGCGTGCAGACGGCGAATCAGATTGAGTGCATCAATGATAAGAAGATGAAGCGACATAGCGATAGCGGCAGCCCGCAGGCTGCCTTCCTGATGGGTTATTTGATAATTTCGTAGCAAGGCGTGTAGGCGCTGCCCGGCAGCTTCATGCGCTGCTGTGCGACAAAACCTTGCAACAGTTCGTCCATGCGGTGCATGAGATTGGCATCGCCGTGCAGTTTGTACGGGCCTTTCTCGCGAATTTCACGAATTCCGATCTCTTTGACGTTACCCGCCACAATGCCGGAGAAGGCGCGACGCAGATCGGCTGCCAGCAGCTCGGCGGGCTGATCCGGGAACAGCTTCAGGTTTGCCATATTCTCGTGCGTCGGCAGGAAGGGCACTTGCAATTCGGGTGCGATACGAATCGACCAGTTGAAGCTGTAGGCATCGCCGGTTTCGCGGCGATACTCTTTCACCTGCGGCATGGCTTTCTTCATCAGACGCGCCACTTCAGCGGCATCATCAATGATAATTTTGTAGTGCTTGCGTGCGGCTTCGCCCAGCGTATTTACGATGAAATCATCCAGCACGCGGAAGTAGTCGGCGCTCTCTTTGGCTCCGGTCAGAATCAGCGGCAATACCTGATCGCTGTTGTGCGGATTCATTAAAATACCCAACAAATACAGCAGCTCTTCGGCTGTGCCCACGCCGCCAGGGAAGATCACGATACCGTGGGCGATACGC
Organism: Pantoea sp. DY-17; assembly: GCF_019795975.1. NCBI lineage: Bacteria > Pseudomonadati > Pseudomonadota > Gammaproteobacteria > Enterobacterales > Erwiniaceae > Pantoea > Pantoea sp. DY-17. Next base: position 78,134 of record NZ_JAIMIG010000004.1, on the reverse strand, counting down.
ACAAAGGCTTCAAGGCGTTTTTCGATATCCGGCATGATGATCAGCTCATTGACCAGCGGATTCGGTGGTTCGGCGGCAATGATTGAGGGCTCAGTCAGGCCGATAAAACGGCTGTCATGATAGCGCTGCTGCGCATGTCCCACCGCCGCACCTTTCATCGGTGCTTCCATGACGCCAGGTCCGCAACCGGTACAGATGTTGAGTTCGCGCAGGCCCATTTGCGTGCCGACGTTGCGGCAATATTGGTATTCCACCGCATTGATTGAGTGGCCGCCCCAACACACCACGGTATTCGGATATTCGCCGATGTGCAGTGCACGCGCGTTACGCAGAATCGAAAACACCTGATTGGTGATATGCGCAGAGTCTTCCGGCTCCTCGTTCTGGTAGCGTTCTGTTGCCGCCAGTTGTCCGTTTACAAACAGAATGTCGCGCAGCACGGCAAACAAGTTTGCCTGCAGCGAACGAATAATCCGGCCATCAACAAATGCCTCTTCCGGCGGGTTGATCAGCTCCAGTTTCACACCGCGCTCACGGCGCAACACGTTGATGTCGAAGTTTTCAAAACGCGAAAGCAATTCCTGGCTGCTGTCGGTCTGGCTACCGGAGTTGAGTACCGCAAGAGAACAGTTACGAAACAGCTGATAAAGGTCGCTGCTAGCGGTGCGCTTCAGCATGTCGACTTCAAGCTGGGAGAGCAGATCCATCGAGCCAAGCGGGCTGATATGTGTAATCAAGAGAACTCCTTTACACGCAAATGCGTGGCTGATGACGCTGCGCTTAACTTATTAACGCAGCGACGAAAATCCCTGGTCGCGCATGCTTCGATCGCGCCTTCAATAGAGTAACGTTGTCCGCTGTGAATGCTCAAGGGGAACCGCGCATCCGTGCAGCGGCCTGCGAGGCGTCTCGCAAACTATTACTGGCGAACCAAGCGGGAAAATCCCGGAGAGAAGGGCACGTTACTGCGCCACGGATTGATATCCAGACCCCCGCGTCTGGTGTAGCGTGCATAAACGCTCAGGGCTTCTGGCTGACAAAAGCGCTGAACGTCGTTGAAAATGCGCTCAACGCACTGCTCATGAAACTCATTATGCTGACGGAATGAGATGAGATAACGCAGTAGCGCTTCACGGTTAATACGCGGGCCTTTGTAGCGAATCATCACCGAGCCCCAATCGGGCTGATTGGTAATTAAGCAGTTCGATTTCAGCAGATGGCTAACCAGCGTTTCTTCAACAATCTCACGGCCTGCAGCCTGCGCCAGATAATCTGCATTGAAGGCGTAATCGTGGATTTCGATATCCTGTTCATCAATCACTTCGCCACTGAAGTGGCCGATCGGCTGGCCTTCCACTTCGCTGAGACGAAACAGCGCCACGCTGACCTGACCCTTCGCGCAGGCGCTGAGATCGCGCTCCAGCGTCTGGCGCACTTCGCCCCAGTCGGCGAAAACGGTCTGATTAAAACTGTTAAGATAGAGCTTGAAACTCTTCGACTCGATCAGGTTTTGGCTATCGGCGCGCAGCACCACTTCGCCCACCGCGACCTGCGGAACGCCTTTGCTGTTGAGCCAGGAGAGTTCGTACAGCGTCCAGATATCTGCGCCAGTAAACGGCAGATTATCGGGATACAGCCCCAGCGGCTCACGGTTAAGGCTGCGCGGCACGGATTGCAGCAGCGTGTTATCGTAGCGATCAACATAAGCCGTGGGCTTACCTAAGGTCAGGCCGCTTAATGCCTGATCCCGGTTTTCAGAAGACATAACGGTTACCACTGAATTTCATCAAAGTGGTTAAGTGTAACCTAACACTTGCGAGAATATGAATGATGCAGCAAACCGTAGATGCTCTGCGTGAGTTTACCGCCCGCTACGTGGAACATTGGCAGCAACAAACCGGACATTTTCCCGCCAGCGCCGATCTGCTTGGCGTCCCCTCCGACTGCATTATCAGCACGCTGGATGACCGCGTGTTGTGGCAGCCGCAGCCGTTTACGTTACCGGCCACGCTTGAAGCGGTAGAGCGTGCGTTGGATCTGCAACTGCAACCAGAAATCAGTGCGTTTTACACCAGCCAGTTTGCAGGTGATATGACGGCAACCTTTGAACAGCAGCCGATTACCCTGCTGCAGGTATGGAGTGAAGCGGATTTCACTCGCCTGCAGGAAAACCTGATTGGTCACTTGGTTATGAAGCGCCGCTTAAGACAAGCGCCAACGCTGTTTATTGCTACCACCAACTCAGAGAATGAGGTGATTGCGCTGTGTAATCTTACCGGCGAGGTCATTATTGAGGAGCCTGGCACTAAAAAGCGTGAAGTCCTGGCAACATCGGTTGAGAAGTTTCTTAATGCTTTACAACCGGTTACTCAGTGATTTGCAGATTTTTAGGCTGCGCTTTGTGAGAGATCTCTCACGTTACGTGTGAGAGATCGCTAGATCATTGCGCAGACTTGCGGAAGCCCTAAATGTAAAAATATTGTGAATCATGAACTTATGGCATCAATCTGAAAATTAAGACAGGACTTAATCCATTAACGCTTCTTACTGGCTTGTTATTGCGATGGTTTCTGGGAGAATAGTCACCACTGGCAGGATGCTGGGGATTAAGAGACGTTCAGGAGAATGTCAGCCATGAGGCGGGAACGTAACGGAATTTACGGCACAAGGAAGGCTTCAGGACGAAGCAGGACACTCAGGATTGAGTATAAAGGACACCTCCAGGACGGAGAATGAGAGCCACGCGGAACGTGGCGGGCCAGGATGCTAAGGACCAATGTCATGATGACAAGCGACGGAAAGCGCAGGAAAAGTTGTCATGGATGAGCAGGGAGCACAGCAGTAGCTGGAATGCTGCAAACGAAAACCGGGAGCACTGTAATCACAGTGCTCCCTTTTTTTATTGCCATTTTTACGCCGGGCGTGACTGATGGTATGCTTGCCGCCCAATTTTTCTCTGGAGGTGGCGCATGTCGTCGCAAATGATTTTTCAGCGCCTGCAGCAGGTCGAAGCGGTGATGCGTGAACACGGCCATTGGCAGTCACAATCCCCCGAGGCGGGCGCCTTCGCCAGTACCGAACCTTTCTGTCTTGATACCATGGAGCCGCTGCAATGGCTGCAATGGGTGTTCATGCCACGTTTTTATGCGCTGCTCGAAAGCGGCGCGTCGTTACCGCAGAATTTTGCCATCGCTCCCTATTATGAAGTCGCATTGCCAGCCGACACGCCGGGCTATGCGGTGCTATTGCTGACGCTCAACAAGTTTGATGCGCTGTTCCAGGAACCCTCCGCCTGATGCTCGAAATCCTTTATCAAGATGCGTGGCTGGTCGCCGTGAATAAGCCGGCCGGTTGGCTGGTGCATCGCAGCTGGCTTGATCGCAACGAAAAAGTGGTGGTGATGCAAACGGTGCGCGATCAGATTGGCCAGCATGTGTTTACTGTGCACCGCCTCGATCGCCCAACGTCCGGCGTGTTGCTGATGGCCTTATCGAGTGAAGTCGCCCATTTACTGGCGCAGCAGTTTGAACAGCATCAGATGCAGAAAACCTATCATGCGGTGCTGCGCGGCTGGCTGGAAGGCGGCGCGACGCTGGATTATCCGCTGGTGGAAGAGCTGGATAAGATTGCCGACAAATTTGCCACCCAGGAACCTGTTGCCCAACCGGCGGTAACGGATTACCAGGCGCTGGCACACGTTGAGATGCCGGTCGCCATCAGCCGCTATAACACCGCGCGCTATACGCTGGTGGAGATGGCGCCGCACACCGGGCGTAAACATCAGCTGCGTCGCCACATGGTGCATCTGCGTCATCCGATTATTGGCGACAGCGCGCACGGCGATCTGCGCCAGAATCGCGGTGCGGCGGCACATTTTGGCCTCAATCGCCTGATGCTGCACGCCAGCGCACTCAGCTTTACCCATCCCGTTACCGGCGAGGCCATAATGATTCGCGCCGGGTTGGATCGCGTCTGGCAGCAGATGCTTGAGCAGTTTGGCTGGCAGGATCAGATCCCTGATGTTCCCAGGGTTGAGTTTGCCAATGATGCAGTCCAGGATAAGCCGACAGAATAAAGGAGCGGCAAGATGGCAAAGATTGGCATTTTTACAGGTACGGTTTACGGCAATGCGCTGCTGGTAGCTGAAGAAGCACAGACGGTGCTGGAAGAGCAGGGCCACGACGTGAAGGTGTTTGAAGATCCGTCGATGGCGGATTGGCAGGCATACAGCCAGGATGTGGTGCTGATTGTCACCTCAACCACCGGTCAGGGCGACTTCCCGGATAACATTGCCCGCCTGTATGTTGCAGTGCGCGATCAGCTGGGTTATCAACCAGAATTGCGTTATGGCGCGATTGGCTTGGGTGACAGCAGCTATGACAATTTCTGCGGTGCAGCTAAAACCTTTGATGCCACCTTGCAGGAGCAGAGCGCGCAGCGCATCGGCGAGGTGCTGCTGGTGGATGCAACGGAAGATCCGGAGCCCGAATCAGTGACCTCACCGTGGGTGGAGAGCTGGGGTAAGTTGCTGTAAGGACTTTTCCCTCACCCTAACCCTCTCCCGCCAGCGGGAGAGGGAATATTTAGAGGATGCAGCCCGCACGGTTTGTTCCCTCTCCCGCGAAGTGGGAGAGGGCCAGGGTGAGGGCAATAACCATCACGTTACCGGCGCCGGATTAAACACCGCCAGATGATTACGAATCCCCCAACGATCCGACCACGTCTGCTTGCGCCCACTGGCAATCTCCAGAATCAACTCAAACAGTCGCCAACCGACCTGTTCAATACTCTCTTCGCCCGTTGCAATAGTTCCGGCATTAATATCCATCAAATCATGCCAGCGTTCGGCCAGCGCATTGCGCGTTGCCATCTTGATCACCGGAATGGCGGCCAAACCGTAAGGTGTGCCGCGCCCGGTAGTGAACACCTGCAAGGTAATGCCCGATGCCATCTGCTGCGTGCCACACACGAAATCGCTGGCTGGTGTGGCCGCATAAATCAGCCCGCGTTTGGTGGGGCGCTGTCCGGGCGACAACACTTCAACAATTGGGCTGCGACCTGACTTGGCAATCGAACCCAGCGCTTTCTCCACCACATTCGCCAGCCCGCCTTTTTTGTTGCCCGGCGAGGGATTGGCGCTGCGATCGGTTTGGCCCTGGCTGAGGTAATCGTCATACCACGCCATCTCTTCCAGCAGCCGTTTGCCAACCGCTTCATCCACCACGCGCGGCGTCAGCAGATGTATGGCATCCCGCACTTCGGTCACTTCCGAGAACATCACCGTCGCACCGCAGCGCACCAGTAAATCAGAAGCAAATCCCACGGCGGGGTTCGCCGTTACGCCCGAGAAAGCGTCGCTGCCGCCGCACTGCGTGCCGATCACCAGCTCTGATGCCGGACAGGTTTCGCGCTGACGTTGATTAAGCTTTTTCAAATGGTGTTCGGCGACCTGCAGGATTTCATCCACCATCGCGCCGAAGCCCACCAGTCGCTCATCCTGCAACCGCACAATATCGTTGTCATCCAGCGAAATGGCCTGCACGTCCGGTGTGCCGTTCAGCAATCGTTCCGGCTGCAACTTCTCGCAGCCAAGGCTGACGATCATCACTTCGCCACCGAAATTGGGATTCAGCGCCAGGTTATGAATGGTGCGAATCGGCACCACCGCGGCGGGCGCATTGATTGCCACGCCGCAACCGTACAGATGATTCAGCGCCACCACGCCATCGACATTGGGATAGCGCGGCAGCAAATCACGCTCAATGATCTGCACTACATAATCCACCACGCCCGCCACGCAGTGAACGCTGGTGGTGATGCCGAGCAGGTTGCGCGTGCCCACGCTGCCATCTGCGTTGCGATAGCCTTCGAAGGTATAACCTTCCAGCGGCGGCAGCGCGGGCGGCACATTGTTTGCCAACGGCAGACAGTTGAGTGGCGGCGCTTCGGGCAGCGCTACCAGTGATTCTTCAATCCAGCTACCTTGTGGGATGGGGCGCAGCGCGTAGCCAATCACTTCACCGTAGCGCAGGATCGCGCCTGCTTGCGGGATATCGCTGAGCGCGACTTTATGTCCCTGCGGCACATGCTCAGTCAGTTGCAGTCCGTCGTCGAACCGGGTGCCGGACGGTAACCCCTGATTGTTGACCACGATCGCCACGTTATCGGCATCGTGCACTTTGATATAGAGCGGTTTTTCTGTCAGAGGACGGTTCATTGCTCACCTTCCAGTTCGTCGCACCGTACGTAGCAGCGCGGTTTAAAATACGTCCATCACGTCATCGTTTTTTGCCAGCCTCAGTATATGCAGGGGTATTTGCCGTATGCATTGTGCAACTGACTGGCTTTAAGGAGATTTATCAGGGGAATTTGGTTCGTTTATCCAAACACAAGTGAAGGGACTCACAAACTGCCGTTGTCCTGTACGTTAACCAGGCAAAATCAGGGAGCAAAAAAGCGTTCCGTGAGCCACGCCGCAGCGTTATGTGCAGATGCCATAAAATCATTCTCTTTCACCCTTAATCCTCATGCGTTCTTCCAGTGTTTCGCCGCCAGGCTGTTCCTATACTGATTCTCGTTCTTCAACGTTAGGTTATTCGTCACGACGCATCATCGTATTGCCAAATATAAAAATCGCCGTGTTTAACCCGACTTCATTCTGATACCCAACGCGATGTGTATGCAGTCAGAGTGGATGTAGCGTTCGCTATATTTCAGGAGTGCATCATGAATAGTTTCAGCCAGACAGCGGAAGCGGTGCAAAAGCGCACCAATGCCCGTTACTGGATTGTGGTGATGTTATTTATCGTCACCTCGTTCAACTACGGTGACCGCGCAACCATTTCGATTGCCGGTTCGGCGATGTCCAAAGAGATCGGCCTCGATTCGGTCGGCCTTGGCTATATCTTCTCCGCCTTTTCCTGGGCGTACGTGATTGGGCAGATTCCGGGCGGCTGGCTGCTCGACCGCTTCGGCTCAAAACGCGTCTACTTCTGGAGCATCTTCCTCTGGTCGCTGTTTACCTTGCTGCAAGGCTTCGTCGATCTGTTCAGCGGTTTTGGCATTATCATTTCGCTGTTCCTGTTGCGCTTCCTGGTCGGCCTGGCTGAAGCGCCATCCTTCCCCGGCAATAGCCGCATTGTTGCGGCCTGGTTCCCGGCACAGGAGCGCGGCACCGCCGTCGCAATCTTTAACTCGGCGCAATACTTTGCCACGGTAATCTTCGCGCCGATCATGGGTTGGCTGGTCTCCGAAGTGGGCTGGGCGCACGTGTTCTGGTTCATGGGCGGATTGGGCATCATCCTCAGCTTTATCTGGCTGAAAGTGATCCACGATCCCACCGATCATCCGGGCGTCAACAAAGCCGAGCTGGAGTACATGGAGCAGGGCGGCGCACTGATCAACATGGACGTCAAAAAGGATGACCGCAAAGTGAGCTGGAGCGAGAAGTGGTTCCAGATCAAACAGCTACTGACCTCACGCATGATGCTGGGCATCTATCTCGGCCAATACTGCGTCAACGCCTTAACCTACTTCTTTATTACCTGGTTCCCGGTGTATCTGGTGCAGGCGCGCGGCATGTCGATTCTGAAGGCCGGCTTTATTGCTTCGATTCCTGCGGTGTGTGGCTTCCTCGGCGGCGTATTGGGCGGCGTGATTTCTGATTACCTGATGCGTAAAACCGGTTCGCTGAACATCGCGCGTAAAACGCCCATTGTGCTCGGTATGCTGCTCTCCATCTCGATGGTGATGTGTAACTACACCGACACGGAATGGGTGGTGGTGTTCTTTATGGCGCTGGCATTCTTCGGCAAAGGCATTGGTGCGCTGGGTTGGGCAGTGATGGCAGATACCGCCCCGAAAGAGATCAGCGGTTTGAGCGGCGGCTTGTTCAACATGTTCGGTAACTTCTCCGGCATCGTCACGCCAATTGCCATCGGTTACATCATCGCCACCAGCGGATCTTTCGAAGGCGCGCTGATTTATGTCGGTATCCATGCCTTTGTTGCCGCATTTAGTTTCCTGGTGATTGCCGGCGATATCAAACGCGTTGAACTGAAAACCAGGCCATAAGGACGGAATATGACTACGCAAAGCACGCCGGTCATCACCGATATGCAGGTGATTCCGGTTGCCGGTTACGACAGCATGTTGCTCAACATCGGTGGCGCGCACAGCGCCTGCTTCACCCGCAATATCGTGGTGCTCACGGATAGCGCGGGACACATCGGCGTCGGTGAAGCGCCGGGCGGGGAAACCATCTACCAAACGCTGGTTGAGGCGATTCCGCAGGTAAAAGGTCAGCAGGTTGCCCGCATGAATCGTCTGGTGCAGCAGGTGCACAAAGGCAATCAGTCGGCGGATTTCGATACCTTCGGCAAAGGCGCGTGGACCTTCGAACTGCGCGTCAATGCGGTGGCCGCGCTGGAAGCGGCACTACTGGATTTACTCGGCCAATGTCTCGGCGTGCCGGTGGCGGAACTGCTCGGTCCGGGCCAGCAGCGCGATGAGGTCACGGTGCTCGGCTATCTGTTCTATCTCGGCGATCGTCGCAAAACCGATTTGCCGTATCTGACCGGCGAAAACGCCAGCCACGACTGGTATCACTTGCGTCATCAGGAGGCGCTGACGCCGGAATCTGTGGTGCGTCTGGCGGAAGCGGCGCAGGACAAATATGGCTTCAAAGATTTCAAACTCAAAGGCGGCGTGCTGCCGGGCGAGCAGGAGATTGAGTCGGCGGTGGCGCTAAAAAAACGCTTCCCCGATGCGCGCATCACCGTCGATCCCAACGGTGCCTGGACGCTGGATGAAGCCATTCGCTTGTGTAAAGGCATGGGCGATGTGCTGACCTACGCCGAAGATCCGTGCGGTGCCGAGCAGGGCTATTCCGGCCGCGAAGTCATGGCCGAATTCCGCCGTGCGACGGGGTTGCCGGTCGCCACCAACATGATCGCCACCAACTGGCGCGAGATGAACCACGCGGTGATGCTGAATGCCGTCGATATCCCGCTGGCCGATCCGCACTTCTGGACGCTGAGCGGTGCAGTGCGCGTGGCGCAGCTGTGTGATGACTGGGGGCTGACGTGGGGCTGTCACTCCAATAACCACTTCGATATTTCACTGGCGATGTTCACCCACGTTGGCGCTGCTGCGCCGGGTAACCCCACCGCGATTGATACGCACTGGATTTGGCAGGAGGGCGATCAGCGCCTGACCAAAGAGCCGCTGCAGATCCGCAACGGCAAAATCGCCGTGCCGGATAAGCCGGGCCTCGGCGTCGAGCTGGATTGGGATCGCCTGCATCAGGCCAACGCGTTGTACAAATCACTGCCAGCGGGCGCACGTAATGACGCCACCGCGATGCAGTATCTGGTTCCCAATTGGTCATTCGATCGCAAGCGTCCAGCCTTTGGTCGCGGCTAAGTTTAAGGAGCAGGAAATGAGTCAGACACCGAAAATAACATCGCTGCAGGTCATTCCGGTGGCCGGTCACGACAGCATGTTGCTTAACCTGAGTGGCGCGCATTCGCCGTTCTTTACCCGCAACATCGTCATCATTAAAGACAATGCCGGACACACCGGCGTCGGTGAGATTCCGGGCGGCGAAAAGATTCGTCAGACGCTGGAGGATGCGGCGGCGCTGGTGGTGCAGAAAACCGTTGGCGAATACAAGAACATCCTCAACCTGGTGCGCAGCACCTTTGCCGACCGCGATTCCAGCGGACGCGGCAATCAAACCTTTGATTTGCGTACCACCATTCACGTGGTTACTGGCATCGAAGCGGCGCTGCTCGATCTGCTGGGACAGCATTTGGGCGTGAACGTCGCCTCGTTGCTTGGCGATGGTCAGCAGCGCGACCGGGTAGAAATGCTCGGCTATCTGTTCTATGTCGGCGACCGCAAGAAAACCTCGCTACCGTATCAGAGCCAGGAAAATGACAAATGCGATTGGTATCGCCTGCGCCACGAAGAAGCACTGACGCCGGATACGGTGGTGCGCCTGGCGGAAGCGGCCTATGAAAAATATGGCTTTAACGATTTCAAACTGAAAGGCGGCGTGCTGCGCGGTGGCGAAGAGGCCGAAGCGGTGACGGCGCTGGCGAAGCGTTTCCCGCAGGCGCGCGTTACGCTTGATCCTAACGGCGCCTGGTCGCTCAACGAGGCGATTCTGCTCGGTAAGCAGCTGAAAGGTGTGCTGGCCTATGCGGAAGATCCGTGCGGTGCTGAGCAGGGCTATTCCGGTCGCGAAGTGATGGCGGAATTCCGCCGCGCCACCGGCATGCCGACCGCCACCAACATGATCGCCACCGACTGGCGTCAAATGGGCCACACGCTGTCGCTGCAGTCGGTCGATATCCCGCTGGCCGATCCGCACTTCTGGACGATGCAGGGTTCGGTACGCGTGGCGCAGATGTGTCACGACTTCGGCCTGACGTGGGGCTCGCACTCTAACAACCACTTCGACATTTCACTGGCGATGTTTACCCACGTTGCCGCCGCCGCACCGGGCGCGATTACCGCTATCGATACGCATTGGATTTGGCAGGAAGGCAATCAGCGCCTGACCAAAGAGCCGTTCCAGATTAAAGGCGGCATGGTGCAGGTGCCGCAAAAACCGGGTCTCGGCGTCGAGCTGGATATGGATCAGGTGATGCAGGCCAACGCGCTGTATCAGAAACACGGTTTGGGCGCGCGCGATGATGCGCAAGCCATGCAGTTCCTCGTACCGAACTGGACCTTTGATAACAAGCGTCCGTGCCTGGTGCGCTAACTTTTCCGGCTCCCCGCGCGGGAGCCTGCTGTAACCGACAGGAGTGAAGACAATGAGCAATGCCTGGCCGAACCCTTTTCGTCGCCGTCTGCTGGCAGGAGAAACCCTGATTGGCAGCTGGTGCGCGCTGGCTAATCCCCTTACCACTGAAGTGCTGGGCCTGGCGGGCTTTGACTGGCTGGTACTGGATGGCGAACACGCGCCGAATGACATCACCACCTTTGTGCCGCAGCTAATGGCACTGAAGGGCAGCCACAGCGCGCCGGTGGTGCGTCCGCCGTGCAACGAACCGATCATCATCAAGCGCTTGCTGGATATCGGCTTCTACAACTTCCTGGTGCCATTTGTGGAAACCGAGGAAGAAGCGATTCGCGCGGTGGCATCTACTCGCTATCCACCGGCGGGCATTCGCGGTGTGTCGGTTTCACACCGCAGCAACATGTACGGCACGCTGCCGGATTACAACAGCAACATTAACGACAACATCACGGTGCTGGTGCAGATCGAAACGCAACAGGCGGTGGACAATATCGATGCTATCGCCGCGGTGGAGGGGGTCGATGGCATCTTCGTTGGGCCGGGCGATCTCTCGGCCGCGCTCGGCTATCTGGGCCAGCCTGCGCATCCCGAAGTATTGAAAGTGATTAAACACGTCTTCGAACGCGCCAAAGCAGCGGGGAAACCGAGTGGCATTCTGGCGCCGGTGGAAGCCGATGCGCGCCGCTATCTGGAGTGGGGCGCCAGCTTTGTGGCGGTAGGCAGCGATCTGGGTGTGTTCCGTAACGCCACGCAGGCGCTGTGTGACAAATTTAAAAAATAACTGACTGAGAGGAAAGGCAATGAAAATTGGATTTATCGGCCTCGGCATCATGGGCAAACCGATGAGTAAAAACCTGGTGAAAGCCGGTTATTCGCTGGTGGTGCGCGACCATAATGTTAGCAACGAAGCAGAGCTGGTGGAGCTGGGCGCCACCGTAGCCAAGACGCCAAAAGAGGTGGCTGAACAGGTGGATGTGTTGATCACCATGGTACCGAACTCGCCACAGGTTAAAGAGGTGTGCCTCGGTGCTAACGGCCTCATCGAAGGCGCGAAGCCGGGCCTGATTGTTATCGACATGAGTTCCATTGCGCCGTTGGCCAGCCGCGAAGTGCATGATGCGCTGGCGGCGAAAGGCATCAAAATGCTCGATGCGCCAGTCAGCGGCGGCGAGCCGAAAGCGATTGAAGGCACGCTGTCGGTGATGGTGGGCGGCGATAAAGCGGTGTTTGATCAGTGCTACGACATCATGAAAGCGATGGCGGGTTCGGTGGTCCACACCGGTGACATTGGTGCGGGAAATGTGACCAAGCTAGCGAACCAGGTGATTGTGGCGCTTAACATCGCGGCGATGTCAGAAGCGCTGTCGCTGGCGACCAAAGCGGGCGTTAATCCTGAGCTGGTTTATCAGGCGATTCGTGGTGGTCTGGCAGGCAGCACCGTGCTGGATGCCAAAGCGCCGATGGTACTGGATCGTAACTTCAAACCGGGCTTCCGCATCGATCTGCATATCAAAGATCTGGCCAATGCGCTGGATACCTCGCACGAGATCGGTGCGCATCTGCCGCTGACTGCCGCAGTGATGGAGATGATGCAGGCGCTGAAAGTGGATGGACAGGGCACTTCCGACCATAGCGCGCTGGCCTGCTATTATGAAAAATTAGCGAAAGTTGAGATCACCCGGTAGTGCAATCGTCCGGCGTCTAAGGATGTCGGGCGGCTCGCTGCCTTCGCAGGACGGATGTCCGTCATCAACCGCGCTGGATTGCCTATGAAAATTGTCATCGCACCGGATTCATATAAAGAGAGTTTATCCGCCCTGGAAGTGGCTTCGGCGATTGAAGCGGGATTCCGCGAGATCTTTCCCGAAGCTGAGTACGTGAAAATACCGGTTGCCGACGGTGGTGAAGGCACGGTTGAAGCGATGGTGGCGGCAACGCAGGGAAACATTGTCCGGCTGACGGTTACTGGACCGCTCGGCAAGCCAGTGGAGGCGTTCTACGGTTTGTCAGGTGATGAGCGTACCGCATTTATCGAAATGGCGGCAGCCAGCGGGCTGGAGTTAGTGCCCGCGGCACAGCGCGATCCGCTGATTACCACCTCGTTCGGCACCGGCGAGCTGATCAAAGATGCGCTCGATCGCGGTGTCGATCACTTCATTATCGGCATTGGCGGCAGCGCCACCAATGATGGCGGTTCCGGCATGATGCAGGCGCTGGGCGCACAACTGCTGGATGAGCACGGCAAGCAAATCGCCTACGGCGGCGGCGCATTACCGCAGCTGGCGCGCATCGATATCGAACAGCTGGATACGCGTATTAAGCAGTGTCGCTTTGAAGTCGCCTGCGATGTCAGCAATCCGCTCACCGGTGATAAGGGCGCTTCGGCGATCTTCGGTCCGCAGAAAGGCGCGACGCCGGAACTGGTGCAGCAGCTGGACAAAGCACTGGAACATTACGCCACCCTGATTCATCGCGATCTGGATATTGATGTTTTACACATTGATGGTGGCGGCGCGGCGGGCGGCATGGGCGCGGCGCTGCATGCGTTTTGTCAGGCCGAGTTACGCAGCGGCATTGAGATTGTCACTGAAGCCTTGGGCCTGGCCGAGCAGGTGAAAGATGCCGATCTGGTGATTACCGGCGAAGGGCGCATTGATAGTCAAAGCATTAACGGCAAGGTGCCGATTGGTGTGGCAAAGGTCGCGAAGCAGTTTAATAAACCGGTGATTGGCATTGCCGGAAGTTTAACCGCGGATGTCGGCGTGGTGCACCAACATGGGCTGGATGCGGTGTTCAGCGTGTTGTTTAGCATCTGCTCATTGGATGACGCGCTGGCCAACGCGGCGCAGAACGTGCGCCTGACGGCGCGCAATGTGGCGGCGGTGATTAAGCTGGGGAAAGGGAGATAGTTTTCCCTCACCCTAATCCTCTCCCAGAGGGAGAGGGAACCGATCCGAGCGATGGAATAAGTTTGCACGTAACTTCAGCATGCTCAGGGCAACTCCCTCGCCCGCTTGCGGGAGAGGGCTGGGGTGAGGGGAAAACCGCACCGCACTAACCCAACGCCAATAACTTCCTCGCTTCACGCGCCACGTTCGCCATCTCATCGCTCAACTCCAGCAGCTCCGGCTCCAGCGCGTCGATATCGCTCTCCTGATGCAAACTCTTCTCCAGCTGCTGACACAGCTGCTTCAGGCGCGGCACGCCGCTGTAGCTGGCGCTGCCGTGCAGCTTGTGGATAATCTCGCGCAATCCCACCACATCATTGCTCGCCATTGCACTCTCTACGCGCTCTTCGACTTCCGGCAGGAAATCGAGCAGCATTTGCAGCAAATCGCGGGCTAAATCGGGTTTATTGGCGGCCTGACGTAGCGCCAGCGTCCAGTCCAGCGACGGCGCCACGTGCGGCTGTTGCGGCTGTGGCATGACCCGGTTCGGCGCGTAACGCTGCAGCAGCTGGCTCAATTTGTCCTCATCAATCGGCTTCGCCAGATAGTCATTCATGCCAGCGTTGATAAGCTGCGCTCGTTCGCCATCCAGCGCATGCGCAGTAACGGCGACAATCGGTGTGGTGGCGTGCAGCGGCAGGCTGCGGATGATTTCGCTAGCGCGGATGCCATCGATATCCGGCATCTGAATGTCCATTAGAATCACGTCCAGCTTGTGCAGGCGCGCCTGACGAATCGCCTGCTCGGCGTTATCACACAGAATGATGTGCTGCACCTGCTCCTCCAGCAGTGCGCCAATCAGTTTCAGGTTGGCGGGATTGTCATCCACCGCCATTACCGTCAGCGGCTGACGTGCACCGCGCGGCAACGCATCGCTTTGCCAGTCATGTAAGTCCAGCAGCATCGGCAGCAAGCGCGTCAACGAAACTGGTTTGGCGATACACCCGGCAATGCCGCGCGCCCGTAAGTCATCGGCAAATAGCATCATTTCACTCGGCAGCGCCAGCAGCACCGAATCGGCGCGCGCATGCAGACGTTTAATCAATGCATCCGGCAACGTCGCAGGATGCGGCTCGGTGACCGGCAAACCTATCAGCAGCAGCGGGAAGTGCGTCTCGGGCATCTCTTCCAGGCTGGAGAAGTGCTGCACCTGCAGCGGCGTGATGCTCAGCATCTCCTGCACCGCTTTCGCCACCGCTGGATGTGGCTCGATATACGCCAGCGGCGTGGCGCGCAAATCGTCCAACATGCGCGGAATGGCTGGTGCATTGGGATTGAGATCGAGATGAACGTGCACCCAGAAGGTCGAACCCTGATTCGGACGGCTGTGGAAGGCAATTTCGCCGCCCATTTCGCTCACCAGTTTCTGAGTGATCACCAACCCTAAACCGGTGCCGCCATGACGGCGCGTAATGCTGGCATCGGCCTGACGAAACGCCTGGAATAGCTGCGACTGCTGCTGTTCAGAGATACCGATGCCGGTGTCATGCACCTGAATCTCCAGCTCGACGCGCGTAGTGTTGATGCTGCGCAGCTCAACGCGCAAATCGATATGACCGTGCTCGGTGAACTTGATCGCGTTACCAATCAGGTTAATCATGATCTGCTGCAGGCGCAGCGGATCGCCAATCACATTATCCGGCACCTGTTTTTCCAGGCACACGGTAATTTCCAGCCCTTTTTCATGGGCAGATGGCGCCAGCAGCACCAGCGTTTCATCCAGCGTGGCGCGCAGCGGGAACGGGATCGACTCCAGCACCAGCTTGCCGGCTTCCAGTTTCGAGAAATCGAGCACGTCATTAATGATGCTCAGCAGGTTATTCGCCGAACGCTCGATGGTGCTCATGTAGTCGCGTTGATTGGTGCTCAGCCCGGTTTTTAGCATCTGACGGGTAAAGCCAATTACGCCGTTCAGCGGCGTACGCAGCTCATGCGACATGTTGGCGAGGAACTCCGATTTGATGCGCGCCGCTTCCTGCGCGCGCTTCTTCGCCAGATCCAGCTCCACGTTCTGAATCTCCAGCTGCTCCAGCGTTTCACGCAGATCGTAAGTCGCCTGATCGATGTTTTGCTGCATCTCTTCGTGATAGGCGGTGAGCGACATCGCCATGGCGTTGATGCCGTTTTTCAGAATGCTCAGCTCGCCCAGCATGTAGCCATCGACGCGGCTGTCCAGCTGGCCACGACGAATGCGGTCCACGGTGGTAACCATATTGCGAATGGGACCGGTGACGTCGCGCATCAGGCGATAGGCAAACAGCATGGCGATACACAGGCAGAACAGCAGCAGCAGCGTGGCGACAAATACTTCTTTGTACTGCTCCAGCCGCACCGATTGCAGATCCAGTTCGATCGCCACATAACCCAGCGGATTCCCGGCTGGTTTGGCATCTTCGCCCGGCAGCTCATCCACCGAATAGCGTTCAGAGATAATCGGCGTGCGCAGAATCATAATTGTGCCTTGCCGCTCCACCGAGACGCCATCTTCCAGCGTGGAGATGTCCTCTTTTTGCAGCAGCGCCAGATTCTGATTGTTATTCGAGGTGACGTAGACGTGATTGTTGTTGTCGAAAATGGTGATGGCACGGACAATATCGGAGTGGCGGCGATGCAGCAGACTAACTAACTCGCGAATCGCATCGCGGTTGTGCCACGTCATGCCGTATTCACTGGAGACCGCCAGCGGTTCGATGATGTTCGCTCCCGCGTCGTGCACCTGATGCTGTAATTCGTTGTAGCGGTGCACCACAAAGAAGGTACTGAGCAGCAGACCAATCATCAGCGTTGGCGCCAGTATCAGAATCATCATTCGCGCCCGCAGGCTGTATTTGGTCATAATTGTGGCCTGGCGACTCCTGGCATTTTTTCCCTGTGCAAGCACGGTTATTGGCTGCACACCCAATTAACGTAGAGATTTCACAATACTATGGCGCAATTTTACTCCGCAAAACAGCGTGTGACGACGAAGGCTCGCATATCCGTCACCATTGAAGACCTCGATCCTTTCGGACAAGGTGTTGCGCGCCATAAAGGCAAGGCGATGTTTGTTAGCGGTGCGCTGCCCGGTGAACAGGCGGAAGTGACGGTGTTCGAGGATAAAAGCAAATACGCACGCGCCAAAGCCAACAAGATCATTAATCCCAGCCCACAGCGGGAAACACCGCGCTGCGTCCATTTTGGCGTGTGCGGCGGCTGCCAGCAGCAACATGCCTCGGTGGCTTTGCAGCAGGAGAGTAAAGCGCGCGCATTAAGCCGCATGTTAAGCCGAGAAGCGCCGCTGCCGGTGAAGGTCGATGAGATCATCAGCGGCAGCGCGTGGGGCTACCGTCGCCGGGCGCGTTTAGGATTGCAGTGGCAGCCAAAACAGCAGCGTTTGCAAATGGGGTTCCGTCAGGCCGCCAGCAACGATCTGGTTGAACTGAAGCAATGCCCGGTTTTGGTGCCCGAACTTGAAGCGTTGCTGCAGCCGCTGCACCAGTGCCTCAGCGATTTACAGGCAGTTAAACGGTTAGGCCACGTAGAATTGGTGCTGGCGGATAATGGCCCGCTGATGGTGCTGCGTCATCTTGATGCATTATCTGCCGGCGACCGCGCAAAACTGGAACGCTTTTCGCATGAGCAGCAACTGTCGCTCTATCTGGCTGATGGCAGTGAAAGTTTGCAGGCGTTGAATGCGCGCGAACCTTTTTATCACTCGTTGAATTTGCCGCTATCCTTTAGCCCGCAGAATTTTATTCAGGTCAACGATGGTGTGAATCAGCAGATGGTCGCCAAAGCCATTGAATGGCTGGATTTGCAGCCAGAGGATCGTGTGCTGGATTTGTTCTGCGGCATGGGAAACTTTACTTTGCCATTAGGAAAGTTCGTACAAAATGTTGTAGGTGTGGAGGGCGTTGCAGCATTAGTGCAGCAGGCAGCGTATAATGCTGAGCAGACTAATCTCAAGAATGTTCGCTTTTTCCAGCATAACCTGGAGGAAGATGTATCGCGTCAGCCGTGGGCGACGCAGGGATTTAACAAGGTGTTACTGGATCCAGCGCGTGCTGGGGCCGCGGGCGTAATGGCGCATGTGGTTAAACTTGCGCCGCAACGTGTGGTCTATGTTTCCTGTAACCCTACAACGCTGGCGCGTGACAGTCAGACATTGCTGTCAGCGGGCTACCATTTGGAAAGGGTCGCGATGCTGGATATGTTCCCCCATACCAGTCATCTCGAATCCATGGTGCTGTTTAGCAAAGCATAAGCGATGTCCACATCGCTGTGGCAGGAGAGGATATGGTTGCGGTTAGAAGTGCGCATTTAAATACGGCGGGCGAATTTGCCCTCGACCAGTGGATCGCCAGTTTGAGTATCAACAATCCGCAATCCTGTCAGCGACTGGCGGATGCGTGGCGCTACTGTGAAGCCGAAACGCACAACCATCCTGATCAAGCTCTGCTGCTGTGGCGCGGTATTGAGATGGTGGAAATTCTCACCATGCTCAGCATGGACATTGACAGCCTGCGCGCGGCGCTGCTGTTCCCGCTCGCCAACGCCGATGTGGTGAGCGAAGAGGATCTCGAAAAAGCCTTTGGCAAAGAGATTGTGATGTTGGTGCACGGCGTGCGCGACATGGATGCCATTCGCCAGCTGAAAGCGATTCACAACGATTCGATGGCCTCCGAGCAGGTGGATAACGTGCGCCGCATGCTGCTGGCGATGGTGGAAGATTTTCGCTGCGTGGTTATCAAGCTGGCGGAACGTATCGCCCATCTGCGAGAAATGAAAGACGCGCCAGAAGATGAGCGCGTGCTCGCGGCGAAAGAGAGCACCAATATCTACGCGCCGCTGGCCAACCGCTTGGGTATCGGTCAGCTCAAATGGGAGCTGGAAGATTACTGCTTCCGCTATCTGCATCCCGATGAATACAAACGCATTGCTAAGCTGCTGCATGAACGCCGTATTGACCGCGAAGGCTATATTGAAAGCTTCGTTGCCAACCTGCGTGCCGAGATGCAGAAAGAGGGCGTGCGTGCTGAAGTGTATGGTCGTCCGAAACACATCTACAGCATCTGGCGCAAGATGCAGAAGAAGTCATTAGCGTTCGATGAGCTGTTTGACGTGCGCGCGGTGCGTATCGTGGCGGAACGGCTGCAGGATTGCTACGGCGCGCTTGGTACGGTGCATACGTTGTTTCGCCATCTGCCGAGTGAGTTTGACGACTACGTTGCCAATCCCAAGCCTAACGGCTATCAATCGATTCATACCGTGGTGCTGGGTCCGCAGGGCAAAACGGTGGAAATCCAGATTCGTACGCGCCAGATGCATGAAGATGCCGAGCTGGGCGTCGCCGCACACTGGAAGTACAAAGAAGGTCCAACCTCCAGCAACGCGCGCGGCGCGGCAGGACATGAAGGGCGCATCGCCTGGCTGCGTAAGCTGATTAGCTGGCAGGAAGAGATGGCTGATTCCGGCGAGATGCTGGAAGAGGTGCGCAGCCAGGTATTCGACGACCGCGTGTATGTGTTTACCCCGAAAGGTGACGTGGTCGATCTGCCGGCGGGATCAACGCCGCTCGACTTCGCCTACCACATTCACAGCGATATCGGCCACCGCTGCATTGGCGCCAAAATTAGCGGGCGCATCGTGCCGTTTACCTATCAGTTGCAGATGGGCGATCAGATTGAAGTGATCACCCAGAAGCAGCCAAACCCAAGTCGCGACTGGCTGAACCCGAACCTCGGCTATATCACCACCAGCCGCGGACGCTCGAAAATTCATGCCTGGTTCCGCAAACAGGATCGTGACAAAAATATCATTGCTGGCCGTCAGATCCTCGAAAGCGAGCTAAATCAGATGGATATCAGCATGCGCGAAGCGGAAAAACTGCTGCTGCCGCGCTATAACGTCAGTTCGCAGGATGAGCTGCTGGCGATGATTGGCGGCGGCGATATTCGCCTCAATCAGATGGTGAATTTCCTGCAGGGCAAGCTCAACAAGCCGAGCGCCGAAGAGGAAGATCGCGAGGCGCTGCGCCTGCTGACGCAGAAGTCACATGCGCCGTCCGCGCGCAAAGAGAGCGGTCGCGTGGTGGTGGAAGGCGTGGGCAATCTGCTGCACCACATCGCCCGCTGCTGCCAGCCGATTCCTGGCGACGATATCGTGGGCTTTATCACCCAGGGGCGCGGCATCTCGATTCACCGCGCCGACTGCGACCAGTTAACCGAGCTGATTTCGCACGCACCGGAACGTATCGTTGATGCGGTGTGGGGCGAGGATTACTCCAGCGGTTATTCGCTGGTGGTACGCGTTACCGCCAACGATCGTAGCGGCCTGCTACGCGATATCACCACCATTCTGGCTAACGAGAAGGTCAATGTGCTCGGCGTCTCCAGCCGCAGTGACACCAAAAAGCAGCTGGCGACCATTGATATGGATATTGAGATCTATAACCAGCAAGTGCTTGGCCGCGTGCTGGCACGTCTCAATCAGGTGCCGGATATTATCGACGCGCGCCGTTTGCATTAATTCAGAGCCGTTTGTCCCCCATCCCGATCTTCCCCCGTTCGCGGGGGAAGAAGACGCTGCCGTATTTGTAACCGGCGCAGTCTCTCCCAAAATTTTCCCAAAGGATCCTTTCATGACGCCCTTAAATCGCCTGCTCACCATCATGCAAACCTTGCGCGACCCGGAGCGCGGCTGCCCGTGGGATCGTCAGCAAACCTTCGCCTCGATCGCGCCTTACACGCTGGAAGAAACCTACGAAGTGATCGATGCCATCCAACGTGAAGATTTTGCCGATCTGCGCGGTGAACTTGGCGATCTGCTGTTTCAGGTGGTGTTCTACGCGCAGATGGCCGATGAGCAGCAGCGCTTTAATTTCGATGACATCTGTAACGCCATCAGCGACAAACTTGAGCGCCGTCATCCGCACATTTTTGGCGATGTTCAGGCTGCAACCAGCGAAGAAGTGCTGAAAAACTGGGAAGCCATCAAGCACAGCGAACGCGCAGAAAAATCGCAGCACTCGGCGCTGGACGACATTCCTAAAGCGCTGCCGGCATTGATGCGCGCGCACAAAATTCAGAAGCGTTGCAGCTCGGTGGGCTTCGACTGGAACAATCTCGGCCCGGTGCTGGATAAAGTGCATGAAGAGATCGATGAGGTGATGCACGAAGCGCAGCAAGCGGTGGTGGATAACGCGAAGCTGGAAGAGGAAATCGGTGATCTGCTGTTCGCGACCGTCAATTTGTCGCGCCATTTAGGCAGCAAAGCAGAAGTCGCGTTGCAAAAAGCCAACGATAAATTTGAGCGCCGCTTCCGCGAAGTTGAAGCCATCATCGCCTCACAAGGGTTAGCCATGAGCGATGCGACCCTGGATCAAATGGAAGCCGCCTGGCAGCAGGTGAAAGTGAGCGAGAACAAACAGTAAGCGAATCTGGCGATTATTCCAGCGCTGCGCATAAATTCGCCGCTTGAGCTTACTCGATTCAGCCTTGCGGCGACTTTGTGACGTACATCAACATTTCGCACCATGCTATCCGCTATGTTACCGGCTTACCTGTGGAGGACGATGGTGTGATTCATCAATTGTGGCTTAAGACGACTTCAAGTATACTATTTTCCCGTCTTGGTTATTCCACCGTCTTTAAACCTAAACTCTCAGGTTCAGCATGACAACGAATTATATTTTTGTGACCGGCGGGGTCGTTTCCTCTCTGGGCAAAGGCATTGCCGCAGCCTCCCTCGCAGCCATCCTTGAAGCACGTGGTCTTAATGTGACCATCATGAAACTCGATCCGTACATCAACGTCGATCCGGGTACCATGAGCCCAACGCAGCACGGTGAAGTATTTGTTACCGATGATGGGGCCGAAACCGATCTGGATTTAGGTCACTACGAGCGCTTCATCCGCACTAAAATGTCGCGCCGTAACAACTTTACTACCGGTCGTATCTACTCAGAAGTGCTGCGCAAAGAGCGTCGCGGTGACTATCTGGGCGCCACGATTCAGGTTATTCCACACATCACCAACGCCATCAAAGAACGCATTATTGAAGGCGGCGAAGGTCATGACGTGGTTCTGGTCGAGATCGGCGGTACCGTGGGTGATATCGAATCTCTGCCGTTCCTCGAAGCGATTCGCCAGATGGCGGTCGATGTCGGTCGTGAACACACCATGTATATGCACCTGACGCTGGTGCCATATATGGCGGCCGCAGGCGAAGTGAAAACCAAGCCAACCCAGCATTCAGTAAAAGAGCTGCTGTCGATCGGGATTCAGCCAGACGTGCTGATCTGCCGCTCTGACCGCGCGGTGCCGGCGAACGAACGCGCTAAAATCGCGCTGTTCTGTAACGTGCCAGAAAAAGCGGTTATTTCCCTGAAAGATGTGGATTCCATCTACAAGATTCCAGGCATGCTGAAATCGCAAGGTCTGGATGATTACATCTGCAAGCGTTTCAATCTGAACGCGCCGGAAGCGAACCTGGCCGAATGGGAACAGGTTATTTACGAAGAAGCCAATCCGGGCGGCGAAGTGACCATCGGTATGGTCGGCAAATATGTCGAACTGCCGGATGCGTACAAGTCAGTGATTGAGGCCTTGAAACACGGTGGCCTGAAAAATCGCGTTACCGTGAATATCAAATTGATCGACTCGCAGGATGTTGAAACGCGCGGTGTCGAATTACTGAAAGATCTGGATGCTATTCTGATCCCTGGCGGCTTCGGCTACCGCGGTGTGGAAGGCAAAATGATGACGGCGCAATACGCCCGTGAGAACAACGTGCCTTACCTGGGAATTTGCCTGGGCATGCAGGTTGCGCTGATGGAATTCGCCCGCAACGTTGCCGGTATGGAAGGCGCGAACTCTACGGAATTTGTGCCAGACTGTAAGTATCCGGTGGTTGCGCTTATCACCGAATGGCGTGACGAAGAGGGCAACGTTGAACAGCGTACTGAGCAGAGCGATCTGGGCGGCACCATGCGTCTGGGCAGCCAGCAGTGCCAGTTGACGCCGGAAAGCAAAGTGCGTCAGTTGTACGGTTCTGAAATCATTACCGAACGCCACCGTCATCGTTACGAAGTAAACAATATGTTGCTGAAGCCGATTGAAGCGGCGGGTCTGCATATTGCCGGTCGTTCTGGCGACGATCAGCTGGTTGAGATCATTGAGATCCCGAACCACCCGTGGTTTGTTGCCTGTCAGTTCCACCCGGAATTCACGTCGACCCCACGCGATGGTCATCCGCTGTTCGCTGGCTTTGTGAAAGCCGCGCAGGAACACCAGAAGCGTTTAGCGAAGTAAGTTTCACGAACAACGCGCGAACTTTTCGCGCGTTGTTTGTCTTAGGATTGACTAACTTGTACTGAGGAAAATCGAATGTCCAAAATCGTAAAAGTCATCGGTCGCGAAATCATCGACTCCCGTGGCAACCCAACTGTAGAAGCAGAAGTGCATCTGGAAGGCGGTTTCGTTGGTCTGGCTGCTGCGCCATCAGGTGCATCAACCGGTTCTCGCGAAGCTCTGGAGCTGCGTGACGGTGACAAATCTCGTTTCCTGGGCAAAGGCGTAACCAAAGCGGTTGCGGCTGTTAACGGTCCAATCGCTAACGCGGTAACCGGTAAAGATGCCAAAGACCAGGCGAACATCGATAAGATCATGATCGAGCTGGACGGTACTGAGAACAAATCAAACTTCGGTGCTAACGCCATTCTGGCGGTTTCACTGGCTGCTGCTAAAGCTGCTGCTGCCTCTAAAGGCCTGCCGCTGTACGCACACATCGCTGAACTGAACGGCACCCCAGGCAAATACTCTATGCCGCTGCCAATGATGAACATCATCAACGGTGGTGAGCACGCCGACAACAACGTCGACATCCAGGAATTCATGATTCAGCCGGTTGGCGCGCCAACCCTGAAAGAAGCGATTCGCATGGGTTCTGAAGTCTTCCATCACCTGGCAAAAGTGCTGAAGTCTAAAGGCATGAGCACTGCAGTTGGTGATGAAGGTGGCTACGCGCCAAACCTGGGTTCTAACGCCGAAGCGCTGGCTGTTATCGCTGAAGCGGTAAAAGCAGCAGGCTACGAACTGGGCAAAGACATCACCCTGGCGATGGACTGCGCAGCATCTGAATTCTACAAAGACGGCAAATATGTGCTGGCTGGCGAAGGCAACAAAGCCTTCTCTTCAGAAGAGTTCACCCACTTCCTGGAAGACCTGACCAAACAGTACCCAATCGTTTCTATCGAAGACGGTCTGGATGAATCTGACTGGACTGGTTTCGCCTACCAGACCAAAGTGCTGGGCGACAAAATCCAGCTGGTAGGTGACGATCTGTTCGTAACCAACACCAAGATCCTGAAAGAAGGTATCGATAAAGGCATCGCTAACTCCATCCTGATCAAATTCAACCAGATCGGTTCACTGACCGAAACTCTGGCTGCAATCAAGATGGCGAAAGATGCGGGTTATACCGCGGTGATTTCACACCGTTCAGGTGAAACCGAAGATGCAACCATCGCTGACCTGGCGGTAGGTACGGCGGCTGGCCAGATCAAAACCGGTTCTATGAGCCGTTCTGACCGTGTAGCTAAGTACAACCAGCTGATTCGTATCGAAGAAGCGCTGGGCAGCAAAGCACCGTTCAACGGTCTGAAAGAAGTTAAAGGCCAGGCGTAATCGCCTGAGTATGCTGCCTGCGCGCAGCATCGTCTGAATGAAGCCCCGCCTTGTGCGGGGCTTTTGCTTTTATTTGGCACGAAGCAGCTGTGACCTGGCGCATAAGATCTGCCATAATCTGCGCCTCAAATTTTAGACGTGAGTAAATAATGTTCTACCCGATTAACGAAATGTTCCAGACGCTGCAGGGCGAAGGTTTTTACACCGGTGTTCCGGCGCTGTTCATCCGCTTACAAGGATGTCCGGTGGGCTGTAGCTGGTGTGATACCAAACATACCTGGGAAAAGCGGGCGGATCGGGAGACCTCGCTGGGTGATATTCTGGTCAAAACCGTGGAAAGCGATGCGTGGGGCAGCGCCGATGCGGCCATGTTGATCGACACCATCCAACGTCAGGGCTGGACCGCACGTCATGTGGTGATCACCGGCGGCGAACCGGCGATTTTTGATCTGCGCCCTTTGACGGAACAATTAGAAGCGGCGGGTTTTGCCTGCCAGATCGAAACCAGCGGCACGCACGACGTGCAGTGTTCCGACGCAACATGGGTGACGGTTTCACCCAAGGTGAACATGCGCGGTGGCTATGATGTTTTGCCGCAGGCACTGCAGCGTGCCGATGAGATTAAACATCCGGTGGCGCGTGAGCGTGATGTGGAAGCGTTAGATGCGTTGCTGGCAGGTTTACACGACGATAAAAAGCGCATTGTGGCACTGCAACCGATCAGCCGTGGTGATGCGGCAACGAAACTCTGTATTGAAACCTGTATCGCCCGCAACTGGCGGCTTTCGATGCAGACGCACAAATACCTGAATATTGCCTGAGTTCTAAGGTCGCCATGCATGGCGACCTCACTCACGGTTACGGCTTCACTGACCTCAACCGCGATAAACGCAACCGGCGGTGCAGGTCTCTTTAATCATTACCGCACTCAATTCCGGCAGAATCGGCTTCATCTGATCCCAAATCCATTTCGCCAGCACTTCACTGGTAGGATTCTCCAGACCCGGAATGTCATTCAGATAGTGATGATCGAGGCGTTCATACAGCGGCTTAAACTTCGCCTTCAGTTCGGCAAAATCCATCACCCAACCGGTATGCGCATCCACTTCGCCGGTAATTTCTAATCGCACCAGGAATGAATGGCCGTGCAAACGCCCACATTTATGGCCTTCCGGCACGTGAGGTAAGCGGTGGGCAGATTCAAACTGGAACTCTTTAAATAACGTGGTAGACATAATGGCTCTCAGACTTAAAAACCGCTGAAGTCTACCTGAATTGCAGATTTTTCGCACCCGCTGGCAAAGAAAAGGGCATTTTGCGCCATGCCGACAGCAAAACGCCTAATTAACTCATTGAATCATATCGCCTTCATTTACCACTTTTGCTGGTTAACTTTACCCGAAAAACCACTTAGTCATTTTGGTTATTTAATATGTCGAAGGCGTATTTAATCGTTACTATACAGCCCGGTAACCTACGCACTCTTTCGCAACATATTGATCCGGACTTCTGACACTGGAATTTTTAACGCAATGACGACTCAGGCACCAGGTTCACTGCTTCCGTTATCACCGGAGCAACTCGCGCGCTTACAGGCGGCGACCACGGATTTCAACACCACTCAGATGGCCTGGCTCTCCGGCTATTTCTGGGGCATGGTCAATCAGACGCCGGGTGCGGCTGCCGCGCCAGCGCCTGTGCAGGCAGAAACCCCGACCATCACGCTGATCTCCGCCTCGCAGACCGGTAACGCGCGTCGCCTGGCTGAGCAACTGCGAGATGACCTGCTGGCTGCCAAGCTGAGCGTCAATCTGGTTAACGCCGGCGATTATAAATTCAAGCAGATCGGCCAGGAAAAGCTGCTGGTGGTGGTGACTTCCACGCAAGGCGAGGGCGAGCCGCCGGAAGAGGCCGTGGCGCTGCATAAATTCCTGCTGTCGAAGAAAGCGCCGAAGTTTGCAGGCACAGCGTTTGCGGTGTTCGGTCTCGGCGATACCTCTTATGAGTTTTTCAGCAAAGCCGGTAAAGACTTCGATGAACGTCTGGCTGAGCTGGGTGCAGAACGTCTGCTGGATCGTGTGGATGCCGATGTTGAATACAAAGAGCAGGCGAACGCCTGGCGTCAGCAGATCACCGAGATTCTGAAAGCGCGTGTGCCGAGCGAATCGCCAGCACAGGCCGCCATCACCGCGGCGGGCAGCGTTAACCTGGTCGACAGCAGCCCGTACACCAAAGAAGAGCCGCTGGTGGCCAGCCTGGCGGCCAACCAGAAGATTACCGGACGCGATTCGGATAAAGATGTGCGTCACATTGAGATCGACCTTGACGATTCTGGCCTGCGCTACCAGCCGGGCGACGCACTCGGCGTGTGGTTTGAAAACGATGACGAGCTGGTGCAGGAACTGCTGCAACTAGTGTGGCTGAAAGGTGACGAGCAGGTAGACGTGCAGGGCAAAACCCTGCCGCTGGCCGAAGCGCTGAAAACCCATTTCGAACTGACGGTCAACACGCCACAAATCGTCGAACAGTATGCGGCGCTGTCCCGCAATGACGCGCTGCTAGCGCTGGCCGGTGATAAGCCGAAGCTGCAGAGTTATGCGCAGAGCTTCCCGATTGTCGATATGGTGCGTCAGGCACCGACCGAACTGAATGCCGAACAATTAACCGGCCTGCTGCGTCCGCTGACGCCGCGCCTCTACTCCATCGCCTCATCGCAGGCGGAGAACGAAACCGAAGTGCACATCACCGTAGGTGCGGTGCGCTTTGAAATCGACGGTCGCCAGCGCGGCGGCGGCGCCTCAACCTGGTTAGCGGATCGTATCGAAGAGGATGGCGAAATTCGCGTCTTCATCGAGCACAACGATAACTTCCGTTTACCGGCTAATCCGGAAACGCCAGTGATCATGATTGGTCCGGGCACCGGCATCGCGCCGTTCCGCGCCTTTATGCAGCAGCGCGATAACGATGGCGCTGGCGGTAAAAACTGGCTGTTCTTCGGTAACCCGCATTTCACCGATGATTTCCTCTATCAGGTGGAGTGGCAGAAGTATGTCAAAGATGGCCTGCTGACCCATATTGATCTGGCATGGTCGCGCGATCAGGCCGAGAAGGTTTACGTACAAGATAAGATCCGCGCCAAAGGTGCGGAGGTGTGGAGCTGGTTACAGGAAGGCGCACACCTTTACGTCTGCGGCGACGCCAATCGTATGGCGAAAGACGTTGAGCAGGCATTACTGGATGTGGTGGTCGAACACGGCGGCATGGATCGTGAAACGGCTGACGAATTTTTAAGTGAGCTGCGCATTGAGCGCCGTTATCAGCGAGACGTTTACTAATGAGCGAAAAACATCCTGGACCGCTGGTCGTTGAAGGCAAGCTGGTCGACGCTGAGCGTCTGAAAAAACAGAGCAACTACCTGCGCGGCACCATCCTCGACGATCTCGACGATGGCCTGACCGGCGGCTTCACCGGCGACAACTTCCTGCTGATCCGTTTCCACGGTATGTACCAGCAGGATGACCGCGACATTCGTGCCGAGCGTGTAGCGCAGAAACTCGAACCGCGTCACGCCATGATGCTGCGTTGCCGTCTGCCGGGCGGCATCATCACGCCAACGCAGTGGCTGGCAATTGATAAATTCGCCACCGATAAAACCATTTATGGCAGCATCCGGTTGACCAACCGCCAGACCTTCCAGTTTCACGGCATTCTGAAGAAGAACGTCAAGCCGACGCACCAGATGCTGCACGAAGTTGGGCTGGATGCGCTGGCGACCGCCAACGACGTGAACCGTAACGTGCTTTGCACCTCGAATCCGGTGGAATCAGAGCTGCATCAGGAAGCGTACGAATGGGCGAAAAAGCTGTCAGAGCATCTGCTGCCGCAAACCCGCGCTTACGCGGAAATCTGGTGGGACAAAGAGAAGGTCGCCACCACCGATAAAGAGCCGATTCTTGGCGAAACCTATCTGCCGCGTAAATTCAAAACCACGGTGGTGGTGCCGCCGCATAACGATGTCGATCTGCACGCCAATGACCTGAACTTCATCGCCATCGCCGAGCAGGGCAAGCTGATTGGCTTTAACCTGCTGGTGGGCGGTGGCTTGTCGATTGATCACGGCAACAAAGCAACGTATGCGCGCACCGCAAGCGAATTCGGCTTTCTGCCGGTCGAGAAGATCCTCGACGTGGCGGCTGCGGTGGTCACCACGCAGCGCGATTGGGGGAATCGTACCGATCGTAAAAATGCCAAGACCAAATACACGCTGGAACGCGTCGGCGTTGAAACCTTCAAAGCGGAAGTGGAAAAGCGTGCCGGTCTGACCTTCGAACCGATTCGTCCGTATGCGTTCACCTCGCGCGGCGATCGCGTTGGCTGGGTGAAAGGCATCGATGAGAAATGGCACCTGACGCTGTTCATTGAGAACGGCCGTCTGCTGGATTATCCTGGCCGTCCGCTGAAGCGCGGCATCGCCGAAATTGCCAAAATCCATCAGGGCGATTTCCGTCTGACGGCTAACCAGAACCTGATTGTGGCTGGCGTGCCGGAGAAGCAAAAAGCGCAGATCGAAGCCATCGCCCGTGAACACGGTTTGATGGAAGCGGTCACGCCGCAGCGTGAGAACTCGATGGCGTGTGTGGCGTTCCCGACCTGTCCGCTGGCGATGGCAGAAGCCGAGCGCTTCCTGCCGTCGTTCGTGACCAAAGTGGAAGAGATCATGCATAAGCATGGTGTCGGCGAAGAGCACATAGTGTTACGCGTTACCGGTTGCCCAAATGGTTGTGGCCGTGCTTTGCTGGCGGAGTTAGGTCTGGTGGGCAAAGCGCCGGGCCGTTACAACTTACACATTGGCGGCAACCGCGAAGGTACGCGCATTCCACGCATGTACCGCGAGAACATCAACGAAGGCGAAATCCTCGCCAGCATTGATGAGCTGGTGGCGCGCTGGGCAACCGAGCGTCAGGCCAACGAAGGCTTCGGCGACTTCGTGATTCGCACCGGCATTATTAAAGCCGTGGTTGATCCCGCCCGTGATTTCTGGGACTCGGAGGCAGTATGACGGTACTCGATCTCGCAGCACTGAATGGTTCATCAAAAGTTGACCGCATCATGGCGCTGGCGGAAAGCAACGTGCAGCTGGAGAAACTCTCCGCTGAACAACGCGTGGGCTGGGCATTAGAACAGCTGCCAGGCGCATTTGTGTTGTCATCCAGCTTTGGTATTCAGGCGGCGGTTTTGCTGCATATGGTGACGCAGCAGAAGCCGGACATTCCGGTGATCCTGACCGATACCGGTTACCTGTTCCCGGAAACTTACCGCTTTATTGATGAGCTGACCGACAAGCTCAATCTCAACCTGCAAATCTTCCGTGCGGAAACTTCAGCGGCATGGCAGGAAGCGCGTTACGGCAAACTGTGGGAGCAGGGCGTCGAAGGGATTGAGCAGTATAACCAGATCAACAAAGTGGAACCGATGAACCGCGCGCTGGAAACGCTGGGCGCGCAAACCTGGTTTGCTGGCCTGCGCCGCGATCAGTCTGGCAGTCGCGCCAGTTTGCCGGTGCTGGCGGTGCAGCGCGGCGTGTTCAAGATTCTGCCGATCATTGATTGGGATAACCGTCAGGTGCATCAGTATCTGACCCAACACGGATTGAAATATCATCCGCTGTGGGATGAAGGTTATCTGTCAGTGGGCGATACGCATACCACCAAAAAGTGGGAACCGGGCATGGCAGAGGAAGAGACACGCTTCTTCGGCCTGAAGCGCGAGTGCGGGTTGCATGAAGGTTGATTGGTAGGTGCTGGCTGTACCCATCCTTGGTTTGTGCTCGCTTTCCCCCTCCTCGGTCCTCCCCCATGAATGGGGGAGGAAGATGCTGCCAGTTGGTGCTCGCTTTCCCCCTCCTCGGTCCTCCCCCATAAATGGGGGAGGAAGATGCTGCCATATGTGAGTTCTGAAGCTGCATGTGGCAGCGTCTCCTTCCCCCGCTAGCGGGGGAAGGCCGGGATGGGGGACAGCCAGCACAATCGAGTAGAGGACTGCCAGCACAATCAGACCCCCTGCAACCTCGCAAACTCTTCCGCCGCACGCGTCACATTCACTTTCGTCACTTCATAATGCGCCACCGCCACAAACGGATCTTCCGCCAGGATGGTATCTAATCGCGCACGATCAATATCCTTCACCAACAGCACGCCGCCGGTGCGTGGATCTTTGCGTCCCGCCGCGATAAACACGCCGTTAGCGAAATAGCGATCCAGCCAGCTAATGTGCGGTTCCAGTAACGCTTCGACTTCTTCTACCGGACGAAAATAGTTCAGATATACCACGTACATAGGGAATCCTCAGGTTGTCGGATTAGCAAGCTCGGTCAGCAGCGGCAGCAGAATCTTCACGCTGTCATGCGTGCGCTGGGTGATGCGGCCAGGCAGCCAGTGATCGAGGTAGTTGAGGTTATCGCGCTCGGTTTGATGGCGCACATTGCCTTCCGGGAAGTGGCTGGAACGCGCGCGCTGCTGCTGCCCATCTTTGTTGCCCAGCGTCCAGTTGGCGGCGGTGACATCCATCAGTGGCATGCCGGCTTTGTCGAACGGATTGACGCCGGGATAATCGCGTGCGGTCATCGCGTGGCTGGCGGCGGAGATACCGTAACGGTGCGCCAGCTGCACGGCACGCGCGCTGGTCTGTTTGCGCACTGCCGCTGGCGTATTGATGCCGCTGTTAAAGTAGAGATGATCGCCGACAATCAGGCTATTCAGATCGATCACCAGCAGCGTGTTCTTCTTCTCCTGCGCGCTCATGCGCGCCAGATAATCATCCATGCCGTGCAAACCCGCTTCACCGGCGCTCAGCGCCACAAAGCGCACGCCGTAGTGCAGCGGCGTTTTGCTTAGCGCCTGCGCCAGCTCCAGCATCACGCCAAGCCCGGAGGCATTGTCATCCACGCCCTGCAAACGCAGGCCGCCGAGATTGTTATCGGCTTCGTGGCGGCTGAGCGGCGTCCAGGTATCCAGATGCGTAACGATCAGGATCTCCTGCGGCACTTCACCGGCCCGCGCGGCAATCACCGACGTGGCCGTAACTTTGTGGGTGCGGCTCTCACCCTTTTTCTCCAGCCAGCTATAGCTGGTTTTAAACTGGCGGGTATTACTCTGATATCCCAGCTGGCTGAACTGCTGTTGCAGATAATCGGCAGTCAGCAACTCGGCGGGACTGCCGCTCATGCGGCCGGGGAAATAGGTGGCGATATGGCGAAGCTGCTGTTCGGCAAAATGTCCTGGCGTGCTGTTGCTCGCAGCCTGAACAAAGAAAGGCAAACCGCCCGCAAGCAGTGCAGCCAGCACAGTGCGGCGGAGAGTGGCAAACATAGTTAGCGTCCTTTTCTGACATCCGGTCATGCTAAAAAAATTCCGACTTAGTATGAAACTGTGACGACGCTTGCACAATTTGATTTGCTCCGAAACACCAGCAATATCATTTGTTAAGCACAAAATGTTATCAGCAATCCTGGGTCGTTATTCCATTCGGTAACTACTCATTCCAATTCGTAATTTCATCTGCTGGAAGGGCGGGACGTATAGTCGCGTTAACTTATTGTAAAACTAGCAAGGTTAACGTGGATTATCTGCCTCTCTTTGCCGATCTCAAAAGTCGTCCGGTGCTGGTTGTCGGCGGTGGCGACATCGCGGCGCGCAAAATAGAACTGCTGCGGCGTGCCGGTGCGCGCGTGCTGGTCGCCGCGCGCGAACTCGGTCATGAGCTGCAGGCGCTGCTGGAAATTGAGGCGATTGAATGGATCGCCCACCGCTTCGATCCGGCGCAGCTGGATGGCGTGTTCCTCGTGATTGCCGCTACCGATGACAACGCGCTTAACGCGCAGGTGTTCGATGCCGCCAATGCGCGCCACAAGCTGGTGAACGTGGTGGACGATCAGCCGAAGTGCAGCTTTATCTTCCCGTCGATTGTCGATCGTTCACCGCTGGTGGTGGCCATCTCCTCCAGCGGCACCGCGCCGGTGTTAGCGCGTCTGCTGCGTGAAAAAATTGAAGCGTTACTGCCGGCCAATCTCGGGCAGATGGCGGAAGTGGCCGGGCAGTGGCGCGACAAGGTGAAGCAGCGCTATCACCGCATGTCTGACCGCCGTCGCTTCTGGGAGCGCGCCTTTAACGGTCGGTTCGCCAGCCAGATGGCGGCGGGTAACGTCCATGAAGCGCGGCGCACGCTGGATCACGAACTGGAAAACGATAGCGACAATCAAGGCGAAATTACGCTGGTAGGCGCCGGTCCAGGCGACAGCGGTTTGCTGACGTTGCGTGGCTTGCAGGTGATGCAGCTGGCCGATGTGGTGCTGTATGACCATCTGGTCAGCGACGAAGTGCTTGAGCTGGTGCGGCGCGATGCCGACCGCATCTGCGTCGGTAAACGCGCTGGTGCGCATTCGGTGCCGCAGGAAGAGACCAATCAGATGCTGGTGACGCTGGCGCAACAGGGTAAACGCGTAGTGCGCCTGAAAGGCGGCGATCCGTTTATTTTTGGCCGCGGTGGCGAAGAGCTGCAGGCGGCGCAGGCCGCGGGCATTCCGTTCCAGGTGGTGCCGGGCATCACCGCTGCAGCAGGCGCAACCGCCTATGCCGGTATTCCACTGACCCATCGCGACCACGCGCAGAGCGTGCTGTTTATTACCGGTCACTGTCGCGCGGATGGCGACGGCATTGATTGGCCGTCGCTGGCGCGCGCACGTCAAACCTTAGCGATTTATATGGGCACGGTGAAAGCGGCGGAAATCGCTGCCGGGCTTATCGAACATGGCCGCGCCGCCTCCACGCCGGTGGCGGTGATTGGGCGCGGCACGCGTCAGGATCAGCAGGTGCTGACCGGCACATTGGATCAACTGGAGGCGCTGGCTGCGGCCGCGCCCACGCCAGCACTGTTAGTGATTGGCGAAGTCGTAAATTTGCACGGGCAATTGGCCTGGTTCCAACATTCGGCACAGCAGGGGGCTCGCGAGTCCGCCGTTGTCAATTTGGCTTGAGGAAAAATTATGGACCAAAATCGACTTACTCATCTGCGCCAGCTGGAGGCAGAGAGTATCCATATCATCCGCGAGGTGGCGGCCGAGTTCAGCAATCCGGTGATGATGTACTCCATCGGTAAAGACTCCTCGGTAATGCTGCATCTGGCGCGTAAAGCCTTCTATCCGGGCACGCTGCCGTTTCCGCTGCTGCATGTTGATACCGGCTGGAAATTCCGTGAAATGTACGAGTTCCGCGATCGCACCGTGAAAGCGATGGGCGCGGAGTTGCTGGTGCATCGCAACCCGGAAGGCGTGGCGATGGGCATCAACCCGTTTGTGCACGGCAGCGCCAAGCACACCGACATCATGAAAACCGAAGGCCTGAAGCAGGCGCTGAACAAATACGGTTTTGATGCGGCATTTGGCGGCGCACGTCGTGATGAAGAGAAGTCGCGCGCTAAAGAGCGTATCTACTCCTTCCGCGATCGCTTCCACCGCTGGGACCCGAAAAACCAGCGTCCTGAGCTGTGGCACAACTATAACGGCCAGATCAACAAAGGCGAAAGTATCCGCGTGTTCCCGCTCTCCAACTGGACCGAGCTGGATATCTGGCAGTACATCTTCCTCGAGAATATCGAGATCGTGCCGCTCTACCTCGCCGCGCCGCGTCCGGTGCTGGAGCGTGATGGCATGCTGATGATGATCGATGACGACCGTATCGATCTGCAGCCAGGTGAAGTGATCAAACAGCGCATGGTGCGTTTCCGCACGCTCGGCTGCTGGCCGTTGACCGGCGCGGTGGAATCAGAGGCGCAGACGCTGCCGGAAATTATTGAAGAGATGCTGGTCTCCACCACCAGTGAACGCCAGGGACGCGTGATTGACCGCGACCAGGCCGGTTCGATGGAAATGAAGAAACGTCAGGGTTATTTCTAAGGAGACGCAGATGAATACCGTTATTGCACAACAGATTGCCGATCAGGGCGGCGTGGAAGCCTGGCTGACCGCGCAACAACATAAAAGCCTGCTGCGTTTCCTGACCTGCGGTAGCGTCGACGACGGCAAAAGTACGCTGATTGGTCGCCTGCTGCACGACACGCGTCAAATTTATGAAGACCAGCTCTCCTCGCTGCACAACGACAGCAAACGTCACGGGACGCAGGGTGAGAAGCTGGATCTGGCGTTACTGGTTGATGGCTTGCAGGCCGAGCGCGAGCAGGGCATCACCATTGATGTGGCGTATCGCTATTTCTCCACTGAGAAGCGCAAATTTATTATTGCCGACACGCCGGGACACGAGCAGTACACCCGCAACATGGCGACCGGTGCATCGACCTGCGATTTGGCGATCCTGCTGATCGATGCGCGTAAAGGCGTGCTGGATCAGACGCGTCGTCACAGCTTTATCTCCACGCTGCTGGGCATCAAGCATCTGGTGGTCGCCATCAACAAGATGGATCTGGTGGAGTACAAGCAAGAGACCTTCGAGCAGATCAAACAGGATTACCTCGATTTCGCCGCGCAGCTGCCGGAAGACCTTGATATTCGCTTTGTGCCGATGTCGGCTCTGGAAGGCGATAACGTGGCAACGCCCAGCGTCACCATGCCGTGGTACAGCGGCCCAACGCTGCTCGACGTATTAGAAACCGTTGAATTGAACCGCGTGGTGGATCATCAGCCAATGCGTTTCCCGGTGCAGTATGTGAACCGTCCTAACCTCGATTTCCGTGGTTATGCCGGTACGCTGGCTTCGGGTGTGGTCAACGTCGGTCAGCGCGTGAAAGTGCTGCCATCGGGCGTGGAATCGACCATCTCGCGCATCGTCACCTTCGATGGCGATCTGCCTGAAGCGGGTGCCGGTGAAGCGATTACGCTGGTGCTGAAAGATGAGATCGACATCAGTCGTGGCGATCTGCTGGTGGATGCGGAAGCCGAGCTGCAAGCGGTGCAATCCGCCACCGTTGACGTGGTGTGGATGGCGGAACAGCCGCTGCAGCCCGGGCAAAGTTACGAAGTGAAGATCGCCGGTAAGAAAACTCGCGCGCGCGTTGAGAAAGTGATCCATCAGGTGGAGATCAACTCGCTGGAGAAGCGCACCGTGGACAGTCTGCCGCTTAACGGCATTGGCCTGGTCGAACTGACCTTTGACGAACCGATGGTGCTGGACGCGTATCGCCAGAATCCGGTGACTGGCGGCATGATCTTTATCGATCGTCTGAGCAACGTGACGGTGGGCGCGGGCATGATTAATCAGCCGCTGACCGATGTGCGTAAGCAAGCGGGTCAGTTCAGCGATTTCGAGCTGGAGCTGAACGCGCTGGTGCGTCGTCACTTCCCACACTGGAACGCGCGCGATCTGCTGGGTGGCAAGTAATGGCGCAACACGATGAAAACGTGGTGTGGCACGATCATCCGGTAACGCGCGAGGAGCGCGAACTGCAGCACGGCCATCAAGGCGTGGTGCTGTGGTTCACCGGGCTTTCCGGCTCGGGGAAATCCACCGTAGCCGGCGCGCTGGAGCAGGCGCTGTATCGGGCCGGTGTGAACACCTATCTGCTGGATGGCGACAACGTGCGTCACGGTTTGTGCCGTGACCTCGGCTTTAGCGATGACGATCGTAAAGAGAACATTCGTCGCGTCGGCGAAGTGGCGAAACTGATGGTCGATGCCGGTTTAGTAGTGCTGACCGCCTTTATCTCGCCGCATCGCGCAGAACGCAATATGGTGCGCGATCTGCTGGCTGAAGGGCAGTTTATCGAAGTGTTTGTCGATACGCCGTTGGCCGTGTGCGAAGCGCGCGATCCCAAAGGTTTGTACAAAAAAGCCCGTGCCGGTGAGCTGCGTAATTTCACCGGTATCGATAGCGTTTACGAGGCGCCAGACGCCCCGGAAATCCACCTTGATGGCGAACAATTGGTTACAAAACTCGCCGGCCAATTGTTAGACCTGCTGCGTCACCGCGATATCATCAGATCCTGAACCGACAGCGGCAAATCCCTTTGGGTTTGCCGCGCTTAGCGTCAACAGGATCTCTATGCAGAACGTAACGCCCATGCTAGCCCGTAAAGATGAACGCACCCCGGATGAGTCTCGCTCATCACTGCCGGGCGGCGTGTTTGGCTTTCTCTCGTACTGGTGCGCACTGGCGATTCCGTTCATGCTCTACGGCTCCAACACGCTGTTCTTCTTCCTCTACACCTGGCCATTCTTCCTCGCGCTGCTGCCGGTTTCGGTACTGATTGGTATCGTGCTCAGCCTGATGATCCGCACTCACTTATTCTGGAGCGGGATCGCCACGGCGATTGTGGTGGTGTGCTTGTTCTGGCTGCTGTTCTCATTTCTCTCCGGTTGGTAACGCCCAGCTGATGTGCAAACGCATCGGCAGGTTACAAAACTTTACCTGCCGTCTCGCCTCCCACTCTGGCATTATTTGCACGGCTAAACGCCCGTGCGCGGCATTTTCGCCGTCGCAGTGGAGTCCAGCGTCAAGTTATGGGATGATTGGGCCGTTTTTCAGGGGGCGGGGATGGGAAAACTGACGTTACTGCTACTCGTGCTGCTGGGATGGCTTCAATATTCCCTGTGGCTGGGTAAGAACGGTATTCATGACTATACGCGCGTCAACGAAGACGTCGCGACACAACAGGCGAATAACGCCAAGCTTAAAGCGCGTAACGATCAGCTATTCGCCGAAATTGACGATCTCAATGGCGGCTCTGAAGCGATCGAAGAACGCGCACGTAATGAACTGGGCATGATTAAGCCCGGTGAGACTTTCTATCGTCTGGTGCCAGACCAGAACAAACGTAACGCGCAACAAGCTGCGCAAAATCAACAACGATAAGCCATGAACAAGCGCCCGATCCTTGCGGATGTGATTGCTGTGGTGCCCGCCGCAGGTGTGGGCAGCCGAATGCAGGCTGCCTGCCCAAAACAGTATCTGACCATTGGTCAATTCACCCTTCTTGAACACAGCGTTGCACGTCTGCTGGCACATCCTGCGGTAAAACAGGTAATTGTGCCGGTCAGCAATGACGATGGCTGGTTCGATTCACTACCGCTGGCGCAGGATTCCCGTATTCTCCGCGTGACCGGTGGCGACACGCGCGCCGAATCAGTGCTGGCGGGCTTGAACGCCATTCACCACAGCGAATGGGTGCTGGTGCATGACGCCGCGCGTCCTTGCCTGCATCCGGACGATTTAGCACGTCTGCTGGCGGTACGTGAGTACAGCAAGGTTGGCGGAATTCTGGCGGCGCCGGTGCGCGACACCATGAAACGCGCCGAACCGGATAAAACCGCCATCGCCCACACCGTTGAACGCGAGGATTTATGGCACGCGTTAACGCCGCAATTTTTCCCGCATCAACTGCTCACCGCTTGCCTGACGCGCGCACTCCATGAAGGCGCTACCATTACCGATGAAGCGTCGGCGCTGGAGTATTGCGGTTATCACCCGGAATTGGTGAGTGGACGCAGCGACAATATTAAGGTGACGCGGCCAGAAGATCTGGCGCTGGCGGCCTTCTATCTTACCCAGATTCAGTTACAGGAGAGCGCATGATGCGTATCGGTCACGGTTTTGACGTTCACGCTTTTGGCGGCGAAGGTCCGTTAGTGATTGGCGGGGTGCGTATTCCCTTCGAACACGGTTTTATTGCCCATTCTGATGGTGATGTGGCGCTGCATGCGTTGACGGATGCCTTGCTCGGCGCGGTGGCGATGGGCGATATCGGCAAGTTGTTCCCGGATACCGATCCGGCGTTTAAAGGCGCTGACAGCCGCGGTTTGCTGCGCGAAGCCTGGCGTCGGATTCAGCTGAAAGGCTATCGCATCGGTAACGTCGATGTGACCATCATTGCGCAGGCACCGAAAATGTTGCCGCATGTGCCGCAGATGCGCGTCAATATCGCCGAAGATCTCGGTTGCCATATGGATGACGTCAACGTCAAAGCCACCACCACCGAAAAGCTGGGCTTTACCGGGCGTGGCGAAGGCATTGCCTGTGAAGCGGTTGCGCTGCTGATAAAGGCCGATCAGGCATGAGTGAACTGCATTACCTGCACGGCGTGCCGACTGCCACCGGCGTCATCAAAGCCAATCCCGAAGATTTCGTGGTGATTGAAGATCTTGGCTATCCCTATGATGGCGAAGGTGAACAGCTGTTGGTGCGCATCCGTAAAATTGGCTGCAATACGCGCTTTGTCGCTGAAGCCATCGCCAAATTTCTCGGCGTGCCGGTGCGTGACCTTAGCTATGCCGGCATGAAAGATCGTCATGCCGTCACCGAGCAAACACTCTGTTTCCGCGTACCGGGCAATGGCATGCCGAATCTGGCCGGATTCCAGCTGGAAGGCGTTGAAATCCTGCAGGTGATTCGCCATAAACGCAAACTGCGTACCGGCGCGCTGGCGGGCAATGCGTTCCGCTTAGTGGTGCGTCAGATCTCCGATCGCCGTGAAGTCGACGCACGTTTACAACAGATTCAACAGCGCGGCGTGCCGAACTACTTTGGTGAGCAGCGCTTTGGTCGTGGCGGCAACAACCTGACGCAGGCGAAACAGTGGGCGAAAGAGACATTCCGTCCGCGCGATCGCAATATGAAAGGTTTGCTGTTGTCAGCGACCCGCAGCCATCTGTTTAATCAGGTGATCAGCGCGCGTTTGCAGCGTGATGGCGCACTGGATGTGGTGCAGGTGGGCGATGCGGTACAGCTGGCCGGTCGCGGCA
The DNA here is from genome assembly GCF_019795975.1 of Pantoea sp. DY-17. Taxonomy (NCBI): domain Bacteria; kingdom Pseudomonadati; phylum Pseudomonadota; class Gammaproteobacteria; order Enterobacterales; family Erwiniaceae; genus Pantoea; species Pantoea sp. DY-17. The sequence continues at coordinate 38,969 of NZ_JAIMIG010000004.1, read as the reverse complement.
GCTGGTTCGTGGCGCAGGCGGAAGAGTTGCCTGACGTGCAGCAGCGCATCGATAATCATCAACTGCGCATCACTGCGCCGCTGCCGGGTCGCGGTGATGCGGGTCCGCAAGGCGACGCGCTGCTTTTTGAGCAGCAGAGCCTGGCAGGCGCAGAAGAATTGATTACACTGCTTGAGCGCGAGCGGGTTGATGCCGCGCGTCGAGCAATGCTGGTGGTGCCAAAGGATCTGCGCTGGGAATGGTGGGACGATGTGACGCTGGAGATGCAGTTCTGGCTGCCAGCGGGCAGTTTTGCCACCAGCGTGGTGCGTGAGCTTCTCCAACAAGAAGGTAACGATGCGGATATTGCTGAGTAACGATGATGGAATTCATGCGCCAGGTATTCAGACGCTGGCGCGTGCTTTACGTGAGTTTGCCGAGGTGCAGGTTGTCGCGCCCGATCGCAATCGTAGCGGCGCATCAAACTCGCTCACGCTGGAGACGCCGCTGCGTACCTTTACACATGAAAACGGCGATATCGCGGTGCAGATGGGCACGCCGACCGACTGCGTGTTCCTCGGCGTGAACAAGCTGATGCAGCCGCGTCCCGATATCGTAGTGTCCGGCATCAACGCCGGTCCAAACCTTGGCGACGATGTGATTTACTCCGGTACCGTCGCTGCGGCAATGGAAGGGCGCCATCTTGGCTTGCCTGCGCTCGCTGTTTCACTCAATGGACATCAGCATTACGACACCGCCGCATCCATCACCTGTACGCTGTTACGTGCGCTGTCGCGCGCTCCGCTGCGTACCGGCCGTATTCTTAATATCAACGTGCCTGATTTGCCGTTAGCGGAGATCAAAGGTTTCCGCGTGACCCGCTGCGGCAGCCGCCATCCCGCCGATCAGGTTATATGCACCGAAGACCCGCGCGGCCAGCCGCTTTACTGGATTGGCCCGCCGGGGCAAAAGCTGGATGCAGGCCCGGATACCGATTTCGCTGCGGTGGATGCGGGCTACGTTTCGTTGACCGCGCTGCATGTGGATTTGACCGCGCATGCGGCACAAGAAGTATTGAGTGACTGGCTGACCCAGGCAGAGGTAAAACTCGCATGGTGAATCGCCGCATCGAAACGCTTTTGGAGCAGCTGCGCGCGCAGGGCATTCATGATGAACACCTGCTGAAAGCCATTGCCGATGTGCCTCGTGAGCGTTTTATTGATGAGGCGTTTGAGCATAAAGCGTGGGAAAACGTTGCGCTGCCGATTGGCAACGGCCAGACCATCTCTCAGCCTTACATGGTGGCGCGCATGACCGCCTTGTTAGAGCTCACGCCGGAATCGCGCGTGCTGGAAATCGGCACCGGCTCTGGCTATCAGACCGCGATTCTGGCGCATCTGGTTAATCATGTTTATTCCGTCGAACGCATCAAGGGCTTGCAGTGGCAGGCTAAGCGTCGCCTCAAGCAACTTGATCTGCATAATATTTCTACCCGGCATGGCGATGGCTGGCAGGGCTGGGCGACGCGTGGTCCGTTTGATGCCATTATCGTGACCGCCGCACCGCCTGAAATTCCGACTTTGCTGATAGCGCAATTAGGTGACGGCGGCAAAATGGTGCTGCCGGTTGGCGAGGATCAGCAGGTGTTGAAGCGTTTGCGTCGTCAGGGCGATGAATTGATTGAAGAAATCATCGAACCCGTGCGCTTTGTGCCGTTGGTTCAGGGCGATCTGGCCTAGGACATCATTACGCAATTCTTCACAACTGTTACATGGCACGGCACAGTTGATATTGTTACTATCCTTGTTTATCAATGCTAAAAACCGTTTTTAACGTTACGCGCAGTGGATAATGCGGTTAACGCCGTTACACATTTATATTCAGGGTTGCCATCACGGGGGATCAGTGAGCATGGGAAGCACAGCATTTCAATTACGCCGTTTGGCGGCACTTTCTTTGGTAGGTTTTTGGCTGGCGGGCTGTAGTTCTGGCGATAATACACAGGCACCCATTAGCCAGATTGGTGGTAATAGCGGCGATAGCGGTATGGCTTCAGCCCCAGGCGGCGGCATGATCTCTTCGCAAAACAGCGCTGTGCCCGCGATGCCACGTGGCGGAATGTTAAGCGGCGGCACACCATCGGCACAACCGTCAGGTGGAATGGTAAGTGACAATAACAATGTGGCCACGGAAAATGGTCGCATTGTGTACAATCGCAATTATGGGAATATTCCTAAAGGTAGCTACGGTGGTGAAACCTATACCGTAAAACGTGGCGATACCCTGTTCTACATTGCCTGGATTACCGGCAACGATTTCCGCGATCTGGCACAGCGTAACAATATTGCAGCCCCGTATGGCTTGAACGCTGGGCAAACGCTGCAGGTTGGTAATGGTAACGGCCAGACCATTACCGGTGGAAACGCGATTACTGCCGCCGATGCAACGCAGGGCGGCGTGCCAGTTACACCGAGCCAGACGCAAATTAAATCCACCCCTGTTGCACAGCAACCTGTTATTACGTATTCTGATGATTCGGGTAATTCGTCGGGTAGCAAATTGCTGCCGTCGAAAGGAGCAAATAATGTGGCAACGACCACAGCTCCGGTTGTCGCACCACCTACAGTCAGCAGCACGACCAATAGCACAACTCCAGTGGGAAGCTGGCGTTGGCCGACTGATGGGAAGATCATCGATAACTTCTCCGCTGCGGAAGGCGGAAATAAAGGGGTCGATATCGCCGGTTCGCGTGGACAACCTGTTGTCGCCACAGCTTCGGGAAGAGTGGTGTACGCAGGCAACGCGCTCCGTGGGTACGGTAATTTAATCATCATCAAACACAATGATGACTACCTGAGCGCCTACGCCCATAACGACTCTATGCTGGTCCGGGAACAACAGGAAGTTAAGGCGGGGCAAAAAATCGCTACCATGGGTAGCACCGGTACCAGTTCAGTACGATTGCACTTTGAAATTCGTTACAAGGGGAAATCCGTAAACCCGTTGCGTTATTTACCGCAGCGATAATCCGGCAGAACCTTGGTTCTGCCCTTGGATCACGGGTAGGAGCCGCTAATGAACCAGAATACGCTGAAAGTTAACGATTTACATGAAGATGCGGAATTCGAGGAAAACAACGGAGCTGAGGTTTTTGATGAGAAGGCTCTCGTTGAGAACGAACCTGGTGATAACAACGACGTAGCGGAAGAAGAGCTGTTGTCACAGGGTGCGACGCAACGCGTTTTGGATGCGACGCAGCTTTACCTCGGAGAGATTGGTTATTCACCGCTGCTGACGGCAGAAGAAGAAGTCTTTTTTGCGCGCCGTGCACTGCGGGGTGACATTCCATCTCGCCGCCGCATGATTGAAAGTAACTTACGCTTGGTAGTAAAGATTGCCCGTCGTTATAGCAATCGTGGTCTGGCGCTGCTGGATCTGATTGAAGAGGGTAATCTCGGCTTGATTCGCGCCGTAGAGAAGTTTGACCCAGAACGTGGGTTCCGTTTCTCAACTTACGCCACGTGGTGGATTCGTCAGACAATTGAACGGGCGATTATGAATCAAACCCGCACCATCCGTCTGCCAATCCACATCGTTAAAGAGTTAAATGTTTACCTGCGTACCGCGCGTGAACTTTCGCACAAGCTTGATCATGAGCCAAGTGCTGAAGAGATTGCCGAGCAGCTAGACAAGCCTGTTGATGACGTGAGCCGTATGCTGCGTCTCAATGAGCGCATTACCTCGGTCGATACACCTTTGGGTGGCGATTCCGAAAAAGCGCTGCTGGATATCCTGGCCGATGAGAAAGACAACGGTCCGGAAGACACCACGCAAGACGATGATATGAAACAGAGCATCGTTAAGTGGTTGTTTGAACTGAATGCCAAGCAGCGTGAAGTGCTGGCGCGTCGTTTCGGCCTGTTAGGCTACGAAGCGGCAACGCTTGAAGATGTCGGTCGTGAAATCGGTTTGACCCGTGAACGCGTACGTCAGATTCAGGTGGAAGGACTGCGTCGTCTGCGTGAGATTCTGCAGACGCAAGGTTTGAACATCGAAGCACTGTTTCGTGAATAACAGAATACGTGGTTAATACAAGAAGCGGTGGTGAAAACCACCGCTTTTTTATTGGTTAAAATATACAGACAGCACTTGTTAATTCACCAAAGTAAAATCTTTTAACGCTATCACTTAAACCCTCACCTAAATAGATAAACGTAAATTAAATCCATTAGATGTTAATTAAACATCTAATAAATGCTCAATTTATCTTGCTCTCATTTAGCAATTTGTAATGTTGCGCACGACTTTCTTTGCGATTTTGCCTTATTTCCTTTCTCCGTGTCACTCTGATAAAAGTTTTTAACACGGTGCTATGCCATTTTCTTGCTCGCTGTATCACCAGGATATTCAAGCAATGAATAACTAAAAGGGAGTGAGAAGAACAATGTGTGTGCAAAGCAGCAGTACAAAGTCACAATACTCCAGAGTGGTTTTTGGGATGCCAATATCTCTGCTATGGGGATATATTGCGATGGCCATCTTCATGACCGGCGATGGCATCGAACTGGCTCATCTCTCCCGATATCTCTACGATCTCGGCTATGGAGAAAAACAAGTTTCATTAGTTTTCACCGTTTATGCGTTAACGGCAGCAGTTTCAAGTTGGCTTTCCGGTGCCGTCAGTGAAATTTATGGTCCGAAGAAAATTATGCTCACCGGCGCTATTTGGTGGATGGTGTTACATGCCGTATTTGTTTATTTTGGCGTAAGTGAAAATAACTTTACCTGGATGTTGGTGAGTTATACGTTGCGCGGCTTCGCTTATCCGCTGTTTTTTTATGGATTCTATGTATTAGTGGTGCAGCGCACGCCTGAGCATCGACTTGCCTCTGCAACCGGCTGGATATGGTCGATGTTTACCATTGGTTATGGCATTACAGCTTCCTTCCTCTCCGGCCTTCTGGTGCCTGAAATTGGGTTCATTAATACGCTTTGGCTTTCACTGCTGTTTGCTGCGGTGGGCGGTGTGATTATATTGTTTACGGTTAAAACTCAGAGTGAACACAATCTAAATAGTAACGGCGTCAGTCGCAAAGAAAAATTGCGGGAAATATCGCGCGGAATAACCTTGATCTTCGAAGACCGCAGTATGTTCTTTGCGCTGATAATACGCATTTTATGTAATGTGGCATTATTTGGCCTGCCGGTATTTATGCCGATCTATTTCACCCGTGAATTAGGATTTTCTACTAAAGAGTGGGCGACTATCTGGGGCGTATTTTTCCTGGTTCAACCAATAACCAATGTGCTTTGGGGAATTATTGGCGATCGTATTGGCTGGATTTTTCAAATGCGCTGGTTTGGTTTCTTCGGATGCACGATTACCACTGCCGCTTTCTATTATTTACCCTCATTTTTCCCAGGTAATCTGGCATTAGCCATTGTCTGCGCGCTGTTATTAGCCTTAACGCTCACCTCCTTTGTGCCAATGGGGGCGATTTTCCCGATGCTGGCGCCGCAGCATAAAGGCGCTGCGGTTTCGGTGCAAAATCTGGGTGGTGGTTTCGGTAATCTAATTGGTCCGGCGGTTGCCGCACTAATGTTCGGCCTGTCATTTGAAATCAAGCACGTGATTATTACTTTCTCCGTTCTCTATTTTGCTGGCGGCGTCATGACATTCTTTATTCGTGATCCCCAACCAAAAATAGAGCGTAACGCTCCTTCCAAAACCACGGCCAGCGAATCCGAATAAATCCCCTCAATGAAAAGGACCACAACATGACAACACCATTTTCACTGCAAAATAAGGTCGCCATCGTCACCGGCGCCGCATCGGGAATTGGTTACGCCATTGCCCGCTGTTTAAGTGCTGCGGGTGCCCAAGTGGCGATGATCGATCGCGCAGAAGAGGTAAAAACGGTTGCCAGCAAGATGGACAACCCTGCGCGAGGTTACGTTTTCGATCTGGCTAATGTCGAAGCGCTTGGCGAACTGGTTGAGCAGATTCACCATGATTTTGGCCGCATTGACATCCTAGTCAATAACGCCGGTATTGGCATGCTGGAATCCGTGGGCGAAGTGCAACTCGCCAGCTGGAATACCACGATGTTGATTAACTTGACCGCGCCATTCTTCCTCGCTCAGCATTGTGCTCGATATATGAAAGAACACGGTTTTGGCCGCCTGATTAACATCGCCTCACAGGCCAGCGTCATTGCACTCAATGAGCACGCGGCATATTGCACCAGCAAATCAGGTATGGTGTCTTTCACGCGGGTGTTGGCAGCGGAGTTGGGGCCGTTTGGTATTACCGCTAATGCCATTTCACCAACGGTGGTTGAGACGGAATTAGGTAAGCGTTACTGGCATGGGGAGCGAGCGGAGCAGATGAAATCAAAAATCCCATCACGACGTTTTGCCACACCTGACGAAGTCGCGAGTACGGTGCTGTATCTCAGCAGCAATGAAGCGGCAATGGTCAATGGCGAGAATTTAGTGATCGATGGGGGATATAGTGTGATTTAAAGCCGGGCGAGTTGATTAGTATGAGCCCGCTGAAATTGCTTAACACCAGGGAATTGTAAGAAAGAAAAAATGGCCCGCACAGAACGTTGCTTCTGGGCGGGCGAATAACTACACCAGCGTTTTCAAGCGATAGATCCATTCCAGCGCTTGCTTCGGCGTTAAGCTGTCTGGGTCCAGTGCCTCAAGCGCATCAACCGCCGGTGAGGTTTCTGCCACCAGCAACTGCATTTGCGAACCTTCCACTGTGGATGCGGCGGAGCTGCCAGATAACGCTTCCAGCTCCTTCAGCTTGTTACGCGCGCGCTTAATCACTTCCTTCGGCACGCCCGCCAGCGCCGCCACCGCGAGACCATAACTTTTGCTTGCAGCACCATCCTGCACACTGTGCATAAAGGCGATGGTGTCTCCGTGTTCGACCGCATCCAGATGCACATTCACGACACCTTCCATTTTTTCCGGCAGCGTGGTCAGCTCGAAATAGTGGGTGGCAAACAGCGTCATGGCCTTGATGCGATTCGCTAAACTTTCAGCGCAGGCCCATGCCAGCGACAAACCATCATAAGTTGAGGTGCCGCGCCCGATTTCATCCATCAGTACCAGACTGTTTTCGGTAGCGTTATGCAGAATGTTGGCGGTTTCCGTCATCTCCACCATAAAGGTTGAGCGTCCGGAAGCCAGATCATCAGCAGCCCCGACGCGCGTGAAGATGCGATCGATAGGGCCGATGACGGTCTCTTCTGCTGGCACATAGCTGCCTATCCACGCCATCAGCGCGATCAACGCTGTCTGGCGCATGTAGGTACTTTTACCGCCCATATTGGGGCCGGTAATGATCAGCATGCGACGCTGCGGTGAGAGTGACAGCGGATTCGCGATAAACGGCTCTTTCAATACCTGCTCGACTACCGGATGGCGGCCTGCAGTAATACGGATGCCGGCTTTTTCTTGCAGCACCGGGCGGCAATAATTCAGCGTCCAGGCACGTTCGGCCAGGTTTGCTAGCACGTCCAGCTCAGAGAGTGCAGCCGCACTGATTTGCAGGGCTTCAAGATGCGGTAGCAAGCGGTCAAACAGCTCATCGTAAAGACCTTTCTCCAGCGCCAGCGCTTTGCCCTTCGACGTCAGGACCTTATCTTCATACTCTTTTAGTTCAGGAATGATATAGCGTTCAGCATTCTTCAGCGTCTGGCGGCGAACGTAATGAATCGGCACCAGATGGCTTTGACCACGGCTGACTTGAATGTAGTAGCCGTGAATCGCGTTAAAGCCGACTTTCAGCGTATCCAGCCCGAGTTTCTCGCGCTCACGGATTTCCAGACGATCAAGATAATCGGTGGCACCATCGGCTAGCGCACGCCACTCGTCGAGTTCAGCATTGTATCCCGGAGCGATCACGCCACCGTCGCGCACCAGCACCGGTGGCGATTCAATGATCGCCTGTTCCAGCAACTCACGCAGTTCAGTAAATTCGCCTATCTGAGTGCGCAGATTAATTAACTGCGTGGCCTCAACGCCCTCGAGTTGTTGGTTTAACTCGGGCAACTGCTGGAAGGCATGGCGCATACGTGCCAAATCGCGTGGGCGCGCGGTGCGCAGTGCCAGTCGCGCCAGAATACGCTCCAGATCGCCCACCTGGCGCAGCACCGGCTGCAGCTCCTGACTAAGTGATTGCAGTTCTGCGATAGACTCCTGACGCCGGGCAATGGTAGTGACATCGCGCAGCGGCATATGCAGCCAGCGTTTCAGCATACGGCTGCCCATCGGCGTGACGGTTTTATCCAGTATCGCCGCCAGTGTGTTCTCGATGCCGCCGGCCAGGTTTTGCGTTATTTCCAGGTTGCGGCGCGTAGCAGCATCCATGATCACGCTATCCTGCTGACGCTCCATGCTCAGCGAGCGAATGTGCGGTAATGACGTGCGCTGCGTGTCTTTAACATATTGCAGCAGACATCCTGCAGCGCGTAGCGCCAGATGCGCCTGCTCAACGCCAAAACCACTTAAGTCGCGGGTGCCAAATTGCAGATTGAGCTGCTGGCGCGCCGTATCGATTTCATATTCCCACAGCGGGCGGCGACGCAGGCCACGGCGTTGATCGATCAACGTCATTGCCTGGAAATCTTCGGGATAGAGCAGTTCAGCCGGATTGGTGCGCTGCAGTTCTGCTGCCATCGTCTCCAGATCGCCGGGTTCACTCAGGCGGAAGCGACCAGAACTGATGTCCAGTGTTGCATAACCAAAACCGCGCTGGCTCTGGAAGATGGCGGCGAGCAGGTTATCCTGGCGCTCTTGCAGCAACGCTTCATCGCTGATGGTACCGGGTGTAACGATACGCACCACTTTTCGCTCAACCGGGCCTTTGCTCAAGGCTGGGTCGCCAATCTGCTCACAGATCGCCACCGATTCGCCGAGCTGGACCAGTTTCGCCAGATAGCCTTCAACCGCATGGTAAGGCACGCCCGCCATCGGAATCGGTTCCCCAGCAGAGGCGCCGCGTTTAGTCAGAGAGATTTCCAGCAGTTGCGAGGCGCGTTTCGCGTCATCGTAAAACAGCTCGTAAAAATCGCCCATGCGATAAAACAGCAGGATGTCAGGATGATCGGCCTTCAGGCGCAGGTATTGCTGCATCATCGGCGTATGGCCACTAAAGTCCATTTGCTCTGCTCCTTTCATCTCATTCTCACTCAACATTCATTCTTTTAATTACCTGAGGCTGGGTCAATGCAGCCCGGAAGTGTCGTTATCACTTGGGCGGATAACGAAAGCGGGATATTACCATTTTTGCCGCGTAACCTTCATCCGCCAGCAGGGCTTTATGGCTGCCGACCATAACAAATTGCCGCAAACGGTAAAAAGCAAAATTTAATGAAAAAGGTAAAGTGTGGAGCGGTTTCGCAAATTCGCGTTGCAACCGGCTGAAACGGGCGGGAAACGGCTAAATTTTAAGATATTGCTCTGTATGTCACCCCTATGAACGATTACCATGAGTGCTTCCGGTTTCACCTGGCTTATGGATATCCAATGCGTTTTAAGGTTGCTCTTCTTCCGCTTATTACTCTGCTTGCTGCCTGCAGCAGTAAGCCTGCATCCCATCAGCAGCCCGCCGTTGTGCCTGCACCGAAAGGCGGCTTTTTGCTGGAACCTTCGCACGCGGTTCAACCGATGTTTGGCGATTTTGCGGGTAACCCCGCCGCTGAACAGTTCATTGATCAAATGGTGGCAAAACACGGTTTTAACCGTGAGCAATTGCATGCGGTTATCGGCCAGGCGAAGCGTCTGGATTACGTGCTGCGTTTGATGGATCAGCAAGCCCCGAGCTATACGCCGCCAACCGGACCGAATGGCGCGTGGATTCGCTATCGCAACAAGTTTATTACGCCGGATAACGTGCAGAACGGCGTGGCATTCTGGAATCAGTATCAGGATGCGCTACAGCGTGCGCAGCAGGTTTACGGCGTGCCGCCGGAAATCATTGTTGGCATTATCGGCGTTGAGACGCGCTGGGGCAGGGTAATGGGCAAAACGCGCTTGCTGGATGCGCTGGCAACCTTGTCATTTAGCTATCCGCGTCGTGCAGCTTACTTCAGCGGTGAGTTGGAGACCTTCCTGCTGATGGCGCGAACAGAGCAAGACGATCCGCTGGATCTGCGCGGCTCCTTTGCCGGTGCGATGGGTTATGGACAGTTCATGCCATCCTCTTATAAGCAATACGCAGTCGATTTTAATGGCGATGGTCATATCAACCTTTGGGATCCGGTTGATGCGATTGGCAGCGTAGCCAACTACTTCAAAGAACATGGCTGGCGTGCGGGCGAGAACGTTGCGGTGCCAGCCAGCGGGCAGGCTCCGGCATTGGAGAATGGCTTTAAAACCAAGTACCCAATCAGCACCTTAGCCGCGAGTGGGTTAACGCCGCAGGGATCGCTGGGCGGCAATACTCAGGTCAGTTTGCTGCGTTTGGATCTCGGCACCAGCTATCAATATTGGTATGGTCTGCCCAACTTCTATGCCATTACGCGCTATAACCACAGCACCCACTATGCAATGGCGGTGTGGCAGTTGGGTGAAGCCGTGGCTAAAGCACGTCAGGGCAGCCTGTTTTAATGCTGTCCATATAAAGTGTGAGGGTATAAGATGGCGCCCCATTTGCGGTGCCATCTTCACCGCATCCGACTTCTGAGGAGCGCTTATGAGTACCTTACCTGCCTGTCCTGTCTGCCACGCCGATTACACCTGGCAAGATGGCGAGAATCTGAATTGCCCATCTTGCGGCCATATCTGGACGGCAAACGCCGATGATGCATCGGACGGTTTGGTGGTACGCGATGCCAACGGCAACCTGTTAGCCGATGGCGACAGCGTCACTGTCGTTAAAGATCTCAAGGTTAAAGGCAGCTCTTCGACGTTGAAAATTGGTACCAAAGTCAAAAGCATTCGCCTGGTCGAAGGCGATCACAACATTGATTGCAAGATTGATGGTTTTGGCCAGATGAAACTCAAATCTGAGTTCGTCAAAAAGAACTAATTATGGGACGGCTTTGCGCCGTCCTGTTTGTTTCAACTCAGTAAACGATCCACTTCCTCGCACTGTTCCACTGTTAGCTCGCCACCATAATTGCGCGAGTCGCTGCGCATTGAATCAAATCGACGTGCAACAGCCGTTTTTATGGTGGTAACAAAATCATCGCCGATAGTGTAAATCGCCATCAGTTTACCAATACGTTGTTGAATCTCACTGAGCTGCGCTACATCGCCCGCCCACCAGGCCTGCATCGCACGGGCAAATAGCTCCGGTACAATATTGTTCAAGCCGGAAATCACACCTGAACCGCCAGCCAGTAGATTGGGCAACAGATATTCGTCATAGCCGGAAAGCACGGTGAAATCGCTGCGCACCTGCTTCGTTTCTTCAATCATTGCGCGATTGTGCGACAAGCAATCCATGGTGTCTTTGATGCCAATAAAGTTGGGCAGCTCTGCCGCCAGTTCTGCGACCAACGCAGGCGTTAAATCACAGCCGGTGCGTGCGGGGAAATTGTAGGCGAACCACTTGCCGCCCAGCTGTTTATCCAGCGCTTTGAAATAGCTCAGCAGCTGTTTATTTGTCTGCCCGTAATAGTAAGGAGGCAGCACCATCACAGCATCAAATCCGTTCTGCCAGGCCGCATCTGCCAGTTGCAGCATGTCCGCAATACAGGTGCTGGAGACATTTGCCACCATGGTCAGTGGCGAGAGTTGACGCGCCTCGCCAATCAGTAACAGGCGCTCCTGCTGCGAGAGTGAGGCAAATTCGCCAATACTGCCCATCAGCAGCAAGGTATCAATACCTGATTGGCTCAGGCGCGAAAAATGGCGGCCAAGCGCATCAATATCCAGATTATTGTTGCTATCAAAGGGAGTTACTGACGGACACCATACGCCGGGCAATGCAGGTTGTGCAGACATATCAAGCTCCTTGGTTGGAAAATGAAACGTCGTTTTAACTTAATGCTATCTGCACAGGCTAACCAGCTAACGAGGGCAAAAAGGTGAGATATCGCACTTTTCTCTTTCTATAAACGCATGAAAAGCAGGTAGTGTTTAACCCCTCAGCCAAGACAGGAGCATTGCCATGCAAGACTGGAATCCACAGCTGTATCGCCAATTTGAATCAGAGCGAACCCGCCCGGCGCGCGAGCTATTGGAGCGCATTCCGCTCGATGATGTGCGCTTTGCCACCGATCTTGGTTGCGGACCCGGCAACAGCACCGAGCTACTGGCACAAGCCTGGCCGGAGGCGCAGATAACCGGCATTGACAGTTCTGCGGCAATGTTAGAACAGGCGCGCGAACGTCTCCCCAACTGCCATTTCCTGCAGGCCGATATTCGTCGCTGGCAGGCTGAACAGCCGCAGCAGGTTGTCTATGCCAACGCCTCGCTGCAGTGGCTGACCGAGCATTACACCTTGCTGCCGCATCTGGTTGATCAATTGGCCATCGGTGGCGCGCTAGCGATTCAGATGCCGGATAATCTTGAAGAACCATCGCACCGTCTGATGCGTGAAGTGGCGGCGAATGAAAAATGGCAGGCGCTGATTTCGCCACAAGCGGCGGATCGCAAACGTCTGCTAACCACCGATCGCTATTACGATCTGCTGACCGATGCGGGTTGTCAGGTTGATGTCTGGCGCACTACTTATTATCACCCGATGGCAGATGCGCAGGGCATCATTACCTGGTTGCGTGCCACCGGGCTGCGTCCTTTCCTCGCGGGGCTGGATGAAACGCAGCAGGCAGCATTTCTTCATGATTATCATCAGGCACTCATTCCGGCTTACCCCGTACGCAGTAATGGCCAGGTTTTGTTAGCCTTCCCGCGTCTGTTTATGGTTGCAGTGAAAACAGGTTGAGGTATCTGGAATCCACTACGCAGAAATGATGGCTGAAGGTTGAAAAGGGCTTTTCAGTGCACCATTTACTGCTAACGTGAAGCGCCACAACGGGAGAAGGCGATGAACGATGAACAGTTACAGCAGCTAAGTCACCGTATTGGCGAACAGCTGAAAAGACGTCAGGCCACGGTGACTGCTGCAGAATCTTGCACCGGCGGCTGGATTGCGAAAGTATTTACTGATATCAGCGGCAGCTCTACCTGGTTTGAGCGCGGTTTCGTCACTTACAGCAATGAAGCTAAGCAGCAGATGGTCGGCGTACAGGAGACAACGCTGCAGCAGCATGGCGCCGTAAGTGAACCGACGGTGCGTGAGATGGCTAACGGTGCGGCTAAAGCGGCAGCGGCAGAATACGCCATCGCCGTAAGCGGTATTGCCGGTCCTGAAGGTGGCACGCCCAATAAACCGGTGGGCACCGTGTGGTTTGCGATTGTGGGTCCAGAGGGGCGCGTACTAGCGCAGCGGCAGATCTTTGCTGGCGACCGTGATGCGGTACGCCGTCAGTCAGTGGCTTGGGCGCTGCAAACGCTGCTTGATGAATTTCTGATAAATTAAAACTTGATACTGTATGACCATACAGTATAATTAGCGGCAACAGAACGAGCGACATACTTGATGTCGACTCACCCAGCATGATTAGGAGTGGAAATGGCGATCGACGAGAACAAACAGAAGGCTTTAGCTGCCGCACTGGGCCAGATTGAGAAGCAATTTGGTAAAGGCTCCATCATGCGCTTGGGTGAAGACCGCTCAATGGATGTCGAAACCATCTCTACCGGCTCACTGTCACTGGATATCGCGCTGGGCGCGGGTGGCTTGCCGATGGGCCGTATCGTTGAGATTTACGGACCAGAATCTTCGGGTAAAACCACGCTGACGCTGCAGGTTATTGCTTCTGCACAGCGTAAAGGTAAAACCTGTGCCTTTATCGATGCTGAGCACGCACTGGATCCGGTGTACGCGAAAAAACTGGGCGTTGATATCGATAACCTGCTGTGTTCACAGCCGGATACCGGTGAGCAAGCGCTGGAGATTTGTGATGCGCTGGCGCGTTCAGGCGCAGTTGACGTCATCATCGTCGACTCCGTGGCGGCGCTGACGCCGAAAGCGGAAATCGAAGGCGAGATTGGCGATTCGCACATGGGTCTGGCCGCTCGTATGATGAGCCAGGCAATGCGTAAGCTGGCGGGTAACCTGAAGCAGTCCAACACGCTGCTGATCTTCATCAACCAGATTCGTATGAAGATTGGTGTGATGTTCGGTAACCCGGAAACCACAACAGGCGGTAACGCACTGAAATTCTACGCTTCTGTTCGTCTGGATATCCGCCGTATCGGTGCGATTAAAGAGGGCGACGAAGTGGTAGGTAGCGAAACCCGCGTGAAAGTCGTGAAGAACAAAGTTGCGGCACCGTTTAAGCAGGCTGAATTCCAAATCATGTACGGAGAAGGTATCAACACCTTTGGCGAGCTGGTGGATCTTGGCGTGAAGCACAAACTGGTTGAGAAAGCCGGCGCGTGGTACAGCTACAACGGTGAGAAGATTGGTCAGGGTAAAGCTAACTCCACCAACTTCCTTAAAGAGAACCCGGCGATTGCGAATGAAATCGACAAGAAGCTGCGTGACTTACTGCTAAGTGGTGATGTCGCCGCCGCAGACACCGCGAAAATCTCCGCGGATGATCGCGAAGAAGCCAGCGAAACCAACGAAGATTTCTAAAATATTAACGGGAGCAGAAATGCTCCCGTTTTGCTTTTCCCCGCCAGCGCTTTTCCTCTCTGCCTTCTTGCTTTACTCTGCGACCCTGCACGACTGTTAGAACAAGGTTGATCCTATGTCATCATCACCATCTGCGGCACCGGTGCCAACATATTCCCGTTTACTCGACCGCGCTATGCGCATCCTTTCGCAGCGCGACCATAGCCGTGAAGAGCTGAAGCGTAAATTGCAGCTCTCTTCCCAACGTGCGGCTTATCTGCAGCAGCAGGAAAATACGCCCATTCCCAACGAGTTACTGGAAAAAGTGCTCGACTGGTGTCAGGAAAGCGGTTGGCTCAACGATGAGCGCTTTACCGAACGCTTTATTCAAAGCCGTGCACGTAAAGGATATGGTCCACAGCGCGTGCGTATGGAATTGCAGCAAAAGGGGATTGGCCGTGAGGAGATCAATCAGGCGCTATTCGATACCGACGTAGACTGGAGCCAGTGCGCAGCCGATCTTGCCAAACGCAAATTTGGCGAACCCTTACCGCAAACCTGGACTGAGAAAAGCAAGGTACAGCGTTTTTTAATGTCGAAAGGCTTTATGATGGAAGATATTCAGGCTGTTTTCAGAAATAGTGACGACTGAAAGGCGATGTGATTTTACTTCCCACTGAAGAAAATTTATCTTATTCCCACTTTTTGTTCCTCAGTCAGCGGCAGGCCGGATGGATAGGGTTTGCCAGCGAAAGGGAACGTTCGTTAGCGTGATTCCAGGAATTTTATGAGCAAGAGCACTGCTGAGATCCGTCAAGCGTTTCTCGACTTTTTTCATAGCAAGGGACATCAGGTTGTAGCCAGCAGCTCCCTCGTACCGAACAACGACCCGACTTTGCTGTTTACCAATGCCGGGATGGTCCAGTTTAAAGACGTTTTCCTCGGGCAGGATAAGCGCGACTATGCGCGGGCAACGACGTCGCAGCGCTGTGTGCGTGCCGGCGGCAAGCATAACGACCTCGAAAACGTGGGCTACACGGCACGTCACCACACCTTCTTTGAAATGTTGGGCAACTTCAGCTTTGGTGATTACTTCAAGAAAGAAGCGATCGCTTATGCATGGGAACTGCTGACGGGTGAGCAGTGGTTCAAGCTGCCTAAAGAGCGCCTGTGGGTGACCGTCTATGAAACAGACGATGAAGCCTTCGAAATCTGGGCTAACGATATTGGTGTGCCGCGCGAGCGCATTATCCGTATCGGTGACAACAAAGGCAGCGCTTTCGCATCAGACAACTTCTGGCAGATGGGCGACACCGGACCTTGCGGTCCATGTACCGAAATTTTCTTCGATCACGGCGATCATATCTGGGGCGGCCCACCGGGCAGCCCGGAAGAAGATGGCGATCGTTACATCGAGATCTGGAACATCGTCTTCATGCAGTTCAACCGTCAGGCCGACGGCACCATGGAGCCGCTGCCTAAACCGTCAGTGGATACCGGCATGGGTCTGGAGCGTATTGCTGCCGTGTTGCAGCACGTTAACTCCAACTATGAAATCGATCTGTTTGCCAAACTGATCAAATCAGTTGCGCAGGTAACTGGCGCAACCGATCTGGATAACAAGTCGCTGCGCGTTATCGCTGACCATATTCGCTCTTGTGCCTTCCTGATCGCCGATGGCGTAATCCCATCGAATGAAAACCGCGGCTATGTGTTGCGTCGCATTATTCGTCGCGCGGTACGTCACGGCAATATGCTGGGTGCGAAAGAAGCCTTCTTCTACAAGCTGGTTGCGCCACTGATTGAAGTGATGGGAGCTGCAGGCGAAGACCTGAAACGTCAGCAGAAGCATGTTGAAAACGCGCTGAAGAACGAAGAAGAGCAATTTGCTAAAACGCTGGAGCGTGGACTTGCACTGCTGGATGAAGAACTGGCCAAACTGCAGGGCGATACGCTTGATGGCGAAACGGTGTTCCGTCTGTACGATACCTTCGGTTTCCCGGCGGATTTGACCGCTGACGTGTGCCGTGAGCGCAATCTGAAGATTGATGAAGCGGGTTTTGAAGCCGCGATGGAGCAGCAGCGTCAGCGTGCGCGTGAAGCCAGCGGTTTTGGTGCCGACTATAACAATGTCATTCGCATTGATGCCGCAACCGACTTTAAAGGCTATGACCATCTGGAACTGAACGCGACAGTCGAAGCACTGTTCGTCGACGGTCAGCAAGTTGAGCAGATCAGCGCGGGTCAGGACGCGGTGGTCGTACTGGACGAAACGCCGTTCTACGGCGAGTCAGGTGGACAGGTTGGCGATACCGGCGTGTTGGCTGGGCAGAATGCTGAATTTAGCGTTCAGGATACGCAGAAGTATGGTAAAGCGATTGGTCATATCGGTAAGCTGAGCAGCGGTCAGTTACGCGTTGGTGACCGTTTGCATGCACAGGTTGATGAAACGCGTCGCGCGCGCATCCGTTTAAATCACTCCGCCACGCACTTACTGCATGCAGCACTGCGTCAGGTGTTGGGTGATCACGTAGGACAGAAAGGCTCGCTGGTTAACGATAAATATCTGCGTTTCGATTTCTCTCATTTTGAAGCCATGAAACCGCAGGAAATCCGTCAGGTCGAGGATATTGTTAACGCGCAGATTCGCCGCAACCTTGTCGTTGAGACCGAAATCATGGATCTCGATGATGCAAAACAGAAGGGCGCAATGGCGCTGTTTGGTGAGAAATACGATCAGCGCGTACGTGTGCTGACCATGGGCGATTTCTCTACCGAACTCTGTGGTGGTATTCACGCGCTGCGTACCGGTGATATTGGCCTGTTCCGCATTCAGTCTGAATCGGGCACTGCTGCAGGTGTACGCCGCATTGAAGCCGTAACCGGCGAAGGTGCGTTGGCACAAGTGAATGCGCAAAGCCAACAGTTGCTGGATGTGGCGCAATTGGTGAAAGCCAATAGCAGTAACCTGAATGAGAAAGTGCGCGGCTTGGTTGATCACGTCCGCGCGCTGGAAAAAGAGTTGCAGCAACTGCGCGATCAGCAAGCTGCGCAGGAAAGCGCGTCACTGAGCAGTAAGGCGATTGACGTTAAAGGCACGAAGTTGCTGGTCAGTGAACTGAGCAACGTTGAACCGAAAATGTTGCGTACCATGGTTGACGATCTGAAGAACCAGTTAACGTCTGCCATTATCGTGCTGGCAACGGTTGATGATGGCAAAGTTTCATTGATTGCTGGCGTGACCAAAGATCTTACTGACCGTGTAAAAGCCGGCGAGCTGATTGGCGAACTGGCCTCTCAGGTTGGTGGTAAAGGCGGTGGTCGCCCAGATATGGCTCAGGCCGGCGGTACAAATCCGCAGGCGCTAGCGGGCGCGCTGGCAGGCGTGCAGGAATGGGTCAGTAACCGACTGTAACGTATAAAACTTCGCATTGTGATAAGCGCCAGAAGCCCGTTTTCTGGCGCTTTTTTAACGCGGTGCACACCAGGTAATGACAAAGTCCGGTTGATGTAGTGTATTTCGGCTAAACTAACTATCAGCAGAATGTATTGGCATGGCGAAGCACAATGGTGTATTTGTCATAGGCATTGTTCAGCGTTATATGATGGATACGGCCGGGAGACCGAACAAGCCCGACTCTTTTAATCTTTCAAGGAGCAAAGAATGCTTATTCTAACTCGTCGAGTTGGTGAAACCCTCATGATTGGCGATGAGGTGACTGTAACGGTGCTGGGTGTAAAAGGTAACCAGGTCCGCATTGGGGTTAACGCGCCTAAAGAAGTTTCGGTACATCGCGAAGAGATCTATCAGCGTATTCAAGCCGAAAAAACTCAAGCCTCGAGTTACTAACGGATTCAGCGCCTCGCTCATGAGCGAGGCGCTACCGGTTTTTCCTCTCCAGTCCCGCACATCTCACGCTTTTCGCTCTCAATTCCCAATTCTTTTAACGCCCATTTCTGTTCTCCAGCAGGCTTTCTTTGTTGATAAATCACTCTTTTTGTCGCTAAAGCATCCGAATTGAGTGTCATTTGTGCAATCAAACAAAAGGCTGGAAATAAATGTTTGACTTATAAGTCCGGGAAAGTAATATGTGCGCCACGCAGTGCCGATGAGCAGAAACAAGTTCAGAAGCACGGTTCGGAAGAACGCGTAAGGTGAGGTGGCCGAGAGGCTGAAGGCGCTCCCCTGCTAAGGGAGTATGCGGTCAAAAGCTGCATCCGGGGTTCGAATCCCCGCCTCACCGCCATTTCCGATGCATCCATAGCTCAGCTGGATAGAGTACTCGGCTACGAACCGAGCGGTCGGAGGTTCGAATCCTCCTGGATGCACCATTCGGAAAGGTGAAGTAAGAGTGAACGAGCAGTTCCTTTCATGGTGAGTTGTTAGCACCCTGCGTTGTACAAGAATTAACTCGATGCATCCATAGCTCAGCTGGATAGAGTACTCGGCTACGAACCGAGCGGTCGGAGGTTCGAATCCTCCTGGATGCACCATTCTTCGTATCATCCTCAGGTTGTTTCAGTTAGTCCATCGTAAGAAAACCTCAATGCATCCATAGCTCAGCTGGATAGAGTACTCGGCTACGAACCGAGCGGTCGGAGGTTCGAATCCTCCTGGATGCACCATTCCTCTTCAAACTTCTCAAAATTTTCTTCAGCAGTAACTCAATGCATCCATAGCTCAGCTGGATAGAGTACTCGGCTACGAACCGAGCGGTCGGAGGTTCGAATCCTCCTGGATGCACCATCTCTTCTTCGTTACCTCTCAGTTTCTGAATCCTGCAGCAATCAAATCAACTTGTAAAAAAATCGCTGAATTTACCGGCGTTTATCCACGGCATTGCACTCTGACCTTTTTCTGAAAACGAAAAAAACTAATGCTTTCAAAGCATTTGCGGTTAAGCGCGCCTGGCGACAACCTGAGCGCATTACGCTAAAGTAATGGCTCATTTTGTGGTGCTCGATGGAGTGACAATGTACGACCAATATGACGCCCTGATTTTCGATATGGACGGCACAATTCTGGATACTGAGCCGACACATCGAAAAGCCTGGCAGCAGGTGCTTGGCCGCTATGGTTTCACCATGGATGAAGAGAAAATGGTGGGCTTCAATGGCGCTCCAACCTGGCAACTGGCGCAGTTCATTCTTGAGCAGAACAATGCAACGCACGATCCGCATCTGCTGGCGGCGGAAAAAACCGCTGCACTGAAAGCGATGTTGCTGGATGACGTGCGTCCGCTGCCGTTAATGGACGTGGTAAAGGCTTATCATGGTCGCCGTCCGATGGCGGTGGGCACCGGCAGTGAACACAGCCTGGCAAAAGCCTTGCTCGAAGAGTTAGGTGTTTACCACCTGTTTGATGCGGTGGTCGGAGCGGATGACGTACAGCGTCATAAACCGCAGCCGGATACCTTTTTACGCTGCGCCGAATTGATGGGGATCGCGCCCGAGCGCTGTGTAGTGTTTGAGGATGCTGACTTCGGCGTACAAGCCGCCAAAGCAGCTGGCATGGACGTGGTTGATGTCCGTTTACTGTGAATGAATTTCTGACCTATGGATCGTTATTCGGCAGCAGCTTCCTGAGTGCGACTCTGTTACCGGGAAGCTCGGAAGCGGTGCTGGTTGCACTGCTGATCGCCAAAAAGGGTTCGGTTTATGGATTGTTATTGGCTGCATCAGTGGGAAACACGCTGGGTGGCCTAACCAACATTCTTCTTGGTCGCCTGATGCCGCCAAAAGGGCAAGGGCGATGGCACGACACAGCAATGACGTGGTTACACCGATTAGGACCTGCAGCACTGATTTTTAGCTGGCTGCCGGTAGTGGGCGACTTACTCTGCGTGCTCGCAGGTTGGTTGCGCTTTGCCTGGCTGCCTTCGGTGCTGTTCCTCGCCATTGGTAAAACGCTGCGTTATATCGTTATCGCGACTGCCACATTACAAACAATGCAATGGTGGCATTGATTCGCACAGATTCGAGGCTACGGCTAACATTATGCTGAACAAAAATAAATTATTAACACAGCGGGAGGTTAACGTGATCCCGGACGTATCTAAGGCACTTTCCTGGCTGGAGGCGCATCCTGACGCGTTAAAGGGTATCGGCCGTGGTATTGAGCGCGAATCATTACGCGTTAAACCCGATGGTCACCTGGCAACCACAGGACATCCTGAGTCACTCGGTTCGGCGCTTAAGCATGATTGGATCACCACCGATTTTGCCGAAACGCTGATGGAGTTCATCACGCCAGTTGATCAGAGCATCGATCGCTCACTGGCGTTTCTGCGCGATATTCACCGTCATGTGGCGCGTGAGTTAGGCGAGGAGCGCTTGTGGCCTTTCAGCATGCCGGGCTTCATTGATGACGTTGATAGCATCGAGTTGGCGCAGTATGGCAGCTCGAACATTGGCAAAATGAAAACGCTGTATCGTCAGGGGCTGAAGAATCGCTATAGCGCGCTGATGCAGATTATCTCTGGCGTGCACTACAATTTCTCGCTGCCGCTATCGTTCTGGCAGGAGTGGGCGGATGTGAAAGATGCCGAAAGCGGCAAAGAGACCATCTCTGCCGGCTATCTGCGTCTGATTCGCAACTACTACCGGTTCGGCTGGGTCATTCCGTATCTGTTCGGTGCATCGCCAGCGATCTGCTCCTCTTTCCTGCAAGGGCGCGAGAGCAATCTGCCGTTTGAAAGTGATGGCAAAGGCACGCTATGGCTGCCTCATGCCACCTCACTGCGCCTGAGCGACCTCGGTTATACCAACAAATCCCAGAGCGGGTTGGGTATTACTTTTAACTCGCTGGAAGGTTACGTTGCAGCGCTGAAAGCGGCGATCAAAACGCCATCGGAAGAGTATGCCGCCATGGGCACCAAAGATGCCGATGGCAACTGGCTGCAGCTGAACACCAACGTGCTGCAGATTGAAAACGAGCTGTATGCGCCAATTCGTCCGAAACGTGTTACGCGTTCAGGCGAAGCACCATCCGATGCGCTGCTGCGCGGCGGTATCGAATACATTGAAGTGCGTTCACTGGATATCAACCCATTCTCCGCGATTGGTGTGGATGCCGATCAGGCGCGCTTCCTCGATCTGTTCCTGATTTGGTGTACGCTGGCTGATGCGCCAGAAATGAGTGCGGATGAGCTGCTGTGTACGCGCAAAAACTGGAACCGCGTGGTGATGGAAGGGCGTAAGCCTGGCCAGGTCATTGCTGTAGGTTGCAGCGAAAAAGAACATACGCTGGTTGAAGTGGGTAAAGCGCTGTTTGCCGATCTGCGTCGCGTGGCGGAAGTGCTCGACAGCAATCACGGCAACACGCAATATCAACAGGTTTGCGATCAACTGGTGGCATCTTTCGACGATCCTGAGCTAACCTATTCGGCGCGCATCCTGCATGCGATCAAAGAAAATGGTTTGACCGGCGCGGGCGTGGCATTGGCAGAGCAATATCGTCACCTGCTGTGTGAAGAGTCGTTAGAGATTCTGACTGAAGAAGATTTTAGTCGTCAGGCGCTGGAGTCGGTGCAGGCACAAGAGAAGCTGGAACAGAGCGATACGCTGGATTTCGAAAGCTACCTTGCGGGTCGCGAAGGCTAGAAAAGAAAATGGCCACATCAATGTGGCCAAAATAAACATCTCTGTTGTCAGGGATGATGATAACAAATGCGCGTCTTTCATATATTCAGACGCTGGACGAACAGAAAAGTTTCATCGTTTTAAAAAAAATCTCAAAACAGGAGGTGACGTATGCCACTACTGGATAGTTTTACTGTTGATCACACCATCATGGGCGCACCTGCAGTACGCGTAGCAAAAACCATGAAAACTCCGCATGGCGATACCATCACCGTTTTCGACCTGCGTTTTTGCCGTCCGAATATTGAAATTCTGACTGAGCGTGGCATTCATACGCTGGAGCACCTGTTTGCTGGCTTCATGCGTAATCACCTGAATGGTGATGGCGTTGAAATCGTCGACATCTCTCCAATGGGTTGCCGCACCGGCTTCTACATGAGTTTGATTGGTACGCCTGACGAGCAGCGTGTAGCGAAAGCCTGGAAAGGCGCGATGGAAGATGTTCTGAAAGTCAAAGAGCAGGGCCAGATTCCAGAGCTGAACGAATATCAGTGCGGCAGCTACAAACTGCACTCACTGGATGAAGCGCAGCAGATCGCGCGCAATGTGCTGGCTCACGACATCGGCGTGAACCGCAACGAAGATTTGAAGCTGCCAGCGGAAAAGCTGAAAGAGCTGCACATCTAGTTGAGACACCATGAAAAACGCCGCGATTATCGCGGCGTTTTTGTTTGCAGGCTTCAGGAGCCGATGGAGGATTTCAGTGCGTGGTGCGGCGTAATGCGCACCTGCTTCACCATGTTGTCCTGCACATCGAGGATATCAATATCGTAGGCGCCAATCGTAACGCGGGTATCGACCAGCGGAATCTCTTCCAGTGCTTCCAGAAGCATGCCGTTAATGGTGCGCGCATCCTCTTCCGGCAGCGTCCAGTTAAAAGCTTTGTTGATTTCACGCACATTGGCGCTGCCTTCAATCAATACCGAACCATCATTTTGCGGCATGACTTCTTCGGCCAGCGACGGCGACATGGAGGTGGTGAAATCGCCGACGATTTCTTCCAGAATATCTTCGATCGTCACTAAGCCTTTAACATCGCCATATTCATCAACCACCATGCCGACTTTCTTTTTGTTGCGCTGAAATTTAACCAGCTGCACGTTAAGCGGCGTGCCTTCCGGTACATAGTAAATCTCATCAGCAGCACGCAGCAGGCGATCTTTGTTGAACTCTTTTTTCTCGGTCATCATGCGCCAGGCTTCACGCACGCGCAGCATACCAACACAGTCATCCAGCGAGTCACGGAACAGGACGATACGCCCATGCGGCGAATGACTCAGCTGGCGCTCAATCGATTTCCAGTCATCATTGACGTTGATGCCGACGATCTCATTGCGCGGCACCATGATGTCATCCACGCTGACTTTCTCCAGATCAAGCACTGACAGCAGCATGTCCTGATTACGCCGCGACATCAGCGAGCGCGACTCATGCACAATGGTGCGCAACTCTTCTTTGCTTAACGCCGAACTGATGGAACCGTCGGTTTTAATGCCCACCATGCGCATCAGAATGCGGGTTATGGTATTCAGCAGCCACACCAGCGGCAGCATCACATACTGCAGCGGAGCCAGTAACACGCTGCTGGGATAGGCCACTTTTTCTGGATAGAGCGCCGCGACCGTTTTCGGCAGCACCTCGGCAAATACCAGCACGACAAAAGTCAGAATGCCGGTAGCAATCGCTACGCCAGCATCACCATACAGGCGCATACCGACAATGGTGCCGAGTGCGGAGGCGAGAATATTAACGAGGTTGTTGCCAATTAAAACCAGGCTGATCAGGCGGTCGGGACGACGCAGAAGTTTTTCTACCCGACGCGCGCCGCGATTGCCGCTTTTGGCTTTATGGCGCAGTTTGTAGCGATTAAGCGTCATCATGCCGGTCTCTGAACCGGAGAAATAGGCAGAGACCAGCACCATGATGACCAGCGTAATGATCAGCGTGGTGGTTGAAACGTGTTCCAACACAAAATCCTTAGTGAGAGGTGAGCAGGTGCTGAAGCACGCGACTGCCGAAGTAGGCCATGGTTAGCAGCAATGCGCCGCCACAGTTAAACCACACGACGCGGCGTCCGCGCCAGCCTTCACGATAGTGTCCCCAAAGCAGAACGATGTAGACAAACCAGGCAATGATGGAGAGAACAGCTTTATCCACATTCTCAGCGCTAAACAGGTTATGCATGAAGAGCAAACCGGTGCACAGCACCAGCGTCAACAGCACAACGCCAATCTGCGTGATGTGGAACATTTTGCGCTCAATGCTGAGCAGCGGCGGCATATCCTGAGTGAAAGCCAGTTTCTTATTTTTCAACTGGTAATCAATCCACGCCAGCTGCAGCGCATACAGTGCCGCGATGATCAGCGTGGCATAGGCAAACAGCGACAGACCGATGTGAACCATCATGCCTGGCGTGGTTTCCAGATGCGTAATAAAGGCATTGGGCACAAAGGTGGCAAAGGCCAGATTAATCAATGCAAAGCTGTAAACAATCGGCAGCAGCAGCCAGCCACGATTGCGCGAGGCGACAATTGTCATGATGGCGCAGATCAGCAGGCTAACCAGCGAGCCGATATTAAGCAGGCTGAGGTTTTGCCCATTATCAACAGCAAAAATGCGCTGCTGCAGAGCAACGGCGTGCGCAATCAGCGCCACGCAGGCAGAAAGCACAGCAAAACGACGCCAGCCACCGTTGCGTTTAAGCAGGCTGGGAATGATCAATGCAAGGCTGAGGGAGTAGGCGAACAGCGCCACGATCGCGAAAACGAACATAGATCCTTTCAGGTATCGGTCAGATAAGGAAAAAAGCAGTATAGCGCCAGCGGCAGCAGGCTCCAAACGATCTGACGGTCAATTGCAGAGATCGCTTCGTCTTCGTGTTATAATCCGCCGCATTGTGTCGCCTATGGCGGCCTCGCTACGGTTCTAAGTGAGAGAGCATGTTTGATAATTTAACCGATCGTTTGTCGCAAACCCTGCGCAATATCAGCGGCCGCGGAAGGCTGACTGAAGACAACATCAAAGACACGCTGCGTGAAGTCCGCATGGCGCTGCTGGAAGCTGACGTTGCGCTGCCGGTAGTGCGTGAATTTATTAATCGCGTGAAAGAGGCCGCCGTTGGCCACGATGTGAACAAAAGCCTGACGCCAGGCCAGGAGTTCATCAAAATCGTGCGCAACGAACTGGTTGCGGCGATGGGCGCTGAAAATAATGCGCTCAATCTGAATGCTCAGCCGCCAGCCGTGGTGCTGATGGCAGGTTTGCAAGGTGCTGGTAAAACCACTAGCGTGGCGAAACTGGGTAAATTCTTGCGCGAGAAGCATAAGAAGAAAGTGCTGGTAGTTTCTGCTGACGTTTATCGCCCTGCGGCGATCAAACAGCTGGAAACCCTGGCTGGCCAGGTCGGCGTGGATTTCTGTCCGTCCGATCTGAGTCAAAAGCCGGTCGATATTGTTCAGAACGCGCTAAAACAAGCCAAAGTGCAATTCTACGATGTGCTGCTGGTGGATACCGCCGGTCGTTTACACGTCGATGAAGCGATGATGGACGAAATCAAACAGGTACACGCCGCGATAAATCCGGTGGAAACCCTGTTTGTGGTCGATGCCATGACCGGTCAGGATGCCGCCAACACTGCGAAAGCCTTCAACGAAGCGCTGCCGCTGACCGGTGTGATCCTGACTAAAGTCGATGGTGATGCGCGCGGTGGTGCGGCGCTGTCGATTCGTCACATTACCGGCAAGCCAATCAAATTTATGGGGATGGGCGAGAAGACCGAAGCGCTGGAAGCTTTCTATCCAGAGCGTATTGCGTCGCGCATTCTCGGCATGGGCGATGTTCTGTCGCTGATCGAAGATATCGAAAGCAAAGTTGACCGCGATCAGGCGGAGAAACTGGCGAAGAAACTGAAAACCGGCGACGGTTTTGATCTCAACGACTTCCTTGAGCAGTTGAAGCAGATGCGTAACATGGGCGGCATGGCGAGCCTGATGGGCAAACTGCCGGGCATGGGGCAACTGCCTGACAACGTGAAATCGCAGATGGATGATAAAGTGCTGGTCCGCATGGAAGCCATCATCAATTCGATGACGCGTAAAGAGCGTGAGAAGCCAGAAATTATCAAGGGGTCGCGCAAACGTCGTATTGCGTTGGGCTCAGGCATGCAGGTGCAAGATGTCAATCGACTGCTGAAACAGTTCGATGATATGCAGCGCATGATGAAGAAAATGAAGAAAGGCGGCATGGCCAAAATGATGCGTGGCATGAAAGGTATGATGCCGCCTGGATTCCCTGGTCGCTAAGGCGGCCGTCATAAAGCCGGAAATTTGGCACGCTTAGGTTGCTTTTTGCGCCAAAATGAGTAAAATTTTCGGGCTTTTTATATCGCGCTCGGGCCCCGTTCCTCGATGGGGCCCGAGCGCTTTATTAACTAATGAGGATGTTATGGTAACAATTCGTTTGGCACGTCACGGCGCTAAAAAGCGTCCGTTCTATCAGGTCGTCGTCACTGACAGCCGCAATGCTCGTAACGGTCGTTTCATCGAGCGCGTAGGTTTCTTCAACCCGATCGCTTCTGGTCAGGCTGAAGGTCTGCGTCTGGATCTGGACCGTATTGAGCACTGGGTTGGCCAGGGCGCAACGCTTTCTGATCGCGTTAACGCGCTGATCAAAGAAGCAAAGAAAGCAGCTTAATCTGTCACGGTGGTGAGCATGAGCATTAAACCTGCCGGGCAGCCTCCCGTTAACCCGATTGTATTGGGAAAAATGGGCGCGGCTTACGGAATTCGGGGTTGGCTCAAAGTGTTTTCCTCCACTGAAGACGCTGAAAGCATCTTCGACTACCAACCTTGGTTCATCCAGCGCGCCGGTAAATGGCAGCAGGTCGAACTCGAGGGCTGGAAGCACCACAATCAGGACCTGATCATCAAAGTCAAAGGCATTGACGATCGGGACGCTGCGGCACAGTTGACCAATTGCGAAATTACGGTCGACTCCACGCAGCTGCCAGCGCTGGAAGCAGGCGATTACTACTGGAAAGACCTTATGGGAATGAAAGTAGTGAACCTCGAAGGCTACGAGATGGGCAAAGTCATTGATTTGATGGAAACCGGATCGAACGACGTTCTCGTCGTTAAGGCAAACCTGAAGGATGCATTCGGTGCGCAAGAGCGGTTAATCCCGTTTCTTGATGAACAGGTTATCAAGAAAGTCGATCTCTCTACTGGCCTTATTGAAGTAGATTGGGATCCTGGTTTTTGATCTCCGGACAATCCGGTAACGTAACGGCGAACGCGATGTGGATTGGTGTTATTAGCCTGTTTCCAGAGATGTTTCGCGCTATTACCGAGTACGGGGTAACTGGCCGGGCAGTAAAAAATGGCCTGCTCGACATTCAAAGCTGGAGTCCTCGTGACTTCACGCATGACCGGCACCGTACCGTGGACGATCGTCCTTACGGCGGCGGACCGGGAATGTTGATGATGGTGCAACCCTTACGGGACGCCATCTCCGCAGCGAAAGCAGCGGCGGGAGAAGGTGCTAAGGTGATTTATCTTTCACCTCAGGGACGCAAACTGGACCAACAGGGCGTTTGCGAACTGGCGACCCATCAGAAGTTGATTCTGGTGTGTGGTCGCTACGAAGGGATAGATGAGCGCGTGATTCACACTGAGATTGATGAAGAATGGTCAATCGGTGATTACGTGCTCAGTGGCGGTGAGCTGCCAGCCATGACGTTGATAGACTCGGTCGCGCGGTTTATTCCCGGCGTACTGGGAAAACAGGCGTCAGCCGATGAGGATTCGTTCTCGGATGGTTTGCTGGATTGCCCGCACTACACCCGACCTGAAGTGTTAGAAGGGATGGAAGTTCCGCCAGTTTTACTGTCGGGCAACCATGCCGATATTCGCCGCTGGCGCCTGAAACAGTCGTTAGGCCGTACCTGGCTAAGAAGACCTGAACTTCTGGAAAACCTGGCTCTGACTGAAGAGCAAGCACGGTTGCTAAATGAGTTCCAGCGTGAACATCAGCAGCAACAAAACGATGAGGCGGGAGAGTAATCTTCCCTCACTATCAGTTTACCCAGGATAAGAGATTTAATTATGAGCAACATTATCAAGCAACTTGAACAAGAGCAGATGAAGCAGGACGTACCTTCATTCCGTCCGGGTGATTCCGTGGAAGTGAAAGTATGGGTCGTTGAAGGTTCTAAGAAGCGTCTGCAGGCATTCGAGGGCGTGGTTATCGCTATTCGTAACCGCGGTCTGCATTCTGCATTCACTGTTCGTAAGATTTCTAACGGCGAAGGTGTTGAGCGCGTCTTCCAGACTCACTCTCCAGTAATTGACAGCATTGCTGTTAAACGTCGTGGTGCTGTGCGTAAAGCCAAACTGTATTACCTGCGTGAGCGTACCGGTAAGTCAGCTCGTATCAAAGAGCGTCTTGGCGCGTAAGCGACTTCTCAAAGTTAATAGCAAACAAGGGGTTGGCCATTTGGCCAGCCCCTTTTTTTATGGGCGTATAAGGGCGCAGGATCATTCTTAAGGTGGACAGTATGTGTTTCCTGAAAACAATGAAAATCAAAATGTTATACCAAACTTTTAGTTGAGAGCATCATCAGAACATAATTGAATGTAACCTTTAGTTTACACTTTCACTCTACCGTCAATTCAATTATGTGTTTGATTTTAATGGTTATTTTAATATCACCTGTGTTTTTTATTTGATGTGGTAATAAATGTGTACATGGGTGGATTGCAACCTGTACAGGGTGTGATAAAGTAAGCGCCATCCTCAGTGAGGATCCCAAACCGCATAAACGAGTGAAAAGGATCGCAATCATGCAAAAAGACGCGCTGAACAATGTGCATATCGCCGACGAACAAATTTTGATTACCCCGCAAGAGCTGAAAGCCAAATTCCCGCTCACTGCGGCGCAGGAAACGCAAATTGCGTCTTCTCGCCAAACCATTGCTGATATTATTGCGGGCCGCGATCCGCGTCTGTTGGTGGTTTGTGGTCCTTGTTCGATTCACGATACTGAAGCCGCACTTGCCTATGCCCGTCAGTTGCAATCTCTCTCTGCACAGTTGAAGGATCAGCTGTACATCGTTATGCGCGTTTATTTTGAAAAACCTCGAACCACCGTCGGCTGGAAGGGGTTAATCAACGATCCTTACATGAACAACTCGTTTGATATGGAAGCTGGCCTGCATATCGCGCGTCAACTGCTGGTTAATCTCGTTGAGATGGGTTTACCGCTGGCGACCGAAGCGCTGGATCCGAATAGCCCGCAATATCTTGGCGATCTGTTTAGCTGGTCAGCGATTGGTGCGCGTACCACTGAATCACAAACCCACCGTGAAATGGCTTCAGGCCTTTCCATGCCGGTTGGTTTTAAAAATGGTACGGATGGCAGCCTGGGCACCGCGATTAACGCCATGCGCGCCGCCGCAATGCCGCACCGTTTTGTTGGCATCAATCAGGCCGGCCAGGTTTGCTTGCTGCAAACGCAGGGCAACCCAGATGGGCATGTGATTCTGCGCGGCGGTAAAGCACCAAACTACGGTCCAGAAGATGTCGCTCAGTGTGAAAAAGAGATGCTGAAAGCGGGACTGCGTCCGGCCTTAATGATAGATTGCAGCCATGGTAATTCTAACAAAGACTATCGTCGCCAGCCTGGCGTAGCCGAATCGGCTATTGCGCAGATTAAAGATGGAAACCGTTCCATCATTGGCCTGATGTTGGAAAGCAACATTCATGAAGGCAACCAGTCTTCTGAACAGCCACGTAGCGAAATGAAATACGGTGTGTCCGTCACTGATGCCTGCATCAACTGGGAAACCACTGAAACATTGCTGCGTGAAATCCATCAGGATCTGCAGGGAGTGCTGTCGGCGCGTCTGTCACACGAGGTGTAATGAGTCATGGTGGCTGAACTGACCGCGCTACGCGATCAAATCGATGAAGTAGATAAAGCACTGCTTGGGTTACTGGCAAAACGACTGGAGCTGGTAGCCGAAGTAGGGGAAGTTAAAAGCCGCTACGGTTTGCCGATCTATGTTCCTGAGCGTGAGGCCAGCATGCTGGCTTCACGCCGCCAGGAAGCTGAAGCGCTCGGCGTGTCGCCGGACTTGATTGAAGATGTATTGCGTCGTTTGATGCGTGAATCCTATGCGCATGAAAATGACAAAGGCTTCAAAACGCTCTGTCCGACATTGCGTCCGGTAGTGATTGTAGGTGGCCGCGGCCAGATGGGGCGTCTGTTTGAAAAGATGCTGACGCTTTCTGGCTATCAGGTCCGCATTCTGGATAAAGGCGATTGGGAACGCTCTGACGAGCTGCTGAAAGATGCGGGCATGGTGATCATCAGTGTGCCAATTCATCTGACCGAGCAAATCATCGGTGAGCTGCCGAAATTGCCAGAAGACTGCATTCTGGTCGATCTGGCTTCGGTGAAGAATCGCCCGCTGCAGGCGATGCTGGCCGCGCACACCGGACCGGTTCTGGGCTTGCATCCGATGTTTGGTCCGGACAGCGGCAGCCTGGCAAAGCAGGTTGTGGTTTGGTGTGATGGCCGTCAGCCGGAAGCTTATCAGTGGTTCCTTGAGCAGATTCAGGTTTGGGGCGCGCGGTTGCATCGTATCAGTGCCGTTGAGCACGACCAGAATATGGCGTTTATTCAGGCACTGCGTCACTTTGCGACTTTCGCTTACGGTCTACATCTGGCGGAAGAGAACGTTAATCTGGATCAGCTGCTGGCGCTATCTTCACCGATATACCGCCTTGAACTGGCAATGGTTGGACGTCTGTTTGCGCAGGATCCGCAGCTTTACGCGGACATCATCATGTCCTCGGAGAGTAATCTGGCGCTGATTAAACGTTATTACCAGCGATTTGGCGATGCGATCAAACTGCTCGAGCAGGGCGATAAGCAAGCTTTTATCGATAGCTTTGAGCGCGTCGAACACTGGTTTGGTGATTACGCGAAACGCTTCCTGGTCGAAAGCAGAAGCATGCTGCGATCGGCGAACGATAGCCGGCAGTAAAAAACAAAAGGCATCCGTGAGGATGCCTTTTTGCTTAGAGGCGCGGCTCAACCGGAACCACATTCTCGCCTGGATAGCAGCCAAGAACTTTTAATGAACGGGTTAAGCCGCTCAACTCGGTTAACGCCAACTGCATATTTTCTGACTGCAGATTGCCCTGCACATCAATATAAAACATCTCTTCCCACGGATTGCCGTTGATGGGACGGTTTTCCAGTTTGCTCATGATGAGGCCGTGGTTACGTAATACCATCAGCGCTTCCACCAATGCGCCTGCTTGTTGACCCGTTGCCATGATCAATGTTGTTTTCGCTGGAACCTGACCCGAAACTTCAATCGCTTTACGTGCCAGCACGATGAAGCGCGTGTGGTTCTGCTGTTGATTGGCCAGATTGCGCTCCAGCACCTGCAATCCATACAGCTCACCGCCCGCTTCGCTACCCAATGCGGCAACCTTTGGTGAATTCATCGCTGCCACTTTCTCCATCGCTGCAGCGGTGCTTTCGGTGTATTCGATTTTCCACTGCGGGAAACGATTAATGAACTGGCTGCACTGCTGGAATGGCTGTGGATGGCTATATACCGTTTCGATCTGCTGCAAATCGGTGCTGCCGTTGACCAGCACACAGTGCTCAATTGGAATGGTCAGCTCACCCACAATCGATAGCGTGGTTTGCTGAAGCAGATCGTAAACGTCGTTGATCGAACCAGAGCTGGTATTTTCAATCGGCATCACCGCGTAGTCCGCTTGTCCACTTTCCACCTGATGGATGATGTCATGAAATTTCAGGCAACCGATCTCAACCATTGAATCAAAATGTCGGGTGGCGTATTTGCGCGCCGCAAGATGTGAGTAGGAACCTTTCGGACCGAGGAAGGCAATGCGCGGCGCGTGAGCATGTGGATGGTTGAGATTCTTTTGCAACAAGGCTTGCTGGGTAAGAACTGAATCTTCAATCACCAACTGGAACAGGCGGGTAATGTAATGCGCATCAAGCTGATGCTTTTTACCCAGTGAAATCAGGTTTTCCAGCAGAGCGCGCTCACGCTCAACGTCGCGAATTGGGCGATGCGTTGCCAGTTTGGCCTGCGCAACTTCAACGGCCAGTGTGCGACGCTCCGACAAAAGCGCTAAGAGTTTTTCATCAACGACGCTGATTTTATCGCGTAATGCCAGCAGCGGATTTTCGGGATTCATAGGGCTCACCTGTAAAATGTCCAATAAAAAAAGCCTCCCATTTGGGAGGCTTTGTTGTTCGTCTTCGCATTCATTTTCACATGACGAATCGCCTCCCAATCAGGGGAAGGTAAAAAAGAATGCGAAGAAGAACGGCAGATGTTTCATGATTGTTTCCATAAATAAAGTGGCTTGAGAGTAACCGCAGTGATTTAAAGCTGTCAATAAAAAACGCGCCCGGAGGCGCGTTACTAAAGATGTTTGCTTATTCCGTAGGAAGAAAATCTTTCACACTGCTGTTGGCGCGACGGGCTTCGGGTTTGTGTTGCGCTTTATTGAGTTGTCGCTCCAGCTTGGCAATCAAGTCATTGATGGCCGTATACATATCATCATGTTTCGCGCTGGCAACCAGCGTTCCGTTAGGCGTATTAATGGTGGCATCAGCCACAAATTCCTTCGGCTCTTTCGATAACACAATGTGAGGGTTTATCAGATGTGTTTGCCATTTTTCCAGCTTGGCGAGACGCTCTTCAACGTGGTTACGGATGGCCTCGGTGATTTCCATTTGTTTGCTGGTAATGTTCAGAATCATAGTTAAACCTCTCTGTCATTTCCGTGTGGGTAGGTCCAGCATACCGCGGAAATTAAGAAAATGTGTGATCTAAATCACATTGAAATGTCACTTTTTGTCAATGCCGCTTAATTGTGAGAAAGGCCGGGAAAGTGGCGGGAAATACTTGAAGACGACTGGGGAAGGGCGCATGATTGACTGGATAACTGCAGCGATAAATCCGTAAAACTGCTGAATTATCCACAAAGTGACATAAAAAAGCAGCCTCATGGGCTGCTTTTTTGTGGGTGTAATAATCAGGACTGATTATTTGCCGCAATGATTTTTGCCACTTTGTCGGCTTCAGCCGTCAACTGCAGCTGGCGGTAAGCATTCTCCATCAACGGCAACGCTTCATGGGTCGCCTCAGTATCTGGATAATCCTTCATCATTGTTTCCACGCGGTTAACAACAGCGACATAGGCACCGCGCTTGGTATAGAATTGCGCCACCGAGAGTTCATACTTCGCCAGGCGCTCTTTCAGGAATGCCAAACGTTTCTGCGCATCCGCAGCATATTGGCTGTTTGGATAACCGCGCAGTAATTGCGAGAAGTCACGGAAAGCATCACGAGCGTGCGTCGGATCACGATCGGAACGATCGATACCGAAGAAGCCCTGCAGTGCAGAATCGTCCAGCGCCATATCCGTCAGACCTTTCATATAGATGACATAGTCGATATTCGGATGGGTTGGATTCAGACGCATAAAGCGAGAAATAGCGGCTTGCGCCAGTGGCAGATCGGCATTTTTGTAATACGCGTAGATCAAATCCAGCTGTACTTGCTGCGAGTAAGGACCAAACGGATAGCGGTTATCCAGTGCTTCCAGTTGCTTAATCGCCGCTTTAAAGTTACCGTCCTGCAGCTTTTGCTGGGCCGTGGCGTAAATTTCAGACGGCGGGCTGTCCGGGACTGGATCTGATGAGCCAGAACAACCCACAAGCGCCAGGCTCAGGCTCAGTGTGGCAGCAGCCACCAGATGTTTCATACGCGTCATGACGAAATGATTATCCTCAAAGTGTTGTAGCAGAAGCTGTCCGTATAGCTCCCAGTTATGACCAGGTACGATAGCACATTATATTAAACGGCATCGCCGTGAAAACCCAACGTTAACGAAGAAGCTGTATATGGCACAACAAGTTCAACTCACCGCAACGGTGTCCGAAGCACAGCTTGGACAACGCTTAGATCAGACTTTGGCAGAATTGTTCCCTGATTATTCACGTTCTCGCATAAAAGAATGGATTCTTGAGCGCCGAGTCAGCGTCAACGGCACTATCATCGATAAACCAAAAGAAAAAGTTTTTGGCGGTGAGCATGTCTCCATTGATGCTGAGATCGAAGAAGAGCAACGCTGGGAAGCGCAAAATATCCCACTGAATATCGTCTATGAAGATGACGACATTCTGGTCATCAACAAACCTCGCGGTTTGGTGGTACATCCCGGCGCCGGTAATCCTGATGGCACAGTGCTTAACGCACTGCTTTATCACTATCCACCGATCGTTGATGTACCTCGTGCAGGTATTGTTCATCGTCTGGATAAAGATACCACCGGTTTGATGGTGGTCGCGAAAACCGTTCCTGCGCAAACGCACCTGGTTGAAACGCTGCAGCTGCGCGAAATCACGCGTGAATATGAAGCGGTGGCTATTGGCACCATGACTGCGGGCGGTACGGTGGATCAGCCCATGGCGCGCCACTCAACCAAACGTACGCACATGGCGGTGCACCCGATGGGTAAACCGGCAACCACGCACTATCGCATCATGGAGCATTTTCGTGCCCATACGCGTTTACGTTTGCGTCTCGAAACCGGTCGTACCCATCAGATCCGTGTGCATATGGCGCATATTAACCATCCGCTGGTGGGCGATCCGCTGTACGGTGGCCGTCCACGCCCGCCAAAAGGGGCATCTGAAGCTTTCATCACTACGCTACGGGGTTTTGATCGCCAGGCGCTGCATGCCACGATGTTACGTCTCTATCACCCAATCACCGGTATTGAGATGGAATGGCATGCGCCGTTGCCGCAGGATATGGTCGATTTAATAGATGCGCTGAAAGCCGATACCCTTGAATTCCGCGATCAGATGGATTGGCTATGAGTGAATGGATCATCCCGGATTGGCCTGCGCCGCAGCATGTTCGGGCATGTTCCACCACGCGTTACGGCGGCGTCAGCGCTGCTCCATGGGATTCGTTGAATCTTGGTGGGCATGTTGGCGACGCTGAGGCGCATGTTGCTCAGAATCGTCAACGCTTAGTTGAACAACAGGCGCTACCTGCAATGCCGCAATGGCTGGATCAGATCCATGGCCAAGTGGTTGCGCGTTTACCCGCCAGCGATCCGCTGCCACGCGCTGATGCCGCAATCACGCGTGAAAGCGGGGTTGTTTGCGCAGTGATGACGGCGGATTGTTTACCGGTGCTGTTCTGCAGCAAGGATGGCAGTGAAGTCGCGGCAGCACATGCCGGTTGGCGTGGACTCTGTAATGGCGTGCTGGAACAGACGTTGTCGCAGTTTCACTGCGCGCCAAATGACATTCATGCATGGCTTGGTCCGGCAATTGGGCCGCAGGCATTTGAAGTTGGGCCGGAAGTCAGAACGGCATTCATGGCGCATGATTTACAAGCGGAAGCGGCTTTCCGTCCGGCGGGTAACAAATACTTCGCCGATATCTGGCTACTGGCGCGTCAGCGTCTGCAGGCCGCCGGCGTGCATTCCATCAGCGGTTCAACGCGATGTACCTTCCATGAGCGCGATGATTTTTTCTCCTACCGACGCGACGGAATCACCGGGCGTATGGCAACTTTGATTTGGCTGAGATAACCTTACGCCACAAGACGGTCCAGTTAGCGTATTTTTTGCTCACAACTCAGGTCATTAACCTTGAAAAATTTGAGGGATGACCTCATTTAATCTCCAGTAGCATTTTGACCTGTAATGGGAGGAATTATGCGTCTGGATCGTCTTACTAATAAATTTCAACTGGCACTTGCCGATGCACAGTCCCTTGCTCTGGGACATGACAATCAATTCATTGAACCCCTTCATTTGATGAGCGCATTGCTCAACCAGGAAGGCGGATCGGTGCGTCCGTTGCTCAGCGCAGCGGGTGCCGACGTGGCTGGCCTGCGTACCAGCATTGAACAAGCGATTAATCGACTACCTCAGGTTGAAGGTACCGATGGCGATGTGCAGCCATCTGCCGATCTGATTCGGGTACTTAACCTGTGCGACAAGCTGGCGCAAAAGCGCGGCGACAACTTTATATCATCTGAATTATTTGTATTGGCGGCCCTTGATTCACGTGGCTCGCTAGCTGATCTATTGAAATCAGCTGGCGCGACTCCGGAAAAACTCTCTGCGGCCATCGAGCAAATACGGGGAGGAGACAGCGTGAACGATCAAGGGGCTGAAGATCAGCGTCAGGCATTAAAAAAATACACCATCGACCTTACAGAGCGTGCCGAACTCGGCAAGCTTGATCCGGTTATCGGTCGTGATGAAGAAATTCGCCGCACCATTCAGGTGTTGCAGCGTCGTACCAAAAATAACCCGGTGCTGATTGGTGAACCCGGCGTCGGTAAAACGGCTATTGCCGAAGGTTTAGCGCAGCGCATCATCAATGGCGAAGTACCGGAAGGGCTGAAAGGCCGTCGCGTGCTGGCTCTGGATATGGGTTCGCTGGTGGCGGGCGCCAAATATCGCGGTGAATTTGAAGAGCGCCTCAAAGGCGTGCTTAGCGATTTGGCGAAGCAGGAAGGCAACGTCATTCTGTTTATCGACGAACTGCATACCATGGTGGGCGCAGGTAAAGCCGATGGCGCCATGGATGCCGGCAACATGCTGAAACCCGCATTGGCGCGTGGTGAGTTGCACTGTGTCGGCGCAACTACGTTGCATGAGTATCGTCAGTTCATAGAGAAAGATGCGGCGCTGGAACGTCGTTTCCAGAAAGTCTTCGTTGCTGAGCCGAGTGTCGAAGATACCATTGCCATTCTGCGCGGACTGAAAGAACGCTATGAGCTGCACCATCATGTGCAGATCACCGATCCGGCGATTGTGGCTGCGGCGACGTTGTCGCATCGTTACATCTCCGATCGTCAGCTGCCGGATAAGGCCATCGACCTGATAGACGAAGCGGCCTCAAGCATTCGTTTACAGATGGATTCGAAGCCTGAATCCCTTGATCGCCTTGAGCGCCGCATCATCCAGTTGAAACTTGAGCAGCAGGCGCTGAAGAAAGAGTCTGATGACGCCAGCGTGAAGCGTCTGGAAATGCTGGAAAGTGAACTTGACCAGAAAGAGCGTGAATATGCTGAGCTGGAAGAGGAGTGGAAAGCGGAAAAAGCCTCATTAACCGGCACGCAAAACATTAAAGCAGAGCTGGAGCAAGCGCGCCTGACGATGGAGCAAGCGCGTCGCGTTGGTGACCTGGGTCAGATGTCTGAGCTGCAGTACGGTAAAATTCCGGAGCTGGAGAAACAGTTAGCCATCGCTACGCAGTCTGAAGGTAAAACCATGAAGCTGTTACGTAATCGCGTAACGGATGTGGAGATCGCCGATGTACTGGCGCGTTGGACCGGAATTCCTGTCGCACGCATGATGGAAGGCGAGCGCGACAAGTTGCTGCGTATGGAGCAGGATTTGCATTCACGCGTCATTGGCCAGAACGAAGCGGTAGAAGCGGTTTCGAATGCGATTCGTCGTAGTCGTGCCGGCTTGTCCGATCCGAATCGTCCAATTGGTTCCTTCCTGTTCCTCGGACCAACGGGAGTAGGGAAAACCGAATTGTGTAAAGCGCTGGCCAGCTTCCTGTTCGATAGCGATGACGCGATGGTGCGTATTGATATGTCCGAGTTTATGGAAAAACACTCGGTGTCGCGGCTGGTGGGTGCACCTCCGGGATATGTCGGCTACGAAGAGGGTGGTTATCTGACCGAAGCGGTACGTCGTCGACCTTATTCGGTGATTCTGCTGGATGAAGTGGAGAAGGCGCATCCTGATGTGTTCAACATTCTGTTGCAGGTGCTGGATGATGGTCGCTTAACCGATGGACAGGGCCGTACGGTCGATTTTCGCAATACCGTGGTGATTATGACCTCGAACCTTGGCTCCGATCTTATTCAGGAACGTTTCGGTTCTCTGGATTATGCGGAGATGAAAGAGGTGGTGATGACGGTTGTGGGGCAGCATTTCCGCCCAGAATTTATCAACCGTATCGATGACATGGTGGTGTTCCACCCATTGGGCGAAAAACACATTGCTTCAATTGCGCAGATTCAGCTGCAACGTTTGTATAAACGTCTTGAGGAGCGTGGCTATCAGCTGCACATCTCCGATGAGGCGCTCAAACTGCTCGGCGAGAATGGCTACGACCCGGTGTATGGTGCGCGTCCATTGAAACGTGCTATTCAGCAGCAGATTGAAAACCCGCTGGCTCAGCAGATTCTTTCTGGTGCCCTGGTTCCGGGTAAAACCATTGAAATGGATGTAAAAGACGATGTGATTGTTGCTCATCAGTGATCCCTTCCGATTAAAACGGGCCTGCGGGCCCGTTTTTTTTGGCCTTTTTGCAAGAATTAGCTGCTTTTTGCAACGTATAGCCTGGAAAGTGAGCGGTCGCGCGAAAACTTCAAATTAGCACTTGTCAGCTGAAATGAACTCCCTATAATGCGCCACCACTGAGACGGCAAAGCGGCAACGCAGACGGCTCGGCAGGGAGTGAAAAAATTCATCCCGCCGGATGAAAACGCTGAAAAAAGTGTTTGACTCCGAAGGAGAGTAGCGTAGTATACGCCACCTCGCGACAGACGGTTCAGCCGCTGTTCGCAACGCTCTTTAACAATTTATCAGA